>NZ_AUDN01000053.1 GCF_000425485.1 Flavobacterium tegetincola DSM 22377 | reverse complement strand
TTTTTTTTGTCATTGTAATTAATTTTTAATTAGTTTTACAAAGGACTAACATTTTCAGGTAATACGCTACCGAAGGTTTAGTTCAACAGCGGTTTCAAGAAATGGCGAGAAATGTGGTAAATTGACGTTTTTCTTTCGCAAGAAATATTATCTTAGTGGAAAATATGCGGTTACGAAGTTCGCCACTTCTTGAAGCCGCGAAACGTTGTGAGATATATTAACCAAAAATCGTGTAAAAATGTCTAATTTAAAACCAACGGAAAAATGAAAAAAAAGTTAAAACAAATTTCAAATGCAGTTCTACTATGTACAATGCTCTACTTTACAAGCTGTGTAAATGATGATTTTATTGAAAAACAGAGTTTTCAAAATCCAAAAAATTACGAACTCGTAAAAATTAGTTTCAAAGAACTAAAAACAAATAGTAAGGCTTTTGAAAAGCTGAAAGAATCAAGACTGAAGAAGAATCCATCATTGCAACACAGAGGAGTTTTTAATGAAGATTATGGCGTTTATATTGATACTACAAATATAATTTTAGTTAAAAACGGGGACAAACATTCACTAACATTTCAAATTGTTAGCGACGATGAAAACACTAATAAAGTAGACAATTTAATTCTAAAGGCAACAGATGATGGAGGTTATTTAGCATTTATAGCAGAATATAACCTTACACAGCAAGATTTGATTAATCTTGCTAATGGCAGTGCTTTACATACAAAAACACCCTCATCAATTTCAAGCGTGGAAATGCAAGGTAGATTTAGTGTCGGAGGTAATGGAGCTGGCTGTATAGACATAAGTAATCACACCAGAAGTATGTGTAGAGATGAAAGTGGAAATACGATATTTAATAATGGAGAATTAGGAAATGGTTGTGTTGGTATGGCATTTAATGTTGAATATATGGTTTTAACCATTGATGTAGATTGTTTATCTGGCGGTGGCGGTTCTGGTGGAAGTGGTACTGGTGGAAGTGGTTCTGGTGGAAGCGGTTCTGGTGGAGGTAGTTTTGGTGGAGGTAGTTCTGGTGGAGGTAGTTCTGGTGGAGGT
>NZ_AUDN01000052.1 GCF_000425485.1 Flavobacterium tegetincola DSM 22377 | reverse complement strand
TTGGCTTTTAGCATTTGTGCATAGCGAAAGTAGGTTTCTGCTTCTTGGGAAGTTTCTACTACTTTGGCATACCATTTTGCTGCTTCTACTGGGTTGTACATATTGTAATAGGCGTCTGCCAATTGTTTGTATACATAAGGGTCTTTCTCGCCTTTGTTTACTAACTTTTCGTATTCCTTTGCTGCTTCTACATACTCAAATTGGTTGAAGAGTTTGTCAGCGGCTTGGGTCTTTTTATTTTGTGCGTTTAAGGTTGTAGTGCTTACTAACACACAGCTTAATAGAATATAGAGTCTTTTCATTACGTGAGTGTGTTTTGGTTAGAAAAATCGTGGTGAACGGGATACTTTTTTCGGGAAGTTCAAATCAAATAACAAGATAACCTCGTGTGAAGAGGGTGCTACTGTTTTAAGTTCTGAAATCACATTGTCATACGCATATCCGATGCGCAAACTTGGTGTGATGGCAAAATTTACCATTCCTCCAAAACTGTCGTCTACTCGGTAGGTTCCTCCTATTTCAAAGCGCTCGTTGAATAAAAAGTTTGCTGATACATCTACTGAACTCGGTGAATTGAATGCGGATTTAAGCATTGCTGAGGGTTTGAATTTCAATGTGGGTGTCAAATCAAACACGTATCCTCCCGTTAAGAAGTAATGTTGGGTTTCTGTTCCGTATTTCACGCCGTTAAAATCCAAATAATTGGCTTTGATCATGTTTGGAACTGATAAGGCTACATAGTATTTGTCTGTGTAGTAAAAAAGTCCTGTTCCTAAATTGAAGTACGTGTTGTTTGTGTCTTCGCTAAAACCGCTGTCTGTTGGAACAGGCAAGGTGGATGCGATCTCGCTAAAGAGTCCAATTTTTTGAAACGTTACTCCGGCTTTTAATCCTAATGCTAGTTTGTGTTCGCCTCCTAGGTTTAGGGTGTAGGAGAAATCTCCGTACACGTTTTGTTCTTTTACCGGACCTATTTCATCAGCTATTACTGAGAGTCCAAGTCCTACATTCTTACCTGCTGGTGAATGTCCTGAAAACGTGAATGTGGATGGTGCTCCTTCTATATCTACCCATTGTTTACGGTACAATAATCCAAAGGAAAGGTTTTCCTTTGATCCCGCATATGCCGGGTTTATAACATTCATATTATACATGTATTGCGTATAATGTGGGTCTTGTTGTGCTTGTGCCTCAAATAATGTGACTACAGCTAT
>NZ_AUDN01000051.1 GCF_000425485.1 Flavobacterium tegetincola DSM 22377 | reverse complement strand
TAAAAAAACGCTTATAACTGGATTTTAAAGATCCGTTATAAGCGTTTTATTTTTTTAAACTGTTTTTTTATTATAGGCTGTATAAGTCTATTTTTGACTTAGACCATGTCCTTTTATTTATTGGCCACTTACATTCTGTTTTCTATATTAATTTGAGTATTCTTTTTAAGTTTACTGTAAAAACAGCCATTGCTCCTTGCATTTGCATATTGTTAATACCATAAGATAGTGCTCTATCGTAACCGTGTACGTTTTTCAATTCACTATTTTTAGCTTCAATTTTGTATCGATGCTTTGCTTTTTCTTTGTAATATTCTGTTTGCTGAAAAGCCATTTGGTCTTGGTGTAATTCAGATTTTATGGATACCGAATATGTTTTTGTTTTAGCGCCATCTTTGTAACAGCCATTTTTTAGAGGACAGGTTTTGCATTTTTCAACATCAAAATAATAAGTGTCAACTTGATTTTTTCCAACATCTTTGGTTCCACCTCGTGCTTTTCGTATGGCTAAATGTCCTGCTGGGCAAACAAACCTGTCGGCATCTTTATTATAGTCAAATTTATCTTCATCTTTTCTAGCTCCTTGTGCTATTGTAACATTTAGTCTGGCTACCACTTTAATATTTTGCTCACTTGTGAGTTTGAGATTTTCTTTTCCTGTATAAGCTCCATCCCCAATAATAGTATCAACATCAATTCCGTTTTTTTGACTAATCGCTAAAAGTCTAGGTAATTCTGGTCCATCTCCTTTTTCACCTGATGTGATTACAGCCGCTGTAATGATACGCTCCTCGGTCATAGCTAAGTGAGTCTTATATCCAAAGAAAGAGCTATCAGCGGATTTATGACCCGTTTTAGCATCTGTATCTTTTGATAAGGTAAAATTTTCTTGAGTGTCTTCTACAGTTTCTTTGAGTAGATTTAATTTTTCTTTCACAGCTGGAATTGAACTTATTGACGGCTCATTTTCAATGCGTTTTTCCAACTCTTTACAATAAGCTAGTTCCTTTTCTAAGTCATTGTCGGTATTTTTTTCTGGCATATGTTCTTTGAATTCCTGCTCGAAGCTGTATACTGTTTTTCGCAGTAGCTTGGAACGTTCTCTCAATACATCGATGGCTAAAAATGGATTGGATCTTGATAAAGTATGTGTGGCATCAACGATGATAGACTTCGAACGAATAATACCTTTTTCGATAGCAATGGCGACTGTTTTGTTTATCAATAGATTTAATAAATCGGTATCCTTTAGAC
>NZ_AUDN01000050.1 GCF_000425485.1 Flavobacterium tegetincola DSM 22377 | reverse complement strand
AAATAATCAATATAATCTGTGCCATTACCAAACTCACCGAAATAATTATTACCCCAATAATAAACACTTCCGTCAGTTTTAGTAGCCATAGAAGTTGAGTATATACCTCCGTTAACAGTGTCCCAGTTGGTATCGGTTCCTATTTGAACAGGTAAATAATGAGTTGTATTTGTTCCATCGGCTAATTCACCATTAGTATTATATCCCCATGCCCATAGCGTACCGTTTTCTTTAACTCCAAAAGAAGTAGAACCACCTGCTGAAAAACTTTTCCATATTTCATTTCCAATTTGAGTTGGAGTAATGCCAGGGTTAACATTCTCGCCTACCCCTCTTGCGGCGCCAGACCCCCAAGACCATAATATTCCATCTGCTTTTTGAGCTAAAATATGCACACCTCCCACACTTATTTTACTCCAGTTAGTGGCGGTTGTAATTTGAGTAGGTGTTGATAAGGAATACACGCTAGATGCAGCCACTAACAATGATCCTGTATTTGCTCCCCAACCCCAAAGTGTGCTATTTGCTTTTAAAGCAAAAGCTGTTTCACCTGTACTTGTAGCTATGTCAACCCAATCCATTGCTGTACCTACTTGTATGGGAACAAGTTGTGACTCTGATGAAGGGGGATTCCCAGTTTGATTATTGTCGTCTTGACCCCATGACCAAATAGTTCCATCTGATTTTAAAGCTAACGTGAAATAAAGTGAAGGGGCTACCTTTAACCAATTGTTACTTGTAGTAATTTGCTGAAAATTTGTGAAACTTTGTGTAGTTGAATTTACACCCAACGAACCGAGTTGATTACTACCGACACCCCACAGTGTACCATCATTTTTTATTATGAATGTATTGAGTACACCTGGGTATAAATTTTTAATATTAGAGATTGAATTGATTTGAATCGGATTCGGTTCGGTCCAATTAACAGTTGCTAGCTCACCTTCATAGGCCCGACCCCAGCCCCAAAGTGTTCCGTCTGCTTTGACACCAATTGTATGGCTTCCTCCAAATTTTAAGCTTTCATAACATTGGGCATTAGAAAAGAGTGTGGAAAGTGATAATAATGTAATAAGTAAAAGTTTTTTCATGATAAAAAAGGTTGTAGGTTGTAAGTTGTAGGTTATAGGTTATAGGTTGAGCGACATTATTGTTTCACAAACTTCATAGTAGTACTTAAGCCATTATTGTTAATTAAATTCAACAAATACACTCCACTTGTTAAGTTACTACAATCAATACTAGAACCCACCGATAG
>NZ_AUDN01000049.1 GCF_000425485.1 Flavobacterium tegetincola DSM 22377 | reverse complement strand
TTTTTTTGTCATTGTAATTAATTTTTAATTAGTTTTACAAAGGACTAACATTTTCAGGTAATACGCTACCGAAGGTTTAGTTCAACAGCGGTTTTACAAGATTTGGGCTTTTGGCTCAATCAAAAAACTGTCTTGTATTTGGATAATTAGTTAATAATCAAAAGATTGGGAAGGCTTTCCCCAAACCTCGTAAAGCCACAAAACGTTGGCAGAGATATTAAAAAACAGAAAAATCTAAAATGAAAAACAGAAAATTATTTAAAACATTGTTCTTATTACCTTTATTTTTATTAACAAGTTGTACCAACGATGAAGAAAAAACTACAATAGCAGAAAATATAATTGAAAATGAAACTGACATAAATATTAATGGAATAGATTATAAATCCACAAATAAGAATGTTGACGGAAATGAAAACTGTGATATGTTGTTCTTTAGCGCATCTTATAATGATGAGAGTAAAATAAAATTTAACATTAATTTTCAACTTTCAAAAGAAGGAGAATTATTAAAAGTTTGGTATGGAGAATATGATCCAAAACTATTAACACCACAAATAATGAAAATATTTTTAACTCCAAACTTTAGACCAAAGTCAACATTCAATATTTCTAATTTTTCTCGTAATTATGAAACTGGTGAAGTGAAGTTTGACTTTGAAGGAACTCTTTTTTTGGAAAGTAATAATAATGTCACTCGAAATATCGATGGTAAAATTAAATTTAAATCATTAGAAAGTATAAATTGCACTACAACAAAAACGGGATTGTCATACGATTCACAGAATTTTAAATTACTCAGCTTTTATAATAATAGCGTTAAATTTGAGGACGAAAAACAATATCATAATTTTTTCTTAAACAATGGTTACCTCATAACTTTATCTCTTTCAAAAGATTTATGGAATAATGAACTCACAGAAATACCATTTACAGAAACAGATTTAATAGATAGAGCTGATTTTAGAAAAGCAATCGGTCCGATAATTGCAAACCAAAATCTCAATATTGACCAGCAAGAATGGGAAAATTATCAAACAAGCGGAAAAATAATACTTCTTAATAAGTCAACGGAAAAATATGGAAAAGTTATAACTGGAAAACTTAACTTAATAGTGAAAAATAATAACCAAATAATTTATGAATTAAATGGCATTGATTTTAAGACAGGAAGTTTTGGAAATTAAATACCTCTGCCAACAGCTAAGGTTTCGTTGCGTTCGGAGAACGAACAATGAAACCTGTGTTGAACGGAACCGATTACATGCCGTCAACACTTATGGAGTT
>NZ_AUDN01000048.1 GCF_000425485.1 Flavobacterium tegetincola DSM 22377 | reverse complement strand
TGGTGGAGGTAGTTCTGGTGGAGGTAGTTCTGGTGGAGGTGGAAGTTCGTCGGGAGGCAATATTGGAACACCAACCACTGGCAATCCACATAGTGGAGGAGATACAGATAATCCTACTTACGCAAACCCAACCTTAACAGATGGTGATGGAAACCCAATTTTAACTACTCCTATTTTAACAATATATAGAAAAAATCATATAGAAGAATTAAATAAAATAACTACTCAAAATGAAATTGGAACAAACGGATTAAGAAACTACATAGACCAATTAGTTGAAGATATAGATGACTCTATTGAGCAGGGTATGGAGTTTAAACTTAATGCTAATGGTTCTTATTCTGCTTATCCAGCCCAATCTAGCGGATTTGATTTTACAGATTTTTACCCAGTGAGTGTAAATAACCCATTAATTAGAATACACAAACACCACAATGAGCTAAATCCTATTTTTAGTGCCGAAGACGTGTTAGGTATGGTTCAATTTTTTATCCAAAAAAAGAACTTAAATCCAAATTCTTCAGATAACAATAATATAACTTCGATAATGGTTTCAGAAGATGGTGTTCATGCTTTGAGAATAAGCAATCCTACTGAACTTATCGAATTTAATAGTTATTATTCTACTCCTGAAAATAAAAATGCATTCACAACAGCATATAAACGTAAAGTTATTATTAATTCTAAAAATCAATGTGGAGGTACTTGTTCTGATGAAGAATATAAAGATTTTTTATTTCAAAACTTTTTAGCTTTTTTTAAAGAAATGGTTTGGGGTATTGATTTTTATTATTCACCACATCCTGTAAACAATGATGAAAACTATGAATGGACAAAACAAAACTAAAACCTTATTTATTATGAAAACATTATTAAACATCTTTTTATTTTTTATTAGCACAGTAACACTTAATGCTCAAATTATTGAAAAACCTATTGAAACTTTTTATGAACCGAATCAGCCAAAGCACGTTTACTATAAAGATGTCAACAATCTTTTAAATAAATATATAGGAACTTGGAAATATACTAGTGGTGGACATCATTTTAAAATAACTTTCACTAAACACACTTATGTTAGAGAAACACCTGTAGCCAATACTAAAATAACTATTTATACAGACAAAATAATTGGTCATTATGAATATAAATTCAATGGTATAGAAATTTATAACGTAACTAATGATTATTTTGCAGATAGTGATAGTGGTTCGTTTAAATTTGATGGGTTTGGAATTTATTTTGATGAACCAAGTTCAAATCCATGTGGTCGAAGAATTATGGGTGATGTTAATTTGGTACATTTAAATGTAGGAGGAGTTGAAAAAATCACTTGGAATAGAACTAACATAGATTGGGGAGCAAACTGTAATCCAAGCGACCAAAGTCCTTTTAAAATTCCTTCAAATATGGTTCTAACAAAAATATAAAAAATACATCTCACAACCTCCGTTTGGCAATATGGCGGGTTTAGGCTTGATTT
>NZ_AUDN01000047.1 GCF_000425485.1 Flavobacterium tegetincola DSM 22377 | reverse complement strand
ATTAGACTTAAATATAAGAAAAAAGGAGCAGAAATCCATAGATATCTACTCCTTTTTATGTGTCAATTTAATAGAAAGACTTTTTCAGTGCCCTCAGAATTTCTAAAAGCTTTTTTGTTTATTACAGGTCTTGGACCTCTTCATCTTCTTCAATATCATCGTCTTTAGACTCTTTTTCGATGGCGTCTTTATAATCAGGATAGAGAAACTTATTGTAGGGAAAACGCGTTACATGAATCGTTCGTACCGTTTCATAAACAAGTTCTCTGAACGCCTCAAAGTTTTCCTTATTCAATGCAGATATAAAGAGCGTATTGGTTTCGCCAGATTTATGCATCCATGTTTGCTTCCACTCGTCTAGGGTATAATGCTTGGTCGTTTTTTCGGTAATTAAGTCATCCTCGTCAATAGTCAAATGTTTGTAAGCATCAATTTTATTGAAAACCATTATGGTTTGCTTATCATCACTTTTAATGTCTTTCAAAATCTGATTAACTGAATCAATGTGATCTTCAAAATCAGGATGAGAAATATCCACTACATGTAATAATAAGTCGGCTTCACGAACTTCGTCCAGCGTACTTTTAAATGATTCTACCAATTGAGTAGGTAATTTTCTGATAAATCCTACGGTGTCAGAAAGTAGAAACGGTAAATTTTTGATCACGACCTTACGAACTGTGGTATCTAATGTGGCAAATAATTTGTTTTCTACAAAAACATCGCTTTTGCTAATCACGTTCATCAAAGTAGATTTTCCAACGTTGGTATACCCTACAAGTGCTACACGAACCATTGCGCCACGATTACCACGTTGAACCGATTGTTGACGGTCAATAGTTTTGATTTTATCTTTCAATAACGCAATACGATCACGTACAATCCGTCTGTCGGTTTCAATCTCAGTTTCACCCGGACCTCGCATACCAATTCCTCCTTTTTGACGTTCAAGGTGGGTCCACATTCCTGAAAGTCGCGGTAATAAATATTGGCATTGCGCTAATTCTACTTGCGTTCTTGCATAGGAGGTTTCGGCACGTTGAGCAAAAATGTCCAAAATTAAATTGGTTCGGTCTAAAACTTTACAATCTAAAATCTTCGAAATATTTTTTTGCTGAGACGGGGTAAGTTCATCGTCAAAAATGACAGTTGAAATTTCATTTTCTCTGATGTATAAATTGATTTCTTCCATTTTTCCAGTTCCTAAAAATGTTTTAGGATTTGGACGATCCATTTTTTGGGAGAAGCGTTTAATTACTTCGCCACCTGCTGTAAAAGTAAGGAATTCAAGTTCGTCTAAATATTCTTTTAGTTTCTCTTCATCTTGCTTTTGCGTTACGATTCCAACAATTACTGTTTTCTCGAAATTGGTCTTTTGTATCTCTAACATAGCTTTGTTTGTCTTACAAAAGTAAGGAATTATACGACACGTTTACACGATTTTTACCGACAGATTTTTGTAAAATAATTTTTATTACTGTTAAATGTTACTTTTTGATCAGTATTTTCTTAAAATTTGTTAAATTTGAAATCCCTTTGTTTTGGGGAACTATTGTTAAACAACCTATAAATTTTTCATTTCATGAAGAAAATTACACTTTTATTACTCACTATTTTGTATTGTACCGTAGGGTATTCTCAGTTCCCGCAGG
>NZ_AUDN01000046.1 GCF_000425485.1 Flavobacterium tegetincola DSM 22377 | reverse complement strand
AGCGATTGCCCAATCAATATAAGGAGCTGAGCTATCTTGTGCATTCTTACTTTCTGCCTTAAAGTCTCTTAATAAAGTTTTGGGAGGATTGGTATTATTCGCCATTCCACTTCCCACAAAAGCCATCATTGCGACAGCACTAAAAATAAATTTTTTCATCGTATTAAAATTTTAAGATAAGCTAGTCTTTATTGACTCACAGCTCAAAAATAGAACAAGAAAAAAAATAGTAATCGCAAAAATTTTATACTAACTAACACATTATTAACTTAGAAAAAAATTCTGCAATGGCAAGATACTGTTTTTATTTTGAACGTTTTTAGAGGTAGAAAAGTATTTTAAATGGTTCATTACATTCATTATAATCTTGGTGTTTTTAGCTTTTTACAAATTGATTTTTGTTTTTTCTTTTAACTTATCTACAATAATATTTGCCTATTCTAAGGGTTGATTTAGGGAATCAGAAACTACTCCGGTTATTATTTTTTGAGAAAAAGCGGAGAGGGAAAGTAGGAGTAAAAGTAGTAGAGATTTGGGCATTACCATTGAATTTTACATCTTAATCTTTTACAGAGTTCTTTAGTTGTTGCATTTCATCTTCAATTTTTGTGTTTAATTCAGCTAAAGTCATAGTTTTGACTTTCTTCAAAAATGAAGGGTCAAAATCTAAATCTGAATTTAAATCAATTTGTTTTGCCGCAAAAACAACGTTTCGGACTTGAAGTTGCAATATCAAACCTGGTAAATTGTTATAGCCATTTGGGCCGTAAGGAAATGGTAATTCCGGACAATACCAAGCAATGACGGGATGGTTAAAATTTTTTTTAGAACCATTTTCAACTCGATGTGTATTTGAAGCCTTGTAACATAAAAAATTGTCAATCATTTTGGTTTCGTTATGTAATTGCCAATTATCTTTCAAAACTTCTTTAACTAAAATATTCCTACCGTAAGTCCTAGATTCCGAATAAGTGTGTTCTTTCAGTTGATGAACCTCGCCAGAAAATCCAATAAAAATTGTTGAAGTTCTAATTTTATCATCTTCCGAAGTGCCTAACATCGGTATTTGGTAAAATTTAGATCCTGATTTATTTATAATTAAGCCAAATAGCATCCTATTTGCAGATGACATTGCATCAACAAATAGTTCCCTAAAATCAGGATCCGCTTTTGCTAAAATTTCGTCTTCTTGAAGTTTGACAGTATACTGGACGTATATATTTTTTGATTGTGCAGAAAAAAAATTTACAGATAAAATAGCAATAAATAAAAAAATTGATTTCATAAATTAGATTGTTATAAGCACATTAATTAATTTAATGTGCTTATCATAAATTATTAATTTTGGCTTACTCCTTCAATTTCTTTGACATTATTATAAACACAGCGAAAATAATATATATAAGAATAATCACTAGCCTGATCAGCAGAATACCCTAAATCTCGTGCTAAATTATACGCGCGATATTTAACTAAATCACAATTTTCCCTTATTATTTTGGTTTCATATTTTTCACTTAAATCAAAAGAGAAACTTTCCTCAAATAGATCGTCAATGGCAATATTATTTGCCATACTACTTCCCACAAAAGCCATCATTGCGACAGCACTAAAAATAAATTTTTTCATTGTATTAAAATTTTAAGTTACGTTAGTCTTTATTGACTGACAAACCAAAAGTAGAAAAAAAAAAAAAAAA
>NZ_AUDN01000045.1 GCF_000425485.1 Flavobacterium tegetincola DSM 22377 | reverse complement strand
CATCTGCTTTTTTTTGTCATTGTAATTAATTTTTAATTAGTTTTACAAAGGACTAACATTTTCAGGTAATACGCTACCGAAGGTTTAGTTCAACATTCGTTACACGAGATTTTGGCATTAGGCTGAATTTAAAGATGTTTTTGTATTTGGGAAATTTGCCTTTAAGGGCAGGAATATCGCATCTATAATTCCCAAGCTGCGCAAAGCGCCAAGACTTTAATTGAAGCTTTACGGTAAAATGAAAAAATCAAATATCTAAAACAAACTTTTTAAATTTTTAATTATGAATAAAGCAAGAATTAAGGACACAGACGAAATTGTTATGGCTAGCACTATACTTGAACTTTATCCCAATTATAAAGAACTTGAATTTGTATGTATTGATAAAAGATGTTCTATTCGTATGTCTCCAACTTGTATTAAAAAGACAGAACGTAAAAAACCTCATTTTAAAAAATACAGATATAGAGAACATATTCAAACTTGTGAATATGCTACTTTAAGTAATTTATACCAAAAAGGAGGAAATCAAAAATTAAATAAAACAGAAATTAGTAAAATTGGTTACCCTTCTGTTTTTATTTTAAATGATGATGAAGATGGTGTGAAAAAAGTTTCACAAGCCAGACTTGGAAATAAGGATGAAGGAATAACTGTTCTTGGTGATGCAATATCCAAAGTTTACGAATTTGATGGTGAAAACATCAAATTTGACAGAAAAAACAGAGTTCAAAGTATTGACAGAATTGTAAATTGGTATTTAGGATTTCCACATAACAGAGATGTAGAAATAGAAATCAATTCTATAAAAACTCAATATAGGTATTTTTTCAAACACATAAAAGGTCATACAGATCCTCAAGATTTACAAAAGGAGAGAATATTTTATGGTAAACTAATCTTATCAAAAACAAATAAAAATGTTTTTGATAAATATCCGGATAATGTTTATTTTAATTTATTGGCTTATAAAGATAAAGATGGAGCAAAAAAAATATTAAATTATTCTGTGAAAATTGATAAAAAGTTAATGTCAAAACATAGTTTATCAAGGTTGAAAAATAAGTATGACAAATTATTTGAAATAGCATTTACAGAATTCGAAGAAAAATCAAACGATCCAAATTTTGGCTTGTATGTTTTTGTTTATGGAGCAATTGACCAAAATAATGATACAGTTTTAAATGTCAAACAAAATCACATTACTTTTAGATATGATGAAGTTAGAAAAACAGTTAATGAAATTTAAATATTTATTTCACCATATCGCATATTAAGGATAAAACCTGTAGTTAATCGCTAAGTTTTCGTTGCGTTGGGAGAGCGAACAATGAAATCTGTGTTGAAAAGCCTGTCTCGTTTTCTCGGGAGAACCGATTACATGCTTTCACTATAAAGTGTTTTAAAGAATAGAAAGAGGATTTAGTTGTCCTCGATAGCTATGGTCTCTGACCTCGAAGCAATTAAATTTTTAAAAAAAAAACGCTGGGGAATATATTACAAAGTTGTATAAACTTGAGTGTATTTACTAGTTGGCAACTATTGAAAAATGAAGGTACGTATTAAATTATTATTATTGTTTTTAACTTTAACTGCTTGCGGACAAAATGCTATTGAAATGAAAACACCAGAAAACGCAATTCAAAAGTTTAATTCATTTATTGAAAAGGAAAAGTTTGTTGAACAAGGTTATCCAAATTTTTATCCAGGAATTGCAGATGAAAAAATGCGACCAATCTTTACTGAAAAAATAAATCTTGTAGCAAATGATTTTAAATCTGTTGCATTATCAAATA
Organism: Flavobacterium tegetincola DSM 22377; assembly: GCF_000425485.1. Lineage (GTDB taxonomy): Bacteria > Bacteroidota > Bacteroidia > Flavobacteriales > Flavobacteriaceae > Flavobacterium > Flavobacterium tegetincola. The sequence goes on along the minus strand of NZ_AUDN01000045.1, from coordinate 696 downwards.
AACCAACAGATTTGCAATATCAAGAAAAAATTAAAGTTGGGCTTTATAGATTTGCAGATATTTATATGGAATTAGATACTGAAGATAGAGAAAGAGTTTGTACACATTTCGAAGAGATAATGGACATTGTTGGGTTAGAAAGTTCAAATGGCCAATTAAATGAATTCATGTATGGTTTTGATCCAAACGAAATGAAAAAAAACAATTAAACATGTCTAGAAAAAAAAAGGTAATTTAACAACTGATTCTGAATGGCATAAACATTTGCGAAAAATTGGTAAACGCTTTTTTTGGAAAGGAGAACGTTTAGCTGAAAAAAAAATGATTAATAAAGAAACTAAACAATGAGAATAAGAAAACAGTTGCCAACAGCTAAGGGTTCGTTGCGGCTGGAAGCCGAACAATAAAACCTGTGTTGAACAGCCTGTCCCGTTTTCTCGGAAGAACCGATTACATGCTTCACAATAAAGTATTTTGAAGAATAGAAAGAGGATTTAGTTGTCCTCGATAGCTATGGTCTCTGACCTCGAAGCAATTAAATTTCAAAAAAATACGCGGGGGAATATATTACAAAGTTGTATAAACTTGGGTATATTTACTAGTTAGCAGTAATTTTACCGCAGAGTCGTAAAAATCTTTAAATAAAATAACCATAAATAATGAAAGTTGAATGCTTACAAATAGATAAATTAATAA
>NZ_AUDN01000044.1 GCF_000425485.1 Flavobacterium tegetincola DSM 22377 | reverse complement strand
TTATAGGCATTGTTCTCACACCCTTGCGTGAAGTCAATGTCAATGGCTTGACTAACTATAACTTCTGCTGTTGTTTTAAATACACCACAAGCATTTCCATTGTCTATAGTATACGTAACTAAATAATTACCTGGTGAACTTGCGCTTGGATCAATTGTTCCAGTAGTAGGATTGATGGTTAATCCAGAAGTTGAACTAAAGATTCCACCTGTACTTCCAGTAATTGTAACCAATTCTGCAGTTGAACCAGTAGCACAATATGGGTCATTATAAGTAATTGTAGCATTTGCCGGAGCAAATAGTGAAATTGTAAATGATGCACTTACTTCTCCACAGGCGCCTGCTCCTGCAATTGTATTTGCAACTTCATAAACTCCTGGTAAACTCGTCGCTAAATTAATAGCTCCAGTAGTACCATCAATTGATAATCCAGTAGGAGTTGCTGTGAACATACCTGCTGTTGCGCTTCCAGTAAGTACTGGAACAACCGCAGTCGCACTATCAATACAGTATTCTGCTTGGGAATACGTGAAAGAAGCGTCTCCTGTTTCATTGATTGTTACAGTAGTTTCGAATACTACATCGTCACAAGGTCCAGCGTCAGCAACAGCATTTGAAACAGTATAAGTTCCTGCAGTACTTGTTGCTAAAGTAATTTCTCCAGTAGTGGTATTGATTACAAGACCTGCTGGAGTAGATGAAAACACTCCTGCTACTCCACCATTCACATATATTGGAGTTGGGTTTGGCGTTTCATTTTTACAGTATGAAGTTGCCGAATAACCAAACTCAGCACTTGCTGGTGCATTTACGATTAAATTAACTGGCAATACTGCAAAACATGTTGAGATAGCATTGCTTTCCACACGGATGAAAATCGTCTGTGTTTCAGTAACCGTATTTGTAAATGATACAGATAGGTCAATTGCATTTGGAGCATCAGCTGTTGCATCTGCTTCTACTTCATAGTAAGAAACCGTATATAAAGTTGGATCCAAAGTTCCTAGTACTTCCGTTGTTAAAGTATTTAAGTCAAATGGCGCAAAACCATCCATTGGAGCAATATCACAAACAATATAATCTGCTGGTGAAGCAGCAACAATTGGAGGACTTAACGTTACTAAAATAGTATCATCAACTAAGTTAATACCACAATTTCCTTTTACTTTATAAGTACCTGACGCATTTACAACTATAGTTGCGTTTGTCTGACCTTCAATTAGAACATCATTAAAATACCACTCAAATGTAACAGGTACGTTTTCTAAATCTAGTACACCTGCCAAAGCATTTAAAGTTACTGATTCGCTACAAGCTACGATATCCTCACCTAAATTAACATCACAACATATAGTTGTTCCCGCATTTGGCGCATCAAAATTAGTTTGCACTAAGCTTATAAAACCAGGCTGCCCATTAAAATTGGTAATCAATATAATATAGTATTCACCTTCAAGTGCATTTGGAATTGAAATTGTTTCAGTGAAACTAGCAGAATAACTACAATCAACAATGTTTCCGAAAGGATAAAAGGATTGATTACTTGTATTATTAGGACATGAAGGACAATCTCCGAAAACAATCTCGTCGCAACTATCAGTAGATGTAAAAGGTCCCCAAGCTACGAAATCGACATCTTGATTTGTTCCTAATAATTGACCTGTTGGACTAATATTTGTATTCTGAACCATTGTAAAATTCATTGGCCCAGATTGTCCTACGTGTAAAGTATAGTAAGTAGGATTTGGCGTTGAAAATAAACAAGCTACTTCTCCAGCACTTGGTAAGCCCGAGCTATTTGGAAAAATATACGGTTGTGCAGCAGTTCCTCCACAGAAAGGAGCTGCATTTCCACAGCTAGAGACTGGTTTAACACAAACGTTAAATGTAACTACTTCACTATTTGATCCATTTGACCAAACTCTAATATAATAGGTTTGATTTATAACAAAATTTAAATTTGTACTTGTCAAGCTATTTGCAGCTCCACAGTATAATTGTACCAAATTATCAGGAGTACCACTATAAACTGCATGATTTAAGTTAGTCGTAGTTCCCTCAACATTTTGTAATGTAATAATATTTGTTGAAGAAGGTGCCACAAAGCTGAACCAAACGTCATCATTTTCAGTTCCAACACAAGCATTTGACACACCCGGCGTTGCTGTTGCACCAATAAGATTTCCTGGAGTAACAAATAAACATTCTGACAGAACGTTAACCGTTACGGGAGTTGCGTTGATTGGTTCATCATTTGCACCTGGACTTGGAGGTGTAGATACACAAACATCAAAAGTAGCAGATTGACTTACATTACTTCCATTTGTGTACACTCTAATTCTATAAGTCTCACCCGGAGTAATATTTGGCAATACTGCGGAGTTGTTATTAGTAGCGCTGCAAAATATCTGATTTGCGGTTCCACAATCAATTCCAGCATAAACAGCGAATCTAATATTTGTTGTAGATCCTGCTACGTTTAAAAGATTGACGATGTGAATATTATTTGTAGCTACAAAACTAAACCAAACGTCGTCATTCTCATTTCCTGGACATGTTGAAATTTCCGCTGAAGCTGTTCCTCCTAATGTATTTCCTGAAACTGTTTCCGAACAAACTTGAGTAGGATTTACCGGAACTGAGATTGCTGCCGAACATTCATCATTGATAGGTTTTGTAATAAAAGTACCTGGTGTCAATAATGTCCATGTACTAATTTCTGACGTTGAACATATTGCACGAACATAGTACTGGTATCTTACTCCTGCAGTCAATCCTGTAATATCAAAATTGGTAGCGGTAGTAGCAATAAAGTAACCTGCTACTCCTGTATTAAGTGGTGCTCCATTTACTGGCGCTGCTCCACC
>NZ_AUDN01000043.1 GCF_000425485.1 Flavobacterium tegetincola DSM 22377 | reverse complement strand
TTATAGGCATTGTTCTCACACCCTTGCGTGAAGTCAATGTCAATGGCTTGCTCATTTGCGGCAACTTCAACAGTGAAAGTAGAAATACATCCGAAGATATTAACCGTCAAAGTATAAGTACCAATTTGATTTGCACTAAAAGTCATGCCCGTACCTGTAGTTCCAGATGGACTTGTCCATGTGTACACTGCATTTGGATTATTGATATCAAAATTACTCGCTGTAAATGCCAATTCTACTGATTCTCCAGTACAAATTACATATGGCGTACCCGTAAAACTAACTTCCCAATTGGCACTACTTGCTGCAACTGTAAATGCTACTGGAGCGCTTGTACATCCTAAAATATCTACAACTACTGTATAAACACCTGTCTGCGTTATTGGTAATGTGTTTGATGCTGAAACCACTTCTGTTCCATCAGGTAATGTGAAGGTATAAGAAACAATTGAATTGTTTGTATTATTTGTAACAGCGGCAGTAAGTGTTCCTGTTTCAGTTGGACATAGCGTTGTTGTACCGTTAAAATTAACATTCCATTCCACTGTTGAAAGCACTACATCAAAAGTTTGAGTACTTGAACAGCCACCATTATCTACTGATACCGTATAAGTTCCGTATCCAGCATCACCTTCAACTGTAAGAGAACTTGAGGTTGCACCTGCTATTACTGTTCCATTAAAGGTCCACTCAAATGTTACTGCACTTACATTAAAGTCATTGTCCGTTGGAACAACTGTTAATGTTGTACTGCCTTCTGGACAAATTTCAAGAGGTCCGCTTACAGTAAACTGTGGCGTTAAATCCTGAACGATCAAACTAAACGAAACCGTTTGGAAACAATTGGTTGTAAGCAAATTAACACGTACCCAAATTTCTTGTCCATTAGTTCCTAAGAACGCTTCGGCTTCTGCTTGAGTTAAAGCATTGGTATTAGTATTAGCGTCTTCTTCCGTTAAGAAATAAGCTAAGTCATGGGTTCCTGCTTCAAAAACAGATAAGATACCGTCTTGGGTTTGTGTCAAGTCAAAAGTTCCTTCTCCAGAGGCATCACATAATTGTAAATCTGCAGGATCAACAGCTACAGCATCAATAAAGTATTCTACTACCACTGAATCTATAGTAACACAAGTTGTTCCTACATAAGCAGCATGAATAAAATAAGTACCAGATTCTGAAACCACTAAGATCGGATCTGTAGCACCAGGAATTAAAGTATCTCCGTTATACCACTGAATATCGTATAATGTTGGACTTAATTGAGAATCTAAAGTAACGTCATCTCCAACACAAAGTGCCGTTCCATCTGCAATTAAATAATCTTCTGGCAATTCAATATTACCAATATCAAAACTACCACCTTCTAAAAATACAGCAGAATCAAAAGAGCCATCGTTGTAATCTGCAATTACCATTTTAATGTGGTAAGAGTTTCCTGGAATTACCGGTGCCGAAGCAGTCAATGGAACTGTGATACCATTAAAGTTTACCGGAGCACCTAGCTGACCTGCATTGTTATTATAGTAATTACCAAAGTACTCTACGTTAGCTGATCCACAAGATCCATTGTATTGAGTATCCCTAATATTAACTACTGATACTGGAATATTAGTTCCTGGAATCACAGCTAAATTTGTAGCTGGAGTTCCAGCGGTAAGGTCTGTTAAGATGAAAGCAAATGCATCACTATAGGAACATTGGAACGTTCCATATTCGTCTGATGCGAACATAAAATTAAAGTTAATTTCCGTAGTCAAAGCCACAAAATCAAATTCTAACTTTGTTGCATTGTTTAAAGAACCGGTTTGTGGAGGTGTTTGAGCCGCTAAGATTGCAGATAAATCTGCATCACCGCCAAGTCCACCACCTGAAAGGATACTTGTATTTGGACCTACAACTGAAGTTGCACTTCCTGTAACCAATACAATACCATCTTCAAAAGGAAAATCAGATAATCCCTTGTTAAAATAGCCAATACCATTTGTTGCATCTGTTGTTCCTGTAGCCCATGTAATATTGGTTACTGTAGCACAAGTAGACTTAATCAATACTTCCGTTACCAACTGTGGTTTGGTATATTGTGTTGTACTTACCGTGATTGGAGGTACAATGCTTCCGATACATAAATCAAATTGAATGTCTTCTAATTGTGTAGAAGTAGACCAAACTCTAATTTTATATGTAGTTCCCGGCGTTAAGTTGTTTACTAATGTTTGATTATTATTATTACAAGAAATAAAAGTTAAGTTACCACAAATATCTCCTGAATACAATGAGCTGTTTAAAGCTATAGAAGTTCCTACAATATTTTGGAATGTAATAATGTGAGTTCCACTTGTAGCAACAAAGCTGAACCATACATCATCATCTTCCAAACCTGCACAAGAACTTGACTCTGGAGAAGCAGTTGCTCCTGTTATTGAACCTGGTGTAACTTGCACACATTCCAAACCTTGATTTACAAACGCAGGAGTGGCAGTTGCACACTCATCATTTGTTACAGGAGCTGGAGTCGTGATACACAAATTAAATGTAGTGGATTGATTCACGTTACTTCCATTTGTATACACTCTAATTTTATACGTATCTCCTGCTACTAATCCACCAATAATACTTGTGTTTACATTGGTTGGCGAACAGAAAATTTGAGTCAAAGCACTACAATCAGCACCTGCATAAATAGCGTATCTTACACTAGTCGTTGTTCCTGCTACGTCATTTAATGAGATGATATGCAATGTACTTGTTGCAACAAAACTATACCAAATATCATCATTCTCATTCCCAGGACACGTTGAAAGTTCAACTGAAGCTGTTCCTCCTAATGTATTTCCTGAAACTGTTTGCGTACAAGTCCTATTTGGATTAACTGGAACCATAATTGCCTCAGAACATTCATCATTAATTGGTTTAGTAATAAATGACTTAGGAGTTAACAGTGTCCAGGTACTGATTTCTGATCCAGAACAAATTGCACGAACATAATACTGATAAATAGTACTTGATACTAATCCTGTAATATCAAAATTGGTAGCGGTAGTAGCAATAAAGTAACCTGCTACTCCTGTATTAAGTGGTGCTCCATTTACTGGCGCTGCTCCACC
>NZ_AUDN01000042.1 GCF_000425485.1 Flavobacterium tegetincola DSM 22377 | reverse complement strand
CGATAACTCCATAAGTGTTGACGGCATGTAATCGGTTCCGTTCAACACAGGTTTCATTGTTCGTTCTCCGAACGCAACGAAACCTTAGCTGTTGTGTGCTGTTTTTAATCATAGCAATTATAAAAACCATTATCTTCTTTACGTTTAACCTCTTTTTCAATTTTCCGTAATTGTCTTTTGTATTTACGCAGTTCTTTTCCTGGGTACAAAAAAGGGTAATCTACAATATTATTATTCAAATAGATTTTATAACAGTTTTTATCTGTAATAATAATTGTTTTGGGTTCAATTGCTAAGCCATCGATAACTAATTCATCACCTTCTATTACTTCTATTTCAAATCTACCATCATTGTCTGTTTTAGTTCTTCTTTCTGAACCATTAATTAAAATGTCTGCTTCAATTACAGGAATTTGAGTATTTATAAATGGAGCATTCTCAAAAACAAAACCTTTAATCACTTTGTAACTTGAGTTAAGAATAATTTCTTTTTCCGAAATTGTTTTAACAGAATTATTTAGTTTTTTTTTTGGATAATATGCAGGGCCAATTTTTGTTTTTATTTCTTCAACTTGTTCTAATTCGATATTTATTTCTAGTTTATCAACTTTAACTTCCTGCATTTTCATACCAGGATAATTAAACACTAAAGTATCGTCTAAATTAGCTTTAAGTGAATATTTACCGTCAAAATCAGTAGTTGTTCCAATTTGTGTTTTATTAAGATTAACTATTGCACTAACAATTGGCTCGCCACTTTTTTTATAAATTATTTTTCCACTTACCGTAATTTCTTGCCCAAAAGACAAAATGGGGAAAAGGAAAAATGATATGTAAAGAAGCTGTTTCATTTTTTATTGTAATATTCTTGTTGTTCTTTGAGTTCTTTCCAATATGGTGTAAGAAAATAGAATTCTCCAAATTCTGAAATTAAATAGGTTTCTTTACTTAAATAACTCATTCCATTACAATACAAATCAAAGTCAATATTAAATAGCTTTTTCAAATATTTTTTGGTTTTGTTAAGTATTTTCCAATCACTAACTGTAAAATAATCAAAGTCTTTTCCAACTATACCTGTATTGTGAATTATTTTTAACAAATCTTCTCTTATTTTCAAATGTTCTTTTAAAGTAAATTTTGCATTGTCTAAAATAAATTCCTTTTTTTCTTCTAAATAAAAATAATTCAAAATATTTCCTAATTCATCATAACTGACCTTGTCAATATTTCCTTTTTTATCAAAAAACCAAATTGTTTTAGCTAGTTTTGAATATAGTCGTCTAGGTTTTCCATTTTGATAATAGTAAATATCTAATACTTCTTCATCTCTATTGTAGTTTTTAATGTTTATTACTTCCTTTTTTAAATCTTTTTTAATTCTAATGCTTTTAAAAACTATTTTTTGATTTTTATAAACATAATTGGTAAGACTTGCAAGTTCTATATATTCATTTAGTCCATATTCATCTTCATATAATCTTGTTCTGTATTTCTCGACATCAAAACTACATTTAAAAGTTTCAGTCTTTTCTTCGGAAAATCCATTGAACGTTAAAACTTCCATTGAGTCTTTTTGGGTTTGTTTGCTTTTCTCCAATAGTTCAAAGAAATCAGGGGCTTTTAGATATGATTTATATGGCTTAAAGCTCTCTTTTGTGCCTATTAGCGTTTGAGCATTAGCATTAAAAAAAGTCAAAATGAAAATTGAAATCAAAATAATCTTTTTCATAAAAATATTTATAATATAAACACAAAAAATTAGCCAAAGGTTGAATTTATTTGCTCGGTTCGATAAAATAGCACACAACGTTTTGCAGCTACAAGAAGTTGGCGATTTCGAAGCACAAAACTGTCTGCCACCTCAAAACTTGATACGAAGCACAAAACTTCATTTATCCACTGAACCGCCAATTTTTTGTAGGTGCTGTTAGCAACTGGTGTGCGTTCTCGGAACTGTAGTCAAAAGAGCAGATTGAATAAATAGCTAACGAAACGAGACAGGCAATAATCAGCACTGCTAACCTTTCTTTTTTCTTCTCCTTGTTTTGAAAGGTGAGTTGTTTGATAACAAATATTAAAGAAAGTTTATAAAATAAAAACTGTAAGGCTTCCTTATTTTTTATTCAAAAATATTACCATTAATTCCCTTGTTACTTTTATCAACTTTTCTATGTGTAATTAATCTGAGAACTAGCTCTATTATAAATGATAGTGCAAGTAATCCTATAAACAAATAAAGTATAATGTACGAGTCTTTAATAGAATATATTAAAAACAACACAATTACTGCTAGTGTAGCAAGCAAAGCAGTAACAACCCAAAATTTAGATGCTTTAGTTTGCTTAATAACTCTAAGATGGCCTAAATGCGTTACTGAGTGAATAAACAATACACTAATAGAACCTACTGCTGCTATTTGTAATAAATTCAAGAAGATTATCAATACCGCCGATACTAAAACAGTTACTAATAAACCCTGTCTAGTATTTCCGATTTCTTTGGCAAAAAATCTGGGTAAATGCCCATCTTTTGCCATTTGATAAGAAATATTAGTTGCAGCATATAATACTGCATTAATAGATGATGATGTAGCAAACAATGCGACAATTGAAATAATAGTAAACCCAATTGCTCCAAAAATAGGTTTAGCTGCTTCTGCCAAAGCAAAATCTTTCGCTGCTATTACCTTGTCAATTCCCATGTTGCCAAAAATAGCAATTGACAACGCAGTATAAAGAACCATTGTAATAGCAATTGAAATAAAAATTGCTCTAATTATGTTCTTTTCTGGATTAACAATATCTTCAGCGGTATTCGTAATTATTCTAAACCCCTCGAATGAAAAGAAGGTTATAGCAAGGCTAAAGAGTATTTTATTGGATGAAGGATATAATGCCGGTGCCATTAATTCAGGTTTCATATTAATTAAACCTGTAATGGCAAATATGACTAATATTAAAATGGTAATTACAACCGCTACATTCTGAAATTTTACCACCTTTTTTATTCCAAAATATTGCACTATTCCAAGTAATGTAATTATCGATAAAGCAAATATATTTGTATATAACAAAGACCCTTTTAAATTTAATAAAGCTGCAGCATAGCTTCCAAAAGCCTTGGCCAATAATGCCAGTGATATTATGGTTGCTAAATACAGCATAATACTTATTCCACCAGAAAAAATGTTTGTACCGAATGCCTTGACTACATATTCCACAATGCCACCAGCGGCAGGGTAGCGTGCCCCTAATTTTGCTAAGGAGTAACCACTAATTGCTGCTACCATTCCTGCTAAAATAAATGAGATGTAAACAGCATTACCTGCAATTGCTCCAGCCTCTCCCATAAGTGCAAATATTCCCGCACCAATCATGGCTCCAACACCTATTCCGACTGCCGACCATAAACTTATTTTTTTCGTAGAATTATTCATTTTTCAACAAGGTTTTATAAATTCTTTAGAATTACGTTTTTTAATTTTTATTATTTGATAATTATAGTCTAATTTCTCACGTATCTGTTGATTTGTAAGGTTTTTTACACTTGTTGCTAACGTCTTGGCGCTTGGCGTGGTTGGGGACTTTTGAAACCGAGTATTTTCGGCTTAACGTAAATGTTGTAAAAAAACGCTAATTCCACTAAATCCCCAATCTCGCAAAACCGCTGTTGAACTAAACCTTCGGTAGCGT
>NZ_AUDN01000041.1:2500-5151 GCF_000425485.1 Flavobacterium tegetincola DSM 22377 | reverse complement strand
TCACAAAATATACGATGAAGAGTTTGATCCTGGCTCAGGATGAACGCTAGCGGCAGGCTTAACACATGCAAGTCGAGGGGTAGAGTAGCAATACTTGAGACCGGCGCACGGGTGCGTAACGCGTATGCAATCTACCTTTTACAGAGGGATAGCCCAGAGAAATTTGGATTAATACCTCATAGTATTATGAAATGGCATCATTTTATAATTAAAGTCACAACGGTAAAAGATGAGCATGCGTCCCATTAGCTAGTTGGTAAGGTAACGGCTTACCAAGGCGACGATGGGTAGGGGTCCTGAGAGGGAGATCCCCCACACTGGTACTGAGACACGGACCAGACTCCTACGGGAGGCAGCAGTGAGGAATATTGGTCAATGGACGCAAGTCTGAACCAGCCATGCCGCGTGCAGGATGACGGTCCTATGGATTGTAAACTGCTTTTGTACAGGAAGAAACCCTATCTCGTGAGATAGATTGACGGTACTGTAAGAATAAGGATCGGCTAACTCCGTGCCAGCAGCCGCGGTAATACGGAGGATCCAAGCGTTATCCGGAATCATTGGGTTTAAAGGGTCCGTAGGCGGCCTAGCAAGTCAGTGGTGAAATCTCCCCGCTCAACGGGGAAACGGCCATTGATACTACTAGGCTTGAATTATTAGGAAGTAACTAGAATATGTAGTGTAGCGGTGAAATGCTTAGATATTACATGGAATACCAATTGCGAAGGCAGGTTACTACTAATGGATTGACGCTGATGGACGAAAGCGTGGGGAGCGAACAGGATTAGATACCCTGGTAGTCCACGCCGTAAACGATGGATACTAGCTGTTGGGCGCAAGTTCAGTGGCTAAGCGAAAGTGATAAGTATCCCACCTGGGGAGTACGAACGCAAGTTTGAAACTCAAAGGAATTGACGGGGGCCCGCACAAGCGGTGGAGCATGTGGTTTAATTCGATGATACGCGAGGAACCTTACCAAGGCTTAAATGTAGATTGACCGGTTTGGAAACAGACTTTTCGCAAGACAATTTACAAGGTGCTGCATGGTTGTCGTCAGCTCGTGCCGTGAGGTGTCAGGTTAAGTCCTATAACGAGCGCAACCCCTGTTGTTAGTTGCCAGCGAGTCAAGTCGGGAACTCTAACAAGACTGCCAGTGCAAACTGTGAGGAAGGTGGGGATGACGTCAAATCATCACGGCCCTTACGCCTTGGGCTACACACGTGCTACAATGGACGGTACAGAGAGCAGCCACTGGGTGACCAGGAGCGAATCTACAAAACCGTTCTCAGTTCGGATCGGAGTCTGCAACTCGACTCCGTGAAGCTGGAATCGCTAGTAATCGGATATCAGCCATGATCCGGTGAATACGTTCCCGGGCCTTGTACACACCGCCCGTCAAGCCATGGAAGCTGGGGGTGCCTGAAGTCGGTGACCGCAAGGAGCTGCCTAGGGTAAAACTGGTAACTAGGGCTAAGTCGTAACAAGGTAGCCGTACCGGAAGGTGCGGCTGGAACACCTCCTTTCTAGAGAAAGACGCAATAATAACAAGTAAGTTAGACTTACTTTACTCTTTTCGCTGTTGATTTAAAAAAAATAAGTTAAAACAGAGTCTCGTAGCTCAGCTGGTTAGAGTACAACACTGATAATGTTGGGGTCGGCAGTTCGAGTCTGCCCGGGACTACTATTTTAAACTTAAGGAAATTTTAGAGGTTGAGTGAAGCCGTTTTAAGTACTGTTAACTGAAAACTGTTAACTGACAACTAAAAATGGGGAATTAGCTCAGCTGGCTAGAGCGCCTGCCTTGCACGCAGGAGGTCAACGGTTCGACTCCGTTATTCTCCACTAGATAGTATCAAGATGATAGTATCAAGTATCAAGACGTAAGTCTTAATTCTTAATACAGACATCTTCATACGTATCAAAGTTCATTGACATATTGAGATAAGAAAATATTTAATAAGTAGAAAGAAACGCTTCTATGCAAATAGAAGCACACAATTGTAATTAAATTTACATTGGTACAATAAGCAAAATAAGGGCGTATGGGGAATGCCTAGGCTCTCAGAGGCGATGAAAGGCGTGATAAGCTGCGAAAAGTTACGGGGATGAGCACACATCAGACGATCCGTAAATACCTGAATGGGGCAACCCACTATGTTGAAGACATAGTACTCCGAATGGAGGGCAAACCCGCTGAACTGAAACATCTAAGTAGGCGGAGGAGAAGAAAACAAAAGTGATTCCGTAAGTAGTGGCGAGCGAACGCGGATTAGCCCAAACCAATGTTGTTACGGCAAGATTGGGGTTGTAGGACCACGATATTTCTTGCATGCAGAACCAGAAGGACCTGGAAAGGTCCACCAAAGAGGGTGATAGTCCCGTATGGGTAATAAATGTAAAGAATAGTGGTATCCTGAGTAGGGCGGGACACGAGAAATCCTGTCTGAATTTGGCGGGACCATCCGCTAAGGCTAAATACTCCTGAGAGACCGATAGTGAACCAGTACCGTGAGGGAAAGGTGAAAAGAACCGTGAATAACGGAGTGAAATAGATCCTGAAACCATACGCCTACAAGCGGTCGGAGCCCTTTAGTGGGGTGACGGCGTGCCTTTTGCATAATGAGCCTACGAGTTAACGTTGCTGGCAAGGT
>NZ_AUDN01000040.1 GCF_000425485.1 Flavobacterium tegetincola DSM 22377 | reverse complement strand
AAGGTGTTTTGGAACGTTTTTGGAGCGTATACAAGTATTCTTGGACTTGCTCTACATCCAATTCGGTTGGGATTTTACCAAAGTGCAATGCTATTGATGCAACATGTTGGGCATAATTCCTGTAGGTACTGTCGCTCCTGCCTAAAATGGACATCGCTCGTTCAAATCGGTGAAGTAACTCTGCAAATTCAGGAACTTGAGCAACGGCTCGACTCAGAATTGTGTTGGATCCAACTAACTCATCTGCTTTTTTTTGTCATTGTAATTCATTTTTAATTAGTTTTACAAAGGACTAACATTTTCAGGTGACACGCTACCGAAGGTTTAGTTCAACAGCGGTTTGCAAAAATGGCGAAATATGTGGTAAATTAACGTTTATCTTTCGCAAGAAATTTTATCTTAGCCGAAAAATCTCGGTTACGAAGTTCGCCACTTCTGCAAGCCGCGAGACGTTATAGCTCATTGCTACGATTCGTCTTCATAATCAAAATCAGTTTCGATGTTGTTTATAAATTCCTTAAAAACATCAAAAGATTCTCTATTCTTAAAAGCAAGTACAATTTGTGGTTCAAATTCATCGGTGTTACTTTTAAATTCGCCAATCTCTCCAATTGGAGAAAATTCTTTTTCTTTTATTAATAATAATTTGTAGCTATCGTTTTGAGTGTTTACTAAAGAAACTGTTCCTTGACCGAAAGTAACAACAGTTACATCTTCGACATTTCCATATTTTATTTTTTTAATCGACATAACATTTAGTTTTTAATGACCCGCAACGTGCTATAACAAGTGTTTGGCAAAAAATCGGGTTCGGTTATTAATTTAAAGTTTGTTTTTCTTTGTTAATTTTAGGCTTAATCGAAGATTTAGGCTTGTTTATCCGCTTCTTCGCCAAGCACTCGGACGTTATGCACAATTGTAAAACAACGTCCGTGCTAAAAAAGCAACAACCTGTAAAGTTAACAATACTTTTTTCTATACTGCATTACTTTTTTTTAGTAAAAGCGTGAAACTAATATTTATTTTTTTATCTTTAAAGCAATTTTGTAACAGTACTAATTTAAAAATTATTTATAATGGCAGAAAAAATTGATGTATCAGGAGTATCTATTAAGAATTTCCCTCAAAATGGAGAAATTAGCCCTATCAATGCTGGGATATGGCATAACTATTATTTATACACTGGAAAACTCGCAGAGCAAGAGTTGAATTGGAGTGATGATTATAAAGTTTGGTTGGATTATATGTTGGGTAAAGCTCAAAAAAGTGAGGACGATGGTGTTCTTCCTTCTGGGAGTATGCCCTATATAAGCAAAATTTATGACACTTTAAATGATGCGATAAACTACCAAGATTTTGCCCCTACTATTAACCAATTAAAGGAAATATTTGAGGGATTAGGCAATGATACTAAATTTAACAAAACGGCTTTAGTTTCTGTCGCAAGTGTGTCTTATTATAGTTCTCTTTTTTGGTCTGAAATTAACATTGTAGAACCAAACGGTAGTTTAAGCAAAATTAAGATTCCAAAGTGGGTAAATTAAAAGTTAATTATTATGAAATTAAGCAACAACATATTATTAGTGCTGTTATTGCTTTTGTCTTTATGTGTCTATGGACAAACAAAAACAATAGCATATACAGAAGAAATTATAAAAGTAGAAATAGGTTACACTTCAGCTTTTTCTGAAAAATATTCAGCAACATTTGAGATGAAAAAAAGTGCTACTATTGGTGGGCTTGATAAGAGTGAACTTAATAAAAAATTTTTCAAATCATCTTCTTCTTATGATGTGTTGGAATACATTCTTGATACAGGGGAATATACTTTGTTTCAAATAGTGCCTCTAAATTCAGGAAGTGGAATGGGGAATAGCGAAGGAACTAATAAATTTATTTATTTTTTTAAGAAATTAAACAACAATAAAATCTTAAATATTAACTCCGAATAAAGTAGAAATTAACTTTGTCAGTGTTTACAGTCAGACAAATTATTGCGCTTTGACAACTGTGCATAACCTCCGTTTGGCAATATGGCGGGTTTAGGCTTGATTTGAAGTCGGTTTTGTACTTGGAAAATTAGTCATTAACCGAAAAATCAGGCTTCCTTAATCCGCCACATCGCCAAGCGGCATAACGTTGGCAGAAAATTTGTACCGACGTTACCGCTGAAAGATGATTAAAATAACAACATAAAGTTTGTTTATCATAAAAAAAGCGACTCGTTTTAATAACAAAAAGCTAGGATTAGTAAGCCACGTGGATGGTACAAAATAACTAGAATTAAAAATTCAAAAAGTAGTACCTTAAAGTTATCATCCATGCGGTAATCCGTAAAATCGTAAAAAGGGAAGTAACATTAATTATGAAAAATATTTTTATCATCATCATTTCGTTAGTATTAATTACAAGTTGTAATAATGAGGAAATAATTAAGAACGATAGTTCGAACGAATTTATTCAACTATCGAGGGGGAGTCAAGATATTGAAAAATCAAGTGAATTTATTCATTTTAGAGGAACATTTTCAACCTATTTGACGGAACTTAATAGTAACCCGAACTATCAGACAGAAAAGATACTTTTAGCTAATTTAGATATTCAAAATTTAGAAAATGTGGACCTATCAGGCACTAAATTATATGCCTCTATTTTAGAATTGGAAAGTTTATACACTACTTATGGAATATTTACTTTTACGTCTTCAAACACCGTTAATTCAAACAATGCATTTCAAAACTATGTGATTGAAGGTGGCACATTACCTCTTCAATTAAATTCTGGAACAAATCAAACAAATGATAATCCATGCGTATTTGGATGCATAAACGATGCTGTCGCTTGCAGCAACATTGTAAATCACGCATACAATACTCAAATGAATTTGGCGTCTAGAGAATTATTGAGAGGAAATCCTTTTGGCGCCGCTGTTATGGCAACAATAGCTAGAATTCAACAAGGTAATGGTCAAAGCGAGTGTGCAAACAATCTAAAGGGTTGTTACAGTGGATGTGAAGAATAGTTGTTTTTAACAAGAAAGGGTTAACGTTGTAATAAAACTTAACCCTTTAAAAAAAATTAATTATGCGTAACAATATTGAAAAGAAATCTGCCTCATCTACTATACGAAAGTTAAAAAAAAAATTTCTAATAATAGAATTAAAAATATATGAAGACAAAAAAAAATCTTTCTTTTCTAAAGTAAAAAGAAACGTAAAACTATATATTATTTTTAGCAAAATGCGTTGTGAGATAAAAAGAAATAATTATTAATCTACGTCAAAAATGAACTTTATGAAATATATACTATTCTTAATATTTACATTTAACATATCCTTTTGTCAAGAAAAATTGACAATAAATAAGGATAGTCCTAAAATAAATATCACCGATTGGATATATAATATTCCATCTCAAAAAGATATTAACGGGAAATACATTGTTTTAGAATTTTGGGCAACGTGGTGCTCACCTTGTTTAAAATCAATACCCCACCTGAATAATTTACAAACTAAATTTAATCAAGACAATTTGATATTTATTTCAATTACAGATGAAAAAGTAAGTAAAGTAAAAAAAATTCTAGAACTTGTAAAATTTAATTCAATTGTCGTCACAGATACTACGAAAGTAACACAAAAAAATTTCGGAAATAATACTAATGGAATTAGTGAACTTCCCTTAACAGTTTTAATTGATGACAGAAATGTCGTAAAATGGATTGGTAAACCAAAAAATTTAACGGAAGAAATTATGAATTCTTTTTTAGAAAAAAGGGAGATTTTTAGCACCGTAAACAATAGTAAAAAATTAAATTTTACAAGGCAAACAAATTTTGAAAAATTTTTAGAAATAGCAAAAGATGATCAAATTGAGTATTATTTTGAAATAAAAAAAACTGAAAGATCTAATTTGAATTCTTTTAAACTGAACAAAGTCAATCCTAATCTATTTTATCTAGAGGCTATAAACATAAAAGAATTATTATTAACCACATTAAATTATAATATTAATCTCTTTACTGTTGATTCAATATTAGGTACAGATTCATACGATGTAACTTTTAAAAAAAGTATAAATACATTACAAAATTTTGATCTTTTAGAAATAAATATTTTAAATTTTTTTTCACTAAAAAAATCAATTGAATTTAAGAGAATACAATCATATGGTATTTATACAAATCACAATATATTAGAAAAATCTTTTGAAATAGAACATTCAGTAGTAAAGTTTGAAAATAATGTATTATTATTTCATTATAATATTCAGATGCTTTGCGATTATTTAAATAAAAATTCAGATTTGCTATTTCACTGTAATAATTCAGAAAAAAATAAGTTTTTTAATTTTAAAATCAATATCAAAGATCAAAATTCAATATTAGAAAGTTTAGAAAGCCTAGGGTTAAAAACCGTTAAAGAATTTGAAGAATTTGAATTTTTGCATTTCAAGAATATTTAAATCTTCTGCCAACCGTCGTTTGGCAATATGGCGGGATTTGGCTTAATTTAAAGATGGTTTTGTACTTGGAAAATTAGTCATTAACCGAAAGATTACGCTTCCTTAATCCGCCACATCGCCAAGCGACCAAACGTTAGCAGAAATATTAGAAAACGGGGGAGAATTCAAGAACTTAAAAATTAAAAATATGAAAAGAATACTGCTTATTTTAGGAATTCTATGTTGGGGATTTACATTTTCTCAAACAAATTGGGAAATAGTAAATTCCGGTACAATAAATAAATTGAACGATATACAATTTACAAGTAATTATATAGGGTATGTTGTTGGTGAAAACGGAACAATATTAAAAACACTGGACGGCGGAAATTCTTGGTCGGACATATCAATTACTACAAATGAATTTATAAATTCAATCTCTTTCATTAATGATAATATTGGATATTTATCAACTCAAAATAGAATATACAAAACAATTGATGGAGGCATAAATTGGACAATAAAAACTGAAGATTTGGTAAATAATTTTAATACTATTAAATTTTTAACTGAACAAATTGGATTTATAGGAACTGATAGCAATATTTTTAAAACAACTAATGGTTCTCAAAACTGGATAAATATAAAAACGACATTATCTAATATAAACACAATTTCATTTCCAACTTCAAATACTGGTTTCTTTACTGGTGGTTCAAGTTCTGGTTATGTTTATAAAACAACCGACCAAGGGAGTACAATAGGCACAATTATAAATCCATACAATACAATTAGAGAAGAAATTCAATTTTTAGATAATAATATTGGCTACCTTATTGGTTGGTATAATCCATACATATTGAAAACAACAAATGGTGGGACATCTTGGTTCGAAATAAATATGGATTATGCTGGAGGAATGGCGGTTCATTTTTTAACAGAACAAATAGGATATCATATCGATAATAGTGGAGGAAACTCAAAAATTTTTGGAACGAATGATGGTGGTTTAAATTGGAATAATGAACTGACATTTGCTTCATCAAGTTCATACGGACTTAAAAAGTTTGTTTCAAATTCAACAAGTGTATTGTGTATTGGCGATAATGGAATTATCTATAAAAAAAGTTTAACGCTATCAAATTACAGCTTTGCCACTAACAATAACATAAAAATTTATCCAAATCCAACTGCTAATATTATTAATGTTGAAGAAATTAACAAAGAAGGAACTTTAACAAATTATATCATTTATAATTTAATTGGGCAAGAAATAGTTAAAGGGAAAATAAATAATAATCAAATTGACTTACAATACATATCTGATGGCGCATACATATTAAAACTTGGAGATAAAAATCAAACCTTTAAGATAATAAAAGAACAGTAAAAATACTTCTGCTAACAGCTAAGGTTTCGTTGCGTTCGGAGAACGAACAATGAAACCTGTGTTGAACGGAACCGATTACATGCCGTCAACACTTATGGAGTTATCGTAAAGCGTTTTGAAGAATATCAAGAGGATTAGATGATCCTCTTTTTTTGTGCAGTAAAATGGGGGTCATTTTTTAGTGTTTACCTTCACTTTTGAGCACAGTGCCCTTACCCATTCCAAGTTAATTTTGGTGGGACTTTGCCTTTTGGCTAACGCCAAGAT
>NZ_AUDN01000039.1 GCF_000425485.1 Flavobacterium tegetincola DSM 22377 | reverse complement strand
TTTGGGAAGGTGTTTTGGAACGTTTTTGGAGCGTATACAAGTATTCTTGGACTTGCTCTACATCCAATTCGGTTGGGATTTTACCAAAGTGCAATGCTATTGATGCAACATGTTGGGCATAATTCCTGTAGGTACTGTCGCTCCTGCCTAAAATGGACATCGCTCGTTCAAATCGGTGAAGTAACTCTGCAAATTCAGGAACTTGAGCAACGGCTCGACTCAGAATTGTGTTGGATCCAACTAACTCATCTGCTTTTTTTTGTCATTGTAATTCATTTTTAATTAGTTTTACAAAGGACTAACATTTTCAGGTGACACGCTACCGAAGGTTTAGTTCAACAACTCTTCAAAAAATGTTGCTTAATTTTTATTACATTTAATCATGAGTAAATTTAAAATTATAAGAACAGCTTTTTTACTTTGTTTAGTATCCTTAAGTTTTGGATCTTGCATCTCCAGATTATCCAGACCAGAGATTACAGGTACCATTGCAGATTACGATAAAAAACCAATAAAAGATTGTAAGGTTTGCGAAACAGTTACGGATAATGATGGTCATTTTACCTTGCCTGAAAGACGCTACAATGCTTTTCTTTTATCAGAAATGATGGTTATGGAAGCACCGCCTTTATTTGTTTTTGAGCCTATTGAAAAAGAAGGTTTCGAAAACGATGTGATCTCTATGAGCCATCCTTTTGGTGGTGGAAAACCAAAAGGAGCAAAATCACCTATCGATACCATTTTCCTCAAGAAAAAGAACCAACAATTTGATATACAATCGATGCTGAATGATAGCAATTGGAAATTAGCCTATACTAAAAATGCCGACACCATTTATATGGTTAAAGATGGCTTTGACAACTGGTGCAAAACAGACCGGTGTGATGGTTTTTTGATGGATTACAAGGTTTTAACCGATAATTATTTTTATTCTAGCGCGATGAATCTTCCGGAAGGGATGATTAAAAGGTTTACAGATATAAAATTTAGTAAAACGAATTCGGCAATTAGGGTACAGCAGATTAGGCAATATAATTCTACTTTTGATGGACCAAATATACCGCCAGATACGCTTAAGACTTCTGGTTTTTGGAAGTTGAAAAGAGATAGCTTTATCACGTTTAATATCGATAAAATGAAACCCATTTCTGGGGACTTTAAAATTTCCGACATAGATTTATATCAATTAAAACTGATTAAAACCAAATGAAAAATTTGATAAAAAAGTGCTTTTTAAGTTTAATAATTAGTTTCAGTTTGCTTTCTTGTCAGCAAGTAAAAGAGCAAAAGCAAACCAAATTATCAGAACTTGAAAAAGGTAAGGTAGATGAAGATGCCATTGCAAAAAACCTTGCAGGACAGAATAAAACCGTAAAAATAGTTACAGATACTATCACTTTTGTGGAGTATGATGATAATGGCGATTATCCGCTTTTATTTGCAAAAAAAGGAGGGAAGCGGTTCACCTATATTTATAATACGGATAAAGATGTTGATTTTTTGAGGGATGACCAATTGTTGATAAAATGGAAGTTAGACAGTACTTGGATTGCCGGCGAAGGCGAAAAATTAGAAATGAGACCATGGATTACCGAGGCCAAAAAAATTAAAGACGGGAGCGTTGCCAATTATAGAAAGCAACATAAAAAGCCTCTAAAATACTGGACTGCCGAAAAAGACGGCTATAGCGATACTTTTAAAGATTATTTATACACTTTGGTGGAATATTATTTGGCCAATACCAAAAATGAATTGGTAAAACTCAATCTAAAGGCAAATTCCGATTTGATTTATTCTATAGAAGATGGGGAAAAAGACGGCCGTTCCTATACGATTTTAGGGCTTTCCGAAGATCATAAAGACCATTCTAATATCATTGTTTGGTTGTATTTAGACGATGAAAGTAGAACGTTTTATGAGTATGATTTGGTCAATGATAAACTGGTGGAGTTTAAGTAAAAAACATAAATGTTTGTCCACCTTAAAATAATGAAAATGATGAAATTAAAAATATCTTTATTGTTGACCATGTTAGGATTACAAAGTTGTAAAGGTCAGGAGCAAAAAGTTGTATCGGAAGAATTCAATCAATACTCGGTTTTAAATACCAATTTTAAGTCGGATAATTTCGAAATTGTGTTGCTATCGGAAGTGCTCAATTACATGCCTCCACATCCTATACGCTTGTTTTATAGCGTAAACAAACACGTTATTTTAGAGGAAAGTAGAGATGATAATCAGCAGGAAGAGGGCTTGCATTACTTTAAGTTAGATGAAAATGCAAACGTGATAGACAGCCTTTACGCGCCGTACTCTGGGGTAGAAAATCTGATATTCATCGGCGATTACAACATTCATAAACGCCATCATGAAGATTCTACTTATGATACCTGGCCATTAAACGGAGATAAGACCCAGAAAAAAATGGCTGTTTTAAACGAGGATTTAAGTTGGCCCGATGAAAAAACGGCTAAAAAAGAAGAAGAAATCGTAAGCAAAGCAACTTATTATTTTTACGATGCATCGTATAATACCAACACAAACAACCAACGATGGACTTTGCAAAAACTCTTTTATTTCATGGATGGGAATTGGCAGATATTGTACAGGCCATTTCCAAAGATCATCCGTATTGATGAAGACCTTGATTATAGACGTTATCGGGATAATTTTTTTTACAGTGGTGCTGATGGACAACCTGATGCTGTAGAAAATTATAAATTAAAACACTATCAAAAAGAAGAAAAGCTTACTTATCTCCACTCCATTGGTGGTGGTTCGCAGAGTTCTTCTGTAGATGGTTGGGTAGGCACTGGTTATTTCGATATTCCGTTACTCAACGATACCCTAAAAGTGAAAAAGTCAAATCTGATTGTGGAGGAGGCGACTCCTGCTATTCCTAAAACGCGTTACTATTTAAGCAACGGTAAAAAAGTGTCCGTTTCTCCATTTCATATTAATGTGTATACCAATCCGGTTTTAAATTTTGCCATTTATTCTACCAGTAAGTATAAGGTTTATGCTATCAGGAAAAAGCAGAAATAAACCGTTAACCGATGAATGTAAAATTAAAAATCGGACTAGTTTTCTTAGCGTTAAGCATTTTGCTTTTAGGAATAAAAGTTGATGACGAATTTGATGATTCTACTCTATTTGTGAAATACAAACCCAGTTTTCAAATGTATTTTAAATCGCCATTAGGCATGCAAGATCTGCCAGCAAACTATCCTAAAGAATTAAGGGCGGAGGAAAATACTTATAACCAATTTGTTAGAGATAAGCATTGGAGCGATCAACCTTTTTTTGATGTCAGCATTTCTGCGATCTTAATTTTAGGCACATTTTATTTTATGTTTATGGGAATAAAAAATCAAATTCACTTTACTAAATTTTACCAAAATTAATTTATGAAAAACATCGAAATCAAGAAGTGTACTGCGATAGCAGGGATTATTATTTTACTGGTCAGCATTTTTGTCACTTATCCAATAGATTGGAAGCTACTGGATTTACGACATTACACAATATTTCAACAATAAATCTTAATGTAAAATGGATAATCTGACTTACCTTTTTATAGCGGGAATCTTTTTTGTGGTTTGGTCTGCCCTGTTTATAAAGTATGGTCGAAGTTGGCAAATGCCGGCGTTTTTTATTCCAGTTTCTATTATGTGTCTTCTTTTGGATGATTATAATTTGTGGTACTGGATATTGTTTCTTCCAATGATATCGTTACTTGTAGTTGACCTAAATATCATTTTAACAAAGCCTATATTTAATGGATGGGTTGCGTATTTAAATTATTTTTTAATAGTACCCTTTGTGGTAATCTTCTTCTTTAATTTGAACTATTTTACAAAAAATGAGTCATTTTTTTCTTCGATCTTTAGCGTCATCTTTACTTTGATTGCGGTTATTTTCATAGCTAAATTTTGGGTCTCAGATGTGATATTGCTCTTTATAAATCGATTGTATTTAATCGATAAAAAATGTTTAGAAACAGCAATTACGCATCGGTATATTATCGGAAGCGGAAGGTCAAAAACGTATCACGCCGTAGTTACTGATCTGGGAGATATAGAAATTTCAGGTTTTTTTTACTTGTATATTGGGGAAAGAAATATCACTGCAAAAGATAAGTTACAGCTTGTGATAAAAAAAGGTTGGCTTGGTATCGAATTTATTACCGGCTTTCCTAAGATTATATCAAGAGGATCGTCACAATTTGGAGCATTTTAATCAACGTAAAAACATATACATTTGCGTAAGACAAAAAACATTTTATTCCAGAGAATGGTTCAAAAAATAAAATTACATGAATAAATACAAGTTAACTTTTATTTTGCTCGGCACATTGTTTATTTTCGGTTGCAACCCTTTTCCAAGGGACGATGCTCATCCCGAGACCCCTTTTCTAGAAGATTTATTGAAAGATAAATCTAAATTTAAAAAGATTGTAGGAATGGAAAATCTTAGTGAAATTATTTTTCTTAAAGATGGTCGAATTCTTTTGAAGCCTGACAATAGTAATCTGCCGTTCAAAATAATCAACGCTGAAAAAAACGTGTTTTTAGCAGAGAAATACGATTGGAACCTACCTTTTTACATTGATAAACAGGGAGAATTATATTTTAATCTCAAAAAATACTTTTATCCCGATTATAAAAAACAGGAAGGATTTAAAAACATAGTTTTTCAGGATAGTTTGAGTAAAAAATCAGAGGAGGTTAAAAACTTGAATGATTCTATTGGACTTAAAATATGGCAGGATTATGAGGTCAAATTAATGAAGCCTTATGGTTTAGCGCCATGCGGAAATACAATCGTTAGCACTGACCAGTGTGATTTTTTTGAGGTGAGAAACAACACTTTAGTTGTACGACAGGATGAGCGTTTTAAAATCGATTTCTTAAAACCGAAAAAGGATATTCCTAAATTTGACGACGACGTTTTAATTGCGTGGAATAATGGAAAACTGCCAAACCCTGTTTATTTAGCCTATTATCAAATCAATACTATAAAATTTAAATGTGATGATATGACTTATCCACAAACAGTTTTTATTGATGGGAAAACATATCTTTACTCATCTAGTTTAGGTCTTTACCAACTATTATAACCTATGAAAAAATTACTACTTCTTTTTATTTTGATCATCTTCAAAACCCATTCCTTTGCGCAAAGCGATAATCCAACGATACCATCAACTGCTGCAACCCTAAAATCATTTATCCCAAACGGTTGGAAGATGATTTTAGAAACAACGGGCGATTTAAACAAAGATGGCTTGGCGGATCAAGTAATGGTCATCGAAAATACAAACCCGAAAAATGTAATTGCTAATGAAGGATTAGGGATGAATAAGTTAAATACCAATCCTCGTATATTATTGGTGCTTTTTAAAACCACTGCTAATTCGTACCAATTGGTTGTTAAAAATTCTGGATTTATTCCCTCAGAAAATGATGCAGAGTCAACCTGTTTGGCAGATCCGCTGATGCAGGAAGGCGGTATAACTATCGAAAAAGGGTTGCTTAAAATATATTACCAATATTGGTTGAGCTGCGGTTCTTGGTATGTGACCAATAAAGAGTACACGTTTAGATTTCAAAATCAAAAATTCGAATTGATCGGTTATGATGATAGTAGTTTGCATCGCTCCAGCGGCGAAATGTCGAGTACCCGTATTAACTTCTCTACGCACAAAATGAGTGAAACAACCGGCGGTAACGAATTTAACGAAGAAGAGAATAAACCTAAAACGGTAAAGAGAACTATTGAATCATCTAAATTACTTTTTTTAACTACGTTAAATGAAGATAGTATAGATGATTACTTGAAAAAAATTATACATTAAAAAACATCAAAATTTTGAAATTATACCTAAAAACTGCGATTGTCATTTCTACATTATTATTGTCATTTCAGTGCATTCACGCTCAGG
The DNA here is from genome assembly GCF_000425485.1 of Flavobacterium tegetincola DSM 22377. GTDB lineage: Bacteria > Bacteroidota > Bacteroidia > Flavobacteriales > Flavobacteriaceae > Flavobacterium > Flavobacterium tegetincola. The sequence goes on along the minus strand of NZ_AUDN01000039.1, from coordinate 8,158 downwards.
ATTTGGCAGTAATCTATGACAAAGATGGCTATACAAACGTCCGTAAATCAGCATCGGCAAAAGCACCAATTATTGGTACAATTAAAGAAGGTCAAGTATTCTGTATTAGTCCTTTTAGTGATGAATTAAAAATAAGGATTGGTTTGCAGTATGGTTCCCAATAAGGCCGAAGACTGATATCAAAGATTTCATAAAATCAGATGACACAAAAAAAGGAGGTTTTGTAAACCGGAGTAGAATTACTTTTTTAGTTGATTTAAAGGAGGTTGCAGCAGAGCAAGTATCTGAAGAAAAATTCATTTTCAAAAATCAAGAATTTGAGCTCTCCATAGAGACAAAAGTTGATCAAAGCAAACAAGAAACATTGGAGAATTCAGCAAGGAAAATAGATCCAGAGCAATGGGGAAGATACGGTGTAATTCCGATAAACGAGATCAAATCCGTGAGCGTTAAAACCAAAGCTGGCGTCTATTACTTCCCTAAAAATGCTTTTTCTAAGTTATATGAAATCAACCTAGACCAAACAGAAGTTTACATCGGCAAACAGAAAGAGATTTATCTGGCAGTTAGTGGTGCAGATGGTTCGGATAGTTATGATGCCATTTGGTGTTTAAAAAATGGTAAACTCTTTTCTATGACGGTGATGCAAACTATACCCTAATTTTAAGGTTTTCAACCTGAAAATAGCCATTCGAAATGAAAGGTGTGACTTAAATGTATTGTAAAGCTAGAAAAGTTTGTGTTTTTATAAATGCCTGTTTTGAAGGTTTTTCCTTATAATTTCATTTCATAATCGCCTTTCTCCACTATTTTAATTAGAGCCGACATGATATTTCCTTTCTCATAATAAGAAAGTTCACTGTCCAATAAATCAGTCGCTACGTAATTGATGTCGTCGTAATCGTCATTAAAATTATTGGTCAATATTCTGATTGCATCTTGAAAATCTGAGCAATTGGAATAGCTATATTCATCTGCTGTTCCGTAAATGCTTTTTAGTTTATCCAAATAATGGTCCCTAATTACTTCAGGATATTTTTTAGCAATAAGAGCCAATAAATCTGTTTTTTCTGCCAAAAAATTAGCTAATGCATTTGCCAACTGTTGTTCTGTTAATTCTGCGGTGTCGGTTTTCAAAATACCTTGTTGCTTGTAGTAGGTCAAGAAATCTGCAGTTGGATTAATGCCATGTGCTATAAACCAATAAATGGTTTTGCTGTATCGCTCTTTGGGTACTTTCAGGTTTTCTAGGGAAGCAACTGATTTTATATCGTCAATCAGTCTTTGCCAAACGGCTCGACTATCGTTGTTTTTGACTAAACCAATAATTTGATATTGTTTGCCAATTTTTTTTAAGAAAAGGATTTCATAATAACTTTTATTCATTTCAAATGGATAACCTATTGCCGGAGCGCAATTACTTAAATTAACTAAATAATCTTCATCCTGTATAGCCACCCTAATTTCTGCTTTTTTACAATCGAAACCTGTCTTATTTTTTATGATGTTATCAACAGCGGTAATTTTATAGAAATAATTGCTCGTATAATCATTGATGATTTTGCTGGAGTCAATTATATTCTTTTGTTCGCAAAACAAAATGACATCGCTTTTTAAAGTTATTTTTCTCACATCAAAGCTTTGTGCGTGAGTGATGACCACAGTAAAAAGTAGGAGCGTAGATAGATATATTTTTTTCATGGATTTGTTTTTATTGATGATGCGTTAGTGCCGAAAATTCCATAGTTAGATAAAAAATAGCGCTACTAAACTTGCCATAACTACTAAAGATATCAGCCAATAAGCCAACTTTTTGTTTTTATCAAAATGTTTGTAAATCAATTCTACAATTATCCCCAATAGCCAAAACCCAGCGATAAAACCACTGAAAATCACAAAGCCAAGCATGGGTCCCATGGTGTGGCGATGTTCATCGCCAACACAATGTTTGTGTGGATCGTAGTTAAAAACAATCAAAAAATATAAAGCAAGTAATGGTACTATTAAAAATGCCAGCCGAATTAAAATTTGTAAGTATAGCGGTTTTGTCTTCATTGATTAATATTATTTTACATTTTAGATGGGAGACGGTAAAGTTAGGTGTTCATTTGAAACAAAATATTCTTTGAAATCATTTTCATTGCGATTTTCTATTATTTAACTAATACCAATTTCCCAATCTTATGAAATCTGTAGATCAAAGATATCTAGCTTTTGACAATTTTACTTTCATCTTGCTATTTGTTTTTTTAGTTCATCATTCATTTTTCAGTCCCTTCCGCTATCAAAATTTATTCTTAAAATAAATGCCATAGCAGTAAAGAGAATAATCAAGGCAATTACAATCATTGCTATTTTCTTACCAATGGAGTATTTTGTGTTAAATACAAAATAAATATCATTAGAATAACGATGATAATTCCTGCAATTATTTCCATTGTTCGATGTGATTTCTATTTATTTTGAAACGTATCAATAGTTTCTCTCCTTGGATCCATACCTCTTTCAAAACCTGTAATGAATACGACTGCAACTGCGGCAAAAACTATAATTAGAGCAATTACTAAAATCAATATCTTCTTGCCAATTGAGTATTTCGTGTTGAATACAAAAAAAGAAATCACTAAAATGATGATAATGATTAATGCCGATAGTCCCATTCTGCTATTATTTGTACGTTATTGTAAATGATTACTTTTCCTCATATACTTAAAGACTTCAGAATTACCAATCCTCATTTTTCTAATCTCTAGACATATCAAAATTTAACATGCATTAGACGATAAAAAAAATTATGAAAACTAATATAATTGTCGAGATCATCCAGGTTTATTCTCATGTATAATAAGCAGATTTCATCACAACATAAGTTATTAAATCAACGGATAGGAGGAAAATTGTGGGTACCCACATTGTTAATTAGAGTCTTCTTTACTTGTTATTATAATTTTAAACTTAAATTCTCCGACATTAAATAGTTAAAGTTGATGATTTTATTCATTTCGTCAGCATTTGGATAATTCTTGGTTTGGCGTCGATTAACATCAGCAAAAATGAAGATGTGAGAATTGCCCGATTTGAAATATTTTAAACTAAAAAACGATTGTACTACTGCTTGGTCGCTGTACTCATCGTATCTGATTGTATATCCTACAATATTGTTTTTTTCTTTTTTGACAATAAACATTTCAGGATTTTTGGAAGAATAATCTTCTATGTGAAAAGGAGTAGGATCGGTAGAAACCCAGACACTTACCTGTTTCAATCCATAGTCAATGTTTGGATGTACGATGTCATATATTTTAGAATTTTTTTGAAATGTGCCAACCAAAATTTTCCCGAGTTGCTCATTGTTTACACTTCCAGTTTCTTTTAATTCAATTTCTTCAGGAATAAGTAATGCTATCTCATGATCAGCTTTATCATTACTTATTACTGCCGTTTTCAACGGGAGTTTTTTTACCGCATTTAAATTTATAGGCGATTGCTTTGCTAATTCTGCTTTTAAAGCATTCATCTTTTTTGCAACCTCCTGCTCATGCGCAACATTTTTTGCGATATTCCTTTCAAAGTCCTCTTGTGAAATTTGTTTAAATTCTATGATGCTGTATTTTGGATCTGTTGAAGTATTATCCATGAATTTTATTAGAAACTTGTCGCCATCAAATTCATGATTTTCCATTTTAAAATATTCCTCCTTTTCTAAATGAAGCTGACTGAGGCTTTTAAAATTCTTGAGAATGATTTCAAATTTTTCTGGTAGTTCAAAAAACAGACTATCGTTTCGCTTTCTAAAGTTGAAATTTTTCTGGAAAATTTGATCCAAATAAAAATCTTTCATACCCTTAATTGGTTTTTCATCTGGGCTGTAAACACTTGCAATTTGCCAATAGGTTTCCTTTTTTTGTCCGCAAGATTGTAGAGACAGGGAAACCATTATAATGAGGATGATGTTTTTCATAATATTTTTTGGACCGTTATTAAAGAAGTTTGAGGATTACTTGATTTATTTAACATAGTTTTTCACAAAGTAACTGTCATTACCATCTTCCTTTTGTTTTTGATTCACAAAATCCTTGTAAGTATATTTTTGATTTTGATACTCTGGTTTATTTTTCTCGTACAAGTAATCACTATAATACCCAAAACCACCAGCGATGTAATACTTATAAAGCACCTCATTTTTGTTATTGACCACATGCAAATCTGCAGAGATTGTTTTTTTTCCATTATAAACTGGCGTATGATTAATCTCTAGAAAATAAGTGTTTTGATTAGATTCCCATATTCTGAAACTAAAATCTTTTTTGTCATCATAATGGTAATCAGCTTCGCCAAACTTTTCTATTAAAGCCTTTTCTAACTTCAGCGATTCATCTTTCGTTGCCAAGCTCAATTCGTACGACTCAATTTTCCCCGTCTTTTTACTCACTTGAAAGGTCACCTTATTGGTTCCGAAAAATGAATCTTCGTCAACCATGCTTCCTGAAAGTTTCTCATCTCCAAAATAGAGCGCATTTTCATCCTTAACCCTTATCGAATTTAAATCAGCAAAATCTGAAGCTTCTTTAAATTTAAACTTTTCAGTAATCTCCTCTTTAGCCATTGGAAGCGTAAGTTCAGCCAAATCAAAATCGTGCTCTTGGCAGGATACTAATGGCAAAATAAGCAACATTAACCACATTTTAGATTTTACTTTCATGAGTGTTTTATTTATATTAATTGTTTTTTAGTAAAGTCATTTTAGACGTTACGTCATCGCCATAGTACTGAATCGTCATGCTACTATCGGTTTAGCTGATAAACTTTACATCTCGGATTGACCAAATCTCTATCCTAGTGCTGTCGGTTAGCGCGATATGCTGATTGGCTTATGCAATTCGTTTCTCTATTAATCCTTTATTCTCCACAATCACCATCAATGGTCTTCCAATTACACCCAACTATTTGAAGTCGGTACGCTGGCGTAATTTGTTTTTTAAAATGTAAGCCACCTCCAGTTGTGGATAATGCAATTGCGAAAAATGGAATCGCCATTGGTAAAATGCTTAAAATTATACCTGCTATTAATATTCCAAAATATATTTTAGTGGCTAATTTTTTCCAGTATTTAATTATGATATAAAAAGTGCCAAAAAACCATAGCCAAAACATAATTCTATCGCTCCAATATCCAGCTATGCTCAGTTTATAAAGCGCATCGCCAATCACATTTGCAAGGAGTAAAAGTAAACTAATGATGTAGACTATAATTACCTGTTTATTGCTCATTCGCCAAGGTTAAAACTAATAGGCATGCGCATTCTGTACTTAACATATTTTCCATCAAGTTTAGCTGGACTCCATTTAGGCATTGTCCAAATCACCCGCACCACTTCTTCATCTAAACCATAACCTAAACCTTTATCAATTTTAACTTCTGTGATGCTTCCATCTTGCGCAATGTCAAAAGTGACGATAATCGTACCTTCAATATTATTTTCAAGTGCTTCCGACGGATATTCTACGCGTTCGCCAACAAACTTCCGAGCATTATTTATTCCGCCAGGATATTCTGGTAAAATATCAACTTGATTAGGTTCGCCAGTATTTTCTACTGCATATTTTACAGTACCAGAACTTGGTGGGGGTGGCGTCATAGCAACTGGTACGCCGTATTTTTTAAATGATAAAAGTCCTTTATTATTTTGTGTATACTTTCTGTAGGCGTCATCGGTAAAACCTTCTCTTTTAAAAATGATAGATTTAGGAAAAATCTCATAGATTGTGTTCAAATGAACTTCACCGCTACTTTTTTCTGTAATTTTTTTAATTTCTTTAGCAATTAATTTAGTGTTTCCTACTCGATATAACAAGTAAAATGAAGTATCTGCTACACCTAAATTTGGTTTGCCATCTTGGGAATATAAATTGTAGCCCACAGTACCAACTTTAAATGATTCTACTAATTTTTTCGTTTGGGCAAAATTACTCATCGTACTTAAAATAAGTAGAAACGTTAGAATTCTGCATTTTATATTTTTCATTTTTTCTTAGGTTCTGAGAGACTAAGGTAAAATTCTACTCCAATAATAAATTGACGGCTTCATAAACGTTGGGTTTTTCTTTTTATCCGTTGCTTACAAGTAATTATTCGCTTATGAACTTTAAAATATTTTTAAAATTTTTGGGCGTTACCCTAAAAAGGGTCGGGCTTTGCAGGGCTTCGCTTTGCTACGGTACCAATAAAAATTGGCACTAAACCCTTACAATCCCTAACGCAAGCCTCAGTGAGTTAAATGCAGAGTTATTGCTTTTCTGTGCATTTATGCTTCCACCTTCACTAACATTGGCGGACTTAGTTAAACGACCAAAATTAGCAACTTGTAGGTTCTCAACGATATCTTATGCATCGGCTAATCCAAGATGCAAAAGATCTTTCACGTATTTAACAGCTTCTACTTTTTTATTCTGACTTACAAGTGCTAAAATTTCTGTTAAATTTAATTGGGTTGCATTGTTTGCTAAAATGTCTGCTAATGGATAGCTAATTTGTGGGTTAGTATAATTTTATTTTGCTATGTTATCAACACTATTTTTTGCTTCGGCCAAGCTAATATTTGCTTTTTCGTGAACCGATTTAACGGCTTCAACTTTACAATTTTCCTTAATGATGGCTTTAATTTTAATAAAATATAAAATTTGATTGTTGATGCTTATTTGTTCGTTATCTATATTATTATTATTATTATTATTTTAAGCTGTATATTTTAATCTTTCTTCTTTAAATAAAAAATAATTTTTCTTTATACTCATACTTTTATAATTTTTCTCTAAAAGGAATCTTAGCGTAACCTAAATGTATAAACTATAATTCCCGTGTTGCCGAAACTTATAGCGTAAAATTGGATATTACTAATTTAGCTAGGAGTTTAAGTTAAGAGAAAAAAACTTAATTTTAACTTATGACAAATGAGAGAAAAATTTATGATGCAGCATTTAAAATAAAAGCTGTAGAACTAAGCAATGAACGTTCCAACATAACCGAATTAGCCAGAGAATTAGGTATCCGAGTTAGCATGCTTTATAAATGGCGCGCGGATTACGATAAGTTTGGTGTTGGTAGTTTTCATGCTAATGGAATTATAAATAGAAAACTGAACAAAAATTAATTAGCGAATTGGAGGCGAGATTAAAAGAAGCTGAATTAGAACGAGATATATTAAAAGAAGCAGTCGGCATTTTTTATTCACGTGCTTACGTTTATTTTTTTGTATTCATGAATCTTCGATTTCCAATAGCGGTCGATGATATTTGGTATTATTAAAAGTCATGCAAAAATCTGAATATCGAGAATCTTTGCTTTCACCAAATCAAGATAACTATTTATTGAACGGGCACTTTCAGTAGTGCCTTTCATTTTTGATAGTTGAATTGACCATTTAGATTTATCTATAAATTTTTAGTGCTATACTCTAACCTTTTTCCATTAACCGTTAAACGCACATAAATTGGAAGTAAGCCCGACGTATTGACTTTTGTACTTTTTGCATAGAAATGCAGTGTGATTTTTGCTATCATGGTGGTGACCTTTTAATTACTATTCAATGTCGAACTTTAATCAATAACAAACAAGATGTACATTTTTTAAACAGCTTTCTGCTCATTTGGTTACGAGTTTCTTTTGATTGTTTACGATGTTTTATCGAGACCCTGATTTCCGTGTTTTTTTAGGGTCTCGATTTAGCATCGTCTTAATTAAGATTGAATGCATTATATGGTACTTCCGCAAAAGAAAAAACCCTTTAAATCATAAGATTTAAAGGGTTTTGCTACCATTTAGGATTTTTTGTGCGGAAAAAGAGGGTTTGCAACTATCCTTGTTAAGGCTTGTAAACACTACTTTCTACATTTATAAATCTTATAGGGTCTCGATTTTGCATCGATACAAAATAATTTCAATTCTTATATTGTAAATATAGTAAATCTTTAAAGTTTATATTGCTTTTGAGAGTTAAAATTTGAACATGTTAGATTACTTTACACTTTAATTTTTGAAATTCATCCTAACCAAATTATGTTTTCCTTTAATATTTACATTATTAAATTAAGGAAGTTAATTTAAAATATCATCTAAATTAGATTTGACTTAACGATAAGCCATTTTACTTAATAATTG
>NZ_KE384391.1:10132-20721 GCF_000425485.1 Flavobacterium tegetincola DSM 22377 | reverse complement strand
ATTTGCGCTTGCTGCGGTTGGCGGAACGATCTTAACCGCACCGTTGGCTTTACCCGCAATTTTGGTAAGTGTTGGCGGTTATGTAGCCGTTGCAGGAGGCATAATTTCTGCTGTGAGTCAACTTACAGTTGATGATCATGCACCAGCCAAGTAATTTTGCCGTTGGTACGGCAGGAGGCACTTTTTTAAGTACTGTTGCACTTCTAAACAGCGGTGATATTGCAAAAACTATAATTTTAGCTGCCGCTGGTGCAACTGTAAGTTTTTTTGTTTCGTATTTACTTAAATATTTGACAAAGAAACGCGGAAAATAAGTTTGATTCGAGTTGTGGTGACCGCGAATTGAACACTATAAAGCTAAATCGTAAAGATTTGGCTTTTTTTGTTTTTACATTTCTCCGAATTCATTCAAGCGTACTTCTAGAATTAAAACAGCGCTGTCATTGGTGGAAAGCTTATAGTAATTTGTAAAATCAATTGCTTTGGTTCTGCAGTCGAAAATTTCAAAAAACACTCGTGATGCTTTTGACTTCCATTTGTCGGTTTGGTAGAGCATAAATAGTTACATTTTGCGTAAATTAATGGTTTAATATTATCTTTTTCGGTAGTACCAGAATGCTTTTTCCTTTTTGGCTTGATTGATCAATGCATTATTTTTGTGGTATTGTTCCTCTCTTAATTTGGCTAATTTTATGGACGCCACTTTACGCTCATGCTCTTCAAATTCTATCATCATCCGTTTGGCTTGCACTGGAAATTCTTCTTTGAAGTATTCCAATCTTAAAAATAAGATGGCGTTGCCGATCAGGTACTGGCGCCAGAATTTAGACAACCACAAGCTGTATGCCACGTGAAAGTAGTTTTCACAATCGGATTCGTTTTGAAAAAGAACAACAAAGCTGTTTGCAAAAGGTTCTTTTTGCGGTTTTCCGCTGTTGAGCCCTCTATTGAGTACGAAATAGTGTGGATTGGCGTATAAAACTCCTGCTTTATAGGCTTTAATAATGATTTTTAGCATGACGAATGACTTTAAATTATATATTGATTCTAAATTTTCAATTTAGCCGCGAAATTTCTGCAAAACCGCGCACTCCCTTCCATTAAAATTTCCAAAAGAAAAAAACGAGAAAAAAAGAAAGCCGTTTTTCAAGTGTAGCATTTTAATAAAATCGTCTTTTTCCTCAAAAATACTACCCGAATGGGTGGAGATTTTTGAGGAAAACCCGCAGGGCTTGAGGCGATTTTTTAAAATGTGCAACTTAACTTTGCTTTCTTTTATTCTCTTTTTTCTTTTTGTGACAATTGTCTTTTTTAGATGGTTGTAGGTTGTAGGTTGTCGGTTGTCGGTTGTTGGTTATCGGTTGTATGTTATTTGATTTGGGCGTGGAAAATTGGATAGACTGACCTATGAAAAGAAAAGTTTAGTAAAATTTCTGGTAGCACTGCGATCTAATTTTCCACGACTCCTACTAGCAGTGATGGACTTAGTAATTTTTTTATAAGATGATGGATGGCGAAGCGTAACGTCTTTGGGCAAGGGTATTGTTTTTTGAATTTTATTTTCAAAATTTAAAAAACGATACTTTTGCCTTTTCTTGATTTTAGAGGATGCCATGTTGTGGATGTGTACATGGATTTGTGGATGAAGGCTAAATGGTCTGCTGAAAATGCAGTGGCATCTTCTAAAAACAATGCAGGGACTTCCGAATTGGTTTGTGGTTATGAAATACTAAAAGTTGTTAAGGTTGTGGGATTGCAAATGATTGTAGTCGGAATTAGATGAAGTAAATGTTTTAGTGAATCATTTGTGAGACCATGTCCTGGCTTAAGGGATTGTGATTGAAAACGTGAATTTTGGGTTTTGAGGATACCTACATGTGAAGCTGAAATATGGCTGTATTTTTAATAATAGTAGAGGTGAAAAGGCGAGGTATCTTCAAAAGCCATGCAAATACGTCGTAGTGCGGTGGCAGTCGCGGGGTTTAGCAAGGGTGTGCCTTAAAGTGCACTAAAAATAAGAGGCAGTTAATGCCAACGATACTGTTGAAAAATGGAAAATGAATAGGACATAAGAAAAGGATTGTTGTCAATTAAAACCGATTTATCGTTGTGTCAGGAACTGCTGACCTCCGAACTGAGAAGCACTTTAGGGCTCGTCCTTGCTTTTTTTTGTTGAATTGCGAGTATTATAAATGGCTCCTTAAATGAAGTATTATAATATCGTTTTTCTGCCGTTTATGGTACTGGCAATTAACAATGCAACTACTTCCTTGTTCGCGTATAAACATTCATAAACAGAGATTCCAATGAAATTGAACGGAAAGATGAATGTGTCGCAATACGTAGATTTTCATACGAAGGCAGGCGGTGGCGAAGGGACGTGTTTTTGGGACTTAGGGTGGTGCGAGGAAAGGCCCGAAAATGTGTTCCTGGCAGCCACCGCCTAGCTATTTTATATAATGTGTATTATGATTCATCTGTTATTCGATGGAATGCAGGATTTTCTTTATGAATCATAATTTTTACATTATGTAACATAGCTAAAAAAAATTACTGGCACAAGTCCTTTTCCGGTACGTGTTTTTGTTTTTTCAACAAAAACTGTGACCGTAATTTTTTTTGACTGTATTTGAACGTCAGGAAATATGTGTTCATTTGTATATTTTTGAAGCTCGACGGACGTAATCAAGAATACTCAAAGAAGCTCAACTAGCCGCGACAGGGGGGAACATCCTCGCATTTTTCATGCGAGATGTGGAAGGATGGCGGGAATATGGAGTGCTGAAAATCACCAAGCGATTCGCTACCACTTCCTAAAATTTTTTCAATATTTTAGGAACTTGCATTTTAAAGACTTAAGCAGCATAAGAATATCCACCAGACCGTAAAATGCAAAGTTAATTCAAAAATATAAATTATAAAATGAATTTAAAAGTAAGTAAAATAATTATTTACAAACAATTTAGAAAATTATAATTCGATGCTTAATAATGTTTTTTATGATATTGCTGCATGAACTCGTTATGTACTGATATATTTCATTATATAGAAGATTGCACTCTTAATTGCTTGTATATTTAATAAAAATGTTGTTACAAAACAATACTTAACTGATTATATGAATGGACTAGAATTTATTGTGTTATTTGATATTGCATTTGTAAACAAGAGTTTATAATTATAAAACCATATATAATGATACACAATTGAAACTGAAATTATGCGATTTAATTTTAATGGATAATAATATTTAGCTTTATAAAATAAATTTTAAATTTCATTTATTTAACAAGTAAAACATAATATATAGCTTTACATGTCATTATAAATTACTACTTTCGTCAACTTTTTAATGATTTCGTAAAAATGAATAATTTTGACAATTCTCGTAAAATGTAAATTAAATGCTTAATAAATTTTAATAATGAAAAATTACTTTATCCACATCATTGTAGCAGTGCTTTATTTTTTATTGGTGCAAATGTGTCAGTCACAAGATATTTTGTGGGAAAAATCATTTGGCGGAAGACACGCCGAATATTTATCAGATGTACAGGCTACATCTGACTACGGATTTATTTTGGGAGGCAGTTCTTTGTCAAGAAAATCTGGAAATAAAAATTCGTTTAGCAAAGGGGATTTAGATTTTTGGATTTGGAAGATGGATGAAAACGGAGAACCTGAATGGCAAAAAAGTTATGGAGGAAGCGGTACGGATCAATTACAAAGTATGCGTGTAACTCACGATGGCGGCTTTATTCTGGCAGGCACTTCAAATTCAATAATTAGCTTTGATAAAAAAGAAGAATGCCGTGGTGGCAATGATTATTGGATTATAAAGTTAGATGCAGCTGGAGAAGAAATGTGGCAACGGACGCTTGGTGGTAAAGGACAAGATGACCTGACTTGTGTAATTCAAACCACCGATGGCGGGTATCTACTTGGCGGCTCTTCGAATTCTGATCTTTCGAAAGAATCGAATGAACAGCAAGAAAAGAAAGAAAATAGTCGCGGTAATATGGACTATTGGATTATTAAATTAAATTCTAAAGGAGAAGAAGAATGGCAAAAGACTTATGGTGGAGATTATACAGATTTACTTAAAAGTGTAGTTCAGACGAAAGAAGGTGGTTATGTTTTGGGTGGATATTCTACTTCAGGTGAGTCTGGGGAAAAAAATCAATCAAATTATGGTAAAGGAGGAGACTTTTGGATATTGAAAATTGATAAAGTAGGTAGAATTGAATGGCAACAAACTATTGGTGGGAATAAAGATGATCAATTTCAAACATTAATTAAGACATATGACGGAGGCTATTTGGTAGGAGGAACTTCTATCTCTGGGACGAGTAATAATAAGAATCGTCCTAATGGAATAGGAAGCGATTTTTGGGTAATAAAACTAGATGAATTTGGAGAAATAGTCTGGCAGGAAACATACGATTTTGGTGAAGGAGATGTGTTGACTTCTCTGATAGAGAATGAAGATAATACCTTTCTGATCGGCGGTTATAGCATTTTTGGTGAAGATGAAGAAGTAAGTGATTATATTGCATTAAAAGTTTCGCAGACAGGTGAGCGTTTATGGCAACGAACCGTTGGAAGCGATGGCGAGGATATATTACGACAAGTAATTGAGACTCGCGATGGGAGCTATTTGATGGCTGGCACCTCTAATCCAGAATTTACAAAACAAAGGAATCGCAGATCTAATAAATTTAATGCACTTAACCCTTTTGATTCTAATGGACAACATGAAATTTCACGTAAGTTACAGAAAACTACGGATAGTAAAATAAATGAATGGAGCACAGAAGTGAATAGTGCTGTAGCTAAAGAAATTGCATCCGCAGGTGAAATGGTAAATCAAGTTCTTCCAAATTCTAAGGATTCTAATTTCAGAATCGGTTTACAGATGCCTACAGGTAATTTGGTAAATCCTTCAAATACAGATAATGTTAAAACTAATGCAGTCAATTTAAAAGGGCCTAAGCCGGGTTCTAAATTTTCTCGTGACAAAAAAATGAATTATGGAAATAAGGATTATTGGGTAGTAAAACTTAAGGATGAGGGGAAGAAAATTAAAGAGCGATTTAAGTTCGAAGCAACACCTAATCCAACATCAGCATACACAAATATCATTATAGGATTTGAATTTAACACAGGTTTAGCAGTAGTATATGATATATCAGGGAGACAGCTACAACAGTTTACAATAAAAAGTAGAACAGTTCCTGTGAATTTAGCAAACTATCCTACTGGTATTTATATAGTAAATATAAAGACGAATAAAGGCGAAGGTAGTGTGAAAATTATCAAAAATTAACACAATTAAGTAAAAATTATGAAAAAGATATATTGCAATAAGAACCTCTACATATTAACTACACTGTTATTGTTGCTATGTTTTAATACAAGAGCACAGCGGTCTCTAAATAGTTCACTTGGTAATTCAATTGTGGAGTATGTTGCCAATCCTACAGAATTATCTACAGGACTACCAAGCATAAATGTACCTCTATCTAATATTCCCACCATAGCTGATGATGTAAATATTGATCTATCACTTAATTATCATCCGAGTAGTGTATCAAGTAATGGTGCTCAAATAGGGAATTGTGGTACGGGCTGGACTCTTTTTACTGGTGGTGGAATATATGGAACTAATGCTAATGAGAGAGATAAATGGAAAAACAATGATACAAACTACTATTCTTACTTTAATTATAATTTTATGGGATATAGTGGGACTTTCTACGTTGCAAATACCTATCAAGGCCTTAAAGCGTATATTGAGGAAGATAATGAAAACTCTTTGATTGTTGATTTAAACTATGATACTACTTCGTTGGTCATAAACAGTTTTACAATCCATGATGGTCGAGGATATCAATATGTTTTTAGCATCGCAGATACCTCCGAATTTCTAATCTATAAAACTTCAGGAGTGGTCCCGAGTATTGAAAATTATATGTATAATTTAACCGTGATTAAGGACAATAATGGTGCAACGTTAGCTACATTTAATTACCAAAGCTACGGAACAACAACCGTAAATCATATTGTCAAAAGTATTGTTACCCATCATGGAAAAGTAAGCCTTGAAAATTCTCTAGGAAATTCACTCTCATATGATGATGATTGGTATTTTTATAAAGTAACAATTAGAGATTTTAGAAATAATTTTGTTAACCAATTTAATCTTAATGTAGATTTAGGGAAATTGACGCAAGTTGATGAAGTTAACCTTGATCAAACATCAATGTTATCTTATAAATTTTACTACAAGCAGAATCGATTCATTGAAAACACTATAGGCACAGATAACTTTGGTTATCCAAACACTAGTGATCAATTTTGCGTCTCATCGACAAATGTTGACCCTTACTTCGTTACAAATGGTATTCTCCAAAAAATAAGTCTCCCTTCAGGAGGAAGTATTATATACGATTTTGAGTCAAATACTTATTGTAGTGAAATCAGAGGAAGACCACTAAACTACTACTTTTCAGCTGATGGGACATGGCAGGAGGACTCTACCTTTTTTACGAAAATTAATTACAAAAACTTACATAATTTACAGGCAGCAAACTTATTAAATTCTTCTTTTGAAACAAATTCGGTTGAATCATTTACAATTACAAATGATCAGGAGGTCTATTTTAAAGTAAGTGGTGAACGATATAGAAGTGCTCTTCCGCAATCAGATGGTACTTATCCGATGATGTCTCCCACCTTTACATTACGAAAGAATGGAATAGTAGTTACAAATTTATCGATTACATCGTCTTGTGAAAATGAGGAATTGGGAAGGAAAATCTTTTTGAGTGCTGGAAACTATACCCTTAAAATGAATTCAAGTGCTGCAACTACAGGGTCGGCCACCGTAAAGTCATATTCTGCGGTAACAAATGTAAAAAAGTGGCATTATGGTAACGGTGTACGAATTAGAAAAATCGGATACTTTGATACTTCCGCTGTAAATCAAAAATATTATGAATTGCCTAATCAAACCGTTTCACCACTTAAGGAATTAAGTTACGAGTATAATTTTGCTGAAGATAGCAACATGAGCAGTGGATGTTTATTTGCACGCGATGTAATTGGATTTAAACCATCGGTACTATATAGAAATGTGACAGTGCGAGAAAATGGAGGCAATGGAAAAACTGTTCACACTATTTACAGTCCCATTGATTATTATGCGCTTGATGAATACGATGCTCAGGAGCCCAACTTTTCAAAAACCAAAGCAGTAAAAATATACAACGAAAATGGCGATTTGATGCAGGAGAAAAACTTTACATATATTTCTCAATTAATTGGGGCAACTAATGTTAATCCGAAATTTCTAGTTGATTTTAAGCTGTATACTTCATTGCCTGCAACGATTATTGAAAAAAATTATCAACCAGCTTTGACAGAGACTAATATATCTTTTAATTATACCTCTTTTAAAAAATTAGAACAAATTTCGCAATTATCTTCATCTGGAGAAACAAACGTTAAAAAATATTACTATAATTTACTCAATTCTTCTATATCAAAAAATAGGATCGCAATTGAAAAAGTAGAAAGTTATCGTAATAGTGAACTACTATCTACTGTAAAGCATGTCTTTCATAACGATTGGCCTGTAATAGTGGAACCAGGCCGCTATCCTAATACAACTATATTTCCTCCCCATAAAAATATTTCCTATCTACCACTGCGTAAAGAAGGCGCTAAAGGAGAAAACACTTTGCAAACTAGTCAAAAATTCACTCTATATGATGGTTATAGTAGACTGTGGGAAAGCCAACAGGAAAATGGAATTAAAACGGTCTTCATCTGGGGATACAACCACACTCAGATCGTGGCGAAAATAGACAATATTGCATATAGTACCATCCCGCAAAGTTTAATTTTAGATATCGTAAGATTATCTAATGCCGGTACCGAAGCACAACTTATTGCGGCTCAAAATAGTTTGAGAAACCATGTTGCGCTAGGTCAAGCAATGATAACCACTTTTACGTACAAGCCTTTAATTGGCTTAAGTACAGTAACCGATGTAAAAAATCAAACTACTAGTTATATTTATGATATTCGTAACCGTGTAAAACAAATTAAGGATACTGAGGGAAATATATTAAAAGAAAGCGAATACTATTTCAAAACACAAAATTAAAATGAAGAAATTATATACAATTTTGTTAGCGATACCGTTATTTGCTATTGCTCAAAATCCGAATTACGTCAAAACAACTGAATATAAGGTACCTACACTTAATGGCTTAACCTCTACTGATGGTAGTGGTGCTGTAACTTTTGAGAAGAAAGTAGTAAATGTTGTTTACTTTGATGGTTTAGGAAGGCCGATACAAAAAGTGGCTCATCTACAATCTGGTACAGGGAAAAATATTGTCCTCCCCATCGTCTATGATGCGTCCGGTACGGTGGTAAAAAATTATTTACCTTATCCTTCGGAGTCAACATCACCAAATTATGTTGACAATACAAGTGTAATATCAAGTCTTCAATCCTATTATAGTACTGAATTTGTTGATGGAGTAAACCCTTACAGTGAAGTTTTATTGGAAGCATCACCTTTCAGACGCGTACAAAAAAAATCAGCTCCTGGAGCTGATTGGATGATGCCCGTTCAAACAGGCGATCCCGATCATACTATTCGATTTGATTATCTCACAAATACAGCAAATGAAGTACGAAAGTACTATGCAGTAGCTGATGCCTCGGTAAACCCGCCTACGTTAAATTATAGTACTTCCTATTCTGCTGGCGAGCTTACTAAGACAGTGCTAAAAAACGAAAATTGGGTGTCAAATTCTAATCCAAGCTTGGCAAAAAATAATACAGTAGAGGAATTTAATGACAAAGAAGGTAAATTGATTTTAAAGAGAACTTACGAATCGGGACAAAAGCATGATACGTATTATGTGTATGATCAATACGGAAATCTTACTTTTGTAATTCCGCCTATTGTAAACACGGACGGTGCAGTTTCGGAAAATGACCTAGCAGGTTATTGCTATCAGTATAAATATGATGGACGAAATAGACTTATTGAAAAACAAGTACCTGGAAAAAAGAGAGAATTTATTGTTTACGACAAATTAAACCGTATAGTAGCTACAGGTCCCGCCTTCTCACCTTTTACGGATGACGTTGCTCCAAATAATTTGGGATGGATGATAGTAAAATATGATGTGTTTAATAGACCAATAGTTACAGGGTGGATGCTTGCTCCTACTTTTACTAGTGTCACAAGAAATAATCTTCAGATTGAGAATGACAATCACGCCCCGATGTATACGAGTGATACAAAAATTCAAAATACGGTAACGGTAAATGGAATTGGTATGCGATATGATAATTATTCTTGGCCTAATAGTACTTCACGGTATCACATCTTGACGGTTAATTATTATGACGATTATAATTTTCCCAATGCACCAACTGCTTTTAATGCACCAAACATTTATTTTAATACTACCGACAAAAAACCGCGAGGACTCCCTACTGGTTCATTAGTTCGGATTTTGACTACAAAAAGTAATTTTGACGCTGATAAGACCTATATTTTATATGATAAGAAAGGACGTGGAATCATTGTAAAAACCACAAATACTCAAGGAGGTTATTTGCAACAAGAAAGTCAATTGGATTTTATCGGTAAGCCCCTGTCTGTAATTACCAAACACAAGAAAGACACTAATGCTTCCGAAATTTCAGTAAAAGATAGCTTTACTTATACTTCTGAAGATCGATTGAAGAGTCAAACACATCAAATTGGTAACGGAGTTGTACAATTACTGCGAATGAATGAGTACAATAAATTGGGGCAACTCATTCGAAAAGCCGTTGGTAATACCAGTTTAACAGGCACTGCTGCTTTTCAAAAAGTGGACTACCGCTATAATATTAGAGGATGGCTTACCGATATTAATGATGCAAACCAATTGCTAAAAAGTGGTGATCCTAAAGATCTTTTCGGTTTTAAAATTAACTACAATACCGTAGAAAATGAGTTGGGATATACTGGAGCGGTTCAGTATAATGGTAACATTTCAGAAACCTACTGGTCTTCAGCGGCAGATAATGGCGTAAGAAGAAAATACGGATATTTCTATGATGACTTAAATCGCTTGAATGAAGCGGTCTATATGAAGCCTGATAACATGTTTCCCGTAACACAATCCTTTAATGAAAGTATGGATTATGATAAAAATGGGAACATCATGCATTTGAAACGAAATGGTAATTCTGATTATGAAGATCCTTCCTCAAATGCGACTCCGATTGACGATTTGGTATACGGGTATAAACCTTACACGAATCAGTTGATTAAAGTTACAGATGAAGGTCATCCAGTAGTTGGTTTTAAAGATGGAGTTGATGAAGCAATTGAATATGATTATGATGATGCAGGGAACATGAAGCGAGATGCAAATAAAGGCATTCAGGCTATTATTTACAATCATTTAAATTTGCCTACTTCAATTACATTTGTAACAGGTGATAAAATTGAATACATTTACAACGGTATAGGTACCAAAATAAGTAAAAAAGTTACTAAATCCAATGTT
>NZ_KE384391.1:8418-9806 GCF_000425485.1 Flavobacterium tegetincola DSM 22377 | reverse complement strand
AGTAAGAATCAGTTTAAATACAACGGTCAGGAATATCAAGATGAGTTAGACTTGAATATTACGGCAATGGATTTCAGACAGTATGATAATGCTTTGGGGAGGTTTCATTGTATCGATCCTGTGGATCATTATAGCCAATCACCGTATAGTGGATTGGATAACAATCCTGTATTTTGGGCGGATCCTAGTGGTGCTGATGTAATTACTTTGCCTTCAGGTGCAGGATTTGAATTTACAGGCTCGGATGCAGGAGCATTTTTTAATTCATATATAGATATATTAAATGGTGCCGCAGAATCTAGTTTTACAACATCAAATCCAGTTTATGAACAGTTGAATGAAATGACAATCACGCGAAGTAGTTTTTATTCGAGTAGCGGTGGTGGTGGAAGCCAAAGTATGGGTCTTTTAGGTCGAATAATGTTTCATACATATGAAAATAGTGCTTTTTATAAGAATTGGCGGGCGGAGAGGAGTTCAAAAACGTGGGATAGTTTTCAAAGTGATTTGGAATGGTTTGGGGCAATCCCTATTATAGGAGAACCTGTTGATCTCTTTAACGCAGGAATTTCCGCAATTAGAGGAAATGGTAAAGATGCACTTTTGAATGTAGCATCGTCATTACCAGTTTTAGGTTGGGTCACAACAGGCTTAAAAGCTGTAAACAAAATACCTAATAAAGTTGCAAGTACAGTTTTTCGTGAAATTACAGGCATGGGAAGAGCTCTCGGTGAGGGCATTCCTAACTCGGTGTATAATTATACTAGTAAAGATGGAACTTTAATTTCAAAATATTTTTATAATGATGAAGGTAAAGTTTTTTATGAAATTAATTTGAGAGATTTTAACTCTTCATACGGTATACATGGTCACATAATGACCACACCAGGATCAATAGGTTCTGGACATACAGGAGATCATATAGAATTTATGTTAATCCCTCAAAATTATTGGTAATTTAAAATATTTAAAAATGGTTGAAGAATTAATTGGTAAATATAAAATATTTCACGATGCAACAATTGAAAAAATTTCGTATTCATGCAGTTTGAATGATGAATGTACTATGGTTTTAATCATGAATGCATTTAATCATGAAAATGATTTTAAATATGAAAAGATTGAGATTACGTTAATAGAGGTGTTATCATTTCGGTTAATTGAAGCCTTTCCATTGTCGGCATTGATAATTACATGCGCAATTTTTAAGGAAGAGGATAATAATGTTACAGTAGATTTTTTTCCTGACATTTATTCGGACAAATTGGTGGTTAATGAACTATCCGATTTTATTGTTAAATGCAAAGGTATTCGCTTTAAAAATTTTATTGATATGTAAAAGAATATTTACAATCATTTAAATTTGTCTACTTCAATTACATTTGTAA
>NZ_KE384391.1:0-7758 GCF_000425485.1 Flavobacterium tegetincola DSM 22377 | reverse complement strand
GATGTGATTGGAGGTACTAGCGGTGGCGGTGGCGGCGGTTCTTCTGACATTAGTTTAAATGGGATTATTCTTAATAATGTCATTGTATATGGTAAATCCAGTACATGGTTGTCACAAATACAGCAGCATGTGTATGATAATAGTCCGTATTATGATGCTTATTCAGAATTTGATGCTTTTGGAGGAAGTGTAGGTTTGGCTCTTGATTTAAGTACAGCATACTGGAATAATTTATCAAATAAAGGTCAATGGAAAAGTTCATATAAAATTTCTAAATTTTTAAAAAACAATGGTTTTAATATTAAAACAAGTGCGATTAAAAGCGGGATACCTAAAACTTTTCAGTCTGCTGGACGTGGATTAGGTTATTTAGCTGGTGCAGTTACTGTTGGAGAAGTATTATATAATTCAGAAATAAAAGCATCAAATATTTTAGATGCAACCATAACTGGTGTTTCTTTTATTCCAGGAGTTGGATGGATTATTGGAGGAAGTTATTTTGTGGGAGATATGATACATCAAGGTGTTTATGGTTATTCTATTGGTGATAGATTAGATAATTCTGTAGGCGGTCCTATTTATGATTGGGAATGGTAAATTTTAAAAAAAATGTTTATGGATTATATATTTTATAGAATATTTTTGTTTTACAAAAATCGAGATGAGATTCCAAAATTGTCAGCAATCTTTTTTTTATCTGTTGTTAAATTATCATTTTTTTTTCTATTCTGCGTCGTAATTAATCTTTTAAGTGGAGGATTGTTTTCAAATCAAAATATGGATAAAAAAATGTTCGTAATATTTTTTTTTGGAATACTTTCGTTTGTTTTTATATTGGATTTATTTCGATATTTCAAAAACAAAAAAGTAAAAGAACTATTGAAAAAATTTGAAAATAGTTCTTTAAATAGAAAAATTAAAACATGGCAAATTTTCATATTACCAATTTTAGTTGTTTTAACTTCTATTTTACTAATAGTTGTAGCAAAATAATGAGAATGTTATTTTTGTAATTAATAGATAAAGAACGGTCAGGAATATCAAGATGAGTTAGACTTGAATATTACGGCAATGGATTTTAGGCAGTATGATAATGCATTGGGGAGGTTTCATGGGGTGGATTTGTTGGCAGAGGTAAGTTATTCTCAAACTCCATATCATTTTGGGTTGAATAATCCAGTATATTTTAGCGATCCCACAGGGTTAATTCAGGGTGGACCCATTCTAAATGCAATGTGGGACAATACACCAGCTGGCACTAATAGCCAATGGATCAATGATGGCTTTGGTAATTTTGATAATGCTGATGGTACTTCGTTTATATCCAAAGAGGGCAATTTCTTTTTAAGTAGTCAATTTGATGTGATTGGAGGTACTAGCGGTGGCGGTGGCGGCGGTTCTTCTGACATTAGTTTAAATGGGATTATTCTTAATAATGTCATTGTATATGGTAATTCCAGTACATGGTTATCTCAAATACAGCAGCATGTTTATGATAATAGTCCGTATTATGATGCTTATAGATACTCATATAAAGGGTTAGGATATGCAGAATATCTTGATGAAGGTTTTAGCGCAGTAGCTGCACATACTAAAAGATTAAAGCATGGTGGGGGTTATGTCGCTATTAGTGGAGCAAAAAGTGGAAAAGGATTGTATTTTAAACCAAATGCGAGAGGATTAAATAATATAAAAGGCACTTCTTTTAATGTGTCAAAAGGTTTCAATACTGGTGGATTTGCTGTCGGTATTCTTTTAGAAGCGCCAGAAATTTACTATGGATATGAAACAAGCACATATGAAGGGAGTAAACAAGTAGTTTGTTCACTTGGATTAGCAGGATTTGAAACAGGCCCTGGGGTTATTTTAACTGTATTTGTGGGAGCTGCAGTTGGAGGCTACCCTGGTGAAGAGGGGGTAGAAAGGGCTTTTGATGGAATCTTTAAAGATAATTAAAAATGGAAATAATAATTAAAATAAAAATATATAGAGTCTTTATTGGAATTTTTTTTGCTATTATTATGATTTGCTTATCAATTTGGTTAATTTCAGTACCTAAGATTTTTATTAGAAATGTTTTTATGAAGGAGTGGCATATTATAACCCTAGGTATAATTTCAATACTTTATTTTATAGTATTACTTTATTCATTACTAAATATTCTATTTAGACCATATGGAATAATTATAAGTGAAAAATATTTTAATGATAATTCAAAATATGAAGCTATTGGAGAGATAAAGTGGGATAAAGTTTCTAAAATTAAAAGAATTAAGAAAACAAGCATTCAAATTTTTTTTAAAGAAAATATTATTAACGAAGTTAATAATCATTTATTAAAAAAAATCCTCCTTATGATTCATAATTGGGATTATAAAAATAGCATAATCATTTCAAGTGCACTTCTGGAATGTGATATTGAATTCCTTGAAGAAAAAATTGTAAAAGCTTATAAAAAAGCTAGGAATATGAAGTTTCCAGATTAACGATTGAGGTGTATCGTGCTTACTCAAGCGTCCCATTTAAGCACTGTCATAAAATTAAGTATTGATAAATACAGTTCTACAAAGTTTATAAAATCATTAATAAAAATAGGATAAAGTTCAAGTATTTGGTAAAAAAAAGCTAATCTTTCTCCTACGGCACAGGTTTATATAGACGCAACCGCTGGTACGTATAAATATGTATTTCAGTACAAAGTCTATTTGAGAAAAAAAAGTATGAGATATAACCCACAAACAAACAGTACTTTGAAAATAGTTGATAACAACCCTTATTATCCTTTTCTGATAAAACATTCTGATTATAATGTTGTCGCTTTTGATTATAATTCATTAAGTGGAAGTTTTCAATTAATTAATGTAACGCGAAAGAAAGCCCTTAATAGTAGAATGGTAATGATTCTTTAGAGCTGTTTAAGAAACAGATGCTTTAACGAATCAATTGTAAAAATTTAAATGCGAGTAATGTTAGAGATATTGATATAATTGAACTGATTCTTTCATTTTTTCTGAATGTACTTCTGAAGAAAATGTAAACATTTTTTTACTTTTCTGTCAATTTAAAAACATCAGTGTAATACATTTCTTTTCTAACTACTTTTAAATACAGAAAGAGTCCTTAAATGAAAGTTTAAAGGTATTCACGAAGTAATGACCAAAATGTAATCAATAATCAATACTTTTGCGCAAAATAACAAAACCGTATCTTTTAATCAATTGGATTAGTCAAAATGCAAAAACTATTTACATCGCTTTTTCTATTATTTAGTTTTGCTTTTTATGCCCAAGGAGAAGCAAATATTTGGTATTTCGGAGAAAAAGCTGGGTTGGATTTTAATAATGGTGCTCCTGTTGCTTTGACTGATGGTCAACTCGATAGCAATGAAGGATGTGCAGCTGTTTCGGATACAAATGGACAACTGCTTTTTTACACTGACGGCGTAAAAATTTACAATAAAACTCATCAAGTAATGGTAAACGGAGCCGGATTAATGGGGCATTCTTCCAGTACGCAGTCGGCAACTATTGTACCTCAACCTGGATCTACTACACTTTTTTATGTCTTTACAGTTGACGTTCAACTTGGAATAAAAGGATTTAGGTATTCCATTATTGATATGGCACTTGAAAATGGAAATGGAGCGGTAACAAGCGTTAAAAATATTTTAATTTATACTCCGACTCTCGAAAACATTGGAGTTACTAAACATGGAAATGGTTCGGATTACTGGATAGTTACTCATGAATTTAATACTAATAATTTCAGAGCATATCAGTTATCGTCAGAAGGATTAAGTTTAACACCTGTAATAACAGGTATTGGTGCAGTAATTACCGGCAATCCAGATTTGTCGGCTATAGGAACCATAAAAATTGCCTCTAGTGGTTCTAAATTAGCATTTACAAATTTCACAGATATTGCGCAGTTATTTGATTTTGATAATAGTTCTGGAGTGTTATCAAATGAACTAACTTTAACAACCGAAGCTGGTCATTTTTATGGAAGCGCTTTTTCTCCCAACGAGAGCTTGCTTTATCTCTCTATTAGTTTAGGTAAAGTTTATCAATTTAATCTTGACGCAGCCAATATACCCAATTCAAAAATTTTATTACTAGATGCGATAAGTGCTCCTGGACAAATGCAAATTGGCCCTGATAATAAGCTGTACATTGCCAATTATTATAGCCCCTATTTGGCAGTAGTTCATAATCCAAATATTCAGGGGATTGGATGTAATTTTGAATTAGAAGGCGTTTATTTAGGAGGTAAATTATCTAAAGCAGGGTTGCCTTCTTTTAATCAATCTATATTCTTTACTCCAAGCATTCAGTTGGCTGATAATTGTGCAGGAGAATCGATTAATTTTAGCTTCTCTACCAACCAAACTGTCATATCCGCAGTGTGGGATTTTGGAGACGGAAGTACAGCAGCTGGTATCAATAGCATACATTCCTATCAAAATTCAGGTACCTATTCTGTTAGTGTAAGTGTAACAACGGCATTGGGTAGTAGTTCCAGTGCTAAAGAAATTACTATATTTCAAAAGCCACAACTTACAAGTAGTATTTTTGATTTAAAACAATGTGATGATGATAATGATGGATTTAGTATGTTTAATCTCAATGAAATACTACCCTCTTTGGTGAGTGATGTAGCGGAATTGACTTTTTCTTTTCACGAAACAGAGCAAGAGGCGAAAGAAAACACAAATCCGATACAAGGAATCACCAATTACATCAATCAAAGTGTTAGCAATGATTTTGTATTTGTGCGGGTTACAACTAATCAAGGTTGTTATGAAACAGCACAAATAAACTTATTGGTTTCTACAACATTAATACCTGCTACTTTTCATGAAACGATTTCGGTTTGTGACGATGCTTTGTCAGGAAGTGCTTCTGATGGTATTGCAACTTTCAACTTTAGCAGTATTACACCAGAAGTTCAAAATTTATATCCGTCGGGTCAAGCTTTAAACATTACCTACTATCAGAATCTAAATGATGCTTTAGCTGAACAAAACGCGATCAGTGACACCGCTAATTATACTAATACAAGTTCACCTTATACACAAATCCTATACGTCCGTGTAGACAGCCAAGTCAACAACGAGTGCTTGGGGCTAGGTCCTCATGTTACACTTACGGTAGGAGACATGCCCATCGTAACGCCACTTTCTTTTGTCAAATGTGATGAAGATCAGGATGGCATGTATGCTTTTGACACCAATACCATCGAGAGTACTTTACTTAACGGTATGGATGGATTAACGGTGACCTATTTTGATGGAAATAATAATAGCTTGTCTAGTCCTTTGCCAAATCCATTTGTTACGGCTTCACAAACGATTACTGCAGTAGTAACAAATTCTTCATTTACCGCATGTAATGTTACATCTACTATCTCTTTTATAGTGGAAGCCTTACCCGTAGTGCATGAAATTCCTGAAGTGCTAACGTCTATTTGTGATGATGAATCAAATCCTAATTTTCAAGATGGATTCGCTTTTTTTGACACTTCTTTATTTAATTCGCAACTTCTGGGAGATCAAGTAGGAATGAGCGTTAGCTACTTTGATGCAAACGGAGCTGTACTTCCAAGTCCGCTACCCAATCCATTTCTTTCATCTACGCAAAATATAACGGTGCGGATAACGAATCCAACTAATGCAACTTGCTATTCCAGCACTGTGATACCATTAATTGTACATCCAATACCCTACATTAATCCAGTAGGTTCCGAACTAATCTGTAGTGACAACCCTACTTTTACAAAAACGATAGATGCTGGATTGAAGAATCCTAATTCTATTAATGACTATACGTATCAATGGTTTTTTAATGATGCAGTTATTTCATTAGCTAATAATTACTCACTCGTGATTAATGAAGAAGGGATTTATAAAGTAGAAGTAACTAGTAATTTTGGCTGTACAGCAACTCGTACAGTGACTGTAATTTCATCAGAAAAAGCCACTATACAATCTGTTGATATTATTGAACTGTCGGAAGATAATTCAATAAGTATAAATATTACTGGCTTGGGTTCGTATGTATTTAGCCTTGATAATCACTATTTTCAAGAAAGCAATATATTTACTAATGTTGAAGCAGGAATATATACCCTCTATATTAAAGATTTAAATGGATGTGGAACTGCCAAAAGGGAGATAAATGTACTTGGTATACCAAAATTCTTTACTCCAAATGGAGACGGATATAATGATTATTGGAACATAAAAGGCTACAAACATTCGGGTATCAATGCAAAAGATGTTATTAGTGTATTTGACCGTTATGGAAAATTGCTAGTGCAATTTAATCCATTAAAT
This sequence comes from Flavobacterium tegetincola DSM 22377, assembly GCF_000425485.1. Taxonomy (GTDB): domain Bacteria; phylum Bacteroidota; class Bacteroidia; order Flavobacteriales; family Flavobacteriaceae; genus Flavobacterium; species Flavobacterium tegetincola. The sequence goes on along the minus strand of NZ_KE384391.1, from coordinate 1,424 downwards.
CAAGGATGGGATGGTAATTTTAATGGCTCCTTAATGCCGTCAAGCGATTATTGGTATGTACTTCAATTAGAAGAGGGCAAAGTTATTAGGGGGCATTTTACCTTGAAGAGGTAAATTCTGATGAGTTTCATAGCTATAAAGACTGATAGATTTCATATGTTTTTACTCGCTTATACCTGTTTGAAATGTTACATATAATTTAGGCTTAACAGATTTTAGTTCATTTAACTGCAACTTTCTGTGACAAAGAAGTTTCATCCAACTTGAATGAAGAGAGTGGTTCCAATTGTACGGGATTATTTAATTTTTCTAAATACTGATGTTATACACATCATTAATAGTATGAATTTAAAACTATTGTAAGTATATTTCAAAGAATAAATTCTGCTGGATAAATTCTGTTAAATTCAAAATTAAATCGCATTTTCTCTAATTTTTATATTTTATAAGTTTTGGTATTTGTGTAAAAATTAATCTATTTCCATATTCGTTTTTTGTTTTTGTTTAAAACTTCTAAATAGTATTCAAAATCATACAATTCAGTATAACGGTCTGCTTCGTGCATTTCTTGTGCCAATTGGACGAAATTTATGTGTTTTGAGTTTGCTACATTTCCTATAGATTTATCGATTATTGTGAATAATGTATGGTTGAGGTTTTGTTTTTGACAATAAATGTGTTGGTTTTTGTAGTAGACAAATAACTGTTTTTCCGGTGTATTTTGTGCATGAAGTGGAATGCAAATTCTATTGTCTGTTTTTAAGGTAATTTCTCCTAAAATATAGCATTCATCTAATTCTTTTAAAGCAATTTGTACTTCAAATTCGGATGCGTTTTGTACTGTAAATATCCAACCTTCTACTTTTGGGGCTACTTCAATTAGTTGGATTGCTTTTTTAAAATTTTCATTGTTTCCGTTGGTTGTAATGATTAATTCTGCAGTCGTATTATATTTATTCAGAACAATTACATACCCTAAATTGAGCAATTCGGAATGCAGCAGTTCGCCTAATTTATTTAGTGTTGCGATTCGATTTTGTGGTTCATGATTATAGAAATTTTTTAAAGTTTCTTGGTTTTTGATGAACCAGTTCCAGAAGTTGATTGAGTTTTTCATATGTGAGAAGGTATTAAGATTTGAGTATTAAGAATTAAGAATGTGAGAAAAGTATTAAGATTTAAGAATTAAAATAAAGGAGCATAGAATAAAGAGCATAGAATCATGATTTAGTATTTTGGGTTGGAGTTCTTCGACAGGCTCAGTGTGACATACAATTATTTATCGTTTGTCGGGTGTAGATTTGTCGAAGGCGATGAGGTTGAACATGGCTCGAAGTCGTGAGCGAACACGGTTGCCGTAAATGGTTTCGATTTCGGAGGCTGATAGGTTTGTGGTGCTATGGGTTTGTATTTTTTTGGAAATG
>NZ_AUDN01000035.1 GCF_000425485.1 Flavobacterium tegetincola DSM 22377 | reverse complement strand
ATTGAATTTGAATTCAATAAATCAAACATAACCGCAGAAGGAGCATTTGAGTTGGACAAATTGGTTCAAGTTTTGAAAAACAATGAGAACATGGTGATCATGGTAAAAGCGCACACAGACAACCGTGGAAGCGATACATACAACATGAATTTATCAGATCGTAGAGCAAAATCTACAGTTCAATATGTAATCTCAAAAGGAATCGATAAATCACGCATCACAGGAAAAGGATACGGAGAAAGCGAACCAAAAATTGACTGTAAAGAAGCATGTACAGAAGAAGAACATGCAGAAAACAGAAGAAGTGAATTCTTAATCGTTAAGAAATAAGAACTCTCTTTTTAAAAGATTTACAGAAACCAAAAACCCCCGAAGTGAATGCTTCGGGGGTTTTTGGTTTTATGTAAAAAGGATTTTTAATTATAAGTTATCACTCGCAAACCACTCTGCAAACGATGACTCCGTTTCTTGTAATTTCAATGAAAATAAAGCGATATTTTCGGGTAATGTATTTTTAATTTTTTGTGCAAAATCAATTACCATGTTTTCACTCGTTGGCTGGTAATCCACTAAAATCACGTGATGGTCTCGTTGCATTAACTCTTTGGCCAACTCCACATGAGGTGTGTTTTGGTTAAAAACCGTTGCATGGTCAAACTGGTCAACGATTTCTTCCTTAACAATTTTCTTTAAATCGGTAAAATCTATTACCATCCCAAATTTTACGTTACCGGAATCAGTTATTGGTGTGCCAATTACCGTTACTGATAATTTATAACTATGTCCGTGAACGTTTTTACATTTTCCGTCATACCCATATAATGCATGACCCGTTTCGAATGTAAACTGTTTTGTGATGCGAATTTTACTCATTGTGATTAATTTTGATGCAAATTTACATTATTTTAAGTTGGATTTTGAAAAACTGAAACTTCATAGAACAAATTATTCGCCACTAACGCACTTCTAATTTAAGACATACGACTTAAAATTGTATTTTTGCAAAATGGAAACGAACAGACAGAAAAAAATAGGTGGAGTAATCCAAAAAGATTTAGTGGATATCTTGCAAGGGGAAATAAGAATGAATGGAATTTCAAATTTGGTAATATCCGTTTCAAAGGTGGTTGTAACTTCGGATTTATCTGTGGCAACCGTGCATTTGAGTATCTTTCCACAAGAAAAAGCTGCGGAAACTTTAGCGGCAATCAAAACAAATACGTCTTTAATTAAGCATGACTTGTCGCAACGTGTAAAAATGCAATTGCGAAAAGTGCCTAACTTAACATTCTTCATCGACGACTCATTAGATTACATCGAGAAAATTGACAATGCATTAAAAGGAGAAGAAAATCCGATTGAAAACCGTGACTTATTAGAGAAACGAAGAAAATACTAATTTGAATTTTTCACTTTACATCGCCAAGCGTTACCTCAAAAGTAACAGTAAAAATACCGCCATTAATACCATCAACTGGATTGCAAGTATTGGTATTATTGCTGGTTCGATGGCGTTGTTTGTGGTACTTTCGGTTTTTAGCGGATTGATTGATTTCAGTCTTTCCTTTACAAATACCATCGACCCGGATTTGAAAATCGTTCCGAAAACCGGGAAGTTTTTCGCCTTTAATCCCAATGAAGAGCAAGAATTATCGAAACTAAAAGACGTTGCTTTTTACAGCAAAACCCTCGAAGAACGCCTTCTTTTTACTTTTAACGGAAAACAGCAAGTCGCAAATTTAAAAGGTGTCGATACGTTATTTACAAAAGTAAGTACCGTTGAAGAAGGACTTTATGGCGGACAATGGATTGAGCCTGGAACGTTGCAAGTGGTAGTAGGTTACGGGATTTCCCAGAAACTTTCGATGGGATTGATGGACTTCAATAACGCATTTCAAGTTTTTGTTCCAAAGGCGGGAAAAGGAGAAATCAATAGTCCCGAAGATGCTTTTTTGACACAAACTCTGGTGCCAATTGGGATGTATGCCATTAGCGATGATATCGATTTAAAATATGTTTTTTGCGATTTGCCTCTAGCACAAGAAATGCTTTTTCTAAAGCAAAACCAACTTTCAGCAATTGAATTCAAACTGAAACCCAATGCGGATGAAGCGAAAGTCATGCAGGAATTAAGTGCCATTTTTAAAGACAAAGTAATTGTAAAAAATCGAGCACAACTTAACGATTCGCTTTACAAAATGCTGAATACTGAGAATATCGCGGTCTATTTAATATTCACCTTGGTGATTATCGTGGTGCTTTTCAACTTGATTGGAGCATTGATCATGATGATTTTAGAGAAAAAAGGAAACCTAAAAACCCTTTATAATTTAGGAACTGAAATTAAAAGCTTAAAAAATATATTTCTTTTTCAAGGAACGCTTCTATGTTTTATCGGAGCTTTAATCGGACTCTTTCTAGGAGTTGCAATTGTCTTGGCACAAGATTATTTCAAATTCATTATGATTACCGATACATTGGCTTATCCTGTTAAATTTACTGTTCAAAACGTGTTAATCGTATTGGCAACCGTAACGGTTTTAGGGTTTATCGCTTCTTATATTGCGGCAAGTCGGGTGAATAAAAAGTTGTTGGAGTAAGTTTCAAGAGCAATAGTAATTTCATAAATCAATTTTAATTCGTGTTTGAATAGTAATTATATTTTTACACTAATTCATTAAAACACGTAATAAATGCTGATGAAGGTTTCTTATCTTCGTATGAAATTCTAGCGCCATGAAGGAGTCTTCTGCAAATCAAAGTAAACCCGGATTTTTCAATAACGTAATTCGATTCTTGTCCGAGTCAAGAAGATGGATTCTTGTATTATTGTTAGCGATAATTGTTTATTTGATTTATCAATTATCAACAAAATCGAATAGCACTTCTTCGATTGAATACGACACCAACCTTATTGAACAGCAAATAAAAAACGTTGGAAAATTGGTTGTAACCGAAGGGCATTTTGCCGAAGTCATTACCTACAAAGACCAGAAAAAATACTTACTAGATATCATTTCGTTCGAGAAAAAAGCGCTTGTTGTAGTAAATGCCGAAGTAACCGTTTCATTTGATTTAAGCAAAATCACCTACGACATTGACGCTCCAAATAAAACATTGACCATAAAATTTATCCCAAAAGAAGAAATAAAAATCTATCCCGATTATAAATATTACGACGTGCAATCGACCAAATTAAATGATTTTACAGCTGAAGATTATAATAAAATAAACAAAACCGTCCGGGCTAATTTGGCTAATAAAATTGAGAAATCTTCTTTGAAAACCAATGCGAAAAACAGACTTGTGAGTGAACTTTCTAATATGTTACTACTTACAAAATCTATGGGCTGGAAATTACAATACGATGGAGAAGTAATTAATTCTGAAAGTGATTTTGAAGCGAAAGTAAAGGGATAAAGGTTTTTATTTCTGCGTGCTAGTTATTTAGTTTGTGCATTTGTTGTGCTTTCAATAAAAGAAATCTAGTCAGCTTTCAAAGCAATTTTATCAATTAAATTTTATTTCATGTAACTTTTAAGTTACATTTGTAATATGAAAGTGCGTGAAGTTATTGCCTATCTAAATTATTTTGAAGATTTTCTGCAAGAACAACCTAAGAAAGTTCAGGACAAAATTTTTAAGATTATTGAAGCCATTGAAACTCTAGAGCGAGTTCCTGCCAATTATCTAAAATCAATGGAGGGAACAAGCGGTTTATATGAAGCTAGAATTCAACTGGCTTCAAATATTTGGCGTGTCTTTTGTTTTTTTGATAGTGGTAAATTAGTAATCCTACTCAACGGCTTTCAAAAGAAAACACAAAAAACGCCAAAAGGTGAAATAGATAAAGCTTTGCGGTTAATGAAAAAGTACTACGAAGAAAAAAATAAATAAAACATGGAAACTAAAAGCTGGAAAGATATTAAAGATAGTGTTTACGGAGTAGAAGGTACAGAAAGAAGAGATGAATTAGAGCGAGACGTACAGGGATTCAAAGTTGGCTTGTTGCTAAAAAAAGCGCGTGAGGAAAAGAACTTGACTCAAAGTGAACTTGGCGACTTAGTAGATAAAAAGCGTGAATATATTTCTCGAATTGAGAATAACGGAAGTAACTTGACTTTAAAAACTTTATACGATATTGTTGAAAAAGGACTTGGAGGAAAAGTAAAAATTCAGATTGAACTGTAGTCAAGCGAGTTGGTGCTTTCATGAATTTAAGCACAAAAAAAAGCAGAAAACCGAAGTCCGCTGCTTTTCCAACTTTAAACCAATTAAAATTTATTTTTCTACTGCAAAACGTCTTGCAACTTCTGTCCAGTCAACTACATTAAAGAAAGCTTCAATATAATCCGGACGACGGTTTTGGTAATGCAAGTAATACGCGTGTTCCCAAACATCCATTCCTAAAATTGGCGTTCCACCACAACCTACTTCTGGCATCAATGGATTATCTTGATTTGGAGTTCCGCAAACATCAAGTTTACCATCTTTTTTCACACAAAGCCAAGCCCATCCTGAACCAAATTGAGTAGCACCTGCTTTGGCAAACTTCGTTTTAAACTCGTCAAAACTTCCAAAAGAAGCTTCAATCGCAGCCATTAACTCACCTTTAGGCTCTCCACCACCATCTGGCGACATTACCGTCCAAAACAAATTATGATTGTAAAAACCACCACCGTTGTTTCTAACAGCCGCGTTTTTTTTGTCTAAATTAATCAAGATGTTTTCAATCGTCAAACCCTCTAATTCAGTACCTTCAACAGCTGCATTCAAGTTTGTTGTGTATGCATTGTGATGCTTCGTATGGTGGATTTCCATAGTTCTAGCGTCAATATGTGGCTCTAATGCATCGTATGCATAAGGTAATTTTGGTAATTCAAATGCCATAATATGTATGTTTTAATGATTTATAAAAAATGTAACCAAAAATAAACAATTATCTTCACAATCAAAAATGCACCAACGTTATAATTTCTTTAAATAAAAAAAACACTCTTTTCTTGGAGCTATTTCGCGCTATCCACTTCAAGTCCTCATCAGCAAAGCTATTTTTCCAAAGTCCAGAAAGGAGCTTCCGCTGGTCGCTCTTTCTGGCCAGGAAAAATTAACTTTCCAGATTCCGGGCTTTCCGTTACTATCACGGCTAGGGGTTTAAGGATTGGAATAATAATTTCAATTTCAAAAACAATTTCAATTTTAAATTTGTGCAATTTTTATAGATAACCCGTTAACCAATTATTTTTACTTATTGAGTCAACCTGAAAATTTGTGCTAATTTGTGAAATTGGCGCTAAAAAAAGGATTGTACTATTTCTGTCCAATTTCCAAAAAAAGCACTATTTTTAGACAAAATACCAACCATGCAAAAACACGCTTTCTCCATTTACGACGCATCAGCCGGTTCCGGAAAAACCTTTAACCTCGTTAAGGAATATCTGAAAATTATCTTGTCTGCTAAAAAGAATGATGCGTATCGTTCCATCCTTGCCATCACATTTACCAATAAAGCGGTTCACGAAATGAAAAGCCGAATTGTAGGCAGTCTTTCTGAATTTATAAAAGACGAACCTTCAGCAAAAGCCCTACAATTAATGGACGTTTTAATTGAAGAAACCGAACTCGATGCCTCACAAATTAAAGCCAAATCACAAGAAATCATAAAGCATATTATTCACAATTATGCCGCATTTGATATTTCTACGATTGATAAATTTACCCACAAAGTCATCCGAACATTCGCTCACGATTTAGACCTTCCCATGACTTTTGAAGTTTCGCTTGATACCGAAAATCTACTAACGGAAGCCGTTGACGCCATCATCGCCGAAGCCGGAACCGATGAAATGCTTACCAAACTCCTCATCGATTTCACAATGGAAAAAACTGACGATGATAAAAGTTGGGATATTTCACGCGAAATTATGGATACCGGAAGATTAATTCTCAACGAAAACAATAGGGAAGAAGTCATTAATTTTCAAGGAAAGTCGATTCCTGATTTCATGGCAATCAAACAGAAATTAAAGGAAACGTGTAAAACGATTATCGAAGAAAACGCAAAACGTGCTTCTGAAATTTTGGAAACTTTAGAGAAAAATGGTGTTGATTTAAAATCGTTTTCAAGAGGAACTTTCCCCAATCACGTTACAGGAATTTCGCAGAAAAACTTTAATCCTTTAAATAAACGTTACCACGAATTTGAAGATATCGCCATCAATAAAACTGCAAAAGATAGAGCGATTATTGAAAATTTGATTCCGCAAATGTTATCGCAATTGCAAATTATTTATGAGCAATTTGCCCAACATGATTTTTACAAAGCGTTTCTAAAAAACATTACACCACTTTCGTTGCTGAATACGTTGAGTAACAAATTAGCCGATATTCAAAAGGAACAAAACATACTTTCGATTGCTGAATTTAATGCCATTATTCACAAGGAAATTCAAAAGCAACCCGCTCCATTTATTTACGAAAGAATGGGCGAACGCTACAAGCATTTCTTTATTGATGAATTTCAGGATACTTCAGAAATGCAGTTTCAAAACCTAATTCCGTTAATCGATAACGCTTTAGTAAGTGAAGATTTGCAAGGCGAAAGAGGTTCGTTAATGATTGTGGGCGACCCAAAACAATCCATTTACCGTTGGCGTGGCGGAAAAGCGGAACAATTTATTGAATTGAGTAAAGACGCAAATCCATTTGGGAATCCCGATAAAACCGTCGTTCATTTAGAAGATAATTTCCGCAGTTATTCGCAAATTATCGAATTCAATAATGATTTTTTCAAATACATTTCAGGCGAATTTGAACACGAAGATTACAAAGATTTGTATGAAAACCATAGTCGTCAGAATGTCAAAGATAAAATTGGTGGTTATGTAAATGTCTCGTTTTTGCCAAAAAAAGAGAAATCTGAAGAGGAAGATGAACTGACGCAGGATGATTTATATGTCATAAAAACATTAGATATTATTTTAAAAGTGCAGCAACAAGGTTATTCGTATAGCGACATTGCGGTTGTAGTTCGTCATAATAAGGACGGTGTGGCTGTTGCCAATTATTTGACAGAAAACGAAATTCCAATTCAATCTTCGGAAACCTTATTGATTGCAAATGCGACTGAAGTGCAGTTTTTAATTCACGCGTTGAATTACTTAAAAAATGCGAACGACCTCGAAGCCAAAGCGTATTTTCTGTATTATGTTGGTTTTTACAATTTGCCACCTTCGGAAATTCATGATTTCATTGCCAAGGGAATGAGTTTTAAGATTGAAAAGGAATTAGAAGAATGGTTGGAAACTTTTGAAATGAAATTATCTTTTCAAAATATTCGCAAGAAAGCATTGTATGAAACCGTGGAATTATTGATTTCGAAATGCATTCCGGTGTCCAAAAATAACGCGTATTTGCAATATTTCCTGGACATCGTTTTGGAACGCGACATTAAAAACCAAGCCGGAGTTGCCGACTTTTTAGAATATTGGGAAAAGAAAAAAACGAGTTTCAGCATTCCTTCGCCGGAAGGCAATAATGCGGTTCGAATTATTTCCATTCATAAATCGAAAGGATTGGAATTTCCAATTGTGATTTTCCCCTTTGCCGATGAAAATTACAGTCGACAGCGAAAAGACAAATTATGGGTCGATAATGAAACGGAAACGTTCGATTTACAAAGAGTTTTAATCGATAATAATAAAGCGGTTGAAGGATTTGGCAATGCTGCAAAAACTGTTTTCGACCAGAAAGCACAAGAGCAATTGCTTGATAATATTAATGTTTTGTACGTTGCCTTGACGCGTCCCGAAGAACAATTGTACATTATTTCGCAATACGAGACTTTGAATTCAAAAGGAGAGTGGCCCAACACCACTTCTTCGTATTTGCTGAAATATTTGGACAGCCGACATATTTTTGAAGAAGGAAAATTGGAATATGAATTTGGCGTTGCCAAGAAATATTCAGGTGAAAAGAAAGCGGCCAATTTGCCAAAGAAAATTACAAGAGTTGCGGAAGTTTTGCCCATCGAAAATATAAAAATCGCACAACGCGAATCCTTAATGTGGGGAACTTCGCAACAAGATGCGATTACTTATGGAAATATAATCCACGAAATTTTGTCTTATATTCATACTAAATCGGATATTGATTTGGCCTTGCAAAAAGCGTTGGAAAACGGATTAATTGCAGGAACGCAAAAGGATATTGTTGAGAAAACAATTCGGGAGATTGTAAATCATACGGATTTGAGTTTGTTTTTTGACGAAAACAGTACGGTTTTTAATGAGCAGACGATTATTCAAAAGCACGGAAGTTTAGTAAAACCCGATAGAATGGTTTTGAAAAACAACACCGAAATGTATTTATTGGATTATAAAACCGGGAAACATGAACCCAAATACCACAAACAATTGCAGAAATACCAAGACGCAATTGAGCAAATGGGCTACAAAGTGATTAAAAAGTCCATCATATACATTGGCAACGAATTTGAAATTGTAAATTTGTAAAAAATAAAAACACAAACTATGTACGGAAAAATTCAGCAACACTTGCAAAATGAGTTGAAAGCTATTGAAGACAATGGTATTTTCAAAAAAGAACGCGTGATTACTTCGCCTCAAGGAGCAGAAATCACTATTTCTACAGGTGAAACAGTTTTGAACTTTTGTTCTAATAATTACCTCGGACTTTCTTCGCATCCTGAAGTAGTTCAAGCCGCAAAAGACGCCTTGGATTCACACGGTTTCGGAATGTCATCGGTTCGATTTATTTGTGGAACACAGGATATTCACAAGAAATTAGAGCAAAAAATCGCGAATTTCTACGGAACAGAAGATACTATTTTATATGCAGCTGCTTTTGATGCAAACGGAGGTGTTTTTGAACCATTATTAGGAGAAGAAGATTGTATAATTTCAGATAGTTTAAATCACGCTTCTATTATTGATGGCGTTCGATTGTGTAAAGCTTCACGATACCGTTACCAAAATAATGATATGGTGGATTTGGAAGCACAGTTAATTGCCGCATCTGAAAAAGGATGTCGTTTCAAGTTAATTGTAACGGATGGTGTTTTCTCAATGGACGGAATTGTAGCGTCATTAGATAAAATTTGCGATTTAGCGGATAAATACGATGCATTGGTAATGGTTGATGAATGTCACGCTGCAGGTTTTATTGGTGCGACAGGAAAAGGAACATTAGAAGCAAAAGGGGTAATGGGTCGTGTGGACATTATCACTGGAACCTTAGGGAAAGCTTTAGGTGGAGCAATGGGTGGTTATACTACTGCTAAGAAAGAAGTAATTGAAATTTTACGTCAGCGTTCGCGTCCGTATTTATTCTCTAATTCTTTGGCTCCAGCAATTGTTGGTGCTTCAATTAAGGTTTTTGAATTGCTTGAAAGCGATACATCGTTAAGAGATAAATTAGAATGGAATACCAATTATTTCAAAGTAGGAATGATAAAAGCTGGTTTTGACATCGTTCAAGGTGATTCTGCAATTGTTCCTGTAATGTTATATGACGCTAAATTATCGCAAGTAATGGCCGATGAATTGTTGAAAAAAGGTATCTATGTAATTGGTTTTTTCTTTCCGGTAGTACCAAAAGATAAAGCACGAATTAGAGTGCAACTTTCTGCAGGTCACACTAAAGAGCATTTAGACACAGCGATTCAGGCGTTTACTGAAGTTGGGAATAACCTTGGTGTTTTAACAACATAGAAATCTTATAATAAATATAAATTATTTTATTAACACTTTCTTTTGTTCTTAAAATATAACACATTACTTTTGTCCTATAACTTTTGTAACTAAAACTAATAAATTATGAAACAACTTAACAAAATTCTTGTTGCTGTTTTACTTGCTATGGGATTGAATGTCCAAGCACAGGATACTAATAATCCTTGGGCTATTTCCTTTGGTGTGAACGCAGTAGACACTAGAGCTGGAGCAAGCGATGACTTCGCTGACAAATTTAACCAACCGTTTAAAGTAAAAGATAGCTGGAACGTTCTACCTTCAGTTTCTTACTTGAACATCAGTAGATCAGTAGGTGATGGATTCACTTTTGGTGTTACAGGTTCGGTTAACAAAATTACAAAATTAACAACTCTTGAGCCAGTTGGAACTGGATATCAAGTAACTAATCCTGGAGATTTATCGTATTATGGAGCTGATGGTGTCATCAAATATAGCTTCATGAACTTGATTAACTCTAAAGTAATTGACCCGTCTTTACACATTGGTGGAGGTTACACTTGGTTAGGTGACTATAATGCAGGTACTGCTAATGGTGGTTTAGGATTAACTTTCTGGTTTACTGAAACTGTTGGTCTTGCTTTGCAAACTACTTACAAGCATTCATTTGCTGATATTACTCCATCACACATGCAACATTTTGCAGGTTTGACTTTCAAATTTGGTGGAAAAGATACTGACGGAGATGGTGTATATGACAAAGATGATGCGTGTCCAGATGTTGCTGGTCCAAAAGAATTAAACGGTTGCCCTGATACAGATGGCGACGGAATTTTAGACAAAGATGATGCTTGTCCAGAAGTTGCTGGTTTAGCTGCTTTCAACGGATGTCCTGATACAGACGGAGACGGAGTACAAGATAGTGAAGATGCTTGTCCAGACGTTGCTGGTTTACCTGCATTGAAAGGTTGTCCTGATACTGACGGAGATGGAATTGCTGACAAAGACGATAAATGTCCTACAGTTAAAGGTCCTAAAGAAAACGGTGGTTGTCCATGGCCTGATACTGACGGAGACGGAGTATTAGACAAAGATGATAAATGTCCTACAGTTAAAGGTACTGTTGCAAACAACGGATGTCCTGAAATGACTCAAGAGCAAGTAACTAGATTGAATGCTTACGCTAAAACAATTTTGTTCAACAGTGGAAAATCATCTTTCAAACAAGAAACATTCCCAGTTTTACAATCAATTACTGCAATCTTGAAAGAATTTCCTGGATCTAAATTTAGTATCGAAGGTCACACAGATAGCGATGGTAAAGATGCAATGAACCAGACTTTATCTGAAGAAAGAGCTGGAGCTGTAAAAGGTTACTTAATCGAAAACGGTATTGCTGCAGATCGTTTATCTTCAAAAGGTTTCGGTGAAGCTAAACCAATTGATACAAACAAAACATCTAAAGGAAAAGCAAACAACAGAAGAGTTGAAGTTTTATTAGTAAAATAATGATTTCCTTTTAAATATTTAAGAAACGCCTCGATTTATCGGGGCGTTTTTTTTATATTTAACTTATGGAAAACACATCATTTTTAAGCCAATTAGCCCGGAAAATACTTATCAATTCGGAAATTAAAACACAAGATTTAATTGTTGTTTTACCAAATAAAAGAGCCAAAGTCTTTTTACTCGAAGAGCTAAAAAATAATGCAGAGCAAACACTTTTTGCTCCTGAGATCATTAGCATTGAAGATTTTGTGCAGGAAGTTTCTGGAATTCGAAGCATCGATACCGTTGAATTGCTTTTTGAATTTTACACCGTGTACCGTTCCTTGCCACAAGATGAAAAACAGCATGATGATTTTGAATCTTTTGCAAATTGGGCAAAAACATTACTGCAGGATTTCAATGAAATTGACCGCTATTTACTCAAGCCAAGTCACGTATTTTCCTATTTAAAAGACATTGAAGACATCAAACACTGGTCACTCGATGTAGATAAAAGAACTTCGATGATTGAGAAGTATCTGAAATTCTGGGAGCTTCTACCCAAATATTACGACACCTTGTATGAATTCCTGCTCAAAAGAGGAATTGGTTATCAAGGTTTAATTTACCGCGAAGCCGTTGGAAATTTGCCTCAATTTTCAAATTCCAATTCAACTAAAAAATATCTTTTCGCGGGTTTTAATGCATTAAATGCTGCTGAGGAGAAAATTGTACAATACCTTTTGGAGCGCGATCAAGCCGAAATTGTTTGGGATATTGACCAAGTATTCATGAACGATTACCAACACGATGCAGGTTTGTTTTTGCGTCGCTTCAAAAAATCGTGGGATCATTATAAAACCAATCCGTTTGAAGGGATTGTGAATGATTACAGTTTGGTAAAAAAAATACAAATTATCGGTACACCAAAATCCATAGGTCAAGCCAAAATTGCAGGTAAGATTGTGGAAAGAATTATTGAAGAAACGCCTGAAAGTATTCATAAAACAGCTGTGGTTTTAGGTGAAGAAAGTTTGTTGTTGCCACTTTTACATTCACTTCCGCAAAGCGTTCCTTCGCTCAATATTACGATGGGATATTCGGCTAAGAACAATCCAGCTCAATTACTTTTGGCAAAGTTATTCAAGTTGCACACGCACGCCATTAAACGAAATCCCAAATCTTACGTGTTTTATTACAAGGATTTAATGGATATTTTGACTCATCCGTTGGTAGAACCCTACAGCAATACTTCGGCTTTGGCCAAAATCATCAACCAGAACAATTACACTTTTATAACGCATAATCGTGTTTTAGAATTGCAAGTTGAACATAATCCATTGTTTACGCTCTTATTTCAGCAGTGGAATCAAAAGCCGTTAGGCATACTTCAAAATTTATCGTCAATTCTAATGTTGATTAAAGAGAATTTAGGGAAGGATTCTCAAGAGGAAAAAATCACTAATGCATTTGTATACAGTATTTTTAAAGTCATCAATAAACTGATTACGTATTATACCAATCACGATGAAATTGACGATTTAAACACGCTTTTTGCCATTTATAAACAAGTAATTGATGTGGCTGAAGTATCATTTGAAGGTGAGCCTTTAAGTGGATTGCAATTGATGGGTGTTTTGGAAAGTCGTGTGTTGGATTTTGAAAACGTCATCATAACTTCTATGAATGAAGGTAAATTTCCTGCGGGAAAAGCTTCAAATTCGTTTATTCCTTATGATGTAAAAAGAGAGTTGGGTTTACCAACTTTCAAGGAAAAAGACGCTATTTATACGTTTCACTTTTACCATCTGTTGCAACGTGCTAAAAACATCTACTTACTTTACAACACCGAAAGTGAAGGTTTAGATGGCGGCGAAAGAAGTAGATTCATCACGCAGATAGAAATTGAAAAGCAAGAAGCACATGAGTTGACACAAGAAATATACAATTCAGAAGTGCCTCAAAAAGCATATGAACCAATGGTAATTCAGAAATCGGAAAGTGTGCTGTTGCGATTGAAAGAGATTGCAGAAAAAGGCTTTTCGCCATCGGCATTGACGAGTTACATCAGGAATCCGATACAATTTTATTTGCAAAAAATCATCCGAATCAGTCAAGTAGATGAAGTGGAAGAGAATGTAGCCGTGAATACCTTAGGAACCATTATTCACGAAACCTTGTTTGAATTGTACCAACCTTTTGTGGGTAAAATTTTGAAAGTTGAGGACATTAAAGGTCTTTTTCCAAAAATTGAAGCGGAAGTCTTAAATCAGTTTAAACTCATCTATAAGGAAGGTGACATCCAAAAAGGACGAAATCTGTTGGTTTTTGAAGTGGCAAAGCGAAATATTTTCAATTTTCTTCACGTAGAGTTAAAAAGTTTGGAAGCGGGAGACGAGGTTAAAGTTCTTTATTTGGAAGAAAAATTTTTCCGAATTTTAGCACATCCTGAATTACCTTTTGACGTCAGAATTGGTGGTGAAGTGGATAGAATTGAAGAGCGAAACGGTAAAATAAGAATCATTGACTATAAAACCGGAAAAGTGGAAGCGGCTTCGGTGACATTGAAAACCTGGGACAATTTGGTTACGGAAATAAAAAATGATAAAATTATTCAAATTTTAGCCTATGCATTTATGTTTGAAAAGGAGGCGAAAGGGATGGAAATGGAAGTTGGAATCATTTCGTTCAAAAATTTGAGAAGCGGTTTTTTACCATTCAAATTTAAGCATGGAAAAGAGGAAATTACTGTTGTAGACGCGGTGGTTTTAGAAAATTATTTGGAGGAACTGGTTGTTTTGTTGAAGGAAATATTGAATGTTGAAATTCCGTTTGAGGAGAAAATCAATTAAACCTTCTTAAAAAAAGCACTCAAAACCACTTTCAATTCGTCTTGATTTTCGATGGTGCTCATGTGTCCGTCGGGAAAGGTAGCGAGTTGGACCTTTGTACCCTCAATTTGTTCAAGACTTTGCTCGTAATTTAGAACCGGATCTTTTTCTCCTAGAATAAGTAGGATAGGATACTCGGAAAAATGAAGCAAAATTTCGCGGTCTTTACGGATTTTCATTCCTTCAAGTGATGCTACAATTCCTTGAAGTGGCGTTTTTACCGCTTCCTCTTTTACGTGTTCAATTTCGGAAGCGAGGCGTTCACGGTTATTTTCGCTGAATAAATTGGAAATTGAAAGTCGGATAAAGTTGGTGTAATGTTGTTTGACAGCTTTAATGGCGCGGTCTCGATTTAATTTTCGTTCGTCACTGTCGGCTCGGGAAGTGGAGTTGAGCAAGACCAATCCTTTCATGAATTCCGGATACAATTCGGCGAAAGCCAGGGCCACATAAGCACCCATGGAATGTCCGACAAAAACGACTTTTCGTAAACGAAGTTCGGCTAAAATAGTCTGAACCACATCGGCGTTATCTTCCATGGAATGTACGTAACCCAACGATTCAGATTCGCCATGACCCAATAAATCAATAGTAATGACGCGGTATTTCTTTATAAACTCTGGAATAAATGCATTCCACATTTTCTTGTTTTCCAAGAAACCGTGAAGCAAAACGATGGCGGTTCCTTTTCCTTCGTCGGTGTAGGAAATGGCGGTGTTTTTGAAGTGGATTGTTTTTGACAAAATTCAGGTTTTTTTGTGGGACAAATATAGAGCAATGAATTTGTCAAATCTTTTTATTTTGCTTTAGAATTTTTAATCTTAAATAAAATCCTGCAAAAATGACTAAAATAGACAAGCTTATTATAATAATTTTTAAGGTCTTGTTTTCTTTGGTTAGTTTATTTGATTGTGCTGCATCACTTCTTAAATTATTTAATTCACTTGTTTCAATAGATTGGATAGAGAATGAATTTGTTGGAGGTGGTTTGGTGTTTTTTAATTCGGTTAATGCTTTAATTTCATCAGTAAATTCAGTATTTGCCGAACTCATAGTTCTTGAACAAATGTCTGGAGCATACATAATTTCTGTTCCCATAAATGTAGAACAATAAAAAATATAGGAACTATTTATAAGGTAATTGCGTTGGCATGAATCATTAATTTTAATAAGAGTAATGTATTTTGGAACTGTATAAAAACCTTTGAAGGATTGTTGGATTTCAATCAAAATGTATTCTCTTTTATTATCTCCAGATGCCATATAAATTGACGGATGCTGCTGTATGGATAAAATTTTTCCTGTAAATATATGGGATGAGTATTCCCATTCTTTTTCTACTGTTGGCGGAATACACATACAAGCAAATACATTGCATTGAAACGATAGCGCAAAAACCACAAAAAGTATTTTCTTTAACATTGTATTCTTTAGTTAATGTGCGTGAGTTTTTAACAAATTTATGAATGTTTGTCTTTCAAAAGTAGGTCTTATAACAATGATTTCAAAAAAAAACGGCTCACTTTCGTAAACCGTCTTTTCTCTATATTCTATTTTCTATATTCTTCTCTTTACCCATTCATAAGCGACTCAATTTCGTCCGCTTCAATAGGAATATTTGCCATCATATTGAATGGTGCGCCATTTTCTTGAATTACCACATCATCTTCCAATCGAATTCCGAAACCTTCAGCAGGAATATAAATTCCCGGTTCAACGGTAAATACCATATTGGCTTTCATTGGTTCGTAAAGCAAACCGTAATCGTGTGTGTCTAATCCCATGTGGTGCGAGGTTCCGTGCATGAAATATTTTTTGTAAGCCGGCCAATCTGGGTTTTCATTTTGAACATCTGCTTTGTCTAACAAACCTAAACCAAGTAACTCTGAAGTCATAATTTTACCTACTTCCACGTGGTATTCTTTCCAAAAAGCACCTGGAACTAACAATTTTGTAGCCTCATTTTTCACTCGTAAAACCGCATTATACACTGCTTTTTGACGTTCCGTATATTTCCCTGAAACTGGAATCGTACGCGACATATCGCTGGAATAATTGGCGTATTCTGCAGCAACGTCAAATAATATTAAATCACCTGCTTTACAAGGTTGATTGTTTTCGATGTAATGCAATACATTGGCATTATTTCCCGAAGCAATAATTGGCGTATAAGCAAAACCTTTAGAGCGGTTTCTAATGAATTCATGAATAAGCTCTGCTTCAATTTCATATTCCGTAACGTCTGGCCTTACAAAATTTAAAATTCTGCGAAATCCTTTTTCTGTAATGTTACAAGCATGTTGGATTAAATCCAGTTCTTCTTGCTCTTTCACTGAACGTAAACGTTGCAATATCGGGTTGGATTTTTCTACTTTATGAGCCGGATAATTTTCTTTCCACCATTTTATAAAACGAGCTTCGCGGGTTTCCGTTTCAATGGTAGCGCGGTAATGTTCGTTTGTATTGATGTACATGGTATCTGCATAAGTCATAATTTCCTTTAATGTCTTGTGGAAATCTTGCAACCAGATCACTGTTTTTATACCTGTAACTTCAAAAGCACGTTCTTTGGTCAATTTTTCGCCTTCCCAAACGGCAATGTGATCGTTGGTTTCCTTTAAAAATAAAACTTCCCTTAAACTTTCGTAAGGAGCATCTGGAAAAAGAAGTAAGATACTTTCTTCCTGATCCACACCACTTAAATAAAAAATATCGCGGTGTTGTGCAAAAGGTAAGGTACTGTCGGCCGATACGGGATAGATGTCATTAGAGTTAAATACTGCAACGCTATTTGGCTTCATAGCAGCGGTAAATTTGGCGCGATTTTTTATAAATAAATTGCGGTCTATTTGATGGTATTTCATAATAAAAAGGCTTTAAATAATTGTGTAGAGCAAAATTAAACAAACATTGTCTTTAAATAGTAGCCAAATGGCGTTATTTTATGTTTTTCCTAATGCGGCTCATGTGCCTTGAAGAGATTCCTAAAAAAGAAGAAAGATAATGCAGAGGTACTTCTTGAAGGAGTTTAGGTTCTGTTGCCAATAACTTGTTGTAGCGTTCTTCGGGCGAAAGTGTCAATAAGTCAATGCGGTAATCATCGATTAAACAAAGTTGCTTTTCAATTAAATTGTAATAAAATTGGTGAAACGCTGCATTATGCTCAATTAAATTTTTAAAACCTTGTAAGTCAATAACCCACAATCTGCAATCTGAAATGGCTTTGACATTTTTCCGAGAGGGTTTGCCAAATAAAAAACTGTTTAATGAACTTGTTACCGAATTTCGAAGTGCCAAATAAGTGGTCTTTTCTTCGCCGTCTATAGAAATGGCATGTTGCAAAATACCGCTTTCAATAAAGCAAAAGTAAGAGCATATTTCTCCTTCGCGAACAAGAAATTCATTTTTACGGAGAATTTTCAACTTAAAAACTTCCTTTGCATCGCTAAGCAAACTCAGAAACGAAGGTTCATTGCTGTTGGCAAATTGGGAAAGGTAGTCCAAGAACTGTACTTGTTCATTTGAAATCGTCATTGGATAAAATTAAAAATAAATGTTGAACTTCCGACTTCCTTTGGTGCAAATTTTAATAGCCTGCCAAATGAATTAAGCGTTTAAAATAATTACTATATTTAAAAAAATTTTAAACCATGAGAACAACCTTCGTCTTATTAGTATGGGTAACGTGTAGTATTTTGAGCGCACAAGATAAAAAGGCCTACCAGCTTTTTGATAAAAAAGGTAAGAAGGTCACTTTTGAAAAAGTGGTTCAATCGGGTTTAAAAACTGAAGTGATTTTGTTTGGTGAATTTCATGATAATCCCATCTGCCATTGGCTTCAGCTGGAATTAGCACAAGAGTTGGCTTCAAAAAGAGCACTTATATTAGGTGCAGAAATGATAGAAGCTGACAATCAGTTGGCCTTGAACGAATATTTAGCGGGAACTATAAATCAGAAAAAATTGGATTCTGTTGCACGACTTTGGCCCAATTATAAAACCGATTATAAACCGCTCGTTGATTTTGCCAAAGAAAAAAAACTGCCTTTCATTGCTACAAATATTCCGCGTAGGTTTGCGTCTATGATTCATAAAAAGGGAATTGAAAGTTTAGAAACTTTAACTGCAGCAGAAAAAGCATGGATGGCGCCATTACCGATGCCGTATGACAAAGACTTACCTGGATATACTAAAATGATAGCAATGATGGGCGAACATACTAGCCCAAATATGCCAAAAGCACAAGCCAGTAAAGATGCTGCTATGGCTCATTTTATTATTAAAAACATACAGACTAACTCTGTGTTTTTGCATTTCAATGGTAGTTTTCATTCGGATAATTTTGATGGAATTAACTGGTATTTAAGAAAATATCAACCTGAAATTAAAGTAGTTACTGTTGCTACTGTTGAACAAAATCAGTTGAAAAAGCTAGAAACAGCCCATTTAAATACAGCCGATTTTATTCTTGTAGTGGACGAAAATATGACTAAAACCTATTGATGTAAGCTTTTACAAATAAGTCAGCAAGTAGCTTTTTATTAAATTTTTATATGCATTTCTAAAAACACTTTGTAAATTCTATCCAATTTAAGAATGTTACCAAGAATTAAACACTTTAAAATCGTTATAAATAAAGGTGTAAAGGTTGTAGTATTTCGTAATTAGCAGTATTTTTGTGCAATTCAAAACACTCAAATTTCAATTATGGCAAAATCTGCATTATTAAAGTCATCGCTTGCTAAAAAGTATTGGATGGCTCTAACAGGTTTATTTTTATGCTTGTTTTTAGCTGGACACTTAGCTGGAAACCTGCAACTAATTTTTGGAGACGCACTGCAATTCAATCAGTACGCATTATTTATGACTACCAATCCGGCGGTCAAGCTCCTTTCTTATGTAACTTATATTTCAATTGTATTTCATGCAGTTGATGGTATTTTACTTACTATTCAGAATAGAAAAGCAAGGCCAATTGGTTACGCAAAAGAAAATGCTAGTGCAAACAGCAACTGGGCTTCAAGAAACATGGCGATTTTAGGATCTTTGATTTTAATTTTCATCATCACGCACATGGTTAATTTTTGGGCAACAATGCATTTTGATGCCGATATGCCTTTGCAAACTACTACAATTGACGTTCAAGGTCAGCAACAAGAATTTTACTTGACTACTGACGGAGGTTATTTGCCAAAAGCGCAAGTAGATCAAAAGGTAATTGAAATCAGAAATCAAACGGAATTCTTTGATACTGAAGCAAAAGTAAAATTGAAAGAAGGATATAAAGATTTGCACAAAATTACATTTGCCTATTTTCAAGATGCAACCTATGGTTTAATTGCTACTATCATGTATGTTCTTGCAATGATCGTTTTGGCATTCCATTTATTGCATGGTTTTGCAAGTGCTTTTCAATCTTTAGGAGCTAATCATCCTAAATACAATGGTCTTATTAAAGGATTCGGAAAAGGATTCGCAATTTTAGTACCGTTATTGTTTGCTATTATTCCATTGTACATTCACTTTATTGCTAAATAATATCACTATAAAATCATGAGTTTAGATTCAAAAATACCAAATGGCCCAATAGCGGACAAATGGACCGATTATAAAGACCATATTAATTTAGTTAACCCAGCCAACAAACGTAGTTTAGATATTATTGTTGTAGGTACAGGTCTTGCTGGTGGTTCTGCCGCTGCAACACTTGCCGAATTGGGTTATAACGTAAAAGCATTTTGTTTTCAAGATTCACCTCGTAGAGCACACTCTATTGCTGCTCAAGGGGGAATTAATGCTGCAAAAAATTACCAAGGAGATGGTGATTCAACCTTCCGTTTGTTTTATGACACGGTTAAAGGTGGAGATTACCGTTCAAGAGAAGCAAACGTACACCGTTTAGCCGAAGTTTCTACTAATATTATCGATCAATGTGTGGCTCAAGGAGTTCCATTGGCGCGTGAATATGGTGGATTGTTGGACAACCGTTCTTTTGGTGGAGCTTTGGTTTCTCGTACTTTCTATGCAAAAGGTCAGACGGGTCAACAATTATTATTAGGAGCATATTCTGCCATGAACCGTCAAATTGGTCGTGGAAAAATTAAAATGTATAACCGTCACGAAATGCTAGATTTAGTAATCGTTAACGGGAAAGCTAGAGGAATTATTGCTCGTAATTTAGTTACAGGAGAATTAGAAAGACATTCAGCTCATGCAGTAGTTATAGGTTCAGGTGGATACGGAAACGTATTTTTCCTATCTACAAATGCAATGGGAAGTAACGCTACAGCAGCGTGGAAAATACATAAAAAAGGAGCATTCTTTGCAAATCCGTGTTACACACAAATTCACCCAACTTGTATTCCTGTTTCAGGAGATCATCAGTCTAAATTGACGTTGATGTCTGAATCATTGAGAAATGACGGTCGAATTTGGGTTCCGAAATCAATGGAAGATGCAATTGCTATTCGTGAAGGTAAGAAAAAACCAATGGATTTATCAGAAGCAGAAAGAGATTATTACTTGGAAAGAAGGTATCCCGCTTTTGGAAACTTAGTTCCTCGTGATGTTGCTTCTCGTGCAGCAAAAGAAAGATGTGATGCAGGATTTGGAGTAAATAAAACGGGTCAAGCCGTATATTTGGATTTTGCTTCAGCTATTCAACGTTACGGAAAAGAGCAAGCTTACATTAAAGGTTTACACAATGCCGATGAAAGTAAAGTTATTGAGTTAGGTACAGAAGTAGTAGCTAATAAATACGGTAACTTGTTTCAAATGTATGAGAAAATCATTGACGAAAATCCATACAAAACTCCAATGATGATTTATCCAGCAGTACACT
Organism: Flavobacterium tegetincola DSM 22377; assembly: GCF_000425485.1. Classification (GTDB taxonomy): domain Bacteria; phylum Bacteroidota; class Bacteroidia; order Flavobacteriales; family Flavobacteriaceae; genus Flavobacterium; species Flavobacterium tegetincola. The sequence continues at coordinate 6,263 of NZ_AUDN01000035.1, read as the reverse complement.
ACACAATGGGTGGAACATGGGTGGATTATAACTTGATGACTACCATTCCTGGTTGTTTCTCAATTGGAGAATCTAATTTCTCTGACCACGGAGCAAATCGTTTGGGAGCTTCAGCATTAATGCAAGGTTTGGCAGATGGTTACTTTGTACTTCCTTACACGATCGGAAATTATTTGGCACCGGATATTAAATTAGGAACTATTCCAACGGATACTCCTGAATTTGAAGCTGCTGAAAATAACGTACGCCAACAATTAGAAAAGTTCATCAACAATAACGGTACACATTCTGTAGATTTTTTCCACAAAAGATTAGGAAAAATCATGTGGGATAAAGTAGGTATGGCTCGAAACGCACAAGGTTTGACAGAAGCAATTAATGAAATTGCAGCTTTGCGTGAAGAATTTTACAACGACGTTCGCGTTCCTGGAACGGTAGACAGTTTTAACGAAGAGCTTGCAAAAGCAATGCGTGTGGCCGATTTCCTTGAACTAGGAGAGCTTTTTGCAAAAGATGCTTTGCACCGTAATGAATCTTGTGGAGGTCACTTCCGTGAGGAATACCAAACTCCAGAAGGAGAAGCACTTCGAAATGACGACGATTTTGCATACGTTGCCGCTTGGGAATATAAAGGAAAACCTAGCGAAGCCGTGTTGCATAAAGAACAGTTGGTTTTTGATAATGTTAAATTGGTACAACGTAGTTATAAGTAATAAGTCAAATGTCAAATGTCTCCATGTCAATCGACTCTAGACCTTCGGCTTTATGGCTTTCAAACTAAAAATATATGAAACTTACATTAAAAATATGGCGTCAAAAAAACGCTAAAGATACAGGGAAAATGGTCGAATATCCAATCGACGGAATTGAACCTGACATGTCTTTCCTTGAAATGCTTGACATTTTAAACGACGGACTAATTAATAAAGGAGACGAACCAGTTGCTTTTGACCACGATTGTCGCGAAGGAATTTGCGGAATGTGTTCATTGTTCATCAACGGAGAAGCACACGGACCAGATAGAGGAGTTACTACTTGTCAGTTACACATGAGAATGTTTAAGGATGGCGATACGATTTTTATCGAGCCGTTCCGTTCAAAAGCATTTCCAGTAATCAGAGATTTAGTGGTAGACAGAAGTTCTTTTGACCGCATCCAGCATGCAGGTGGATTTATTTCAGTTCCAACATCTGGAAATACACAAGATGCCAATGCAATTCCTATTCCTAAACATGATGCAGATAGAGCTTTTGATGCTGCAAGTTGTATCGGATGTGGTGCTTGTGTAGCTTCTTGTAAAAACGCTTCAGCCATGTTGTTCGTTTCTGCAAAAGTATCGCAATATGCACTTTTACCTCAAGGAAAAATTGAAGCACACGACCGTGTAATGAACATGGTACGTCAGATGGACGAAGAAGGTTTTGGTAACTGTACCAACACTGGAGCTTGTGAAGTAGAATGTCCAAAAGGAATTTCTCTAGAAAACATCGCTCGTATGAACCGCGAATACATGTTTGCAAGCGCACAATAATAAAAGTATTATTTTTATATAGTTGCTAAAACGCAGTTGATTTATCAGCTGCGTTTTTTTTTTGGGCGTTACCACAAGGGTCGGGCTTTCCGCACTCGCTTTTATTGCTTTTTTTAAAGCAATAAAGAGCTCAAACAATTGCTCAATCCCTAACGCAAATCTCGGTAAATAAAAAACATCAATTTCAATAGCGACGCAAGTATCAATTTCAGTCAAATATAAAATACTTTAATCCAATCTTTTCAATCTTTTTGTCCTTCAATCTATTTGTCTTTCAATCTTCCTATATTTACGAACCAAACACAATCAAATGAAATATTTTTCTCTCCTCTTACTTATTTCAACATGTACATTTGCACAAAATTTCCAACAACATGTCAATCCTTTCATAGGAACAGGCGGTCACGGACATACTTTTCCGGGAGCAACAACGCCTTTTGGAATGGTGCAACTTTCTCCAGACACCCGAATTGATGGAAGTTGGGACGGTTGTTCCGGCTATCATTATTCCGATGATGTGATTTATGGATTTTCGCATACACACTTAAATGGAACCGGCGTTTCTGATTTTGGAGATATTATGTTGATGCCAACGATGGGTGAACCTTCTTTTGACAATAAAATCTATTCATCAAAATTTTCACATAAAAACGAAAAAGCATCTGCTGGATTTTACAGTGTGAAATTAGACAAACACAACATTGACGTTCGATTAACGACTTCAACTCGTATTGGACTTCACGATTATACCTTTCACAAAAGTGGTCAAGCCAATATTATTTTGGATTTGAATCATCGCGATAAATTATTGATGGGTGAAGTTCGAATTATCGACGATAAAACGATTGAAATCATGCGAAACAGCGAAGCTTGGGCGACCAATCAGTTTGTTTTTGCAAGAATCGAATTCAGCAAACCGATGAAAATAACTTCGGTAAATAACAACGCAGTTGTACCTGCAAAAGTATCAGACCAATTTTTCGCTGGAACATTGTTAGCCTTAAGCTTTTCGACGCAAGTTAAAGAAGGAGAAACGGTTAAAATTAAAGTAGCGCTTTCGCCAACATCAACCGAAGGAGCAAAATTAAATATGTCAGAAATCAAACACTGGAATTTCGAAAAAGTAAAGAAAGAAACGGAAGCGCTTTGGAACAAAGAACTCTCAAAAATCGAAGTCACATCAGACGATAAAAACAAGCTGGCAATTTTTTACACCGCATTGTACCACACGATGATGCAGCCCAACATTGCACAAGATTTAGACGGAAAATACCGCGGTAGAGATAATAAAATCCATACTGCAAAAGGCTTTGATTATTATACAGTGTTCTCACTATGGGACACATTTCGAGCAGCTCATCCTTTGTATACTTTGATTGACAAGAAACGAACAGCCGATTTTATCAATACTTTTCTAAAACAGTATGAACAAGGAGGAAGATTACCGGTTTGGGAATTGGCTTCCAACGAAACAGATTGTATGATTGGATATCATTCTGTTTCAGTCATGGCAGATGCAATGGCAAAAGGAATCAAAGGTTTTGACTACGAAAAAGCGTTTGAAGCTGCTAAACATTCCGCAATGTTAGACCATTTGGGATTGGACGCTTACAAGAAAAATGGATTTATTTCCATAGATGACGAACACGAAAGTGTTTCAAAAACGTTGGAATATGCTTATGACGATTGGTGTATTGCGCAAATGGCAAAAATTCTAAACAAAAAAGAAGATTACAATTATTTCATGAAACGTTCTCAAAGTTGGAAAAATCTATTTGATTCAGAATTAGGTTTCATCCGTCCGAAGAAAAATGGCGGCTGGGAAAAACCGTTTGACCCAAAAGAAGTGAATAATAATTATACCGAAGGAAATGCGTGGCAATACACATTCTTTGTTCCTCAAGATATTCCAGGAATGATTGAAGCGTATGGTGGAAATGTAAAATTTGAAGCAAAACTAGACGAAATGTTTAACTCCGAAAGTAAAACTACGGGTCGAACACAAGTCGATGTTACAGGATTAATTGGGCAATATGCTCATGGAAACGAGCCAAGTCATCACATGGCTTATTTGTATAATTATATTGACAAACCTGAAAAAACACAAGAAAAAGTAAAATATATTTTAGATAATTTCTACACCAACACTCCTGATGGCTTAATTGGAAACGAAGATTGCGGACAAATGAGTGCTTGGTACGTCTTGAGTTCAATGGGAATTTATTCCGTAACTCCAGGTCAACCAGTCTGGGAAACAACTGTTACAAGTTTTGAAAAAATTAAAGTAAATTTCGAAAATCATACTTCTAAAACTATATTAAAAACTTCGGAACCATTTGATTTAGTTTATTTTGAATCTGTTAATGACGATTATGAAGAAAATGTTGCTACTGTGGACATGCTAGATTCAGATATAGAAAAAATTATTCCTGTCCCCGTAATTCAAGCCGATAGCAAATCGTTTAAAGATAAATTGAAGATTGAAATTACTTCGCAGAATCCAAAGGATGAAATTTTTTATATGTTTAACAGTGCAAGTCCAGGAAAACCAGCTTGGATGAAATATACAAGTCCATTAGAAATTTCACAATCTGTAAAAGTTAAAGCTGGTGTAAAAAGAGATGGAAAAAGTAGTAATGCTGTTTCAGCTCAATTCTTCAAAAAACCAAACAATTATACTATTGGCATCAAATCGAAATACGATCCACAATACCATGCTGGTGGTGCAGATGGATTGATTGATGGAATTTATGGAACGGAAAATTGGAGAAAAGGCGAGTGGCAAGGTTTTCAAGGACAAGATTTTGAAGCGGTAGTAGATTTGAAAGAACAAAAAACCATTCAAATTTTTAGTTCAAACTACTTACAAGATTCGCGTTCGTGGATTTTAATGCCAACCAAAGTGGAATACTATACTTCAAATGACAATGTGAATTTCACTTTTGCGGGAAGCGTTCAAAACGATATTGACCCAAAAGAAACCGAGAACAAAATCAAAAATTTCGAATTCAAAGCGAAGAATGCAATCAAAGCGAGATACATAAAAGTAAAAGCAACCAACTACGGAATCTTACCAGAATGGCATCAAGGTTTTGAAGGAAACGCTTATATCTTCATTGATGAAATTGAGGTAAAATAAAAAAGGGAACACAGATTTAAGAAATTAGAGAAATTTTAAAAATTAATCCAATTTCTTAAATCTGTGTTCCAAATAGAAAAACAAATCTACTCTTTCGTTCCCCAAGGCGCTGAGGGGTTTGGAATTACTTTCGTTAAATCAAAAGTTACCGTAAATACTTTATCTGAACCTGTTCGACGTAAATTATACGAATACGATTTGTCATCTAACGTGATCCACCAAACGTTATTAGAAGCATATGCTATCAAGTCAGCAGTTTCCTGGTCAGCCGGAAACATTTGTAAGTTTGGCAATCCAGAATTTGTTGATGTTCCGCCGTACATAGTTACTTTATCCTCGCTTCCGTCTTCATTTCGGTGGTCATGTTTGAGTTGGATTCTATTGTTTTCAAAAGTCAAAACCCAAGTTCTCGACTTATCCTCACCCACAAAAAATGGAATTCTAATGGTATTGTCATCACAAGTTCGAACATGCATTACTAATTTTTTTCCTGCAAATTCATCAAGCGCTGGAGTACTTATCAATGTCCCTTCATATGATTTTCCGCAATGTTTCTTTAGGTTTTCCCAAAATTGCGCAGCACTTGATTTTTCTTGTGCTATTGTAAGTTGGATAGTTAAGAGCGTTAGAATTAAAAGTAGATTTTTTAGGTACATATTTTTTTAGCAATATAATCATTTCATTGTTGTTTTGGTATTAGCCATTTTAATTTTGTAAAAGTTCAAATTATAAAATCGATTTTACATATTTTAATGTAAGCCAATTTATGTAATTAGCGTGATTTTTTTCTACCTTATATATAGTGACGAATTCGTAAATGCATCGAGATAGTCTTAGGAAAATTATAATTACTTAATAGTACAAGATAGTGCCGAACGATTGAGTATTTTTAAAGTCTCTTATTAATAAATTTCTATTCCATAAATACTATACTCTATTTATTATTTGTGTTGAGTTTTCAAATATGAGTGTTTGATGCGTAGTTTCATCATAAATAGGTGTAGGTAGTAATTGATTAGTATATAAGATGACAAGAGATGTTAGATTATCTTCAAGTAAACTTTTTAATCGGAGGCAACAGAGTTTCTCTTTGCGCATAGTATATAATTTTGATACTAATTAGATTATTTGCTCTTATAAATTAGTTCTGTTATTCGTTTTAGCTCTATGAATATGAAATAGCCTTATGCAACCCACACAAATAAAGCGATTTAAAAAATACTTTACAATTTCTTAAAATTAAGTGTTGTTTAAGTGAAAAGAAGTGTTACTTTTGCACCCGCAACAACGGCGAAGTTCATACGAAATACTGGTTTTTATCAAAGCGAAGAGGGTTAGAAATAAGCTAAAAATAAATTTGCGAGATAAGAAAATAAGTATTAGTTTTGCACCCGCTAAGAGGCATAGTTCATAAGAATAATGAGGATTAAGATTTGGAGAAAATAAGCTTAAAAATATTTTCAAAAAAGCTTGTCAGAGTTAAAAAAGAAGTTATCTTTGCACCCCGCAAGAGAATAAGTTCATTGAGAGATTGAGTAGGTTATGAGGAGAGAAATTAGGAACGAAAGTTTTTAAAAAAACTTCAAAAAAAGC
>NZ_AUDN01000034.1 GCF_000425485.1 Flavobacterium tegetincola DSM 22377 | reverse complement strand
AACTTTCGTTCCTAATTTCTCTCCTCATAACCTACTCAATCTCTCAATGAACTTATTCTCTTGCGGGGTGCAAAGATAACTTCTTTTTTAACTCTGACAAGCTTTTTTGAAAATATTTTTAAGCTTATTTTCTCCAAATCTTAATCCTCATTATTCTTATGAACTATGCCTCTTAGCGGGTGCAAAACTAATACTTATTTTCTTATCTCGCAAATTTATTTTTAGCTTATTTCTAACCCTCTTCGCTTTGATAAAAACCAGTATTTCGTATGAACTTCGCCGTTGTTGCGGGTGCAAAAGTAACACTTCTTTTTACTTAATCAACACTTAATTTTAAGAAATTGTAAAGTATTTTTTAAATCGCTTTATTTGTGTGGGTTAAGAACTGCAATTAATTGAATTCGATCGTAAATTATCTGAAAATCTTTATACATGCCATTTCACAGCTTGAAATGATACAAATATTGAGGTGAACAAAAGAAGTAACTCATGTTATACCGGTATATAATACATCTTAATAGATACCTACTGCCATTCCCCACTCTATTATCTAGTAGAAATAAATTATATTTCCTTAAAGGTAGAAAGCATCTTGCAAATTAAGGAACACATCACCCTCCACTAAAACCTAAATATCGTTGAAGCAATTACTCGATATGTCTAGAAGGCATTTCAAAACCTGAACTTAAAATTTACAGAAGGTATATTTTATTCCGAGAATCATAATTTGTAATGACTAGTATCAATTTTAGATATTAAAAACTCATACCTATATATAAGGAAGAACTCAATCAAAAATTAATCAAATGGAACTTCTATACATTATTGCTAAATTTATCGAACCCCTCCCCTATCTTTCATACTATTAGTGAACATAAAAGTGATTTTATCTATGACCTATTGAGTGAGCAGAAGTTTCAAAATCAAATGCATTATCAGCTAAAATTAGATACCGCACTGCATAAATAAAAAGCACAATAAATACAGTGGATTATGATTTGATAGTATAATGTAGATAATCAAAATATTGCCAATCTAAATTGGGTGTGTAAAAGTAAATAATGACTATTACTAGCGATTGATTTTAATTGCTCGGAATTGAATACAAGCAGTAAGTAAGTATTTATTTATATTATCGCACTAAACAAAAAATCAGTTCCAGCAGCTGCTATATCGCACTATACAAAAACCACTAAGAATTAATTCGCATAAAATTTTTATAATTCGTAAATTGCGGGCTTAAAATTACTTTTAAATCAATATGGAACAAGCAACACCTTATATACCTATAAATAAAGTCAGAATTGTAACAGCAGCTGCTCTTTTTGACGGTCACGATGCAGCAATTAACATTATGCGTCGTATTATTCAATCTACTGGCGTGGAAGTGATTCATTTAGGTCACGACCGAAGTGTGGAAGAAGTAGTGAATACTGCCATTCAAGAAGATGCGAATGCCATTGCAATTACTTCTTATCAAGGAGGACACAACGAATATTTCAAATATATGTACGACCTTTTGAAAGAAAAAGGAGCGGGACATATTAAGATTTTCGGTGGTGGAGGTGGAGTAATTCTCCCTGTTGAAATTAAAGATTTGCAGGATTACGGAATCACTCGAATTTATGCTCCAGATGATGGACGTGAGTTGGGATTGCAGGGAATGATTAATGATTTGGTTCAAAAATCAGATTTTCCAATTGGAGATAAGTTAACGGACGAAGCCGACCATTTAGAGGCTAAAGTACCAACAGCGATTGCTCGTGTAATTTCGGCAGCGGAGAATTTCCCAGAAATAGCAAAAGCTACGATGGACAAAATTCACACGCTAAATGAATCCTCTAAGATTCCCGTTTTGGGAATTACAGGAACTGGTGGTTCGGGAAAATCTTCTTTAGTGGATGAATTGGTTCGAAGATTTCTTATTGATTTTCCAGAAAAAACTATTGGATTGATTTCAGTTGACCCTTCCAAAAGAAAAACAGGAGGTGCTTTATTGGGAGATAGAATTCGAATGAATGCGATTAATAATCCGAGAGTTTATATGCGTTCGTTGGCTACTCGTCAATCGAATTTAGCTTTGTCGAAATATGTTGCCGAAGCCATTCAGGTTTTGAAAGCGGCAAAATACGACATTATTATCCTTGAAACGTCTGGAATTGGGCAAAGTGATACCGAAATTATGGACCATTCTGATGTTTCGCTTTATGTGATGACGCCAGAATTTGGTGCCGCGACACAATTGGAAAAAATCGACATGCTTGATTTTGCTGATTTGGTAGCAATTAATAAATTTGACAAACGCGGTTCGCTTGATGCATTGCGTGATGTGAAAAAACAATACCAGCGAAATCATAATCTTTGGGATGCGAATCCTAATGATTTACCTGTTTTTGGAACGATTGCTTCGCAGTTTAACGACCCAGGAATGAACACGTTGTATAAAGCGATAATGGATAAAGTTGTTGAAAAAACCGAATCAGATTTGGTTTCTACTTTTGAAATTACGCGTGAAATGAGCGAGAAAATCTTTGTGATTCCACCACATAGAACACGATACCTTTCGGAAATTGCCGAAAACAATAGAAAATACGATGAAACGGCAGAAGGACAACGACAAGTTGCTCAAAAGTTGTATGGTATTTTCAAAACCATTGAAACGGTTTCGGGGAAGAAACCTGAAATCAATAAAGTGGGTATTGACGATAGTTCGGTTTATCCGAGTGCGAAAGAAGAAGACAATCAAGACCGCATTTTCTTGAACTTATTATTGAATCAGTTTGACAAAGTCAAAATGGATTTGGACCCTTACAATTGGGAAATTATCTTGACTTGGGATGAAAAAGTAAATAAATATAAGAATCCGGTTTATTCGTTTAAAGTTCGCGATAAAGAAATTAAGATTGCAACCCATACCGAATCCCTTTCACACTCACAAATCCCAAAAATAGCTTTACCAAAGTACGAAGCTTGGGGTGATATTTTGAAATGGAATTTACAAGAAAATGTACCTGGGGAATTTCCTTTTACATCAGGTTTGTATCCTTTTAAAAGAGAAGGTGAAGACCCTTCGAGAATGTTTGCTGGTGAAGGTGGACCAGAACGAACCAACCGTCGTTTTCACTATGTAAGTGCTGGATTACCTGCAAAACGTTTGTCTACGGCATTTGACAGTGTGACTTTATATGGAAACGATCCTCATTTACGTCCTGATATTTACGGGAAAATTGGAAATGCAGGAGTTTCTATTTGTTGTTTAGACGATGCGAAAAAGTTGTATTCTGGATTTAATTTGGCACACCCATTGACATCAGTGAGTATGACTATTAACGGTCCGGCACCTATGTTGCTAGGGTTTTTCATGAATGCTGCAATTGACCAACAATGTGAATTGTACATCAAAGAAAACGGCCTAGAGAAAGAAGTTGAAACTAAAATCAACGCCATTTATAAGAAAAAAGGATTACCAAGACCTACTTATAACGGGACACTTCCTGTTGGAAATGACGGATTGGGATTGATGCTTTTAGGAGTTACTGGTGATTTGGTTTTGCCAAATGATGTGTACCAAGACATAAAAGTAAGAACGCTTTCACAAGTTCGTGGAACAGTTCAAGCGGATATTTTGAAAGAAGACCAAGCTCAAAACACGTGTATTTTCTCTACGGAATTTGCGTTGCGATTGATGGGTGACGTTCAAGAATATTTCATTACCAATAATATCAGAAACTTTTATTCGGTTTCGATTTCCGGTTACCATATTGCAGAAGCGGGTGCTAATCCTATAACGCAGTTGGCCTTTACGTTGTCCAATGGATTCACGTATGTTGAATATTATTTGAGTCGTGGAATGGACATCAATGATTTTGGACCTAACTTATCGTTCTTCTTCTCGAATGGAATTGACCCAGAATATGCTGTAATTGGTCGTGTGGCTCGTAAAATTTGGTCGAAAGCCCTGAAAAATAAGTACGGTGCTAACGAAAGAGCTCAAATGTTGAAATACCATATTCAAACATCAGGACGTTCGCTACATGCACAAGAAATTGACTTTAACGATATTCGTACGACTTTGCAAGCTTTATACGCTATTTATGACAACTGTAATTCATTGCATACCAATGCTTATGATGAAGCGATTACGACTCCAACAGAAGAATCAGTTCGTAGAGCAATGGCAATTCAGTTGATTATCAATAAGGAATTAGGTTTGGCAAAAAATGAAAACCCAATACAAGGTTCATTCATTATTGAAGAGTTAACGGATTTAGTGGAAGCTGCCGTATTGATGGAATTCGACAGAATAACTGAAAGAGGTGGTGTTCTTGGTGCGATGGAAACGATGTACCAACGTTCTAAAATTCAAGAAGAAAGTATGTACTACGAAATGTTGAAACATACGGGTGAATTCCCAATTATTGGTGTAAATACGTTCTTGAGTTCAAAAGGTTCGCCAACAGTTATTCCTGCCGAAGTAATTCGTGCAAGTGAAGAGGAGAAGCAATTTCAAATTACGACTTTAAATAATTTACATAAATTTCACAAAGACGAAACTGCGGAACAATTGGCAGTTATTCAAGATGCTGCAATTAAAAACCAGAACATGTTTGAGCAGTTGATGAATGCGACTAAAATTTGTTCTTTAGGAGAGATTACGGCTTCGTTGTTTGAAGTGGGTGGTCAGTATCGAAGAAATATGTAAGTAAGAAAATAGAGCATAGAGCATAGAATAAAGAATAAAGACCTTTCAGTAATGAAAGGTCTTTTCTTATTTAAGATAATTTGTAAATTTTAAAACAAGTAATTTACCTGCAATCCTCCGTAATAATTTCTAGGGTTTCCTGGATAATAATAGCGAGGAGCATTACCTCCAAATCCAGTAGCATTTGTAACTATACTAGCAGCATACTGCTTGTCCAAAGCATTATTTATTCCACTATAAATATTAAATTTCAGATTTTCGAAAACAGTAAATGAATATGCCGCTTTGAAATTCAATAATTGGTAGGAATCAGTTGTACCTGTATTGGCATCGTTCAATTGCATTTCGCCAATACTTCGGAAATTTCCGAAAAATTCAAATCCGTTATTTGTTGCAAGATCTATACCTACGTTTACAGTGTATGAAGGAACTCCCGGCAGTTTTTTGCCAGAGAAATCGCTATCATTGTCTATGAATTCGTCAAATTTAAAGAAATTTAAAGCAGTACTTAAATAGGGTTTGATCTCAACAACTTTACTCAATTGCACCCTATAATTGGTTAAGAATTCAATTCCATTGTGATTGGTACTTCCCGCATTTATTCCCACATATTGGTCCTCACCCACTCTTTTTGCTACCAATAAATTTTCTATTTGAATGGAAAAAACTGCTATCTCTGTATACAAGTTTCGGTCCAGCCAATTTCCTTTAAATCCCATTTCATAATTCGTTCCCGTTTCTGGCTCGAGATTGGTATTAATTTGTCCCTCTGGTGTCAACGTTTCTGCAACATTTGGCGTTGAAAATCCTTGACTTACGGACGCGTAGATATTTTTTCCAGGTGAAATTTCATAACTGGTTCCAATTCTTGGTGATAAAATAGTTTCAAATTTATAATCGCCCGTCTGGTTTACTCCGTCTTGTACAAACAAATCTATCAACCCATATTGAGTAGTATTTATATTAAAACCCAGCTCTAAGTTCCATTTTTCTAGTATGTCAACGTTTATTTGAGCAAAAAAGTTACTGTAATTCCGGTCCTGTTCATTACTGCTCAGTCGCTCGCCGAGAATACTGCCTTGATCGGGAAAGTCTTTATACAGATTTTTGAACGTTCCCATTTCATACCACTCCTTATAATATTCTCCACCAAAACTGATTTCTGATGGACGTTCAAAAAGTTTGGTGTGCAAATTAAATCGGGTTCTTACTCCCGTTGAAATGCGGTTTTCATTTAAAATATCAAAAGGTCGCGGCTCATAACCGTCTCTAAAACTAACGAAAACACTCGTGGTATTGCTAATCTTATCAGAAATAAAAGTACTGTATGAACCTCCAAGAATACCACGATCGTAAGATTCAAATCCTTGCGAAGCAGCCCAACTTGCATCTGCAATTTCTGGATTATTTATGAAATTTTCTTCATTTAATGAACTGGGAATGAATGCTTTTAATTTTGTGAAATTTGCCAAATAGGTAAATTTACCACGCGTTCCTGATTTTATACTTCCATTTACTAAAGCTGACGTTCTCTTATATTTTCCATTTTCACGTGATCCATCACTGGTTAAGTTACTTAAAGTAGCAAAAAAAGATGCGTTTTCATCTGAAGTAGACGCTTGGATTACTTGCTTGTACGTATTAAAGCTTCCAAATTGGCTACTCACATTGGCCTGATTTTTTTCTTTGGTAAAGGTTTTGGAAAACAAATTTATCGAACCACCGAGTCCTGCTCCATAAATGCTCGAAGTTGGTCCTTTTATGATTTCAATTCGCTCAACGCTTTCTTGATCAAAATCGTCTAAAGTTAAATCGCCTTCTGCAGTTGCAATTGGAATTCCGTCATAATAGGATTGAATTCTATTGGTACTGTATTGCGATCGCGCGCCAATTCCTCGAATTGAAATTTTATTGGTATTCAATGCTCCTTGATTGACGTAAATTCCAGGTGCGTTATTGAAACTTTCCAATATATTAGTAGCGTCAGTTCTGCTAAAATCAGCCGAATTCACAATATTAATTGAGGCTGGAGCTTTTTGAATTGTTTGCGGAATGCTACTACTTCTGACAATTACTTCTGAAAGCACTTCCGCGAGTGGCTTTAGGAAAAGGATTTGATTTACATTTTCAGCGTTCAGTACTTTACTTCTAGTTTCAAAGCCCATCTTTTGCAACTTAACTTCTGTACCAACCAATTGTTTTGGCACTATAAAAACACCCTCACGGTTAGAAAAAGTTATGAGTTTCCCTTCGTGAAAAAGCTGTACATTTTCAACTGGCTGATTGGTTGAAGCATTAAAAATTGTAAATTGATACTCTTGCGCGAATAAATTAGCTGCACACAAAAAGCACAAAATTAAGAATATTTGATTTTTCAATGGGATACTATTTAATTGCTGAAACACTCCAAACTATTCCCGCATCGTCATCACTCACTAGCAAATCACCCGATTTAGTTACGCTAATTCCTACAGGTCGACCGTGAACGGTACTTTGCGAGTCATCGGCAATAAAACCAGTTAAAAAATCTTCGGGTTGACCGGGATTTCCTTTGGCGTCAAACGGCACAAAAACTACTTTGTATCCTGAAAATACCGCACGATTCCATGAGCCATGTTGCCCAATAAATGCACCATTTACATATTTTTTCGGAAATTTTTTGTCGTTATAAAATACTAATCCAAGTGACGCGGTATGAGGTCCAACGGGAACATCTGGCATAATAGATTGATTTACTAGCTCAATATGTGGATCGTTTTCCCAGCGAGGATCTTTAATTTTTCCAAAATATGAGTACGGCCACCCGTACCAACCGTTTTCCTTAACACTTGTAATGTAATCGGGAACAAGATTATTTCCCAGTTCATCACGCTCATTTACTGCAGTCCAGAGTTGTCCCGTAACTGGATTCCAGTCCATACCAACTGGATTTCGCAAACCGCTGGCGTATAATTTTTCGCCGCTTCCATCGGGATTGATTTCTAAAATGGCAGCACGTCGGATTTCTTTTTCCATACCGTATTCGCCTACATTACTTGCAGAACCTACAGAAACATAAATTTTGGTACCTTCTTTATTCGCTAATAAATTTCGAGTCCAGTGGTTGTTATAACCTCCAGCGGGAAGCGTTAAAATTTTATCGCCATTTCCTTCAACTTTTGTATCACCAATTTTATATGGATAACGGTATACACCATCCGTATTGGCAACGTAGAAAAAATTATTGAGTACCAACATACCAAAAGGTTGATTTAGATTTTCTAAAAAGGTGGTTCGTTCTGCAATTCCATCACCATTTTTATCTTGCAGTACACTAATTCGATTGGCGCTATTTTTAGTGTTCGCCTCTACAACAAAAATAGCTCCGTCTGGCGCGATATACGTTTGCCTTGGATGAATTAAATTTTCAGCAAATTTTGTCACCAAAAATCCTTCAGGCGCTTGAGGTTTTTTATCACCCCAACCTATAACTTTACTATTTTTTTCGATAGATTTTGAAGAATACGGCGGAACAATGGTCAACGGCCCAATTGCGGTTTCCACTACATCATCGGGACGAGTGGCTAATGCTGCTTTTCGACTTTCACTTAATTTGGTATTGACTTGTGCTTGAACTGGAAGTGCTAAAGCGCATAAAATTCCAGCTGCAAGAAGAATAGTACTATTTTTCATATCTGTTTTTTTTTAAAGAATCTTAAAATTAAGTTTAATTCGAATTTTAAAAAAGAACTAATAGTAATTATAAGTTTACTTTAACAAACATAAATGTAACGTTGAGAGACCAGTTTTGTTCTCATTAAATTAATATTGCAATAGCTGCATTTTAAGTAAGCTGAAATTGCATTATTCAGAAAAAAACATAATTTTTTTTGCGAAAAACTGCTGTTTCAGACTTTCTCCCTTTTAATTAAAAATTCCATCTACATAAAACCAACTTCCATTATCAAAGGTAAAAGTAGATTTTTCATAATGAATTTGAGCCTTAAGACTTTCGTCTAAATAGTACGCTTTGAATTCTACTTTATCTTCAGAAGTAGAAATGACTTCTAAATTTACCCAAATATTGGACTTTGACCAATCTAATATATCGCTTTTTTTATGGAATTTGCGAGTAGATAGATGCGTGGTTGCTACTAAATAATCCGCTGCTTGAATGCAATAAGCCGAATATCTAGAGCGCATTAATTCTTCAGCGGTAGCCGCTTTTACATTCCTATTAATTTTAGGTTCGCAGCAACGCTCAAATAAAATTTTAGCACCACAGTAGCAATTTTTCATAGCATTTAAAATTGGTGACTTATACATTTAAATCAATTTGCAGTACCTACTAATTCAAATTAATACTGCTGAAAACTGACTATTTTAAAATATTACTCTTTACTTTCATTGAATTTTTTTACAATTTCCTTCAATTTCTCCTTTCGAGTAACTGCCGCTTGCTTCGCTTTCGCTTGTTCTTTATGCAGTTTATCGTTGTGCTTTTTGATGTTTTTATCCGTATTTCGACTCATGATTGTAATTTAAAATAGGACGCAAAGGTACACAATAATGTAAGGATAGAAAATCCATTACGAATTGGGTTTGGATATTTGTTGTATGGATAAACAAAAAAAAGACCCTTCTTTCGAAAGGTCTTTCTTAATTTGGAAAAGAAGAGGTTTATTCAATAATTATTTTTTGGATAAATTCTCCGTTTGTTTTTAGTAAATACATTCCCGCAGGGTAATTCATTTCTAAACTCGTAACGTTTTGTTTTTCTGTAATTTTTCTTCCAAAAAGGTCAAATAAACTTATAGAAACTGTTTCATTAAAATAAAGCAATCCGTTAGTTACTGGGTTTGGATAGGCTACAACAGTTTTTTGGTTTGGCGTGAAATCAGTGTTTGACAATACATCATTTGTAATTTGGTAAATGCTTAGTGTTGAACTCACCTCATTTGCCATAACCACTAAACCTGTAGTCAAAGGACTATCTGTTGGGTTGATATAAATTATTCCTTCTGGACCTAAATCGGAAGTAACATCTGTTGTACCTCTGTTATTTTTGTAGGAAATAAATACAGGAGCCATTGGATTAGTTACATCATAGGTCATCATTCCTCCAATTCGCTCTAGCGTGATAAATGCATAAACAGAACCGTTGATAGTTCCAACCGTTATTCCTTCTGGTTCTGGACCTTTGTTGTCACTTCTGTTTTTAAAATCATCATTATCATTACTTACGTTGAAAAATGCTCCAAATGTTGGGTCATTTGCAGTGATAACTTCAAAATCATCTCCACTATCGTATACTAGAGCACCTGTTGTTGCATTCCAAATACTAAAAGAACGGGTTCCAAATACGTGAATTTCATCAAAATCGCCATCGTTATCTGTATCTCCAGATTGATTGGTTACATTTAGTCGACCTAAATTGCTATTCTTTTTTAAGAAATCTGCATTAGGAAAAATCGTTGGATCTAGTACATAAGCACTACTTCCTACACGAGCTTCTTCTGCTAAACCACCATAATCTCTTGCGTCACCTTCATTTGCAGTTACTAAATAAGTAGTTCCGTTTACGGTATAATTTGCTATTGCATCTGGCATGTACATTCCTTTTACTGGCCAATTACTCATGAAAATTTCACTCATTTGATCGCTCGTGTCTAGTGTGTTTCCAGCTAATGCATGATCCTTCAATCCTAATGGAGTAATTGTTGTAATTTGGTTGGTTACCAAATTAATAGTTGCCACTGCATTGTTTTCTTGTAAAGTTACCCAAGCAGTTAATCCGTCGTCGGCAACTGTAATGTATTCTGGTTCCAAATCATCTGAAACCGAAGCATTAGGTCCAAAAATCCGAACACCACTTGCTTTTAAAGCAGCTAATTGGGTGTCAAAAGCATTAAAGTTCAAGTTTGTAACATCCGATTGTGTTACATTATTATATCCGTTTGAAACATTAATAATAGAAATACTTCCTTCTGGATCAATAGTGTAGTCGTCATTAGGTTGTCCTTCATTAGCAACAAGAACTTTTGTTCCATCTGGTGTGAAGGTTACCATATCAGGCAAAATACCTGCATTAACAACCGAACCAATTACTCCATCGGTAGTCATGAAAATTACCTTTCCTGGAGCATAGTTAGCACTTTCCACAGTTGCAGCAATAATTCCATTTTTAAAGGCAATACTAGTCCCACCAATTCCATAAGAAGATAAATCAATTGAAGCAACAGAAATTATTGCAGATGGATTTGAAAAATTCAAAATTTCAACTTTACTAGCAGTTGAATTCATTACAAACAAACGTTGTGTAACAGGATCATGTGCTACAATTTCTGCCGAACCGGAAGGGTCTACAACATAATTGGTAAGAAAATTAATATTTAAACCTGTAGAAGCGGTTGGAACTTCAACTTCATCGTCCAGAATATAAACCGTTGCAGCTTCTAAACCGCTAATTGCACCTCCAACAGGATTAGAAATACCTACTGTAAAATAATGATCTCCACCTGCTACAGCATTGTTGTTTAAAACTACCGCCACAGATTGTGTTGTAGAACCAACCGGAAATGTTACGGTTTGATTGGTAAATGTATATTCGGTACCGTTCGTTGCATTAGTAGCATTTTCTACAATTGCTAAATCTACCGTAACAGCTGTAGTTGACGCGTTAGATAAATTAATAGTTAGTGTTGCTGTTCCTGCATTTTCGCTTACTACAATTGTTTCTTCGTCAAAAGACAAATTAGAAGTTAAAACTGCCGAAAAAGTTCCTGGAGAAGCAAATACATCTAAGCCTAAAGATTGTCCTACTAAGTTACTCGCTGGAGCCCAATTACTTCCGTCGTTTAAAGTTCCGTTCGGATTTAATAACTCTAAAGATGGTCCGTTTCCATCAGGTGATAAAGGCCAAGGAGAAGCATCGTCATATTCTACCGAGCTAATTACAGTTCCAGAAGCATTTACAATTTGTAAAAGTTCGCCACCATTTCCTAAAGCGTTGCTAATTCCTTGTGGCATATCTAGAAAAGAAACACCGTAAAAAGCATCAGCACTTACTTTATCAGTTGCTAATAAAACAATTCCACCAGCAGCTAAAGTTTGTTCGTTAAAAGTAAATAAGAAATTCCCTTCGTCTTTTACTTGAATTCCTCCTAGAGAAATGGCAGTACTTGAGGTATTATAAATTTCTAAAAATTCCAATTGATTCGAGTTATCCGATGGTGCATTGTACATAATTTCTGTGATAACTAAACCTGTAGTTAAAGAATTGAAGTACAAATTATCACTTGTATAAGCGGTTGCCAATGCATTATTAGCAGTATCCATAACATTGGAAACGGTTAATTGATACGCTGTTCCAACCGTAAAACCAGAATGGGTTAAGGTTACCGTGTTTAAAGATGCATTATAAACCGCACCTGTTATAGTTAAGGCTGGAGAAAAAGAATAATTAGCTGTATTTTGTGCAGAAGCAGAAGTTAATTCTTCTGAAAAAATAACATCAACTGTAGTTTGTGTTGCAACGGATGCTGCAGCAACTGTTGGTGCAGAAGTATCAACTGCAGAAATTACAAACATTGTAGCGTTGAAAGGCAAATCTGGGGCTGTTCCGTTATTGTGGTCGTCAGCATTAGAATCTTCCATTTGCCAATTTAATATATTATTTAATTGCGAAATATATCCGTTTGCATCTAAGCCCGTTCGAATACCGTTGTAGTTTGCCATATCGGTTCCTTCTGCTAAAGCAATTGCTGTAGAACCAATAGTTAAACCTGAATTGGATAAATCTCCAAAAGCATTGGAAGAATTAGAAATAGCAGCTAACATTGTAGTTACCGTTCTTGGAGAAGTTCCTAGGAATGCAAACATAGCATCGCTTGAAGAGGAAATTCCACCTGCATTGTTTACCGTAATACTTCCAATAGATGGAGCAATTGTAGCACTTATGCTGTTGATCGAGATTACAGTTCCCGCAGGAATTACTGCACTTCCGGAATTCCAAGTAAAATCGCCTTCATCTGTTCCAAAACTGGCTCCGTTCCATTCGGAATCGCAAAAAATAATGGTAGAATTCGCAGGGATTTCTTTAAAAGTTACAAAGGCGATGTCATCATCTCCATCTGCATTAAAACCAACGAAAGCAATATCGCCGGTTGAAGTTAGTTGTGCTTGAATTCCAACGGATAAAAGCAGGATAAGAAAGGTAAATTTAAATTTCATAAGTTGTGTTTTTTGTTGTCCACAAACTTATTTATCGCATTGTCAAAAAGCGTTACCTAAAAATCACTAATACGTTTGTATAAAGCCAAGAAAATGTTGTCTTAAAATTAAGAAGTTAATCTACTGTGAAGGCTAGAGCGCTACTTTATACTATTAACTATTTATTTATTTCAATGCTTTTATTTTTAAATATCCAATATGCAATTCATCTTCCGCTTTAGGTTCTGACAAAACAGAAAGTTTTAGCTGGTATTTTGATTTTGTTGCAGTGTTTAATAAATCAGCAACTTTATGCGAATCATCCACATCGATTCCATATTTATCATCAATATGCGATTCGCCTCCTTTTCCATCAAATCCATAGTGTTTATAAAAAATAGATTTTTTTGCTTTTTTTATTGCCACAGCCATTTTTGGCTCAACCGCTAGCATTTTATAATGGTATTCTTCAAATTCACCCGGTTTGTACCCTCCTAAATTTAAAAAATAGAGATTGTTTTCTGCTACTTCAATATCCAATTTAGGCACTACCTCAATAGAATAATCGTCCACCACCGAAATTTCGCGCCAAGCGTCAATATGCAATTTACCTTTGGCTTCAGGCCAAAAAAGGTTCATTTCAGGGACAAGTTCGGTTAGACTTTCTCCAATTCCGAAGAAAATATCGTGTTGTTCGGTCGTGCGTCCTTTTGGCGTACAGCCTAACAAGATCATAAATAATTTGGGGTGTTTATCCATTTTACAAATATAACCAAAGTTGGTAATTTAATAAAGAAGATACACTCTGAAACTGCGATAGATTTTAATTTTACCGCCAGTATTGGCCGCTTTTTTAACTTTTAGCACAATTTTGTACAACTTGTAAAACAAACACTTCGTATCTTTGAAAAAAAACAAGATGAAAAAAATAGTATTAGGTGTTTTTGCTTTTAGTTTATTTGGATGTGCAGAATTACAGCAAATAGCCAACCAATATCCAGGTATTGGAACAATGGGTAATACAGAAATTGCTTCGGGATTAAAGGAAGCATTGAATAATGGAATTACGAAAGAAGTTACCAAATTAACGGCTACAGACGGTTTTTATAAAAATCAAGCGGTTAAGATTTTACTTCCAGCCGAATTGCAAAAAGTGGATAAAGGTTTGCGCGATATTGGATTGGGAAGCCTAGCCGATGAAGGTATAAAACTGCTCAATCGTGCTGCAGAAGATGCGGTAAAAGAAGCTACTCCAATTTTTATAGATGCCGTGAAAGGTATGACTTTTACGGATGCAAAGAATATTTTATTAGGAAGTAATAATTCTGCCACTATGTATTTGCAAAATTCAACTACTCAAGCTTTATATGGTAAGTTTAATCCTGTAATTCAGAAATCGCTTTCAAAAGTGGGAGCTGATGCCGCATGGAAAAATATCATAACCAAGTATAATGCTATTCCTTTAACAGCAGATGTCAATCCTGATCTTAATGATTACGTAACCAATAAAGCATTGGAAGGCGTTTTTAAAATGATTGCCGTTGAAGAGCAAGACATTCGTACCAACTTAAATGCAAGAACGTCTGATTTGTTAAAGAAAGTTTTTGCAATGCAGGATAATAAGTAAATGAAAGGAATCAGCCATAGAGTTAATCTTTTTAATATCAATAACATACAGTTAACAATAACTTAACAATGTATAGTGAAAAATAGCTGACCTTTGTACCAGAGTTATAAAGTTTGGTTTGGTTAGTTAAATTTATTAGAGAAGCTGGAGCTATTTGTTTCAGCTTTTTTTATGTCAAATTAGTAATGAATTGCAGTGCTTCGCTATTAAATACTACGGCGTTTTCAACATTAACAACGTGACCGGATTTCGGAATTTCCACTAATTTCGAGAAATTTGAATGTGCTGCAACGATTTTTTTTACAGAAGGAAGAAACATATAATCTTGTGAACCCATCATAAAAAGTGTTGGAATCGGCAATTCGTCTGCTCTAAATCTCTTTAAAATAGGATTAATTTCGGCAGTCAATTGAAACCACTTGATGAATTCTTTTTGATTCATTTTCTTTGCTTCATTGACAAATAATAGTCGCGCAGCTTTATGATTTGCCCGAGGCATGATTATAAAAGCAAAAAGTCGGTACAACCATAAATAGGGAACTACATACCTCAAAAACATCCCTAATTTCATCAAGACTTGTGAGCGAAAATTCATCTTAAATATAGCCCCGCCAAAAATCATACTTTGAATCTTTTCGGGATATAATTCTGCTAATTGTCGAATCAAAATCGTCCCTAACGAAATTCCTACAAAGTGCGATTTTTTAATTTGAAGATGTTCTAAAACTTCATTAATATCATTGGCTACTAGAGGAAACGTATAGTGTTCATTGGTAACAAAATCCTTTGAATCTCCATGACCGCGAAGATCCATCAGCAATACATTGCCTATTTTTTGAAAATCTCTAACTTGTTTAAAAAATATCGAAGAACTACCTCCAGCGCCATGGATAAATGTAATCCATTGCTTACTTTCTGCATTCGGGAAAATTGTATAGTTCAGCACCAAATAGATTTTTTTTACGAATGTAGTAGTTAATACGGGAGTTTAAACTTATTTGCTAAAAATTTATAGTTCGTTTAAAGAAAATTTTGGATAAAATCGATTTTTACGAACTAATATGCAATCTACAACCTCTCGTGAATTCTCTTGAAATAATCAAAAGCTTGATGCAGACGTGTGCCGTACCACGAAAACATTTCACCATCTACAAACGCCGTTTTTGCATGATGCGTATTTCTACCAATTTCAAAAGCATCTGCATCTGAAAAAGGATACGGTTCTGAAGAAAGTAAAATCACTTCGGGATCAAGGTCTTTTTCCATAAGTTCCAAATCAATTTCTGGATATCGGTCTAAATTGGCATAACAGTTTTCAAATTTATTAAGCTGCATCAACGCATCAATAAAAGTGCCTGTTCCTGCTACCATATAAGGATTTTTCCAAATAAAATACGCTGCTTTTTTAACTTCCAGATTCGAACTAAACTTTTTAAAATCTTCAAGTCTGTATAGAATTTTATCATTCCACTTTCTAGCTTCCATCCGGCAATTAAAGAGTTGTCCAAAATCAGAAATGGTTTTCACAACATCATCTACGGTTGCAATATCTGTCACCCAAACTGGACAAATTTTTCGCAGTTCCACTACCATTTCTTCGGTGTTTTCTTCTTTGTTTGCAATAATAAAATCAGGTTTTAAAAGCCTAATTTTCTCATAATGCACTTTTTTTGTTCCACCAATAATTTTTTTGGTTGACTTTAAATGAAATGGATGTACACAAAATTTAGTGATTCCAACGATTCGTTCTTCCAATCCCAAATCGTATAAAGTTTCGGTCAAGGACGGAACGAGTGAAATGATCCGCATTGGTGTATTTTCAATTTCAAAAGCAGTGCCTAGAGGATCTTTAATATGGAGCATTTCGAGTCGTATTAGTTTTCAAAATTAAGTAATATTACGCAGAATCCAATTGGAAATAAGCTTAGGAAGTTTCATTTTAATTAAAAACGACGCACCTTTGCACACGCAAAAACCGCATTTCCATGAACATCAAACTTATTGCCATAGGCAAAACCGACAATAAACAGTTGCAATCCTTGATGGATGACTACCAGAAGCGTTTATCGTTCTATGTAAAATTTGATATGGAAATCATTGCTGATATAAAAAATGTAAAAAACCTTTCTGAACTACAACAAAAAGAAAAGGAAGGCGAATTAATTTTATCAAAAATAGCTCCCACCGACCAACTTATTTTATTAGACGAAAACGGTAAGAACTTTAGCAGCATGGAATTTTCGGCAGAATTACAAAAGAAAATGAATTCTGGAATTAAGACTTTAGTTTATGTTATCGGTGGACCTTATGGTTTTTCAGAAAGTGTGTATCAAAAAGCTCAAGGCAAAATCTCCTTATCAAAAATGACTTTTTCGCACCAAATGGTTCGCTTATTTTTTATCGAACAACTGTACAGAGGATTTACTATTTTAAAAAATGAACCTTACCACCATCAGTAATATTTGAGGTTAGAAAGATTTAAATGATGTCTATGCTACTCTTCAGATTCTCGTTAAAAACAAACTACATTCTTCCTCAAAAATTTCTAAAGGAATCGGATGTTCCAATTCGGGACGCACTTTCACCTGCAATTGAACTGTTTTATTAAAATGTTTAGACAAGTAATCCAACGTGGTTTTTGGATCTACCACCTCGTCTTTTCCACCCAAAACAATTGAAATTTGCTGATCAACCGATGGATTTATAGTGTCTGGAATATTTTGCACTGCCGAACGTTTTGCTAAAGCCGGATTAAATAATAGAGCCGGACATCCTAATGTCATCGCAACATGATAGCCCATAAATCCGCCCATACTACTACCGATAATGCAATCTATAGTTTCATTTTTGTACTCTTTCAATAGTTCTTGATAGACATTTGGGTTGTTGTGATAATCCATATCCGGTGCAATAACTGTTGCAAATGCTTCTAAAATAGTTCGCTTTGTTTCGCTTAACTTACTTTCTAAACCGTGGAGGTATAATAGTGTCATAGTATTTTTTAAATGATGATAGTTGAATTATGGTTTAAGATTTTGAACTGCATTTAATTCTAAAAATGTTGACTGAATTTTAAAAATCCCACGGTTAAAACCTTGCGCAATTTTTGAATTGTAGAAATTAATATTATCCGACTTTACATAAATTTTTAATGGAAAAAAATTCAAGAATTATCGTCAACTATAGGTTATCGTATTATCCATAGAAAATCAAAATATATAAAACCCAAATTTAAAATGGAACGCAAAATTTATTTTATATTCTTTTCAAACGATTCCCAAAGTAGAACAGTTTCTACTGCTTCTTTCACGTCATGAACCCTCAAAATTGTCGCTCCTTTGGTTAAAGCTATTGTGTTTAAAACCGTTGTTCCGTTTAAAGCTTCTTGAGCTGTACCATTTAATGTCTTGTAAATCATTGATTTTCGAGATAATCCAGCTAACATAGGTACTTCTAGAAATTGGAATAATTCGCTTTTTTGCAAGACTTCGAAATTCTGCTCGGTTGTTTTGGCAAAACCATATCCAGGATCTATAATTAAATCATTGATACCTAAACTTCGGGCTTCATTGATTTTTTCAGAAAAATAAAATAACATTTCCTTTGAAATATCGTTGTATTGTGCAAGACTTTGCATTGTTTTCGGTGTTCCTTTCATGTGCATCATGATGTAGGGCACTTGTAATTTAGAAACTGTTTGCATCATTTCTACATCTAAATTTCCTGCTGAAATATCATTTATAATTGCTGCTCCAGCCTCAACTGCTCTTTCTGCAACGGCACTTCTAAAGGTATCAATCGACAAAATAATTTTAGGAAATTCATTTACCAATAGCTTTACAATGGGAATCAAACGACCTACTTCTTCCTCTACCGAAACTTCATCCGCATTGGGTTTGCTTGAATAAGCGCCCACATCAATAAAGGTTGCTCCATCGGAAAGCATCTTTTCTACTTGCTGTAAAATCGACTTTTCCTCTACAAATTTTCCGCCATCGTAAAACGAATTGGGCGTTAAATTTAGAATTCCCATTACTTTGGGTCGACTCAAATCAATCAATGTACCTTTGCAATTTATTGTCATCAGAACTTTTTTTTATGCTTTGGGATTTCCTTTTGGCTTAATCGTTTTTAATTCCTTATTTTTGAAAAAATTTATACAAATATAAATCAATAATGAGCAATACTTCTCAAGAATACGATAAAATAGTGGACGGTTGCAGAAGCCTTTTTATCAATAAAATGAGCGATTACGGAAGTGCCTGGCGGATTTTGCGCTTGCCTTCATTAACCGACCAAATATTCATTAAAGCACAACGCATTCGGAGTTTGCAACAAAATCAAATCCGCAAAGTGGACGAAGATGAAGCCGGAGAATTCATCGGAATCATCAATTATTCGGTTATGGCTTTGATTCAATTGGAATTGGGAGTTGTAGAACAACCTGATTTAAAATTGGCTGAAGCCACACAATTGTACGACGAAAAAATACAATTGACCAAAACCTTGATGGAAAATAAAAACCATGATTACGGTGAAGCGTGGCGCGAAATGAGAGTCAGCTCTTTGACAGATTTAATTTTGCAAAAATTACTTCGCGTTAAGCAAATTGAAGACAACCAAGGAAAAACACTAGTTTCCGAAGGCATTGACGCCAATTATCAAGACATGATTAACTATTCGATATTCGCATTGATTTTGATGCAAAAACACCTTTAAAACTTCATTTTTTTAGTCAAAAACAATACATATGAAAAATATAATTACGCAGTTTTCTAGAATATTTGTCGGTTTTCTTTTTATCATTTCTGGGTTGATTAAACTCAATGATCCGATCGGTTTTGCTTTTAAACTAGAAGAATATTTCTCCGTACCTGTTTTGAATTTACCGTTTTTAGAACCATTTGCTTTAGCAATAGCCGTACTTATGGTAATTCTTGAAGTAGTTTTAGGAGTAATGCTTTTAGTTGGTTTTAAAAGAAAACTTACCATTTGGAGCTTACTTTTAATGATTGTATTTTTCACATTCCTAACTTTTTACTCGGCTTACTTTAATAAGGTAACTGACTGTGGTTGTTTTGGTGATGCACTAAAATTGACGCCTTGGGAGTCGTTTACAAAAGACATCGTTTTATTGTTTTTTATCTTGATTCTTTTCTTCAATATAAAATTCATTAATCCTGTATTCAAAAATAAAACAAATACTGCTATCGTTTTAATTGCTTTATTATTAAGCATCTTTATGGCATATTGGGTATTGAATCACTTGCCATTGAAAGATTTTAGAGCGTATAAAATCGGTACTAATATTGAAGAAGGAATGGCTTTTCCACCCGATGCTGAACAATCTGTTGTAGAAATGATTTTTGTTTACAAAGTAAATGGTGAGAATAAAGAATTTACGGATAAAGAGTTGATGTCTATTCCTCCCGGAGCTGAATTTGTAGAACGTCGCGACAATGTCATCTCTGAAGGATATGTACCACCAATTCATGATTTTACTATGGAAAAAGATGATTTTGACCATAAAGCCGAGTTATTGGCAGAGCCAAAATTAATGATTTTTCTTACTTATAATTTGGACTTCGCAGACGACGCTGGTCTGAAACAATTGGAAGCTTTGAAAGAAATAGCAGTGGAAAAAGGTTATAAAGTAATTGGAATGACCGCATCTCCACAGGAAAAAATTGCGAAGATAAAAGCACAGTACAACTTTACATTTGACTACTATTTTGCTGATGGAACTACGCTCAAAACAATTGAAAGAGCCAATCCAAGTATTGTTGTTTTAGAAAAAGGAACAATTACTCAGAAAGTGCATTATAATGATATTGATCAACTAAAACTATAATTTAAGATAAGCCGTTTAATTTCATTTGAACGGCTTATTTTCTCTATTCCCTTTATTCTTTTCTAAATGATTCGCTACTTAATAAATAAAATTGGATATGCTTTGTTGACACTTTTTGGAGTAGTTACGGTTATCTTCTTTTTATTTAATGTCTTACCTGGCGATCCGGCACGCATGATGTTGGATCAAAATGAAAATTCAGAACAACTGGCTATAATCAAAAAGAAATACGGCTTTGACCAACCTATTTCCATTCAATATTTAAATTATTTAAACGACCTCTCCCCGATTTCGTTCCACGATACAGATCCAGATAATTACTCTTTCTTGGATAAAGAGAAGTATAATGCCGCAGAATTATTCACAATTGGCACGCATACCGTGGCTTTAAAAACGCCGTATTTACGCGAAAGTTTTCAGAAAAGCGGAAAAAAAGTCACCGATATTATTGGAAATACACTTCCAAACACTTTTCTATTAGCCTTTTTTGCGATACTAATTGCCATCGGAATCGGTGTTTTTCTTGGTATTATTTCGGCATTATATCACAATACTTGGGTGGACCGATTGATTGCTTTGATCAGTACTTTGGGAATGAGTGTACCTTCTTTTTTTAGTGCAATTCTCTTTGCATGGCTATTTGGCTTTGTGTTGCACGAATATACTAACCTCAATATGACCGGGAGTTTGTACGAAGTAGATGACTTTGGCAACGGCCGATACATCCAATGGAAAAACCTTATTCTTCCCGCAATTGTTTTAGGCATCCGACCATTAGGCGTTGTAACGCAGTTGATGCGGAATTCTCTACTCGAAACGTTCAGCATGGATTATATTAGAACAGCTCGCGCCAAAGGTTTAAGCGAATTTCAAATTATCAAAAAACACGCACTTAAAAACTCTTTAAATCCAGTGGTAACTGCCATTTCGGGTTGGTTTGCTTCGATGCTTGCTGGAGCCGTTTTTGTAGAATACATCTTTGGCTGGAATGGTTTAGGCAAAGAAATTGTGGAAGCCTTAAATACATTGGATCTACCCGTAATTATGGGTGCTGTAATTGTCATTGCCACGACTTTTGTGGTCATAAATATTTTAGTGGATTTGGTTTATGCTTGGTTGGACCCAAAAATCAGATTAGAGTAGCGATTTACTTATTTCACTTCAAAATGTACACTTGTTTTTTCTTACCTTTTTTGTTCTGTTTCAAAATGATAGAAATGAACAAAAGGATAAGGTTCCAGATGCAGCCAAAAATTAGCATTCGAATATGACTTTGTCTCCAGATAGAATATAATTGCCACAAAAGAGACGTTAAAGCTTTTACATTTTCTTTCAAATATCAGTACCTTTAATCAATTCTAAAAAGTAAAATACTATGAAAGCGATACATATTTCAAAAGCAGGAGGACCCGAAGTACTTGAATTACGAGAAGTTCCCAATCCAATACCCGAAAATAGTCAGGTTTTGATAAAAGTAAAAGCAGCAGGTGTTAATCGCAGTGATGTAATTACAAGAAGTAGAACAAATCCTGAAGGCAATGCATTTTTAATTCCAGGCTTGGAAGTTTCTGGAGAAATAGTCGCAATTGGTTCGGATGTAAAAGATAAAAAAATAGGCGATACAGTTTGTGCCTTAATTGCAAGTGGAGGTTATGCCGAATATGTGGTTGCAGAAAGCAGCCATTGTCTTCCAATTCCTGAAGGAATTAATGTGGTAGATGCAGCTGGAATTCCTGAAACGGTGTTCACAATTTGGTTCAACATTTTTCATCTTGCAAAGCTTAAACGCGGCGAAAAATTATTAATTCACGGCGGTACAAGTGGCATTGGAACCACCGGTTTACAAATAGCAAAAGCTTTGGGTTGCGAAATTTTTACTACTGCAGGAAGTGATGATAAAGTAGCTTTTCTAAATAAAATGCAACTGGGAAAAGTGATTAATTACAAGGAAAATGCATTTGAAGATGTTTTAAAAGATGAAAAAATAGATGTAATTTTAGATATGGTGGGTGGTGATTATACTCAAAAGAATCTCGAAATCTTAAATAAAAAAGGTCGACTGGTTTATATTAACGGGATGAAAAGTATGACTGCCACTATAGATTTATCCACAATCATGAGTAAAAACCTTGTTCTAACTGGAAGCTTTTTAAAACCACAGACGGAAGCTGTAAAAGCTGAAATTGCAAAAGAAGTAGAAAAAAATATTTGGCCCTTATTCAAGTCAAAAGACATTTACCCCGTGATTTATAAAACCTTTCCGCTTTCAGAAGCAGCGGATGCGCATCGATTGATGGAAGATGGAAAACACATTGGTAAAATTCTTTTAACGATGGATTAAACACATCTTATCTCTAAAAGTAAAATAAAAAAAGTACCTCCATTTTTGCTTTTCTACTTTTCGAAACAATAAATTATTTTTTGATTACTTTTATTGTCAAACAAAAATAAGTACGTCACCTACACTACTCATACATGGATTTTTTTCACATTTTTTCAATTCTTATTGTTATTTCAGCGGTGTTTTCATACATCAATTTTAGATATTTAAAATTGCCTAATGCCATTGGAATCATGCTCGTGTCGTTGTTCTTTTCATTTATGGTTTTAATAGCAGGTTATTATTTTCCAAGTATAAAAGAAGTTGCAGCAAAGCAACTCAACAGCCTCGATTTTAGCGAATTGCTCTTGGAAGGAATGTTGAGTTTTATGCTTTTTGCAGGAGCAATTCACATCAAATACGAAGATTTAAAGATTGAACGATTGAGCATCATGCTGTTTTCCACTTTGAGCGTTATTATTAGTACAATTATTGTTGGTTTTTCAGCGTATTATCTGCTCAACTTTTTTGGATTGGAAGTAACTTTAATACATTCCCTTTTATTTGGTGCTTTGATTTCCCCAACGGATCCCATTGCGGTTATTAGTATCTTAAAAAGTGCTGGTGTTCCTAAATCATTGGAAACTAAAATTGCTGGAGAATCGCTTTTTAATGATGGTGTAGCAGTTGTAGTCTTCATAACCATCTTAAGATTGAGTAAACCTGATGCTGAAATGTCTTTTCAAAGTATATCTCTTCTGTTTGGACAAGAGGCCATTGGCGGCATTCTCCTAGGAGCACTTATTGGATGGATTGGTTTTCGATTGGTCAAAAGTATTGACAATTACCAAGTGGAAGTTTTAATTACTTTGGCCGTTGTTATGGGAGGTTATACGCTTGCTCATTTCATACATGTTTCTGGTCCTTTAGCCATGGTTATTGCTGGACTCATTACTGGAAATCTCGGAAAAAATTATGGTATGTCAGAAAAAACAACAGAGTATATTGACAAATTTTGGGAACTGATTGACGAAATTCTAAATGCAATTCTCTTTGTATTAATCGGATTTGAATTACTTATTGTTCAGACTAATGCCACCGTACTTTTAGTTGCCTTTATATTAATCCTAATTGTGCTGCTCACAAGATTTATTTCTGTATTAATTCCTTCCCTTTTCATCAGATTGAAAGAAGAATTAACTAATAAAACCATCCTTATCTTAACTTGGGGCGGTTTGCGCGGCGGAATTTCAATTGCCTTGGCCTTGTCTATTCCAATAGAGTTCAGCAAAGATATTTGGGTCACCATCACTTACGTAATAGTCTGTTTTTCCATTTTAGTACAAGGAATGACTATAGGAAATTTGGCAAAAAAGATGAGTGACAAGCCGATATAGCCACGGAATATATGAGATCAAAATACTTTCAAAGTTATAATTTCGTCCTTACGTACTGAAGAAAGCTCATTCAAAATCAATTTGGCGATTTTATAGCTAAAAACATAATTCTTCTGCAAACCTAAATTCCATCATGTATTTACTATTAATTTTTATCCTAATTCTCGGTCTCGGTTTTTACAGTTACAATTGGAAGTTAAAATCGAAAAAAAATTGGAGTCCGCCAAAAGAACTATTTCCGACAAAATGGAGGATAATTTTGAACGAAGAAATTCCGTTCTACCGAACATTGAATGATACCGAAAAAGAAAAATTTGAATTTAAAGTACAAGAATTCCTATTGAATTGCAGCATAATTGGCGTTGGTACCGAAATTACAATTGTAGATAAAGTTTTAGTAGCTTCAAGCGCGATCATACCAATATTTGGATTTGAAAACTGGCAGTATCACGACCTACATGAAGTGCTGATTTATCCAGGCATTTTCAATAAGGAATTTGAAACCGAAGGTCCAAATCGAACTGTTTTAGGAATGGTGGGAACGGGTTATATGGATGGCAAAATGATTTTATCACAAGAAGCTCTAACACACGGTTTTGAGAATAAAACGGACAAGAAAAATACCGCTATTCATGAATTTGCACACTTAATTGACAAACGAGATGGCGTGATTGACGGAATTCCCCATTCGCTTCTAGACGACAACTATCTAGAACCTTGGATTAATTACATGGACAAAAAGTTGGACGAGGTTTTTGACGGCGACTCTGATATTAATCCTTATGGAGGTACAAATAGAGCTGAATTTTTTTCGGTTACAAGCGAATATTTCTTTGAAAGACCTAAACTATTAAAGAAGAAACATCCGGAATTATATGAATTATTGGAGAAAATCTACAAGCAAGATTTGTCAAAAAGGGATTTAAAAAAGCCGCATACGGATTTAACTGACAAGTGTCCATGTCCGTGCGACAGTGGAAAAAAGTATAAAGATTGCTGCGGAAATTTTGATCCAATTGGATAAATTGCAACAGCTGTAACGTAAATTATGATCACGCCATCCAAATTTGTAAGTTAAATTTTACTTAAGGTCTCTTTAGATATGAAGGTCATGTTATTAACTTTAGCAATACCCTTTTAAATTGTCAAATGATGCATACTAAAAAATCACTATTGCTTCTAATTTGTATTGCCGTAACGCAGTTTGCCCAAGCACAAAAAAAATATTACACCTTCAGTATCGATGACAGTATTGGAATTACGGACCAATTGGGAAATGAAATTATTCCGCCTTCATTCAAATATTCGGACGATGTACCTAAAAAAAATGAAATTCATTTAAAGAATTACAGTGATAAACCTGATGTTATTTTTAATACCATTACCGGAAAAACAACAGAATATCAGCATATTTATAGCACTCCTTTAAAAATCAATGGAGAACTTTTTGTAGAACTCAAGCAAAAGAATATGCGACATTTAATGAGCCTTGAGCGCGATTTCCAAATTAAATTAACTCGGAGATTCAGTGATTTCACAAATAACGGCAATTATATTTTTGAAAAATATTCGGAAACTGTCTATGCAAAAGAGAAGCCGACACCGCCTACTAAAAAAACAACGTCTGGTGTACCGCCTCCCCCACCATCACCGCAAATTCTTCCTCCACCTACAGAAGTTAATTATTATGGGATAATCAATAATGATGAGAAATTTACAACTGTAAAGCGCATTGCCGCGGATTTTTATTTGCAACTTTATAAAGAGCCAGAAGTGGAAAAAGATGAAGACGGAAATGTGGTTCACCGATTGAAGATTATTACTTTGGATGCCAATGCCATCAATCCTTTCGACTTCATCATTTTCAGTAAAAATAAAACGCATCAGATTTATGATGCCAAAATGAAGTGGATTAAAACGTTTACTTTAGCCAAAGCAGAAAAAGAAGATCTAATTGCTTACGCAAAAAAGGCGCTGAATACCAATTTGTCAGAATATTCTAAAAACAGTATGCCTCCTGCTCCAATGATGGTATCGTCATCAAATTATGGAGAACAGGACGAACCTGAAATTATATATCCTTATTTCTATCTCAAAACCTTAAACGAAAGCGAAACAATTTTTGGACTTCAAAAATCCAAAGATAGTGACCAAATAATTTTTAAATTAGATAGTCAAGTTGCTTCAAAATTAGACCTTAAGAAACATAGAATTGGCTTAAAATACCTAGAAGATAAGTGGGTTTTCTTCAGCTTTGACCCAATAACAGGTGCTCCATTTTTACCTAAAGCTTATAGTGACAAAATAGGGATGCAAATCATTACTAAATTATAATAGCAATCTAAAGGTAGATGACAGAGCGTTAATTACATTCACTATCAATGATAAATGTTGATGGAACTTCAATGGGACAAACCTCTGTCCTATTTACTTCTTGATGAGTTTAGCTGTATTATATAAGAAAGGTATTTTATTTGTAAAGGCGCTCTGCAAATTGGTACTTACCGAGATTGCGCTTGCTTAAGTTGAATCATTTGTTGCACAATTCGATGCATTTATTCTCAACTTCACCTTTAATTATAGCAAAGTAATTATCGTGCTTGGCAAAAAGCTTTCTAAAGGTTTTTCTGGACTTTTATCCGTATTGTAGTATCGACAACACAATTTTTTGCACACTGATTTTTATTTTAAAAAACTAACAATCTTATTTGAGTATTTCACCAAGCAATTAGCAGAAAGCAAATCTATGCAGTAAATTAATATAATTTTCCCGAACAAGTAATTTTAATCGTGTACTTTATCTTTCTATTTAAAGGTCTCTATACTGTTCTTTAAATTATTTTTTTTTAATTTATTATCACGAAACCCTTTGTTTTAAAGAGCAACTTGCAATTATTTAACAAATAATGAGTAGTAAGAATTAAATTTTAAAGATAATAAAACCAAGATTAAAAAATAATCGTAGCTATAAGTATAACCATAAAAACTTTAGGTATGAATTCTAAAATTACTCTTCTAAATGTCATTGCCAGGACGGCATTACTTTTAGTATTTTCGACATCCTTTGGGCAAATTGTAACCACTAGTGCTGATGACGGTTCTTTAGGAACTTTAAGAAGTCAAGTTGCTCTTGCAATTCCAGGCGGAACTATTACTTTTGGCCTAGGTGTAACCAATGTTACGCTTACTTCAGGTCAAATTACGATTGACAAATCATTAATTTTAACCGGTAACGGACTTACGATGACAACCATTAATGGAAATGCCAACGGACGGATTTTTGATGTAAACGCAGGATCACTTGTAATAAATGATTTGACGCTAACCAATGGACAAGCGGATAACGGTGGTGCGATACAAGTTGTAGGTGCAAACGTTATTTTAAATAATTCGTCCATTACCAATAGTGTTGCCAATGGAGCTAGTGGAAGTGGTGGTGCAATCCTTGTTGGAAGTGGTGCAAATTTGACTGCATTCCTTTCAACATTTTCAGGAAATAGAGCCAACCGAGCAGGTGGAGCTATTGAATCTACTGCAGAAACCACAACCACATTGACTAATGTTTCCCTGTTTAATAATAATGCAGGAGTAACTCCTGCTACAGCAGCTCCTGGAAATGGTGGTGCTCTTCACGTTTCCGGAAATGGAAATGTGGCAATTACAGGTGGAACAGTAAACATGAATAGCGCTGCCGCTGAAGGTGGTGGTTTATGGAATGGAACAGGAACAATGACGGTTGATGGAACTTTAATCAATGCCAATACTGCTGCAGGAGTTTCCTCTGACAACGGTGGTGGTGGAATTTATAATTTAAATGGTGGTACTCTGAATATTGCGAACGCTACAATTACAAATAATTCTGCTACAGGAACTGCGGGTTCTGGTGGTGGAATTTTGAATGATCTAGGTTCTACTTTAACTGTGTTGAATTCGACAATTACTGGAAATACAGCAAATCGTGCAGGTGGTGGAATTGAAGGAAATGCAACTTTAGGAACTTCCTTCATTAACTTAACAGGCGTTACTTTAAATGTAAATACTGTTTTTAACGCTCCCGGAAATGGTGGTGGATTGCACATGACGGGTCCTGGTACAATTATGATTTCTGGGGGAACCGTAAACAATAATACCGCTGGTGCTGAAGGTGGTGGTTTATGGAATGGTTCAGGAATGATGACCGTGAGCGGAACAACTATTGATGGAAATACTGCTTTAGGTGCTGCTTTGGACAATGGTGGTGGTGGAATTTACAACTTTAACGGTGGAACAATTTTACTTCAAAATAATACCACGGTTAGCAATAATATCGCAAGTGGAACTCTAGGTTCTGGCGGTGGAATTTTAAACGATGTAGGTTCTACTCTTACGGTAAATAATTCTACAATTTCTGGAAACAGAGCCAACAGAGCGGGTGGTGGAATTGAAACACAAGCAAGTTCTACTGTGAATTTAATGATGGCTACAATTACCGGAAATAATGCTGGTGTTACTCCTGCCGTAGCTGCTCCAGGAAGCGGTGGCGGACTTCATGCAACAGGAAACGCAACTATTAATACTACAGGCGGTATGGTAAATACTAATACGGCTGCTTCTGAAGGCGGTGGATTATGGAACGGAACTGGAATGATGACTATTGATGGTACAACAATTAATGGAAATAGTGCTTCAGGTCCAGAAGCTACCAACGGTGGTGGTGGAATTTATAACTTAAACGCTGGAATTGTAATAATTTCTAATGCAACTATCAGTAATAACATCGCTAATGGTGCTGCAGGTTCTGGTGGAGGTATATTAAATGATGTAGGCTCACAATTATCAATCACCTCATCAGCAATTACTGGTAATACTGCCGTTAGAGCTGGTGGAGGAATTGAAGACAATTCAGGAACAAGTACTATTCTTTTGACAAACGTAAATTTGGATAACAATAGTGTGACTGGACCTCCAGGAAATGGTGGTGGATTGCACATTACTGGAGCAGGAAATGTTACAATTTCTGGTGGTACCGTAAACGGAAACACAGCAACTTTAGAAGGTGGTGGTTTATGGAATGGAACTGGAATTATGAATGTTACAGCAACTACAATTGATGGGAATACGTCATCAGGAAACGGTGCAGACGATGGTGGTGCTGGAATTTTTAATAATGGAGGGACATTATTGCTAGATACTACTATGATCACCAATAATAGTGCAACTGGA
This sequence comes from Flavobacterium tegetincola DSM 22377, assembly GCF_000425485.1. Classification (GTDB taxonomy): domain Bacteria; phylum Bacteroidota; class Bacteroidia; order Flavobacteriales; family Flavobacteriaceae; genus Flavobacterium; species Flavobacterium tegetincola. Next base: position 1,622 of record NZ_AUDN01000034.1, on the reverse strand, counting down.
ACTTCAGGTTCAGGGGGTGGAATTTTAAGTATTGCAGGTTCGATTACCGTTTTAAATTCAACTTTAAACGGAAATGCAGCCAATCGTGCAGGTGGGGCAATTGAAGTAATTGATGGTACATTAACCATTACCAACTCAAACTTAACAAATAACGATGTAGACGGAACAGCAGGAGTTGCAAATCCAGGAAACGGTGGAGCGCTTCACATTTCTGGGATTACCATTGCTACTATTTCTGGCGGGACGGTTTCTAACAATGATGCAGGCCGAGAAGGTGGCGGATTATGGAATCAAACAGGTTCTACAATGACTGTTACAAATGTAACCTTAGATGGAAATACAGCAAGTGGTGTTGCTATTACGCAAGGTGGTGGTGCTATTTTCAATAATGGTGGAACATTAAACGTAAACAATTCTACACTTTCCAATAATAGTGCTGATGGTGCATTAGGGAATGGTGGTGCAATTCACGTTAAAACAGGTACAGCAAATGTAATGTTGTCTACAATTTCAGGAAATTCTACCCTAAATAATGGTGGTGGAATTTACAACAATGCGGTATTGACAGTCAATGCAGCAACTATTGCAAACAATATGGCCACAGTAAATGGCGGTGGAATTGCAAATGATGCTACTACTGCTCCATCCTTAAAGAACACGATTGTAGCTACTAATATGGCTGCAACAGGTTTAGATGTGTTTTCAAGTTCAACTAATTTTGTGTCAAATGGTTATAATTTAATTGGTGCAGATGCAACAAATGCTTTCGCAGCCAATGCAACAGATATTGAAGGTGCTAATCCACTATTAGCTCCTTTGGCAAATAATGGTGGAACAACATTCACGCATGCTTTATTGAATAACAGTCCAGCTTACAATACTGGTGCTCCAGCAGACCTGTTCAACGATCAAATTAACAATGCGATATTTGGAGGTACAAGAGACATCGGAGCTTTTGAAGCGCAAGCACTCTTAAACAACGCTTCATTTTCTGGTAAATTAGCCGCTATTTATCCAAATCCAGCTGTTAATGGAATTGTAAACATTGCAATGGATTCTAATTTTGGTGGACAAGTAAATGGAACTATCTACGAACTTGGCTCTGGAAAAATGGTAAAACAATTTAGCAGTTCTAACGTAAATACAGAAGTGCGAGTCGATCATCTTGCATCAGGTGTCTATGTCATCCAGTTGGTTTCTGATAATTTTTCAGAAACACATAAATTGATTATTGGAAGATAAACTTCCTTTATAATTGATGAAAAGCCTCTACTTGATTGGAGGGCACTGAAAAACATCATCTATTTTGATTAGTGTCCGTTTTTGGAGATTAAAAAAACGCTTATAACTGGATTTTAAAGATCCGTTATAAGCGTTTTATTTTTTTAAACTGTTTTTTTATTATAGGCTGTATAAGTCTATTTTTGACTTAGACCATGTCCTTTTATTTATTGGCCACTTACATTCTGTTTTCTATATTAATTTGAGTATTCTTTTTAAGTTTACTGTAAAAACAGCCATTGCTCCTTGCATTTGCATATTGTTAATACCATAAGATAGTGCTCTATCGTAACCGTGTACGTTTTTCAATTCACTATTTTTAGCTTCAATTTTGTATCGAT
>NZ_AUDN01000033.1 GCF_000425485.1 Flavobacterium tegetincola DSM 22377 | reverse complement strand
ATAACCTTAAATTCTTGTTCATAAACTTTTGCCATAATTCAAATATACTATTTTATGGGCTCAATAAATTCGTCTCAGCAAAGGTAGACACTCCACAGTCCTACTTCAGAAAATACAAGGAACCGAATTATTCGACTTATTGGAAAATTCTATAGAAGATGCTTCTCAAAAAATAGCCAAGCTGCTTGACGGTACACTTTCTTCAGAGACGGATTCTGGTTCTTCTATTTTGCATAAAAAGGATTTGAAAGATTTTGATATTGGGGAGTTTATTTAGGCTCCCCAATATTTTTCAGAATCTTAAATAGTAATTTAGTAATATTTAATTACAAAGTAATTCATAAAGATTTCAGTCAACCTTCGTTTTCAACTCTAAGTATTTTATAATCTCCGTAACCCTTTCATTATTAAGTACATTATTTCATCTATGTTTTTGCTACAAAACAATATTTTATTTTCCTCAATGCTAAGTTTATTTAATTCCGATAACTTATTAAGATTGAATTTTAAAAACTCTTCTTTGGACCTACTATCGTAGTCACTTTTCCACCTTCTTTAATGATTTCAAAAGCATCAAAGGTGTACTCATTCCTTAAAGTGTCAAAAACAATATCCAAATTGTTTGCAACCTCTTTATAATCTTCAGGTTTATAATCGATTACTCGGGTAGCACCCAAAGCTTTGACCCAGTCTACATTTTCGCTGCTGGTAGTCGTATATACGATAGCTCCTTTAGCTTTAGCATATTGAATTGCAAAGCTACCTACACCACCAGCCTCAGCATGAATAAGAATTCTATCATTCTCTTTAATGCCAACGCTCTCCAAGGCTTGTATTGGTGTAAGTGCTGCTGCTTCTTCGAAAGAACTATTTTTGGTTTTTTTAGTAACTAGGTCACTATTTACACTTACAAATTCTGCAATAGTACCCATTTTTTCTTGTGGCACTCTGGAAAAGGCTTCATCTCCTATTTAGAAATTGTTTACATCTGCACCTTTCTCAACCACCACACTACATACGTCAAAACCTATTGCGCTTGGTAAGTTTAAAGAAATCATCTCTTTCAGTTTACTTTCTACCATTTTGTAATCGATAGTATTTAACGAAGTTGCTTTAACTTCAACTAAAATATCATTTTGTTTTAAAGAAGGTTTTTCGATCTCATTGATGGATAAGCTGTCTTTAATTTTACTTTATTTCACGATTTGTAGTGCTTTCATGTAAATTATTATTTATTATCTAGCTTTTAGTTTTCTAAAAAACTATCGATTAGCTAGCTTAACATCTTTATTTAGATAAGTGTTCAGAAGCTCTTCCCAAACATCAACCGTGTTATTTTCTAATCTTTATCTTTACAATTAGATCTAACAGTATGTTTTTTTATTTTGCGGAATCTCATCTATGATTGCCAGGTGCCAAATGACCAAAGGATTCAAGCTATGAGAACTAGTTGAAATAAAAGACTGAATAATAGTGTCTTATCGGAATGTAAAGTGCCAAAAGTATTTTTTTCATCAAGATATTAACCAATATTTTCAGAAAAAAATAAAATAAAAATTAACGCCATTAGGAGACAAAATATGTTTTGGGTTATTGTCGTTTTTATGTTTTTTTTTCATGATTTATTGCTATCGGATGCGTTTGTATCGTACACAATATGAATTTAAGGAGATTTTTATATAATTCTAAATTCGAGAAAAGAACATAAATAGTTAAAGACGTTTTAACAGATTATTTCTCAAAAACTACTGCATCAGTTTTCGCTCCTAATTGGGCGAGTGCTTCTGAGATGGCTGTTACAAATTGTGGTGGACCACAAACATAGAAGTGCTGTTTAAAGTTATCTATTTTTTCTTTTAGAAAAGTATAGTCAATCCTACCATTTTCATAACCCTCTTTTTTTTCATCAGTGAGCGTGTTGATGAAATTCTTACCGAGCATTTCATTAAATTCTTTTTTCAGAATTATATCACTTTCGGTCTTGTTTGTAAAAATGAGTTTATTGTTAGCAATTTTTTCATCCGCTTGTAACTGCCGCAAAATTGCAATGAATGGTGTGACACCTGCACCACCAGCAATGAATACCCCTTCGCCTTTATATTCAATTGCGCCCCAAACATCACGGATGATAAGTTCGTCACCGTTCTTTAATTTTCCCAATTCTTTTGTAACTCCGTTATGACTATCATAAATTTTAATTGTAAATTCTAGATGTTTATTATCATTTAAACTAGTAAATGTAAAAGGTCGTTTTTCATTTTTAAGTGCAGGAGTATTTATGGACACCTCGGTTGCCTGTCCCGGTTTGAATTTGAAACCTTCTGGCTTTTGTATTGTGAATCGCTTTACATCATGCGTTACTGGCTCTACTGAAATTATTTTTACAATATGATTATCCATGGTGTTTATTTTTTAAGGATTAGAACTATACTCAAGAATTAGGCAGTCCTTTCAAACGAATATCAATTCTTTTTTTCTTAACGGTTAATCGCTTCATTACATCCATTAAGGTTGCTTCTTTTGTCTTCTTATAGATCTTGTTGATTGCTAATACAAGCCGTTTTGCTTCTCTTGAAGCTGTCACTCTATCACTATTAGACATATGACTCATTTTAGCTTTTTCAAAAACGGCTGCTTCTTGTAAAATTTCCATAATTGTTATTTTATTTTTCGTAATAGTCATTGAGTGAATGCTCATATGAATCGTTAATCGGTTGCGAAGAATCATACTTGGGACTGTTTTTCACCTGCTCCTTTGAGTGATTGATGGTAACTTTTTGCTCCTGCCATTTTACCTCTTTAATCCAATGTGGAGAAATGATCACTTTTTTTCCCGAAAACCAGTTGCCGGTTTCCACAACAAGAAAATTGATTTTCCAGGTTACATTATCAATTATAAAATCTTCGACTTCGCCTATGTCACCGTCCGTTGCATGAATAGCATACCCTGTAACTTCACGTGTACTTCGCAGATGCGGTTTGTCATTAGTATGTTCTTCTGCTTTCCTTTTTGTCAATTTCTTTTCTGTCTCTCTTACTTCAACTAACGGATATCCCCACATGCCTAACCCCATGTGTCCGTACATTCCGTTTCCGTAGTAGCCGGGCCAAGCGTAGTATCCACGGATCAGCTCTTCCTGTTGTTCTGAAACAGGTTTGTCTGTGTCAATATCAGGACTGTTTTTTATTTTTTCCTGCGTAAGATATACAGATAATGTTTTTGATTCGCTATCCAGTTTTTGAAATGCTTCGGGCGAAATCAAAACTTTTTTTTCGGAAAGCCATCCTCCCGTTTTTACCACCATATACCGTATGGTTGAGGTTTGGTCATCAAAATAGAAATCATCTACTTTTCCAATTTCACCATCAGTTCCTTTAATGATGTAGCCTAATAAACTGTTTATACTTCGTTTCATATTATTATTTTATATTACTTTAATTATTTGGTTCATTACTACGATTAAGCAGGCTTCATCCGAACATTAATTCAAATCATCAATAAAAACCCAAGCCTTTAACCTGTTTATTAGGGATTAGTAGTGGTAGCATCTTGAGCCATACTTACCTCACTAGACCTTTTTTCCAATTCTTTATCTAATAGGTATAGTGCATCACCGTTTGCTTTTTCACCGCCCACAATTTTAATTTTATCCAGTAAAAGGCTGGCAAGATTTTCTTCTTCAATTTGTTCTTTCACGAACCACTGTAAGAAATTCCATGTAGCCCAATCTTCTTCATCGAGTGCCATTTTTACCACTTTATAAATGGATTTTGTATTATCCACTTCATGGTCAAATACTTTTTCAAAGCAATTATTTACACTGACAGGATCGGTTGCAGGTGCAGGAATAGCAGTAACTGTGGCTTTTGCACCTCTGTTTAATATGTATTCGAGTATTTTCATCATATGGTTTCGTTCCTCTGCTGCATGACGGAAAAGAAAATTTGCGATGCCGCTGAATCCATTGTTATCAGCCCATGCAGCGTATGATAAGTATATTTGGGAAGCATGTGCTTCTTTAGTCATTTGCTCATTCAATGCGGTTGTGAGATTATTTGAAAGTCTATTCGTTTTCATAATATTTTTTTTTAATAATTTTGCTTTTCTAAGTACTAATAAGGAGAAACGTGATATTTTTCAATTTTTCTCATCGATTTATAGTTTCTTTTCATTTCCTTATGCATACTTTTTGGATCTTAATTAATATCTGTTATTTTACAGGGTATCTTATTCTGTAATTTTGTGCAATTAAAAGATTTTTCGTGTAATTACATCAAAATAAATCGATAGTAAATATAATAAATCCTATGAAGCAAAGGGCTATTATACCGGCAATGATATAGACAGTAACTTTTGTCAATTTATTTTTTTGAAAAATATAGTTTCGCGTTTTATTGTTTTCCTCTTTTACAAATTTAAAATCTTCTTTTCCTTGTTTCATTTGTTCCTGTTTTTAATTTTATAATTTAACTTTCTAGTTTAAACTTGTAAGCCTGTTTTTTTTAAAATTCAAATAATTTATTACTTTATTTTTCGAAAAGAGGTCGCTTGATTCTACGTAAAAAATATATTTTACCGAATTGTCATAATGAACAATTAAGGAAAGCTCTATGAGTTTGTGTTTTTCGCGTCTTATAGGTTAACCCCTTTTTTTAGTTGTGACGCTCGTTTTGTATTTATTTTTTAGCTTAAACTTCTGGTGAATATTTTATTCTAAGGGCATTAAATTCATAAGCGACACAATACTGTATCAAGACACGTCTTCATCTTTTCTATGTCTTTATCCACAGAGTTTTTAGCGATGTCTATATGGCATTTAGCGATTAAAGGGGGCTTTATGGCTCATAACAGTTAAAGGTTGCATCCTATTTAGGCGCGCTTCTAGTAAACTTCTTCTATCATTTTCACTATCTTGATAGCTACTTTCATCTCTGAATTTTACTTCTAATCTAGTTCTATGTTCACTGATCCTATCGAAAGCATCTTTTATTATAGCTTTCAAAGTTTCTCTGATCTCTTCAGTTCGTGACATATTATAATCTGTTTCTAGTAAAATTTTCATTTCTAGTATTTTTTAGTTGTTTGAATTAGCATTATTTGCTTGATTTTTAATAACGAAACAGACCGGCAACCCCTGTTTTCGTAGGCATTTTTTCATGTGGAATAATCATCACTTTGCCGCCCATTTTTGTTACCAGTTCGCCCAAGTCATCCAGCAAATCATCCACTTCAGGATTGGCCAAATCACCTTTTTCAATGCTGCCTGTCTCGTTTATTATCTTGCCCGGAATTTGGAGTTCTGATTCAATTAATAGTGTATCCACCTTACCGGCTGCCGCAGCCACAGCTACTTCACTTATATTATCACTTGCTGTATCTTTTGATTTTGCCTGATCGTACTCATTACAAATTTTGGCGATATTTTCATTATAGTAAGGCTCCATAACTTTCCAGGCATGTTTCACCAGCTCATCCGTTTCTACAGACTTTGGATTCACATCAATACCGCTTGGAAGCAATGAAAGATTGTTGCTTACCTTATGAAAAAGATTGTGGTGCTCTGGTAATGCAGCCAGTATAAGTGGCAATCCGGATGGACCGGAATAGTTATCATTAATCGTTTTTGCGACAAAGCGAAAAAACTTTTCGGTATCGATATCCGCTTCATCTGATTTCCCACCTTGCCCGTGATGCATGTTGCTGGTTTGGTTACCTACACCACCATAAGATGCAACAGTGGTATGCTTATCGGTTAAATCATAACCCAATGCTTCATTTATATTTTTTGGAGTGTCTGAGGGAAGCTCCAGTTCTGTAAGTGAATGCCTATTTCCTTCATAAATTTGATAATCATGTAAGCTTAAACCTAATACATTGTAACGCTCCACTGACTGCAAATATCTGCGAAGTGGTTTTGTATGAAAGCTGTTAGCCACAACGGTTAATTCTTTTACTGGTACGGGTAAATTTATAGTTCTGAACGTATCAACTGTACCAAGTACAGCCAGTCCGTCTAAGGTATGTCTCCAAAACTCTTTATTACTTTCAAGCGCTACAAATGGCTCCAGCAGTATTTCAACTTCTGACTCTGAATGTTTTTGGAGTAGGGAATTTTTTAGGTTTTTCAACAGATTTTTAAATAGTATCGGATCCCGGAGATTGTTAGGATGGGCACGGTGCGTGGGCATATATAGTGATATGCAGCTTCCTTCATTCACACTTAATAATTCTGGCATCATGTCTTTAGTAAGTAAATTCATATAGTTTTGATTTATTAGTTGTTAAATAATTATTTACATTGTTTTATTGATTTGTCAAATACATTGTTTTATTTTCATGAGGTTAATTCATTTTATTTCTTTGAAGATAGAGAGAAAAATATACAAAGTATCTAAATTATAGTTGCTATATATTTAACATGTATTGAGTATTTAATATCAGGTTTTTCTAATTTATTACTTTTTTTAAAATGGATCATTTAGTCCACTTACACGAATTAGTTTTTTATTTACAAACTCTTGAATTCCTAACTCTGATAGTTCCCGACCGAAGCCTGAATGCTTTGTTCCGCCAAATGGAAGATCTGCTTGTGTCCAAGTGGGATGATTGATGAAGACCATTCCTGTATCAATTTGATCGGCAATTCTTCTTCCTCGTTGAATGTCCTGTGTAAATACAGAACCTCCAAGGCCAAAATTGGAATCATTGGCTAAATCAATGGCAGCTTGGTCGTCTTTCACCACATAGAATGAGGCTACAGGTCCAAATAATTCTTCATGATAAGCAGCAATGCTAGGTTTCAAATCGGTAAGTATGGTGGGTTCCATAAAGGCACCTTCACGATCTGCACGTTTACCACCCAATAAGACTTTTGCACCTTCATCAACAGAACGTTTTACTTGATCGGCTAAATGAACTGCGGCTGCTTCACTACTTAAAGGGCCTAGGTCGGTAGCGGGATCCATTGGATCACCCACTTTCATTTTTGATAACTTATCCTTAAACTTTTGAATAAATTCGTCGGCTATTGCTTCCACTGCAATGAACCGTTTGGAGGCTACACAACATTGACCGTTGTTATTCATCCTGCCTACAACTGCCCACTCAACTGTTTTTTCCATGTCGGCATCTTCCAGTATAATGAACACATCATTACCGCCTAGCTCTAATACAACCTTTTTCAAATGTTTTCCGGCTTCCATGGCAATACTTGCACCAGCTTCTTCACTGCCTGTTAAGGAAACACCTTTTATTCTTATATCAGAAACCAATGCCGATGCATGTTTGCCTGTAATAAATAAATTGGTATATAATCCTTCAGGTGCTTCTGCTTCTTCGAATAGTTTTTCGATAGCAGCAGCACATTGTGGTACTATGGATGCATGCTTAAGTAATATGGTATTGCCCACCATAATGTTAGGAGCTGCAAAGCGTGCTACTTGATAGTAAGGAAAATTCCATGGCATCACACCTAACAATACACCGATGGGGCTATTTCGAATTATAGCTTCTCCATATTCTGGATCAAGTACTTTATCGGCAAGAAAACCTTCTGCGTTATCGGCATAGTAATCTATTATATCAGCACTCAAGTCGATTTCTCCTTCTGCTTCGGAAAGGAGCTTACCCATTTCTAAGGTGATAGTTTTGGCAAGTTCAGATTTCTTGATTCGCATGAGTTTAGCTACTTTATGTAGTAAATCAGCCCGTTGCTGGTAGCTCGTTTCTTTCCAGTTTGTATAAGCTAGATGGGCTTTCGCCACTTTAGCATCAACTGCTTTCTCTGTCATTTCTTCGAATGACTTCACTATCTTGTTTGTGTTTGGATTAACTGTTTGTATGGACATATTGACTCGTATTTAATTACATAGTCTGCGGAAATATTCCGCAACCGTTTTGAACTCATTTCCAAAAGAATACATCAATTTCATTGATCTAAATGGATACACTACAATTTTCACGTAGGACTTTAATGCGATTTTAGTGAAGGTAGTGAATATTACCAGTTGAGACTAATTAATTATCAGATAGTTATATAGTTATCTTATCTACAAATTCGATTGGTAAAAATTATTGTGACGTAAGGTTACTTGTGATAACGGTTTATGCTTTTCTCATTTCTAGCGGTCTGTTGTGAGTTGATACTCTCTGCACTTGCTGCTAAAGTTTGATATCTGCTGGTTTAATTTACAACCCAGTTTCAACAAAAAAAAGAATTAAATGTATTCAAATTGTATTTCGTTAAAGGCCTTGCTATTCCTTGTCTAAAAAAAACAGGTTTACGACTAAATTTCTAATGTGTATACCTATATTATTATTATTATTATCAATTTTAATTACACCTTTTTTTTTTTAATTCAATGCGATAGTGTTAAGGGAAAAAACGATATTGATCCAGTACTTAAATTATTTTTTACTTTGATTCTGGTCATATTAAGTTTTTCGGTAAAACGGTATATTTATTTTATATAAAGTACCGACCTATAAAAGAAATAAAACAAAATTTTCTTTGAAACTATTACAAGATGAAGGCCTTCTGAAAATAAAATAGATAGTAATAAAACGGTAAATTATATAGCTAATAGAACTAAGTTAGGAATAGATTTGAGTAATTTTACAAAAAAGGGTTAGAACAATAAACCTTATCAAATCAATTTTATGCGAACTCAGAATTCAAATATAAAAATCAGGCAAGAACTAGTAAACAGTATCGTACATGGTTTTGGAATTATTTTTGGTATCGTAAGTATTCCTATCCTAATAGCATTTACCATTAAAAGTGATAACACTTCTGGTATTATTGGTGCGGCTATATATGGTTTTTGTTTTTTACAACTTTTTACTTTTTCAACACTCTACCACGGAATCCAGCATGCTCAGGCAAAACGCACACTTGAAATCCTTGACCATATCAGTATTTTTTTCTTGATAGCAGGTACTTACACTCCGTTTTTACTTATGTATATGTATAATTCTTTTGGGATTACTTTGCTATCGGTTTTGTGGGGGCTTACGACAGTGGGGATCATTTTTAAGATTTTTTTTACAGGGAAATGGAAGGTTTTTTCAACGTTAGTTTACATAGCAATGGGTTTTATTATGATTGTTGGCGGACGTACTTTCTTTGAAAGTATTCCCTTCAATATCCTCACTATGATTTTAATTGGATGTGCGCTTTACGTCATGGGTGTTGTCTTTTACTTATGGAAGAAATATACTTACAACCATGCTGTCTGGCATTTTTTTGTGCTCGCAGCTGCGGTTTGTCATTACGTTGCCATTTTATTAGCAGTCGAGTCGAATTGATTCAAAAAATGAGTAGGGTTTATAAAAAAAACAAAAGGCGCAACTTTAAGGACGGCAGTAAAGAGGCTGACTATAAAGAAGAGAAGAGTTGATATTTGATTAGAAGGAGGTACGAATTCCCGGTTATGACAAACCAATTAGTAGAAAGCCTGCGTTTAAAAAATATTAATAAGGTAATTATTTTTTATCTTTTGGTAATTCATTTTTTAAAATGGGAAACTAACTGAATTATAAAGGATAGTGCCTAATAGATGCCATTGACAAGTTCCAAATTTAGTTCGTGAGTAAATGCTGCAAGTAATAATATAAGGTACGTTGGGAGTATTTCCTGAAATTTAATAAAACCACTACTGATCTTCTATAATCGAGGAATGGTAGCGTTCAGTTGCTTTCTTTAGATTTTCTGAAAGGGAAATTAACCAGCTCATGTGATTGGTAATTAAATAGGCTTCCTGTAGACTATGAAGTGTATCTGTATCTAATGCGGTGTTACCTTGTCTGATGTTTTCATCTCGAATATTAGATAATTGCTGGTATTTTCCCAACAACTTTTCTTGTGCATCTTCAACAGTTTCTTTGTCGACTTTTTTCTTTATGTGAATGTCGTCTAAAGAATCGAAAGACATCTGTAGGGTATTGGAAATCTTTTTGATCAGTACATTAAATTCTATAGATGCAGGAGTAGTTTTATGATTGCTGATAAAATTTCCAATGGACGCAATGGCTGAGGTCATTGTCTGGTTCAGCGTTACAATTTCATAAATCAATTGAAATTCTTTCTGTTTCGATTTTGGGTCTTGGGTTAATCGCTGGAAGGAAGCATTTAAATTACTGATGGCAAGAAATGCTTCTTTCCTTGCTACACTATAGGAGAGTTTGTGTTTAGAGGGATTTTGATATAACTCTTGTGTTGCTAATAGATATATCTTGTTCATTTTTAAAGCATTCAAAAGAACCTGTTTTAGATTATTGGCTTCCCAACTGGGTAAAACTAAATAATTAGCTACGACAGCGATAATGGCTCCAATGATGGTGTCGATGACACGATATTGAATCACTTCAAAGGCATTAGGATTTATGAATGAATACAAAAAGATAATACTAATGGTAACTAATGCGGCAGCAAATCTATAATTCTGCTGAATCAATGAAAACGCCAATATAAAGGAAACAAATGCCAGTACTGCATAGACGACTTGATTATGAGTAAGCAGCACAATACCTACGGCAACAGCAGCCCCAATGAGTGTGCCAATGATACGATCTTTAGAACGCTCTTTAGTCAAACCATAACTAGGGCGCATGATCACAAGGATAGTCAGCAAAATCCAGTAGGTATTTTGAATCTCAAAAACAATACCTAACACATAGGCAAATACAATAGCAATAGTAAGACGCAACGAATGTCTGAACATTGTAGAATCCAAACTGAAATTCTGAACAAGGACGTTCAGTCTGTATTCCTGCAGCGTTAAAAACTGACTCGAATCTTGTCTTTTTAAGGAAACTTTAGAAGCCTCTTTCACATTGGCCATTACACGTCTAATAATCCTGATTTCTTGAAGTAGTTGTTCTTGGTAATCGTATAGATTTTTTAATACCAAAGCACCTTCTCGGGCTTCAGGTAATTTAACGGTTTCAATGTAATTTGTAATCGATTCGTTAGCTTTTGATAAGGCATCTAATAGACTATCTTTATTTGGTATGTTATCATTTTGAATCAGTAATTCCGACAAACGTATGAGATGGTTTCCCATTATTTTACTCAGCGTTATCGAAGCTTTTAGAAATTCTTTACGCTTGCCAAAAATGGCATCTATCATTTTATAATCCAAATGTTTCGCTTCTATCAATTCGAATATATTGATAGAGGAAAGTAAAATCAATAATTGCTTTTCTTCATAATGAGAACGTCCAGAACGTTTACGTGCGGTAAGCATTGATTCTCTAAGTGTTTCATGCTTTTCATTGATTTGATTTTGAAGGACAAAGGTTTGTTTAAGGTGTTCGTCACGCTTGGTTTTCTTTGTCAATAATTTAGCTCGTAATTTTAGGTACTCACCGGTAAGGAGAAGCGTATCTGACAATAACTGATTCTGATCTTTTACAGGGGTAAGTTTTTGGAAAATAAAGGAAACGAGCAGATACCAAAGACCACCAACTCCCATTAAAGCCACCTGAACAAAAATTTCATGTGCTGTTTCTTTTTGAATGGCAAATGATATAACCATTGCTAACAAGCCGGAAAAGGATACTAAAGATGCTCTAAAACTGTAAACCGAAATTAGCGACACGATAAACGTAATTGCAGTAAGCGCCAGCAACAGTAGGGGGAGGAAAGGTTTTGAAAATAGGATTATAGTTGTAATAACCATTGTCAACCCGATACTGATTAAAATGGCATTGACCTTACGTTTGAAGCTTCCTGGAATGTCGCCTGGCGCATTTAAAAAAGCACCCACAACTATAGCTGGAGCATATTTAAAATACCCTAAAAAATAGAGTACCGCAAATGGCACAGCAATCCCAATTCCAATCCGAATTGCTCGGTCCAAACGGGTACTTTTTAGAAACAATTCTAGTTGTTTGAGTTTTTCTTTCAAGCCTATTTAAAATTTGATTCTAAAATTAGGATAATTGAGCGGACGAATTGTCTTGTACCTTTATTTTAGTGGGTTTTTAATTGGTGAAATTAAAAAAAAAATTATTGTAAAATGGCAGTATAAAGATATTTATATAACTGTTGTTTTTCTCATTATTGCCACGCTCCGGCTCTCCTTGGTGTTCGTTTCCCGAGGAGTTCGCTCCCGAAGAAAGATGTTTCGCAAAGTGTTCGTGTATGGCTTGCATTCTTGTATTATAGACAGCAAAAAGCGATGTAGGTATAAGAAATTCGATAGGTTTTCGGGGATAATTCATAAATACTATGAATTTGGCAAGTAGTTGGCATTAGTTTTTCATATTCCATGATTGACTAATGGTGCTGTTTCTTTCCTTATCAATATTATTTATTTTTATAAAATTAACATCCGTCTTATTTGCTTTTTCAAACTCCTTTAAATGAATAGAATTGAATTTAGCTTTAACAGTTTCTAATTTAGAGGGACTTGTAAATAGCATTGCATAAGCTTCTTTTAAAGAGCGACTATTTATTACATCTAAGACGATGTCCTTCCATTCATGAAAATTTAAAGTAATGGGGTTGTATGAATTAATTGGTGTAGTAATGCCATAAACTGTTTGCTCTTCCTCTGCTTGAAAAGTTCCAAATATTCTGTCCCAAATAATAAGTGTTGACCCAAAGTTCTTATCCAGGTATTTATCATTTGTTGAATGATGCACTCTGTGATGAGACGGTGTAACAAAAATATATTCAATTGGAGCTGGTAATTTTCTAATATATTCGGTATGAACCCAGAATTGATAGAGTACTTCGATTTGATGACATATAAAAAAAAGAACAGGATCAAATCCTATTAAAACTACAGGAACAAAGAAGATAAATTTAATGTGTTGTGTCCAACTCAACCTAAAAGCCACAGACAAATTATATTTTTCTGAATTATGATGAGTAACATGAGTTGCCCACCAAAAACGATTAACATGTGTTAATCTATGGGACCAGTATCTAGAAAAATCTAATGTAAGAATGCAAAGTATATAGGCCCACCATACAGTTGGAATGCTCCACGGAACGAGATTATAGAAAAATAATATAATTCCGAAAACCCCAATTTTTAATAATGCTGAGATACCAATATTTACAAGCCCTATAAATGTGGCCGATAGAGTGTCTAAGCTATTGTAGTATTCTTTCTTTTGAACAATTGTAAGAATCCATTCTAAAGCAACAAGCAAAATCAGTGGAATTGCTGCGATTTGGATAATATTCAGTCCAGCTAGTTGCTCTAACAGCATTTCCATCGTCAAAGGATTATCTTTCATATAGTGAAATTATTAGGGAGCTATTTGTTGTGGGAGCGCGTCCAATTTTTTTTAACGTTTCAAGCTGAGAAACTAGTTTAAACTAGCTGTTAGACTATTCTGTTTAATGAATAGCATAATTTTTCGCTTTTTGTTTTATATAGTTTGAATCAAAGCGCAAATTTTAATCTTATCTGATCGAAGACTTTACAATTTGCAAGTTAGTTTTTTAAACTTTGGTTCGATCCTTAATTTTTCATAAAATTATAGGGAAGGGATCTGCAATATTAATTAAAACTAAAAATTTATGCTATTGTATTGAGTCTTCTACAGCTGTATTTTTTGCATCAAAGTTGTTTTTCTATTTTAATAGTGGCTCTTCCATCAAGCCCTTCTTTCAATAAATCTATATTTTCGATACAAATTGTATGGGGGCTTATGCAACAAAAAGGCAGGGCTCCCGTATTGTTAAAAAAAAACAGAACAAAAAAATCCTTCACTACCTTTACTAACTTTTCAATGTGTAATTGATCTGATAACGATTGCAATTAAAAATAACAGTGCAAGTATTCCTCTAAACAAATAATGTGTTTAGGACTTCCTATAAAAAAACATAAACCTATTTTTATGTTCCAATTGAAAAGTTAAATACCACTTTTGAACCATCAGGTGCAATAGCAAATATCTTAATAGTACCACTTTGAGCAGACAGCAAGGCCATACCAATATCTTGGGGACTGCTAATGGGACTGCCGTTGATAAAAGCGATTATAGTACCCTGGGGAATGCCGACTTGGTCAAAAAAACCATCATTGCGCACTTTGGTTACCAAAACACCCTCATTTAAATTAAAGCGCTGTTTGATTTCAGCAGTTATCGGAGCGAAAGTGGCACCAAGCTTGCTGTATATTTCCTGAAGCTCACCACTATTTTTAGGTTGCCGTTTTTCAGTTTTTGCCACTTTTTCACTGTGCAGTGTAGCCGAGACTGTAGCGGTAGCACCTTTGCGCAGATACGTTAATTTGATAACGTCGCCAGGCTTTTGTCTTGCTATTCTTTCAGAAAACTCCGTTGACGAGTTAAGTATAGTGCCATCTATACTTTGAATAATGTCACCCTTTTTAAGGCCAGCCACAGCAGCGGCACTTTCATTTTGCACACCAATTATGTAAACACCTTTTACCAAAGCAGGATTTAAGCCTTTTTGTATCAAATGCTGGTCTTCTGTAGCTGGTGAAGGAAAAGAAACACCTAACACACCTCGCTTAACCACTCCAAAGTTTTTTAAATCATCCAAAATCTTTTTTGCGAGGTTAACTGGTATTGCAAAAGCATAACCGGCATAGCTACCGGTTTGCGATGCTATGGCTGAATTAATACCAATCAGTTCTCCATTGGTATTCACCAGAGCACCTCCGCTATTGCCGGGGTTAATAGCAGCATCAGTTTGAATAAATGATTCAACAGCGTTATTCCCTTGCGGCACTGCATTATTTTGCCTACTATTGCTGCCCGACCGGTTTATGATTCCAATACTTCTGGCTTTGGCGCTTACGATGCCGGCAGTAACGGTAGTATTAAGTGAAAGGGGAAACCCTACAGCTAAAACCCATTCACCTATTTGCACATCATCAGAGTTTCCAAAAGTAACGATTGGAAGGTTGCTAGCCTCTATTTTTAAAAGTGCTAGATCCGTATTGGGGTCACGGCCAATCAACTTTGCAGAGAAAGTTCGTTTGTCATGAAGTATAACGACAATAGCAGATGCTTTATCAACCACATGATTATTTGTAGCTATAAATCCGTCAGCACTTATAATTACCCCTGATCCTGATGCGCCATATTCTGAAGAAGAATTGAAATTTATTTTTATATGGGCTACTGCTGGCATCACTATCTTTGAGGCCGTTACAAAGTTTATATTGCCACTTGACGTGTTTATAGTAGCGTCATTTTTTGTTACTTTTATTGTACTATCTTCTGTATTGCCACTTTTAATTCTCTTTTGCTTACCAGTACAACCAATGGTCATACTTTGCAGTATTATAAATAAAATTGGAAGGAGGATGGTATATAATTTATTCATATTTGGAAGTATTATTTTTAATTAAAAAGGCGACTACCTATGAGAAACAAAGTGACCATAAGAGGTCTTAGAATAGACTCGTACAATTAGCTTAGCTCTTTTAAAGCATTAACTCCCGCTCTTGTTTTTCATTGTAAATAATATTTTGAAAAACTACCTGAGCAAAAAAGGTACAATCAATAAACGCAAATAGTGAGGGCAGATATATTTTTTTCATAATTGAAGTATTTTTGTCTAATTATAATGAATATAGAAATTTAAATTTTTTACTTTCTCTATCTCATCATCGGTGGTGCTCATTGTAAAACCCATCAGAGACTAGGTGATTTTTAGTAAGTAAGAGATACAGACATTTGCAAAAATCCTCAATCATATGAAAATGCAGCGTAACAAAAAGAAGGAGGGCTTGATGTGACCTTGGCAACATTGGAAAAACCATAATCTTGTTTCGGAATCCCAAACATATTACTGTCAAGTTCACCGTTGCGGTTTTCATCATGGATCATGAAAACGGCATATTTTTTCCGGTAGAATATCTGAAAACTGAAAACTCGCATCTGTTCTGCTTATTTGTGTTAGCATGATCTTAGGTGCGAATTTCAGGAATTTATTGGGAAACTTTCCCAAATTCAAAAATAGTACAGGGGCTTCCCCCGCATTGTTACTTCTATTCTAAATTTTTATAATAACGGAGAGGCACTCGGTCTGAGCAAACCCATTTAACGGCAACCAAATTAAGCTTAGAGCCACCCAAAAATCAGCTTAGAATAAATCTTGATCAGATTTTTGATTGGTTGCTTCATACTTTTATTTTTAAAATGTGGTCAATTATGATGATGGGTTAAATTCTCTGTGATTATACAATTCATTGTCTAAACTGTTTTCTTCATCATATTTAATAGCAGGGAAATAATGAGGCAAAATCATTAGTTCATAAGACCTTTCTAAATCTACTCCTTTTTTAAATCTTTTTGTTTTTGCAAAAGTGGTGTAATCTATTTCCTTAATATGTACTTTCTTATTGTTTTCATCAAGAGTTGCCGTGCCAATTGGTATGATCAGGTGGTTCTCTCCTTCTTCATTTAAAAATTCATGCACCCCATCGCTTGCAGGAGTTGCATAGTTTTCGTGACCAACTTCAATTAAAGTAGCATCAACTTCCACATCAAGATAAACAACGCGTTCTGCCTTTTTGCTCACGAGCAGTCCATCTACTTTGCCTATGGTTCTTTTATCACTATCTACTACTTCCCAATCTCTTACATCTGCATAGTCGTATGCTACTTTATAATCTGATAGCTCATGTAAATAATGGAGGTTTTTACTTTTGTCTTTCATAATTGTGAATTTAAATTCAGTTAATTAATTCATTTTATTAAGTAGGTCTGCAGTCTTTGTGAAAAAAGATTTAACAGCATCTCGCTGGTCAAGGGTTAAAGTTTGGGGATCAATTGCCACAGCAGCACTTTTTACATCAGCAGCTTCATTGCTTAATTCTGGATATTTGGCTTGCTGCATATTTGTCAAGGAAGTGCTTAACGCATCAGCAGCGCTTCTTATTTTATCACCATGAGTAGTAACCATTGGGTCTTTTGTTATTTCATCCGTTCGCTGTTTTACTTTGATCATGTCGGCTTTTATATCGTAGTCTGCTTCAGTGGCCATAGCATCTATAGCATTAGTCAACTTTGTAAATGCTTCACTGGTAAATTCATGATCTTGACCCATGGTATTGGGATCGGAATTAATAAATGTAACATAGGCGACAACTATTTGGTTCTTTTCATGTATATCTATCAACGCTCTTTGATCTACTGTTTTTAAAACCTCCGCTTTATCGTTTCGAATAAAGAAGAACCAGCTAACAAAAAGTAAAAAGAGCACTAATAAAATCCAAGGCCATACTGGCTTTTTCTTTTCTATTTTAATTTCTGTCATAATATAAGTTTTATAATTTACTCTAAAGGTAGACAAAAAATTATTTATTTCTTCGATTTTTAGTTGTAAAAACTTGATTAAGTATTATTTATGTATTTTTTTTTATATTATGGAGAATTGTTTTTAAATAAAAAGGCATTTACCTATGAGAAATGAACTGACCATAATAATTTTTAGAATAGAGTCATCAAATTTATTTAGCTCTTTTGAATCATCGTATTCTGGGCTATTTTTAATCTGCTCAACCGAGGCATTTACAGTAACTTCTGAAGTTTCCCAATTAATTCTTTTATCGAGTAAGGCGATAAAATTACCTTCTTACTTGGAAACCAATTTCCGGTGTCAACTACCATATAATGTATTGTCCAATCGCTGTCATGTACTATAAAATCTTTCACATCGCCAATAGTATATTGTAAGGCATGTATCTTTCATGTTTTTATTTTTTGAATGTTAGGTGTATTCAAGTTGGGTTACTCTTTAATAAACGGTACTTTGCTTTTCATAATGGGAACATAAAGCAAGACGTTGAAATCGATGGCAGCAAGTAGTATTCCGTAGCCCTCCATGACAATTGTCTTGTCTAAAATGAAATAATTCATTAATACTACAGTTCCAATACCGACCGTTAATCCAAGAAAAAGACGAATGAAAAGAATTTTAAACTGGACTTTATTTTCTAAGTTGAACAGCCAATTGCAAAAAAATTTCTGAAAAAGCATAAAATAAAAGTAAAAATGCTTTTAGGTAACTAAGTATCTCTATTGTGTTTGCAAATAATAAGACTGAGATTCCATAGACGAACATTGCTAACGCATGCATTTCATGTTAAACAAATTGAACTTGTTGCCGTTTACGTGAAAAGACTGTGACTAATGCGAGGATAGCCCCAATAATCAAAGTAATTCCCAAAGTATACCTACTAGTTTTGAAAGTAAAGTATTTTTCAAAAAGGAGAAAAATACCTTGCAAAATTATTATTGCTCCATATAGGTTTACGAAAAGATTTTTTTTCACGATATTCTTATTTAATTTTTGGTAGATTTTTTATTTAGGCGACACTATCCTAAAATCTGTGTAAGTTTAAAATTTCAGGGTTAAATTTTTTTATAGTTTAATCCTGTTTTCAAATATAGCTAAAAATTGATTGAGTATAACTCCCCAATTTCTAATTGGCATTGTCCATTTTTTAGTACTTTCATTTAGAGCTAAAAACACGGATTTCATAACAGCTTCATCTGTTGGAAACGACAGCTTGTTTTTGGTGTATTTTCTAATCTTTCCATTGAGGTTTTCTATTAAATTTGTTGTGTAAATAATAGTTCTAATCTCGATAGGAAAATCGAAGAACACAGTGAGCTCATCCCAATTGTTTTCCCAGCTTCTGATAGCATAAGAGTACTTTGAGTCCCATTTAATTTTAAAGTCTTTTAAGGCTGCTTTTGCAGCTTCTTTAGTAGGTGCCGTATAGATTTGTTTCATATCCCTGCTAAATTCTTTTTTATCTTTCCAAACTACGTAACGACAGGAGTTTCTAATTTGATGTACTACACATATTTGAGTCACTGAGTTTGGGAAAATGGTTTTTATAGTGTCTGTAAAACCGTTTAAATTATCGGTTGCTGTAATTAATATGTCTTCTGTTCCTCTGGCTTTTATATCCGTTAAAACACTCATCCAGAATGCAGAAGATTCATTTTTTCCTAACCATAAACCAAGAACTTCTTTTTTACCATCCGTTCTCAGACCAACTGCGATGTAAATGGTTTTGTTTACTACTTTGGAATTCTCTCTAACTTTAAAAACGATTCCATCCATCCAAACAATAAGATAAGTGGCTTCTAGGGGTCTGTTTTTCCAAGCTATTATATCATCGGTAATGCGATCTGTTATTCTTGAAATAGTGGATGTAGCGATATTAAAATCGTAGAGTTCTCTTATCTGTTCTTCAATATCACTGTTGCTCATTCCTTTGGCGTACAGTGAAATAATAACATTTTCAACACCATCTGTTGAACTTTCTCTTTTCTTAACAACGATGGGACTAAAAGAGCTATCACGATCACGTGGAACTTGTATCTCTGTTTCACCTAAAGTGGTTTGTAGTTTCTTTTTTGTATAGCCATTTCTTAAGTTATTGGCCTTGCTTTTTTGATGCTTTTCATAGTCTAAATGAGCATCTAACTCACCTTCAAGAATTTTTTCAATACCACGTTTGTGAAGTTGTTCTAAAAAATTAGTGAGTTCTGGACCGTTTCTAAATTGCTTTAAAAAATCTTCGTTTAAAATGTCTTCTGGTTTCATAAGTGTATAAAAGTTAAATTTAATAAATAAAAAAATCTCAGCTCAATTAATAACCTGAGATTTTAAAACTTACACACTTTATGAGACAGTGCCATTTAGGCTAAAGAGAGTCATTTGGTACAGAAGGACAAATCATAACTGCTCACACTTTCTACTATTGTTTCTATTCTATCTTTTGTAAGTCCACAAGAACTTTGCTGGCCCAAAATTAACATCATCTTCGGTTTGCTATTTTGTGGTCTTTGCTCTATTATAAGCGTCAGCAATTTGCATAGCAATAAGGGCTATTTTTTAATTCATCAAAATTTCTACTCATTAAAAGGGGGGTAATGAATTAGTGTTCAAACGATTCTTGTCGGTTCATTAAAGAATACGACTCGTGCCGATCTATTTGAACTTTAACCGGGCTGAATTATTTCATTTATTTTGGCAAGTTCTATGATAATGTTTTTAATTAATGGTAAAGTAACATTTCTATTTTTCATGCCTTTAAATTTTATCTTTCACGATTTTTCATTCGTCCAAGAATGGTCTCTAACGATATTTTCACTTTATCTATGGCACCTGAAACAGCATTTTTGACAGTATCGGCCTCACAGGTAACCGCTATTGGATCTCTGCCTTCTATTCTTGCTTCTAGTATACATTGTATATCATCGTGTCCTTCTTTTTTTCCGTTTTCGTCTGATAAATGTACTTCTATACGGCTAATATGCGATTGAAATCGGTTTAGCTTTTCGGTGATCAAGGAAGTAAAATAGTCTTCCTGATTTTCGGCACCAGAGATTGTTTTGTCGGTGTTTATCTGAATTTTCATAATTGTATTATTTTAGTTTATATATTATCCTTTGTCTTCGTCTAAATCGTTGTGGTTGTCTCCGCCCAAACTGTAATAATTGTTTTCTTCGTCTTCGCTTCCCACATTTTCTTGTTGGTCGTCTAGCTCTGAACCTGGAACATCTAAATCAGCACCCGTTTTCACATCTTTAAAGTCCTTTTCGTTCCAAGTGCCTTCCTTTTCATTTGGTGCTTTCTTTTTGGAAATATCTTCTGGATTCAAATCCTTTTCTTCCTTCAATTGTTGATAAATATCTTCAGATGGCGGATAGATATGTAAGTCTTCATACTCAGGCGTTTTAGGAACTTCTTTAGTATCAGTTTCATCATGCGTTTTAGCATATTTACGCAAAATATCTTCTAAAGAATTATTATATTCTTCAAGGCTTTTGATAGTTACTTCCTCACTCTCCGAATTGTTGTCGGGCATTTCAATTATAAACTTTGACAGTTCAGGATATTCTTGTTGAATCGTGGTAGTAATCTTTATGATGCTTTGTTCTAGTTCTTTTTTAGTTTTCATTTTCATTTTTTTTATGATTCATAATCATACTTGTTTACTACACGTAAAATTAACGTGCAGCTAAAGTAAATCGTTAATTTAAGTCTAATATATTTAAATCGCTGTACTACTAACAGATAGTTTTTTTCTTAAACCAATATTTTAAAGGTACAAATTTTTAACTTCTTAAACTGTTCTTTGCATTATTTAAAGATTTAAGTAAAATGCTTTTAACATAGTAACTTCTTCATATTTATTAATATGAGATAGGTGCTTCAGTTTATCTCCTTTTAATTAATCAATTTTTTCAAAATGAGTTGTTAAATTATTCGAATTACCTAATACATCTTTATTTAGTTTTTGGCTACTAAGCTTCAACGTTATATAAATTATATTTTAGCGTATTTCTTCTAAACTAATTTGCTTCCTTTTCCTTTGAGATAGAATTTCAGATTTTGCTTGGTTTTTAAATGCATAACCAATCAAAACTCCTGTAAAATAATATTTATTACATTGAAAATTCAAAGTGCTTTCCGTAAGATATGTAATAGCTAAATCCGTCTAATTAGGTCGTTTGCTGCTGTGATAGTTGACCCCATTGATTTTCCAATTGAATTAGATTAGTTTCTTTTAAATATTTATTTAAGCTAATTAACTTCCTATATAGGGTCAGAACAATCAAGGAGAGTTAAAATCCTACTTTCGTCAACAAATGTTAGATCTAGCTCACAAAATTTAATGATTCGCGTATCTGAAACTTTTGGAAAACTCCGTAGTAACTGCTTCTGGATTTTTCCCTAGATGGATATATTTTTTTACTCATTTGGTAATTCCTCTTCAGTGCTTCAACTATTGATGAAGTGCTTTAATTTATGTCAAGAAAATCTAGGAATGCATATCCCTACTATCCTCAAAAGTATCCATTGTTTTGTGAGTAAATTAAGTAGATTTTGAAAATATTAAGTTATTTACTCGGATTAGTCAAGCAATGCCAAGAAACTCCAATGACTTCCTATTTAAAATAATATTATCTATCCCATAAGATATTTGTCCATAAATCCTGCAAAGTGCAAGGGTAAAAGATAAAAAAATCTATTTAAATCATGGAAAAACACAGAAAAAAAGTAGTGTTGATAGCAGTTATAATGCTGTCAGCTTTTGGTGTATTTGCACAAGGAAATGGTACTGCAGGAATCACGGAAGCGACTCAAATGGTAACCTCTTATTTTGATCCTGCTACAAAACTCATTTACGCTATTGGAGCAGTAGTGGGGCTCATTGGCGGGGTAAAGGTGTACAACAAGTTTAGTAGCGGTGATCCTGATACTAGTAAGACAGCGGCGAGCTGGTTTGGAGCTTGCATCTTTTTGATTGTAGCGGCTACTGTTTTACGTTCCTTCTTCCTATAATTATTTCCTTATGAATACTTACAATATAAATAAGGGAATAGGAAGAACGGTAGAGTTTAAAGGACTGAAAGCACAGTATCTGTTCTTATTCGCAGGTGGACTGCTAGGGATGCTTATCCTGGTAATGATCTTGTATATGACAGGAGTCAATTCTTATCTGTGTTTGTTTATAGGAATTGGTGGGGGATCGCTGTTAGTGTGGCAAACTTTTTCACTAAACAAAAAGTATGGTGAACATGGTTTGATGAAAGTAGGAGCCAATAAAAGACATCCACGATATATTATCTGTCGTAAGCCAGTGCATCGTTATTTCAAGTTCAACTCCAAATTGTACCAGTTATGAGAAATAAATCAAAAGCAACTACACTGGAATCTAAGTTTCCTTTGTTGGCAGTAGAAAATAATTGTATCATCTCAAAGGATGCTGATATCACCGCATGTTTTCGAGTACAGCTACCAGAACTTTTTACAGTAGCCTCTGCGGAATATGAAGCCATTCATTCCGCTTGGCATAAGGCTATAAAGACCTTGCCCGATTACACGGTGGTACACAAACAGGATTGGTACATCAAAGAAAATTATGCTCCTGAAATTGCAAAAGAAGATTTGAGTTTTTTGGCGAAATCCTACCAACAACATTTTAATGAGCGTCCGTTTCTCAATCATTATTGTTATCTGTTCTTAACAAAAACGTCCAAAGAGCGTATGCGAATGCAGAGTAATTTCTCTTCGCTTTGCAAAGGGGTACTTATCCCAAAAGAAATAAGAGATAAAGAAACTATTCATCGATTTATGGAATCGGTAGCGCAATTTGAACGTATTGTCAATGATTCCGGTTTTATAAAATTGGAACGATTGAAAGAGGAGGATATCATTGGAACAAATGAGAAACAAGGATTATTGGAACAATACCTAAGTCTTTCAAGAGAGGAGGGAACACCAATGCAGGATATCGCTTTGGGTGGGGAAGAAGTTCGTATTGGAAACAAAAGACTTTGTCTGCATACGTTGTCCGATACCGATGATTTGCCTAGTTCCGTATCTGCAGAAACTCGCTACGAAAAATTGTCCACCGATAGAAGTGATTGTTTGTTGTCTTTTGCTGCGCCAGTTGGATTACTGTTAAGTTGCAATCACATCTACAACCAGTATCTTTTTTTGGATAACAGTGAGGACAACCTTCGGAAGTTTGAGAAATCAGCAAGAAACATGCATTCTTTGGCAAGGTATAGCAGAGCCAATCAAATCAATAAAGAATGGATCGAACGCTATTTGAATGAAGCACATTCTTTCGGTCATGCTTCTATTCGGGCTCATTTCAATGTGATGGCATGGTCGGATAATCCAGCAGAACTAAAACAGTTAAAGAACGACACTGGTAGTGCTTTGGCGTTGATGGAGTGCAAACCAAGGCACAACACCACAGATGTTGCTACACTGTATTGGGCAGGAATGCCTGGCAATGCAGGAGATTTTCCGAGTGAAGAAAGTTTTTACACTTTCATAGAACCTGCGCTTTGTTTTTTTACAGAGGAAACCAATTATAAAAGTTCCCCTTCTCCTTTCGGAATTAAAATGGCTGACCGACTTACAGGAAAACCGATCCATTTGGATATTTCGGATTTACCCATGAAACGGGGTATTATCACCAATAGAAATAAGTTTATTCTGGGTCCTTCCGGTTCTGGAAAGTCATTTTTTACCAATCACATGGTCAGACAATATTATGAACAAGGCGCGCATGTATTGCTAGTAGATACTGGTAACTCTTATCAAGGATTGTGTGAACTCATCAAAGGAAAAACTAAAGGGGAAGATGGCGTTTATTTCACCTACACCGAAGACAATCCAATTGCCTTTAATCCTTTTTATACCGATGATGGCGTATTCGATATTGAGAAAAGAGAAAGTGTCAAAACTTTGATATTAACCTTATGGAAAAGGGATGATGAACCACCAACACGATCCGAAGAAGTGGCACTTTCAAATGCTGTGAGTGGTTATATTGAAAGGATTAAGCAGAAAGATGAATTTCCTTCCTTCAATGGATTTTATGAATTTGTAAAAGGGGATTATAGAAAAGTATTGCAGGAAAAGCAAGTACGCGAAAAAGACTTTGATATTGCCAACTTCTTAAATGTATTAGAACCTTATTACAGGGGAGGGGAATATGATTATTTACTTAACTCCGAAAAGCAACTCGACTTACTTTCTAAACGATTTATTGTTTTCGAAATTGATGCCATCAAGGATCATAAAATCCTTTTTCCAATTGTGACCATCATCATTATGGAAGTTTTTATCAATAAGATGCGACGTCTGAAAGGAGTACGAAAACTAATCCTGATTGAAGAGGCATGGAAAGCGATTGCAAAAGAGGGAATGGCAGAGTACATCAAATACCTTTTTAAAACGGTACGGAAGTTTTTTGGAGAAGCGATTGTTGTAACCCAAGAAGTAGATGATATTATTCAATCACCTATTGTAAAGGAAAGTATCATTAATAATTCGGATTGTAAAATACTCCTTGACCAACGAAAGTACATGAACAAATTTGATGATATCCAAGCCATGCTTGGTCTTACTGAAAAAGAAAAAGCGCAGGTACTTTCGATTAATATGAACAATGATCCCAATAGGTTATACAAAGAAGTTTGGATTGGACTAGGAGGTACGCATTCAGCAGTATATGCTACAGAAGTGAGTCTTGAAGAATATTTAGCCTATACCACAGAAGAAACTGAAAAGTTAGAAGTGATGCGTCTTGCGGGAGAACTGGATGGAAATGTAGAACAGGCCATTAAAAGGTTAGCTCTTGAGAAAAGAGAAAAAGAAAACAAATAGTAAAAATTTAAAAACGAATAAAAATGAAAAATTTAAAAATTATGGTGTGCATGGTAATTTTATTTGCTGTCATGCCGACTGCTAAAGCACAGTGGGTGGTAACAGATCCAACCAATTTGGCTCAAGGAATAGTCAATTCAGCGAGACAGATTATACAAACTTCAACCACAGCAACCAATATGATTAACAACTTTAAAGAAGTCCAAAAAGTATATAATCAAGGAAAAGAATATTATGACAAGCTAAAGGCTGTAAATAACCTAGTAAAGGATGCTCGAAAAGTACAGCAGACCGTATTACTTGTTGGTGATGTCTCTGAGATGTATGTAAGTAATTTTGGGAAAATGTTGAACGATCCTAATTTTAATGAACAAGAATTAACGGCTATTGCTAATGGGTATTCCATATTGTTAAATGAAAGTACCGAACTTCTGAAAGAGCTAAAGCAAATTGTAAGCACTTCCAGCTTGTCGCTTACTGATAAGGAGCGAATGGATATTATTGATCGTGTTTATCTAAAAGTAAAAGAGTACCACAATTTGGTTCGTTATTTTACCAATAAAAATATTTCGGTTAGTTATCTGCGAGCTAAGAAAGCAAACAGTAGTAGAAGGGTATTGGAGCTTTATGGAACTGCTAACCAAAAATATTGGTAATCATGGAATTTAGTAATCTACACCAAGTACTACGTTCGCTCTATGACGAGATGTTGCCACTATCAGCTGATATGGCAGCAGTAGCAAAAGGTTTAGCTGGATTGGGTGCTTTGTTTTATGTTGCATTAAAAGTTTGGCAGGCACTAAGTAGCGCAGAACCGATAGATGTATTTCCGCTACTTAGACCTTTTGCTTTAGGACTCTGCATCATGTTTTTTCCAACGATTGTTTTAGGAACACTAAATGGGGTACTTAGTCCAATAGTACAAGGAACACATAGCATATTAGAAAATCAAGTTTTGGATTTGAATGTTTTACAACAGCAGAAAGACCAACTGGAAAGAGAGGCTATGCTTCGAAATCCTGAGACTGCCTATTTAGCATCGGATGAAGAATTTGATAAGAAATTGGATGAATTAGGATGGACGCCTTCCGATTTAGCAACAATATCGGGTATGTATATTGAAAGAGAAATGTATAGTATCAAGAAAATGATTCGCGATAGTTTTCGAGAATTTTTAGAAGTGCTTTTTCAAGCTGCTGCACTGGTCATTGACACGATACGAACTTTCTTCTTGATTGTGCTATCAATTTTAGGCCCAATAGCATTTGCAATTTCGGTTTGGGATGGGTTTCAGTCCACCTTAACACAGTGGTTTACTCGATACATTAGTGTGTATCTCTGGCTGCCTGTGTCTGACCTTTTCAGCTCGATGTTGTCCAAGATCCAATCGTTAATACTGCAAAAGGATATTGACAGTTTATCCGATCCTAATTTTATTCCAGATTCATCCAGTACGGTGTATATCATCTTTATGATTATTGGCATCATTGGATATTTTACAATTCCTACAGTGACTGGGTGGATTATTCAGGCAGGGGGAGCAGGAAACTTTGTTCGTAATATAAATCAAACTAGCGCTAAAACTGGAAATATTGTAGGAGCTGGTACGGGAGCAGTTACTGGAAATATTGGGGGTAGATTAATGAAATAACAATTTAAATAGTAAAGTAAAATGGAATTTAAAACATTAAGAAATATCGAAAATAGCTTTAAACAAATCAGACTGTATGCCATAGTATTTGCAGTACTCTGTGTTGGAGTAGCAGGATATGCAATTTGGGAATCGTATCGGTTTGCAGAATTGCAGCGTCAAAAGGTTTATGTGTTGGATAATGGTAAATCATTAATGCTAGCGCTGGCGCAAGACGCTTCAATCAATCGTCCTGTAGAAGCTCGGGAACACATACGTCGATTTCATGAGCTTTTCTTTACACTGGCACCAGACAAGAGTGCTATAGAAAATAATATGAAAAGAGCATTTAATCTAGCAGACAAAAGCGCTTTTGATTATTACAAAGACTTAGCTGAAAAGGGGTATTACAATCGGATTATTTCAGGTAATGTGCAACAACGCCTTGAAGTAGATAGTGTGATATGCAACTTTGAAACCTATCCTTATGCTGTAAAAACTTATGCTAAGCAGTTCATCATTCGCTCTAGTAATGTAACCAAACGTAATCTAGTTACCTCGTGTTACCTTGTGAATTCCGTTCGTTCGGATAATAATCCGCAAGGCTTCAATATAGAAAAGTTTACTGTACTGCAGAATAATGATCTAGAAATTATTGAACGTTAAAATAAACCAAGATGGAAAATCTTCGAACAAATATTGACTTATGGTTAATAAAGATTGATGTACGCTGGAGAGCACTTCCTCTTCAAAAACAGTACAAGTACATTCTGTATTCTTTTATCAGTTATTTGATTCTTACTGTAGTTGTTATACTTAGCGTTTGGTTTGAAACCGGAAAACACAGCAGTAAGCTGGATGAGGAGCGTATTGAAAACGCTCTTCTCAAAAAGAACGAATCCACAGCATCGCTACGGGATTCCTTGTTGTTAATTATAAAAAACAGAAAACATGAAAGAAAGTGAAAACAAAAAAAATACGGTCTTGGTTACGGATGGTAGCTTAGATAAAAGTACAGATATAGCGCGAGAATCTTCAGATAATAATGTAGAAAAATTTAAAAAGCCAATCCTGTTTGCGTTGATGGGTATAGTATTTCTTGGTTGTATGTATCTACTATTCAAACCATCGGAAAATATAAGAATGATAGAAGATGTAGGTCTCAATGATTCCGTTCCTCAGGCTTCTACTATCGGTTTACAGAATGATAAACAAAAAGCCTATGAACAGGAAATAGTGGAACAAAAAAATCGAGAAAAACAAAATGCGCTAACCTCTCTTTCTGATTACTGGAATGAGGGGAGTACAGAAGAATCATTGCAAGATGTTCCTGAAACAGAAAAAGAAACCAATACTAATACTTCGCTGAATAGTTATCGCAATGCACAAAATACATTAGGTAGCTTTTATAATAAGGATAACTCTGAAACGCAAGAATTGCGCAAACAATTAGATGAGGTGAAAAAAGAGTTAGCAAGAAAAGAAGAAACACCTACCAATATTGTTGACAATCAATTGGAGTTAATGGAGAAGTCATATCAAATGGCGGCTAAATATTTGCCAGTCAATAAGACTTCAACGGAACAATTAAATGAAAAAACAATGGCTGTTTCTATTGCTTCAACCGAAAAGGAATCTTTTATTTCATTTATTCCTGCTCGAAAAAATGCTGTTTCGTCATTGAATAGAGATCTTCCTGACAGTTCATTTATATCGAATTGGAGCGAAAGTCGTAATCGAGGATTTTACACTGCAGGGAAAATCGAAAAGGAGACACAGCTCAAAAATAGTATTCGAGCAGTTATCCAAACCACACAGTTAGTATCAGTGGAAAGTAGTGTTCGTTTACGTTTATTAGAGCCTGCCAAAATGCAAAATCATATTATTCCGCAAGGAACGGTGTTGACGGCAAATTCAAAATTTAATCAAGGAAGGCTCCAAATGAAAATTACTTCTATTGAGTTGGATGGTACTATCCTCCCTGTTGATCTTACTATCTATGGATTAGATGGACAACAAGGATTATTTGTGCCCTATTCTCCCGAAATGAGCGCTGTGAAAGAAATGGCTGCCAATATGGGACAAACTTCAGGAAGCAGTATTATGCTTTCAAGTTCCCCAGGACAGCAGATAGCTGGCGATTTGAGCCGTGGCCTTGTGCAAGGCATTTCAGGTTATTTTTCAAAAAAAATGAAAACTCCAAAAGTCACTTTGAAGGCAGGCTTTCAAGTGTTTCTAGTGTCAAAAAAATAATTATTCACTTTAATAAAAAATTTAAATATGAAAACTATAAAAAAAAATATGGTAATAGTACTGGTCTTATTTTTAGGATACAGTATGGAATCACAAGGGCAAGTGACTGTTACTAATGCCCAAAAATTGTACTTAGAAAAAATAGATCCGTACCCGATAGAGGTAACTTATAGTAAAACGTCGCATCTACTCTTTCCTTCTGCAATACGATACGTAGATTTAGGAAGTGACTATTTGATTGCAAGCAAAGCAGAAGATGCAGAAAATGTATTAAGAGTAAAAGCTTCAGTCCGTAATTTCGATGAGGAAACAAACTTTTCTGTAATTACCGAAGACGGGCATTTTTATAATTTCAATGTCCTCTACAATTCTAGTCCTGTGGATATGAATTATAATCTTTTAGAAATGCAGAAAGGGATAAATAGAGAGCATAGAAATGATGTCCTATTTGAGGAACTCGGAAAAAATTCACCTTCACTGGTAGACGATTTAATGGGAACGATATACAAAAAAGACAAACGTTTAATAAAGAATAAGGGTGCTAGAAGTTATGGTGTCGAGTTCATGTTAAAAGGAATCTATGTAGATGATGGCAAGTTCTATTTCCATACTCAAGTTACTAATTGTAGTTATGTCTCTTTCCATGTCGATTTTGTTACTTTCAAAGTAGTTGATAAAAAGCTAGCCAAACGTACGGTTATACAAGAAATGACGTTTAATCCACTAAGAATTTACAAACCATTGGACGAAATTAAAGGTAAAACGGTAGAGCGAAATATATTTTTATTGGATCAATTTACTATTGCCGATGACAAAGTACTCCTGATAGAAATTTATGAGAAAAACGGAGCGAGACATCAGTTGATAAAACTTAAAAATTCAGATTTACTCAAAGCAATACTGATAAAAGACAGGAAGTTTCATAATTAAAATTGGTTCTTTATAAAGGAGGTATTTGAGGATAATCCTCTCATAGTATTCAAAATATAATAATGGGCAAATAGGCTGTTTCACGACTTGTGATATAGCCTATTTTTGTTGGGTATATTACAGTGTGTTTTTTCCTGTTTATAAATAAGTACGCAACTTACTGATTTATAAATAGTAAGTTGCGTACTGATGAGGTAGTTTTTACTAAATTTAAAATTAAAAAAAAATCAAATTATGAATCCAACAATGGTTTTAAGTGGTTTAGCTTTGCTAAGTGGTTTTGGTATTCGTTATTGGATAAACAGAAGAAAATTTTACAGAAGAAGTCCTTTGGGAGCGGAAAGTTTTTCAAGTTATGAAAAATCAGTCTTTATTTCATTTTTGGAAAATACAGGAAAATGGATTGCTTATATTCTGATTATTTTTGGACTACTTTTATTATGGAGTTATTCAAAACAACAGAAAGATAACAAAGTGCTAATTCAAAAAGAAGTTCCATTTAAACACGATCAAAATCCAAAATAATAAAGTGGCATTCTTTTGCTTCTTTTCTTTTGTCACTTATGTGGAAAGAAAAGAAGTCCAGTAAAAAAAAATAGGATACTGACTATCCTAACCAATAATCACGAGCTTTTTGGTAAAATATAAAGAGCAATGAGAATCTGTGCGATTGTTGTTTTACCAAAATGGTTGTATCATTTCCCGCAAAAAGACTTTCCCGACAATTGGAAGGGAGTGTCTTTTTGCATCCAGACTTTGAAGTAATGCAACCGGAATAGGTTGTGCCCTAAAATCTTTAAGATTTAGAAAAAAACTTTATTCTGAAAAATAATAGAAATTGTTAAAATAGGCGACTACTTTTGTGAGTAGTCGCCTTTAATTTTAAAGCCTTTTTAATTGAAGTTGAAAACGTCAGTACCATTTTTTTGAAATGAGGTACAGATTTCAAAAGCCTTTTGCGATTTTGATTGTGCAGTACCTCCCAAAATAATAGATTGTAATTTTGCTTCATTGTTCTTATAGCTACGTACATTTTGGTAGTAGCCTGTAACTGCGTTATAAGCTCCAAACAAAGTGCCTTTTGTCGTTTCCATTTGTTGTGAGTCGCTCGTCATAGCATAGGCAAAGGCATCCTCAACCGTATTTTTAAAAACGGTTGATATTTCTTCCTCATTTCCGTTTTTAATATGCTGTAAGGTTTCCTTGTTGGGACATAGTGCTAATTGTATCAATTTTTTAACCTCGTTGTCCTTTACTCTTACTTTTGACCATTCATTAAAAATTCCCTCTAGTTGATTACTAAATTCGTTTGCTAATCCCATTACTTTATGCGCATTCTCCAAACGTTGTTTTGCTCCCGAAGTATGGCGGATGCGTACCACGTTGCTCATATTTCGAAGTGAAGCGTTTAGTGTATTTTGGCATACAATTCTAACAGGTGTAAAAGCTGCCGTAATACTTCCGCTACCATCGTGTGAAGTAGTGAGGAAAATATATTTTTCTGTAACATCATCACCAGTACCCACACGAATATAGTCAGGTAATTTTGCTGTAATAAAAATGCGTTCTCCATTTCCTAAAGCGCCTGCAGTCTCGTACATAATTCCATCTGTACCACCTACAATAGCATCAAAGAAACGAAATGCTTCACGATTTTGTACAATATGATACTCTTTACCGACTACACCCAAAACAGTATTGTTATCGGTACGGGTAGTAGCAAAATAATTAGGCACTTTTAGTTCATTGTCCCTAATTTCTAAACTGTCAGTAGGATCAATTATGTTTGATACCTTGGAATAAAGAGGACTTTTTATAACTTCATAGTCAAGTCCTGCGTTGTTAATAGCTTCTGCACTTGTCGGATAGTCTGATACTATTTGACCTAAACCGTGCCAAGCTTTTTGTTGTACGCTAAAAAATGAATAACGTCCCGTTCTTTCGTTGAAATTTAAATTGTGTGCCATGATATTAAAATTTTAAAAGTTGAAAAAATTATTATATGTTTAGAGTTAAAAGGGTAAATCCTCAGCAGGTTCTGGTGTGATGATCTTTGTATTATCCTGCTCTGTAAACCCTTGTGTAAATTCAATTTTCTTACTGCCTCCGTGCAATTTTATAGTCGAAGTATGAAAAGTCAAACGTGATTTTAATTCTCCGCTACTAGCTGTCCAGGCTCTTGCACTTACTCTACCTGTAAGCTCAACTAAAGCGCCTTTGGTGAGTATTTTTGCAACATTTGGACTTATCCAGTAGGAGCAATCAAAATAGCTTGTTTGCTCTACACGTTCGCCTTGTTTATTTTTGTAGCTATCATTGATGGCTAGAGAAAAATTCACTACTTGCTTGTCTTGCGCGGTTCTGTGTACTTCCGCATCCTTTGTTAATCTTCCGATGATGTTTGGAGTGTCTACCTTTGCTGAGACGAATTTATTGAGCCCATAAAATAGTATATTTGAATTATGGCAAAAGTTTATGAACAAGAATTTAAGGTTATGTTGGTTGAACTATTAAATTCGGGACGAAAAGTACAGGAAGTAAGTGATGAGTATGGCTTGAATGGCAATATGCTGCGTCGTTGGAGACGTGAATATGAAGCTAAATCAGGTGATTTCTCTAAGAAGCGAGACGTCTCGCCAGAGGAACAAGAACTTAAGGCATTGAGGAAGGAATTACGAGAAGTAACGCTAGAACGTGATATCTTAAAAAAGGCAGTAGGCATCTTCTCCAAGAGCGACAGGTAAAAT
>NZ_KE384390.1:2628-35370 GCF_000425485.1 Flavobacterium tegetincola DSM 22377 | reverse complement strand
ACTTGCTCTACATCCAATTCGGTTGGGATTTTACCAAAGTGCAATGCTATTGATGCAACATGTTGGGCATAATTCCTGTAGGTACTGTCGCTCCTGCCTAAAATGGACATCGCTCGTTCAAATCGGTGAAGTAATTCTGCAAATTCAGGAACTTGAGCAACGGCTCGACTCAGAATTGTGTTGGATCCAACTAACTCATCTGCTTTTTTTTGTCATTGTAATTAATTTTTAATTAGTTTTACAAAGGACTAACATTTTCAGGTAATACGCTACCGAAGGTTTAGTTCAACTAGTGTTTGCGTAAATGCGCAGTATTGGGCTTCAACCATGTTAACTTCTCCTATTTTAACATCTTTTATCTCGCAATCACCACACTTTTCAGCTGAAAAACTCAATTTATCCGATTCTAAATCGCACTGACCCGTATTGATCGTCATCGAATAATTACCATTTGAATATAAAGTGAAAGGATTCATGAAACCATTTCCAGATGATACGGATTGCCCATTGTTGTTCCAACTCCAATCTTGCAAGGGCAATAATGGTCCTATAATATAATTTCCTTTTCTGATACAGTCTGTATAGCAACCTGTAGGAAATATCCACATATAGTTTTCAGGACTTTTCGGTACATCAATTTGTTTGGTAAACGAACAACCTCCACCAGTACTTGCAGTAACGCTAAAAGCACCACCATCATTTAGCGTAATCGTATCGCCTATTTCCCCATTGCTCCAATTGTAGTGTACAGGATCTGAACTACTCGTTACCGCAGTCGCAGTGATTACTACTTTATAAGGATCACAAGAAATGACAACATCCACCTGTATGTCTAGAACTGCTTCTTCTACCGTAATGGTATGGCTTGCAGTATTAGAACAAACACCATCATTTACTATCATTTTATTACTGTTTTAAAATTTTCTGAGTACTTGTATTCCGTAAACCATTCGTCAAGTTCAACAAATAAACCCCACTAGTCAGGTTGCTGCAATCAATGCTGTTACCCACTGAAATTATCCCTTCGCTAATCTTAACTCCTAAAATTGAATAGATTTGATATGATTGTGTTTCTTGTGTAGCAATAAACAAATCATTTTGTACTGGGTTAGGATATACCTTGAATACATTTTGCTCAAATGTAGGCGTAGCTAAACTGTTGACGCAGATGTTAGGCGTTAATTGAGGAGAAGTATAATACCCTGCATTATAATCCGTGCCGTTACCAAACTCACCATTATAATTTCTACCCCAATAATAAACTGATCCATCGGTTTTAGTAGCCATTGTAGTAGTAAAATTGCGTGCTTGAACAGTATCCCAATTGCTATCCGTTCCTATCTGTACAGGAACATGATGCGTACTTGAAGTACCATCTGCTAATTGCCCATTTGTATTCAGTCCCCAAGCCCATAAAGTACCGTCTGTTTTAACTCCAAACGAAGTACTTGTTCCAGTTGAAAAACTCTTCCAAGAATCGGTGCTTACTTGATGAGGAGTGATGCCAGGGTTGATATCTTCACCAACACCTCTACCAGGACCCGAACCCCATGCCCAAAGCGTTCCATCAGATTTTTGTGCCAAAATATGTATAGCTCCAACGCTCATTTTATTCCATGTATTAATGGAAGTAATTTGCGTAGGCGTATTTAATGCATAAATGCTGGATGCTGCTACTAAAAGATATCCTGTATTTGCTCCCCAACCCCAAAGTGTCCCATCCGCTTTCAAAGCAAAAGCTGTTTCACCTGTACTTGTAGCTATATCAATCCAACTTGTTCCGGTGCCTACTTGTATTGGAACAAGTTGTGATTCTGACGAGGGAGGGTTTCCAGTTTGATTGTAGTTGTCTTGACCCCATGCCCAAATAGTTCCATCTGATTTTAAAGCCAAAGAAAAAAAATAGGAAGGTGCTACTTTTACCCAATTATTTGCCGTTGTGATTTGTTGAAAGGTAGCAAAACTTTGCGCACTGGAATTCACTCCTAGAGAGCCATTATCGTTGCCTCCAATACCCCAGAGAGTACCGTCATTTTTAATGGCAAAGGTGTTGCGTACTCCAGTGTAAACTTTTGCCCAATTTGTGACTGTACCGATTTGAACTGCATTAGGTTCTGTCCAATTAATGTTTCCTAACTGCCCGTAAGAACCCGCTCCCCAACCCCAAAGTGTACCATCTGTATTTAATCCTACTGTATGGGTACCACCAAAAGAGATTGATTTGTAACATTGGGCATTCGTAAAGATTGTAGTTAGTAAAAATGTACTAAGTAAAATTTTTTTCATATTGTAATTATTTAAAAAAGAGGCAGGCAGCGCCTGCCTCTTAGATTAGTTTCCTCACCTTCACCCGAAGTTTCGGGAGAGGGTGCTAGGAAAGGGTAAGTTACTTAAATTATTTAATAATTAATTTTTGTTGATACAAGATTTGATTTTCATTTCTGATTGCTACAATGTAAACACCTGCAGGAAAACCACTGATGTTTAGTGTTGCTGTGCCTTGTGCACTACCAAGTGCTTTTTGGTTTAACAAACGACCTGTCAAGTCATACAGTTCTACTACAGCATTTGATACACTTAAGTCATACTGTACTTGAACCGTTCCAGAGGCTGGATTTGGATAGAGCGTACAGGATTTAAAACTAGGTATTTCTGAACTCGTTTTATTTGTATCACCAGATTTCCTGTATTCCATATCCTCACAATAAGGAATTTTAATTGGAAACAAATATTCACAATCAATGATTCCTTCTTTTTCAGAGATTTGACCGTGTATTCTCAAGGTGGTAGTTCCTCCCATAAATGGACTTTGAGGAATTATTGTGACCTCAATTACATTTGCGCCTGGCACTAATGTAAAGCTTGCAGGAATAATCAGAACATGGTTTAATGGGTCACTGATGGTTGCTTGAAATGGCTGACTTGCCCCGCTGTGAATTACTAATATTTGTGTAAATGCGCAGTATTTGGCTTCGACTTTTTTGACTTCCTCAATCTTGACGTCTTTTATTTCGCAATCCCCACACATATTATTTGAAAAACTCAACAGTCCCGACTCTAAATCGCACATACCTGTATTGATCGTCATTGAATAGTTGCCATTTGAATACAAAGTGAAAGGACTTGCAAAACCACTTCCGGAAGAGACGGATTGCCCATTGTTGTTCCAACTCCAATTTTGTAAAGGTAATAAAGGACCTATTAGATAATTGCCTTTTCTGATACAGTCGGTATAGCAACCTGTAGGAAATATCCACATATAGTTTTCAGGGCTTTTAGGTACATCGATTTGTTTAGTAAACGAACAACCTCCACCAGTACTTGCAGTAACGCTAAAAGCGCCGCCGTCATTTACAGTAATGCTATTACCCACTGCGCCGTTGCTCCAGTTGTAATGTACAGGATCTGAACTATTCGTTACAGCATTGGCAGTGATTACTACTTTATATGGGTCGCAAGAAATGGCAACATCAACCTGTATGTCTAAAACTGCTTCTTCTACCGTAATGCTATGGCTTGCAGTATTAGAGCAAACTCCATCACTTACGGTGCAACTGATCACAAAAGTAGCAGGACTGAACATGCCTGAAAAATCTGCTGTGGTCATGTTATTAAATTGAGGTTTGACGATCCCGTCAATTTTCCATACAATTGAGGTAGCAGTAGTTACTGCTGTAAGTAGAATTGACTCATTTTCGCAGTAGCGGAACTGTCCTTTGATCTTGACACTTGGCAGCGTTTTAAACGTAGGAGTGATTTGAGTAGGTGTATTGTAATCGCAACTATTGGCACTACTTACTTTTACCCAATAAAACCCAGGTGTAGCAACGTTTAAAGTGCTAGCGTTTGGGGCATTGAGCACGGGAGCACTTCCATTCATCCAAGTATAATTGGCAACCTCGCAATCACCAGTTGAAGGTACATATTTTAATTCCACGGAATCTCCTTTACAAACGGTCGTATTACTAGGTGTTGCTATTATATCGCCTGTGAAACACTTTTTCGGAATATAAACAGTTGCCCATCTGATAATACTGCATCCAAACGGATTGGTAATGGTACATTTTATGGTATACGGTGCTTCAGAAACGGTGTATACTCTACTCGGAGATAAAGCCGTGTTTGTGGCTCCATCACCAAAATCCCATTCAACACTATTTCCAAACGGAACCGGATTTAATCCAAATTTCACTGGAGTATTGTGGCAATCGACTGGCAGACCGCTAATAACTACAATATCTATTGACTCATCAATTCCTTGCAAATTCACCGTATATTCTTTGAAGCACATGATTGTTGGTGTATTTGCGGCAACACCATCATTTTCCACTCTAAAAACATAGTTTCCTGCTGGAAGATTCTGAATTTCATCAACCGTTACCGAAGGATTGTAAGGAACATAAGTAAAAGAACTTGCACTTGCTAATTTATAGAAAAATCGCACATTTTTAGGACTAACTCCATCATAGAAATTACTATTGTCTATGAAATTAACGTTAAAGGTATTGTCCGGATTGCATTTTGCAATGTAAGAAAATTCGGGAGCGTAAGGTATGATTACTTGTTTGGCTTCCACTTTTTTTCCTGTGCCACCTTGAGAACAAGGATATACCGTTTCGTACAAAATGGTATAAACTCCCGGAACACCCGTAAGCGTGTTGCCTGAAACACTAAAATTTCCTGCTCTTGTACCTAGTACAGACCACGAAGATGATATTGGCGCTGGCGAGGTAGTAGCTGCAAAAGTTATCGTGCCACAAGCACTTAAATAAGAATTGTTTTGCACGGTAGCATTTATTGTACAGCCGGGTAGCGAACCGCATTTCTTGTAAATATTAACAACGTTAGATTCTCTAATACATCCATTTGAGCTAGTAACTTTAAAGGTATAAGCACCAAAATTGAGTGCAGGACCTACGGTCAGTGAAGTTCCCGTCTCTGTAGGGATTAGACTTCCATTTTTAAACCATTGAAAAGAGCCTGCGGTATTAGATGATACGGTAATTACTGTATTTACATCCGAAATTTCGCAGAATGCATTTCCCAATGTACTAATGCTGGCTACGGCAGGAGGATTAGGCAATACCGTTGTGGTAAAAGATGCGGTATTGGTAGGGCCACAGCCATTAGCATTGTTGATAAACGCCGTAACAACATAATCAATATTGGTAGAACTATTGTTAACAAACGTTGTAGATATATCTGCAACACCAAGAATTGGCCCGTTTCCTAAGTTCCAAGTCACGACATCTAAAGAATTTAACGGAACACCATTAATTGACGAAACCGTATAGGTTACATTATATTGTCCGCAAGCTGGATTTGGTAAGGCGGTAATCTTAATTTGTGCTTTAGGATTTATTGTAATTTGTTTTACAAACTGTGGGGCAGGACTTATTGTACATTTTCCAACAGCTAGTATCAAATTAACAGTAGTAACAGTAGCTACTTCATTAAAAAGCACATCCACTTCTGTTGTACCTTGACCCGTGGTAATACTACCTAAGGCAGGATCTGACAACGACCAAGTGTAACTGTCTCCACCTGTAAACAAATTGCTTGTCCCACTTTTAAACGCTTTGTACGTTCCAATTGAACTGCTGCACACTGTACTAAATGCAGGCGAAATCACTGCATTTACAGGTACTTGATTTACAGTTACCACTAATGGACTTGATGTGCATTCCAAAGGACCAATGGTTTTACTAAAAACAGAAATCGTAGCAGGAAAAGTTCCGTTAAAAGAGATGTTAACCTCATCTCCTTGAGCAGATCCTATAATTGAACCGTTTGTAACGGACCATGTATAAATACTGTTCGCATCAGGATTAGTAATACTGTAAGAGTACGGAGCGCTAGGACATACTAAAACTTCTCCTGTTACAGAAGTAGGTGCAGCAGGTTTTGCAAGAACTACGATTGTCTTTTCGTCAACACTACAAAAATTAGGTGAGGTAACAGACAATTTATAAGTGCCCGCTTGAGAAAATAGATATGTAAGCGAAGCATCTGAACCAGAAGCCACTACCGTATTTGTAGCGTTTTTTAAAGTCCATTGTACTGGAGCACCCTGAGTATTAGTGAACGTGCCGGAGCTGTTCTGACAAAAACTATTGGCACCAATAATGGAAAGTGGATCAGCAACCTGAATTTTAAATTCAGCTTGACCACTGCATCCCAATAGCGTGTTTGTATAAACTGCTCTTAAGATAAGTGTTCCGCTTGCAGCTGGAACTACTATAATCTCATTACGCTGATCTGTTAGGATGATTTGTGCAAGATTATTATTTACGTTACCAAGAATTTCCCACGTAATGTCAGTGGTAGGCCATTGTGGCAACTTGTAACGTCCTTGCTCAGCTACACAAAGTGCTTCATCACCTTGAATTGTGCCTTTCGCTTGAATTACAGGTACTTTAACTGTCGTAATTTTACGACAAGGTAAATCACAGTGCGATGGATCAAAAGTGACATAACCAAAACCAGTCGCGTCTACATTATTCCATAGTACTTCGATACTACTATTGCCATAAGAAATTATTTGACCGCCAATAACCGACCATCCATTATTACCACCACAAACTTGATTTGCATTAAATGGCAAGGAGTATATGGCGGACTGTCCTTCACAAACTACTGTAGGGCATGATATCTCAAAGCCACGTCGCTTTGCAATTATTTGCATCTTAAACACAGACTTGCAATTGCAGGCATTTGTCACTGTCAACGTTACGGTATAATTACCATCATTGGCGTAGCTATGTGCAGGTTCAAAGGCTGTTGAAGTACTTCCATCACCAAAATCCCAGAGGTAAAACATCAGTGCTGAACCACTATTAGCGCTCGACAAATTACTGAAGTGGAGCACTTGCTGACTGCAGGTTTCAAAATAATCGGGATGCTCTTGACCAATAACTGCAAAATTTGCGGTAGGGAGTTCAATTTTTTCAATACAAAGGGTCTTTGTAATGGTACTTTCAGAAAGCACGATGGTAAGTGTAATAGAACCAAGTCCTACATTCTGCCAATGTACACTAGCACTAGAATTAGTACTAGCAATAAGGGTACCTCCAGCTACTGTCCATGTAGTGGTAGCACCACCTGGCAGGTTTTCTAAATCATAGTTGACCACAGTTTGATCACAGACACGAATGCATTCAGAGTCTTGAATATCTTCAAAGAATACAAAGCGCTTGTCATCGACACCACCAATTTGACAACCGACTTGCTTGTCCCAGAATAAAGCAATGCCAGGTGGCGGTTGTGCCTGTGCTTTTAGAATGCCTGTAAAAAACAAGGCAAACAGCGTTAAAACAAAAATTATTTTTTGTTTTGGAAGGGTAATTTGTTTGATAATATTAGGGTTTTTGTTGATTACTTTGTTTTGTGTTGGTTGCAAAAAATAAAAATTACCTTTTAAAATTAAAATGTAAAATATTTGTTAAAATAGTATGATTTCAAATCTAATAGCAATTTTTTGATCTCAACGCTACAATTTATAGCGTAAGTGTTAAAAAAAATATCCCTTACGAGAATTTCGCAAGGGATATTGTGTAGGGAGATCTGTACTATGTTAGTACTTGCGTTTTTGTATGATTAATATAAATGAATGATCAATCTATTCTTTTTTGTAAATAATAAAATCACTTACTTAATACATTTTTATAGAGCTCAGTAGATAATTTCATATTCTAATATTGATTAATCCGACAAATGTCTGGTTGAGCGTAGTCGAAACCTCTTTTTTGCACACGAAAAGTTCTTGGCTGCGCACGAACAAACGACCTTAAATATTTTAAACAACTCAAAAACAACACATTTGATAAAATTAAAAGTAAGTACTTAACTACCGACCTCTATAAATCGTTATTAAAAATGATTTAATTTGAAAAACTATCTGATAAAAAAATTCATAATCACGTACCTATTAGTGTTTCCTTTTGCCCCTTATTAGTAATTTATTTTGCTTTTTGAAGAAAAACATAGCCATCACAGCCATTCGAATGCACTAAAAAATTTAATATCTATAAAAATCCCTGTAAAATAGCTTCTTTGACTAAACTACTTTCTTCAGAAACATTAAAAGCATCTTTCATTTGAGCAATGCGCCTTTGAATTGCACTAATTGATAAGTTAGTCATTCGTTCAATGTCCTTGATCTTATTTCCTTGAGATAGATACATTAGGATCGCTCTATTTGTGTCATCTACCATTAACTCCTTTGTAAATATATCTTTAATAACTTTATTAACTGTACAGCTTTTACAATGGTTTCCATTTAACACTTCTTCTACAAAATTTTTTAAATATTCTGAATTCAAATCATTTTTTATAACCAGTCCATCAGGATTTGTCTTTTTATAGATGTCATAAATGATCAGTATTTCTGTATGTGCTGTTACTATTATAATCTTGCAATCAGGATGTTTCTGTTTTATGATTTTGGCTAGATCGCTTCCCGAAAATAGGTGGTGAGCACCAAAGGCCGGTAAAGAAAAATCAATAATCGCAAGATCAAGAACCGTGCTTGCCATA
The DNA here is from genome assembly GCF_000425485.1 of Flavobacterium tegetincola DSM 22377. Lineage (GTDB taxonomy): Bacteria > Bacteroidota > Bacteroidia > Flavobacteriales > Flavobacteriaceae > Flavobacterium > Flavobacterium tegetincola. The sequence continues at coordinate 26,835 of NZ_KE384390.1, read as the reverse complement.
ATTTTATAAAATGCCTCTTCACAATTGTAAGCTTTAAAAAAGTTAGTAGATTTAGGAAATAGTCCACTTCTGGACAACGTATCTGTGTAACCTGATACCGACATGGGGTGGTCATCTACAATTAATATATTCATCGTCTAAATTTAATAATATTGATTGTTTTTATAGCGTATGGTCTCGTTTCTACTTCTTAGTTTGGCACTCTTTTCAACTAGATATTATGCAATTCTCTTTTCTTCTACTATGCAACGAAGATTTCTTTTCAAAAGAAGTCATTATCCTATTTGAGGATTTTCCTAATTATGTATGCAGCGCCGTTTTCAAAGATACTCAAATGGCACTAAAACATATCAAAAAACTTAAACTCGAATTGGTATTCATTCAACTGGGTACTAATTTTGAGCAAAACAATGTATTACTCCAAATCGTAGGTGAATCCCTCACTTATCTGAATCCATTTCCCTATTTCGTTGCTGTAGCACCTGATGAATCAGCTGCATTAGCAGCTATTAAAGCTGGTTTCTCTGCTTATATACTTGACACATTAACTTTGCACACTTTAGGACAAACACTTTTTAAATTTGAAAAAAGAACTCCTAAAAAGCTAATCACAAACCTTTGTATAAAGTCATACAGTGATTATCAATTTGTGAATCTTGAAGAGATAGTGTACTTAAAAGCAGACAATAATACAACTGATATTAATCTTATCAATAAAAAAGTAATAAATGCTTTTAAAACACTTAAGCACTACGAAAACAGACTACCATTCTACTTTCTTCGAATACACAAAAGTTATATTGTAAATATTAATCATGTTTCTCGAATTCATTTTAGTAAGGCAAAGTGTTACATCAATTACGATGAAATTATTCCGTTCTCACCCAACTATAGAGAAAATATTGACGTCATTCTACGTAAAATTGACGGTTAATGTTAACTATACTTTTTTTATTAATCTTTGATTCCAATGAATATCTGGTCTTCACCATTTAGATCTACTAGTATCCTAACAGACTGACCCCTTTTACAATAACACTATTAAAATAAAACTATTTATCCCTTTATACAGCTTAATTTGCTACTGATTTGAAACACTAAATCAGTAGAAGCTTCTAAACTCACGGCAGATGGGGAATACTTTTTTTTAACTAAAAAGGTCATTTGCAGTAAAAGAAACAGCTAAATCCCAGCTGAATCTTGCATTAATAAATGTCTTTTCATTAGGCACAAAATCACTATTGACCAAATTTAATTAATTATGAAAAATCTAATACTATTATTATGTTGCTGCTCCGCGTCCATTATTATGTCTTCGTGTACTGCGGAAATTTTAGAAACCGAAAATCCTGTGATCCATGCAGATGACAGTACAAATCCACCACCTATTGTCGTTCCTCCAGGTATTGATCATGGTGGAGACAGCAAGGATAAAGATAAAGGCGATAATTAACACCATAAAAATCCCAAATGAAATAATGAATTATTTTATTTGGGATTTATTTCTTTATTTTGAATGAATAATTTCATCAAACTAAATGCTTAAAGCTACTACTCTCTTAATACTTACACTTTTATTAATTAATTCCTGTACAGAAGCACCTGACTCAGACAGAATTAAAATCGTAAAGAAGTACACGGAACAAATAAATTCCGAACGCAATTCAGATGCTGCAAAAGTCCAATACGTTGACACGTTATATGATTATTTAATGCTTGAAAAAAATGATTCTTTAAACAGAACCCAATTGTTTGAAGTGATTAGAAATTATTTTATTTTAAATCGAAATGAATCTTTCCTCAAGGCTTCGCAAAAAATGTTTAAACTTTCACTTGAAAAAAATGATTCGCTACACATGGCTAAATCATTCTGCTACATTGGTGATTATTATGAAGATCAAGCCCAGTTAGACAGTGCATTTAAGTATTACTCAAAATCTGAAAAGTTTTATAGAATAATGAACGACACAATTGGTGCCGGTAAATCGACTTTATATAAAGCAGGAATATTATATGACGCAGGAATTTTTTCAGAAAGTGAAGTTCAAATTACTAATGCGTTGCAATATTTAATAAAAACAGATAGTGATCGACTGCTATATGAATCTTATAATTTGATGGGAATGAATCTGAAAGAGTTAAATAATTATGACAAATCCTTTCACTATTTCAATCTCGCGCTTGAGCAGTTGGACGTTATGGAAAAAAATAAATATTCTACCGAAAAATTGATTAGGTCCAGGGCTACAATAAATAATAATATTGGTAATCTATACGAGAGAAAGAAAGATTATAAAAGTGCAATTCAATATTACAAGGATGGATTAAAAGCAAAAGAAATCCGAACAAATTGTTTGTCACTTTATGCAATGTTACTTGATAATTTAGCCTATGCAAAGCTCAAAAGTGGTGATTATCTTAATACAGAAGCTCTTTTTTTGGCTTCATCAAAAATAAGGGACAGCTTACAAACAAAAGCAGGAATAGTAACTGGACAAATCCATCTAGGCCAATTTTATATCGAAACAAATAAAAAAGCGAAAGGGCTTTCTTATCTCGAGCAAGGTTATAAAAATGCAAAAGAAATTAAAAGCACTTATGATATTAAAAATGCCCTAAAACTCTTAAGCTTAAATGATAAAAATAAAAGCGACTATTACACTAATCTATATATAATATTGAATGATAGTTTACAAAATGTAGAACGTAATACTCGCAATACGTTTGCTCGCATTGCATACGAAACGGATCAGGTAGAAGAAAAAAACGAATCCCTGATAAAGCAGTATACCTCAACTATTTTATTTTTTAGCATTGCGCTTATATTTTTGGCGACTTCATTTATTATTTACCGTCTTAAAAGTAAAAATAAGGAATTGACCCTTATTCAAGAGCAGCAAGAAAGTAACGAGAAAATTTATCAATTGATTTTACAACAGGCGGATCAAAATCAGTCTGTCAGGGATGAGGAACGAAACCGGATTGTTTTAGAACTGCACGACGGAATCGTGAACCGCATCTTTACTACGCGTTATAATTTGATAAACCTCCCATCTAAACAAGTCCAACAAAAAGAACTACTTGTTCAAGAATTACTGCTTTCAGAAGCAGAAATCAGAAAAGTATCCCATGATTTACAACAAAATTTATTATTTGAAAATACTAGTTTTCAAAGCGCTATTAGTTTACTAGTAGGCACTCAAAGGAATGATGTTGAAACGAAATTTGAATATAGTATCGATAAATACATTGATTGGTCTGCGGTACTCAGCTCCCATAAAGTGCATATTTATAGGATCATACAGGAAGCTTTTCAGAATGTCCATAAATACGCAAAAGCCACCAAATGCTCCCTTTACATTTTTAAAAGAGGACCACGCATTTTACTTCAAATTTCAGACAATGGTATTGGTTTTGACCAAGGGAATAGTAAATCCGGAATAGGTTTAAAGAATATAGCACAGCGCACAAAAAATATGGATGGCACGTTTAGTATTACAAGTGATGCTAATGGGACTGTGATTGAAGTTTGGATTTGATCAACATTTTCAATTAGAAAAATAAAAAAAAAGAGTATATCAAAATTATTATCTGTGGGCTTATTACATAAATTAAAATTACAAAACACTTGTATTAGAACAAATTTCGTGTTTTATACATAATAACTCTGAAGATAATAAGTTGACTTTCGGAATAATTTAGTGTAAAGCCATTGCCCTGTCATTGCGAGGAACGAAGCAATCTCATTGCAATTTTATGAAGCGAATCTATCGCGCTGTCATTGCGAGTATCGAAGCAATCTCAATCCATATTCCCGCCATCCCCCCGCATCTCTCGTAAAAACGCGAGGATGCTCCTTCCTGTCGCGGCTAGGCGAGGTACTTTGAGCATCTTTGGTTTCGTACGTCGAGCTTCAAAAAGTACAACAGAACAACCATTTAGTTACGCTGGAAGACAGTCAAAAAAAATTACTGTCACAGTTTTTGCAGAAAGAGCAAAAACACGTACTGGAAAAGGACTTGCGCCAGTAATTTTCTTCCGTAAGGCAATTTTATTACATTTACCAAAACAATTTTTAAAAGGGATGCAGTAATAAAAAAGCATTCTATATCACGTTGATTAATTTAAATTAGAAAGCAAAATAAATTCCGCGATTGGTAGATATAAATCAATAAAAATTTAAATTTAAAACTTTTACTTTATTATTGTCAAATTTACTTCAACACCCGCAAGTGGATTACTTCTTATAATAAGTTCAGCATTAATTGTCTTTGCACGACTTTTAATATTTTTCAAACCAATGCCTTCATTCAAAATACTTACATCAAATCCAACACCATCATCCTTGACACTAATAATTAAAAACTCTTCAAATTCATTTACAGAAACTACGCAAGTAGATGCGTAAGCATATTTGTTAACGTTCAAAAGCAATTCCTGCAAAATCCTATAAATGTTAATCCGTACAATCGACGAATAAAGATTCCAAACAATTGAATCAGTTATATCAATTTCAAAACGCGTTTTCCCTATCTCATTATTTTTAGCAATTAATTGCTCAATTAAAAAATCGAAACCAGCTTCATTCTTGAAAAAATTAGTGTTCAAATTATGGGACAAAGTTCTTATTTCTGTCTCTAATAGGTGTAAATCTTTAATATAACCCAATCTCTTCTTTTGAGAAGCTTCATCACTTTGAGTATTAAGCGAACCTAAAATCATCCGAATTCCATAAATTTGATTCACCACACCATCGTGCAACTCTTTCGATATTCGATGCTGTTCCTGCTCTGTAGTGCGAATCAATTCCGCTTGGAATTCTTCGGTTATGAGTAACATTTCATTTTCAGCAATCTCTTTCTGTTGCCTGTAAAATAGATCCTTTTTTACAGCGATCTTACTTCTTATAATTTGTATAATTAAAAATAACAGGATAGTACTAGATAATCCGAGTAACAATAGTAAATTTTTATTAGAAAGCACTTCATTAGCATCTTCAATTCGATTCGTTTCATACTCAATTCTAGTAAATTTCTCTCTACTTTCCCGTTGCTTTTTTGTGATACTATCATTGACTCGGATATACTCACTTTTATAATACACACCTTTTTCAGGATCAACTTGAGCTAAAAAATTCAAAATTTTTAATTCCTCCTTACCACTATTTAACTTTTTGGCTAATGCTAACGCTTCTACAAAAAGCACTTTAGATCCCATAAAATCCTTGGTCAATAATTTATTTTCTCCAAGATCAATGATCGTATATAAATAGCCCTGATTTGATTTTACTTTTTTTGTAATATCAATTGCCAGCTTCAAATAGTAAGACGATTCTACATATTTTCCACTTTTCATTAAAGAATAACCTAAATTACCTAAAACGATGTAATGTAATTTTGGGTATTGCTCTAAATTATTTGATTTAAGTATATCCCTTAATTCCAATACGGCTTTCGCATACGCACCAGTTTCATTATAAACAAGACACCTATTAACCATATTTATTATATTGTAATCATAAAAAGCATCCTTATCTGTATCCGCTTGCTTCATTTTGAGCAAAACCTTTGAAGCATCATCAAAATACTTCAAAGCTTCTTTATACTCCCCTAATTCAAGATGATTGGATCCTTGTAAGGAATAACACCGGAAGGTGGTTAAGTATTTATTGGAATCTTTTAAATTTTGCAAGGCCTTTATAACTTCAATTTCACTATCCGTGTAATTACCTTCATAGAATAGTAAATAGGCTTTGTTATAATGAACTTTTGCCAAACGATCTTCATTCTTAAGAAGTCGAAAGATCTTTTCAGATTCTTTATAATAATAATAATAAGCACTATCCTTTTCGTACTCCCTAAAATAATCCCCTATATAGTACAGCGACCTTCCCATACTAAAAGAATCTTTTAATTTTGCAGATGTTTCATAAGCCAGAACGGAAGTTTCAAAAGAAGATTTTGAATTATTTAAATTATAATATTCTTCTGAAATTTTAAACAAAAGTTTAGACTTTATTGAATCATTTTTATATTGCTTTAAATTAATTAAAACAGAATCTAAGTAGTGGTTTTTCCTTTCCGTGGGCAAGGCATTAAATGTAGCTTCGTTGAAAACAGATGAGATTGAAACGCGATCTGATGAGTTACATCCGGCCAAGAATAAAAAGAAAAATAATATTTTTTTCAAAAGGTAATAATTTTCTCAAAGATAATAAAAGCCATGCAATGCACAGCTTTTATAAAATCTATTAAAACCAAATATTAATCATCTCTACCAATTATAACAGGTGGGATAGCTGTTCCAGGAGGAGTAGTTAAGCTATCGTTGAAAATAAATACACTATCACTTTCTTGAATAACATCAATATTCATATTCAAGTGTTCGCTAGAATCTAAATCATCTGTTGTACAAGAGCTTAAAAATATACTGGCAGCAATAACTGTAAAAAAAACATACTTTTTCATAAAAAATAAATTAAAAATTAAACATGAGTTAATTATGCGATAGTTGACATCGCAATTATTTTTCTAAAAAAGCAGAGATTACTTTTACAGATGTTTTTCAATGACTAGTTGTTTATAACACTAGTTCTCTCATCAAAAAACACATTTGAATTCAAATATTCATTTGTAGTGAACACCGCAAAAATAGAATGAATTTGAAAGAAAGAGATAGATTTTAAAGCGTCTTTAGTAACTCGTAGTTTGAGTTAAGTAAGTAAGCAATTATTCATAGTAACTAACAATAAATTTATCCCATTCGTTTAATAATAAGATCAATTTGATCTTTATAGGTCCTAGAAAATGGAATCGTAATAGTGTTATCTGACAAATAACAAGCGCATTTTCCTAAATTGATTCTACTTATAAAATTGATATTCACAATAAAACTGTGATGAATTCTAAAAAAATAAAAAGGCAGTTGTCCTTCAAAATATTTTAAGGTTTTAAATCCGTGAACAACACTTTCATTATGTAAGATAAAATCAGTGGTATTATTATCTGCTTTTAAGTAAACAATCTTTTCAAAGGGTATAAAATGATGATCACCGTTAGATCGAATACATAATTTACTTGTAGATACATTGTAACTCAATTTATTAAATTTTAGTATGGATTTCTGTAATTCAATACTTTTAAACGGAAATAATAAATAATCTGAAACACCATGTTTCAGTGCGCTATAAGCATTATTCTCATTTCCATTAACGGCGATAAAATAAGGAAGTTCATCCAAATACTGGTTCAGTTCATAAATTAGGGTCAGTGGAATGTCAGAAGAAAAATGAAAAAAAACGAGTTGAGGTTTTTTACTTATAATGGCATTTAATGATGCTTGAAAATTCTTATAATAACCAATGCATACTAAATCAGTGAATGATTCATAATCGCTTAAATTTTCATCAATCAAACCTAAAAAATCGATAATTATGTATGATTTCTGCACCTTTTGTATAAATTTGGTGCAAATTAGTATTCATTTATATTTCAAATTACGGTTTAAAGCACAATTAATTACGGTTACCTATGATACCTACCAATCAAAACATTTTAGTAGTTGATGACCATCCCATAAATACGGATGCCTACATCAATCTAATTGCATCCAATAGAGAAATACAGGAAATATATTTTCATAAAGCGATAGATTGCGAATCGGCATCCAAAATAATTAATCAACTAGAAAAAAGAACTATTCCATTAAATGCAGCACTGATAGATATTAGTATTCCTCCATTTCATAAGGAAAAGTTATTGTCGGGAACTGATATAGCCTTGCTAATTAGAAATTCGTTTCCAGATTGCATTATAATAATGTTAACGATGCATACAGAACCACTGTTACTCTTTAATGTACACAAACAAGTAAAACCAGAAGGATTTCTCTCTAAAAATGACATTGATTTTGAAACTTTTCCGGAAATTTTTAAAAGCATCGTTAATGCTGAAAATTTCTACTCTCCGTCAATTAATAATTCAATTCAAAAATTACTTCGCCAAACCATTAAGTGGGATGAATACGATACCCAAATTATTTTGTGTCTGGAAAAAGGAATTTTGACTAAAAATTTATCGCAGTACATCAACTTATCATTAAGCGCAATCGAAAAAAGAAAAGCGACTATGAAAAATCAAATCTTAGACCGAAAAGCAACTGACAATGAGTTAATTGAAAAATGTAAATTGTTAAAATTGATTTAATTTAGTAGACCGTAAAAAATCATCCATAAAACCGTAAATAGCAGTATTTTTATCTCTTACCTTTGAAAAAATAAAAATAAATAAGTAACTTTTAAGCTTAGCTTTTTGATCAAAGTTTACATTTACATATATAAATATAATCAGATATAATATTTAGAAATGAAAAAAATATTTTTAGGAGTGTTTATTATTTTTCTCTTCTTTTCCTGCAAAAGTTCTTGTACTAAAATTGGCAGCAAAAATGCGAATTATATTCCTTATTATTTAAAAGTATATGAGGCTGATAGTTTATTTGTTGTTGGGAATTATCAGGATTCTTATGACATTTTAGATAATTTGTTCAAAAAATATGAGCCAATCAATACTTTTAAATTTGATGAATATAGTACATTTTGTAAATTGAAAATAATACTTAATAAAAAATTAAATCAAGACGATTTCTTTAAATTAGTGTCAAAATATGGATACGATAATGATTGGCTTGAGACTGATTCAATACTAAGTTCTTATTATAAAACATTTGAAAAAATGGATATAAAATATAAATCTGCTAGAGAATTGTATTTAAAGAGTATAAATTTAAAACTACGAAATGATATTGTTATTTTAATTAACCAAGATCAAAAATATAGAATTGGAAATAAAACTTCTGAAAGTCAACAAATGAGGAATTATGCAGATTCGGTAAATCAGACTGAACTTATGCGAATTTTTAGAGATTTTGGCTATCCAAATATGTCTATGATTGGAAATTATACCATTGATAAAAAGTTAGTTTCTATTTCCCCAATCTTATACCATACTAGCACTTCTATAAATAACGAGTATTTTTTTAAAAACGTTTTTGAAAATATGCGTCAAGGCAATGAAGAGCCTGATGTATATGCATTTATGATTGATAGATTTAATATGTTTAGAAATATAACCCAAATTTATGGAACTTTTAAAGATAATTTAAAGTTATCAGAAAGAGAAATTAATAAAAACAGACACCTTATAGGGCTTCCGTCATTAGGATATGTAGATTGGAAAAACAATTTACTAAACCCTGAACCAAAGTAGAATTATTAACAATTAATTATATATTTTATGAAAAAATTAGAAAATTTCGATCAAAAATTTGTTTTAGCAAGTAGTAGTATGCATCATATTGCTGGTGGTGCTGGTGGTAGTCAGCAGAATGGACCAACTTATAGTACTTGTGAGGATAATTGTGGAGACAGTACACAAACGATTCTAGATGACAATGGTAGGTTTTTTAAGACTGTTAACACCATTTATGATGTTGAATGTTAATATTTATTTGCTGAAATGATATTAATAATAACCGAGAAAGCCGATCAATCTACAAACAATGTAATTAATTGGCTTTCTCATTTTAAGTTGAAGTGGTTTCGTATAAATGAAGATGATGATTTAGACTATTTATTTAGTGGGACTGACATCACCATAAAGAAAGGTAAACAAAGTTTTGATTTATCAGAAATTAAAGCAGTTTGGTATCGTCGAGGACATTTAAGATTTAAGTTTCATCCGATTAATGATGAGTACATTAATAATTCTTTGAAATCTGAATATATTAAAATTCATGAGTTTATTTATTACAAACTTTCATTATTGCCTCATATAAACACTTTTAAAGGTTCTGATGTAAATAAACTAATTGTAAGCGATATTGCAAGAAAACTTAATATAAAAACTCCGGATGATTATTTGTTCAGTGAAAAAATAAGATTGTCAATATTGGAGCCACATTTAGAATATTCAACAAAATCAATAACAGGTAGTAATGTTTTACATTATGAAGGTTTTTTTGCAGTCGATTACACTGTAAAGCTCGAAGGTAATTATTACATCCCTACTACGTTTTTTCCTTCTTTAATTCAGAACTATATTGTTAAAAAATATGAATTAAGAATATTTTATTTACAGGGAGAATTTTGGTCAATGGCTATCTTTTCACAAAAAGATAATACAACAGCAACAGATTTTAGAAATTATAATCGTCAAAAACCAAATCGCAATGTTTCTTTTGATATTCCCAAATATTTAAAAATTCAACTTAGAGAATTGATGACAGAGTTAAACCTAAATTGCGGATCAATAGATATGATTGTTACTCCCGAGAATGAATTTTATTTTCTTGAAGTCAATCCTATAGGACAGTTTGGAATGGTAGATATACCTTGTAATTATGGATTAAACAAAGAAATCGCAAGCTATTTTAAAAAATATTATTATGACTAAACAAGAAAACTTCAAGAAGCTGTTAAAAAATAATAGAGAAAATATTTCACTTTCTTTTAATAATATTACTATAAAACAAAGCATCTCTGCTATAGGAGGTAAGTTTGTAGCAATAGATTTCTATGACACAAATAGATTTCATGTGTCTACCAATGTAAAAAGCGTTACCAGATTCTTATGATGAAACATTTTAAATTATACTCTAATTGTTTATTGGTTAAAGGTTTTAAACGTTCTCTAATTGTAGACACTCAAAGGATTCAATATCAACTCATTCCAAATGATCTTTTTGAAATTTTGCTTAAAACCGAAAAAATAAGCTTAGACGAAATTTACATAGAATATAATATAGAAAATAAAAAAATTATAGAAAATTATTTTAATAGACTAATTGAAGAAGAGTTGGGATTTTATTGTAATGAAGAGGAGGTTGAATGGTTTCCTAAAATGAATATCGATTTTCAGACACCATTTTTGATTGAGAGTTGTATTGTTGAAGAACTCTCTGAAGTAGGAAAATATAAAAATTTAATTTTGCAGTTGGAAGATTTACAATGTCAGTACATAGAAATCATAATGTACGAAACATTAACGAATGAATTACTTTTAGATATATTGAGTCTTTTTGAAAAAAGTTCAATTAATCGCATAGGGTTGATTCTAAAATTCGATGAACATAAAGATTTAACTTTTTTAAAGTATTTAACAACGAGATTTTTAAGAATAGTGAAAATCATAGTTCATTCGACAGAAGATAATGAAGTACTAAACTGTAACGACTTTAATGCCACTGAAATAATTAAATCTAGCATTATAATTGATTCATTTAAGTTTTGTGGAGTTGTAGACATGAAATATTTCACACCTCATATTGCTCATTTTACAGAATCCTTACAACATAATACATGTTTAAATAGAAAAATTTCAATAGATCGAAACGGTGAAATAAAGAATTGTCCAGCAATATCAAAAAGTTTTGGCAAACTGCAAGATACTAGTTTGGCTACTGCATTGGCAGACCCAGAATTTAAAAAATACTGGAATGTAAATAAAGACCAAATCAACACATGTAAAGATTGTGAGTTTCGTCATATTTGTACCGATTGTCGAGGCTACACAGAAGACGAGAATGACCAATATGCAAAACCCTTGAAATGTGGTTACAATCCTTACACTAATGAATGGGCAGAATGGAGTACTAATCCGTTAAAAGAAAAAGCCATTGAATATTATGGTATGCAAGATTTGGTAAAAAAAGATGTATAAAAAGTTTCCTCATTATCTTCAACCAGACTCCAAAGATTGCGGAGCAACTTGCCTAAAAATAATTGCCAAACACTATGGCAAAACGCTTAATATTCAAACTTTAAGGGAATTATCTGAAACTACAAGAGAAGGAAGTAACCTTCTAAACTTAAGTGAAGCAGCAGAATCTTTAGGATTTAGAACTTTGGGTGTAAAGCTTGACTTAGAGAAATTGCAAGAAGCGCCGTTACCTTGCATCTTACATTGGAATGCAAATCATTATGTCGTATTATACAAACTAAAAATCACGAAATCTAAAGTAGAAAAATTTTACATATCCGATCCAGGTTATGGTTTGATTGAATATACTCAAGAAGAATTTTTAAAGTTATGGATAGGGAATAATGCCAATGAAACTACCGAAGAAGGTATAGCTTTATTGGTTGAGCCAACGCCTAAATTTTACCAAAATGAACTTGATGAAAACGAAAAAAGTTTTGGGTTTAAGTTTATCTCAAAATACGTGTTGCAATACAAGTCGTTTGTAGTACAATTAATCATTGGATTAGTAGCGGGAAGTATCTTGCAATTAATATTTCCATTTTTGACCCAAAGTGTGGTAGATGTAGGGATTCAAAACCAGAATATCCATTTTATTTATATGGTTTTGGCAGCACAGTTGTTTCTGTTTTTTGGCAAGACGGCTTTGGAGCTTATCAGAAGCTGGATTATTTTGCATCTTTCTACACGAATAAATATCTCGTTAATTTCGGATTTTTTTATTAAGTTGATGAATTTGCCTATTTCTTACTTTGATGTACGGATGACGGGTGATATTATGCAACGTATCAATGACCACCATAGGATTGAACGGATTCTGACCACTTCGTCATTGAGTGTGCTATTTTCGGTGATTAATATGTTTATCATGGGAGGCGTTTTGGCTTATTATAACTTGAAGATATTTGCCGTATTTTTTACAGGCAGTTTTCTGTACTTTTTATGGGTTATTTTGTTTTTAAAACGACGTGAAGTATTGGATTACAAACGTTTTGCAGAAGTAAGTCAAGAACAAAGTAAAGTGATTGAACTCATCAACGGAATGCAGGAAATAAAACTACACAATGCCGAAAAACAAAAACGTTGGGGTTGGGAATATATTCAAGCACGATTATTTAAAGTTTCAATGAAGAGTTTAGTGTTGGAACAAACACAAGGTATTGGTTCTAACTTTATCAATGAACTTAAAAACATCATTATAATTTTTTTGTCGGCAAAACTAGTTATTGATGGTCAGATTACTTTAGGGATGATGATGGCAATAACGAGTATTGTAGGTGGATTGAATGGACCCATTATACAGCTTATTGGTTTTATCCGTGAGTTGCAAGATGCTAAAATATCACTAGCACGATTGTCTGAAATTCACGACAAAGAAGATGAAACGCAAAATGATGTAGAGAAAGTAAAAGAGATTCCTGAAGATTCAGACATTGTTATAAAAGATTTGGATTTTAGGTATGTTGGCTCTGATGTGAATGTGTTGGAAAATTTAAATTTAGTTATTCCTGCAAATAAAGTAACGGCTATTGTGGGAACGAGTGGAAGTGGAAAAACAACATTGATGAAATTATTGTTGAAGTTTTACGAACCAAATCGAGGAGAAATAAGCCTCACTCCAAAACCCTATCCCGACAATTTCACAATTGGAAGAGAGTTAGCTTCACAGGAAGTTCGGGATAGAATTGGATTGAATTTGGAAAATATCAGTCAAAAAACATGGCGTAGTCATATCGGTACAGTAATGCAAGAAGGTTTTATATTTAATGACACTATTGCGAATAATATTGCAATTGGTCAAGATGTAATTGATAAAACACGTCTACAATATGCAGCTGATGTGGCTAATATAAAAGAGTTTATTGAAAATTATCCATTGAGGTACAATACTAAAATTGGTAGTGAAGGTGTGGGAATGAGTACGGGACAAAAGCAACGTTTACTGATTGCACGAGCGGTCTATAAAAATCCTGAAATGTTGTTTTTTGACGAAGCCACGAGTGCTTTAGATGCCAATAATGAAAAGGAGATTATGGAAAAGCTCGATATTTTTTTCAAAAATAAAACAGTTGTTGTTATTGCACATAGATTAAGCACCGTTATGAACGCCGACCAAATTGTAGTTTTGGAAAAAGGAAAAATTATCGAGTTGGGTACGCATACGGAATTAGTAGCTTTGAAAGGAAGTTACTTTAAATTAGTGAAGAATCAGTTGCAGTTGGGGTCTTAACATCCTCCAAGTTTTTTAAAACTTTGGAGATTTGACTTAGGTCAACGTCAGCAGTACTAAAAAAACGACCTTCAGAAAAACAATTAAGATATAAAATGCCAGAAGAACATAAAGAAATAGAGTTAAGAAGTGAAGAGGTACAAGAAATACTCACGCGCGTACCGCATTGGATGATACGATGGGGAAATATTGTGGTACTTCTCATTCTTTTTAGTATGATGGTAGGTGCGTACTATGTGAAGTACCCAGACATTGTAACCACTCAAGTAATCATCACAACTCAAAATCCTCCTGAAAAATTAGTGGCACGAACAAGTGGCAAAATAGCCCAAATTTTGGTTGAAGACAGAACGGAAGTTTTTCCTAAAAATGCATTGGCAATTATAGAAAATACAGCAAATTATAGCGATGTTTTGCAATTAAAAAGTTGTGTAGATACTCTATCTACAAATACTGGAACATTTAATTTTCCTATTGATCGATTTGCTAATTTTCAGTTGGGTGAAATTCAAAATGCTTTTACGCTTTTTGAAAAGGATTATATTGCATATGATTTGAATCGAGATCTTAAACCGTATACTATAGAGAAAACCGCCCAAAGTTTAGAAACCAATCAATTAAAAGAACGTTTATTATTGACCCAACAGCAATATCAAATCAGTCAAAACGAATTGCAATTAAAAAAGCAAGAATTAGAAAGGTACCGAACACTGTTTAATAAAGGTGTGATTGCCACACAAGAATGGGAAAGTAAAAGTTTAGATTATCTACAATCCGAAAAAAATGTGCGTAATATAAGTTCACAATTATCTCAAATGCGTTCTTCCATTAATGAATTGAACAGGAATTCTGGCATCACAAAAATTAGTGAATCGAAGGATAATATCAATTTACTACGTAATGTCTTGCAGTCCTTCACTCAATTAAAAAAAGCAATAAACGATTGGGAATTAACCTATGTTTTGCGTTCTTCAATAGAAGGACAAGTATCCTTTATGCAAATCTGGGTCAAAAATCAAACTATAAGTTCAGGCGAAGAAGTCTTTACGATTGTGCCAACAAACAACAAAAATTATATTGCCAAAGTGAAAGCTCTAGCACAGAATTCGGGAAAAATCAAATTAAATCAGGTTGTAAATATCCGATTAGCGAATTATCCTGATCGTGAGTTTGGTATAATTAAAGGAAAAGTACACTCTATTTCTTTAACCCCCGATAAAGAAGGGAATTTATTAATTGATGTATCACTCCCTAATGGTATAGAAACATCCTACAACAAAAAAATAATCTTTCAGCAGGAAATGTCCGGAACAGCTGACATTGTAACTGAGGATTTGCGATTAATTGAACGCTTGTTGTATCAGTTTAGGGATATATTTAGGCGATAATCCTGTACTTCGGTTTTAAACTTACAATGAGAAAAATTACTGAAACAATAGGTTAATAAAGTTTAAGAAATACTATTTTTCCTACTTGATTGTTTTTATTAGAAAGTCTACCTCAGTAGAATTCCAGTTGTGAAAAGAAAAGATTTCTTACGCTGTAAATTTGCACTATTGAGACAAAATGAAAAAATATGCCTAGTGACCATGTTGTTTAATAGGGATCAAAACAAGAAATACTCTACATAGAAGCAAAGAAAAATCAATTAAGTTATAAATGCTCATAGATATTTTGGTATTAATAACTAAACCATAAATCAATTTACAAAAAACCGTACATTATTATTACTGAATTAATTATTTTTGATTAATCTACATTTAGATTATGCTTTTATTATGTAACCAGTGCACGGGCCGTACTGAAAGCATATCAAAGATGTAAACACTATTAATTCTATAATATTAAAATTATGAAAAATTTAAATTTAATTGATGACTTTTCAGCTTACGAGCTTCTTAATGCGCAAAACATTGTAGGTGGCGGCAGAGGTAATTTAGTTCTTACAAGTACAACTGTAGTTGGAACATATACAAATGGTTCTGGTCAAACATTTATGGATATTCGATTTGGAGACGGTAGCACAGTATGTGACTCACCCGACTCTGATTGGGGTGGTACACAATACCCTGTTGGTTCTGAAATTGGATAGATTTTATTAGAGGCGGTAAATTTTACCGCTTCTTGTTTTCACTAGATTTTCTATAAATAATATTTATTACAATTTGAAATGAAAAAAAATATATTAATTTTACTTCTTAGTAGTACATTATTCGCACAAGAGCTTACTACTAAATCCACAGATAAATTTGATTTTAATGTTGCATTCAAGAGTTCAAATAGAGATGCTACTAAATTTAGTGGAATAAAATTCCCCAATGTAAATATTGACGATATAGATGGTAATCTATTCACAAGTAAAATGTCCAAAAGATTAGTCTTTTATAATTTTTGGCATAAAGGATGTGCTCCATGCATAACAGAAATGGAAATGTTAAATCAACTTGCATCTCTTTTTTCTAACAATGTTGATTTTGTCGGTATTACGTTTAATTCGAAAAAAGAAATCAATTCTTTTACTAAAGTTCATCCATTTAATTTTCGTCATATTTCATTAGAACAAGAGAAAATAAATAATTTGTTTTTACATAAGGGTTACCCAGCATCGTTTCTTGTTTTTGATGGTGAGATTATAGAATATTCAAGTGGTGGTTTTTCTGATTTTACTTCCATTTATTGTTACCCTAGTCTCTTTAATACCTATTCGAAGTTTAGAAATGCTATCGAAGATAAATTAAAAGTGATTAAATCAGAATGATATACATTTTTTCTAAGTCTTATAATCCTACAGTAGATAAATTAATAGATTGGTTAATATACTACAAACTCGATTTTAAAAGAATTGACGACATAATTTCAGAATTTGATAATATTGAATTTAGAAGTAATCTTGCGACTGCAACATGCGATGAGGTTAATTTCTATATATTTAATAAAATTAACTTACCTTTTAATTTCAGCTCAAATCAATATCTTAACAATCATTTAGTTTATGAATATCTATTTGGATTCTTTGCAATCATTAATAGACGAAAAACAATGGGCAACATTCTACAATTGCATAATGTTCCCAAAATTACTACATTGTATGATGCTAAAAAATTGGGGATTTTGATTCCCAAGACAATAGTAACTACTAAAAAGTCTGAATTGCTGGAATTCTACAATGAAAATTTGCAAATCATTACCAAATCTAGCCATGATTTATTTAATTTTAAAATTGATAATACTACTTACCGTTCCTATACAATAAAACTAAATTTAGATAACATTGAAACATACTCTGACAAGTTTGGATTGTCATTATTTCAAGAAAATATTGAAAAAAAATGCGACATTAAAAGTTTTTATTTTGACGGATTTTTTTATTCAGAGGCAATATTTTCTCAAAATGATGCTCAAACTGAAATAGATTTTCGTATTTATGATGTTATTAAACCTTCGAGAACAAGTAGTTTTAAATTACCTAAAAAGCTTGAAATCAAAGTGGAAAAATTACTACGAAGCTATAATCTCAATTTTGCAGTAGTTGATTTCGTATTAGATTATAATGAAAGTTTGTACTTTTTAGAAATAAATGTGGATGGAATATTTGATTCAATATCAGAAAACAATAATTACAACTGTGAAAAAATTTTAGCGCAATTTCTGTATGAAGAATATAATAAAACAAGAAATTAAAACTTTAGAAGATATTGTTTCATTGCAAGAACTTCCAATTTACTTTAAGCATTTAACGGAAATTGCATTTTCAGAAGCAAACACCCAGAACGTGATTGTTACGCCATCAAATAAGCACCAAACAGATAAACATAAATTATCTTTTTTTTTTAAACCAATAGTAAAAATACATCCCTGATGAAAAATTATTTTGCCTTTTTTTCTAATGTAATACTTACCGTAGGCAACAAGAGAACATTAGTAATAGATATTCAGCGTCAGAGAGTTTTTTATATTTCAAATAATTTGGTAAAATTCATTAAGAATGGTAAAATAAATTTAAAATTATTAGATTCATTTTCATTAATTGATAAAGAGGTTATTGAAAAGTGGTTGAACTACTTTATTGATAATAATTTGGGACATTATACAAATCATCAAGATATGTTTCCACAAATGAACATGAATTTTGATTATCCAGGTTTAATTTCTAATGCAATCATAGAAGTTTCGCATAAAAATAGCCACCTATTAACACAAAATCTCTATCATTCTCTTAACAATTTAGGTGCTAAAGCAATAATAATAATTTATATTGATAATTGTTTTGAAATCAACCAAATTTATAATTACTATAAAAGCTCTGATATTGAATATATAGAACTTTACCTTCCAGCTGAAAATTTTGACAATTCTCTAATTTTGGAAATTTCATCGCATAAACGTGTGAGAAAAATAACTTTTTATGGAATGAGTAACAAAAAAGAATCTATAGTAAAAGATAGTTTAGTAATTGATTTTTTAGAAAATAAAATCGATTTAATGAAGTCTTGTGGAAATATTTTTCTCAATAACACCTTAATAAATAAAGATGTAATATCTGAATCATTGAGTTACAATTCTTGTCTTCATAAGAAGATTGCGATAAATAGAGAAGGTACTATTAAAAATTGTCTCTCAATGCCTCAAAGTTTTGGAAATATTAAAACTACCACTTTGGAAGAAGCTTTAAGCCATCACGATTTTAAAAAATACTGGTCTATAAATAAAGATATGATTGCGACTTGTAAAGATTGTGAATTTCGACACATTTGTACCGACTGTCGTGCTTATACAGAACGAACACATTTTGAGGGTGAGATTGACTTGTCAAAACCTTTAAAATGTGGCTATAATCCCTACACTAATGAATGGGAAGATTGGAGTACTAATACTTTAAAAGAAAAAGCCATTGAGTATTACGGCATGCAAGAATTGATTACAAAAGATGTTTAAAATTGTCTTTACTATCTGCGTTCAGTTTTAATTGTACATGCACTCTTGTGTAAAAAAATCACGATGTTTCAGGTAGTTTTGGTGATAAATATTTAATTTTTTTTTGCCATTTCTATAAAACGGTCTCGCACATATTTTTACCTAAACACAGTTCATACACGATACGATTTTTAAAATTTACATATACATTACTAACTTCGATATAATGCTCATTGACTTTTACACAACAAAGAAAATTACTGTAATTGAATAAATACAAAGAAACTAAAAATATACTGGAAAAATATGTCAGTGATGTAATAAATAAAAATGAAGATAGTTAGGTATAGCCAACGGCCATATTATATTATGGCATCTCGCTATACTAAAGACGCAAATGGAAAGAAGCAGTCACGGTTTTCAATAGATCTTTAATTATATACTCCAACTTTTTAGATGTTTAGTTTTACAAAGCAATAGGTTCAGGTAGATTAGAAATCACAGATGAATATTAAAAATTACTAAAAAAATCAGAAACCGATTATAAGTTAGGATATACCATCAACGAATACAATAGTATTTACGAAGCCTACCCTTATAAAAAAAATGGAAATAAATAACACACCCCGTATGCAAAAATTAATAATTCTAGTAACATTACTTTTATCAAATTACTTGATAAGTCACGCACAGGAAGCAGACATCATACTTAAAAACGTTTCAATCATTTCGATGAAAAACGATATGGTTTTAAAAAACAAATCAATCGCAATCAAAAACGGAAAAATCATCGAAATTGCAGATAAAACTAAATTTAAAGCAAAAGAAATCATTGATGCTAAAGGCAGATTCATAATGCCTTCCTTATCCGATGCACACGTACATTTTCCTGCAACAGAAGAAGAAATGGAAACCGCATTGAACCTCAATTTAATAAATGGCGTAACAAAGTTACGCTCCATGCGTGGCGATTGGAAACATTACGAATGGCGTGAAAAATACAATGCAATCAACAGTTATTATCCAAAATTATATTTATCGGTACCAGCTATCAGTCGAAACGTGGATTGGACACCTGCCGAAATAGAAGAATTTGTAAAAGCAGCGAAAGACCGAAACCTTGATTTTATCAAAATTTTAAGCATAAAAGGGCAACCTTTATTCAAGCAGTTGGATAGCATTTGCAAAAAATACAATATGCCTATTGCAGGACATTATCCGCGTGTAGCATCTGGCAATGAGCTCAATGAGGATGTTATTTTCAACTCTAACTACACCTCTTTTGAACATTTGGGAGGTTTGGCGGGCGAAATTCAAGAAACTATTAATAGAAGAATTGCTTTGCTTAAAGCAAAAAATATAACTATTTGTCCTACATTATAAGGTACAGTGTAGGTTCGGGTCGTTACACGATTGAGGAATCTCGCAATTTGCCTGGAATGCAATTTGTACCAAAAGATAAAGTTGAAGAATGGGTGGACGGCACCAATAAATACCGTGAAAAAATGGGTCAAACAGCTCTCGATGAAGAGGTTGCTACTGAAATGAAAGCTTTAGACGAAAAATATAGAATTATCAAACAGTTAAACGAAGCCGGAGTTCCAATGATTTTAAGCCCAGATGCTTCAGGTAAATACATGGTTGCCGGTTTTAGTGTTCTAGGTGAAATGGAATTACTTAAAAACACAAACTTGTCGAACTACGAAATTTTAAAAATGTCAACTAGTAATTTCGCAAATTTCTTCAATGAAAATTATGGCATACTTGAAGTCGGTAAAGACGCTGACTTTATTATTTTAAACTCCAATCCGCTAGAAGATTTGCAAACATTAAAAAACATCCAAGGCATCTATTCTAATCAGCATTTTATTAATAAAAAAGCGTTGGATACCATTAGAGATTCAATCTTAAAAACAATACATAACTAGTACACTGGTCAGATATATTTACTGCAAAAGTGTGTCGTAAATGATACAAATCATTTTAAAGTTAAGATACTATTTTTTTATTAGGAGCGAATCGCTTGCGCATTTTCGTGAATCGATAGTAATGTATCAATTATCTTTAAAGTGAGAATAATTTAATTAAACAAATTATTTGTTGCTAAAAATCGATCTTAAAAATCAAAAAGTAACACCATTAAAATTAGTGAATGTATATAATAAAATTAGAGCCGTATTACTCAAGAAATTTAATTATTCAGTAAATTAAAAATCCAAATTTCTGTTTACTGGACAATTAATTAAAAACCCGTAAATCTTTCCAGATAAAACCGTAATTGAATGTAGTTATATTATTTACTTTTGACAAGAAAAATGTAAGGTATATTTCTTTGCAGAAGTAAACTATTCACTATTTTTTTTTAATACCAATGACGAATTCATCGTTTTTTTTTATTAATCTTTATTACTATGAAAACAATAATTCTTTTTCTTTTAATCAGCTTTTCAGCGTCGGCACAAAATTTTAATTTTCAACGCAGTTGGGGTACCTATTTTGGAGACGAACGATTCAAGCTCAAAGATTCTAAAACGGATAAACAAGGTAATTTATATCTTGTAGGAGTTTTTATTAATGGAACAAGTACAGCACAACCTGTTTTTCCAACGTCTAACAGTATTCAGCCCACTTTT
Organism: Flavobacterium tegetincola DSM 22377; assembly: GCF_000425485.1. Lineage (GTDB taxonomy): Bacteria > Bacteroidota > Bacteroidia > Flavobacteriales > Flavobacteriaceae > Flavobacterium > Flavobacterium tegetincola. The sequence continues at coordinate 5,302 of NZ_KE384390.1, read as the reverse complement.
GGAGGTGGATTATCCGATGGTTTTATTGCCAAATTTGACAATGTAGGGCAACTCTCCTGGGCAACCTATTTCGGTGGAACTGATATAGATTTAATTTCGGGTATCGATTTTGATAGTTCAAACAATTTATATATTGCAGGGTTTACGCAAAGTTCCAATAATATTGCTACTCCAAATGCAAACCAAACAACACTTAATGGCACCAGCGATTTCTTTATAGCTAAATTTACTCCAACCGGAATCCTGCAATGGAGTACTTATTATGGGGGAGATGGAACCGAAGGATTTGGATTAGCTGAAATTTCTTCAGGTGATTATTCCCTAAATAGATTGAGCATATCCCACGACAAGTCAAATAACTTTTACATAGCTGGGTATTCTGAAAGTCAAAATTTAGGAACGGCAAATACATTTCAACCTATAAAAGACCAATCAGGACAAATTATTGCAAAATTTGATAACGATAGTAACCACATTTGGACTACGTACTACAGCTTTAATGGTAATTATATGCTTGCCATAAAAGCTTCAACAACTGCATTATATGTTAGAGGACGCATAAATAATTGTAACCCTGCTCATCCTAGTGACAATAATTATTATGGTTCTGCAAATGGTTATCAACCTACATCCTTAAATTGTTCTAATACCTTCTTGTCTAAATTTAATAGCTCAGGACAAAGAGATTGGAGCACCTATTATGCAGACAGCAACAGTACTTCAAAAAAGTCGCTCGATATATTTCAAGATAAAGTTTATTTTTCTGGAGTAAGCTCTAGCAATTTAGTAACAACTTCCGGTGTTTTTCAACAATCTCCTGGTCTAGAATCTCCACCCTATTTAGTACAGTTTACAGAGAACGGGACACGGGACTGGGGCACTTATAACGGTTCTAATTTTGGATATCCTGCGTCTGGTGGTAATTATGGTGCGGACTATACCAGCATTGATGAATCAGGGGGTGTTTATTTGAGCGGTGTTACTGGTTTGCATAGTAATTTTGCAACTACTGGAGCGTATCAATCCAGTTTAAGTGGCCAAACTGATGGTTATGTGTGCAAATTTGACAATCAAGGACAAAAAATTTGGGGTACTTATTACGGTGGCAATTTGAGTGAATATGATATGAATATGCAACCATCAAGCAACAATACTTTTTTTGTAGTTGGCCACTCAACAAGTACATCAGGATTAACAACAACTAACTCCTATCAACCCAACATTTCAACTTATGATATAAATAATGGAACGCCTCAAAACATTTTCATTGCCTATTTTGAACCAGTACCTTTATCAACCAGTACCTTTAATACAGCTAACGTTACACTTTTTCCAAATCCTAATAATGGTAACTTTACCATTTCGTGTAAAAATGATTTTCTAGAAAACTCAAATTTAGAGATCTATGATACATTAGGAAAAAGATTGTATCAACAAAAATTGTATGGTAATGAAACTGTAATAAATCTGGAAAACTTTTCAAAAGGAATATATGTAGCCAAAATATCTAAAAATAACATGGTATTAAATTCTAAAATTAGCATAGAGTAAGACAGTACTTCCCTATAGCGAATGTAGGATTTATAAATACCATCACCTATTGTTCTTATAACGGCTTAAAATCACGTAATTCTTTAATTTTAACCTAAAATGAGTCTATTAGCTTTTTTTTAAAGGTTGTATTTGTATCAATTTAAAAACCAAGCTTGAAAATTATTTATATAAAATCACCCCAAAAGAGTGTCTACCTTTTTTGGGCAGTGTCAGCAGAAATGAAACTCAGTTTAATAAATGGCGTAACAAAGTTACGTTCCATGCGTGGCGATTGGAAACATTACGAATGGCGTGAAAAATGCAATACATTCAACAGTTATTATCCAAAATTATATTTATCGGCACCAGCTATCAGTCGAAACGTGGATTGGACACCTGCCGAAATAGAAGAATTTGTAAAAGCAGCTAAAGACCGAAATCTTGATTTTATCAAAATTTTAAGCATTAAGGACCAACCTTTGTTCAAGCAGTTGGATAGCATCTGTAAAAAATACAATATGCCTATTGCAGGACATTAGCCCCGTGTAGCATCTGGAAACGAACTCAATGAGGATGTGATTTTCAACTCTAACTACACCTCTTTTAAACATTTAAGAGGTTTGGCGCGCGAAAGTAAAGAAACTATCGATAGATGAATTGCTTTGCTTAAAACAAAAAATAGAACTATTTGTCCTACATTATATTGGTACAGTGCAGGATCGGGTCGTTACACGATTGAGGAATCTCGCAATTTGTGACTAAAACTAAAGTGGACGAATGGGGGGACGGTACGAATAAATACCGTGAAAAAATGGATCAAACAGCTTTCGATGAAGAGGTTGCTATTGAATGAAAGCTGTAGACGAAAATACAGAATTATCAAACAGTTACATGATGCTGGAGTTCCAATGATTTTAAGAACAGATGCTTCAGGTAAATACATGGTTGCCGGTTTTAGTGTTCTTGGTGAAATGGAATTACTTAAAAACAAAAAATTGTCGAATGACGAAATCTTAAAAATGACAACTAGTAATTTCGCAAATTTATTCAATGAAAATTATGGCATACTTGAAGTCGGTAAAGACGCTGACTTTATTATTTTAAACTCCAATCCGCTAGAAGATTTGCAAACATTAAAAAA
>NZ_KE384390.1:0-2328 GCF_000425485.1 Flavobacterium tegetincola DSM 22377 | reverse complement strand
GTCATTGCGAGGAACGAAGCAATCTCATTCCAATTCTATGGAGCGAATCGTTTGCGCTGTCATTGCGAGGAACGAAGCAATCTCATTCCATATTCCCGCCATCCTTCCATCCCGTCCCAAAAGACGGGATTCCCTCCTGTCTGGGCTATATTAGCTACTTTGAGCATTCTTGGTGTCGTACGTCGAGCTTCAAAAAAAGTACAGCAGAACAGCCATTTACTTACGCTCAAATACAGTCAAAAAAATTACGGTCACAGTTTTTGCAAAAAAATGCAAAAAACACGTACTGGAAAAGGACTTGTGCCAGTAATTTTTTTTAGCTATGTTACATAATGTAAAAATTATGATTCATACAGAAAATCCTGCATTCCATCGAATAACAGACGAATCATAATACACACCACTTCTTACGCATATTCAAAAGGGTTTTTAGAATCCTTTAGTATAGATGTTAAATTCAGTTACAGTGCGGGCGCTAAAATTCTGGAGAAATTTTTCATTTACAAATTGAAATAAGTTTTGATTCTGATTGCTGACAAATCTATTTTATGAATTGGAATATGCAAAATAAACGGTAGTTCAATTCCGAAATTGATTATATAAATACCGAATTGAATAGTGCTTACAATATTAAAAACTGCTATAATAATGCAGATTATATATTTTTGAAGCATTAAGAAAGAGCATATAAATAGTTTCAATATTTAGATCCTATAAAAATAATTTTATCATTACAAACCTTTAGACCTGAATTGTTTAATTGCTTGTCCTCTCAAAACTATAGATTGTGGATTACATACTACACAAATCAGTAACTTTTATACTTAAAACTCTACTTATAAATTCTTTATCAAAAGCATTAAGTATTTGTTGGAAATTATTCTCATATAATACCCCCAAATCGCATTTGACTATTTGGGGATATTATTTAAAATCTGATCGGATTCTGTACCGGTATTTAGTAAAGTTGAGCAACATTATTGTTTCACAAACTTCACCGCTGATACTTTCCCAAAACTATCCGTTATGTTCAACAAATAAACACCACTTGTTAAGTTACTACAATCAATGCTATTCCCTACTACTAGAGTTCCTTCAGTGATTTTTACTCCTAAAATAGAATAGATTTGATAGGTTTGTGTTTCTTGTGTAGCAATAAACAAACGATTTTGTACTGGGTTAGGATATACCTTGAATACATTTTGCTCAAAAGTTGGTGTAGCTAACGTATTGACGCAAATGTTAGGGGTGAGTTGTGGTGAAGTGTAATAAGTAGTGCTATAATCCGTTCCGTTTCCAAATTCTCCATAGTAATTGGTACCCCAATAATAAACTGATCCATCGGTTTTAGTAGCCATTGTAGTAATAAAATTGCGTGCTTGTACCGTATCCCAATTGGTATCCGTTCCTATCTGTACAGGTAAATAATGAGTTGTATTTGTTCCATCGGCTAATTCACCATTAGTATTATAGCCCCATGCCCACAGCGTACCGTTTTCTTTAACTCCAAAAGAAGCAGAACCACCTGCTGAAAAATTTTTCCATAATTCAGTTCCAATTTGAGTTGGAGTAATGCCAGGATTAACATTCTCACCAACACCTCTAGCCGGACCAGAACCCCAAGACCATAATGTTCCATCAGCTTTTTGTACTAATATATGCGAACCTCCAACACTCATCCTAGCCCAAGTATTCACATTTGTGATTTGTGTAGGTGTTGAAAGAGAATATACACTAGATGCAGCAACTAATAGAGACCCCTGATTTGCTCCCCAGCCCCACAGTGTGCCATCCGCTTTCAAAGCAAAAGCTGTTTCACCTGTACTTGTAGCTATATCAACCCAATCCGTTGCGGTGCCTACTTGTATGGGAACAAGTTGTGATTCTGACGAGGGAGGGTTTCCAGTTTGATTGTAGTTGTCTTGACCCCAAGCCCACAGAGTACCATCAGATTTTAAGGCTAATGTAAAAAGTTGTGAGGCTGATACTTTCAACCAATTGTTGAACTAAACCTTCGGTAGCGCGTTACCTGAAAATGTTAGTCCTTTGTAAAACTAATTAAAAATTAATTACAATGACAAAAAAAAGCAGATGAGTTAGTTGGATCCAACACAATTCTGAGTCGAGCCGTTGCTCAAGTTCCTGAATTTGCAGAGTTACTTCACCGATTTGAACGAGCGATGTCCATTTTAGGCAGGAGCGACAGTACCTATAGAAATTATGCCCAACATGTTGCAGCAATAGCATTGCACTTTGGTAAAATCCCAACCGAATTGGATGTAGAGCAAGTCCAAGAATACTTGTATACGCTCCAAAAACGTTCCAAAA
>NZ_AUDN01000030.1 GCF_000425485.1 Flavobacterium tegetincola DSM 22377 | reverse complement strand
GGCAACCTGCATACGATATTGGTTTTTGATACCAGAGGTCCACCGGCTTGGTATCTTGGCGTTAGCCAAAAGGCAAAGTCCCACCAAAATTAACTTGGAATGGGTAAGGGCACTGTGCTCAAAAGTGAAGGTAAACACTAAAAAATGATCCAGATTTTACTGCATAAAAAAAGAGGATCATCTAATCCTCTTGATATTCTTCAAAACGCTTTACGATAACTCCATAAGTGTTGACGGCATGTAATCGGTTCCGTTCAACACAGGGTTCATTGTTCGTTCTCCGAACGCAACGAAACCTTGGCTGTTAGCTGTAGTTATTTGTTGAAAAGTCTTAAAATATTGTGCGGTTGCATTCACCCCTAGCGAGCCATTCAGATTGCTACCTGCTCCCCAAAGGGTACCATCGATTTTAATAACAAAAGTATTAATAACACCAACGTAATAACTCTGAATATTTGTAATTGAAGTTATTTGACCAGGATTTGGTTGTGTAAAATTGGTATTGGCTAACTGGCCCCAGTCGGCCATGCCCCAACCCCAAAGTGTACCGTCTGATTTTAAACCAATTGTGTGAGTACCACCAAATTTTAAATTTTCATAACATTGCGCATTAGAAAAGAGTGTGGAAAGTGATAATAATGCACTAAGTAAAAGTTTTTTCATATTGTAGTTATTTAAAAAAGAGGCAGGCAGCGCCTGCCTCTTGGGTTAGATTCCTCATTCCTCCCGAAGTTTCGGGAGAGTATGCTAGGAAAGGGTAAGTTACTTAAATTATTTAATAATTAATTTTTGTTGATATAATATTTGATTTTCGTTTCTGATTGCTACCATATAAACGCCAGCAACATAAGTGCTAATGTTTAGCGTAGCAGTACCTTGTGCACCAACCAATGCTTTTTGGCTCAACAAACGCCCCATTAAATCGTACAATTCCACCGTTGCATTTGATACGACTAAATCATACTTTACTTGAACCGTGCCAGAGGCTGGATTTGGATAGAGCGTACAATTTTTAGAAATAGCTGTGTTTGTGTTATCGGTATCTTCCACGTTATTTTTCCTGTATTGTTCGTTTTCGCAATACGGAATTTTAATTGGAAACATATATTCACAATCAATCATTCCCTCTTTTTCAGGGATTTGGCCGTGTATTCTCAAGGTGGTAGTTCCTCCCATAAATGGACTTTGAGGAATCATTGTTATTTGAATTACATTCGGTCCGTAATTGAGCGTAAAAGTTCCAGGAATTATTAAAACATGGTTTAACGGATCACTAATAGTGGCTTGAAACGGCTGAAGTGAATTACTAAAAATAACTAGTGTTTGTGTAAATGCGCAGTATGGAGCTTCAACCTTTTTGAAGTCCTCAATCTTGACGCCTTTTATTTCGCAATCACCACACCTATTATTTGAAAAACTCAATACTCCCGAATCTAAATCACATGTTCCTGTATTGATCGTCATCGAATAATTGCCATTTGAATACAAAGTGAAAGGACTTTCAAAACCACTTCCTGAAGAAACGGATTGCCCATTGTTGTTCCAACTCCAATTTTGTAGTGGTAATAAAGGCCCTATTAGATAATTTCCTTTTCTGATACAGTCTGTATAGCAACCTGTAGGAAATATCCACATATAGTTTTCAGGACTTTTTGGCACATCAATTTGTTTAGTAAATGAGCAGCCTCCTCCAGTACTTGCAGTAACACTAAAAGCACCGCCATCATTTACAGTAATGCTGTTGCCTACTTCGCCGTTGCTCCAATTGTAATGTTGTAACTTTTCCATTGCTAATGAATTTCTCATTATCTACTGCTTCACAAACTTCAGAGTTGTTGAATTCCCTGAATTATTCACCAAATTCAACAAATAAACTCCAGAACTGAAACTACTGCAATCAATATTATTACCTACTGTAAGTGCGCCTTCACTAATTTTAACTCCTAAGATAGAATAGATTTGGTACTGTACTGTTTCTTGATTGTCGATAAACAAGCGATTTTGAACAGGATTTGGATACAATTTCACCTCAGCCGATTTCTCAAAAGTAGGAGTAGATAAACTAGTTACACAAATGTTGGGGGTGAGTTGTGGTGAAGTGTAATAGCCAGGGTTATAATCCGTGCCATTTCCAAACTCACCATTATAATTTCTACCCCAGTAATAAACTGATCCATCTGTTTTAGTAGCCATTGTAGTAATAAAATTGCGTGCTTGTACCGTATCCCAATTGGTATCCGTTCCTATCTGTACAGGAATATAATGAGTTGTTGTTGTACCATCTGCTAAATCACCATATGGATTGTAGCCCCATGCCCAAAGAGTACCATTTTCTTTAACTCCAAAAGAAGTAGAACCACCTGCTGAAAAATTTTTCCATATTTCAGTTGCAATCTGGGTTGGGATAATGCCAGGGTTAACATTCTCGCCTACTCCTCTTGCCGCGCCAGAACCCCACGACCATAATGTTCCATCAGCTTTCTGCGCTAATATATGTGAACCTCCAACACTCATCCTAGCCCAAGTATTTACATTTGTAATTTGGGTAGGAGTTGATAGTGAATATACACTAGATGCAGCCACTAACAATGATCCTGTATTTGCCCCCCAACCCCAGATTGTGCCATCCGCTTTCAACGCAAAAGCTGTTCGTCCTGTACTGGTGGCAACATCAATCCAATCAGTTGCTGTACCTACTTGTATTGGAGAAAGTTGTGACTCTGATGAAGGGGGATTACCAGTTTGATTGTTGTCGTCTTGACCCCATGCCCAAATTGTACCATCGGCTTTTAAAGCTAAGGTAAAAAGATAGGAAGGAGCTACTTTTAACCAATCGGTAGCTGTTGTGATTTGTTGAAAAGTTAGGAAATATTCTGCAGAGGAATTCACTCCCAAAGAACCATTCAAATTACTACCCACACCCCAAAGTGTGCCGTCATTTTTTATAGCAAAGGTATTTTGAATACCAGGAAAAACTTTACTCCAACTCGTCAGAGCACTTACCTGAATGGGATTAGGCTCTGTAAAATTAGTTGTTGCTAATTGACGCCAATCTCCTTGGCCCCAACCCCAAAGGGTGCCATCGGATTTTATACCCACGGTATGCGTGCCTCCGAAAGTGAGCGATTCATAACATTGGGCATGGCTAGTGGTTGCAATTGCTGTTAAAATTAAAAGTAGTATTTTTTTCATAATAGGTAAATTTAAAAAAGAGGCAGGCAGCGCCTGCCTCTTGGGTTAGAATCCTCACCCCTCCCGATAGCTATCGGGACTCTCCGAAGGAGGGGAGTTAGGATTGGATAGATTAAATGCAATTTACTTAAATTACATTAATTATTCAATGATTAATTTTTGTTGGTATAAAATTTGGTTCTCGTCGCGCACCAGCACAATATACATTCCAGTGGCAAGGTTACTCGTATTGATTGTTGTAGTTCCTTGTGAAGTACTCAATGCCTGCTGCGTAATTAAGCGTCCCGTCAATTCATATACTTCTAAAGTGCTGTTGGCTACACCCAAATCATACTGCAATTGTACGCTGCCTTTGGCAAGATTGGGGTATAAAGTGCAACTTGGGAGGCTCGCTCTTTCGGAGGTAGTATCAGTCGAATTTCCCGTTTTCGCAACTTGTACGCCCTCACAAAATGGAATAGTAATTGGGAATATATATTCGCAATCTACAAATCCTTCTTTTTCAGGGATTAGACCATGAATACGCAAGGTAGTACCCCCGCCTATAAAGGGACTTTGTGCGATGAGTGTTACCTGTATAATGTTGGCTCCAGGGTTTAAAGTGAATGCTCCAGGCACTACCGCTACGTGATTGGCTGGATCACTAATAGTCGCTTGAAAAGGTTGACTTGCTCCACTAATCACCACTAGTGTTTGTATAAAAGCACAATATTGGGCTTCGACTTTTTTGATTTCCTCGATTTTGACGTCTTCAATTTTGCAATCCCCACACGTGTTATTTGAAAAACTCAACAGTCCCGACTCTAAATCACATGTTCCTGTATTGATCGTCATCGAATAATTGCCATTTGAATACAAAGTGAAAGGACTTTCAAAACCACTTCCAGAAGAAACGGATTGCCCATTGTTGTTCCAACTCCAATTGTGCAGTGGCAATAAAGGCCCTATTAAATAATTTCCTTTTCTGATACAGTCTGTATAGCAACCTGTAGGAAATATCCACATATAGTTTTCAGGACTTTTTGGCACATCAATTTGTTTAGTAAATGAGCAGCCTCCTCCAGTACTTGCAGTAACACTAAAAGCACCGCCATCATTTACAGTAATGCTGTTGCCCACTGCGCCGTTGCTCCAGTTGTAATGTACAGGATCTGAACTATTCGTTACAGCATTGGCAGTGATTACTACTTTATATGGGTCACAAGAAATGGCAACATCAACCTGTATGTCCAGAACTGCTTCTTCGACCGTAATGGTATGGCTTGCAGTATTAGAACAAACGCCATCATTTACGATCATCTTATTACTGTTTTATGAATTTCTGAATACTTGAATTCCCTGAGCTGTTCGTCAAATTCAACAAGTAAACACCATTTATCAGGTTACTGCAATCAATATTACTACCTACTGCAAGTGTTCCTTCGCTAATCTTAACTCCTAAAATAGAGTAGATTTGATAGGTTTGAGTTTCTTGGATATTGATAAACAAACGATTTTGTGCTGGGTTAGGGTAGACTCTAAGTTCAGTTTGCTCAAAAGTAGGAGTAGATAAACTAGTTACACAAATATTAGGCGTTAATTGAGGAGAAGTAAAGAAATAATCAATATAATCTGTGCCATTACCAAACTCACCGAAATAATTATTACCCCAATAATAAACACTTCCGTCAGTTTTAGTAGCCATAGAAGTAGAGTAGATACCTGCTTGAACAGTGTCCCAGTTCGTCTCGGTTCCTATTTGAATAGGCAAATAATGAGTTGTAGTCGTTTCATCCGCTAATTCGCCGTTGGTATTGAATCCCCATGCCCACAGGGTTCCATCTTCTTTGATACCAAAAGAAGTTAGGCCTCCCGCTGAAAAATTTTTCCATAGATCGGTACCTATTTGATGAGGGGTCGTGCCAGAATACACATCCTCACCAATTCCTCTTGCTGGCCCCCCCCCCATGTCCACAACGTTCCGTCAGCTTTTTGAGCCAAAATATGTGCTCCGCCAACACTCATTTTTATCCAATTAGTGACAGTTGTAATTTGGGTAGGTGTTGATAAGGAGGACACACTGGATGCTGCTATTAATAGATAGTTTGCATTGAAACCCCAGCCCCAAAGCGTCCCGTCAGCTTTCAGTGCGAAAGCAGTTGAATTTGTATTGGCTGCAATGTCTATCCAATCGTTTGTCGTACCCACTTGTATGGGTACAAGTTGGGATTGGGAGGCAGGCGGATTTCCAGTTTGGTTGTAGTCGTCTTGACCCCATGCCCAAATGGTACCATCTGTTTTTAGAGCCAAGGTAAAGTATGGGGAAGCAGATACTTTTAGCCAATTAGTAGCCGTTGTGATTTGCTGAAACGCAGCAAAAATTTCTGCTGTGGCATTGACTCCTAAAGAGCCATCTAAATTACTACCCGTTCCCCAAAGGGTCCCGTCATTTTTAATAATAAAAGTATTAAGTACACCTGGATAAAAATTTTGAATATTAGATATTGAATTAATTTGAATCGGATTCGGTTCGGTCCAATTAACAGTTGCTAGCTCACCTTCATAAGCCCGACCCCAGCCCCAAAGTGTTCCGTCTGCTTTTATACCAATTGTATGACTCCCTCCAAATTTTAAATTTTCATAACATTGCGCATTAGAAAGGAGTGTGGAAAGTGATAATAATGTAATAAATAAAAGTTTTTTCATGATAAAAAAGGTTGTAGGTTGTAAGTTATAGGTTGAGCAACATAATCGTAAGTTTAAAGTTCGTAAAAAGTTATTGTTTGACAAACTTCACCGCTGATACTTTCCCAAAACTATCCGTTATGTTCAACAAATAAACACCACTTGTTAAGTTACTACAATCAATGCTATTCCCTACAGAAAGTACTCCTTCACTAATCTTTACTCCTAAAATTGAATAGATTTGATAGGTTTGCGTTTCTTGTGTAGCAATAAACAAATCATTTTGCACTGGATTGGGGTAAACCTTTAGTGCAGTTTGCTCAAATGTGGATGTGGCTAATGTATTGACGCAAATGTTGGGGGTTAATTGAGGAGAAGTAAAGAAATAATCAATATAATCTGTGCCGTTACCAAACTCACCGTAATAATTATTACCCCAATAATAAATGCTTCCGTCCGTTTTAGTAGCCATAGAAGTAGAGTAGTTTCGAGACTGTACCGTATCCCAATTGGTATCAGTTCCTATTTGAACCGGAACATACTGCGTAGTTGACGTGCCATCTGCTAACTCACCATTTATATTATAGCCCCATGCCCACAGCGTACCGTTTTCTTTAACTCCAAAAGAAGCAGAACCACCTGCTGAAAAATTTTTCCATATTTCAGTTCCAATTAGTGTTGGGGTAATGCCCGGATTAACATTCTCGCCTACCCCTCTTGCCGCGCCAGAACCCCACGACCATAATGTTCCATCAGCTTTCTGCGCTAATATATGTGAACCTCCTACACTCATCCTAGCCCAAGTATTTACATTAGTAATTTGTGTAGGCGTTGATAGTGAATATACACTAGACGCAGCCACTAACAATGATCCTGTATTTGCCCCCCAACCCCAGATTGTGCCATCCGCTTTCAACGCAAAAGCTGTTTCACCTGTACTTGTAGCTATATCAATCCAATCCGTTGCGGTGCCTACTTGAATAGGTGATATCTGCTGTTCAGAAGAAGGAGAGTTTCCAGTTTGATTGTAGTTATCTTGACCCCATGCCCAAATTGTCCCATTTGATTTTAAAGCTAAGGTAAAAAGATAGGAAGGAGCTACTTTTAACCAATTAGTAGCCGTAGTGATTTGTTGAAAGGTGCTAAAATTTTGCGTGGTAGAATTTACACCTAATGAGCCAAGTTCATTACTTCCAATTCCCCAAAGCGTACCATCATCTTTTATACCAAATGTATTTTGTACACCGGTATAAATTTTATCCCAACTAAATAAGTTACTAACTTGAATAGGATTTGGCTCAGTAGTATTAAGAGTTCCCAACTGACCATAATGCCCTAAGCCCCAACCCCAAAGTGTACCATCTGTATTTAAACCTATTGTATGGGCACCGCCAAAAGAGAGCGATTCGTAACACTGGGCATTCGCAAAGATTGTAGTTAGTAAAAATGCACTAAGTAAAAGTTTTTTCATGATGTGTAATTTAAAAAAGAGGCAGGCTTTGCCTGCCTCTTGGATTAGAATCCTCACCCAACCCCTCCAAAGGAGAGGGAGCTAGGATTGGATAGATTAAATGCAATTTACTTAAAATTAAATTAATTATTTAATGACTAATTTTTGTTGGTATAAGATTTGATTTTCGTTTCTGATTGCTACAATATACACACCTGCAGCATAAGTACTGATGTTTAGCGTAGCGGTACCTTGTGCATCAACCAATGCTTTTTGACTCAACAAACGCCCCATTAAATCGTACAATTCTACCGTTGCATTTGATACACTTAAATCATACTGTACTTGAACCGTACCAGAGGCTGGATTTGGATACATTTTCACCTCAGCCGATTTCTCAAAAGTAGGAGTAGATAAACTAGTTACACAAATATTAGGCGTTAATTGAGGAGAAGTAAAGAAATAATCAATATAATCTGTGCCATTACCAAACTCACCGAAATAATTATTACCCCAATAATAAACACTTCCGTCAGTTTTAGTAGCCATAGAAGTTGAGTATATACCTCCGTTAACAGTGTCCCAGTTGGTATCGGTTCCTATTTGAACAGGTAAATAATGAGTTGTATTTGTTCCATCGGCTAATTCACCATTAGTATTATATCCCCATGCCCATAGCGTACCGTTTTCTTTAACTCCAAAAGAAGTAGAACCACCTGCTGAAAAACTTTTCCATATTTCATTTCCAATTTGAGTTGGAGTAATGCCAGGGTTAACATTCTCGCCTACCCCTCTTGCGGCGCCAGACCCCCAAGACCATAATATTCCATCTGCTTTTTGAGCTAAAATATGCACACCTCCCACACTTATTTTACTCCAGTTAGTGGCGGTTGTAATTTGAGTAGGTGTTGATAAGGAATACACGCTAGATGCAGCCACTAACAATGATCCTGTATTTGCTCCCCAACCCCAAAGTGTGCTATTTGCTTTTAAAGCAAAAGCTGTTTCACCTGTACTTGTAGCTATGTCAACCCAATCCATTGCTGTACCTACTTGTATGGGAACAAGTTGTGACTCTGATGAAGGGGGATTCCCAGTTTGATTATTGTCGTCTTGACCCCATGACCAAATAGTTCCATCTGATTTTAAAGCTAACGTGAAATAAAGTGAAGGGGCTACCTTTAACCAATTGTTACTTGTAGTAATTTGCTGAAAATTTGTGAAACTTTGTGTAGTTGAATTTACACCCAACGAACCGAGTTGATTACTACCGACACCCCACAGTGTACCATCATTTTTTATTATGAATGTATTGAGTACACCTGGGTATAAATTTTTAATATTAGAGATTGAATTGATTTGAATCGGATTCGGTTCGGTCCAATTAACAGTTGCTAGCTCACCTTCATAGGCCCGACCCCAGCCCCAAAGTGTTCCGTCTGCTTTGACACCAATTGTATGGCTTCCTCCAAATTTTAAGCTTTCATAACATTGGGCATTAGAAAAGAGTGTGGAAAGTGATAATAATGTAATAAGTAAAAGTTTTTTCATGATAAAAAAGGTTGTAGGTTGTAAGTTGTAGGTTATAGGTTATAGGTTGAGCGACATTATTGTTTCACAAACTTCATAGTAGTACTTAAGCCATTATTGTTAATTAAATTCAACAAATACACTCCACTTGTTAAGTTACTACAATCAATACTAGAACCCACCGATAGAACTCCTTCACTAATTTTAGATCCAAGAATAGAATAAACCTGATACTTTTGAACTTCTTGTGTATTGATGAATAAATGGTTAAGCACTGGGTTAGGATACAAAATAGTTGCTTTTTTATCAAATACAGTAGCTCCTAAAAAATCACAACTAGCACTCCCGAATTTAGCCACGAAGAAATCGTCACTACCTCCCACATTGGTAATCGAACCACCAAAACCACTCATGGTAGATTGAAATGAACCACCAATTAAATAATTGCCTACATTATCGGAAAGTATACGTTGTCCGTAATCCGAAGAAACACTATTAGCTGTTAAATAGTGATTAGCAATTATGGCACCTGTGTTTTTATTAAAACGAATGATAAAAGGATACTGTCCATCTCCACCGTTGTTTGGGTAAATAAAATTAATACCTTGCCAAATAAATGAATGAGAATAACCTGTAATGGCAACTTCATTTCCATTAATAGCAATACCTTTTGCATTTCCTACACTACTACTATTGGTTTGCCAAATGGTATTTCCCATTGTATCCATTTTGACAACGTACATAAATGTTCCAGAATTATTAGCTGGTACCACAAATTGTTGCCCATTCCAACCATCTATTACATTGGGCCCTTCAAGCGGACTGCTATATAAAGTAGTTCCAGTAAGATACAAATCATTATTTGCGTCAAATGTTACATCAAAGTCTTGTACTTCCCATGGTGTATTCCCATTGTTTGTACGTGTCCATAAAAAAGCTCCCGTACTATCAAAGGCTGCTAGATATTTGCTATGAGCCATCAGTTGTCCTCCAATAGTTATAGTTCCCTCTTCGGCTAATGAACTAAACCCGCCCACAATATAGTAATTGCCATTAATATGATTTCGTGTAAATCGGAAATCGTTATAACCAGTGGTTACAATGTCAATAGGAAGACCGCTAACAAAGTTACCCTCTGAATCATATTTCAAGATATGGTGCGTTACTCCTGGACTTGTTACGGTATAATTGCCATTGGCATAAACACCCGGAGATAAATAGACATACCAATAAGAATTTCCCAAGCCATCCACTTGTAGATTTTTAGACGAGTTTTGACTAATTGATGTTACATTAGTTACATCATCAGGTTGTGGCATACGCAACCACTTGAACGTACCAATACTGTCGTATTTAATTAGAAACATGGATTTTTTGTATTGATTTACACTTTGGAGCGCTGCAGGAAGAATGGTGTCCGTATCAAAATGTGCTTGATAGGCTGTTGTTGTGGTTCCAAAATCAGTGACTCCAACGGTTATTGTACCCGCTGCATACACATTTCCTTCTGCATCCGTACCTACATCTTGGATTTTATCAGTATTATAACCACCGATTGTTTTACTCCACCGGTACGTACCATCACAAGAAAAACTAGCAATGGCAATATCAGAGGAGGGATATTGTACCGAGTAACCGGTCTTTAAGTTACCATCAATATTAATGTTAGACGAACTTACTAGGGAAGCTACGGTAACATTTCCATTAGGGTCCACACACATCGATACTACTTTTTCATTTCCATTGGGTGGTGGTAATACACTACCTCCGCGTTTAGCCCATTGCCACGTTTGGGCTTGAACACTTAATGTTGCCAAAAATAGTAGGGTATAAAGTAATTTTTTTTTCATAATAAAAAAGGTTGTAAGTTGTAGGTTATAGGTTGAGCGACATTATTGTTTCACAAACTTCATAGTAGTACTTAAGCCATTATTGTTAATTAAATTCAACAAATACACTCCACTTGTTAAGTTACTACAATCAATACTAGAACCCACCGATAGTACTCCCTCACTAATTTTAACTCCTAAAATAGAATAGATTTGATAGGTTTGCGTTTCTTGGGCGTTGATAAATAACTTATTTTGTACTGGATTGGGATAAATAGCTACTTTACTTTTAGTAAAACCGTCAATACCCAAGGTACAAGTAGTAATAACCTGAGGAAGATAACTTTCCGTATACGTACCATTACCTAAATTCCCCCAATAATTAGTACCCCAAGAATATAGTGAGCCATCCATTTTTACTGCAGAGGAAGAATTAAAACTGGTAGATATCCCTTTCCAATCGCTGGTAGAGGTGATTTGAGTAGGGACTAAAAGGTCAGTTTGGGTACCATTTCCTAAATTGCCAAACATGTTTCGACCCCAAGCATATAACGAACCATCGGTTTTTAAGCCAAAAGAAGAAAAGGAATCTGCTTCAACAGTTCCCCAATCTGTAGCGGTACCGATTTGTGCGGGAAGAAAGATGCCAGTTGTACTGCCATTTCCTAATTTACCATTAGCCCCCCCACCCCAAGCCCAAAGAGTATTATTCGTTTTGAGAGCTAAAAATTAACCGTTGCCTGCTGCGGTTTCTTTCCAATCTGTATCGGTACCCACTTGAGTAGGCACGGTAATGTGGGTGACATTCGACCCCATGCCTGTCACGCCTAAGGCAGGACTGTTAAAACCCCAAACCCAAAGCGTACCGTCTTCTTTGATGGCTATACTTCGGCTTAAGTTGCAGCTAATCGATTTCCAATTGGTAGCAGTACTTATTTGCGTAGGCACTAATCTGTCTATAAATGTTCCATCACCTATATTTCCATCTTGGTTATCTCCCCAAGCCCATAACGTACCATCTGATTTAATACCCACGCTCTGATGATAACCTGCCTTAACCATTTTCCAAGTACTGGTGCCTATTTGAACAGGTGTAGTACTAAATGCAGTAGTACCTGTTCCAAGATTTCCATAATAATTACTTCCCCAAGCCCATAAGGCTCCCGATTGTTTTAAAGCAAAGCTATAGGCTATCCCTGCACTTATTTCCTTCCAATCGGTAGCGGTACTGATTTGTACCGGACTTAATACATTAGCGGTCGAAGCATTTCCAACATTGCCAGAGTCGCCATTAAAACCCCAAGCCCATAAGGTTCCATCCGTCTGAATGCCTAGAGAATGTTTTTCTCCAACTGCAACGGTTTTCCAGCATTGGGCATAGCTAGTGGTTGCAATTGCTGTTAAAATTAAAAGTAGTATTTTTTTCATAATAAAAAAGGTTGTAAGTTGTAGGTTATAGGTTGAGCAACATTATTGTTTCACAAACTTGAGGGTTGATACTTTCCCAAAACTATCCGTTATGTTCAACAAATAAACACCACTTGTTAAGTTACTACAATCAATACTATTTCCTACAGAAAGTACTCCCTCACTTATTTTAGCTCCTAAAATAGAGTAGATTTGATAGGTTTGTGTTTCTTGAGTATTGATAAACAAATCACTTTGTACTGGATTGGGATAAATACTAACTTTACTTTTAGTAAAATCTTCAATACCCAAGCTACAAGTAGTAATAACTTGGGGAAGGTAACTTTCCGTATACGTTCCATCTCCCAAATTGCCATATTGGTTTCCACCCCAAGAATATAGCGAGCCATCTATTTTTACTGCAGATGTTGAAATTACACTAGTAGATATCCCTTTCCAATCGCTAGAGGTTGTGATTTGTGTAGGGACTAAAAGATCGGTTTGAGTACCGTCTCCTAAATTGCCAAACATATTGCGACCCCAAGCATATAACGAGCCATCCGTTTTTAAGCCAAAAGAAGAAAAAGAATCTGCTTCAACAGTTTCCCAATCGGAAGCGGTACCGATTTGTGCGGGAAGAAAGATGCTAGGGGTACTGCCATTTCCTAATTTACCATTAGCCCCCCCACCCCAAGCCCAAAGGGTATGGTCATTTTTTAAAGCTAAAAAGTAACCATTACCCGCTACTGCAGTGTCCCAGTTAGTATCGGTACCCACTTGCATAGGCACAGTGATGTGGGTTACATTCGACCCCATACCCGTTACGCCTAAGGCAGGACTGTTAAAACCCCAAACCCACAACGTACCGTCTTCTTTGATGGCTATACTTCGGCTTATGTTGCAACTAATCGATTTCCAATTAGTAGCAGTACTTATTTGCGTAGGTACTAATCTGTCTATAAATGTTCCATCACCAACAGTGGCTTTTTCATTACTTCCCCAAGCCCACAAAGTGTCATCTGATTTTATGCCTACACTATGATGATAACTTGCTTTGACCATTTTCCAAGTACTGGTACCTATTTGTACCGGTGTTGAACTTGGAGCAGTAGTTCCATTTCCCAGTCTACCATTAGCGTTATATCCCCATCCCCATAGTATACCTGATTCTTTTATTGCGAAGCTGTGAGCGGCCCCAGCACTTGTTTCTTTCCAGTCGGTAGCAGTACTAATTTGTACGGGGCTCAATACATTACTGTTAGCTCCATTACCAACCGTTCCTGCATCTCCATTAAAACCCCAACCCCATAGCGTACCATCGGTTTGAATACCTACAGAATGGCGTTCGCCAACCAAAACTGTTTTCCAGCATTGGGCGTTACCAATTAAAGTAGTTATTATTAAAACTGTAAGTAGAATTTTTTTCATAATGTTATCGATTTAAATCCTCACCCCAACCCTATGCCTCCCCAACCCCTCCAAAGGAGGGGCTTCAATAGGGAGGTATAAGGAGTTAGAAGGTGGGATAAATATTATTTCTTTAAAAACTTTACAGTATTTGTTTTCCCAAAACTATCCGTTATGTTCAACAAATAAACGCCAGAACTTAAATCATTACAATCAATGCTATTTCCTACAGAAAGTACTCCCTCACTTATTTTTACTCCTAAAATAGAATAGATGTGATAGATTTGGGTTTCTTGGGTGTTAATAAATAATTGATTTTGCACAGGATTGGGGTAAATAGTAGCTTTATTGTTATTAAAGTTTTCTGTTCCTAATTCGCAAGTGGTTATGAGTTCTGGACTGTAATGATCATCATAGGTATCGTCTCCTAAATTCCCCCAAAAGTTACTACCCCAAGTGAATAAAGAACCATCTGTTTTTACTGCAGCACTAGAAACAAAACTGGTGGATATACCTTTCCAATCGCTGGTGGTTGTGATAGGAGTAGGAACTAAAAGATCGGTTTGCGTACCATCTCCTAAATTACCCCACATGTTTCGACCCCAAGCATATAACGAACCATCTGTTTTTAATCCAAAAGAAGAAAAAGCGTCTGCTTCTACACTTTCCCAGTCTGTAGCAGTACCTATTTGTGTGGGAAAAGGCATAGATGTAGTACTGCCATTTCCTAGGCACCCATTAGCCCCACCGCCCCATGCCCATAAAGTATGGTCATTTTTTAAAGCTAAGAAGTAACCATTACCTGCAACTGCGATTTCCCAGTCGGTAGCGTTACCCACTTGTGTGGGAACCGTAATGTAGGTAGTACCAGAGCCCATACCAACCACTCCCAAATTAGGGCTGTTAAAGCCCCAAACCCAGAGTGTACCGTCTTCTTTTACAGCTATATTTCGGCTTGAATTGCAACTCACCATTTTCCAATTGATAGCAGTACTAATTTGCGTAGGAACCAATTTATCTACAAATGTTCCATCACCCAATGTAGCTTTTTCATTACTTCCCCAAGTCCACAACGTACCGTTTGTTTGTATACCCACACTATGGTCACTACCTGCTTTAACCATTTTCCAAGTACTAGTGCTTATTTGAATGGGGGTTGAACTTGAGGTAGTTGTTCCATTCCCCAGTCTACCATTAGCATTATTTCCCCATCCCCAAAGTGTGCCTGATAGTTTTAATGCGAAGCTGTGTGAAACTCCTGCATTAATTTCCTTCCAGTCTGTAGCTGTACTGATTTGTACCGGGCTTACTACTTGGAAATTGGAACCATTTCCAACCCTACCGCCATCCCCGTTTAACCCCCAACCCCATAACGTTCCATCCGTTTGGATACCATTTGAATGTTGTTCGCCAACTGAAACGGTTTTCCAACATTGGGCATTACCAATTAAAGTAGTTATTATTAAAACTGTAAGTAGAATTTTTTTCATAATGTTATCGATTTAAATCCTCACCCCGACCCTCTCCAAAGGAGAGGGAGGTAGGATTGGATAAATTTAAGTGTTTTATTGTAGTACTTGCAATTTTCGTTGCATTAAAATTGTACCTCCTTGTCGGAGTACCACTACATACACGCCTGTTGCCATTGGAGCTAAATCCAATTCCCAAACGCCTTGTGTGGCAGTTGCTTCAAAATTTGCAATCAAACGCCCTGTTAAGTCGTAGACTTCTACTTGGCTGTTGCTTTGCTCGGTTTCAAAACGAATGTTCACTTGGTTCGTGGCAGGGTTCGGATACAAGGTTATGTTTCCTTTTGCCGCTAAGTCTTGAATGTCCACATTTGTTTCCGTTCCAGTTCTAGCTTGAGCGGTGTTACAAGAAGGTACATTAAGCGTAAATGGTGTTGCACAGTTGATGATCTCCTCTTTTACAATAGTACCGATGAGAGACATGTTTACAGTTCCGCCTAAAAAGCCGTTGATCGGTAAAATAGTAGACGTGTAGAGATGTGTACCATTTGCCACGTTTATACTTCCTGGCATCACAATTAAATCAGTAGTATTACTTACGATGGAAGCTTGAAAGGAAGGATTTGAGTTCGTTATTTCAAGCGTTAGTGTGGATGCGCAAAAGGGTGATCCGTTTAAAATTATTTTTTTGACTTTTACACCCACTTTACAATCCGCACAAGTGCTCGCCGACAACGACATGGACTCACTGGTATAGTTGCATAAACCTGTATTGAGTTGCAGGTTATACGTGCCTGATTGTGTTAAAGGCAGACTAGCAGGTACCGAATTCGTTCCGCTTAATAAAGGCGATTGATTTAACAACCAACTCCACGCATTAACGGGAAGTGTAGGTCCCAATAGAGAAGCTACTTCGTCCTTACACTTGCTGTAGCATCCTGTAGGGAATACCCACATATAGGCTTTTGGACTTTTAGGCACATATACTTGTGCAGCAGTCGAGCAGTTCAACGCATTACTAAAAGTGACCATGTAAGCTCCTCCTTGATTAACTGTAATGGTATTGGAACCGTCTGGATTTGAAACGCCAACTTGTCCATTGCTCCAATTGTACGTCCCGATTCCTGGTGCGTAAGCTGTCAGTTTTATGGTATAGCTTTGACAGTTTACCAGTACGGGAGTACTGATTACAACCGCTGCTGGAACGGAGATAACTTCAAAAGACTGTGTAGCTTCTTTGTCGCATCCATTAGCGGTTACTTTTACGGAAACTTCGTACGTCCCTGCACTTAAATTGGGCAAACTAATGGAAGTTTCACCGTTCAAGGCGGTATTTGGAATGCCGTCAATAGTCCATTGGATATCTATTGCATTGGTAGTGACGCTAAAACTAGCGCTATCTCCTTCACATAGTGTGGTAGGCCCATTTAAAGTCAGACTCGGCAGTGGTGTAAAAATTGGACTGATTACATTTGGACTTGTGTATTCGCAAGTACCGTTGAAAACTTTAACGGTATAAAATCCGGGCGTGTATGCCAAATACGTGCTCGCTGTTTCACCTTGTATCACCACATTGTCTTTCATCCATATATAATTCGTCACGCCGCATTCTGTCGGTAAGGTTCCTGGGCTGTATGACAAAAGTAGTGGAGTTCCTTTACAGACAGTAGCATCCGGTGGAGTGGAGGTAAGGGTTCCAGAGAAACACTTGTTTGGAATCGTAACGAGGGCAGTTAAAGTTCTTGTACATCCGTACTTGTTTTTTATATTTAAAGTTACCATTACTTGTGAACCTGCAAATGAAGCGTCAAACAGTCTTAAAGGTTTAGGATTGGTATTGGTAACTGGATCGATAATACCAGGATTCGGGTTTTCAAAAGTCCATAAAAAAGTATATCCAAGGTTATCTGTGCCCTGCACCCCAAACTCTACTGCTGTATCAAAACAAAGCGGTTGCTGAAAATCTATACTCAACCCATTCATACTAGTCAATTCGATTGAATTAATTGTTGAGCATACAGTTTGCCAGACTCCGTTTATTTTGCCTCTAATGGATTGGCGGAAATAATGCGTTCCTGGGGCAAGTGGTAAGTTTGTTATGTTTTGGGTAGCACTCCAGTTGGAAAGTACTGTTATAAGCGTACCTGAACTGGTAACCCGTTCGTACTTGAATTGGGGAGTGGTTACTGTTCCTAAAAAGTTTGAATAATTGGTAAGCGTTACTAAATAATTATCAACATTATCGGAGGAATTACAAGTTGCATTAATTTTAAAGTCTGCTACGTAAGGTACAGTTACCGTACGTGATTCCGAAATTGTACACTGCGTGCCTGTGGTGCTTATGTAAGTCACTTTATAAAAAACGTGGTATATTCCCGCTTTAGCAGCCGATAATACATATAGGTTGGTACTTTGGTTTCCAGGAACATCAAGTAAAGAAACACCTGGGCCGATAATTGTAAACCGAACCGCGGTAGGTGTGCCTGTATAAGATCCAGTTAAAGTAATAGTGCCACATGCATTAGTGGCAGTAAAGGTAAGTTGAGGATTTGATGCAATGGTACATGGAGGTAGTGGACCACAATCTTGATAAATGTATAGATTATTGGATTTTGTACTGCATCCATTTTTAGTAGCCACAAAAAAGTAGTTTCCAAAGGTAAACCCTCCAGCATAAGTCACATTGAGTGATGGACCAGTTTGTACTTGCGTTCCCGTAGCTACGTCCACACCATAATACCATGCAATAGTTGAACCTGTGGTTACACTTGCTGTAAGGGTAGCATTAATTTGATATTCATAACAAAATGTGTTTCCTCCAGTGCTGTAAGAAGCTGTAGCGCTGGGACCGGGTGTTATGACGTAATTACTGGAAGCAGTTAGCGTTCCTGCACAGTTATTTGCGTTGACAATTGTTGCCGTAACGGTGTAGCCTATATTGGCTCCAGAACCATTTTCGAACGGATGTTGAATTGAAATCGCTCCTGGATTACCTAATTGTGTTTCTCCATTTCCAAAATCCCACTGAATAGTAGCTCCGACAAGAGGTATTGTTGAATCCACGGTAAATAACAATTGGTTCCCACTACATACCGTTGCATTATTAGTAATACTTATAGATGGAATTGGCGACACAATCACTAACTTGGAGATGGTTTTAATGGTGGTGCATTTTTTAATGACCAATTCTAAATGATAGTTTTGTGGACCCGTGACATTGTTCCATAACACTTCTACAGTTGCCGTTCCTTGACCAGAAGTAATACTTCCCGCCGTTGAAGGATTCACGCTCCATTCAAACGTGCTCGCATTGTTTGTATTAACATAGATACCTCCAGTTGTATTCACTGCATTGTACGTAAAAAAATTATTACTACACGCGCTCATTTGAGTAACTACTGCAGTTGTATTAGAAATGTCAGCATCAATAGTCAATTGAGTCACATTTATAACGGTAAAAGGCGAGGAACAGTTTGATGGGGATTGCTGTATTTTTCTGACTTTTAGTTGACTGTTGCCTTGAAAAATGACATTAATTTCACTGCCTGTACTGCTTCCTATAATTGTTGCATTACTGTCTACAATCCATTCGTACTGATCATTTGGTGCTGGATTGGCAACAGAGTAGGTATATGGTGCATTTAGACAAACAATTGTCGTTAATGGCGTAGTAAGTACAGGCGCTTGTAGAGCTGGTGCAACATTTATATTTTTGGTTTGACCCTCACAAATTCCACTACCTGAAACAGTGAGCGTATAATTTCCTACTGCTGTAAACGAGTAGGAAAAACTATTGCCAAACGTAACTGGTGTAATAATTGTTCCACTAACGCTTCTTAAAGTCCAATTTACATTGTTTCCTGATACAGTGGTATAAGTAGTAGCCGTTCCTAGACAAACCGCACTTTCTCCATTAAAAGGTTCAGGGCTGCTTACATTTATGGTTAAAGTTGCTTTTCCACCACAATGCACAAGCGTATTGTTATAAAGTGCCACTAACGTAATGGTACCTGCTTGTAAAGGAGTAAGAACAATTTCATTACGCTGATCGGTTTGAATTATTGTGCCAAAGTTGCCACTGGTATTACCAACAATATGCCACTCAATATCAGTTGTGGGCCACGGCGGTAGTTTATAATTGCCTTGTTGTCCTAGACATAGTGAAGTGTTGCCCGTAATGGTTCCTACACTTTTAATTACTGGAATTTTAGCTGTTGTGGGAAATACGCAAGGTAAGGAACATTGACTTGGAGTAAAAGTGATGTACCCAAAGCCATTTTGATCGACTTGGTCCCAGATTACATTGACCGTAGGTGCATGATCTGAACCAACGATGGTACCACCTATAACACTCCAGTTAAAGCCACCGCAAGCGCTAGTTGCTTCTGCTGGTAAGGAATAGGTAACTGTTTGTTTTTCACATACAATACTTGCACAGATAATATCAAATCCTTTTTTGTCAATAATGACTCTTGTTTTAGTAGTACTCGTGCAATTGCATTGATTAGTCACTTTCAATTGTACATAATAGGTACCTGGATTGTCGTAGCTGTGACTGGCTAATTGGCCGTCCCAAACATCTCCATCACCGAAATCCCAAAGATAGCTGACGATGGCGCTTGAGCCGTTTGGATTAGATAAATCATTAAAACTGATTTGTTGATTTGCACAGGCATAGATGGTTTGATTTACCGTAAATGGAGTAGAGTCAAACGCTGCTGAAGGTCCTTGGATAATGTTTATAGGTAATGAATTGGTTAATATGCCCGTTGGTGTAGTTATAGTAAATGTTACATTAGCAGTACCTATACCCGTCCAATTGACTGTTACACTTTGATTAGTTTCAAGACTTTTTGTACCACCGCTTACAGTCCACACGGTGGTCGAACCAGTAGGAAGTGGCGAAAGTGTATACTTTACAGAACTATTTCTACACACTTTAATATGTTCGTTCACTTGAATCTGTTCAATGAAAACTTCTTTACGGTCTTCGGAATAATCTTGGCAGCCGACGCTTATGTTCCAACCTATAGTAACGCCAGACGAACTCTGTGCCTGACTCTTTAAAATACCTCCTAGTAGTAAGGTAAATAGCGTTAAAACAAAAAACATTTTTTGTTTTGTTAGGGATTTTTGATTCATAATATAAATGGTTTTATTGGTTACTTTGTTTTTTCTACGAATCGTAGCACTTTGCTTTTAATGTGTAAAATGCAAACTATTTGTTAAAATTTTATGATTTCAAATTTAGGAGTATCGTTTTGATTGCTGTGCTACATTTTATGTCAGTTGTGTTAAAAAAAATCCGTTGCGAGAATTTCGCAACGGATTTTTTGTCAATTAAACACAAGTAAGTCGAAAGTTTAAATGTCCTAAAGTCAAAAGAAATACTAAAATATGGCCGTATTTCGCTAACAATGTAAGGTGAAAAGTTATTCTGAAAAATTTTGAGAGGGTAAAGTGAGATGTACTAAAAACACATCGCTTTAAAATGTATATAATAGCATTACAGCTTATAAAAATCCCTGCAAAATTGCTTCTTTTATTAAGCTGCTGTCTTCGGAAACATTGAAAGCATCTTTCATATGAGCAATGCGTCTTTGGATGGTACTCATTGATATTTTAGTAATTCGTTCTATGTCCTTTATTTTATTTCCTTTAGATAAATACAATAAGATTTCCCTATTTGTGTCTTCAATCATTAATTCCTTTTTCCATATATCCTGAATGACTTTCTGAACTGATGTACTCTGAAATTGGTTTCCAATCATCACTTGTGAAGCAGCTGTTTTTAAATTCTCTGGAGTCAAGTCATTTTTAATGATCAGTCCGTCCGGCTTTGTGTTTTTATAGATTTCGAAAATGATCAGTATTTCTGTATGTGCAGTTATGATGATGACTTTACATTCTGGATTATGCTGTTTTACAATTTTGGTCAAATCGCTTCCCGAAAATATATTTTGCTCAGCAAAGGAAGGCAAGCCAAAATCAATGATCGCGAGGTCAAGAGTGGCATTTGCTGTTATTTTAGAAAAAGCGTCTTGGCAATTGTAGGCTTTAATAAAGCAAGTAGATTGCGGAAAAATTTGACTACCGGACAAGGTTTCTGCATATCCTGCTACGGTCATTGGATGGTCGTCTACAATAAAAATATTCATAGTATAAATTTAACAATAGTGATTGTTTTTATAGCATCGGGTATGGAATCTTGTTCTTAGTTTGCATTCCAATCAAATAGATGCTATGCAATACTCTTTTCTTGTGCTTTGCAACGATGATTTCTTTTCAAAAGAAGTCACCACACTTTTTGAGTCATTTCCAAACTATTTATGCAGTGCTGTTTCCAAAGATACTCAAACGGCACTAAAACACATCAAAAAATTTAAACCCGAATTGGTTTTCATTCAATTGTCAACCGATTTAGAACAAAATAATTTACGGGTTCAGACGATAGGCGAATCAATTGCTTACTTAGATCCTTTTCCTTATTTCGTTGCTATATCTCCCAATGAAGTAGCTGCAGTAGCTGCATTTAGTGCTGGTTTTTCTGATTACCTAATTGGCGTATTGTCGTTACATTCGTTGGGAAAAACACTGTTTAAATTTGAAAAAAGAACTCCTGAAAAACTAATCACAAACCTCTGTATAAAGTCCTACAGTGATTATCAATTTATTAATTTGCAAGATGTAGTGTACTTGAAAGCAGATAATAATACGACCGATATTCAACTTATGAATGGAATAGTAGTAAATGCTTTTAAAACACTCAAGTACTATGAAAACACGCTTCCCTTCTACTTCCTACGCATACACAAAAGTTATATTGTCAATATAAATCATGTTTCCAGAATTCATTTTAGTAAAGCAAAGTGCTATATCAATTACGATGAAATCATTCCCTTCTCACCGAATTATAGGGAAAACATAGATGTAATTCTTCGAAAGATTGATGGTTAGCACTATTCAAACTTATTCTATAATGATTTGCCTAATCAAATAATTGGTCTTCACCCTTTAGAAGTACTATTATCCTAACAGACTGGACACGTTTACCATATGGCAGCAAAAATAATGGTTTATCTCCTTTTATCCTGCTTAATTTGCTAATGATTTGAAACACTAAATCAATAAAAGCTTTTGTACTTACGTCAAATGGGGAGACCTTTTTCTTAACCAAAAAGGTCATTTGAAGTAACAAGAACCTCCAAATCCCGGACGGTTTTTTTATTAAGTAGTGCCTTTATTAAAGGCACAAAATCACTATTAACCAAACTTACTTTATCATGAAAAAATTAATACTACTATTGTGTTGCTTTTCAACATCCGTTATTATGTCCTCTTGTACAACAGAAAGTATAGAAACTGAAAATCCTGCGATTCATGCAGATGATATTACCAATCCACCTATAGTGACACCTCCAGGTATTGATCATGGAGGAGACGATAGAGATAAAGACAAAGTGAAAAAATAACAATAAGGAAAACCAGATAGATCTTTTTAGTTCTATCTGGTTATTATTTTCTATTTTTGAGTATTAAATAATTATTATTTGAAACCTAAATTTCTAATTTTATTTTTCCTTGTACTGTTTATTTCTTGTAAAAAAGAGAGCAACAGAAGCAGACAACAAAAAATTGAAATTATATCTAAACGATTAAGCGCAAAAAAAATAGATGATTTATCAAAAATCAAAAACTTAGATACGCTCTATTATCTTTTACTTGAAGAGAAAAAGGACATTATAAATTATAGAAAGCTGTTCAAAATTTCAGGTCTTTATTATGAAGTGGGCCAATTTGACAAATATTTATTAGTCACAAAAGATATTTATAATCGTGCAACAGTAAGCAAAGATACTATTGAAATTGCGAAATCTTTATATTTTATAGGTGATTATTATGAAAATAACTTTCAAAATGATAGCGCTTTTATATATTATGCTCGAGCAGAAAAATTTTATAGATTAATAGATGACAACCTAAATACAGGCCGAACTTTATTATACAAATCGGGAATATTATACGATGCCGGAATCTTCACTGAAAGTGAAGTGCAAACCTCAAATGCGCTCCGTTTTTTAATTAAAGCAAAAGATAGTCGCCTTATATATGAGAGTAACAATTTAATGGCGCTGAATTTAATGGCGCTGAACAACTACGAAGATTCCTTAAAGTACTTCAATTTTGCACTAGAAAAATTGGATGAAATGGAAATGACAAATTATCCTAAAGAAAAATTAGTTAAGTCCAGAGCCTCTATATACAACAATATTGGTAATCTTTTTGAAAAGAAAGGAGAACATATAAAAGCAGTGGAGTTTTACAATAAAGGATTACTAACAAGTAACTTAAGGCACAACTACCCACAACTTTATGCTATGTTACTCGATAATTTAGCTTATTCGAAAATGAAATCGGGCGCTTTGAATAATGTGGAACGTCTTTTTAAAGAATCTTCCATGATCAGGGACAGTCTACAAATAAAATCAGGCATCGTAACCGGACAAATTCATTTAGGAGAATTTTATATTAAAATGAATGATACTGTCAAAGGACTGTTTTATCTCGAGAAAGGATATCGAAAAGCGAGAGAAATTGAAAGCACTTACGATATTAAAAATGCTTTAAAAATCTTAAGCTTAAATGACAAGATAAAAGGAGACCACTACACCAAATTATATATTAAACTGAATGATAGTTTGCAAACTGTTGAGAGGCATACGCGAAATAAATTTGCACGAATTGCTTACGAAACGGATCAAGTAGAAGAAAAAAATGAAAATTTAATTAAAAAATATACCTCAACAGTTGTGCTTTTTAGTGTAGCGCTATTATTCATAGGGACTGTGTTTATTATTTACCGTTTGAGAAGTAAAAATAAGGAGTTGCAATTGATTCACGAGCAGCAAGAAAGTAACGAGAAAATTTACCAATTGATTTTACAACAGGCGGATCAAAATCAATCCGTCCGTGATGAGGAACGCAACCGGATTGCTTTAGAACTGCACGATGGAATCGTGAATCGTATCTTTACAACGCGTTATAATTTAATGAATCTCAAGTCTGAAGATGTCCAACAAAAAGATTTACTTGTTCAAGAATTATTGCTATCAGAAGCAGAAATTAGAAAAGTTTCCCACGATTTACAACAAAATTTATTATTTGAAAATACTAGTTTTCAGAACGCTATTGGTTTATTAGTAGCCAATCAAAGGAATGATTTTGAAACGGAATTTGACTATAGTATCGATAAATACATTGATTGGTCTGCGGTTCCCAGCACCCATAAAGTACATATTTATAGAATTATTCAAGAAGCTCTTCAGAATGTCCATAAATATGCACAAGCCTCCAAATGCTCTCTTTATATCCTTAAAAAAGGCGGACAGATTTTACTTCAAATTTCAGACAATGGTGTTGGTTTTGACCAAGAGAATAGTAAATCCGGAATAGGTTTACGGAATATAGCACAACGCACAAAAAACATGGATGGTACTTATACTATTATAAGTGATGCTACTGGGACTGTGATTGAAATTTGGATTTGATCAACATTTTCAATTAGAAAAATAAAAAAAAGAGTATATCAAAATTATTATCTGTGGGTTTATTGCATAAATTAAAATTAAATAACACTTGTGTTAGAAAAATTTCGTGTTCCATACATATTAACTCTGAAGATAATAAGTTGACTTCAGTAATAATTTAGTGTGAAGTCATTAACCAGCCATTGCGAAAAACGAAGCAATCTCATTCCAATTCTATGGAGCGAATCGCTTGCGCTGTCATTGCGAGTATCGAAGCAATCTCATTCCATATTCCTGCCATCCTTCCATCCCGTCCCAAAAGACGGGATTCCCACCTGTCGCGGCTAGTTGAGCTTCTTTGAGTATTCTTGATTACGTACGTCGAGCCTCAAAAAAAGTACAGCAGAACACCTATTTCCTGACGCTCAAATACAGTCAAAAAAATTACGGTCACAGTTTTTGCCGAAAAAGCAAAAACACGTACCGGAAAAGGACTTGCGCCAGTAATTTTTTTTTAGCTATGTTACATAATGTAAAAATTATGATTCATAAAGAAAATCCTGCATTCCATCGAATAAGAGATGAATCATAATACACATTATATAAAATAGCTTGCCGGTGGCTGCCAGGAACACATTTTTGCGCCTTTCCTCGCACCACCCTAGTCCCAAAAACACGTCCCTTCGCCACCGCCTGCCTTCGCATGAAAATCTACGTATTGCGACACATTCATCTTTCCGTTCAATTTCATTGGAATCTCTGTTTATGAATGTTTATACGCGAACAAGGAAGTACTTGCATTGTAATTGCCAGTACCATAAATGGCAAGAATAATAGAATATATTACTTCATTTAAGGAGCCATTTATAGTACCCGCAATTCAACAAAAAAGCAAGGACGAGCCCTAAAGTGCTTCTCAGTTCGGAGGTCAGCAGTTCCTGACACAACGATAAATCGGTTTTAATTGACAACAATCCTTTTCTTATGTCCTATTCATTTTCCATTTTTCAACAGTATCGTTGGCATTAACTGCCTCTTATTTTTAGTGCACTTTAAGGCACACCCTTGCCAAAGCCCCCCGACTGCCACCGCACTACGACGTATTTGCATGGCTCTTGAAGATGCCACGCATTTTCAACAGAATTATTGAGTAAACATAACAATTACTTTATCTCATCAATAACAAGCATCCTCAAAACCCAGAATTCACGTTTTCAATCACAATCCCTTAAGCCAGGACGTGGTCTCACAAATGTTTCACTAGTTCAAGGTTTTTATCGAAAATCGTTTAAAATCATTTGCAATCCCACAACCTTATGAGATTTAAGGATTTCACGACCAAAAACCAAGTAGGAAGCGCCTGCATTGTTTTTAGAAGTTGCCACTGCATTTTCAACACCACATTCCGACTGTAACCACAACACCTATTATCGTTCGAACACTCGGCATCCTCTAAAATCAAGAAAAGGCAAGAATATCATATTTTCAATATGCGCTAAAAAAATTACTTGTAGATAGATTCCAGCATC
The DNA here is from genome assembly GCF_000425485.1 of Flavobacterium tegetincola DSM 22377. GTDB lineage: Bacteria > Bacteroidota > Bacteroidia > Flavobacteriales > Flavobacteriaceae > Flavobacterium > Flavobacterium tegetincola. The sequence continues at coordinate 11,682 of NZ_AUDN01000030.1, read as the reverse complement.
GTGAATGCCATACCCGAGAATCTGTAGAAATCTTCAAAACAATCATAACATTTTAAGTAAATTTAAAAATCGAAAAATATATCATGATTACAGAATAAATCTAAATCTTAATTATTTTCGCGAAATATAAAAGTATATTTAGAGTAGATCACTCAACATCAAGTGTAGTATCATAAGCCGAATACAAATAATTAGTATATCTAAACGCACAATCCTCAAGTAGAAATATAAATAAATTATAATTAAATATTAGTTAATTTTGCTGTACAAAAACATATGGAATTGTGGATAAAATATTGATAATCGACGACGAGGAAAAACTGCGAAACTTGCTAGCGCGAATCATTTCATTAGAAGGTTTTGAAGTGGTTCAGGTTGGCGATCTTAAGTCTGCAACCAAAAAACTGGAAACAACTGAATTTGATCTTGTCCTTTGTGATGTCAAACTTCCTGACGGTAATGGTGTTGAATTTTCAAAGAAAATAAAAGCTAATTACCCGTTAGTAGAGACGATTTTATTAACCGCTTATGGAAATATACCGGACGGAGTTCAAGCAATTAAAAACGGTGCTTTTGACTACATCACGAAAGGAGATGACAACAGTAAAATACTACCGTTACTTTACAAAGCTTGCGAAAAAGTGGCTTTGGCAAAGCGAGTGCACCATTTGGAACAACAAGTAGGCAAGAAATATTCATTTGATACCATAATTGGAGCATCTAGGGAAATAAAAAGCGCAATTGAATTGGCAAAAAAAGTTGCAAAAACAGATACTACCGTTTTAATTTTAGGCGAAACGGGAACTGGAAAGGAAGTTTTTGCACAAGCCATTCATCAAGCAAGCCTGCGTCACAATCAGAATTTTGTAGCTTTAAATTGTGCTGCATTTAGCAAAGAATTATTAGAAAGTGCGCTTTTTGGACATAAAGCAGGTTCGTTCACAGGCGCGGTAAAAGATACAAAAGGTTTGTTTGAAGAAGCAAATAAAGGTACAATCTTCCTAGATGAACTGGGTGAAATGGCGATTGAACTACAAGCCAAATTGCTTCGTGTTCTTGAAACCGGAGAGTTTCAGAAAGTAGGCGAATCTACAATTACTAAAGTTGATGTTCGGATTATTGCCGCAACAAATAAGCATTTAGAAGAGGAAATTGCACAACATCATTTCAGAAGTGATTTGTACTACAGATTGTCGGTCTTCTGTATTAATTTGCCTGCATTAAAAGAGCGAAAAAAGGATATTCCTTTATTGGCACAAAGTTTTGTTGCTTATTTTTCAACGAAAAACAATAAAAAAGAATTAGAATTAGCACCTGAATATCTAAAAGCACTGGAAAATAATGTGTGGAAAGGAAATGTCCGTGAACTTAAAAACGTGATAGAACGCAGTATCATTTTATGTGATGATTCCATTTTAGATTTATCCACTTTACCTTTTGAATTTCAGCAAATTGACAATGGTTTGGGAAAAATGATGTCGGCGTTCTCTATGGCAAGCGTAGAGAAATTGCAAATCCAGAAAGTCCTAAATCACACAAAAGGCAATAAAGCCGAAGCGGCACGATTGTTAGAAATTGGCATAGCTACTTTGTATCGAAAAATTGAGGAATATCAATTATAAAAGCCATTTCTTATCATAACGATAAACAGCCTATCATTTTGATAGGCTGTTTTATTGGCAGAAAGCAATAATTAATATGCAATAAACTGTAAATCAATTACTTCTGAAATTATATTTTTAATGGCATCCGTTTGGTAATAGGGCTTGCACAAACATTAAAATTTATAATCATGAAAAATCCTACGGCCGTTTCAGCAGAAGAATTAGAACAACTCACTTTAGAAACATTAGACTCCATCCAAAATGGCGACGACGAAAAAGTGATCAAGTTATTTGACAAAGTCAGTTCCATCTTTCAAAAGGGAAATGCATACACTCAAAATTTAGTAGCAAACGTTTTTATTTGTCCACTGACAAGTTTGCTAGAAATGAATTACAGTTGGGGCGTACGGTACTTGAAAATGCTTCCCCTTCCATTAAAAAACGAACACCGCCACCAAGTTTACGCAAGCGGAATTTAATCCTAAATCACATTAATTATGTTAACAATTATCCTTTTGGTACTCGGATTATTATGCTTTGGGCTGCTTTATGCCTCAATTAATTATTTTGACAAAATTTAGAAATGAAAACTAAAATTTTTGAAACTATTCTACAATGGGTTCCTGCGTCAAAAACATGGATGGACTTTGAGGAAGCAAAAGACGAGACGCTCACGCAGTATATTTTATTAAAGCGAACCGCTCACTTTTGCATAGAAAAAATGAATGCTGCTGAACCAGAAGAAGTGAATATGGCAAGAGAAGTAATGAAGGTAATTAATATGCTTTATGAAAGTGGCAATCATTACACTAAAAACGCCATTGAAAACGAATTTTTTGCCGAGTTAATCGCTCAAGAAAATCCAGCAAGTTTGAAAAAACATTTAGATTTTCTCTCTAAAGAATCACGAGAAGGTTATCTCAAAACAATATTAGAAAACTAAAAAATTATGGCAGCACTATTTATAATTGCAATTGGCGTGTTTATCTACATCTGTTATGTATTGATTAAACCCGAAAAATTTTAAATCAATTAACCCTTAATACTAAAAAATGAATACAGAAATAGTAGGAATTTTTGCGATGTTTTTGCTGACGCTGGCACTCGCAATTCCGTTAGGAAAATATATTTCCAAGGTCTACGGACTCGAAAAAACGTGGCTCGATTTTATCTTCAATCCGCTTGAAAAAATGTTTTTCAAATTGAGCGGTGTCAATCCGGACGAAGAAATGGATTGGAAACAACACTTGAAAGCCTTATTAACCATCAATTTAATTTGGTTTGTGTTAGGAATGATCATCTTAATGACGCAAGGAAATTTACCAATGAATCCGGATGGAAATCCAAGTATGTCAGCCGATTTAGCTTTTAATACGGTGATTTCATTTGTCGTGAATTGCAATTTGCAACATTATTCAGGAGAATCAGGACTGAGTTATTTGGGACAGTTTTGGTTAATGTTCTTGCAATTTGTAAGTGCAGGAACCGGAATGGCGGCGGCAGTAGTAGTTTTCAGAGCTTTTAGAGACAAATCGACAACAGCTTTAGGAAATTTCTACGCCTATTTTATGAAATCTTGTACGCGTATTTTATTGCCACTTTCTTTCGTTGTCGCTATTTTATTGGTATTTCAAGGAACGCCGATGACATTTGAAGGAAAAGACAGCATTACTACGTTAGAAGGAAATGTACAAGAAGTATCTCGTGGGCCAGCAGCAGGTTTTGTGGCCATCAAACACATTGGTACAAACGGGGGTGGATTTTTCGGTACAAATGGAGCACATCCCTTTGAAAACCCTACTTATTTCTCAAACATGTTAGAAATGTGGGCTCAAATGATTATTCCCTTTGCAATGATTTTTGCTTTCGGATTTTTCATCAAAAGAAGAAAATTTTCTTGGATGATTTTCGGTGTAATGACCGTTGGTTTCTTGGCTTTAGCCATTCCAAACGTCATTGGCGAAATGCAAGGAAATCCGATGATAGAAAAAATGGGAATAGATACTTCGCTTGGTGCTATGGAAGGTAAAGAAACCCGTATTGGCGCTGCAGCCACAGGATACTGGAGTATCGCTACAACGGTAATTTCCACGGGTTCTGTAAATTCTATGCACGACAGTACAATGCCTCTTTCAGGAATGAACGAACTTCTTGCCATGATGATTAACAGCTTTTATGGTGGTGTTGGAGTTGGAATTTTGAACTTCTTTATCTTCATAATTCTTGCGGTTTTCATTAGTGGATTGATGGTAGGAAGGACGCCCGAATTCTTTGGTAAAAAAGTCGAAGCCAGGGAAATGAAAATTGCAATGATTATCGCATTAATGCACCCGTTTTTAATTTTAGTAGGTACTGCATTAACCGCTGCAATGCCTGAATATGGAACAGCAACCTTAAATAATCCAGGATTTCACGGTTTGAGCGAAATGCTGTATGAATTTACTTCTGCTTCGGCAAATAACGGTAGTGGATTTGAAGGTTTGGGCGACAACACCGTGTGGTGGAATGTGTCCACAGGAATCGTCTTGGTTTTAGCACGTTTTCTACCCATAATCGGACCCGTAGCTATTGCTGGTTTATTGGCACAGAAAAAATTCATACCAGAAGGCGACGGAACCTTGAAAACGGATACCGCTACTTTTGGTGTAGTAACCTTGACTGTGATTGTGATTATTGCCGCGCTAGCCTTTTTCCCTGTGTTAGCATTAGGACCGATAGCTGAATATTTTACCATTTACTAAAAAGAATTTAAAATGAATAAAGACCAATCATTATTTCAAAAAGACATTATAAAACCAGCCTTGCTGCAGTCTTTTGTGAAATTGAATCCGAAACTTATGTTTCGAAACCCTGTGATGTTTACCGTAGAAATTGGAACATTCGTGATGCTAATTGTCTCTCTTTGGACATTGACAGGCGAAACTTCGCAAGGTAGTTTTGGATATAATTTTGTCGTATTTCTTGTGTTATTATTGACGCTACTGTTTGCAAATTTTGCCGAAGCAATTGCCGAAGCAAGAGGAAAAGCACAAGCCGACAGTTTGCGAAAAACAAGGGAAGAAACGCCCGCGACTTTAAAAAGTGGTGAAAAAATATCGTCATCCCAACTTAAAAAACGTGATTTGTTTGTGTGCGAAGCCGGAGACATCATTCCAACGGATGGTGAAATTGTGGAAGGTTTAGCTACAATTGATGAAAGTGCCATTACAGGTGAATCGGCTCCCGTAATTCGTGAATCGGGCGGTGATAAAAGTTCGGTTACGGGGGGTACAAAAGTATTGTCAGACCGAATCGTAGTTGAAGTTACTAATGAACCAGGCGAAAGTTTTTTAGATAAAATGATTGCTTTAGTAGAAGGAGCTTCACGCCAAAAAACGCCAAATGAAATCGCTTTAACCATTTTGCTTGCGGGATTTACATTGGTATTCATCATCGTTTGTGTGACTTTAAAACCATTCGCGGATTATTCAAATGTCAACATTACCATCGCATCATTTATTGCACTTTTTGTTTGTTTGATTCCAACAACCATTGGAGGATTATTATCAGCAATAGGTATTGCCGGAATGGACCGTGCTTTGAGAGCGAATGTAATTACGAAAAGTGGTAGAGCGGTTGAAACGGCTGGAGATATTGACGTTTTGCTTTTAGATAAAACGGGAACAATAACTATTGGAAACCGAAAAGCGACCCATTTTTATCCAGCTCCTGGAATTTCAGAAGCACAATTAATTAGAGCTGCAGTTTTGAGTTCAATGTCGGATGAAACACCAGAAGGGAAGTCGATTGTCGAACTGGCAAAAATAGATTCTTCGACTTTGCAAGTAAATAATCCCCAGTTTATAAAATTCACGGCCGAGACAAGAAGTTCAGGAATCAATTTTGACAACACTAGAATTAGAAAAGGAGCTACCGATGCTATAAAAAATATGGTAATAAAAGCGGGGAATCCTTTTCCTGAAGAATTACTAGCTCAAGTTACAACAATTGCTGAAAATGGAGGAACGCCATTAGTAGTTTCTGAAAATGAAGTGGCATTGGGTGTAATTGAATTGCAAGACATCATTAAAGCTGGAATGTTCGAACGTTTTGAACGATTGCGCAAAATGGGTATCAAAACGGTAATGGTTACAGGAGATAATCCGTTGACTGCCAAATTTATCGCTGAAAAAGCAGGTGTGGACGACTTTATTGCCGAAGCGAAACCGGAAGACAAGATGAATTACATTAAACAAGAACAAATGGCAGGTCGACTGGTCGCCATGATGGGAGATGGAACAAATGACGCACCCGCTTTGGCTCAAGCAGATGTTGGCGTGGCAATGAACAGCGGAACGCAAGCTGCAAAAGAAGCGGGTAATATGGTCGATTTAGACAATGACCCCACCAAATTAATAGAGATTGTTGAAATTGGAAAACAGCTTTTAATGACGCGTGGAACGTTGACTACGTTTAGTATTGCGAATGACGTTGCTAAATATTTTGCCATCATTCCGGCCTTGTTTATTACCGCAATTCCAGCGCTTCAAGGATTAAACATTATGCATTTACACAGTCCAGAAAGTGCGATACTTTCAGCGGTAATATTCAATGCGATTATTATTCCTTTCTTGATTCCGCTAGCTTTAAAAGGAGTCAGTTATAAACCAATTGGTGCAAGTGCTTTATTAAGAAGAAACCTCTTGCTTTTTGGTGTAGGAGGAATTATTGTACCATTTATAGGTATCAAATTGATTGATATCATCGTCGCATTATTTATTTAATAATACTAGAAATTATGAAAGAAAATTTAATAAAAGGAATTAGAATGACCGTCGTGTTACTCGTGCTTTTCGTAGTAATTTATCCATTATCGGTTTGGGCAATTGCACAACTTGCGCCAAATAAAGGCAAAGGTGAAATGGTTGCGTATAAGCAAAGTCAAGGGTATTCAAATATTGGACAAACTTTTACAAAAGACATATACTTTTGGGGAAGACCATCTGCTATAGACTATAACGCTGCTGGTTCAGGAGCCAGTAACAAAGGCGCTTCAAATGAAGAATATTTAGCCGTAGTACAAGGCAGAATTGACACATTTTTGCTTAAAAATCCAACGGTGAAAAAATCAGAAGTGCCTGTAGATTTAGTAACTGCAAGTGGTAGTGGTTTAGACCCCAATATTTCAGTTTCGAGCGCGAAAGTACAAGTGGATCGAATCCAAAAAGCAAGAAATATCGACAGCGAAAAATTGATTACTTTAATTGATGCTAATACAGAACATCCTTTATTAGGAGCTTTTGGACCAACAAAAATCAACGTTTTAAAACTAAACATTGCGCTAGACCAACTAAAATAAACCAATTAACAGAGCCGGGGAGGTTTTGCCAAACCTCCCTTTTTTTAAAAATTAAACTAACAATTATAATAATGAATACTAAAATTAGTCTAGCTGCATTAACATTCTGTTTTTCAGCTGTAGTTTTTGCACAAGAAGATCAACCTAAAAATCCATTTACCATCAGCGGTTATGCTGAAACCTACTTTCAATACGATGCTAATAATCCCGACAACAATACCCGTCCCGGATTTATATACAGCCACAACCGAAATAATGAAGTGAGTTTGAATTTGGGATTTGTAAAAGCAAATTATGAAACTGAAAAAGTCCGTGCCAATTTAGCTTTGGCCGCCGGTTCATACATGAATGCAAATTATGCAGCAGAACCTGGAGTTTTGAAAAATATTTACGAAGCCAATGTTGGTTTCAAAGTTGGAAAAAGCCAAAATTTATGGATTACTGCAGGAATTTTACCTTCGCATATCGGTTATGAAAGTGCCGTTGGAGCAGATTGCTTTACTTTGACAAGAAGTATTATGGCTGAAAATTCGCCTTATTTTGAGGCTGGCGCCAAAATTACGTACATTTCTCCAAGTGGGCAATGGGAATTAACTGGTTTGTATCTTAATGGATGGCAAAGAATTCAGCGTGTCGATGGAAACACAACACCCGGTTTTGGACATCAAATTGTCTACAGACCTTCATCAAAATTTTCGCTAAACAGCAGTTCGTTTATTGGAAATGACAAACCAGACGACTTGCGTCAAAAACGTTATTTCCACGATTTCTATGTTGCTTTTGATTTAACAAGTAAAGTAAAACTTTTAGCAGGATTTGATATGGGTTGGGAACAAGCTGCTCCTCAAAGTGACGACTTTAATAAATGGTGCGCAGCTTCTGTAATGGCACAACTTATGGCAACTGAAAAATTAAATTTTGCCCTAAGAGGAGAATATTACCAAGATAAAAAAGGCGTAATCATTGCTACAGGAACTCAAAATGGTTTTGAAACCTATGGCATTTCCTTAAATGCAGATTATAAAATTACTCCAAATTTAATGTGGAGAACGGAAGTCAAAAATTACAGTAGCGAAGATGCGATTTTCGCAAAAAATACGGCCGAAATATCGGACAATAGCTTTTCAGTAGTAACTTCGTTGGCGATTAAGTTTTAAATTAAAGTTTTTGCCACAAAGGCACAAAGTTTTACAAGTTTTATAGTAAAACTTTGTGCTTTTAATAATTGCTATTTAAATTTTCTTCGTAGAAAAAATACAGCAGCATTTTAATAAATTTAATTTTAAAAAAATATTCGTGACTTTGTGTCTTCGTGGCAAATAAAACTTCTCATATGGAACCAGAAAAACAACAAAATGCCCAACATTTCCTAGACTTAATTCAAAAATCCCGTCGTGGAAAATTTAAAGTGTACATTGGAATGAGTGCCGGCGTTGGAAAAACGTATCGTATGCTTCAAGAAACTCGAACCCTTTTGAAAAATGGCATTGATGTAAAAATTGGTTTTATTGAAACGCATAATCGAAAGGAAACGCATGAATTATTAGAAGGTTTACCAATCATCCCACGTCGAAAACTTTTTTATAAAGGAAAAGAGTTGGAAGAAATGGACGTACATGCTATTATCAGTTTGCGACCTGAAGTGGTTATTGTAGATGAATTGGCTCATACCAACATCGAAGGAAGTGAGAACGAGAAAAGATGGCAGGATGTTTTTGAAATTTTAGATGCGGGAATAAACGTGATTTCAGCTGTAAATATTCAACATATTGAGAGTTTAAACGAAGAAGTTAAAAAAATTACGGGAATTGAAGTCCAAGAAAGAGTACCGGACCTGGTTTTGGCGCAAGCCGATGAAGTAGTGAATATCGACTTGACTTCAGAGGAATTAATAGACCGATTAAAGGAAGGAAAAATTTATCCAGAAGACAAAATCAAAACGGCACTAAATAATTTTTTTAAAAGCGACCACATTCTGCAATTGCGAGAACTAGCACTGAAAGAAGTGGCCTCACAAGTAAATCGAAAAGTAGAAACGGAAGTTATACGAACATCCACGATAAGACAAGATAAATTTTTGGCTTGCATCAGTAGTAATGAAAAAACAGCTAAAATTGTAATTCGGAAAACCGCTCGATTGGCAAATTATTACCACAGTAAGTGGTTTGTTCTATATGTTGAAACGCCTAAAGAAGACCCAAATAAAATTGCACTTAATAAACAACGTCATCTGATTAATAATTTTAAATTAGCTACCCAGTTAGGTGCTGAAATTATTAAAGTAAAAAACACGTCAATAGCAAAAGCGATAATAGAGCAAGTGGATGAACGAAAGATTACAACAGTGTGTATTGGAGTTCCTCGTTTTTCTATATGGACCATTATTCTGTCCACAAGTATTTTTAACAAATTACTACATAAATTATCAACGAACAATACCGACTTAATTATTTTATCCTAAATAATTTACATTTTTTTTTAAAATTAAAACGGGCACAAATGACAATTAAAACAAAATTATATTTAGGTCTTGGACTTTTGTTTACACTGATAATTATAGTGGCGACAATGAGTGTTTTTTACATAAATGCATTAAAAAAAGACACCAAAAATATTTTAGTTGCCAACTATAATACACTTGAATATTCACGTGATATGTTCATTTCTCTTGATCAGTTACAACAAGGATTACTTACTTTTGAATCTTTTGAAGAAAGTTTAAAAAAGCAAAAAACAAACGTAACAGAGCCGGGAGAACACGAAATAACAGAGTCGATTGCGCGAGAAATTAAACTTTTGAAACAAGAGCCACAAAGTACAGCACTTACTTTATTAATTCGGCAAGAGATAACACAGTTGATGCGAATTAATATGAATGCTATTGAAAGAAAAAGCACTATTGCGAATAAGACTGCGGAATCCGCAATTCTACGTATTTCGATTACTGCAACGATTTGTTTGATTGTAGCTTTGGTTTTGCTGGTAAATCTTCCAGGTAATATTGCAAATCCGATTAGAAAATTGACCGAAAGTATTAAAGAAATTGCGAATCAGAATTATAAAGAACGAGTTAGATTTGAAAGTTCAACCGAATTTGACCAATTAGCAAAATCCTTCAATACAATGGCAGAAAAACTAGAAGAATATTCGGAAAGTAAGATGGAGAAAATTATCAAAGGGAAAAAGCGTATTGAAGCGTTGATTAATAATATGCAGGACCCTGTTATTGGGTTGGATGAAGATAAAGTTGTATTATTTGTAAATGATGAAGCGCTGAAAATAACAGGTTTAAAAGCAGATAAAATTATTGGACATCAAATTCAGGAAGTGGCATTGAACAACGATTTAATACGGGATTTAATTAGAGAGCATAACGCAACATCGGTTGAAAAAAAGTTGAATAAAACGCTGAAAATTTATGCAGATAGTAAGGAAAGTTATTTTGAAAAAGAGATAATTGACATTAGTATAACACCAACTGGAGAAAGCGATTTACAGTTTATTGGTCAAGTGATTATGCTGAAAAATATAACTTTATTTAAAGAATTGGACGTGGCTAAAACTAATTTTATTGCGACGGTTTCACATGAGTTTAAAACACCCCTTTCGTCAATTCAAATGAGTACTGTTTTGCTTAAAAACGATAAAATTGGAAAATTAAATGAGGAACAAGTACATTTAATCGACAGCATTACGGACGATAGTAATAGACTTTTAAAAATAACAGGAGAACTGTTGAATATGACGCAATTGGAAAGTGGAAATATGCAAATTACGATGACTTCAAATGATCCAGTTAAAATTATTAAAGCAGCTTTGGATGTAATACAAATACAAGCAGAACAGAAAAATATAAAGATAGAAACGATTTTTAGTGCAAACCTGCCAGAAGTTCAAGCTGATTTCGAGAAAACGGTTTGGGTTTTCACAAATATTTTATCAAATGCCATTCGGTATTCTTACGAAAATTCTACCATTTCAATTTCCCTGCAGTCAAATGAAAGTGAGGTCTTATTCTCTATTCAAGATTACGGTCAAGGTATTTTAGAACAATATCAAACGAAGATTTTTAATCGGTATTTTAGAGTTCCAGGTACAAAAAAAGAAGGAACTGGACTTGGACTTGCAATTAGTAAGGAGTTTATAGCAACGCAGGAAGGTTCAATTACTGTGAAAAGTGAACTAGGATCAGGTAGTACTTTTACAGTTTCGCTTAAAAAAATATAAATTTTGTTGATGTTGCAAGTCTATTTACAAAGGCCAATTCGGAAGTAGCAGCATGGTTTTTAATAGCCAAATAATATCTTCAACAGAAAAGCTTTAAACGAAATAAAAGCAAATTCCTTCATACAAATCAAACATCCTCAAAACCCAAAATTCAGGTTTTCAATCATAATCCCATAAACAAAGATGTGGTCTCGCAAATGATTCACTAAAACATTTACTTCATCTAATTCCGCCTCCAATCATTTGCAATCCCACAACCTTAACAACTTTTAGCTTTTCAACACCAAAAACCACTTCGGAAGTTCTTGCATGGTTTTTAGAAGATGCCACTGCATTTTCAGCAGCCCATTTAGCCCTCATCCACAAATCTATTTACACATCTAGCATTTGGCATCCTCTAAAAATCAAGAAAGGCAAGAGTATCGTTTTTTAAATTTTGAAAATAAAATTCAAAAAACAATACCCTTGCCCAAAGACGTTACGCTTCGCCATCCATCATCTTATAAAAAAATT
>NZ_AUDN01000029.1 GCF_000425485.1 Flavobacterium tegetincola DSM 22377 | reverse complement strand
AGCAAAGTCCCACCATTTGTTGAATTTGTAGTGTTACTGTACCATTGATAATTAAAACTTCCATTTCCGCCCGTTGCTGTAACAACCAAATCGGTCGGAATTGCATTTGAACATAAAGTTTGCAATGCAATAGGTTGTGAAGTAATTGTTGGATCATCAGAAACAGTGATTGCAACAGCGGCACTATTTACGGCACCACAACCGCTTCCGGAAAGAGAAACTTCGGCATAAAAATAAAAAGTTCCAGCAGTATTGAAAGTAGGAGGCGTGTAGGAAGCAGTATTTGCACCAGAGATTAAAGTTCCCCCTGTATTTGAATTTGTCGTGTTAGAAAACCATTGGTAAGTTGGGTTTCCAGTTCCCCCAGTATATGAAACAGCTAATGGAGACGAAATGGTCACGCCCACACATAAATTTACCGGAGTGATCGGTAAAATAGAAACATTCGCCGCTGGGATTATTTCGACTTTTGAAGTATTAGTTGCTACCGTCGAACAAGAACCTGTAATAGCATCAAAAGTTACTAAACAATAATAAAATGTAGTTCCTGCAGTATCTGAAGGCGGTGAAAAGGTTGAACTTGTTTGCCCAACAATTGCAGTTCCTAATGTGTTTTGGTTTGCACTATTAGAATACCATTGATAGGTTGGCGTTCCAACTCCATTTGCCGTAGTTACCGTTAAAGTACCCGTGCTTCCGCCAATACACGAAGTAATTGGTCCTGCTGGAATAGAAGCAGTAGGCGATTGATTTATAATTACTGTGGAAATTGCACTTGTAACATTACAACCTAATGTAGATTGTGTAATTATGCAGTAATAATATTTAGTACCAACTGTTGTAGTTGGCGGAGTATAGGATGCAGAAGTAGCTCCCGTAAGCAAAGTCCCACCACTTGTTGAATTTGTAGTGTTACTGTACCATTGATAATTAAAACTTCCATTTCCACCATCAGCTACAATAACCAAATTGGTTGGTGCGGCGTTAGAACATAAAGTTTGTGAAGCAATAGGTTGCGAAGTAATGGTTGGATCAGCAAAGACGTTTATAACTACAGACTGACTAGTAATACTCCCACAGTTATTTCCTGGAAAAGTTACTATTACGTAATAATAATATGTTCCTGCTGTAGTAAAAATGGGTGGCATGTAGGTTGATCCTGTTGCACTACCAATGGCAGTTCCGCCTGTTGTTGCATTTGTACTATTAGAAAACCATTGATACGAAGCAATACCTAATCCACCACTTGCAGTTACAGATAATGGATTGGCAATAACAATTCCAACGCATATATTTTGAAAAGCAAGTGGTTGTGTTGTGATTATTGGTAGGGCCACAACTTTTACCAAAGCTGTTGCAGAAGTCAAGCCGACACAACCTCCTGAAGGAAATGTAATTTTGCAATAGTAATAAAGTTCTCCCACTACATTAGTAGGCGGATTGAAAGTTGCTGATGTCGCACCAGAAATAGCGGTGCCTCCTGTTGTTAAATTTATGCTGTTGCTGTACCATTGATAAGTAGGCACTCCAAAATTAGAGTTTATTGCGACAGTCAATCCCGTTGCTGTACCATTTAAGCAAATTGTACTAGGTGCAGGTTGGGTTGTAATTGTAGGAGCTGGATTTACGGTACTTACATAAGTAATCGCAGTTCCAGTACAATCGCCAATTTTTGGTGTAATGGTATAAGTAACCGTTCCTGAACTTGTATTTGTTGTAGTTAAAATTTGAGCAGGAATTGTACTTGCTGTTCCCGATGCAGTAAATCCTGAAACCCCAGGTGTTGCCGCAGCTGTCCAGGTATATGTGGCACCTGCTGGAGTTGACGTCAATACAATTGGAGCCGTAGCCGTGCCTGAACAGATTGTTTGACTTAAATCTGTGTTGGTAATTGTAGGAGTAGGATTAACAGTAAAAATTTGTGTAGCAGTGTTACTTGGCCCACACTCATTAGTCACTATCAAAGTAATGCTTTTTGAACCAGGTGTTGAATAAGTTATCGAACCAGGGTTGGCAGTTGCAGCAGTTGCAGGAGTTCCTCCAGGGAAACTCCACGCATATGTTAAAGTACTCGATGCAGGCGCACAAGAATTTATAGTTGCAGATGGCGTGATAGACCCAGGACCACAAAAAGTGGCTATAGGATTTATAGAAACTGTAGGCGGCTTTTTTACAACTATGGTTTGAGAAGTGGTTGTGCTGCCGCAGCTATTTGTAGTTTTGAGCGTTAGTGTGTACGTTCCAGCTTCAGTAAAATTGAAGGATGGATTAGCAGAAGTCGCCGAAGTATTATTAGTGTAAGAATATCCAGATGTTGTGCCACAATTTCCAGCCGCATAACCTACAGACCATTCATAAATGGGAGGAGAACATTGAGCAACTAAATTTGTTGTGTTCGTTGTTGTTATGGCTAATGGAGTGCAGCCTGAATTGGTGTTCAGTGCGAAAAGTGGAGTTAAAGGTGGTTCAATACAAATTGTTTGAGTATCAACTGAAGTTTGTGAACAACTATTTCTTTCAAATAGTTTAACGCTATAATTTCCTGCTATATTAAATTTTATTGATAGGTTCACTGAACCATTTGTCCATCCTTCATATTCATCTGGAGACCCACCATTATCACCCAAAGTTCCACTATTTAAATTCCAACCCGTAGATGGAGTAATTTGCCAATATCTCCCACCATTTGGATTGCAGCTTGAAGCTGTAACTGATGACCCTGGAACTGACTGATTGTTGGTAGTAATTATCTGATTAACGCAACCAACTACAGGTAATGTAAAAATTGCTGTCGGAGTTGATGATGTTCTTATTGGGCCAGATGAAGAGCTTGCAGATCCGCAAGGATTCACCGCTTGAATAGATACTCCAAAACCATTATTCTCTATAGTACTTCCGTTAGTAAAACTTGAACCGCAAGAAGTTGTAGTAAATGTTTTTGTAATTGAAGTCGGAATATTGAACTGTGTAAAAGTTAAAGGATTAGCTAAATCATCAGAAAAAGTAATTTTGTAGGTTGTTCCTGGAACATTTTCTGAAACACCACTTATAGGAAACACTAGAGTGAAAGGAGTACAACCTTGAGCATTTGCTGGTAATTGAATTTGAGGTGAAGCAGGTTGATTACCAACAAAAACAGTATAACTTTTAGAAATGACACATCCATTTGTAGTATTTATGGTTAAAGTTAAAGTATAAAGTCCAATGTTATATATGTTGTTTGTGCTCCAAGCCCCAGATGTAGATGTAAAGTTTGGCACTCCAGGTACACCCCAATTAATAGAATAACTACTGACATATGATTGCAAATTATTTGGTACCCCATTACTAACAAATATCTTACCTGTCGGTGTGCCAGGCTCTGTACATTTTACTAGCCATTCACTTCCATTATAATCTTGCAGCTGTGCGCCAGCTAATTTTGGCTCGAGAATCGTTATTACCACATCGTCATTCACCTGACAATTTCCAACTTTTGCAGTCACAGTGTAATTTCCAGACATTAAAATAGTGGAACTTGCTAAAGTCGGAGATTGCTGATTTGAAACATACCCATTTGGTCCTGTCCAAGAGTAGGTAACAGCATTACTTCCATTTCCTGAAACACTTGATGTCAAATTGATAGGATTTCCTCTACAAACCACCATATTCGACCCTGCTGAAACTGTAAATGGGGCTATCACTTTTACAATTACTGGATCTAAAGTTAAGACTTCCGTACCAGAAGCATCTTGAACGCTAATCAATTTATAACTAAACTCTGTTACTGCAGATGTAGTAACGGTTACACTTGCAAAATTGTTAGATCCAGAAGCTACATTTTGATTTGAACCTCCGTTAATAGTATAAACAAAAGTATAAGGAGCAGTTCCACCACTTCCTGTAAAAGTAACTAAAACGTTAGTAGCATTTTGACAAACAGTAGTTCCCCCAGTAATCGTTGCCGAAGCAGCAAAAGGCTTTGCCAGATCTGCACTATATCCAAAATTAAAGACAAACAATAAAAAGATAATAAAGTAATTTGATTTCATAGGTATGCGGTGTTGATAATATTTTGTTTAGGCTTATATTATTTAAAATCTTGTAAGAACTTAATATTTCGCAAAACTAGCGTAAATAATCTAATAATAATAAGTTAAATTATTATAATTTAATAAAATTATAGTAATCACATTTTTAGCATTTTAATTATCTGCCATTGGTACGGTCAATGCGTCTTGCAATAAATTAATACCATTTTGTAAATATTAGTAGACTTTTGATTAAAATTATGTATGCTATTTGATTAACAAAGTTTTCATTTCTGTACGAGTGCAAATTAATTGCAATGGTTAATTAACTATTGCAATTAATTTGCAATAAAGATGCTCCCGAAATTTATACAAAACATTGTAAAACCATTGTAGATAAGCGTTTCAACAAATCACTCCTTTATAAAACCTTCCTTGTAGGACTCTTTTCTTATGGTTTTGTCGTCTTCATCTTTGTAACGAGTGGTGCCATTACGCTTTCCATTTTTGATTTTTCGCTCTTCTCTAGTATTGTTTTGAATATTCAAATAAATAAATTCACCACTAAAATCCCGCATTTGTTTTACATCCCAATACGTTTCACTTTCCACCAGTCCGCGCTCCCACATCGTCGTGACTTGAACGCCCTGATTCAAATAAAGATCGTTCCAAATTCCGTCTTTCAAATTTTCAACATAATTTCCAGTGGATAGTATTTGTTTATCTTTAGAAGTTAATTCATATAGACCTTCCTTTATCTTTAACTGTGGCAACAGATGCTCATATGTGGATGGAAAATTGGCGCTGGAAATTAAAAAATCTCCCTTCTTGTCTATTTTAATGGTAAGTAGTTCCGTGCCATTTCCTGAATAAAAAATATCTTTTAACGTGTAGAAATTAGAATTTTCGCTGATAATTTCAACACTTCTTTTTTGCTGTCTATTTTCTAAAACCTCAAATTTTTTAAAATATTCAACGTTGAAATATTTATTCATAACCGGCAGCCCGTTTTTATACGTTATATGTTTGCCGTCAATTTTATCCAATTTATAATGATAGGATTCAAGAAGGGATTGATCGTCACTAAAGCGCTCCCAAGGTCCTTCCTTTAAATTATTTTTATAATTTCCTGTTTCATAGGATGGCCCGCTAACATCTAAATCAGAAAATCGCGAAATAGAGTAGTGCATCCATTTTCCATCTTTTAGATCTGTTTTGTATTGGCCTCTAGATAAGAGTTCGCCATTATTGCGTTTCATTTCATAAAAACCATCAAGCGCATCTTCTTTATAATTAGAAATTAAATGAAAACGGACGATCACTCTTTTATAACATTCTTCGTCTTTGTTTAAACCTTCAGGACAATTGATTATGACATTTTCAGAAACAGAAAACGTTTCGGAAGCACCATCCAGTAACCCATTTTTATAATTTACAATCCAATGCAATTCTCCAGACCCATCTGCAGTGGAGCCATCGCTATTGGTTTGTGTATCATAATAATAGTTCCAAGTTCCTGTTTTTAAACTATCTCTGTAAGATCCTTCTGCTATTTTAACTCCACTGATATCATAGCGTTTTGCAAAGCCTTCTAGTTTATCATTGCTGTAATTTTGCTCTAAAAGCAATAATTTGGGCATGGATAACGTATCTATCCTACCTAGACCACCATACACAACACTTTTCATATCCAGATATTCTTTATAACTTCCTTCCAAAAGATTATTCGTGTACTGCATCTCTTTGATAATACTTTTCCGAGAGGCATAGGCTTTGCCCTCAAGTATATCATTTTTATAAGAAAAGACGCTCGAGATATATTTTTCGTCTGGAGAAATTACATATTCAATTACTTTTCCATTTAAGAATCCATCCTTATAAGTACTTATAGTTTCAATATATACATCAGCATCTTCGATAAATATATAGGAACTATTTTTACCGTGCTTATTACCATTTTTAAAATTAAAGAGAGCTGTTATCTTGCCGTCAGAATTATATCGAGTAGCTTTGCCTTCTATCTTACTGTTCTTTAAAAAGTACTCAAAAGTTAAAGTGCCGTTCTCATCGTAATCTTTTTTAAAACCATTGTTGGGATCAAAAACGCCACCTTTCTTATAAATACTTGCTTCATAAACTGTAAATGTTCTTTTGGAGTTGGAATAATAATTGTCTTCCACTTCATCTTCATCCACTTCTCTTTTATAAGCAATCTTTAAAACAAAAGCCATGTTCTCATACGTAGCTACTAACTTTTCGTCGTGTATAGATTCATCTGTAAGTCCATAGCCAAAAGATTTAAGCTGGGATTGTATTGCAGTGTAATATTCTTTTTGTCTAAAACGATACATAATCCGATTGGGTAAGTCGTCATAATTATATAATGTTAACCAAGCCGTAGCTTTCTTATCATTGTTGTAATTCCTTCCATTTGCCCATGTAATTAGATCATAATGTTCATCATCTCCTTTAGTAGAATCATAATAATCCCATTTCTGTAACAGCAAATTTTTATTGGTCGTTTCCCAGTTTTTATTACTACAAAATATTTGGAGTTCGCTTAAAGTAATGCGTTGCGCAAATGATGTTCCACTGCCCAAGATGAAAATAATAGTATATAAGATGTAATTTTTCGTGAATAGTGAACGTGACTTTTGGTGTGACATTAGCAGTGTGCTATTTAATTTGACTAATTTTGTACAATTCTTACAAACTGTATTCCATCTCCGGTTTCTTGATTTCTGCAATTTCTTTTATAATATTTGTTATGACTACCGGCAGAAACGCATTTAAATTGTATTACGTGTAAGTTGTTATTAATTAGTTGATTACTTAGTTTTATATGGCTTAAATAAAATCGTAACATTGAACGTTACAAATCTAAATAAAGAGATTCACTTTATTTTACGGTTTCCCGTACCTGATGAAATAAACATATAAACTCTTAAACCCCCACAATCTCCACACTACTTCTTCCACTGGCTTTTTTACTCACTTTTATCTGTACCGGAATCCGTTCGGTCATTTCTTGAACGTGCGAAATCACACCTACTTTCCGACCTAAATTGTGCAAGCGTTCCAATGCATCCATCGCAATATTTAAGGTATTTGGGTCAAGTGAACCAAAACCTTCGTCTATAAATAAGGATTCTACTTTCATTTTGCTCGACGAAAGAGACGCTAATCCAAGAGCTAAAGCAAGTGACACTAGGAAGGATTCGCCACCTGAAAGGGAATAAACGGTTCGAATTTCATCTCCCATATCTTGATCCACCACCTGAAGTCCCAAAGTATTCGGAATGCGTTCAATTTTATAGCGATTGGTCAAGTCTTGCAAATGCAAATTAGCATAACTCAATAAAACGTCCAACGTGTGTTCTTGTGCAATTTGACGAAACTTTTTTCCATCAGCCGAACCAATAATGTCATTTAGTTTGTTCCAATTGTCCGCAATCAGGGCTTGCGCATTAATTTCGCGCAACAAGCTGCCCAACTTTATTTTATTCTGTTCGTCTTCTTTTAGTTTAAATACGATGGCAGATTTTTCTTGCAACCAAATTTCACTTTGTGCTTTTGCTTTCTCAAAAATCAATTTTAGTACTTCAACTTGTCTTTCTGAGGGTCTTTTTGCAACGTGTTCCGAAAATTTTTGCGTGCGTTCTGCTAAAATTGAACTTGATTTCGTGCGTTCTTCTGCAAAGCTTTGTAATTCTTTTCGCTCCTTTTCAATCCATTCTGGCGAGAAGTTTAACAATTCACGCAATTCCAAAAAGTTTAAAGTAGACTGCGATTTCAAATTGAAGGTTTGCAACCAATCTGTAATCGCCGCGTTTGCCCGCATTATTTCCGTACCAACTTTTGCTGTATTCGCCGTTGTTTCATTAAAGGAAGTTTCGGCTGTAGCCAAATCAATTTTGTTTTGCTGCAAATTATTTTGAATCAAAAGCACAATATGCTGCGCTTTTTCTACAGCTGTGGCAAATTGTATTTCCATCAATTCCGCCGATTGTCCGTCAAAAATCAATACCCGTTCCGCTTTTTGTGTGTCAAATTCATGCGATATGACATCTAAATTTTTCAACTTTAAATTCAAATCTTCTTCCAAATTTTTGCTCTGCTGTTGCAGCTGAAGTAGCGTTGCCGATGCCAAAGCGTGTTGGTTGACATTTCGTTCCAACTGTTCTTTTTTGGCATTCCATTCTTGCGCAAAATTATTTAGTGAAGTTACAAATTCGCTTGGCTGCTCTTCCCATTTCTCAATCCAAGTGGAAGCTGAAAAATGAGGGGTTATACCTTCTTGTACAGCTTTTAAATCGGTATCAAAGTCCACAATATTCTGATTTAAACCATTGCCTTTTTCATTAAAAAGATCCATTTGACTCTTCAAAACCTTGATTCCATCTGAAAGCGAAATTTTCTGTTCCTTTAAAACATCCAACTGAATTCTATCTTTTTCAAGTTGCGATTTCTCGTCGGAAATTGCTTTAATTTTCAACTGCAAATCTGCTTGTGAAATTTTGAGTGTCTGAATTTTCTCAAAAAGCCAAAGCGCCTTGTTTTCTTCCGCAATGGTTTCCGTTTCTTTTGCAAAAAACAGTGCATTCCAAGCCTGATTTTTAGAATCAATTAGAGCAGATTTAGCGTCAATTTCCGTCTTTTGTAACGCAATTAATTGGCTTAAATTCTTGCACTCTTGTTGCAATCGATTGCTATTTCCAAACAGTTCTAAGTATGATTTTTCATTCTTTTTATGCAAATTTTCCAGCGTATCCATCACCTGATCCAATTGTGGATTGTGTAAAGCGTACGGATGATTTTCGCTTCCACACACGGGACAAGGTTCGTCGTCCGTTAGATGCCCTCGAAGCAGTTCCACATTTTCCGAAGCGGACAAACGCGCCTTTTGAAGCAATTTCTCTGAAGTTTCTTTGATTACAGAAGCAGTTTGAACCGCTATTTGAATTTCCTGAAACTGTTGGTTTTTTAATTTAAAATCAACTTGAGTTGTACGTTCTTTTTGGCGCAATGCCTCAAAATCTTTTTTCAACGTGTACAGATCATTCCATACAACCTGAGCTTCAATTGCAGCCGTAAGCGTTCGGTCGGTCTCGTCTTTTTCAAGTTGCAAACGCTCAATTGGAACAATTAAAAGTTGCGAAACTTTTGTACTGTAAACTTTTTCTCGTGTTTCAAATTCATTTTCCACTTGTTCAAATGCCGCAGCACGCTTGTTAAGTTCTAGTGTGGAAAGTGCAGCTTTCTCTTCTAAAATAATCTTTTCAGCGGTTGCATTTTTAAGGGCTTGCCATAATTTTTCCGCATCTTGCAGCTTTGAAACAATCAAATCTTTGTGCTCTGCAATTGATTTTTTGGATTCAAATTTAGTCTGCCATTCCTGAACCGATTGAATTTCCGCTGAAAATTGCTTTAGCTCATCGCCTTTCTGAGTCACTTCCTTACTGTGAAGTGCTACTTTCAATTTTGCAGATTCTACTTCGTTCGCGGCTGTATTTTTCTGCTTTGTTTTTTCCGCAATCAGCGTGTCTAATTTTTTGGCGGCAGCCAATTTCGGAAGCGCTTCCTTTTGAATTTCTGTCAGCTGTGTAAGGTTTAATTGTTCCTTTTCGGCGCTATTGGTCAACTGCAATTGGGCTTCTTTTAAAGCACTTATTTTGAGTTGAAGTGAATCTAAAACTGTTTTTTGCTCCGTCAATTGGTTCTGACTGTGGTGCAAAGCGTCGTGCCAAGAGCGGGTATTTTGCGCTTGTTCTATTTGACCCAATTTATCTTTTCTACCTTGAGACGATTTTAAAATTTCCTCTGCTTTGGCAAAGTTTTCTAAAGCAATTGCTTTATCCGCTTCTAGTTGAAACAACCGCTCGTGCCAACTCATTTCGTTTGTCAACCGCTCTATTTCAATATTAATTGAGCTGATTTGCACCTCTAAAGCCAGTGCTGCGTCTTTAAACTCCGCGATTTGTTCCTCCGAAAATGTGGTAACACCTTGACTTCGAATGTGCAATTCGCGGAGTTTTTGATCTTCATTTCTATTATTTTCAAAAATCTTCTTGGAAATTTCAGAGTAGATGTGTGTTCCTGTTAATTTTTCCAGCAGGGACGATTTCTCATCTTTGCTGGCTTTCATAAATGCTGTAAAATCGCCTTGTGCCAAAAGCACCGAGCGTGTAAACTGTTCAAAATTTAATCCCACCAAACGTTCAATTTCTCGCTCGGTTTCCACTTTTTTTCCGGGCAAGTCAATGTTGCTCGAAATATTTTTTAAAGTTATACTTGCGCTTTGCATACTTCCGTCCACTTTACTATGTGCTCTTCGAACACTCCAAGTGGCACGATAAAATTGGCCGTCAATTCCAACAAAATCGACTTCTGCATAACCATCTGCGGTTCCGTCTCGCAAAATTCCCCGAACATCACCTTGCGTCATTTTGCTGCCTTTAACGTCTTGGATGTCAATCCCACCTTCTTTAGCCTGCAAATACCGCGGTGTTTTTCCATAAAGTGCCAAACACAAGGCATCTAATAAGGTAGATTTTCCTGCACCAGTGGGTCCAGTAATGGCAAATATTCCGGCCGACGCCAAAGGTTCGCTGGTAAAATCAATTTCAGTACTTCCTTCCAATGAAGCCAAATTCTTAATTCGTATGGCAAGTATTTTCATTCTATTTTATTAAAAAGCAAAATTGCTTTGTTTCAATTATTTTCTTCTATGTTCCAATTTCAATCTACCATATCCCAACTTCCAACTCACATCTTCAAATTCACATCTTCCAACTTCCAACTTCCAACTTCCATCTTCTATTTTCTATTCTCTATACTCTATACTCTATTCTCTACATTCTATTCTCTCTTTCTTCTATTCCTCACTCCACATTCCCAACCTCATTCACCGTCTGCTGAAAAAGCGCCATCAAATGTTCTGGAACTTCAGCACTGTATTTCAGTTGATACGATTTTGAAAAAACGTCAGTCGGTTGTAATTCGTTCAGCAATTCTTGTGAATAATGGGAACTGGATTCTTTTTCTCGGTTTGGATAATGAGGTTGAATACGAGCCAATCGTACATTTTTACCCAAAAGTGCAGTTTCCACTTTATGCCGCAATCCTGGTTCGGGTTCTGCTAAAAGTACTTGTACTTCAAGGTATGGAGCAGGTGTAGTGTCATTTTTATCTTCTAGTTGATGCAAAGCTGCAATTACATCTTCTAGCGGATGTGGATTTAACGGAACTCTTAAAAGCGGAATCGAAACGGGAATTTCAAGCATTTTTAAATGCTTTATTTCTTCTTCCAATTCAAAAACTATGACTTGATGTTTGTAATTCCGTTCTGAGAACGACATAGGAAGCGGACTTCCAGAATACCGAATGTGCTCTTTTCCGCCAATGCGTTGCGCTTTATGAATGTGACCTAAAGCCACATATTTTAAATTTTCATCAAAAGCATTTGCTGCAACACATTCCACGCCACCCATGATTTTGCGTTCCGCAGTGTCCATTTCAGAAATTTCGGCTTGTTGCGTGTGCATATGTCCCATAGCAATGATGGTTTGGTGTGCATGCTTATGCTGAGATGCGTATTCAAAAGCGTCACGATACAATTGAGCTACTCCTTCAGTATATGGATTTTCTGCTTCGGCAATTGTTGGATAATCTCCGGTGCGTAGAAATGGAATTGCAAGACAAAACGTCTGAATCTCTCCCGATTTATTTTTTAATGGAACGACTAATTTTTCATAATTAATACTTCCATCTGCATTTTTTTCGATCGTACCTATAATGTGAATGTTTGAGGATTCCAACAACGGCTTTGGAGCTTCCAATCGAGATGCCGAATCATGGTTTCCTGCTGTAATAACAATCTGCAACGCCGGATTATCTTGTGTTGCTTTCTGTAAAAAAGAATAAAACATCCGAATAGAGGCAGCCGACGGATTTGAAATATCAAATACATCACCGCTGACCAACAAAACTTCAATTTCTTCGGTCACTAATGCAGCTTGTAGCCAATTTAAAAATTGTTGGTGTTCAAAAGTGCGGTCGTACTCGTGAAAAAGTTGGCCTAAATGCCAATCGGAGGTGTGGAGTATTTTCATTTGGAATGTAGGATTTGCGATCTAGGATTTACGATTTAGGATTTGTGATTTATGAAGTTGGAAATTGGGATTTATTTTTTTACAACATATTTATTGATCATATAAGTGGTAATGGGTTTTAACACTTTTCCGTTTTCGGGATGGAAACCAGGACCGTTAAAATACTCTATTTGTTGTCCTCTTTTGCAATACCAAATGAGCGGTTTTTCATTGTTGAAAAAAGTGGTGCTATCGGAAACGGTAATCTTTTTAAGAGCAAAAGCGGTTTCGTCCCATACTACTTTTTCAGCTGAATGTAGTAATCCCAATTGTGCGGTTTTGCAATCTACCATTTCGTAATGATCTTCGTTCCATTGCATGCATTCTTTCTGATTCCACTTTTTGTAGCCAAAGATGCTTAGTAAAACAAGTAATAAAGGAGCTATAAAAAAATACCATCTTTTTTGAAATAAATTCTTTTTAGCATTTTTTTCCATGTGGAGGTATGATGCCTTGTTTGGTGTTGATACTTCGAGCTCCTGCTTTTGAACTTCGAAGCTCAAAGTAGCATTAGCAGATTGCAGTTCGGTTGCTGGATTTTCTGTTTTTGCAAATTTTAAAAAAGGTCGGGGTTGAAAATTTACCAAAACCGCCACCATATTCACGGCTGCTAGATCGGTCAAATCGGTCTCGCCTTTTAGGAATGTTTCTAGAGGTCTAAATTTATCAGTTGCGACCTTAAGCTTATTCAACGTGCTCGAATCAAAATCAAAACCCAAGAATGCGCGAAACGAATTTAAGTCCGATGTATTGGGATGTTCCTTGAACCATTCAAAGCACAAATCGCGCAATCGGGCTCTTGAAGGTTGCAATAAAAAGTGTGCATGGATACCCGTTTTATCCACCTCATACTTTTCTCGAATCGCTTTTTTATAATCTTCTAAAGTATTGTTTTTCATAAGCCTTTGGGTATTGGAAGGAATGTCTAGGAATTCTAGGAATTCTGGGAATTCCTTTATCACAGCGGTTTAACACTGCAGTTTCTTTGCTTCAGAATTGGTTAGGTCTGGATTTGCGATTCAGACAAATGTACAAAACTACTTCAAAATAAAGTCGGCTTTCCGCAGTGACTTTTTTTTTTCCAAAAGTGGGAATCAAACGCTTTTTAATCCACCACGCTATTTCTTTTAAAAACAGATAAATGACCAAGTGAATCAATCGCTGGTTGGCATTTCGTGCACTTGTGTTTTTCATGTTTCTGAGCGGTTTAGCAGAGGATGATTTGGTTTTGAAAAGGAGTGGAGATGTGGAAATGCACTGCGTGAGGGATGGAAGTGGAGCTCTTTATTGCTTGTTCAAAAGCAATAAAAGCGGGAGCGTACAGCCCGACCCTTTAATGGCTCGTTCCCGAGAACGAGCCATTAAAGGGTCACGCCCAAATAAGGAGTATTAATTTAAACTATATTAAAATGAAGAAAATTATTTTAGCGGCGTTGGTGGCTGCAATTGGTGCAACGACTGTTTCTTGTGAGGCGGAATCGGTAATAGAAATGGATAAGAAAAACGAGAAATTGGGCGATGAAACGCGCCTTTTAAATGCACCGGAACTGGACAGCATTCCGTCAAATGAGTACACTACTTTTGAGGATGGTGACGGACCTGGAGATCAACCTTTTATTATTTTTCCTCCAAAAAAGAAAAAATAATGCAGGCATTTTGCAATTAAAGAGTAATTTCGGGGAAAAGAACAGAACATGTGGCGTTCCCCGATTTTATATGTATTAACGATTTTTCTTACTTTTTCATGTCAACAACAAGACCAAAAATCGCTTGATGAAAATGCCGTTTCCAACACTATTAATGATACCTTAATTTCATTTTACGCTTCAAAAGCTGGCCAGTTTCAATCGGTCAATCAGTACGATAGTGCGTTTTATTTTTTCAGTAGGTCGAAAGAATTGGCGGTTGAGGAAAACGACAGTGTATATGTGGCGTATACTTCGTTGGCAATGGCTTATTTGCAACAAACGGTGGCGGATTATTCGAGTAGTGAGGAAACGTTGACGGAAGCGATGCCCTATTTTGCTGCGGAATCAGATCATAAACTGGCAGCTTTAAATTTATTTGGAATTGCGGCAAAGGAAGTGAAAGATTATTCGCAGGCGGTAAAGTATTATAAGCAATTGCTTCCGCTTACTGAAGATGCTGTAAATCAATCGGCTGTAGCCAATAACGTTGCTGCGATATATATAGAACAAAAAAAATATCCGTCCGCAATTTTGCTTTTAGAACCGTATTTAAACGCGCCATTTTTGGATACTTTACCGCAAAATAAAGCGCGAATAATGGATAATTTGGGCTTTGCTTATTATAAAAATAATGAAGACGCTCGAGGATTAGAGTTGCTCAAAGCTGCTTTACAACTTCGGACGGAGGCAGACGATTCTTATGGAAGTATTATGAGTCACCTGCATTTGGCCGATTATTACCAGATTAAAGAATACAATTTAGCTGAAAATCATGCAATTCAAGCCTATCAACTTGCCACAAAACACCGGAGTGTGGATGAACGTTTACGTGCCTTATCGTTCTTGATGGCGTATCATTCTAAAGTTGGGACCAACACCTATGCAGTGGCTTTTTCAAATTTAAATGACAGTATAACGACAGTTCGAAATCAGGCTAAAAATCAGTTTGCCAAAATTAAATATGATTCCCAAAAGGCGAATTTAGATGCTTTGAAATATAAAGGAGAAAAAGCAGCCGTTGATTTAAAATTGCAAGCCAAGCAATTGCAAAATTATTTGATGATTTTTGGTGTAGTTAGTTTGCTGCTTTTTATAGCCTATCTCATTCATTACTATAAAGTGAAAAGCAGACAAGAACAATTAAAAACCACCTACAGCACCGAAACTCGAATTTCAAAGATGGTGCATGATGAACTGGCAAATGATGTTTTTTACACAATGAATTTTGCCGAAACGCAAGATTTAGAAAATAGTGAAAAGCGGGAGCAACTTTTAAATAGCTTGGATAAAATTTATACTAAAACGCGAAACATTTCCAAGGAAAACAGTCCGATTGATACGGGTGCAACTTTTTTTAAGTATTTAAAGGAAATGCTGAGCAGTTTTAAAAGTGCGAAAATTGAAGTCATTATTAGAAATGGAGCACCAATTGACTGGTCAAAAGTGTCGGATGATAAAAAAATTGCGGTCCAGCGCGTCTTACAGGAATTGATGGTCAATATGAAGAAACACAGTCAAGCAAGCTTTGTGGTTATTGGCTTTGATGGAGGTGCAAAGGAGCTGAGTGTAACGTATTCCGACAATGGAATAGGTTGTTCTGAAACCGCTATTTTTAAAAATGGTTTGCAAAATGCGGAAAACCGTATTCAAGCCATCAAAGGACAACTTACCTTTGACTTTTCAAGCCCAAAAGGGTTTAAAGCGAAAATTATAGTTCCTAACTAAAGACTACTTTATGTTTACAAAAGTTTTGATTGCCGATGATATTGATTTTAATGATGTAGGTGCTGCTCAGGTTCTTAAAGAATTGGGCGTTCAGGAAGTGCAATACAGTAAATATTGCGATGATGCTTTATTGAAATTAAAGCGAGCCGCTCTGGATGGAGTTCCTTTTGATCTATTGGTGAGTGATTTATCATTTAAATCCGATCATCAAATCAACCAATTGAATTCGGGTCAAGAATTAACGCGAGCCGTAAAATCCTTATTTCCAGAATTAAAAGTGATTGTCTTTTCTATTGAAGATCGGTCGCATTGCATAAAAGCGCTTTTTGATGATCTGAAAATAAACGGCTACGTATTGAAAGGTCGCAATACAATGTATGATTTGAAGGTAGCGGTTCAGAAAGCTTTTTTAAACCAGCCCAATAATGTATCGGCCGAACTTTGGTCGCTTATGCAAGAAAATCCAACTACAGAAATTGATGCGTACGACATTATATTGATGAAAAAACTTTCGTTAGGCGTGAGTCAGGAACAGATGGAGCAGGTATTGAAACTGGAAGGCGTGACGCCAAACAGTAAAAGTTCGATTGAAAAGCATTTGAATAAACTTAAAATTTATTTTCAGGCCAATAATTCGGTGCATTTGGTGGCGATTGCGAAAGATTTAGGGATTATTTAGTTTTAGCAGCAGTCTCAGTTTTCAGTTCAGGGTTTGTCCTGTTTAATTTATTTCAGCCTCTCAATTCCAGCGTGATGAAGTAAGTTTTGAATAAAGCATTTGTCCTGCTGAATCTATTTCAGCATCTATAATTAGTGTCATTCAAAAAAGATTTATAAGAAATTTCCTTCGGTTACGGGAAACCGTAATGTAACTGTATTTTAATGCTATATGTTTGCAGAAGTAAAAGCCAAGGAGTTCATTTTATTATTTATAGAATGAGTAGTCCAAATAAATATCTGCAAATCGAAGCCAAATAAGTCAAATCAATTAAAGCCAAATCAATCTATTGTACTTTTAGGAGCGTAAATTAATTACGCTCCTTTTTTTTTACTTGAATTATGGGAAACCGTAAAACAGCTATTTTTTTGATTAGTAATTTTGATGAATATTTTAAAAACAATTTACAAATGAAAAAAATTACGCTTTTATTTCTAGGAATACTTGCAATGTCTTGTACCACAAAAAACTATTTCCAAATTTACAAAACTGAATCAAGTACCGTTAAAAACACGAGTCAGAACAGCATAGCATTCGAAGATGAAAATTGCAGAATAGATTACAATCTTTGGGAGAATAATGGAAATGCTGGTTTTAGCTTTTTTAATAAAACGGACCAAACCATATATCTGTTACTTGATGAGAGTTTTTACGTAATAAACGGAAGTGCTTACGATTACTACCAAAACAGAGTGTTTGTTAATTCCAGTTCTTCAGCAAGTCAGGCAAGCTCAAGTGTTAGCTATGGAAAAATAGGTTTTTTACTAAGCACGGCAACTGCGACAAAATCTACAGTTAATAATTTTAGTAATGGAGTTGAAACCATTGAATCTAAAGTGGTTGCTGTTCCATCAAAAGCTTCAAAAACTATTTCTGAATTTAAAATCAATGAAACGGTCTTCAGAGATTGCGATATGTTAAGGTTTCCTTCTAAAAGAGAAACTAGTAAAAAATCTTTTTCTGAAACATCTTCACCTTTAAAGTTTTATAATAGTATTAGTTATAAAATAGGAGAGAAGGAAGCTAAATTTAATGTAAAAAATGATTTCTATGTTTCAGAAATAACTAATATTTCACAAGATAAGGCAATGGAAGTAGCGAAAAATGAATTCTGTGATCAAAAAGGACGGACTCCAGTAAAAGTTTTTAAAGAAAGCAGCCCTAAGAATTTTTACATTCGCTACGCAAAAACTCAAATGGATACGTGGAAATATTAGGGTAAAAGCTTAGTTGCAAAATTTGAAGAACTATTTCCTTTAATAAGTGAGCGTTAAAAATAATTCTAAGAAGCTGCAAGCCAAATAGTCTAAATTTATATAATAGGAGCGTAAATTAATTACGCTCCTTTTTTTTACAAATTTTCTTCATAATTTGATCAAGTTTTAAAGTTTAAAGACAGTTTGATGCTGGATATGTTCAGTCTAGTACGGTTGTGAAGAGCGAAAGGTCAAAAGATGTACTTCTACTCAAAAGTAATTTACGACCTTTGGTACAAAACGAAAAACCGTATATTTTGACTCCTACAAACAACAGTAAACCGAAACCTAACCAGAATAAAGCTTGGCAATTCATCAAAAAGCACGGCGTTTCGCTATTGATGGCAATTGCACTGATCACGATGTTGGTAAATCCAGATGCAAAATCCTGGGTCATCCAAAAAATGATGTTGACCGGAATATTCAACGCAACGATAGACGAAAAAACGACTGAGGTAACTCCTATTTCAAATGTTGATTTTGCATTTACCGATGCTGAAGGAACGTTAAAAAATACAGCATCATTAAGAGGAAAAGTCGTTTTTATTAACTTTTGGGCGTCTTGGTGCGGTCCGTGTCGTGCCGAATTTCCGTCGATACAAACGCTATATTCGAAATTTGAAAACGATCCAAATGTTGTGTTTTTAATTGTAAATCCAGATCTAAAGGATGTGGAAAAAGCAAAAGCCTACTTGGCAAACCAACGCTTTACAATGCCTTTTTATCAACCTGCAAGCGCTGTTCCAGATGCTATTTACACGGGAACTTTACCGACAACGGTGGTATTGGATAAAAAAGGTGCCGTCCGATTCCAACATGAGGGTTTCGCCAATTATGCCAGTGAGAAGTTTATAAAACAGCTAAAGGATTTGGTGGCAGAATAATTAAGTATTTTGATTTTATTGATAAAGTCCAACTTGACAAAGGTTTTTTGTGAGGTTGGACTTTTTGGATTTTTGAGGGAGAAAGAGGGAATTTAAGCTACAAACTTCGTTTAAATTACTTCATGTGTTTATAAGAATTGAATGCTGTATTCGTGGTAAATTATAAAAATTTTATGGAATTACGGTTTACCGTAATGAAGTGATTCTACTTCAGCGTAGGTTTGTCAAAATGTTTTATAGTAAAAGTTTTTTATACTTATTATTTAGCAAGTTGATTTTTTGACATTGCAAAAGGTATTACATACTGTTTAAAAGTTGATAATTACTTACACATAGAATAGGACTATTCTTACTGCGCTATTTTTTTCACTGAATTGCAGTTGCAGTATAGAACGGTATAATTGTAAAATATATGGATATCCGCATCATCATACGAATACATGACTGCATTAGAAACAGCTGTACCGGAAGTCCGAAAGACTTTAGTGATAAGCTATCCATCTCTGAACGTACCTTATACAATTACATTTCATTTATGCGAAATGATTTAAAAGCTCCAATAGAGTTTTGTAAAGTGAAAAGGAGTTATGAGTATGGGAGGGAATGTTATTTGAGGTTTGAGAATATAAAATAAAAAAAATATGTGGCATAAAATTATGGTTATCTCTGAATGGTTCGGAGAAATGGGAGAAAGGTACAAGTTAGTAAAAGATTTTAATCGAGCTGGTAAAAATGCTTACATAGCTGGTTTTGCTCCAACACTTTTAGAAGCAAAAATAACTTCAGGCGAAACCTCAAATAGGCACGCTTTCTCTAAATGGATGGGTGGAGGATTTAGAATCAAAGCTCTTTCAGGAAAAGCATTAAGTAATAGTGAGCTTATTGAAGTAGGAAGAGTTGTTTTGGATAATGATGCATTAGTTAGAAAACTCATTTCTCTAGGCTGGGATACTTTAGAAGTTCATGATAATACGGGATTCAATGGTTGTAAATGGAAATTAATGGATTTTTCAAATTTAGGTGGAATTTTAAAATAAAAAACTATGTACAATATTTTACAAGGAGGTGTTAAATTAATATCACTAGAGAAAGTTTCGAATTACCAATCCATAATTTTTTGGATTGCACTAGTTGAGTTTTTAATTATACTGTTCTTATTATATAAACTAAAATTTAAAACTAAAATTAACAGATTATCAGAATTTGAAAGTAAATCTTTAAATGACTCAAAAGATACTAAAATTGATATGGATTCATTGATGAGTAGCATTCATAACGCAAAGCCATTGTACAAGGAGTTGACTAAAAAATGTCATCCTGATCGATTTATTAATAATTCAAAACAAAAAATAGCAGAGTCTATTTTTCAAGAAATATCTGAAAGCGAAAGAGATTTTGAAAAATTGACATTGTTAAAAATTAGAGCAATTGAAGAATTAAATGTAACATTTTAAAAAAAGAGATTATGGAAGGTGGAATCTTTATCGTGTTTTTCGTATTGAGAATAATTGGAGTTTTTGTATGCTCAGGTAAAGCAAAAGAGCTAAATCGAAACGCAGGAGGTTGGGGCTTCTTCGGTTTTGTATCTCCTATTATAGCAATGATTTGGATAAACTGTTTGAAACCAATTACAAAATGGCAGAATAATTAGAAATAAATAAATGTGTCGGAAATACTCGGAAATTTCAAGCAGTACTTATAAAAAATCTTCTTTTTATTCACTTTAGTTATCTCCGAACGCATTAAAACAGTAATTAATATAAAAGATATTATGGCAGAACAATTACAAAATGACCAAGTCAATTCGAAGACTGACAAAGGAATTATAACCTATTCTCAGTATGGATTTAGATCAGCACAAAAGTCTCAATCTCAGCCTGCAGCTATTGATGGCTATCTTGATAATGTCTATGATCATTTCTTGGAAGAGCAAAAATTAGATGAACAAGGTCTCAAAGATAGAATTTCAAAGTTAAAAGCTGAATTACAATCTGAAAAAACAAAAAAAAATGATAGTAATGCTGAAATATCTTCATTAAAGAGTTTTAAAGATGATAAAGAAAAGCAGATTGAAGAATTAGAGCTTGAAAAAATTGACATCAAAAATGGAGATGGTGAAGTAGGTGATACTTCATCATTTGTTATTGGGGCTTTCATAACCTTGCTGTTGACGATGTATTTATTTGTTTTCTATTCCTCTTCGGGCTACTCGGCTTTTTATGGAATAAAGCAAGGTAGCATGGGATTTATCAATCCAAATGTATTCACAGATGCTTTAAATAAAGGGGGAGGTGTAATTGCACTAATTATTTTATTTCCTGTAATTTTTCTCGCAATGGGTTTTTACATTCACGTGTCTATTGAAAGTAATAAAATATTGAAAGCAGAAAATAAACGTTCAAAATACGGAATTATCAGTTCCTTACTTTTGATTACGTTGATAGCAGATGTATTCATTGGCTATAAAATTTCTCAAGGAGTTCACGTAAATGAATTTAATGCAGGATTAACAAACGAAACTTGGAAATTTAATATGATCTTTTCTGATATAAATTTTTATTTAGTTTTAGTGTTAGGATTTGTCGTTTACGTGGTTTGGGGTTTTTTATTAAATTTTGTTTTAAGTCATACATACTTAAAAACTGAAAGTGAACAGGTAAAGTTAATGGTAGAAAATTTAAATTCTAAAATTGGAGATAAACGTAAAGAATTGGCAGAAATAATTTCAAAAATTAACAAATTTGAAAGTGACATAATAACTTGTGAAAGTAAAATTGAAGAAAAACAAAAAGACATAATCGGTTACGAGAACGGCGTGATTCCTGTTAATATATCCTCTCTAAAAGGTTCTATTGGAGAATTCATGGGTGGATGGCAAAACTATACTAATAATAACTTTTATACAGATTCAGCTCTTCCCTTAGTTGAAAATGCAATAAAAGCGCAAAATGTTTGGCTTACAAACAAAACTCAAAATTTAAATTATGACAATTAAATGATGGAAGATATTAAAATTAGAAAGAAGAAGAAGAAAGATAAAAAACCACTATTTATCTTAGTAGGTTTTCTATTGTTTTTTGGTCTATTTATTTATGTGATTACAAGACCATCTTCACAGAGCAAGGCATTAAATGAACTTAATATAAGTTTTAGTAAAAAAGATGTAGAAGTAATTTGGTATAAGTATAAAGCAGATTTATATCAAGATGAAGAATTTTTGTTTGAGATAAGGAAAAAATTAACGAGTTTTAAATTATCAGAGAATGAATTAATTGAATGTGCTAGCTGGTTGCCTAAACCGCCAACAAGTTTAAATTTAATTATTATACCTGATTTATCTAGAAGGATAAATGATACAATAAATAATCCAGATCAAATAGAAAATGACATTTTTGTATTAAATATAATTTGGAAATCATTCATTGAGTCTTCAAAATTGAATCAAGATACGCAAGATAAATTAATTGTTGATGTTACTGATATTGACCAAGCAAAGGGACAATTTGGAAAAATAGCAAATAACCTGCAATTTGACCTTTCAAGTCATAAAGGAAAAAGTAATCGTCTATTTTTTACAGATGAAAAAAACCAATTATTTGAGCAAAGTGTGAATATGATGTATGAATTAGCAAAAGGAAAACCTTTAGGAGCAGATTATAGATTTTATATCAGAAGATACCTAGGAAGTCGTATTAAAAAATCTACTCTCTTTGATGATTTCGTTAATAAAGTTGTGATCATTACCGATGGGTATTTAGAAGCTCAAAATAAACCAGCAGACACGAAAATTTATGGATTGGAAAAACAGCTACATGAATCTGTAACAAATGGGAATACGTTACAAGTAATAACAAATTATAAATTAAATATTCCAAAAATTGATATTGATCTAACAAATACAGAAGTTTTAATATGCGAAGTGAATGAAAGGAAAGCAGGTAAGGGCTTTGACTTTGAAATTTTGCAAACATATTGGGAAGATTGGTTCAAAAGAATGAATGTCAAAAGAATGAATTTTATTCCACGAGAGCAGTCGAACGAATTGACAGCAAAAAAGGTAAGGGATTTTATTATAATTAATAAGTAGAAATTTCATATAAGATAAGGAATCAATAGTAGTCAAATCATTTATCCATTTAATTGCTAAGCAAACTTAAATGGGTTTGACAGGCAATTAAATGGAAAGATAAAATTGTAATAAAACACATCATTTCCGATTGTCATCTTATTATGAAGTTAAATACGCTACTATAGGATCGTCCTTCATTTACCAAAAATAATGTGTTGATAAATAGCATGTAATGAATATGGTAAAAAAAATAAAAGTAATTCCTTTTTCTGATTCCACTTTAAACAAACTCCAAACCTGTCAGCATCAATCCGCTCACAGGTTTTTTCATATAATAATAATCCCAAATTCTTAATACTCCCAACCAAAATTTCATAAAACATAACACACTTAAATCCTTTAATTTTATACAATTAAAAAAAGTAAAATGCTTCAGAAAGGAAATAAAGTACAGCAAGAATTCGGCGGTCCAGTGATGAAAGTAATTGGCTTTGAGCCCGAGCTCATTGAAAACGTCCTAACCGAGTGGGAAGACGATCTGGGCAATGTGATTACAGGAAAATTTATGGAAGACCAGTTGCAGGTGGTGGATTAATAATTGTTTGAAATTAATATTGAATGTCTAAAAAGTAAAGTTATGGTACCGTTAAAAGTAATTGAATGTATTGATAAGTTGCAGGAAAGAAATTTGACCATTGCATTTGCAGAAGGCGCTTCCTCTGGATCTGTGTGTTCGAAATTTTCGGAAGCACATAAAAATACCGTTCCTTTATTGGGCGGAATTGTAGCTTGTAAAGACCACATGAAAGACTACTTTTTTGGCATCAACGCCGCTATTATTGAGAAGTATGGTGCAGAATCTGAAGAAGTCGCGCATTTAATGGCCGTTCACTTAAAGGAATATTATGAAGCCGATATTTTGGTTTCAGTCACCCATTGTGATGTAGAAAAAGAAAATAGGGCGAAAAACGCAAATACTTACATCCACATTATGTTTGAGGGAAAACAGCACAAATCTCAATACAATTATTCCGGAACGGAAGAAGAAATAGCCAATCAAATCTCCAATCAGATTGCGACTTTAGTTTTGGAACAAGTAGCAACGCAATCAGCGGAAGTGTAAAATAAGTCTATCTTTTAAAATACACTGTCATGTATCATTCAGATGTGTTAGTTTTTGCATTTGAACGTACAAAAATAGTAGAAGCCAAAAGCATTTTTAAAACGTGCGGCTCTTGCGGTAAGGTAGTTACAAAGTAGCCAACCACTAACATTTGTAAAGCACAAAAAAAGCGGATTAAGATTTTACATCCTAATCCGCTTTTGCATTTATAATTTTTCTAAACTGCTTTTTCGCGTTCCCAAAAACGGTGTGTTCCTAATTTTGCAATATAATTTTTCACAAATTTTTGATCGCCCACATTTTGGTTTGTCAAAACTCCTGCATCGGCATCCGGTTTTGCATCCGTATTTTTAAGAACATCGACTCCAGTTCCTTCTGCTGCAATGAATTTGCAGTGCTTGAAAGAATCATTGATAAATTCTTTCACTTCGTCCATATCCTTTAATGCAGCTGCATTTTCTCCATCGGGAATAAAAACGCCATCAAATAATACAGAAGCAGCAATCATATAACTTTGGTCAACAGCCAAATCTTTTCCTTCTGCCGTTTTAATAGATCCCAAATGTGGTGCTACAATTTTTACCATCGCGCCAGCATCTTCTAACGCTTTTTTCATGGTATCAACTGATTTTCCAGTAACACCAGCTGCGCATAAAAAGGCAATTTGTCGTGTGGCAATCGTATCAGTCAACGTTGGATTTTTAACCATACTCAAAGCATCTGAATTTTTTATTTTCTGCGTCTTTTTAATCGGTTCTTGCGCATCATCTGCATCTGCACCCACACCATGATTCATTGGTTTTTCGGGTTGAGGCACTTCAAGTCCCAGTCCTTCCGCTACTTTTTTAGCAAGCGTAGGATCTACTTGATCCAACAAGCCAAGTGTTCGTTTACGGATTGCAACCGTTTCTACTTTACCCAATTCAAAACGCAATGCTTTGATAATATGGTTTTTTTCAACATCAGTTTGACTGTTGTAAAACAAAGTCGCCTGACTGAAATGATCGGCAAAACTCGTACTTCTTGCTCTTACTTTTCGGGCGTCAATGCGTTCGTCATAACTCGTAAAACCACCTTCAGATGCTTTGGCTTGAAACGGACAACCGCCACCTAAAGAATTGGGATGATAGGAAACACGACCCGGATTTATTTCCTGACGCATGTGTCCATCTCTTTGATGATTGTGCATGGGTGCGATGGTTCTGTTGATTGGAATTTCATGAAAATTCGGACTTCCCAATCTTGAAAGTTGCGTGTCGGTGTAAGAAAATAAACGACCTTGTAACAATGGATCATTTGAAAAATCAATTCCTGGAACAACGTGTCCGGGGTGGAAGGCAATTTGTTCCGTTTCGGCAAAAAAGTTATCTGGATTTCGGTCCAAAACCATTTTTCCAATGATCGTAACCGGAACTAATTCTTCTGGAACTAATTTTGTTGGGTCTAGTAAATCAAAGTCGAATTTATGTTCGTCTGCTTCTGGAATAATTTGCACACCCAATTCCCACTCTGGAAAATCGCCTTTGTCAATGGCTTCCCATAAATCCAGTTTGTGAAAATCCGAGTTTTTTCCTGAAATCTTTTGTGCTTCATCCCAAACCACGGCGTGTGTGCCTAATTTTGGTTTCCAATGAAATTTAACAAAATGCGATTCGTTTTTATCATTGATAAATCGGAACGTATGAACGCCAAATCCTTCCATCATTCGTAGGCTTCTTGGAATCGCGCGGTCGCTCATCGTCCACATGATCATGTGCATGGATTCTGGCATTAGCGAAATAAAATCCCAAAACGTATCGTGAGCCGAAGCGGCTTGCGGAATTTCATTATGGGGTTCGCCTTTTACAGCGTGAACCAAATCGGGAAATTTCATCGCATCTTGGATAAAAAAGACAGGCATATTATTTCCCACCAGGTCGTAATTTCCTTCTTGCGTGTAAAATTTAATAGCAAAACCTCTCACATCTCGAGCCAAATCTGTTGAACCTCTTGAACCTGCAACCGTAGAAATCCGAATAAAAATGGGCGTTTTTACAGAAGTGTCGTTGAGGAATTTTGCTTTGGTAAATTCGCCCATCGGTTTATACAATTCAAAATAACCGTGAGCACCCGAACCGCGGGCGTGAACAATGCGTTCTGGAATGCGTTCGTGGTCAAAATGGGTAATCTTTTCTCTTAAAATAAAATCTTCTAGTAAAGCAGAACCGCGTTCGCCGGCTTTTAATTGGTTGTTGTCATCGTTGATTTTCAAACCTTGATCGGTAGTCATAAATTGACCGTCTGCATTAGACCTGTTGCGTTCTAAATCAGTTTGTTTTGCATTCGCACCGTCTGAATTGTTGGTTTTTTTATCTTTCATAATTCATTAATTGGGTTGATTCATAAATTGGAAATCAAATTTAATAAATTACTATTAGTTTGGATTACAGTATTTTTGGATAAATTAATAAGATTTAATTGTAGTGTTTAAATACTGATTTTTAATATCTGCCAGTTTAAAGTAGAATTAAAAATAAATTCGAAAAGATAAAGCTGTTATCTTTGCGTCTTTGCGAGAAAATTGTTAGTTTTTAAATTAACGATGATAGTTATTTAAAATAGCAACAACTCATTCTGCACGTCCAAATTCTTCGCAAACAAATTTACTTCATACGGATAAGCAAATTGATCTACAGGTTCTTGATGCAGCCAATTTATTTCGTCTTCAGCACGCAAAATAACCGGCATGCGCTTCTTGATATTATGAATGGTTGCCATTAGGGGATTGGCTTCTGTGGTTACAATAGTAAATGTATTTACAATTTCATTGGTTTGATCATCGTGCCAATGCGAATAAAGTCCAGCAAACGCAAACAGCGCGTCGCCTTCGATGCCAATTTGGTATTTGACTTTGTTTTTTCCTTTAATATCGCGCCATTGCCATTCATAAAAGCCATTTGCCAAAACCAAACAACGTTGCTGAACACTATTCTTAAACGACGGTTTTTCGTGTAAAGTTTCAATTTTTGCATTCAAAGTCACCGCTCTAATGTCCTTGCTTTTGGACCACTCCGGAATGAAACCCCAATTAAAATCTTGAATAATTTCGGGCTTATCATTGGTGATTATTGGAATACTTGGAAAGTCAAATCCGTTCAAATGAGTAGAAGGTTCAAATGTGTTTGGCAGCATAAATTTTGCCTTGAATCTACGTTCAATTTGCTTTCTCAATTTGGATTGTATAATGTGGTAGCACATAAACGGACTTCTTTTAGAATTGTAAAGATATAAAAGTGATTGGAAGAAATGAAAAAGTGTTTTTACATAAAAATTGAACCGATCCTTGGATTATTGCCGCGTAACTGGTTCTCCTTGAAAAGTGGAGACGTAAGCTGTTTTTGCATGCCCGAACGGGTGGAAAGGACATGCGCCATTACAGTCACTTCGACAACCTGACTACCCGTCACCTTCGTTGCAACAAGCATCGGTTCAATTGTAATTTCGATGTAAAATGATTTTCATCGAAACTCATAAGATTCAAGATGAGCTGCATTTTTGTTTCAGCTTTCGCTAAAATGAAGCAGCATATAGTTACTTAAATTCTGTTTTACTAAATTATAAAATTTGCATTTTCAAGTTGTTATAAAATGTGAATCGGAATTTATAATTTTTGCAGACAAAAACAATTGTTAATAAAATTAGGTATTAATATGCATGGATTAGAGAAAAAATAAATATTGATACATCTGAAATACAGTTATTTAGTTCTAAATCTAAAGCCTTTTAGTGTGTGAATTTTAAAGTGTAAACTATTGTCACAATACTATAAAATGATGAAGTGCTGCTTGTTCTAAATTTGACCTACTAATTTCAGTACTCATGGTTAAAGAATTTTACGATTATCAGGAACGTGATATCAATTCGATTTTTGAAACGTTACAAAGTGGCACTTCAAAAAAACTATTATATCAATTGCCAACTGGCGGAGGGAAGACCGTAGTTTTTTCAGAAATTGCACGTCGTTTTATGGAACAATCCACGCAAACCGTGACCATTTTAACGCACCGAAAAGAATTGTGCAAACAAACTTCTACCACCTTGAAAAATCTTGGCGTAGAAAACAGTGTGATTAAAAGCAGCACTACGTATTTTGATAAGGAGTGTTCGTGTTACGTTGCAATGGTAGAAACATTGAAAAACCGAATTAAAAAGAAAAAAATAAAGGTCAACAATGTGGGACTGGTAATTATTGATGAAGCACATCATAATTCTTTTAGTAAATTATTGACTAAATTTAAGAACGCTTTTGTCATTGGAGTTACTGCAACTCCCTTTAGCGCGACACTTAATAAACCGATGAAGCGCCACTATGACTCACTTCTTGTAGGCGAAAGTATTTCAACTTTGATAAAGGAGGGATTCTTGGCAAAGCCAAAATCCGTTCAGTTTAATGTAGAATTAAATTCATTAAAAACGGGCATTCATGGCGATTACACGGTCAGTTCTTCCAATTCACTTTACAGTTCAGAGCCTATGTTGGACTTGGTTCGTTCGGCTTATCAAAATCATTCAGTTGGAAAGAAAACACTAATTTTTAATAACGGAATTGCAACTTCCCGAAAGATTTTTGACGTATTTACGGCATCAGAAATTCCTATAAAACATTTGGACAATCAAACCAGTCGAGAGGAACGGAAAGAAACTTTAAAGTGGTTTAAGAAAACCAAAGGCGCTGTTTTAACTTCCGTTTCCATACTTACCACAGGCTTTGACGAGCCAAGCG
The DNA here is from genome assembly GCF_000425485.1 of Flavobacterium tegetincola DSM 22377. Classification (GTDB taxonomy): domain Bacteria; phylum Bacteroidota; class Bacteroidia; order Flavobacteriales; family Flavobacteriaceae; genus Flavobacterium; species Flavobacterium tegetincola. The sequence continues at coordinate 18,752 of NZ_AUDN01000029.1, read as the reverse complement.
TTCAAACTGTGATTTTGAACAGAGCTACAACTTCTATTACTTTGTACCATCAAATGATTGGAAGAGGAGCCCGAAAATTGCCAAATAAAAAATCGTTTAACATCATTGATTTAGGAAACAATATTGAGCGTTTTGGCCCTTGGGAAGAACCTGTGGATTGGAAATTTGCCTTTGAACATCCAGAAGCTTTTGCGCAACAATTGCAAGCCAGCGTGAGCTTAAATTCAGGAATTACGTCTCCAGTTTTGACGTTAGAGTTACGAGCTAAATTTCCTAAAACACTTGAAATGAGTTTTGACGTAGAAGGGCATTTTCAGGAGGCAATTGATTTAGGTAAGAAGCACAAAACAGTTATTCAAGATTCCATTAGGCAACATACAAAAATGTGTTTGGAAAATGCCGAAACGGTAAGCGAGGCTTTCAAATTAGCGGAAGCTTTAATTCCTGAAATCGAGTGGAGAATCAAGCAATATGTAGGTTGTCTAGAACGTGCAAGTAAAAGTTACAAAGAATGGTTACTCGAAGATTATAACTTCCGACTGCATGTAATGATACGAAGATTGTTTTCATAACATCAAAAAGAGGGAGCTTTATTCTTTAGGAATGTTCCCTTTTTTCATTGATTTTTGACAGTGAAAGAACATTCTAAAGAGCAAGAAAAGTGGTAATTTCTATAATTTTTTACCGCTGTAATTACCGCTTTTTTTATAAATCAATTCATGGTAATGAAGGAAAAGCAAACTGAAAACTACGGCAATCGTTTCGAGATTTTATAAAAAGTTGTACCTTCGGTAAGGATTACCTCTTGCCAACGCAAGCTATGATTCATTTCTTGAACAATTCCATTTACAACATGAAAACAGCGCTTCTTATTTTTGCCTCAATACTGCTGATTATTACATTATTGCCTTTCGTAAAAAAAGAATATTGGGTATTCCGCGTTTGCGAATATCCTCGAATTCAGAAATTGGTTCTAAACAGCATTACGATAGGTTTACTGTTTTTTTTCTGGGACAAAGACGATAGCGTTATTCAGATTTTCTTGGGATTAATGCTTCTTAATGCAGGTTATCTGCTGTATTTAATTCTTCCTTTTACTCCGTTTTCCAAAAAACAAGCGCTAGACATCAAAAAAGAAATTCCCGAAAATGGAATCAAGTTGATGATCTCAAATGTGCTCCAAGACAATACCAATTATCAAGGTTGTCTCAACGAAATTGAACGTGTGCAACCCAACCTTCTTTTACTTCTAGAAATCAATGAAACGTGGGAAAAAGAAATTGAAATACTGACCGAAAAATTTCCTTTTCAGGTGAAAGTGCCTTTGGAAAATAAATACGGAATGGTGCTGTATTCGGAATTTGAATTGCAAAATACGCACGTTCATTACATGGTGGAAGATAATATTCCGTCCATTCATACCGAAGTTATTTTGCCAAGTGGCCAAGCATTTCAGTTGTTTGCTGTTCATCCCACGCCACCAGTTCCGAACGAAAATCCAACTTCGAAAGAAAGAGATAAAGAATTGCTTCTGATAGCAGATTTGGCTAAAGAATGCACACTTCCCGTAATTGTCATCGGAGATTTGAATGACGTAGCTTGGAGTTATACAACCTCTTTGTTTTTAAAAATGAGTGGTTTGCTTGATCCTAGAAAAGGCCGTGGTTTCTTTAATACCTTTCATGCTCATTATCCATTTCTCCGCTTTCCGCTGGACCACGCCTTCATTTCGGTCGACTGGAAATTAAAACAAATTGTGCGACTCAATAATTTTAATTCCGATCATTTCCCAATTTTCATCAGTTTGCAATATGAAAAGCAAGCGCATTTAGAACAAGAAGCATTGGAACCGGATACAGATGATGTGGAATTGGCCGAAGAGAAAAAGCAACAGGTTTAAATTTCAATCACAGTTTTCAGTTGACTACTCTTCTATTGACACAAATAAAATTAAAATGACAATACACGCAGAAACACCACGTTTTATTTTAAGGGAAATTGAATTTACTGATGTTGATGGAATGTTTGAACTTGATTCCAATGCGGAAGTACACAAGTATTTGGGCAATAAAACGATTGCGTCAAAAGAAGAAACCATTAAGGTGATTGAAGTAATCCGTCAACAATACCTGGATTATGGAATTGGACGTTGGGCAATTATTGATAAGGAAACCAACGCGTTTGTAGGTTGGTCAGGACTCAAGCTCGTAACCGATACAATCAATTCCCACCAGAAGTATTACGATTTAGGATACCGCTTGATTCCTAAATTTTGGAGAAAAGGAATTGCAACGGAAACTGCTGTTGCATCACTAGATTACGCGTTTAATCAACTCAATTGCGCTGAAGTTTACGGCAGTGCTGATATTGACAATGCAGGTTCAAATAAAATACTTCAAAATGTGGGATTGCAATTTGTGGAAACATTCGAAATCAATGCAATAAAACACAATTGGTATCAATTATTGAAAGACGACTATTTGAAAAAGTGATTTTTAATAATTAAAATGTCGCTTGTTATGTCAATAATTACTCATTTCAAATTGAATCTTGCTCTTATTTTTTTCTGCGTAAGTACCAATTAATTGCATCAAATACTGGTTTGATGGATACAAATCAATGTGATCCTTAAAGGCTGAAATTTCAGTAATGAAAGCATCAGAAGGTACATATCCCATTCCTTTTAACCGCCCGTTTTCAATGTAAATACAGCTTTTCTCATCCGAAGTTCTTCCTTTATCAATGATGACATAAGTTGCTCTGCTTTTTAAATAATAATCGATTGCTTCAGCTACCTGTCCATTATGCGTCTCCAAATCGGGTAGTTCTTCTGTTGAAACAGGAAACTGAACTTCACCAACGCCAGGTGTTCCATATTTGCAAAAGCGGTAGTCAATGTCAAATTTAGCAGCAAGTTCCCGCAACAACGCAATGGCATCTCCCGAACTGCTAAAGGTTTCAATACAGGTTTGATTTTTAACGATGTTTCCAACGGCCAAATAACGATAACCATTTCTAGCTTCATATTCAAACAAGCCACATTTGGGTTCAAAGCGTTTCAATGCCTTGTTATACGTGGGCCAAAGATTCTTGATTTCGGTACATTCTAAAATGAGTCCCATTAATTCTGTAGCACAAACTTCAAAAGTTATCGCATGAATGTCTTTTAAAAAATGCTGCCGTTGAGGTGTAATTTTATGTCCGCTAAAATGGGAAGCCACTCGTTTTTTCAAATTGACTGCTTTACCCACATAAATTACTTTCCGAACCTCATTGTAAAAATAATATACACCTGGTTTTTCTGGAATCTTTGCAAAATCTTCAGGTGGCAAATTGGGCGGCAAACGTTGATCTTCTGCCGTTTTTTTAATCATCGTATTGATTTCACCTTTAGTATCCCAAGCTAGTAATTTTGACAGCAATATAGTGGTTGCATCCGCATCTCCACCAGCACGGTGTCTATTTTCTAACGATATATTCAAGGAAGTACATAGTCGACCCAGACTGTAGGAGGGAAGTCCTGGTTTGATTTTTCGAGCCGCTCGAACCGTACATAACTTGGTTGCCGTCCATTTCAAACCGGCAGTTTCCAATTCATGTTTGACAAAAGAGTAGTCAAAATTAACATTGTGAGCGACAAATATACGGTCGTTCAACAGCTCAAAAACTTTGTCAGAAATTTCATCAAAGGTCGGAGCATGCCGAACTAGTTCATTGTCGATTCCTGTCAAAGCAAAAATGGCAGGAGGAATAAATTTTTGTGGATTCACGAGCGATTCCCAACGGTCAATGATGTGTGTTCCGTCGTAAATAATGATAGCGATTTCAGTAATCCGACTGTGGCTTGCATTGCCACCAGTGGTTTCAATATCTACTACTGCAAATAATTTGTCTTTCATATAGGCTAACCTATGCTTTCTTTTTTAGGGGAATTTTTAAATAAATTCGTGGTGCAAAAATACTTCAAGGAATGTTCTAAAATGAATTCTACACTACATTTAACAGTCTCATTTTCTGAAATTAAATTGCACTTGCTTTTAAAATCTTTTCTGCAGTCAAATTTCCTGCAGCAACCGCGCCATCCATATAGCCTGCAAATTCCGCAGCAGATTCGGCACTTGAAAGGATCAATCGACCGTCAAAATATATTTTTCGAAAGATCGCATTTCCATTATTTTGATGTGGAAAAAGTAAGGTTTCGTTCGTGGCAAATGTATACGGTTCTTGGCTCCAAATGCATTCGTGGTATTCTAAAAAATCGGTTGCTTTGGTACCAAATGTATTTTGCAACTGCCGAACTACCGCGAGCTGACGTTCTTCTGCTGAAAGTGCTTTAAAAGAAGTACTCATAAAACCGCAAAGCGCAAATGTTGAACGTTCCCTATTGCTATGATCGTACACTTCAGTCATCGGACCGCCATTACTAAAAAGCGTTCCTGCTTGTTTTGCTTCTTGCCAAAAAGGATTTTTATACGTCAAGGCAACTTTAATCGAATCTTCCATCCAAGTATGGGTTTCTTGGCTTGTGGCCAAAAGGTCTTGCGGCAATTTGGGTTCAAAAGAAATGTTTTTCGCCCACAATTTCGGCGGCAAAGCCAATACAACTTGTGTTCCTATAAAAGTGTCGTTGGCAACTACTTTCACTTCATTTTCTTCGAAAGAAATATGGGTCACATTTTGATTCAATAAAACATCTTCTGGATCCAATTTGGAAAATAAAACATGAATCAGATGTGAAGAACCGCCATCAATTCGATAACTCGGAGCTTGAGCCGGCAACTCTATTTCTTGAACGGAACCAGTGGCATTGGGTTGGTAAAAAACCGTTCCTTCCATGTATTGTTCAAAGGCATGCAATTCCAATTCATTTAAAAGGTGAATTAAATTACGGTGACTTTCATTGAACCAAGTCGCACCCATTTCAACTGGAATGCCACTCGAGCCTTTCACGGTATTGATTCTTCCGCCAATGCGAGTTCTGGCTTCTAAAATTTTAAAAGGAATTCCTGCTTGTTTTAATCGATATGCGGTTACAAGTCCCGATAATCCTGCTCCAATTATAAGTATCATTTGCTGCTTTTGAGAAATAAAATAAGTAAAAAGTAGGGACTGTTTGTGCTCCACTACTTACGCATGTGTTGCAGTAAGTACCACTTTGTTTTTACGTTTAGATTATTTCAAAGGTATTGTTTCGGAACTTAAATTCAACTTTATTTACATTTTTTTAAAATTTGTGTAGCTGAACTTTAGCTGCAATCACTGCTTTATCTGCGTAACTTATGGAGCAATTCAACAATTTGCATAACCTTTATAATTTGATAATCAATATGTAAATCATGTAAAACAGTTTAATGCAATTGCTATTATTTTTACCAACAATGAACAATGCACTTTATAGGACAATTTAATTTAGTATTTTCTTGAATAAAATGTAAAAGCAAGGTTCATTTAAAACTAGATAACCTATGGAGTTAAAAGACGCCGTTTCCTTTTTTGAATCGTATAATTTATTTCTACTCATTGTAGGTGTAGCTATTTTAGCGGCAAGTATTTTACCGCGCGTTTTATCTCAATTTCCCTTGTCAATGCCTATAATTATTTTGACCGCTGGGTTTTTAATATTCTCACTGCCTTTTTCCTTTTCGCGTCCTGATCCACAAGTACATTCGGTTTTTATAGAACACATTTCTGAATTGGCAGTAATTATTGCCGTCATGGCGGCGGGTTTAAAGATCAATCGAAAGCCAAGTTTTAGAAATTGGAATATTACGTGGCGTTTATTAGGCATTACAATGACGCTTACAATGGTTTTTGCAGCACTAATTGGGTGGTGGTTTGCAGCTTTTGTCCCTGCAACGGCCGTTTTGTTGGGAGCTGTCATTGCACCAACAGATCCCGTTTTAGCCTCTGAAATTGAGGAAGAAGGTCCGGGTGAAGGCGCTCCAGAAGGTTCAAAACAAAAGGCTGAACTTAAATTTGGATTGACTTCCGAAGCAGGACTCAATGATGGCTTGGCTTTTCCTTTTACCAATATGGCAATCGCAATGGCACTGTTTGGTTCGCATCCCTCCAATTGGATTGAAAGTTGGTTTTTAGTCAATGTGTTATATGAATTGGCTGTAGGAATTGCAGTGGGTGTCGGTATGGGTTATTTATTGGCTCGCTTTATTTTAAATCTTCCCGCTAAAACTGAATTCGCAAAAATTATCGTGGGTATCGGATCGCTTGCCGCTACATTAATTATCTATGGATGTACTGAAATTCTAGGCGGTTATGGATTTATAGCCGTTTTTTGTGGTGCCATAACTATTAGACAATTTGAACCTGACCACATACATCAAGTGGCACTGCATGCATTAATAGAAAAGTCGCAATTGATATTAACTGCTTTACTTCTGTTGGCTTTAGGTGCGGCAATTAGTGGTGGAATATTACGATTTCTTGACTCAACTTTAATTATTATCGCCGTTGTTTTGGTACTCGTAATTCGGCCATTGTGCGGAATGATTGGACTAGCAGGTTTTAAAAAAATGGAATGGAAAAGTCGTTCGGCGGTTGCATTTTTAGGAATTAGAGGTTTTGGCTCCGTATATTATTTGGCGTATGCCGTCAATCACAGCGACTTTGAAGGAAGTGATCGGTTGTGGTCTTTGGTAATCTTGGTCATTGTACTTTCGGTCTTTATCCACGGCATTAGTGCTTCTTCAATTTTGAAAAAAATCACGAATTAATACGTTACTTTTCAAAGTCAATTCAATTAAATTTAAGTAGAATTTAACCCAATTTTTACTTGAACCCAATTAGAATGACGACCTTTGTATTTAGTTTAAATCTAAAACTAATTATGAATTCACAAACCCATTTTCAAACTTTTCATATTCCTCTTGATGGCCTGAAAAGTGAAAAAACGGCCCTTCCAATAACAGAATTTTTGAGTACTAACCCTAAAATAAATAGTTTTAATATTGATTTTAAAAAGAAACGGGTTGCTATAGAAACAAATCATTCAAATGTTCTGACCGAAATTGTTGAACAATTGAATAACCTAGGATTCAAAGTGCCAACGGTTAAAAAAACTATTCCGGTATTAGAAATGAGTTGTGCGTCGTGTGCTTCAGGTGTAGAGACCATTTTAAATGCAGAAACGGGGGTTTTAAAAGCAGTTGTAAATTTTGCTTCGGCAACTGTAGCGGTGGAATATGTGCCAAGTGTGACTTCGCCTTTAACTTTAAAAGATGCCGTTATTGAAGGAGGTTTTGATCTATGGATTGAGGAAGAAAAAGGGAGTGATGATGCGTTAGCTCTTTTGCACGAGCAAAAATTTGCCAAACTCAAAATGAAAACCTATTGGGCATTAGCACTCGCTATTCCATTGGTTGCAATTGGGATGTTTTTTATGAACATACCTTATGCTAATACTATAATGTGGATCTTAAGCACGCCAATTGTATTTGGTTTAGGATTGGATTTCTTTAAAAATGCATGGAAACAAGCCAAGCATAAAAGTGCCAATATGGATACTTTAGTGGCTTTGAGTACTGGAGTTGCTTATGTTTTTAGTGTGTTCAATACCGTAAATCCGCAATTTTGGTTGAATAGAGGTTTAGAACCACACGTTTATTTTGAGGCAGCTGGAGTGGTCATCGCTTTCATATTACTTGGACGACTTCTTGAAGAAAAAGCCAAAGGAAACACCTCTACAGCTATTAAAAAATTGATGGGTTTGCAACCAAAATTTGTAACCTTAATAAACGTAGAAGGTCAACACGAACAAACTTCCATCGAAGAAGTTCAAATTGATGCTATCATTTTAGTCAAACCCGGCGAAAAAATAGCTGTGGATGGAATCGTTACACAAGGTCAATCTTACGTTGACGAAAGTATGTTGAGTGGCGAACCGATTCCTGTTTTGAAAGTTGAAAATGAAAAAGTTTTTGCGGGAACGCTAAATCAAAAAGGAAGTTTTCAATTCAAAGCAGAAAAAATTGGGAGTGCGACTTTGCTTTCCCAAATTATACGAATGGTGCAAGAAGCGCAAGGAAGTAAAGCGCCAGTGCAGAAATTAGTGGATAAAATTGCGGGAATTTTTGTGCCCGTAGTTTTGGGAATTGCAGTTTTGTCGTTCCTGATTTGGACTATTTTTGGCGGACCAAATGGTTTTACACAAGGTTTAATGGCGCTCGTTACCGTTTTAGTCATCGCTTGTCCTTGCGCTTTAGGACTGGCTACACCTACGGCAATAATGGTTGGAGTAGGAAAAGGTGCTGAAAATGGAATATTGATTAAAGACGCGGAGAGTTTGGAGTTGGCACAAAAAATCAACGCCATTATTTTGGACAAAACAGGTACAATTACAGAAGGAAAACCATCTGTGACCAATGTATTTTGGGTGTCGAAAGACGAGCGTCTAAAAGCAATTTTAAGTGGCATTGAACAGCAATCGGAACATCCATTGGCAGACGCTGTTGTTGATTATTTAGAAATTAAATCTAAAATTGAACTTTCTGATTTTGAAAGTCATACAGGAAAAGGAGTGCAAGCTACAATTGAAGGCAAAACTTATTTTGTGGGAACTAAAAAATTACTTTTGGAACACCAGATTGTCTTTGACGAAAGTCTAATGCAAAAAGCGGAAGCGTGGAGTAATCAAGCTCAAACTGTGATTTGGTTTGCCAATAGCGAGCACGTATTAGCCATTTTAGCGATTTCAGATTCCATAAAAGCGACTTCTAAAAAAGCTGTCGCCGAATTGCAACGAAAAGGAATTGATGTGTATATGTTAACGGGAGACAATCCTGCAACCGCCAAAGCAGTAGCGGAATCGGTAGGAATCAAACACTTCCAAGCGGAAGTACTTCCAGAACAAAAAGCAAATTTTGTAAAACAATTGCAAACGGAAGGTAAAATGGTAGCCATGGTGGGCGACGGAATCAACGACAGTACAGCTTTGGCACAAGCCGACGTTAGTATAGCGATGGGAAAAGGTAGCGCAATAGCCATGGATGTGGCCAAAATGACAATTATATCCTCGGATTTGCAAAAAATTCCAGAAGCCATTCAATTATCAAAATGGACTGTGGCGACCATCAGGCAAAATCTGTTTTGGGCATTTTTCTATAACTTAATCGGAATTCCAATTGCAGCGGGAATTTTATTTCCAATCAACGGTTTTCTATTAAATCCAATGCTTGCCGGAGCTGCAATGGCGTTAAGTAGCGTAAGTGTGGTAAGTAATAGTTTACGTTTAAAGTGGAAGAAATGAAACAATAACGTCAATATTCAATAATAATAAGTAACAAATTCTTAACACATTGACTCCAAGCACTTTCTTTAAGAGAGTTGAGGGAGAAAATTTAATAAAAAGTAAAATAATGAGAACATTAAGATTCAAAACTAATATGAAATGCAGCGGATGTACAGATACTGTAACTCCTTTTTTAAACAGTGTGCCTGAAATAAAAAAATGGGAAGTGGATACTTCAAGTAAAGATAAAATTTTGACGGTTGATTTTGACGGAACCAATGAAGGAATTATCTTGACAAAAGTTGAGGAGGCAGGTTTTAAAATTGAAAAGATAAGCTTGTAGTTTTGGAACACTTTTAAAAGTTTTTTTAGCATATTTATTTTGCAGTGTTTTGGTTGGTAAATACTTATAGTTTGTAATTTTATAAATTGAGTTTAAAATTTCATAATTCAATTTTTGTGGTTTTCAAATAACTTTGAATAAATCAAAAAATAGACGCTATGAAAAATTCAACAGACACAAAAAAAGAGACCGCATCTAAAGACGCACTGAAAGAATCAATTGAAAGAAAACACATGGTAGATGCCAAATCTACGGCAGCAGAAAAATTAAGAGAACTGTTTGTAGACAGTTTGAAAGATATTTACTGGGCAGAAAAAGCGTTGACAAAAGCAATTCCAAAAATGGCCAAAAATGCAACTTCAGCGAAGTTAACAGAAGGCCTGACTGCGCATTTAGTGGAAACAGAAGAACAAATCAGCCGATTGGAAAAAGTCTTTGAATTAATTGGCGAAAAAGCAGTTGCTAAAAAATGCGACGCTATGGACGGACTAATCGAAGAAGGAAAAAGTATCATGGAGGAAACGGAAGTTGGTGCCGTTCGTGATGCTGGAATCATTGCTGCTTCGCAAAAAATAGAGCATTACGAGATTGCAACGTACGGAACTTTAGCAGCATGGGCTAAAACATTAGGTGAAGAAGAAGCGGCTGCTTTATTGGTAGAATCGTTACTTGAGGAGAAAAATGCAGATCAAACGCTTACAGATGCTGCTTATAATGATATCAATTTTGATGCAATGGAAACAGAGGCGGCTACTGAATAAATGCACGTTATAATTTCGTAAGTAACGGCAGTCCATCTGACTTTTACAAATCCCCATTTTACTCCGTAATTTCCGGCAGTAGAATGGGGATTTTTTAATAAAAAAGGTCAATTTCTGGAAATAGTCAGTAAGAAGGACGGAATTTCAAGCGTAAATTGGTTCTATATAATTATTATCCTTTTAAAACGACTACTTTTTTCCTATTTTTACGATATCAAAAATACAACATGGATAAAAGTTATAAACTCACCGTAAATAACACGAATATTTACGACCGTAAAGCATCTGAAGATTCAACAATTGATGCGGTGGAAGTTTCACCTTCGAAATTTCACATTCTAAAAAATAATCAAGCTTACTCTGCCGAAATCGTTGAAGCTGATTTCATTAACAAAACCTATACTGTTAAAGTAAACGGAAATACGTATGAAGTAGCTATTGAAAACGCCCTTGATTTATTGATTAAGGAATTGGGGTTTTTAGTGGGTGGTTCCAAGCAAATCAACGAAATCAAAGCTCCAATGCCGGGACTTATTTTAGAAATGAGTGTTTCTGTAGGGCAAGAAGTGCAGGAAAATGACTGTTTGCTAATCCTTGAAGCCATGAAAATGGAAAATAGTTTCCTTTCGCCAAGAGCGGGAATTATCAAATCCATTTCTGCTAAAAAAGGCGACGCTGTAGAAAAAGGACAGTTGTTGATTGAGTTTGAATAAAGCATAGCCCATGGTTTTAACCTTGGGGAAATAAATTGAGATAAAAGTAAACATTCATAGAAGTATCGTGAGATGCTGAAACAAGTTCAGTATAAATGAAAATAACAAAAATATTAGTTGCCAATCGAGGCGAAATTGCCATTAGGGTAATGAAAACGGCCCAGAAAATGGGTATAAAAACCGTAGCTATTTTTTCGACGGTAGATCGAAATGCACCCCACGTTAAATTTGCTGATGAAGCGGTTTGGATTGGCGAAAGCCCATCTAATCAATCGTATTTATTAGGAAGCAAAATTGTGGAAGTTGCAAAATCTTTAAGCGTAGATGCCATTCACCCGGGATACGGATTTTTGAGTGAAAATGCCGCTTTCGCAGATGAAGTTCGTGCAAACGGAATGATTTTTATCGGACCAGAATCCAAAGCGATTCACATGATGGGAAGTAAACTTGCGGCAAAAGAAGCGGTAAAAGCCTATGATATTCCAATGGTTCCCGGAATTGACGAAGCCATAACCGACACGGATAAAGCAAAGAAAATTGCAAGTGAAATTGGTTACCCCATTTTGATTAAAGCTTCTGCCGGAGGTGGAGGAAAAGGAATGCGTGTTGTTGAAAAGTCGGAAGATTTAGAATCGCAAATGACACGTGCCATTAGTGAGGCGACTTCTGCTTTTGGAGATGGTTCGGTTTTTATTGAAAAATACGTGGCTTCTCCAAGACATATCGAAATTCAAATCATGGCAGATTCTCACGGGAATACCTTGTATTTATTTGAAAGAGAATGCAGCATACAGCGTCGTCATCAGAAGGTAGTGGAAGAAGCTCCATCAGCAGTTTTGACTCCAGAACTTCGTAAGAAAATGGGTGAAGCAGCGGTAAAAGTTTCACAAGCTTGTGATTATCTTGGAGCGGGAACGGTTGAATTTTTATTGGACGAAAACCATAATTTCTACTTCTTGGAAATGAATACTCGTTTGCAAGTTGAACATCCGGTTACCGAATTAATTTCGGGTATGGATTTAGTAGAATTGCAAATTCGTGTCGCTCGAGGCGAAAAACTTACGATGCAACAAGAAGACTTGAAAATGAAAGGACATGCGATGGAATTGCGTGTTTATGCGGAAGATCCGTTGAATGATTTTTTACCAAGTGTAGGTCATTTAGACGTGTACACTTTGCCGGAAGGTGACGGAATTCGTGTAGATAATGGATTCGAGCAAGGAATGGATGTGCCCATTTATTACGACCCGATGTTGGCTAAATTAATCACTTACGGAGCTACTCGCGAAGAGTCGATTCAATTGATGATTCAAGCTATTGATGGCTATCACGTGGAAGGTGTGAGTACAACTTTACCTTTTGGGAAATTTGTAATGGAGCACGAAGCGTTTCGTTCCGGACATTTTGATACCCATTTTGTAAAGAAATATTACGATGCCGAACATTTAAAAGTACACCAAGAACAAGAAGCAGAAGTGGCGGCTATGATTGCCTTGCAACAGTATTTAAAAGACCAAATCACGCTTCGTTTGCCTCAACAATAAAGAATCATTTTCATGAAATAAGCATTACACAGATTTGGTCGAAATTACTAATCAAGAGGTGCGAATTCCATATTCCATTAAAAAATAAGCATTATCTATATATGAAAGATAAGATACAAAATTTAGAAGATAAAATGGCTTTGGCTCGTTTGGGCGGAGGTGAAAAAAGGATTGCAACACAACATTCAAAGAAAAAATTAACCGCTCGGGAACGGGTAGAATATTTGATGGACGAAGGTTCCTTTGAAGAAATTGGAATGCTAGTTACACACCGTACGACCGAATTTGGCATGCAAAAAGAAGTCTATTATGGCGACGGTGTAATTACAGGTTACGGAACTATTAACGGGAGAATGGTGTATGTTTTTGCACAAGATTTTACTGTTTTTGGAGGTGCATTGTCTGAAACACATGCCGAGAAGATTTGTAAAGTAATGGACCTGGCTGTGAAAACAGGGACGCCAATGATTGGATTAAATGATTCTGGTGGTGCTCGAATTCAAGAAGGCGTTCGTTCTCTTGGAGGTTACGCAGATATTTTTTACAGAAATGTACAATCGTCGGGCGTGATTCCACAGATTTCTGCTATTATGGGACCCTGTGCTGGTGGAGCGGTTTATTCGCCTGCCATGACAGATTTTACTATGATGGTCGAAAACAGTAGTTATATGTTTGTTACGGGGCCAAATGTCGTGAAAACAGTAACAAACGAAACGGTGACTTCGGAAGAATTGGGTGGTGCAAGTACACATTCAACAAAATCTGGAGTAGCTCATATTACTTCTGCAAATGATGTGGAATGTTTGGAAGACATCAAGCGATTGTTGAGTTATTTGCCACAAAATAATACCGAAACGACACCAAAAGTTGCAGTAGAATTGGGTGATGAAATTCGGGAAGAATTAGCGAATATCATTCCTGAAAATGCTAATAAACCGTATGATATGCATTCGGTGATTAAAGGAATTATTGATGCAGATTCGTTTTACGAAGTGCATAAAAATTACGCTGAAAATATTATCGTAGGATTCGCTCGTTTAGGAGGTAGAAGTGTTGGTATTGTTGCCAATCAACCTAATTTCTTAGCGGGAGTTTTGGATGTGAACAGTTCGATTAAAGCGGCACGTTTTACCCGTTTTTGTGATTGTTTTAATATTCCACTTTTAGTACTTGTGGACGTTCCTGGTTTCTTACCTGGAACCGACCAAGAATGGAACGGAATTATCGTTCACGGTGCGAAATTATTGTATGCGTTAAGCGAAGCTACAGTGCCAAGAATTACGGTTATTACTAGAAAAGCGTATGGTGGTGCTTATGATGTGATGAATTCAAAACACATTGGTGCCGACATGAATTTTGCTTGGCCTTCTGCGGAAATTGCCGTTATGGGTGCCAAAGGAGCGAGTGAAATTATTTTCAAAAAAGAAATCGCAGCTGCTGAAAATCCTGCTGAAAAACTATTAGAAAAAGAAGCTGAATATGCGGAACAATTTGCAACTCCTTATGGTGCGGCTCAACGTGGTTTTATTGATGAAGTGATTTTGCCACAAGACACGAGACGTAAATTGATAAAGGCTTTCAGTATGTTGGAAAATAAAGTGGTAGACCAACCGAAGAGAAAACATGGGAATATTCCTTTGTAGGATATAAAAATAGAGAATAGAACATAGAACAAAGAAGATTTATGCTTTAATGAAAGGTCAATGTTTTATTTTAAAACAATTATAAATGATTTATAGATTAACTTTTTTACTTGTAGCACTAATTTTATTGATTAGTGCTACAAGTTGTAAAAGTGTTGCAACACAACACAACACTACTTCAGAAATTGATTCAGTTGCACAAAGAAAACAAGATAGTCTTGCTTTTGAATTGTGTCAAATTTATGGATTGGATCAAGGTATACGTGATTCAAGAATTACTTTCAATAAAGCAAAAATCATGTCTAGTATTGACACGTTGAGTTTTGTAAGAGTTGTAAATTTTGTAGTAATGAATGGATTTCCGACAGAAGAACTCGTTGGAAAACGGAATTACTCTCAAGAATGTGTTTCAATGGCTTTTCCAGCAGTTTTACTACACAATTCACACCGACTGATTAATGAACAGAAATATTTTGATTTATTTTTTAATGAAGTTAGAAAAGGAAATTTACAGGCGGAATACTTTGCTATGATTCTAGATAAATATTATTGGGGCAATAGTAAAAACAAAGACACTAGACGCGTTTTTTACGGTTCTCAATTTGGAAAACCTTGTATTCAAACTAAAGAAGCTACGAATAAGGCAAGAATTGAAATCGGTTTAGAAGCTTTGGAAGATTCAGGATTTGTAGATTGTGGTGATGAGGTACTTGATATGCCGAAGGAACGAAGGTAGAATTTGGAGTAAAGAAAAAATAGAGGATAGCCAGTAAAAATATAGATTTAGAGAATTTACTTTCAATACATAAGTCGTAAAGCAGTACATTAAATTGTGCCGTTTTGCGGCTTTTTTTCGTGTCTGAATTAAAATAAATTAACTATCTTCATTTGATGTACTTTTGCATAGTAACATTTCTGGCATCCTTATTGGTTTACGATGCGTAAAAGATAAAAGCTATTTTAAGTACATTCTTAAAGTTATAAAACTATGAAAATCAAATTAGCATTAATTGCACTAGTAACTGTACTATTTATAAGTTGTAATGCTACGCAACCAGCAGTTGCCGGAGTTGAGGGAAAAATGTGGAAATTGAAAACCTTTGAAGGAAAAGACATGACCGATCTAAAATTGGATAGAACTGTTTTTTTCATGTTGAATAAAGAAAACAACCGCGTTTCTGGTTTTTCAGGATGTAATAATATGCTGGGAACTTATACTTTAGAAAAAGGAAATCGTATTAAATTTTCTCAAATGGCATCAACAATGATGGCATGTACTGATCATAACTTCAATGAAAGCGCTTTTTTAGAAGTTTTTGAACTGGCAGACAATTACACGATTAGTGGTACTGAATTATCAATTAACGTGGGAAGAAGAGCACCTTTAGCTGTTTTTGAAGCGGTTGATGCAATAAAGTAATACAACTTCAATATTCTGATCTAAAAATTTTAGATAAAAGAATATTGGATTTACCTCTATAGAAATTAATTTTAAAAATGTCTGGTCTTTTTTCTTGGTTGTATTTTCGAACGTGCGAATTTTGACTTGAAAATCGTTTCTTTACCAAGGGATTTAACTAGTTGTAAATCAAATTGAAATTTAATTATTTGAGCTTGGCGCTACGTTGACACGGTTTCGATATAAAAATAATAAAGCTATGAAAAGTGTACTACTGCTATTTGGTATAATTTTTACACTCATACCATCGAATAATCCACAATTAACGATTAAAATTTCTAATATCGATAAGATTCAAGGCGAGATTAAAGTTGGTATTTTTGACAGCGAAACACACTTTTTAAAAGTAGGATATGCAATTAAAAATTATTCTATAAAAGTCCAAGATAACACGGCAACGCTTATTATCACTGATTTACCAAAAGGGGATTACGCCGTAACATTGTATCACGATGAGAATTCGGACAATAAAATGAATACAAACTTTATTGGTATTCCAAAGGAACCTTACGGGTTTTCTAACAATTTTGCGCCAAAGATGTCAGCACCGAAATTTAAGGATTGTAAATTCACTTTTTTAGAAAGTAAGACGTTAAATATCAAATTGTTAAATTAAAAGATTGAGATTTAGTGTTTCCATTTAAAAATTCTTTTTACACAGATTTCCCAAATTTCGAATTATAGCGTAAAATTGCATTCAAATTTTTATCGTCAAATTTCAAATTAATTTCCTTTGCTGAAATTCCATTTTCCCGATTCCCGTGCGATGAAAACCTATAAAAAGGATTGCAAATAGTATAAAATGTTACGGTTTTTATTTTCTAAATTTGAACAATTAATAAATAGGAAAATGGACACAGATAAAAGCATAGACATTTTAAACGAGTTGATCGTAATAAATAATGATAGAGTAGCAGGTTATAAAACTGCTTATATAGAAGCAGAAGAAACTGATTTAAAGATAGTTTTGGAACGCTTCCAAAATACGAGTGAAAAAAATCTAGTTGAACTTTCGGCCGCGGTATTGACCTTGGGTGGCGAGGTGGAAGAGGGAACGCGTGCGACAGGAAAATTTTTCCGATTTTGGATGGATTTTAAAGCAACACTTACTGGAAATAATAGAGGTACTATTTTGGACTCCTGCGAATATGGAGAGGACAAGGCACTTGAGGCTTATGAAACGGCACTTGATGATAAGGAAGATTTAGCACTAGATCATTTGGCAATGATTCTAAGACAACAAGCTGCAATTCAATCGGATCACGATCAGGTGAAAGTACTTCGGGATCAAGCAATGGACTAAGGTAGAAACTTAAAGGTTGGCAAGAAATATATTTTTTAAACAGAAAATCCAGTAATTCCATTGCGTTTACTGGATTTTTTATGTGAGGCACTGGAAATTTATCAATTAATTTTTCGCGCTTAATTTCATATCATTGACATATAAATCAATTCTTTTCCATTTTGTCAAATCCATTTTAGTAGTATCAACATCGGTAGTCCATTGGATAAAAGGTGCAATTTTATTGATTTCAATCACTCTTTCTTTGTATCCAAAATTGAATTTATCTGCACGTAGCTGAATATCTACAGATTTGCTTTCGTTTTCAATATTCTGGTACATTTTGGTCTGCGTTTTCCAATCGCCGCCCCAAGTGAAGAATGCTTTTAAGAAACAAGCAATTCCTACCAATAGAAAAGTTATAAAGATAGATTTATTTGTTTGTAACTTTTTGAACACATGCCCCACAATTACTACAAAGGATGATGCAGCAAAAAATAAAAAGAAAAAATGCACACGATAATCGCTTAAATATAAGTCGGTGTAGCGATTCAGTAAAACCATGGCCGCTGTTACAACAAATATTAAATATAAGCTTAGATGAAGTTTTTTCATTGGGTTTAGTTTAGTGTTTATAGGTGCCATATTGATTATACAGTAAATTTAAACTTACTTTCTACAGTTTTCTGGTAATCAGTTGTAGTTATGAATCAATAGACGTTGTAAATTAATAGGTTATTAAAATTTTACTGATTCTGAGTTTAAAAAATCATTTTAAACTACTTTTTTGAATAGTATTTTCTTCTGTTAAAGGTAAACAAAAACTACCACGTGCATTCCAGATTACCGTTTATAGTATTAATAAAACGTAAGGTATTAAAGGACAGTGGAGTTATGTATTTTGCAATTTCTTTATTGAGCTGAAAAATGAAACTTCTTTACTACATAATTTCAATTTGTACTGTACCAATATAGATCAATTGTAATGCGAAACACATCATTCGGAGCCAAGTTCGTCCAAACTAAATTGCATTTAAAGTAAAAAAAGCCTCTACAATCAAGGAGGGCACTGAAAAAGTCTTTCTATTAAATTGACACATAAAAAGGAGTAGATATCTATGGATTTCTGCTCCTTTTTTCTTATATTTAAGTCTAATTATAAGTGTTTTTTAGATGTTAGTACGACAACAAACAATACAATTCAGCGAGTATTCTTCGTTGTATGATTTAATAGTTCCAAAAGAAAATCTATTAAGAAAAATCAATGATTTGATTGATTTTACTTTTATTTACGATGAGTTGTTAAATAAGTACTGTACCAACAATGGGCGAATGGCAGAAAGTCCCGTTCGTATGTTCAAGTATTTACTACTTAAAACAATCTATACTGTTTCCGATATTGATGTCGTGGAGCGTTCTCAATACGATATGTCTTTCAAATATTTTTTGGATATGAATCCAGAAGACGATGTAATCAATCCGAGTTCGTTAACAAAATTTAGAAAACTACGTCTAAAGGATACCGATTTATTAAATCTATTGATAAACAAAACAGTCGCCATTGCTATCGAAAAAGGTATTATTCGTTCGAAGTCTATCATCGTTGATGCCACACATACTTTATCAAGATCCAATCCATTTTTAGCCATCGATGTATTGAGAGAACGTTCCAAGCTACTGCGAAAAACAGTATACAGCTTCGAGCAGGAATTCAAAGAACATATGCCAGAAAAAAATACCGACAATGACTTAGAAAAGGAACT
>NZ_AUDN01000028.1 GCF_000425485.1 Flavobacterium tegetincola DSM 22377 | reverse complement strand
TTCCTTCCTCAATGCCTTAAGTTCTTGTTCCTCTGGCGAGACGTCTCGCTTCTTAGAGAAATCACCTGATTTAGCTTCATATTCACGTCTCCAACGACGCAGCATATTGCCATTCAAGCCATACTCATCACTTACTTCCTGTACTTTTCGTCCCGAATTTAATAGTTCAACCAACATAACCTTAAATTCTTGTTCATAAACTTTTGCCATAATTCAAATATACTATTTTATGGGCTCAATAAATTCGTCTCAGCAAAGGTAGACACTCCAATCAACCAAAGAAAAGGAACAAGAATTTGAGAGAGAGTTCACTCATGATATGGATGAATTAGGTACTGCTTTAAAAGATCTTTTTAAAGACAATGTGAAATAACGTAAACAGTGATAATTATGCCGATTTTAATTTTAAATGCAAGGGAGTGTTTTATAATAATAGAATAAAACTTTGGTGAATACGTCAATAGTAGTTAGCTGAGAAATATTTATAGGGTAAGTTTTGCGTAGTTGTTTTTATAAAAAAATATAAAATAGGGGATACTGATCTAGGTCATTTTAATTGTTTTAGAACAGTAATACCTTTGAATAATTATAAATTTAAAACGAAAAATAATGAAAACTCCAAACATCGGAATTTCAACTGAAAACAGACAAGCAATCGCAGACCAATTGTCAAAGATATTGGCAGATGAATTTATATTGTATTCAAAAACACTTAATTTCCACTGGAATATTGAAGGAGCTGATTTTCACTCTGTACACTTATATTTAGAAACCTTATACCAAGAACAACAAGAAACTGTTGATACCGTAGCCGAAAAAATACGTGCGTTAGGTCATTATGTACCTGCCACTTTGAAGAAATATTTAGAATTAACGCATCTTACGGAAGAAACGAAGGGTAAAAATGATAGCCAAAGTATCTTTGCTGAGCTATTACAAGATCACGAAAGCATTATTGTATTTATCAGAGAAGAGATAAAACCCATTGCTGATAAAATGAAGGCTGATGGAATTAGCGATTATATCACAGGATTAATGGAACAACATGAAAAAACAGCTTGGATGTTGCGTTCTCATTTAAATTAAAAAGGCTGTATTAATGCTTACTAATTAATTTTTTTTTACCCAAATGGATTTACTCTGTTTGGGTTTTTGTTTTTTGATAGGCTAGTTTTATATTCGATAATAGAATAATGTCCAATGATTTTCATCTTTTGTTAAAGTTTTATAAATTATCAATGCTTTGATGTAGATCAGTGTTAGTACTTTATAGTCGTTATATATTTGTTCTATAATTATTCATAATTTAAATAATATAAATGATGAGAACAGATGTAGAAATAAAAATAGATGTAGTCGCTGAATTAGCTTGGCAACCAATTATCAATGAAACACAATTAATTGTTGAGGTTAAAGAAGGAGTCGTTTGGCTAAGAGGTATTGTTAGTAATTTGGCTGAGAAAGTAGTTGCAAAAAAGGCCGTAAAGAAAATAATTGGCGTTATAGATGTTGTGGATGAAATTGAAGTTAAAATCAAAAATAATTTTAGTGATGAAGACCTTACTGAAAAAATTAATTCTGATTTAAAATGGAATGCATCTGTGCCTCAAGAAGAAATTAGTGTAAAAGTAGAACAGGGAAATGTTTTTTTATCAGGTAGCGTAAAGTGGGCCTATCAAAAAAGTGAATCCGAAAAATGTTTACAATATATTGATGGTGTTAAAAGTATTACCAATACGATTAGCATAACTTCTGAAAATGTAACACCTACTAACATTAAGGAAAATATTAATAAAGCTTTTGAACGTTCCGCCAGCATTGATTCCAAAAAAATCACAGTCATTATTGAAGGCAATACTGCAATCTTACAAGGTAAAGTAAACTCAATTAAAGAAAAAGATGACGCACTTATTGCGGCTTATTTGGCAGAAGGAATTACTAATGTAAAGAATGAAATACAGGTAGAATACGATCCTATTTACCTGTAAAAACAAGAAATTAGTAAAGAAAAACGTCGTGCTACTTAAGAATGAACAAAAAAATATAGCACGATAGAAAAGAATTAAAACTTATAGATATGACTTATAAAAATATTACCGTAGCAGGAAGTGGTGTTTTAGGATACCAAATTGCTTTTCAAACCGCATTTCATGGATTTAATGTGACCGTTTATGACATCAATGATGCTGTATTAGAAAAAGCTAAAGCAAAATTCAAAGACTTAAGTGAATCCTATAAAAAAGATTTGAAGGCAACACAAGAACAGTTGGATCAAACCTTTAAAAACTTGAGTTATAATGCAGATTTAGGAGCTGCAGTTGCAAATGCCGACTTACTGATTGAAGCGGTTCCAGAAAGTCCAGCGATAAAAATTGATTTTTACCATAAATTGGCCAAAGTTGCTCCCGAAAAAACAATTTATTAGCCCAATTCATCAACGCTTTTACCAAGTGATTTTGCAGACGCTACAGGAAGACCAGCAAAGTTTTTGGCGTTACATTTTGCAAATACGATTTGGATTCACAACACTGCCGAAATCATGGGACATGCCGGAACAGATCCTAACGTTTTTAAAGATGTCGTGCTTTTTGCTAAGGCTATTGGTATGCTCGCTTTGCCTGTGCTTAAAGAACAACCTGGATACATTCTTAACTCTTTATTAGTACCTTTATTGAGTGCTGCGACTAACTTGCTAGTGAACGAAGTTGCTGATGTGGAGACGATAGATAAAACATGGATAAAAGCAACGGGTGCACCTGTAGGACCTTTTGGAATTCTTGATGTTATAGGCATTACAACGGCATATAATGTCAATGTAATTGCAGCGGAGAAAACACAAGATGCGTTAAAAATAAAAACGGTAAAATACTTAAAAGAGCATTTTATTGATAAAAATAAACTAGGTGTTGCTACAGGTGAGGGGTTTTATAAATACCCTAATCCAGCATATGAAAATCCTGATTTTTTGAAGTAGGTTTATTTAATTTAAGCGTACTAATTGAAGTAAAAAAAGAGGATAAACAGATTTAATGCTGTTTATCCTCTTTTAATTTAAAGAGTTAGGAACGTTTTTTAAGATATCCTTTTAAAATATCTATTTGGATTGCACCGACAGTAGATAAATTGGAATCGGCGTTCATTAATACCAAACCATAACCTAAATCAGACAGTTTGCAATCTTGAATTATTTCGTTATTAATGCCGCTATAAATAGGCATAAAATGTTTTTCGACTTCAATTCCTGAAACATTTGCGACTTTAATAGCTGTTGTAAATGCATTAGAAATTTGATCAGGCGATAATCCCTTATCTAATAAATCACTAGCCAAATGTTTCATATTTTTAGCATTGTAAAAATGCATGAAATTTTGAATATTGTTATTTACTTTGTATTTTCTCTTGTATAGTAATAGTTCCATGGATTGTAGTTTCTAGATTATTATGTAATGAGATTTTATATACTGCTGCACTATATTTTTTATGACTTGAGCCATCAACATTAGAATTTAAGCATATCTTTTAAGGAAACTTGCCTGTAATGCTTTTATAGCGTCATTCAAAAGTTGGGAAACTTCTTTTCGTGTATTGTTTCTAATTTTGGCAATTTCTTCTAATTCTAGTTGTTCAATAGCGAACAATTCAAATACATTGCGCATGGAATAAGGCAAATTGTAGAGTACCATTTGAATGTGATTTTGAATTTCTTCGGCACTTAATTCTTTGTCTATTTTTTCGATCAACGCTTTTTGATTGTCTTCTATAAATACATGATTTAAAGTATAGTCGTTATGGTTATATGAAATATCATCAAGTTCTTCTATCATCAAGAGATGTCCATCTCCATCGGTGCTAAAATTTTCTTGCATGGCATCCCATTCTGGCTTAGAATAATCATCTATGTTTTTAAAGAATAATTCATCAAACTCTTCTTCTACAGTGCTATCTTCTAGAAGTTCATTGGTTTTTTTAAACAACCAGAGATAAAAATCCTTCTCTTGTTTTACCTCATCAATGTGATCATAGATTTCGATGAAAAGTTGGTCAATAATATCGTCAGCTTTGATTTTGTTTTTTGGGAAGTGCCCTTTTTTAATTGCAATATTGAGTTGCCCGTTTACATACTTTTTTATTTCAGGCATTATTTTTAACACCAATGCATTAAAAGAAGGTTTATCGTCTTCTTTTTTTAGTTTAATAAGATCCGGATACGTATTGCTTACGAATAAACGGAACTCTTTTTTGTCTTGATAATAAGAAATATTTGTTTGCATGAGTGATTACTTTAATAAGTTTATAGTAAAGATAGGTACTTGATTTTTTTTCTAAAATGACGCAGGTCAGTCTGTTAAAATTGATTAGGTTGTTCACTTAAATTTTAACTGTAAAATAGGAGCATTATCTTAAGATAAGATGATTTCAAGAAAAAGTTCATTAGAAACAAGAGCATAAAATAATATAAAACTGATGTAGGTCATTTAGAAGATGGCAATCAGTTATTATTTTTGTGGTATAAAGAAAGAAAATTGTTGTTTAAAAATATAGATTTTCACTGTGGTATTGAAAATCTTGCAGGTAGTAGAAGTTGTTTGTAATTGCTATGTTATTAATGTTTTTGGCTATTTGTTGTTCTTAATTAAGAGCAGCAATTATAAAGTAGGACTACTATCTTTAAAGGAACTAAGGCTAATGGTTGTCTTAGTTCCTTTTTTTATATAAATGTAGTATAGAACCAAAATAATTTACAATTAGAACATTAGTTTATTAATAATTTTCTGCAATTTGTTTTAATCTATTTTTATCTTTTAAAACTAGTCTTTTGTTTGGTTCTACAGCAATCAGTCCTTCGTTTTTAAATTCCGTCAACATTCTAATAGCTGTCTCAGTAGCAGTTCCAATAAGTCCCGCAAAATCTTCTCTACAAATAGACATTCCCTTATGGTTTTCATCCTTCATCATTCCTTTGTCATCAAGGTCTAATAGTGCTTTGGCAGTGCGTTGACGTACGGTCGAAAATGCCATGTTTACTAATTGATCTTGCAAGCCAATTGCATTGTTAGAGATCATATTTATAAATTTATTAGAGACTTCTTTATTACTATATAAGAGTTGTACAAAATCGGCTCTTGGAATAGCACAAATTGAAGCATCTCCTAGCGCGCTAGCTGTTTCTATGTAAGAGCCAGTAGAATTAAGAAGAGACAACTGACCAATAAAATCACCCGGTCCATACATTCCCGTCACAAATTCTTTCCCGTTTTCGGTCGTTCGGTATGTTTTTACATTACCACTATCAAGAAAATATAAGTGATGAGCAGCACTACCTTCTGTAAAAACATTTTCTTTATTTTTATATTTCTTTAAGACTCGGTTTTTAGAAAGTTCCACAAGGTTTAAGTAAGCAGATGCTTCATTAAGAAACTCACTTACACCATGAATACTTTTTGAATATTCCTTATCTAAAAATTTCTTTTTCTTAATGCGACATGCAATTGCTCCTAATAAATCTTCCTCTTCAAATGGTTTGATTAGATAATCGTCTACACCCAAATTCATCCCTTTTCTGATCTCTGCTTGTCCAGATTTAGCGGTGAGAAATATAAAGGGAATAGGAGCAGTTATCGTGTTTTTGCTTAAAGCATCATATACACCATACCCATCTATTTCAGGCATCATAATATCACAGATAATAATATCAGGAATATGCTCTAGGGCTTTTTGAATACCAATTTTACCGTTTTCGGCAGTAATAACAACGTAATTCTCTAGTTCAAGAATTTCTGCAGTATTTTCTCGTACGTCCTGATTGTCTTCAATTATAAGTATTTTACTCATTTTTTTTAGTATCTAATGGAAATTCAATATAAAAAGTAGCGCCTTCTTTTAATTCACTTTTAAAAGTAATAGTACCACCCATTAATTCAGTATACTGTTTCACAATATTGAGACCTAAACCAGTTCCTTGAATATTTGAAGCGTTGTTGGCACGATAAAACCTTTGAAATATATTGCTTTGATCTTCGATAGGAATTCCTATTCCTTGGTCAATTATTTCAATGTTTACATGCTCATTATTACTTTTTATTTTGATAATTATTTCTTTATTTTCTTCTGAATATTTTATAGCATTAGAAACAAGATTATAAATGATATGCTTGACTAATTTTAAATCTAAAAAAGCTTCAATTATTGAATTTTCAGACTGTAGCCTTATAATTTGTCCCTTTTTTTTGATGTCCTCTAATTCTTCGAGTAATGATTTTGTGAATGTAACCAAATCAAATAATACAGGCTGAGCAATTATTTTTCCTTCTTGTAGTTTGCTCAGGGATAGAAAATCATTTAGAATTACGACCAAATTCTTCACATTCGATCTTATTTTAGACACATAATTTATTCTTTTAGCTTCTTTTCCAACACCATTTTGTTTTTCGATTAAAATAGCCGAAGATAAAATGGCGCTCAAAGGAGTCCTAAACTCATGCGAAGCCATAGAAATAAAACGCGATTTTAACTCGCTCAATTCTTGTTCTTTTTTTAAGGTACTAAACATTTCAAATTCAGCCTTCTTTTGCAAAGTGATATTATTATAAACTAATAAAACTTGTTCAATAGTATTATTCTCATTGTACAATGGGGTGGTATTAACTAGGTAGTGATTGTCTCTAAATTCGATTTCATAGGAGAGATGTTCCCCTTCAAGCGTTTTTACTATTTTTTCTCTGGAGATTTTCTTTATTTCATCTGAGACACCAACAACATCGCCAAGTACGGTTTTGTTTTTTACCAAATTATCAAAACCCAATGCTATAACCTCTTCCCCTTCGACAAATACAATCCTCAATTTAGAATCAACAACGGCAATAAATCCTTTAGGGAAATTATGAGAAACATTATCTAGCAATTGCTTGCTGTTTAAGGCTTTTCTTTCGGCCTCTTTGGTGACATGAATTTGGTTATTGAGATTTACATTTAATTTGGTTAATTTTTGAACAATAGCATTGAGCTCAGTAGTGCGTTCTGTTACTTTCTCTTTTAATTCAATGGTGTAATTCCGTAAATTTTCTTCACTATCTTTTAGTTGTTCTTCGGCTTTTTTTTGCTTAGTAATATCTTGAATAGTACCATACATTTCTTTTGTATTACTATTCGCATCAGATACAATTTTCCCTTTGGTTAAAACATTTCTTAAAGAACCATCGGGTCTAATAATTGTTTTTTCGTATTGATAATCTGTTTGATTTTTGATAGCAAGAGCCACTATTTTTAAAGTATTTTCTCTTTCATCTGGATGAATAAAACTACTTAAAGTGTCTTTATTGAGTCGCACATCACCAGGTTCAAGACCGTAAATTCTATAGAACTCGTTTGACCAGCTTCGTTCATTTGTTTGTAAGTTCCAATACCAGTTACCTACATGTGCAATTTGCTGGGCTTCAGCCATTCGGCTTTCACTAACGATTAAGGCATGTTTTGCAGCCATACGCTCTGTAACATCAATAATAAAAGCAATTACTACTTTTTTATTATCTATTTCTGTAGGGCTCAAGCTTATTTCTAATTGAAATTGAGAACCATCTTTTTTTAATCCCCATAAATCCAAATCATGTCCCATGCGTCTTGCCTTGGGTTTTGAATTATAGTTAGCTCTATGAGAATGGTGGTTGTTTTTAAAGCGAGAAGGAATAAGATTCTCTACATCTTCATGAATTAATTCTTGTGAACTGTAACCAAACATTTGCTCACCAGCTGGATTTGCTTTAATTATTAATCCATTGCCATCAATGACTAAAATTCCTTCCACAGAGGAGTGAAAAATATTTTTAAAAAGCAGGTTTTCTTTGGCGCTATCACTCATTTTTACTTTTTTTAAATTCGTCTACTTGTCTTAATTTTGGTAAAGAATCAGGATAGTTTTCTTGTATAAAACCTATGAGTTGTTCTCTCATTTGACAGCGTAAGGTCCAAACATCTGAGGCGTTTTTAGCACTAAACGTACAACGCAATTCCATTGCTCGATCATCGCTTTTAGTAACTAATAGTTCCCCAACTTTTTTATCCCATAGCAGGTTGTCATTTAAAAGTGCTATTAGTTTTGTTCTTAGTTTAGCAACAGGAAAAGTATAATCTACAGAAATAAAAACACTACCAATTAATTCTCTAGAACTAAAAGTCCAGTTTACAAATGAGTTGTCACTAAAAAAATTAAGAGGAACAACGAGTCGCCTCCAATCCCAAGTTTTGATCACAACATAGGTAAGTGTGATATCTTCGACAGTACCAAACTCCCCTTGAATAACAACTTCATCATCAATTTTTATAGGCTGAGTAAAGGCTATTTGAAAACCCGTAATAAGATTGGCAATTG
The DNA here is from genome assembly GCF_000425485.1 of Flavobacterium tegetincola DSM 22377. Classification (GTDB taxonomy): domain Bacteria; phylum Bacteroidota; class Bacteroidia; order Flavobacteriales; family Flavobacteriaceae; genus Flavobacterium; species Flavobacterium tegetincola. Next base: position 41,389 of record NZ_AUDN01000028.1, on the reverse strand, counting down.
ATTTTTGGGCGGCAACACCCGCAATGATACCAATTACACCTGCCGAAGTTAGTATGGTTGTGCCTAATTTTCTTGCTGCAGGAATATTCCATAAAACAACAGCAATGGCAATAGTGATAATAATGATAATTGAAAAACTTTTCATGAAGCGCAGTTGCGTCAAGACTTTTCTTTCTTTGGCTTGATGGAAGCCATCAACAGTAAATTTTTGTTGTACAATTTCTTCGGCTGCATTCAATAATGCAATCAATATCCATGAGAAGTTGATAATGATTAAACTTTCAACGATTGTTTGCCAGTAAGATGCTAATCCAATAATACTAAAAGAGCTGTAGATAAATAGAAATGGTAACAGGAATTTAGCTGGTTTTTTTAAATGCTTGAGTAATTGTGCTTTTAAAACGGTTGGTTTCTTAGTGTTAGAAAATGTAAGAAGCCAAAATAACCCCCACCTTAGTAATAACCCCAATAAAATACAGCCTAAAATTACTATGCTATAAGTAATAATGGGCTTAAGAGAAAAAGAATTTATAATTTGGTTTAAATTCATAAAGCATAACAAAAATAAAGTAATGTTTAAACCTAAAAAATGACATTGGTCATCTTTTCTATTTATTTCAAAAAACCTCCAAAATCAATTGAGATTGGAGGTTTTTGTTTTTTTAATACTATTTTAAACTAGTATTTCTCTATTTTTTAAAATGATTTCTCACAAAAGTATCTTTTTCGTTATCAGTCATTTTATCGGCTGGTACTATATCGATTTGAATATCCTTATAATGTAAATCTTCATTTAAGAAATTATGTAGTTCTGTTTTTGCATTGGTAGGACCAAATAACAGCACATGATCATAGTTTGATATCGCTTTGGCAATTTCTTTGTAATACGCCTCATGCATTTGCTGACGCTTGTTGTGCATTCCTTTTTCGCTGTCACTCAAAGCTGCTTCTTTAGTCTCAAAAGTAAAGTTAGAAACGATCGTATGGAGGTTTTCTTTATCATGTAAATCAATTAAATATGCTTTTTCATGATCCATCCAAATGCCTAAGTTTTTATGTAGTTCCATTTTATTTTTTATTAATTAATAATAGGGTAGTGGTACAGTTCGTTTTTTTATACTGTTATCAGGTTGATTGCTTGCTAAATGCTGATTTCATAAACAACTGTTTTTGGCTGTTGCCAAAGCATTTTTCTTAAAATTGAAAATTCAAGAATTACATTAGAGTATAAAACAAAGATTCTGTTTTGTACTGCTATGATGCATCCTCGATTATCAAGCTACAATGATGCTAAGGTCTACTAATGCTTTATTAAAGAACTGCACCTTCAAGAATGGGTTCGTTTTTCAGGATTTCTTTTTTTAACTCCTTTTTGACTTTCTTGACTTTTTTAGCACTCTTTTTTTTAATTTTGGTGATTGTTCCTTTAGTCTCCTTATTGATTTTTTTTGCTAATTTTTTAGCTGCCGAATCAATTTTCTTTATTATTTTCTTAGTGCCAGCCTTTGCTAGAATTGCATTAGTAAGAGCGGCAGAAATTTCGCCCGTCATTTTTTTAGATTTTGCTTTCATGATATTATTTTTAGTTTGTAATTATCAGGATTATTTTGAGATAAGACTTAATTGATAATAAAAGCTAATTTCCAACTTTATAACGAACAACGAAATGACCTAGATCAGTTATAAAATTGATTTAAAACAGCTTAGCTAGAAAATTGAAAACTACTGCTTAGCAGGTACATCAGGTAAGTTCATCTCGTTTATATGGATATTTACTTTTTTCCATGTTGATTTATCTAAGGTAGTTGTATCTACAGCGGTTGTCCAATCTATAAGTGGTACGACTTTAAAGCGTTCTACTACGCGCTCTCTATACCCAAAAGCAAACCTACTGGCTTTCAGTTGAAACTCAATTGTTTTGTTTCCGTTTTGAATATTTTTATAAATAACTGTCTGTGTTTTCCAATCTCCTTCCCAAGTAAAAAAAGCCTTTCCTAAAGTGATGCCTCCAATAATTAAAAAAGTGATTAATATTGATTTATCAGTTCGTAATTTACCAAACAAGTGGCCTATAATTATTACAAATGTTGCTGCAGCAATAAATAACACTATAAAGTGTAAGATGGAACTATTGATATAGAGTGACGTATAACGGTTAAGCAATACTAATGCAGCTGTTACAATAAAAAGAATGTAAATTAGGATGTGTTTCATGTTGTTTTATTTTTAATAAAGAAGTTTTATTTATTTGATTTTGCGTCCTCAATTTTCTTTTTTTCTTTTTCTTGTTTTCTAAAAAAGCCTCTTAAAAGAAAATTATGCTTCGCTGCTTCTTCTAATTCGTTTAATTTTTTGGTACCAGTTTGTAAGTTAGTCATGGTAGAATCTAATGATTTTGCTAATTTTGCATCAGTTAATAATTTAGAAACAATTCCATTTCCGTTATTAAGAGTAGCGGTGAAAGTATTAATATCAGCGGTGCTTTTTTCTAAACCAGACAATGATTTCTTGATGCTATTGGTATAGTACGGGTCGGTCATGAGCTTGGAGAATGTACCGTTTTTATCATTCATTTTTTTTGTAAAAAGTACAAATTGATCGGATCCTTCTTCTAAATTTAGCATGGATTTTTGGACACTTTTGGCTAATTGTGGATCTGTCAAAATCTTTGATAACATGCCTTCACCATTATTAATTTTATAACTAAATTCAGATAACTCTTTTGTAATAACCTCAGCGTTATCAATACTTTTTTTAAGGCCTGACATCAAATCCTGTAGTTCAACCTCTTCGATTGACGCAATATAGCTATCGTCTTCAACCACTCTATCTGATTTATTTCCTGGAGAAATAGTAACCACTTTGTCTCCCATCAACCCATCAGAACCAATACTCGCTAATGCGTCGGTTTTAATATATTGTCGAACTTCATTTTTGATAACCATAACGACCACAACAGAAGAGTCAGATATAAATTCGATTTCCTTAATAGAACCTATATTTATACCTGAGAGTAGCACGTTGTTATCTACCTTAAGACCGCTTACATTTTTAAATTTTGTTTTTAATTGGAATGTAGAACCAAAAAGGTTTTGGCTGCTGCCAATAAAATATAAAGTCGCAAAAAAGACTAGGAGTCCTATAATGACGAACATTCCTAATTTCCAGATATAGTTTGAATTTCTTTTCTTCATGGTGGTAATTTTATTACTGTTTTTTAATTAAAAAAGGAACGTACCCAATCATCAGCACTGTTTTCTAATTCTTCATAGGAACCTTCAGTATGAATTACGCCATCTTTCAAAATCATAATGCGATTCCCTGTCATTTTTGCGCAAGCAATATCATGCGTAATGATGATGGAAGTAGTCTTGTATTTTTTTTGTACAGATAAGATTAATTCATCAATTTCTCTTGCTGTTATTGTATCCAGTCCCGCAGTAGGCTCATCATATAAAATGATTTCAGGCTTTATAATGAGGGTTCTTGCTAGACCTATTCGTTTCACCATTCCGCCAGATAATTCTGATGGCATGCTATCAATAGCTTCTTCTAAGCCTACGTTTTCAAGTACTTCTAAAATTTGTGCATCTACTTCTTCATTTTTAAGATGAGGAGTGTGGTGTTTTAATGTAAAAGCCAAGTTATCTCTCACCGACATGGAGTCATATAAGGCGCCACTTTGAAAGAGGAATCCAATGCGTAACCGAATTGCATTTAGTTCTTTATAGTTCATTTTAGCAATATCATTCCCAAAAATGTTTAACTCTCCCTCATCAGCATCAATGAGTCCAACTAGGCATTTAATGGTAACTGATTTCCCAGAACCAGAGCGACCGAGTATCACTAGATCTTCTCCCTTATTTACGGTGAGATTAATGCCTCTCAAGACTTTGTTTTTACCAAATGACTTGTGGAGGTTTTTAATTACTATGACAGGTTCTTTTTGCATCTTTTAGAAAAATAAATCAGTTATTTGAACGGCAAGCATATCGATAATAAAAATGATAAGCGATGATAAAACCACGGCCGAATTTGCAGCCATACCTACGCTAGCAGTTCCTTTTTTAGCATTGAAACCTTTATAGCAACCTATTAGTCCAATAAAGAATCCAAAAAAGAATGTTTTTATCGTAGCCGGTAATAAATCCAAAAAATCAAGGTGTTCAATAACTTCAGAAAAGTAGCGGAACAGTCCCAAACTCCCGTGTACATTGTAACCAATGTAACCGCCAAAAATCCCAATGAAATCAGCATAGAATACTAAAATTGGGATCATAATAGTTGTTGCAAGTATACGCGTGTTGACTAAATATTTATAAGGGTTTATAGCCGAAACTTCCATAGCATCTATTTGTTCAGTTACTTTCATAGAACCAAGTTCAGCACCAATTCCGGAAGCTATCTTCCCAGCACAAATAAGCGCTGTAATTACGGGTGCAATTTCTCTAATTAACGATAACGAAACCATACTGGGTAACCAAGATTCGGCTCCAAATTTGGTCATAGTAGGTCTAGACTGAATAGTAAGCACTAATCCCATTATAAATCCTGTAATGGAAACTAAAGGCAATGACTTAAAACCTATTGCATAGCACTGACGAATAAATTCATTACTATAAAACGGTCGTGTAAATATTTCCCGAAAGAACCTTCCAGCAAACATAGAGAGCTTGCCCGCTTCATAGAAATTTTTTTTGAGGTAGGCTATCATTATTTTAAGTATTGATTTTTATAAAATACAAAGCGGCTTTTTTTTTAGAACACTACATTTTTTTATAAAAATGCATTCCAGTTAGGACCTTAAAGCAGACTTAAAAGGTGAAATTTCTTCTCATGACCAAATGCATTTATTTGTTATATAGTATCAAGCTTGCAGTATCATGTAGTAAAAGTACTTTACTGAATTATGTTATAAAATGACCTAGGTCATGTCATTTTGTGATGAGAGTCACATTTTAAAACCATAATAATTTTGATTTTTACAATTAGATTTTAATACCGCTTTTGTATTACTGTAAGCAATGTTATTTTACAGAAGAGGATGTGAATAGCAGTGATAAATTAAATAGTGATTTTAGAATAAAAGTAAAAGAAACCTTTTAAAAAATTAGCCATTGAATTTTGCAACAAACCAACTTATAGGCAGTAGTAAGTATTATATTTTTTTGGTTTTGTTATTTATGAATCTCATTTACAACACGCATGAAATCAGCAGTAGCGCTATCAGAAGTAGTTCCGTAACCATCTACCAAGGTCCCTTTTTCATTATCATCAGTTTCAATTGCATACATAATAGAACTATCGTCTTGCCTTGACGCTCCTTCAAAGCGATAAAAATGTACTATTTTTATTTGCTTAGGCTTATAATTTTTCTTTGTTTTAAGCGAAGTTAATAGGTCTCCATTTACTTCAAATTGAGATGTAAATCCTAACTTTTCTACATAGGCTAATACTGTTATTAAACTATCCATTTTTATTTTTTCCATGATAAATTAATTTTTACTTCTTCCAATTTTCATTTACGAACTACCTTATTACGAATCGTTTTTTTTACTACTTGTATAACTGATGTTGTAAGTGTTGATCATCCTTCAAAGTTGAGCAAATACTTTGAAATTGAAAATGATCTTGATCAGTTAGCATAAAGATTTGTGATAATAAAAAGAATAAATTTTATCGCTGTTAAATTGCTTGTTCTTTTATTAGGTATTTTGCCTGTGCAAAGCAAGAATGTTACTATATATTTCGATTATAAATTTTGTGTTTCTGTTCTTGAGAAAAAACCAATAGCCATGTTTTTCAATGGCGATGTAGAATAGTAGTAATTAGGACGAACAAAAAAACCGCCTCAAAATACTATTGAGACGGTTTAATCAAATTGTTTATTTACACTGCCATCCGAAAGTCTAAAATAAAAAGTGCCTGAGATTCCCTTATTTTTGTTTTGCGAAAAATAAAATAATTTTATGGGACTCTTCAGGCGAAACAAAAATATTAAAAAACTAGTTATCCGACAAATTATCGACCTAGTTCCTCGTTGGATGATTGAATCTTGTGCAAAAAAGCACAAATCAGACAAGGGATGTAGTAAATACAAGACTTACGACCATTTTGTCGCTTTAACTTACGGACAGCTAAATAAATGCTACACATTAAACGATATTTCTACTGGAATTGGGGTTAGCGAGACTTTTATTAACGATTTAGGTTTAAACCAAAGTCCCGCAAGATCCACGATGAGTGACGGCAATAAAAAACGGGATTGGAGAGTATTTTAATCCTTGTATTACAAGGTTTTAACGCATTACGAAAGAGTTTTAAAAAGTGAGTCTCAACGTAGTAGTTTTGCCGAAATTAAAGAACAAACGATAAAACTCATTGATAGTACCACAATTAGTCTATGTTTAAATATGTTTGACTGGGCAAAGTTTCGGACAGCAAAAGGCGGTTTAAAAATACACACGTGTTGGGATGACAATTTGCAGATTCCAGACTTGGTAAATATAACCCCTGCAAAAACGCACGACCGATACGGTATTGGTCAGTTAATTTTCCCAAAAGGAACAATTGTTATTGAAGACAGGGCTTATTTTGATTTCACATTGATGTTACATCGGATTCAAGCCCAAAATGTTTTTGTTACTCGAATTAAGACCAATACATTGTATAAAACTGTCCAAGAATTGGACTTGCCTGAAAAGAAAGATGAGGATATTTTAAAAGACGAAATTATAGTTTTAATTAGCAATAAAGCGGTAGAGATTGGTATTAGCGAAGAGCATTTACGATTAGTTCACGTCTATAAAGAAGATGAAAACAAGGTTATTGAGATCATAACCAACAATTTAGAATGGTCAGCAAGGACGATTGCTGATTTGTATAAAAAGCGATGGGATATCGAGCTGTTTTTCAAAGCAATGAAACAAAATCTGCAAATAAAAACATTCTTAGGTACAAGTGAAAACGCGGTTAAATCGCAAATTTATATTGCTTTGATAAGTTATTTATTACTAGAATTGATCAATAGAACGATAGCAAAGAAGATAAAATCGTTCACTAATTTGGTTGAAAAAATCAGAATCTGTCTAGTTTATTATTTAAGTTTAGATTATGTATGCAATGAAATTGGAAATGGAGCTAAAAAAATAAGGTCAGAACCCAAATTAGAATTTAGTTCTGACTTATTTTTAGGATAATTTTTTGAAATTAACCTGTTTGTAGGCTATCACAAATGTTCTTTGAGGGTTTAGTAAAACTTTCGGATAGCAATGAAAATATTTTTATCACTTCCTTTCTTTAGAAAAATTCTCTCCTTCACCAACTAAAGTTAAGCTTGTATTTTCTCTTCCTCTTCCAATTTTCAATGTTTTAACAGTTCCATTATCGAAATCTAGGGTTACTGATTTTTCAATTAATTTAAATTTTCCTTCAATTTTTTTTCCATCTCCCTCATCGAATATAAATGTGCCATTATCGAAAAAGCTCACTTTTCTTACTGCACTATGTGGTGTAAACCAATTTCCAATTAAATTGCTTTTCGTGTAAGACTTCAGATCATAATCTTTTTCGACAGTCAAATTTATCATTTTAGAATATTCCTGTTGTTTCCCGTTATTAATCAACTTTAGAAAAACGCCCGTTGCTTCTGCAGTTTCTCCCACAAATTTATTTTCTATGATATAACTCCAGTTGTCACTTTTAAATATATAATGGTATCCTCCACTTGTTCCTTGTTTTTCAACTTTTCCGTCGTAAAGGACAAGGGTTGGCTTGGCAGCGATTGATTTTGGTTTATCCCAAGAGCTGTATCTTAAATCTCCATTTTTGAGATTGTCGATTTTTATAATGAACTTTTCATTTTCGCAGTAGATAATAGTATTCTCCACTTCTGAATTGAGTTTTAGCATTTGTTCTTCTACGCTGATCTCTTTTGTTTTCGAATCGAACTTAGTCTCTTTTTGAGTTAATTTGGTTTCCGTCTGAGTACTATTATTTTCGTTTTCTGAATTTTTACAGGAAAAGAAGCTAATTAGTATGGCTAAACTTATAAAATGTCTCATAGTATAATTTATTATGTATTGTTAGTTTGATAAATGCTTTTATAATGCTTAATGTTTAAATCTAAACTGATATTGCTTTTATACAAAATTGATGCCCTTTTATTTCAGTTCCTCTATTTTCTTTTCAGTAATAAGCGGTTTGCCATTTAACGCCTGTACTAATGTTGACACTGCAAGAAGTCCATATAGAATTGAAACAACTACTGTTGCTTTGGTGCTTTTAAAAATATAAAAGGAAAGTAGCGGAAGTAGCTGTAAAGCATGCATGCCTATAAAGTGAGAAACTCTCAAATCGCCCACCGTTTTACTCCAACCAATGAGCCACATATTCGAATTATCATTGATTGCCCCGACACTATGATTCATGCGAGAACCCATTAAACCTCCTTCGAATGAAAAAACCACAAAAATTAAAATTCCTAAACGAATGGACCAAACATAATAGGATGGTAAATTTGGGAAAGACTGCGTAAAAAACAACAATCCAATATAAGCAGTGTACAAGGTAACCACTGCGGCCACTAAACCCATTAGTGAGTACAGCAGCGAATAGGTTGGTGTGCTACTATTGTAATGCGATAATTGCCCTTTTGATGCTTGAAAAATAATATACAACAGTTCAAAACCAAACAATATAATTACTGTCCAGCTAAAAGGGGAAGTATTAAAATCTGATAGATAATGGCAGTACCAAGCCATAGTCCAAGAGTACAATCCCAATGAGACTGCAAATTTGAAAGGTTTAAACCAAGCATTTACTCCGTGAATTTGTGTTGCTGTTGTTTTAGTTAATACAATACAAAGTACTGAAAGTAGTAAGCAGAACAAACCAAAGTAAAACAAGGCGTCGTTACGCACTTTTAATTCTTTTATTAAACCTATAAATCCTTCTAGCATCATGCAGTTGTTTAGGCAATTTTGAATCTCGGTACAAAATAATTCAAACAGTATAGCATCGCGCCATAAGTCAAAATTAAGGTTGGCATATTGGTATTAAAACCCAAATCAAATTCTGGAATACCCAATAATTCTCTAAAAGAGCGTGTGGCGATGAGTAGCATGAAGATTAATCCGTAGCCGAAAACAGCAATAATCGCTATTTTGTTGGTAGCAGTTCGTGTAATGCCTTTTTTCGTTTCTTTAGTAAAGAAATACCAGAGTGCAACAGCACTAAAAATGGCTTCTATTAAAATCGCAATGTATGGCGAAGCGGCATACAAACCAAGACCTGCCTCAGTAGTGCCTGCGCCAAATACATGATGCATATGACCAGAGAAGAAATCCAAAACAAAATGAATTCCGATTAGAAACATACTGACTATTCCTATTTGGGTACTTTTGAATATTAATTTCCCGATGATGAAAACAATAGCCAACCAAAACAATAGTGGTAACAAATCGTGACTGTATAACATGTCAACCGCCATATTGCTTAATGTGGCATCAAAGGCATCACTTGGTGTAGTGGTTTCTAATCCAAGATAATGAAAGGTAAACCAGAGTAAATCCTGCAATTGTGATAGGATTAAAAAATAGATTAAAGCTCCTTTTGGATACTTTTGCTTCGCTATTAATGCTGTTGTGAAATGTCCTGCTAACATATTTGTTGTATAAATTTTGTATTTTTGCTATCGAATCGAAAGCAAAAGTAATAATTACTATCGAATCAATAGTGATAATTTGAAAAAATATGGAAAAAGAATTTCGTTCAGGCTGTCCAATCTCCTCTACACTTGATGTTGTAGGCGACAAATGGTCTTTGTTAATTATAAGAGATATGCTCGTTAAACACAAAAAGACGTTCAAAGAAATATCAGATTCTGATGAGAAAATTGCACCCAGCATTTTATCTGCACGACTAAAATTATTAGAAACCTATAAGCTAATATTCAAAATAAAACTTCCTGAGAATAAGAAGGAGAATATTTATTTGTTGACCCCAAAAGGCATTAGTTTAACGCCGATTATTGTAGAATTCAGTTTGTGGGGAACTGATAATATGAGAGAGTTCACTACCATTGATGATATCGACGGACTAAATTTAGACAAGTCGGATATTATAAGATCAGTGCAGGATAGTTATAGTGCTATGGTGACTACTCTTCGTTAAAGTGTTTTCAAGTTACTTTTAATATAGCTTTAATAGAAATGATTAATAACATCATAAACATATGCTGAGTAGAAAAATGTCCTAATGATCTAAATGTAACTCTCGTCTTATTATTGAAATATTATTTCAAGATTTTAGATTTTACTCTGCTCAATGTTTCTTGCGAAATATTTAAATAGGAAGCCACAATCTTATTAGGTAATCTTCTAACAATATTTGGATTTATATGGAATAATTGGCCATATCTCTCTTTTGCGTCAAGTGTAGTAAAGGACATTAATCGCTTTAAATTGTTTACATATGCTTTTTCTAAGTAGATATTGTAAAAATCCTTCCATTTTGGGACATCTAATAAAAGTTGTCTAAAATCCTCGTGACTGATACTTAAAAGTTCACAGTTTTCTATGGCTTAAATGTTTTCTTCTGCGGGTTCCTTTGTAATAAAACTGACAAGTGCAGTAGCAAATTGATTTTCGAAAGCAATATATCTTGTAATGTCTTTGTCTTCGCCATTTATAAAAAAAATTCTTAAGCAGCCTTTGTTGACAAAATAACTGAATTTACTAATTTGACCTTGCGAAAATAGAATTTCTTTCTTTTTTGTTTCAATAATTTTAAAATAAAGAAGTATTATTTGTAATTCATCTTCTGTAAAATCAACTTGTTTTTTGAGGAAAGTAGTAAGGCTGTGGGTATCGTTCATTTATTTATAATCTCTACAAATTTACGATATTGAACGATATCATCTATACATAATACAATCAAATCATGTTCTTCGGCAAATGCTATAATAGTATTAATTTGAGCCATGGTTCCGTCGGGATTCATCAATTAACAAAGTACCGCTTCTGGTTCCAAATCTGCTAATTTCATTAAATCGATACTACCTTCAGTATGTCCTTTTCGCTCAAGTACTCCATTATCTTTCCCTCTTAACGGAAAAATATGTCCTGGCCTTGATATGTCAGTACTCACTACATTTATATTGCAAGCCATTTGAATCGTTTTTAATCTATCAGATGCTGAAACACCAGTGTTTATTCCTTCTTTTGCCTCTATCGAAATAGTGAAGGGAGTTTGGAAAGTACTTGTGTTTTCCTTTACCATATAGGGTAGTTGGAGCATGTATGCTTTTTTCATTACTTAGACAAAGACACACAATGCCGCTACACTCTCTAATCATCAATGCCATATGGGCTAGAGACATAGTATGTGCTGAAAAAATTAATTCTCCTTCATTCTCTCTGTCTTCATCATCTATTAGGATAACTCCTTTACCTTTTTGAAGATGATTCAAGGCTTTATGTACACGTTCTATACTTGTGTAACTTAAAATGTCCAATGGACTTGCTACTATAACTATCATTTTTTGTGCAAGTCTAGTATAGTTAGGTTTCAAATTCTTTGACTTAAGTCAAAGAATAATACTTTTTTTATAACAGAAATTTCGAACCTAAATTGGTTAGAAAAACAATATCATAAACAGATAATAAAATAAGATAGTACAAACTCACATTTGCACTATCTTATTTTTTGCTTCTTTTTTAGTAAGCTACTTTCGCTTTATTTTCCAACTTAGGTTCTACAGTACGGTACAAGTTGTAGGTTGGATAGATTTCGGTTTTAAAAGCCTTCCAAGCGGTTCTTTCAATGGCTAGATTCACTGCGGCTAATTTGGAAGCAGGAAGTTCTAAGACCACCGTTTGCCCAATCCCCATAACCACATACCAGTTAACTACAGAAACTCCTTCGGGTGGGAAATTTTTATAAAAACCTTGTTCGATTCTAATCTTTTCGATCTCATTCAACTTCATGCTTTGATCGTGTTTAAGAAAAATGGTCAACAACCACTTGTCATCGGCTTTTGGAGTAGGAATACTTGCTTTTTTCATTTGATTGAGAATTGTAACTATCGTTTTTTCGTTAAGTTGTAATCTTTCCTTGAGGTGCTAATTCTTAAATGCGGTGAATAATTAAATTATTCACCGCATCAATAAAAAACAATAACATAAAAGGTTTCACTTTGATACACAATTCGCATTTTGTAGTACTATAGTGGTCTCAAACAATCAAAATTATTAGCAACTAAATTGTTAACTGCAAAAAAAAAAAAGAGCTCTTGCACCATGTTCTCACATCAGTCGCAAAAGCTCCATTTTCAAATTAAATGGTGTATTAGTTATGCAAGCATAGTCATTTTGTTGACAGCAAATTCGGCAATTGCATCTTTGGCTACAGTTTGGAACGCTACGTAATGAGGCGTTGCAGCGTGTAAAGTAAGTGCCTCAGCATCTTTCCAGTTCTCATACATTGTAAATGTATTGGCGTCGTCATTGTCTTGAAGGCAGTTGTAGTTGATACAACCTGCTTCTTGAACACTACTGCCAACTAGTTTTAGTAATTCTGCTTTAACCAATGCTCTATTTTCTTCTTTGGCTACAATTTTAGCCACAACAGTTATTTTACTCATGATCTGTCTATTTTTATGGTAACAAAATTACAGTAATTGAATGGATTTAGAAACTTCTGCAAGTGATAAACATATACCATATACTCGGCAATTACTTTCTATTTGTCATAAGTAACAAAGCGAACAATGTATCTTGCATACAATCTATTACATTCCTTTTCGTAATTTTTATAGATTATACAACAGTAATAATTTCACTTTCTTCCAATCTAGATTTTGGTGTTTTATCCGTCGAATTAAAATCAGATTCGGCTCTGTATCCTAAAGAAACAGCGACTAATGAAGTATATCCTTTTGCTCTTAATCCAAACTCTTCATCTAAAGCTTTAACGTCAATTCCTTCCATGGGCGTTGCATCGATACCTAAAGTGGTAACTCCTAATAAAAAACTTCCAATGTTAAGGTAGACTTGTTTTTCCATCCAATGTTGAAGATCTTTTAAATCGTATTTGTGAATATCTGCAAATGCTTTTACAGCTCCTAAAAAACCATTTTTAATATCCTCATTTGGGAATCGGCCATTTATATCGTCTGTTGTTGCAATGTGATTGAAATAGGCATCGTCAGCATCAATTTTTGAACAAAACAAAACTACTGCTGAAGCATTCGTTATTTTTGGTGCATTAAAATGAAAAAATCCTTGAGCTCCCTTTGCCATGCGTGCTTTTCCTTCGGTACTTTCAGCAACAATAAAGTGCCAAGGTTGAAGGTTTACACTTGATGGACTCATTCTCAATAAGTTTTTAACCTGCGCCATATCTTCCTCTGATATTTTTTTGGTAGTATCAAATTCTTTAGTGGTGTATCTCCAGTTTAATGTTTCTTGTAAATTCATTTTTTAATATCTAATTATACGATCATTTTTATAGCGACAAAAGTAAGTACAGTATTTTACATGCACAATAACGGTCAAAAAGGATAGTACTACATTTGAACACTTAAACAGCTGATTGAGTGATTAGTAAGTAATTGTTAAATTTACTATAAAAAGTATAGTTGTATAAGTAATTATAGCATCCTATATTTGCACTTCAATTAAAATGATAACCAGATAAATAGCATGCATATATTTAAAGGAACAGCATACCCGTGTTGTGCCAGTTTAACGATGGGCTTAATAGGAGGGAAGTGGAAAACAGTCATTTTATTTCATTTGATAGACGGAAAACTCCGTTACAGTGAATTAAGAAAAGAAATGCCCACGGTTACCGAACGCACATTAAGTCTGCAGTTAAAAACGCTGGAAGAAGATGGAATCATCAAAAGGAAGGTGTACACTTCAAAACCTCCGTTAAAAGTAGAATATTCGTTAACGGATTTTGGTAAAACCTTAATTCCAGTAGTTCAATCTATTGCAAATTGGGGCGTCTTTGCCGTTGAAAATTATTCAAAATTAATATACCTCAAGGTAAAGCAGGAGAAAAACAGCTACGTCATCCAATGTAATGCTGTTGGATTTTCCTAAAATGATTATCGGCAAATATGAAGGTCTTTCACATAATGGATTGGTAGTTCCTTACCTTCCAATAGTGTATGCAATGAAAGCCTTAGCAAAATGATGGGACATAACAATATTGCAACTACGCAAATCTATGTAAAGATATTGAACGAGAAAGTGGGAAAAGATATGGAGAAAGTAGCCGAAAAATTCAGAGGAATGGAGAGTTCCTTTATTTCTCAACTCTAATTGGCATTAAAGTAAATGAAATTTTAAGATATTCAAATTATCCTTATTAGATGTTAAAAAAGGCTCAACTGATCAGTTGAGCCTTTTATGAATTAAGAATTATTCCTAAATTATGTATTGATTAACTTTTCAAGCCTTGCCATCATTTCATCTTTCTCTTTCAACATACGTTCGAACAAAGCAATTTTTTCTTCGTGAAGTGAAACCAATTTTTCAATTGGATTAACATTAAATGTCGCTGTATGACCTGTATTTAGGAAAGCTCCGTTATCAAATGTATTAGAAATGATATTTATTGCCTGTTCCTCATCAAAATTTTGAAAAGCCTCTACAGGAATATTTAATGAAGTAGAGATTTGTTTCAGAAGATCATCCTCGATTACATCTTTCTGCTCCAGCATAGAAATTTTCTTCTGATTCCAGTCTTTTCCCAGATCATAAGCCAATGCTTCCTGTTTGATTCCAAGCATTTCTCTGAAGCGTTTTACATTTCTTCCCTGATGTATTTTCTGTTCCATAACGAGTGTCATTTTTCTAAAGGTTCAAAGATAAAGCCATTTGGATTAAAAAATCTGAATTTCAAAGGTAAAAAAAAATATACTGTAAAATATTCATTTTATCAGATATTATATCCGCATATAGCATAGATTATCCTTCCGAAATGATAGAACTTGGATAATCAATATTTAAAATTTCCAATTATGAAAAAAAAGAAAATGTCTTTTGAAACGAATTTTTGGTATGCCTATGAGGTAGAAAATCCTTTTGAGGTAATTGATGCTTTTTTTGATTATGCAGATCTTAAAGACTATAAGCAGAGATGGGTAGAAGCCGTTCTTTATATCAATAAGCAGGAAGTCTACAAAAAAGAGTATCCAGGACAGGTATTTGTTTTCTATACCACCCTTCGATCTTTTCTTAAGACTTGTTTTTGCCTGCAATACAAAATAAAAAAGTGGAAAGTCAAACAGGCATCTGATTGTAAATCGATTTTCCATCAAGGTTCATTGACAAAGGAAGAGTATGCAAATCAGTTTACCGTATTCCAAAGTGCATTTGCAGACAATTCATTAGATGAATTCGACTTTTTTCTTTGTGAGATCATACATCTATCACTTTCCCCTAATGTCGTGGAATTTGATTATGACCTGATTACGGACTATATCCATTTGGTCAAAATGCTTGATGCAAGCCAGATGATGCGTGAAAGTGGTATTGAAAAGATCAAAAAGCATATCCTCCCTTCAGAATAATATATCCAGTAATGGATTAGAATATCCCTTTGTGCATTCCCAACTTTACCAAAGCTAAATTTTTATGATATGGAAAATAATGAAAACTTTAAGAAAGGGAAAAACCTTATAAAATCGGTACAGCAGGCAAAGACAGCATTGAATATTTTACTGCAGAATTCAGAAAAATTTAATCTCGAAAAAGGAATTTCGGAGCTTCTGGATAAATTAAAAAATCCCAAGCTCGATGTATTGCTGGACAGGTATCCCGAACTTTTGCAAGAATACGAACTGGAACAGCTCCTTTCAGGCGAACTCGAAATTCCTGATGCTGAAACAAGCGATGTAAAGACAGCAGGACTTCTTTGCTGTCTTCAGTTGCTGATACATTTTTGTTATGAGCTTAAGGAAAATCCAAATCCCATTGATAACCGTTATGACAGTCTCAGGTATATTTTGCGTTCGATCAGTTCCGGCAAATTTGTACACGACCTGCTAATTATAATCGTATCGGTTGTAGGGATAGACTATTACGAAAAGTTCCAACATAAAATTCAGGATTTAGATTTAAGCTTAGAAAGCGCAAAAGGTCTTGAAAATGATCCTGAATTGCAGGAACACGTTGATCTTATGGCTTGGTTTGCATTAGCTCGCCTGTTTTTAGAATCGGTCTATACTTATTTCAATGTACCAGATAATAATCCTAATAAAACTGCATTATGAAAACTTCAAAAAAAATCACATTTCCAAAACTTGAAAACGAGTATCTGGAAAACATACTCAGACAATTGGTCAATAAGCATAATGTCATTCAGATGTTTTTTACTAAAAACACCTCATCTGTATTGTCGCATCTGATTATCCATATCGATAATAATAGTGATGCGCAAGAGTTACAGCAAAACATATGGGTAAAGAAAATTAGAAATCAATATAAGATAGAGGTCTATTTCATCGACACCGTAAAGATTCAACATAAATTTTCTTTAGGACATCCCTTCATTGAATTCTGCTGTCAGCCTTCGACTCTTTTCTACCAAAATGTAGAGTCGGGAGATTCGCCAATCATTGCAAAGGGCTGGAAAAAATATAAGAAAAAATTCAATGACTTTCAAGAGAGATTTTATCACGATCACGATCTTCATAAGTCACAAGTCCAAAGTCTTATTTCAGAAGGTTCTTCAAACAGTGTTTTTACATCCTATGCAAGATTGATAGAATACGATCTTGAATATTTGGAAGAACTTTTTTCCGGAAATAATTTTAATTCGCTGAGTTTGGACGAAAGGATTAACAATCTGATCGAATATGTTCCAGAGGTTCAAAAATACTTTGTCAAAAATAGTGGTAATAGATATTATCTCACTGACCTGTTTTTAAAGGCGAAAGAAGCCACTGCCAATGATGATGCAATATATCAAAACGAGATGTATGAAGCGGTTGGAATTGCCGAAGACAATCTGTACCAACTTATTAAAAAACGGTTTGATGAATTAAAGAGAATGATAAAAAAACAATCATTTCAAATGCGAAAAACTGTAATTAAGTCTGAGGAAAAGCCGAAAGATGCAGTTCTTGAAAACGCTATTGAAACCATACTGAGTTTTGTAAAAGCCGAACAGGTTTATCTATTTCATCAAGTTACATATGGAGAGAAAATAATGTATTACCTGATGCTTATATCTGAAGGGGCTGGCAATGAAAAATTAATGCTTATAAGCCAATCCCTTAAAAGTAGAATGAATGAAAAATATGATTTTGTTTTGATAAGCCATAGCCGTTGCTGGATTCAAAAAAATCTCTATCATACTCAGAGTTTCTTTGCAAATATCATTCAAGAGAAATGCCTCATGTATTCATCTAGCCCATACCACCCAGAATTTCATTGGGAAGTTCCTCACGATCCTTGTCACGCAGATTTGTACTTTCACTATAAATCAACAAAGAACAGTGCTTTCCAGTTCTTTGAGATTGCCAATAATACTAAAGAAAACTATCAAGGGGTAGAATATCTTTTTTCATTATTTTTTCTATCCTTCTGCAGGACATACATTTTTGTAAAAACCTACTACTTACCTAATTATCTGTCCAGTCAATCACTATGGCAATTATGCCTTTATGCAGATTCAGATATTCGAAAATATGAATATTTGATTGAGCAGTTCTGGACGAATTTCTTTCCTTATTTGGATAGACATAGGATCCTTCATCATAAGTTGTCAAATCTTGATAAGGAAGAAGTTGGGCAGATGAATATAATTGTTGAGAAGCTGATGTATGAATTGCATAATTTGGTCATTGAAGGTAAATTATTAGACTTTGAGGAAGGTTAAACACGTGAGTAAACATTTTTATGAAATAAGCATCAGTTAAAAAACTGACAAGTTAGAGAGGGAATAAAAGTGTCATGTTGATCGTAAGGGAATGGAAAATCATTTATGAGAAATGTAGTTTCTCCAATGTTTTTTTTATTTGATAAAATGAAATAATTATATTGTTAAATTTATAGCCTAACAATATGCATCAGTTAAAAATTTCTAATGTCAGCAATTTCGGCTTTACGCGGTTATAGAACCCAATTTTTATATTCATTACATTATATCCTGAACTCTGGAAACACGTTGATAAGCAAAGCAATAAGCACCGTCACCAAATCGATACCTGACTTCTTTGATTGTCTCTATAAAAGCTTTGTATTCAACCGATACGGATTTTTTTCGAAAACTTTAAAATAGAGATTAGGACTTAATTTCTGAATCTACACCGCAATTTTAATCTGTATTTTTGTTAACAGTTGAACCACGGTATTTCATTTGAGCATCCAATACAATGGTTTGGCTTGCTGCAAGAGGATTTGTAATTTTTTCAAGTAATAATGAAGCGGCAGTTTCCCCCATTTGGAATAAAGGCTGTTCAACCGTAGTGATTTGCGGAAATACATTTTCAGAGAGTTGTGTTCCTGAAAAACTAGCGATGGCCACATCCTCTGGGATGCGTACTTTTCTCTCAAGCAAATAATTCATCGCACCAATGGCAAGCGTATCGGTATAAGCGAAAATACTGTCAAATTCAATTTCTTGCTCCAATAATGATGCAACGGCACTTTTGCCGTCTGCGAATGAAGTTCCGCTTGTTTGCACCACCAACTGCGATTGGAACAAGTTGTGTTTATTCATAATACGACGGTATCCATTGGCGCGTTCTACCGCATTTCTTACGGTCGAAGGTCCTTGGAGGTGTGCGATTTTTTGACAACCACAACTGATTAAATGTTCCACCATAAGCGCGGCTTTGATGCTGTCGTTGACAATGACATGGGAAGCATCAAGGGAAGTAGGAGGAATTCGGTCAAAGAAAACAAGCGGAATTCCAGCTTCCATAATTTGTTTAAATACATCTATGTTCGCTGTTTCATGGCACAAATTGAGAAGGATTCCATCAACATTAAAATCTTGCAGCAACAACAAATTGTCTTTTTCATACAAATGATTTTCATCAGATTGCAAAACAATGACTTTGTAACCCAAAGGATAAAGTACTTTTTGAACACCACTCAATACTGCTGCAGCAAAAGGAGTCACCATTTCAGGAACCACAAATCCGATGTTTTTTGTTTTACCGTATTTCAAGTTTACCGCTGCAAGATTGGGTTTATATCCCAACTTTTCAGCCGCTTCTAACACTTTCTTTCGGGTATCGGGATGCACATCTTTATCATCCAGCAAAGCACGCGAAATCGTTGAAGTCGAGACAGACAAATACTGGGAAAGATCTTTTAGGGTGGTACGCTTCATCACTAAAATTTGATCAAAAGTAAACAATTTAATCCAATTCGTAATGGGAACGTTCCCGGCATTTTGGGAACGTTCCCAATAGCGTTTTAACTACGAAAACGATATAGCACTTGTGTTATTACCTTAAGTTTAGGCTTTAAAATAGATTTTAGTAAAGAAAAACACAATATAATATGATTACCATAAAATACAACTACGACAAAGATAAAATCACTTCAGGTATCGTGCATATCGGAGTGGGTAATTTCCACAGAGCACATCAGGCGTTTTATACCAACCAATTGCTGGCATTTCCCGATCAAAATACGTGGGGAATTTGTGGGGCAAGTTTATTAGCTTCAGATAAAAATACAGTGGATCGATTGCGACAACAACAATTTGACTATACATTGACAGTATGCGGAAGATATGGAAACGATACGGTGCACAAAATAGGTGCGTTAAAAGAAATAGTTGCAGGCTATGAATTTCCAGAAGCGGTAATTGCTAAAATGGGTTCGCCTTCCACTAAAATCATTTCATTGACCATCACTGAAGGCGGCTACAACATCGATAAAAACACAGGTGCATTTGATTTGCAGCAAGAAGCAATCCAGCACGACTTAAAAAACAAGCACACACCTACAACCGTGTTCGGTTTTGTAGCAGAGGGATTAAGAGCGCGAAGAATGTACGGAAGCGGCGGCGTGACCATCCTTTCCTGCGATAATTTGCAACACAATGGAGATACAGCCAAAAAAGCATTTACTACTTTTATTGCTGCACAAGATCCTGCTTTGGCAGAATGGGTGGCACACAACGTGACTTTTCCCAACAGTATGGTGGACCGAATCACTCCAGCAACAACCAAACAAGACTTAATACGCTTAAACATTAACAGTGGAATTGATGATTTAGCGCCCGTATATTCCGAAGATTTTATCCAATGGGTGATTGAAGATAATTTTATTGCAGGTCGACCGGCTTGGGAACGGGTGGGTGTAGAATTTACAGAGGATGTTACGGCGTATGAAAACATGAAGTTGAGCTTATTGAATGCGTCACATACCTTACTATCCTATCCCGCTTTTTTGAAAGGCCATCGTGCCGTAGATGTCGCGATGCAAGACACGTCCATTGTGCAATTACTGCGGGATTTTATGAATCTTGATGTGACGCCTTTTGTTGAAATTCCAAAGGGAATCGATTTAGAAGTCTACAAACAAACTTTACTAGAACGTTTTGCGAATAAAGCGGTAAGCGACCAAGTAAGCCGTTTGTGTGCCGATGGAATTTCGAAGTTTCCGGTTTATATCGTACCCGTGGCTACCAAGATGTTGCAAACAAATAAGGAAATGAAACGCATTGCATTTTTACTAGCAGTGTACCGTCATTATTTGAAATACCAACAAGACGACCAAGGTACAAGGTACACGCTGACAGAACCTTGGTTGACCAAACAAGAGGTACAATTAATTGACAGCGATGATGCAGCGGAATTCTTAAAAATATCGCCTTTCGTGAGTGTAAATTGGAATAGTTCAGCTTCCTTTTTAGAACAATACCTTAATTTTGTGGAAGAAGTTAAAGTACAAGGAGTAGCGCCAACTTTAGATTCCTTGTTGCAACCTGCAGAAGCAACTTGTTCCACCAATTAATCGGCCGATCATGACAACATCTAAAAACAGTAGTGCCTTATTTCCGTTTGCAATAGTAACGTTTATTTACTTTATCGTTGGATTTTTAACCACAGTAAACGAGCAGTTGCAAGCGCCACTGAAATTTACTTTCTTGGAAAATGCCGGTAATTTAAAAAACACTTTTACAACGCTAATCTCCTTTTTCTTTTTCTTGGGATACCTGTTAAACGGAACATTAGCAAGTAAATGGGTCAACAAAGTGGGGTACAAACGTACCATTGTTCGCGGCTTGATTTTCATGGTTTTTGGTTTAGGAATGTATTTGACTGCGGCATGGATTGGCGAAAAATATCCGGAATGGGTAGCGATATTGGGTACAGCAGAAGTGGCGTATGGTTTCTTTATCTTCTTAATCGGTTCGTATTTAATGGGTACGGCCGCTGCAGTCATTCAAGTGGTGGTCAATCCGTACATTGCTTCTTATAATTTGCCAGGAACCCAACCAGTACAACGTTTAAACATCACCACAGCGGTAAATTCAATCGGTACAACATCAGCTCCATTTTTTGTCACTTTAATTATGTTCGGTGGTATTTCCATAGAATTCATTAAAATCGAACAACTCTTTTTACCCTTGGTCATATTAATGATTAGCGTGTTATTAGTTACCCTAATTACACACAATCTAGATTTACCAGACATCGCCCATACCCGTTTTGAAAAAGGGGAGAAGCAACTGCGAAGTATCTGGTCGTTCAAGCATTTTGCTCTCGGAGTTTTAGCCATTTTTTGTTATGTGGGTACAGAAGTAGCGATTGGAGCCAACATCAATCTCTATGCTTTTGAATTAATGGACGCTGGTCATCCTATTTCCTTCTTTGGAAAAACAGACATTATAATAGGAGGTATGGATCTAGGCATCCACGCATTATTATCCACTCTTTACTGGGGAGGATTTCTTGTAGGACGGTTTGTTTCTAGCTTTTTCAGTGCCATTTCTGCGCGAACACAATTGACTGTAGCTTCTGTTCTAGCTGTAGTACTGGCAATTGTTGCAATGCTTACGCAAAATCTTTGGTTTTTGGTAGCAATTGGTTTACTACATTCTACAATGTGGAGCTGTATTTTCTCACTTGCGACTAAAAATTTATACAAATATACCTCTAAGGCGTCAGGCGTGTTCATATCAGCTGTCTTTGGAGGAGCCGTTTTCACGATTGTACAAGGAATGATGGCCGATGCATTGGGATCGTGGCGGTGGACATGGACGATTACCGTGGTATGTGAATTGGTGATTCTCTTCTATGCACTTTTCGGTTCACGAATCCGAGAAAAAGACGTTCTTGTAAATTAAGGAACCATTTTTTTAAAGGAAAGGTTTACGATTAAAATCAGCCATTTCCATCCGCGATATTTTTTACAACAGTTACTTTATAAGTTGAATCAATTTAAAAACAGAACAATCAGATGAATACCCAAGAAATAAAATCCAATCCCATCGTTTTCTGTTTTGGCGAAGTACTTTGGGATATTTTTCCAAGTGGAGCCAAAGCCGGCGGAGCACCCTTTAATGTCGCCTATAACTTACGCAAATTGGGTGTAGATTCGCGTGCGATAAGCCGGGTAGGTACCGACGAGTTGGGCGTTTCGCTTCAAAATCTGGTCAAAGGTTGGGGCTTTCCCGATGCGTACATTCAAAAAGATGCCAACAACCCAACGGGTACGGTTCAAGCTACTTTTGATGACCAAAACGAAGCACATTATGACATTGTCTATCCCGTGGCGTATGATTTCATCGAATGTTCCAAAGAACTTTTGGATGAAGTACGTTCGGCAGATGCATTTGTCTTTGGAAGTCTGATTGCAAGAGGACCAAAATCACGTCAAACCTTGTTAAGTCTGTTAGAAGTAGCACAACTTAAAATATTTGACGTCAATTTAAGGGAACCATACTGCGATTTCGAAATCATTCAAACCCTAATGCACCAGTCCGATATTGTGAAAATGAACAAGGCTGAAATGATACGTTTACTCGAATTTCTTCACGTTCCATTCACCAATGAACACGATGCCGTGCGATGGATTCAAGAGCATTTTCAACTAAAGGAAGTCCTAATTTCAAAAGGCAGTAAGGGTGCTTTGTATTTCAATGAACAAAACGACTATTTCACACCTGCTTTTCCAATTGAAGTAGCAGACACCGTGGGAAGTGGCGATGCGTTTTTAGCAGGATTTATTTCGAAACGGATTCAAAATGCGTTACCAGAACCAATGATGCAAACGGCTGTGGGCTTAGGTGCATTCATCACCGCTCAAAACGGAGCGTGTCCTTCGTATCAAAAAAGTGATTTCGAGGCGTTTCTTGCATCCCAAAAAGCCGTCGACACATTGATGTAAATAAGTTTGTTACAGATAAAGTAAAGTCCAACAACGTATCGTTTGTTGGACTTTTTTTATGTCCAGTTTCGTCATCAGTCAAGTTGTAAATAGTGCTGCTGACATGGATACGGATTCAGTTTTTAAGCTATTTTAATTGGTCGACTTAAAAGGGTTCTATATCACTTTGAGAAGCGGAATGGAGCGTAATTTGCAAATAAAAAGAGGTAGCAGATATACGTGCAATAATCCATAAAATTGATTTGCGATTGTACCATTCGAATTTGTTTAAAGTCAAATAGAGTTGGATACGGGGGGGAATTTTGAAAACAGGAAAGATGAGGTGAGGCGGTTGTTTTAGGTTGGTTTACGGTAGCAAGAATCTGTATAAATTCGCATTGTCACAAAATTTTGCATCAAATAGAATTAATTTTATCAAAATTAGTGTAAAATTCTGTTTTTTAGATAACTTTACAAGTGTTAAGAAAACCAAAACGTGTACATACACAAAAACAAAATTAACGCAAAAGCGACTAGAAGTTGGCAAGCCGAAATCGTGCAAGCTAACGGAGAATGTGGCTACTGTCGGTCCAGAAATAGGGATTGACCGTCTTGAAGATTAGTAAAAAACCAATTATTAAATACGACTACCTATGATTTCAACTTTTTTTAAAATGAATCTATTTGCATTATTAATTTTCGCTCAACTGTGCCAAGCGCAAGAGAAGTTAAGCCCTGACCAATTTGAAGGGTATGTGATTACAAATGACGGCGCAAGAACGGAAGGCATTATTGAAGTTTCAAATGCCACACATCCTTGGTCTTTTCAAGGAACGATTTCGTTTTTTGATAAATCGATTTTAGAGGAAGGCAAAGCCAAACGCAAAGACAAAACCAAGTACAAACCAACCGACCTATTGGAATACGGAATAGGCGACAGAAAGTTTAAACCTGTTGAGTATGTAGACAGCAACCAAGCGGATAACAACGGATTAAACGAAACGATTGGGATGATTAGAAGTCTAACAAAAACAAAACACTTTGCTGAACTGTACCACGAAGGAGCCATTTCGGTGTACAGATTTTACAGCTCGCCTCCAGGATTCAGTGCTTCGGCGGGTAATGCACAAATAAACGCTTACGATGATTTTGTAGAAAAATGCAAAACCACGTACGACATTCTTATTGAAAACGGCAGCGAAAAAGCAAAATCATTTGAATCTGTGAATCTGAAAAAGTTTTTTAAAAGTTGTCCAGTCGTTGTTAAAAAATACGAGAACAAGGAATACATCAAAAAACCCGTGAAAGGTCTAAAATCTTTAATCAAAGACGCCATGCTTCAAGGAGAACCTCTGGCCAATGCAGCGATGGAAATGGTGAAAGATTACGAAGCCAATTGCAAGTAATTGCGTCTAATGACTTGACTTCAAAGCATCTTAAATGATGTGCATGAATAGTGTAAACCATTATTTAAGCGCAACAAAGAACTATCAAATAAAACACATCACACAAAATATTTTGAGCCGATTAGATGCACTAATCGGCTCATTTTTTTTGTACTTGAATCGAGTGTAATGCTTATTGGTCATAACAAAGAATAGGGTTTGGGTAAAGATCCGAATTTGTGTAACAGCTGCTTGAAATACGAGATTGAATTTTGGGTGGTTTATGTGAGTTGGTTGGTGGTGGGAAATGGGGATTGGGGATGATACGGCGCGGTCGCATTTTATAATATTTAACCAAATATGTAAATTTATTTTTACTTGAGTAAAATAGTTTAAAATATAAAACATTACACCGTACATAAGTATCTAAATATTAGCACTTTATGTTTTTTTACGAATTTGTTCTTTTTCCATTGGATAACTTCACCCATTTTGTAAATTGCACTACTAAATTGTAACTTATGAATCACTTCAAATTTTCGGGGCACGATACTTTTCACTGTAGACAACAGTGGTTGTTGAAAGGTGTTAAACTAATTGATATTGAAGGGTATAGCGTGCTAAATAAGCCGGATTTGGCTATCTCGAAATTAGGTGTTGGGAAAAATATGGTTCAATCTATACAACATTGGCTTAAGGCATTTGATTTAGTAAACGAGAATCATGAATTGTTAGACTTCACAAAAGAAATGTTTTTAGGTGATAATCCTTTTGATTCATATCTCGAAGACGAAGGTACCTTATGGTTACTGCAATATAAAATTTGCAAAACGCAGTACGCCAGTATTTTTTACTTGATATTTTCTGAATACTTTAATGACAAAATAAGTCTTGAATTCTCAGAATCTCAGATTATTCAATTTATTGAAAATAAACTTCGAAATAACAATGAAAGAGAGGTAAGTAGAAATACTTTGGCTTCTGATTTCAAATCATTTGTAAAATCTTATGCAGCTCCTGTAAAAACGTTGAAGACAATTGAAGATGATTTTAACGCTCCGCTTTTAGAGTTGAATTTGATATCGCAGTTATCTGCAAAAAATAGTTTTGGCGAAACGGTATACAGGTTAAATAGAGATACTAGAAACAATGTGCCTATAGAAATATTTACCTATTGTTTACTGGATTTATTAGAAGAAAGTAAAGATATAAGCTATGATAGAATTAGAAAAACGCTAGGGTCATATTTTTGTCTGTCAAATGATGGTCTGGATAAAATGATAATACAAATGTGTGAAATTTTTCCTGAGTTTGTATACAAGAGTGATGCAGGCATTAGGCAAATTCAAATAAAAGGAATAACGGAAAACTTTCAAGCTAACCTACTGAGAAATTACTATGAAATATAATAATATATCAACTAATATTCTAAGAGACGAATCAAAGGATTTGAATTATGTTGTTACGCCAAATGCTGTTCAAATTTATGAGAGAATAGTTAATAGTGATTTTAAAAGCAGTAAATCATTTACAATAATTGGGAATTACGGAACGGGTAAATCAACATTTCTATGGGCTTTAGAAAAAAATCTTTTAAGAGAGAAAATATATTTTAGCAATACGTTAGAGTCACAAAAAAAATCATTTGATTTTATAAAGTTAGTCGGGGATAATATTTCGCTTACAGAAGCACTATTAAGAACCTTAAAATTAAAACAAGGTTCGTCAAAAGAAATACTTGAAGAGCTTGAAAAGAGAAGGTTAAGCTCCGCTAAAAACAATAAGGGTTTAGTACTAATTATTGACGAGTTTGGAAAGTTTTTAGAGTTTTTAGGAAAGAATAAAGAAAGTAATGATTTATACTTACTACAATTAATTTCTGAATGGGCCAATGATGATGCTAAAAATGTGTTTTTCATTATTTCTTTACATCAAAACTTCATATCCTACTCAGCTTCGCTTGATATAGCTGAAAAATTGGAGTGGGAGAAAATTAAAGGTCGTTTTGTTGAGTTGTTTTTTAATGAACCCGTTGAGCAATTACTGTTTTTTGCTAGTGAAAGTCTTCAGCAATTTGAGCTGCCTAAAAAATTAGAACAAAATTTAAGTCTACTTAATAAAACTATTCAGAAAAGTAATCTCGTTAATTTTAATGATTCTAGTTCGACAAACTTAGCTAAATCGTTATACCCTCTAGATTGGTTGTCAGCTAATATTTTAGTGAATGCGCTGCAAAGATATGGGCAAAACGAGCGTTCTCTATTTACTTTCTTAAATGACAATAGTGCGATTTCAATAAATTCGTTTAAAGGGAAATTCTATTCCGTATCAAATGTATTTGATTATTTAGTTGCTACTTTGGGTAGTGAAATATACAGTTTTAACAATCCCCATAGAGCACAATGGCAAACTTGTTTCGCAGCTTTAGAGAGAATACAGCTTGTAAATGGCCTCAATTATGATTTAGGAAAAGAATTACTAAAAACAATCTGTTTAGTAAATATATTTACCAAATCAGGTAGTCTTTTTGACGAGAATACAATTTCATTATACTTGCATCACACGGGGGAGTTTACTAATTTAGAAGTAGAAAATTCTATCGATAAACTTTATAAAGCAGGTATTGTTCGTTTCTATAATCACAGTAACAAGATTAATTTTTTAGAAGGAACAGATTTAGATATTGATCAGGAACTGGCAAATGTTCTA
This sequence comes from Flavobacterium tegetincola DSM 22377, assembly GCF_000425485.1. GTDB lineage: Bacteria > Bacteroidota > Bacteroidia > Flavobacteriales > Flavobacteriaceae > Flavobacterium > Flavobacterium tegetincola. Next base: position 13,944 of record NZ_AUDN01000028.1, on the reverse strand, counting down.
AAAGAGATTAATCACGATTTTTCAATTACAGATGCAATTTCGGATTTAGTTGATTTTCCAGTTATTTTAGTAAAGAAAAATTCTTTCGAACGGGGAACTCCAAGGTTTTTTGAGTTTAAAATTGTAACCGACTTAAATAATATTGCAGCAGCAGTAGGTGTTTTAGATGGATATATTAACTTGGTTTTTGATTCAACTTTTAAAGAGAAAGAGATAAAAAAAGCATCTGAAAATGCAGGAAGTAATTTATTTGTTATTTATAAAAATTCAAAAGAAATATACAAAGAAATATTTACTATCAATAAATTACAATTTCTGATAAATAAGCATGGCGAAGATATAGTTGCAAAAAAATTGTTGCTGAAAGAACAAGAATTTCATAAGCAACAGTTAGAAAGTTTTGTATTAGAAAATTTATTTGTTTCAAATGATCAAAATGTATGGTTCTACAATGGTGCTGTCATAAATATAAAATCTAAAAAAGCCTTAAATGAAAATTTATCGAGAATATGTAATTTCGAGTATAGCAAAACACCTCATTTCAAAAACGAGTTGGTTAACAAGGAATTTGTAAGTTCTCAAATTAGTACAGCAAGAAAATCCTTTATACGTCATTTATTAAATTACCAAAGCGTAGAGAATTTAGGTTTTCCAAGCGATAAATTTCCTCCTGAAAAGTCAATTTATCTTACTTTGTTGAAAGATACTGAGATTCATACAAAAAATGCGAAACTGAATCACTTTGAATTTAAAAAGCCTACTGACAAATCATTTATTCCTTTATGGGAGGAAAGCATAGCATTTATCAACTCGGCAAGTTCCTCTAAGAGAAATTTAGGGGAACTCTATGAGATTTTGAGTAAGGCACCTTTCAAATTAAAAAAAGGATTTACTGACTTTTGGATTCCGACCTTTTTAATTATTCATAAAGAGGATTTTGCATTATTTCATGAAGCAAATGGGTTTATCCCTTATTTAACGGATGATGTTCTAGATTTAATACATAAGTCACCAACAAACTATTCTATCAAAAGTTACGATGTTTCTGGATTAAAAGTAAATCTTTTAGAAAGCTATAAGGAGCTTGTGCAGGTGGGTGACAATGAATTGGGAAATAAAAGTACGTTTTTATCCATTTTTGGAAACTTCTTGCGTTTTTTTAGAGGATTGAATGATTACACTATAAACACAAAAAGACTTTCTCCAAAAGCAATCAGTTTAAGAGAAGCCATAAAGACCGCCAAAGATCCAGAAGACGCCTTATTTAATCAATTTCCTAGTGCTTTAGGTTTTCATTCTATTTCCGTTAATGATGATGAAGAAATTTTAAAATCCTATACTTTTCATATTCAAGACGCTATTCGGGAAATACGATCTGCTTATGATGCATTGCTAGATAGAATTGAAGATAAAATAATTCAAGAATTTCATTGTGAGTCGAAGGACTTTGAAACCTACAAATTAGAAATCCAAGGTAGGTTAAATAGTATAAACTTAAGTTTGTTAGGCAAAGAACAGTCTATATTTTATAAAAGATTGGTTTCTCCTTTAGATGATAGAGCTTCTTGGCTGAAATCAGTTGCTGATGCTGCACTTGGAAAGTCCATTGATAAAATGATTGATGAGGAGGAAGGTTTACTAGTGACTAATTTAGAAAGTTATTTATTAGGTTTAATAAATGCTTCTGAACTGCATGAGTTTAATACCGGCGACGATAGAAAGATGGTTTCAGTAAGTTTGTTTGGAAACAATGGAGCAATGATTAATGAAAAGATAATAATTTCCAATGCTTATAATAAAGAATTAGAAAGCGTAAGAGTAGAATTGAAAGAAAAATTAGTTACTTTAGATGTTCATAAGCGAAAGCAATTACTTATGGAGTTACTATCAACAGTACTAAATGAAGATTTAAAGAGATGAGTGAAATAAAACATGTATTAGGGATTTCTGGAGGAAAAGACAGTGCTGCTTTGGCAATTTACATGAGCCGAAAACATCCTGATGTGGATGTAGAATACTATACTTGCGATACTGGAAAAGAACTTACAGAAACGTATGATTTAATAAATAAATTGAACTCTGTTTTAGGTAAAAACATTCGACTTTATAAATCAATTGATGAATTAAATTCTCCTGAAAAAAATCCATTCGACCACTTTTTAGCGATGTATGGAGGTTATTTACCTTCTGCAACTGCTCGTTGGTGTACGGGAAAAATGAAGCTAGAGCCTTTCGAAAATGAAATTGGTAATACACCAACAATATCTTATGTTGGTATTCGTGGTGATGAAAATAGGGAAGGGTATATTTCCAAGAAAGAAAACATTCAGTCTATTTTTCCATTTAGAAAGAATATTTGGAGCGAAGATGTAATGAAGAAGTTTCTTGCAAATTCTAATATGGATTTCGTAAAGCAACACTATGAATTGATTGCTCCAAAAGGACAATTAGAAATGATTCTTCAATATGTTGAACAACCTATATCCCTACGTTTCACGCAAAAACAAAAAGTGAATGCTTTATTAGATACTGATGTAAAACTATTTAATAAAGTTGTTTTTGAGTTTTTAAAAACTACTGATTATCCTGTTGGTAAATTAGAAAGCTTTTCATTGATTGATAACGATGAGGTGTTAGGTATTGATGATATTTTTAAAATATTAGATGATTCTGGAGTAGGAATTCCAGCCTATTATTTACCGATCGAATATCAAGTTGAAATTGATGGCGACGTTAAAAAAGGATCCTATGCAAGAAGTCGTTCTGGATGTTTCTTCTGTTTCTTTCAACAAAAAATAGAATGGGTTTGGCTGTTGGAACAACATCCAACACTATATGAAAAAGCTATCGAATACGAAAAAGAAGGTTATACATGGACAATTGAACCTTTACAAGAACTAAAAAAAGCAGAACGTGTAAACGCTATCAAAAAAGAACATTATTTACGAATGCATAAAAACAAAACTAACGCAAAAACCACCACAAGCTGGCAAGATGAAATCTTGCAAGCTGAAGGAGAAGGTTGTGCTAGTTGCTTCATATAGATGAATATTAATAATATTACAAATAAAAACACATTAGAATATTATATTCAGTTTTATACTGATATACCTACAAAAAGCGGAGTTTACTATTGGTTTTTCTGGCCTTTTAAAGGCTTTTATCTAGAAGATAAAAATTTTAATCTTTTTGTAGAAAAGATTAAATACTTCAGTTCGATAAACTTGAATTTACCTGAATCTGCAAAAACTGGATACAAATTTTCTGTTGAAGTTAGGGAGAGAGGCTTAGATTGTGAAGTTTTAGGTTTGAATAACAATAAATCTACAGTATTGCTGGCATATTTAAAAGAAAGCCAAACAAATAGGGAATATTTTCTTAATTATTTAAAAAATATTATTCTAACAAAGCCTTTCTATATTGGTAAGGCTAATAATTTACAAACACGCTTATTGCAACATTTTAAAGAACAAAATTCTGAAATATTAAATCATTTAAGTGAATTAAAAATCGAGCAAACAGATGTTTTAATTGCATATGAAGTAATCGAATCTAATTTAGAAGATAATATAAATACTATATTTGAAGAAATTGCTCAAAGAATATTAAAACCAGGATTAACAAAAAGACCAGGATAATGGAAGACATTGAAAATTTATTAAACGAAGATTTATCTTCACAAACGAACGATGGAGTTATTTTTTCTAACATATACAAAGTGATTAAAGGCGGATTTGATTTTGAAGGTGTTGAAACATATTTAGGTTCTGCTTATGTTTCGCAATTGTGTAACGATATTGAAGTTTTTGAAAAATTGACAGAAGACAAATCATGGCCTGTTAGTTCTATCATTCAAAGAGATGTTGACGAAAAAAGAGTAAAAGATATAGCTGAAAATTTTATTCTTATGCAATCTAATAACGTTAAATATTTCCCACCTATAGTCGTTGCAATTGTTCCAAGAGAGTCATCCGAAGAAATATCTAAAGAATTTGCTATTTCTGCAGATACTGATAACACAAAGAAAGAGCACATAAGAAACATAGGAGGGTATAATGAGAAACTAAACAAAAATTTTATTAATTCTAAAAATTTAAGCGATTTAAAAGGATTTTATGTACTTGACTGGTTTCAAGGGCTAGGACAACTTCCTTTATGTTGGGACAAGGAAAAAATCTATGCAATCGTAATAGATGGGCAACATCGATTAGAAGCATTAAAATATGCGATGTCAAAAAAAGTGCTCATTGGAAAGCACACTCAAGATGTAGTTTTTTTGGACCTTTCAAAGAAAGCAAATAAAGAAGGTAGAAGTCCAGTGGAAGCTATTAGGAGAATTTTTATTGATATCAATTATAATGCTAAACCTGTTACTAATGCTAGAAGAACGTTAATGGATGACAAGGATCTTTCTTCTTTAATAGTACAGAGCCTCGTAAATGATGATGATCCTAATAATAATAGAAAAGAAAAATTTTTAGCACCACAATTAGTAGATTGGCATTCAGAAAATTTAAAACATTCTTTTCCATTATTAACAGGAGTCTTAGTTTTACAACAATTAATAGAAGATAATTTTTTACAAGGATCAAATCTAGCTTCCATTTTAGATCTCCGTGATGCTAAAAAAGTTGGACAATTTGTAAATACATTAAACTCAAGGTTTTTAGTTGATAATAATATATCTACTAAAACAAAGTATGAAGGTATTGAATTGTTAAAGGTATCACATGATAAATATAAAGAGTTAATAGAAAAACAAATAGATATTGAAGATAAAGAGGATTTATTATTTAATATGGACTATAATGTTCTGAATGTTGCAAGAGATTCATTTGAAGCAATATATTCAAAAAGCATGGTGAAGTTTTTCAATGAATTTCATCCATACAGTAAAGCAATTACAATTTTAAAAGATAATTCCATCTTTGATTGTGAAGACAAAAGAAATAGAATTATAGTTAAAAATCCAAAAAAATGGATTTTAGAAGAGAAAGTTCTAATGGATAATCTTCGAGCTGAAATGGTTAAGCAATTAGATGATAAATATTATTTATGCTTTACTGTACTTGGGCAAAAGGCATTTTTTAGACATTATTACAAAGAACTTCTTAGTCACTTGCAATCAAATCAAGTCAGTGAAGCCACAGTTTCAGAATTTACAAGTCTTTGGCTAAAAACTATTAATTTAATTATAGAAAAATTAGAAAACACACATTTATTTAGTAATGACCAAAAATTCACAATTAATGCAAAGATCCTTAATGATAATAAAATTTCAGAGTTTGGATTAATCGCATCAAGCTTTTGGCAGGGCATCATTTATAATGAACAAAATATCATATATAATAATCAAGGCATAGAAGCATTTGTTGGTCTAATAAATTATTTATACAAATGTTATCCAATAAAAAAAGTTGACGATGAAATAATATTTCCAGATGATTCAATTTGGACTAATATTTCTTACGGCTTTTCAAAGGTAAAAAGAAAAATACAACAACAGTATCCAGATTATGAAACAGAAAGAGTTGGAGAAATTGCTTCTATTATTTGGAAAACAAAGTTAATTGCTTTAAAAAATTTAATAGAACAAAATTTATAATTTATATTATTTCATAAGAATCAAGATAATACAAAAAGGATCTTCCATCTTTTTTAAATTCTATTTTCCCTTCTAAACGTAAGTGCATTAATTTACAATCACTTATTTTTAGAAGGGATTTTGTTTCTTTAGAAGTTAACCATTTTTTGCTAGGCTGTTTTTGCATGCTCATTAAAGTGGATTGTTATAACTTCAATATCTATTTTATAATTTAAAAAATCTTCATTACTCTTTGCGTTCCAGTTTTCAATTATTTCCATATGCGAACCTACAATTTCTAATTTGTGATTGAAAAAGTCTAAACTTTTTATTTGGTAGTCCATATAGCTATGCCGTAAGATTAGTTTGCCTGAACGTGGAACTTTATAATAACCATACTTCTTTGATATTTTAAAGTTTTTCTGCACTTGATATAATTTTAAGTCCCACTCCCCAAAACACTCAAGGTTCACAAGAATACTTTTCAATTTTAACTTTACTTCTTCAAAATTATTAAACCTTATTAGATCAACATCTACGCTACCGTCAATATTATTTCCAATTAAAACAAAATTTGAATTGTAGTCGATTGTTCTTTTGTAGCTTTGTGCGGTGTAAGAAATAGTTTCACTCATGACGTTGTTAATTTTATATTACAAATGTAATATAAAATTAACAAACATAATCTAAATATGAATATAAATACTGAAAAACTTTTAACCGTTTCAAACTTCGCTTTACTTAAAGGACTAAGCCGTCAACATGTCTATAAATTAGTTGAAAACAAGGAGCTTACTTTGGTCTTAATAGATGGTGTAAGCTTTATTTTTATGGATGAAAAAGCTATTGATTTCGTTAGAAAGCGACAAAAGTAATTATTTCACTTTCCAACTTCTTTAAAAAATTGATTCCCTTCTAAACGTAAGTGCATTAGTTTACAATCACTTATTTTTAAAAGGGATTTTGTTTCTTTAGAGGTTAACCATTTTTTATTCGGCAGTTTCTTCATGCTTTGATTTTACAATCATATCTAAAAAAGAAGTTGGATTTAAAAAATAGCCTGAATTATCATCTAGTTTTTCTTTAATCAAAGTCAATCCACCGTGGGTATATGCTTCCATTGTACTAATCAATTCTTTTACAACCTCGTCCTCCGATATTTCTCCTTTATCAAGAGCAATAAAATTAACGTCTGATTTAGCAATTAAAGCCGCAAAAATATACTCTTGTAGTTTAGTAAAATCTTTTCGAACTGACACAGTTGTCTTGCTTCCCCAATGTTGAATATGGTGGCTAAAATCAACTTTCTTCACGCCGTTAGGTATTGGAGAATATTCCTTGCTGTAAAGGCCTAAAAAGAAAGCATAAGTGTATAACTCGTAGTTGGTACTAAAGTGTTTTCCGAGACTTACTTTTTTATCTCCTTCCGCTCCATATTTTTCTGATAAAGATTTAAATAAAGTTTCTTTGAATTCCTCACTATATTTAGGAATTTTGGTTTTCCATTTGTCAAATAAATTTTCCATAATTATAGTTCTATTCTTTCGGTATTAATAGTCTTTAAGTTTTTTTCGTCAAATGGCCTTTCCAATCTAACCCAAAATGCTTTATTTCGTTTTACTTTTTCAAATTCTGGCTTGATGTAAAGGTTTTTGTTTTCATCCTTCGCGATATAATCTTTAATCAAAATAATGGTCTGGTTTTCTGCCTCATAAATTAGGTTTAAAAACTCAGTCATTTTGCTTTCACCAAATGAAGAAGTTGGAGCATCAAAAATTAAAGGATATTTTTCTGCTTTCACTTCTTTCGTTAACTCAGATATCGCCAACAAAACAGATATATGCTTTGAAGTTTCAAGTGACTTGTTTTCAGGAAACGGAAAGTCATTTTCATCTAATAGTTGAATTTTAACTCTAACGCGTGTTTCTGTTTTGATTAATCGAAAGTCGATTGTTCCAGTGAAAGCATCAATATTTATCCTAGAAAATATTTGATTTGATTTTTCTGCTAATTGACTAATGAATTCATCAAATTTTCTAGTCTTTGTATCTTTAAAAATGGTATCAATATCTCTTAAAATGTTTCGCGTATTAATCAAGAAATTATTTACATTGGTCAAATCGATTTTCTCTTTCTGTTCTTGTAAATCTTTTAACTGTAAAGATATTTTATCAATTTCAAGTTGTAGTCCATTTAGATCAATGTTAAGGTTCTTAATATCTCTTTGCCAACTATTATAGTCTTTAAGAACAACGCTTAATTTTTCTGAACCAATTGCAGAATTACCAATTATTCTTTCTCTATCAATGAGCTCTTTTTCTAACTTATGTTTAAATTCTACTAAATCATCTTTTCTAGCTTGGTTAAATTTAAATAATTCTTCAATCTCAGAATTAATAGTTCTGATTTTGAACAAATTGTCTTCTTGATTTGTGCTTAAATTTATTAGTCTATTGATGTAGTTATGCTTATAAAGCTTTTCCGGTATTTCTTCATTTGGAATGTCATCGCTCTGTGATTGAAGATATTGCTGCAATCTTTCATTCATAAACTTCAAAGCTTCAGAACCTTCCTCAGCTTCTCTATTACAAACTTTGCAAATATGCTCTTTAATCATTTCTTCCATAATTGCCTTAGAAGGCGTTCCAATAGGAAGGGGAACTAAATCGTTCAAAAGCGATAATTTAACTCGGTTTTCACCTTCTTTAATTCCAATTTGTTTGTCGTATTCTGATTGTAATGTTCGTCTTTCTTTACTTAAATTCGTTACTTTATCTGCAAATTCCTTATGTATTGTTTCGAAGTTCATTAGCATCCAGCCTTCATCAAATAAAGATGTTGTATAATTCTCTGTAATGAGTTGCTCGGTTTTTGAAATTTCAGACTCAATTTTTTTTATCCTCGAATTGATTATATCTAAAGCTTCAGCGTTGTTAATGTATTTTTCAACCTCTTGAATATTTTTAGTAGTTTTTTCAATGTTGCTATTAGTAACTTCTAAAAAGGTTAGCTTATCATGTTTTCTAAACTCAAGTGATTTTATGTCAAAATCGAGTTTATTGTATTGTTCTTGATTCTTGTTATTATTTCTGGAAGCTTGTTCTACAGCTTTTTCAGCAGAAACCTTTAGACTTTCTCCTTTCGATTCATATTTTTCATAGTGTTTTGCTTCCGAAAATAAGTTAATGAGGTTAATTAATGCATCAGCATTATCGAAAATATTTAATTCCTCTTCACCTTTAAACATAGAATATCTCCTAATTTGACTAGGAAATATCTGCTCTAATAATTCTCGTCCGTCAACAGTATTCCGTTCACCATTACTAGACTCTTCAGTTCCAGCGAGGATGCTGTTTCCAACACTACATCTGTTTTCTTCCTTTTTCTTAACTGTAAATTGTTTAGAAAGTATTTTAATCTCATTATATTGTTCAACGACAATTTCAACCCTTACTCTGAATGATTTATCAATTTCGACTTCAGAAAGTGCTTTTTTAGATACCAAATGGTCAAGATTATTATTGTCGCCATTTAATAACCATTCTAATGCTTCAAAGAATTTAGTTTTGCCTTCTCCATTTTCTCCTAAAATAATATTTAGTCCATTAGACAAACTGAACTTTTTTACACCATAATAGCATAAATAATTTTCGATGATTACTTCTTTTATTATCATGTTGTTGCTTCGCTTAAAAATTGAGTAATCATAGTATATAGTGCTCTGTCAGAAGTTGGACTAATTCCTTCAGAATTTTCTACTATTAACGCAATTGTTTTTATGATTGTATGATTTGACTTAAGCCCTTCTTTTAAACTAGTAGGAATCTGGTCGACAGTTAGACTGTATTTATCCGCTATGAGTTCATGCTTAATAAAGCTATTAAAAATTTCGTCTTTTCTTGCCATTTGAATGTAATTAGTCGTTTGGTGTGTTGTATAAATTTAAATTGTAATGATTAAGAATCGGTTTTAATTCATCATAGGTGTCAATTTTATTGATTGCCAAAACAGAAAAATCTACTACTCTTTCTAATTCTTTTTTAATCATATTTTTTTCCATTTCATAAGTTGATTCATCATCAATATTTGGAACGACTACTAAATCATGAATAACAGCATACATTTTGTCAGGGTGATTTCTAAGGACTCTTCCTCGTCTTTGAATAAACTGCCGAGGATTTCCTGTACTTGCGCAAAATATGGCTAATTCAGAACGTGGAACATCAACTCCTTCATCTAAGCATTTCATTGAAGTTAAAACATCTATTTTCCCCTTTTGAAACCCCAAAATCACATCATTTCTATCACTAGTATTCGAGGTATATTGTTTAACCATTATCGAACTATCCGTACTGCTTACCGCTCTAGTATATTCATTTATTAATTTAATGTCTTCCTGATCTTCTACATATTCATCTATACTATCATAATTAGCTTCAATACCTTCGGGAACATAAACTAGAGTATATTTTAAGTTGCCTTTTCTAGCAAATTCGTCTTCTAGTATTTTTTTAAAAATATCTAATTTATTGTGTGCTTTATGAATTATTCTTTTTCTTTCCAATAATAACATCTCTACTTCCTTACATTCTTTGTAGCGCTTAGTCTTATTGTCAAAATATTTAATTAACTGTTTTGATTTTTTTACATATTCGGCTAGCTCGATGTCGGTTAATTTAACAATATGAGGGTAATATTTATATTTACATAACCACCCCATCTTCATTGCTTCTTCCATTGAATAACTATAAACAAATGGGGGTTTATCATTAAAAAACTCTTCAATACTTTTGTTTCCTATTTCATCAAATTTTCTGTCAGGCGTTGCTGATAGTCCAATTCTTTTTCTTAAATGAATTTTAGGTAAAACCTTAGCAATATTTAATGAACCTAAATTATGAGCTTCGTCAGCAATTAGTAATGTCTCTTGCGGTAAATTTTGAAAATGGCTTTGAAAATTACTTCTATAAAAAGATGCATAAGTCACAATAATTACAAATGAAACATCTATAAAGTTACTAGCTGAATTAAGAAATGAAATGTTTTGAGGCCATTTTTCTTGAGAACTAACCGTAATAACATTGTTGAAGTTAAATTTCCGGCATTCGTCTTTCCATTGATTTAGTAACGCAATAGTTGGAACTACAATTACAGCTTTGTATGAGTTATATTCTTTATACTGATTTAAGAGGCAATTTAATGATGTTAGTGTTTTTCCAGTTCCGGTCGCCATAGCAAAAATGCCTTTTTTACCATTTGCAGTCCATTTATCATAAGCTTCAATTTGGTAAGGTCTTGGGCCTTCTGAGTAGGGAAACTTAGGTGTCTTTTCTATTTTATCAAACTTGTTTATCTTCTGAATAGCAAATTTAATAGATTTTTTGATTTTAGAATTACTAAAAATCGCATCCCTTTTATTTAAAAGACTTTTTTCTTGGATTAATAAGTCGTGAATATTTTTATCTCCAAATTTATTTAGAATCGCGGCCTTTATGTCAACAATATTTAAATATTCAACATTCTCAGAATTACCGGAAAAGATGGTTTCAAAATCTCTAACTTGATTTTCCACCGATCTTTTAGAGCTAGCATCTTCCCAAGATAACCGACATTCTAATTCCTCAAGATTTTCAATAAAGCCATAGTAAGTAAAGTTGCATGACGATTTATAACTGACCGCATTTTCACCATCACTAAAAACCCCTGATTTATAGTGAGCAATTCCTACCCCATTTTTCGGTTTTATAATTTTCAAATCAATTTTATCATTGGCTATTAACCATGCAAAACATTCAAAAAAATGAAGGCCATATTCATCTAATGAATTTTTTAACTCTCTTATATTATTAAAATCATATAAGGTCGAAAATGCTTCTTTTTCTTGACCTTTAGTTATGGCTTTTTTATCCTGCTCAGATATTACATTATTTATAACTGCTCTCATTTTTCCTCCAGAATAAATGAAGTTCGCAAAACCTAACGATAAAACATTAATAGCTGAAGAGCTAAAATAACCTAATAGTAAATCAAATGACTTACTACTGCATAACGCATCTAGATAAAACTGAAGCGGTTCGTTGTCACTACCTGTCTTATAATTTCTATGGTCTGCCCAATTAACATCCTTCAACATACTACATGTTTTTTAGTTTGGCTTTAATATTTTCTATAAGTAATTTAATACTTCCTTCACTTACATCTTTATTAAATGAAATTCTAATCGATTGATTACATTCACTTTCAATTAATCCCATTGCTTTTAAGACATGTGAACTTTCTATAATCTGAGAAGTACATGCAGAACCATTACTTAAGGCAAAATCGTTAACTTTAGATATAAATATATTGGAATCTAAACCAGGTAATATAACATCAATAATATTTTCAACTTTAGAACTTTCATTACCGATGATAGAAGCACCTTTGATACTCTTCAATTCTTGAAGTAATAATTTACTTCTGCTTTCTATTGTATCATTATTGCTTTCAAATTCATTTTTAGCAATTTCACAAGCTTTTCCTAGTCCTACGATTAATGGAGTATTGTAAGTACCAGCTCGTAAACCCATTTCTTGTCCACCACCATGAATTAAAGGAGTCAATTCAATTTTTTGTTTTTTAAATAAAATACCAATGCCTTTAGGACCATTTACCTTATGTCCACTAAAACACAACATATCTATGTGGTCTGCTTCAACATCAACTTTAATCTTTCCAACTGCCTGTGTGGCATCGCAGAAAAACGTAATACCATTGTCCTTTGCAATGTTACCAATTTCATTTATAGATTGTAAAACTCCCGTTTCATTATTTGCATACATTACGGAAATCAGAAATGTATCAGGTCGAATGGCATTTTGTAATTCACTCAAAGAAATTAAACCTTCTTTATCAACATTTAAGTAAGTGACTTCAATTCCTTTTGTTTCTAAGTATTCACAAGTGGCTAAGACAGCTTTGTGTTCAGTTTTTACAGTAATAATATGATTTCCCTTTTCAAAATTGGACTCAACAAATCCTTTTAGGGCAAAGTTGATAGATTCAGTAGCTCCTGAGGTAAATATAACTTCGTTCTCATTTGCATTTATCAGTTCCGAAACTTGAACTCGTGCTTTGTCTATAGCATTTTTGGATATCTTACCAAAATCATGGTTACTAGAAGCATTGCCATAAAACTCTGTGAAATAGGGCAACATAACTTCTAGAACTCTAGAATCTACTTTTGTTGTACTTGCGTTATCGAAATAATGATGAGACATTAATTTAATTTTTGTGATTACAATAATACAGAAAGCAAATCAATAATTTATACGGGAAACCGTAAAAAGACAACTATAAAAAATATATGTATAGTACTTACTGTGTCACGCCCGATAAATACTCCCCAATTAGCTGTACAAAATGCTAATATATAATTTACATGAAACGTAAAATTCCAAAAAAAATTAAAACAGCAATAATTTTTTGGGTAAAAAGTAAAGTAGTCATTTTTTAATAAGACTTATCTGAGCCGTAAAAAAAACAATTATAAACCACAACCTTCAAAAATCTACCCAACCAACATCATCCGCCAAATCCGCGTTCCAAACCTTCCACCTCACACCTTTTACCCAAAACCTACAACCCTCAAACCCCCAACCCCCTTAACCCCGTCATGCCCTGTTCTTTTAACACCACTAATCCACCATTACCCTGTTGATAAAACTGCACCGCCAAATAAGCCATCCGAAACGAAGAAGCAGGAGGTAAGCTTGCAACCTCAAAAGCACCTAATGCAACCGGCAAATTGGCTTTGGCAACACTAAGCTCCGGTGCGACATAGCGAACAAATTCCAAAGTATCGATAGTATAATCCACCACAAAATAAGTAAGCACCACATGAGTAGCCGACTTCTTAAACGCACGGGCATTCAATTGAAAACCAGTAAAATCACACCTTCCACCAAAATCAGACACTACAGGAACACCATCAAAAAGCGAAAACACATCCTGCTTGGGTGTAAATAAAAAATCAGTAAGCAATTGAGTACCAGAAGGAGTGGATAATCCCGTCCAAACGCTTCGGCTGCCAGCTAAGGTTTCGTTGCGTTCGGAGAACGAACAATGAAACCTGTGTTGAACGGAACCGATTACATGCCGTCAACACTTATGGAGTTATCGTAAAGCGTTTTGAAGAATATCAAGAGGATTAGATGATCCTCTTTTTTTATGCAGTAAAATCTGGATCATTTTTTAGTGTTTACCTTCACTTTTGAGCACAGTGCCCTTACCCATTCCAAGTTAATTTTGGTGGGACTTTGCCTTTTGGCTAACGCCAAGATACCAAGCCGGTGGACCTCTGGTATCAAAAACCAATATCG
>NZ_AUDN01000027.1 GCF_000425485.1 Flavobacterium tegetincola DSM 22377 | reverse complement strand
TGTGTTTAAAATACGTTTGGGAAGGTGTTTTGGAACGTTTTTGGAGCGTATACAAGTATTCTTGGACTTGCTCTACATCCAATTCGGTTGGGATTTTACCAAAGTGCAATGCTATTGATGCAACATGTTGGGCATAATTCCTGTAGGTACTGTCGCTCCTGCCTAAAATGGACATCGCTCGTTCAAATCGGTGAAGTAATTCTGCAAATTCAGGAACTTGAGCAACGGCTCGACTCAGAATTGTGTTGGATCCAACTAACTCATCTGCTTTTTTTTGTCATTGTAATTAATTTTTAATTAGTTTTACAAAGGACTAACATTTTCAGGTAATACGCTACCGAAGGTTTAGTTCAACAGCTGTTTTGAGCTAGCTGGAGTTTAGTGGAATTACCGTTTCACATTAAGTTTTCGTTCAGCCGAAAATTGAGCGGTTACGAACTTCCAGCCATATCAAAGTGGCGAAACGTTAGCAGTAACCTCAGAAAATATCGTTGAAAAATGACCATTATAAAGAAGGATTTAAACTTAATAATTCCATTTATACTTTTTGTCACAATTGGAATCTATGGAATGTATTCTGTAGATTATATTGCTGTAAGCCAAACAATGAGAACTACATTAAAGTGGTGCTTGATTCCAATAATTTTCTTTGCAATATATTATGCATACCGGGCAAGTTTTGGTCAAAAAGAAAAGAAAATTGAGATTTGGAAAAATATTTTATTGTTTTCTGTAATGTCAATTATTATTGGAATGCTCAGTTTTATTTCATTTCAAGGTATTTTAATGATAATAAATAATAAAATTGGAAAACAGAAAGAATATTTACTTTCTGGAAAAATCATAAAACTAAATTATCCAGAAAAGAAAAAAATTGCTAATAAATATTCTATTGAAATACTACGAAAATTAGATAATGATACGATCGAATTAAATGTTCCGACAAGTGAATATCAGAATGATCAAAATTTTGAAAAGCAAATGAAAGTTGGTTCTCTAAATTTTATCTACTTAGAAGAATAAAGGCTACTGCTAACAGTTAAGGTTTCGTTGCGTTCGGAGAACGAACAATGAACCCTGTGTTGAACAGCCTGTCCCGTTTTTTCGGGAGAACCGATTACATTCTGTCACTATCAAGTATTTTTAAGAATAGAAAGAGGATTTAGTTATCCTCTTTTTTGTGGGGTAATGTCAGGAAAGGAGAGGGTAAGAAGGGTTTGGTGATGTATTTTTTATTAATTACGGAATGCTGTAACTGAAAATGCATAATTATGGTTATGTTTGTTAAATTAATGTACAAGGCTAACTGAATAGTACGTTGGGAAGGATAACTTTGAAAAAGTTGTGTGGACTTGCGATTATTTAACAGTTGTAAAACACTAAAAAAAACCGGGAATGGGATTAGATTCTGTAGAATTACTTATGTCAGTTGAGAATAAATTTGGAATACGAATTGAGGATTCTGAAGCTGAAAAAATTGCTACTGTACAAGACTTTGCAGATTGTGTATATAGTAAAATTTCACTGAATCCGACAGATAAATGCTTAACTCAAATCGTGTTTTACCGCATTCGAAAAGCGTTTCAAAACTTGAATTTGACTGAATTAGAAATAAAGCCTACAAGCAAAATATCGGATTTGCTCACTCAATCGGAATTGAAAATAAATTGGAATCGATTAGAAGCTGAACTTGGACTCAAATTACCTGAATTAGTTGCTATTGACTTCAATCCGAATCTAAACTCTCACGTAAAAATTTTTGGAATTAAGACTATCAAAAGAAATACACCGGTGACTAAAGGCACAGTTAAAAATTTAATAGATTGGACAATATCTTTAAATTTCGAGCAGATTATTGACATTCAAAAAATCAAAAATAAATACGAGGTTGAGAGAATTATTTCAGGAATAATAAGTGAGAATATGGGAATACCAATAAGCGAAATTGAACTAAAGCATACAATTACAAACGATTTAGGAATTGACTAAAAGGAAAAACGTTTTACAATACCATGTATAAAATATTGCTGGGTCTGTACTTATTTAGAAAGTTCCTGCGTAATTTTCACGTAGATTTGTACTTGGAAAGGTTCGTACTTTAATAGGCAACGGTCCATACACAAACACGTTAGGGACAATTTTGTCTACTAGTAAAAACAGTGTTACAAAAAGAAAAATAATTATGGAAAATAAAATTAAAATCCCCATTTGGTTTTGGGTTACAGCTGTATTCTTTTTATTGTGGAATAGTATGGGTGTTATTTCATTCTTTGCACACACTTTTATTTCAGAAGAAGATTTAGCACTCTTACCAATACAAGAAAGAGAATTGTATGGAGATTATCCAATATGGACTACGATTGTATTTGCAATTGCTGTATTTGGCGGATTGCTTGGTGCTGTAGGTTTGCTATTAAAAAAGAAGTGGTCTAAAACGGCTTTTATTATTTCTTTATTGGCAATAGTACCACAAATGACGCACAACCTGTTTTTTACAAAATCAGTGGAAGTATATGGAGTAGGACAAGCAGCAACAATGCCAATTATGGTAGTGGTTTTTGGACTGTTTCTTGTGTGGTTTTCAAGCTATGGAATTAAGAAAAATTGGTTAAAATAAGTATCGGTAAATCACAGCCCAGCATTGGTTGTATTTGCTACGACTAATAATTGGTCGAACAGATGAAGTGAGGAAGCTTTTATTGAACAGTGTGATCCGTTTTCTTTGGAGAGCCAATTAGGTACCGACTGCAAGTAAGAAGGTAGTATCAAGTTAAGAAAATAAATGAAAGAGGATTTAGTTGTCCTCTTTTTTTGTGGAGTGAAGTCAAGTAGCTGGATGATCAAAAAGATTTTATAGTAAGATGCACTTGCTGCTGAAAACAGAACCCCTAGCCCAGATAGGAGCGGCATCCTTTTTCCTGCTTCTTTAGCAGGGAAAAGATAAAGTGGATAGCTGGATAAAGCTCCAAATGCTTCAAATTTTAAAAATATTTAAAAATTTTGACTTCTTAATTAAGAAGTTAGTATTTTTGGTAGGCAAAATGTAATAAGTTTTAGTGTATGTATAATTCAAAAATAACGGGACTTGGGTATTATGTTCCAGAAAATATAGTTACAAACGATGATTTGTCTAAAATTATCGAGACTACGGATGCATGGATTCAAGAACGCACGGGAATTCAGGAACGCCGACACATTATTCGTGGGGAAGATACTACAACTTCAATGGGCGTGAAGGCTGCGAGAATAGCAATTGAACGTTCGGGAGTGGCAAATCAAGATATTGACTTTGTGGTTTTTGCAACGTTGAGTCCTGATTATTATTTTCCAGGACCTGGAGTTGCAGTTCAAAAAGAACTGGGTTTACGAACCGTTGGCGCTTTAGACGTGCGAAATCAATGTTCGGGTTTTGTGTATGCGATATCCGTAGCCGATCAATATATTAAGACGGGAATGTATAAAAATATTCTTGTAATTGGTTCGGAAGTGCAATCGATTGGATTGGACATGACGACGCGTGGACGTGGTGTTTCGGTAATTTTTGGTGATGGAGCAGGAGCGGCAGTTTTGAGTCGTGCTGAGGATAATTCAACTGGAATTTTGTCGACCCATTTGCATTCTGAAGGACAACATGCCGAAGAATTGATTGTAAAAGCACCGGGAATGGGCGGCAGATGGGTTACGGATATTTTAAAAGAAGAAGACAAGGAAAATGACGAAAGTTATCTTCCGTATATGAATGGACAATTTGTGTTTAAAAATGCCGTAGTTCGGTTTGCTGAGGTAATTCAAGAAGGTTTGGAAGCGAATAATTTGGAGGTTTCAGACATTGATATGTTGATTCCGCACCAAGCGAATTTGAGAATTTCACAGTTCATTCAGTCTAAATTTAAGTTGACTGACGACCAAGTATTTAATAATATTCAAAAATACGGAAATACAACGGCGGCTTCTATTCCAATTGCATTGACAGAAGCTTGGGAACAAGGTAAAATTAAATCCGGTGACACTGTGGTTCTTGCTGCTTTTGGTAGTGGGTTTACTTGGGGAAGTGTGATTATGAAGTGGTAGTTTTTAGTGTATTAAGTATTAAGTATCAAGTATTAAGATGTGAGTATTAAGTATTAAGATTTGAGTATTCAGATTTCAGCATTTAGATTTAAATATTAATACTTATTCGGGAAGTTTTGAGTTTTCGAATTCACTGTAAAAATGTACTTATGAAATAAAATGCAAAACCCCGAAAGCATCACTTTTCGGGGTTTTTATTTAACTAAATCGGCAATCTATTTATTCTGAGAACTATTTGAATGGCTCAAATTTTTTTCAGAATCACTCTGTTAAATTAATTGATTGAGGATCGATACTTATATAGACGCTGAACCATTTTAAATGTTACATATTTTTTCAAATTTATTTTAATTGGAAAGATGAATCACCACATATAAGGCGGCAACCGAAATTGTAATCCACAAAATAACGCCCTGAATTAAGGGTTTTACACCAACGGCTTGTATCACTTTTCTTGACAAACTGGTTCCAATTAAAAAGAGGGTTAGGGTCAAGCCAATTTTAGAAGCATCAACAACGTAAGGACTGATTTTTTGTACAAAAGGTACATAGGTATTGGCAATGATCGCCAAAATAAAGTATCCGATGAAATAAGGTATCTTTGCTTTGCTTTCTTTGTTTTTGAATAATTGCATTGCCAAATAAACAACAGGAATTATCCATAAAGCACGCGCTAGCTTTACGGTTGTAGCCACTTGCAAAGCTTCGGCTCCATAACTGCTTGCTGCACCAACAACGGAACTTGTGTCGTGAATGGCAATGGCACTCCAAAGTCCAAATTGATGTTGCGACAGTTCAAAATAATGTCCAATAATCGGGAAAATGAACAGTGCAATGGCATTCAAAATAAATATAGTTCCCAGAGATGCGGATATTTGCTCTTCATTTGCTTTAATCACTGGTGAAACAGCTGCAATAGCACTTCCACCACAAATGGCTGTTCCTGCAGAAACTAAGAACGATGTTTTCTTTTCAATTTTCATGATTTTCCCCAGACCATAACCGAGTACTAAAGTTCCGAAAATTGAAATTACGGTAAACAGAATTCCTTCTTTGCCTGCTTTAATGGCACTTGTTAAGTTCATTCCGAAACCTAAACCTACTACTGAGATTTGTAATAATTTAGAGGTTAATTTGCTGTTTAACTTCGCGTAAGGATGACCTACTTGAGCAATCACAATTCCGATGAATAATGCCAATGGTGGTGATAAGATTCCTGCCAAACATAAGACCACAATTGACCAATACAGAATAACTTTGATTTTTGAATGCTGCCAAAAGTTGTTGTGGTCGGTAATAATATCTTGATTAAAAAACTTCATGGTTTTCGATTTTCAGATGTAAAAATACACTTATTTATTATTCTTTTAATACTATACAAAAGTCCGTAATTCCGATTATCTTTGCACCCTAAAAAAATAACAATTATGTCACTTATTTCCATTTTAACACCCGAAATTAAAAAAGCGGTTTCCCTTTTATTCGAAGTCAACATCGATACAATTGAGTTTCAAGCAACACGCAGGGAGTTTGATGGTGATATTACGATGGTTGTTTTTCCTTTATTGAAAGTAATTAAAGGGAATCCTGTTGAATTAGGAAACAAAATCGGGACGTACTTGGTTGAAAATGTTGCCGAAGTTGAAGCGTACAATGTAGTTTCAGGATTTTTGAACATCGTTATTTCTGCCAATTATTATTTGGACTTCTTCAATGCTGTAAAAGGAAATGAGAAGTTTGGAACGGTTGAACCCAATCCAGCTGACAAAGCGGTTATGGTGGAATATTCTTCGCCAAACACCAACAAACCGTTGCATTTAGGTCACGTAAGAAACAACTTATTAGGATATTCTGTCGCTGAAATCATCAAAGCTTCAGGTAAAAAAGTATATAAAACACAAATCATCAACGACCGTGGAATCCATATTTGCAAGTCGATGTTGGCTTGGCAAAAATTTGGAAACGGAGAAACTCCAGCATCTACAGGTTTAAAAGGAGATAAAATTGTAGGTAATTATTATGTAAAATTTGACCAAGCATATAAAGGTCAAATTAGCGAATTGATGGCAACGGGACTTTCTGAAGACAATGCTAAAAAACAAGCACCTTTAATTTTAGAAGCACAACAAATGCTTTTAGATTGGGAAGCTGGAAAACCAGAAGTTATTGAACTTTGGAAAACTATGAACCAATGGGTTTATGATGGTTTTGCAGCGACGTATCAAAATATGGGTGTCGATTTCGATTCGTATTATTACGAAAGCAATACCTATTTATTAGGAAAAGAAGTCGTTCAGATGGGATTGGAAAAAGGGATTTTTGAAAAAGACCCTGACGGTTCGGTTTGGATTGATTTAACGGAAGACGGTTTGGACCGAAAAATCGTATTGCGTTCGGATGGAACTGCGGTTTACATGACGCAAGATATTGGAACTGCCATTCAACGTGTGAAGGATTTTTCCGATGTTGGCGGAATGGTTTACACCGTTGGAAACGAACAAGATTACCACTTTAAAGTGTTGTTTTTGATTCTGAAAAAATTAGGTTTCGATTGGTCTAAAAACTTATTCCACTTGTCATACGGAATGGTAGATTTGCCTTCCGGAAAAATGAAAAGTCGTGAAGGAACGGTTGTGGATGCAGATGATTTGATGAACGAAATGATGCAAACGGCTCAAACAATTTCTGAAGATTTAGGAAAATTAGACGGATACAGCGAAGAAGAAAAAACCGAATTGTACCGAACGATTGGACTTGGTGCGTTGAAATATTACATCTTAAAAGTCGACCCTAAAAAACGAATTTTGTTCAATCCAGAAGAATCAGTTGATTTTGCAGGAAATACAGGTCCGTTTATTCAATATACTTATGCTCGAATTCAGTCGATAATTAGAAAAGCAGATTTTGATTTTGCTTCGAAAACTTTTTCAGCAAACGAAATCACGTTGCATGAAAAGGAGAAAGAATTGATTAAAGTATTGGCTTCGTATCCTGAAGTAATTCAAAGTGCAGCACTAAATCACAGTCCAGCTTTGATTGCCAATTATACGTATGACTTGGTTAAGGAATACAATTCATTTTATCAAACCGTGCCGATATTGGGTTCTGATGATGAAAATGCAAAAATGTTCCGTGTTCAACTTTCTAAAAAGGTGGGTAAAACTATCGCATCAGCTTTTAAATTATTGGGAATTTCGGTTCCGAACCGAATGTAGGTAATTCATAACTCATAATTTTTTCTTGAAAACAAATTCCAATTATTTCTTTCAGTCCTTTCTGATTTTGCTTTTAGCAACGGGGCTATTTTTAGGCTTGAAACAATTTTTACCTAAAAAGATATTTTCGGAGAAAGCGGGAAACACCAAAAACGTACTTATCGATAGCATGCTACTCGATGCATTTGAAGCGGAACCTGATTTAGAGGAAGTTGAAAACGTCCAGACCAAAGAGGATTCTTTGGCTAAAGTGCCTGTCGTTTTTGAAGAGAAAGACGGTATAAAATTTCCAGAAGAGAAGTTTGAAAATTACAAAGGAAATCAGTTCTTAATCCCGTTTTT
The DNA here is from genome assembly GCF_000425485.1 of Flavobacterium tegetincola DSM 22377. Taxonomy (GTDB): domain Bacteria; phylum Bacteroidota; class Bacteroidia; order Flavobacteriales; family Flavobacteriaceae; genus Flavobacterium; species Flavobacterium tegetincola. The sequence goes on along the minus strand of NZ_AUDN01000027.1, from coordinate 53,009 downwards.
TGAACAGTTGTATCAGTTAGAAACAAATCAAAAAGGAAAAGTTAGAATTGCTTATTTTGGTGATTCGATGACGGATGGTGATATGATTGTCCAAGATTTCCGAACGTATTACCAAGAGAAGTTTGGAGGTCAAGGTGTTGGTTTTGTAGCTATAACATCAGAATCGGCGGGTTCAAGAAGTTCTGTTGTTCATGAGTTTTCTAAAAATTGGAAAATGCAATCCTACTTGAATGTCAAATATCCAATACGTTCTTTCGGAATAAACGGACACGTTTTCTTTGCAAATGATACCGCACATTCTGCTTGGGTAAAATACAAAGCGGGACGTTCAAGATTCAATACACAACTTGATAATCCAACTCTTTTTTACGGAAGTGCCAAGAATAAAACGGGACGAATGAGTTATGTTGTAGGAAAAGATACGATTCGAAAAACATTGGCGCCAAATAAAATTTTGAATACGTTATCACTTTCAAATACACCTTTAAAACAATTCAAAGCTAACTTTTCCAAAGCAGATTCTATTCCAATTTACGGATTCAATTTTGACGATGGAGTAGGAGTTCACGTGGATAATTTTTCACAAAGGGGAAATTCTGGGATTCCGATTTCCAAATTTGATGTAGCTACGATGAAAGCGTTTCAAGAACAATTGCATTACAATTTGATTGTGTTGCATTACGGAACGAACGTTTTGAATTACGGAACAAAAGATTACACGTGGTACGACCGAAGCATGACTAAAACCATCAATCGATTGAAAGAATGTTTTCCTGGAGTTTCCATTTTAGTGGTTTCTACAGCTGATAAATCAAGTAAATATGATTTGGAAATGAAAACCGATTCGGCAGTTGTTCCGTTGACTTTGTCGCAAAAGCGCTATGCCTTAAAAACCCAATCAGGTTATATAAACTTGTATACATTGATGGGTGGAGATGGCTCAATGGTCAAGTGGACCGAGGAAGAACCAACTTTAGCCAATAAGGATTACACGCATTTTAACTTCCGAGGAGCGAAGAAAGTTGCAAAAATGATTTACGAACAAATAGACGAAGGTTATCAGCAGTATAAAGTATTGCGAAAAAATAAAAAAGTTGTGCCTCCAAAAAAGAAATCGCTGATTGATACCATTTTCTCAAAAACTGAAACACCAGAACCACATGAATAAAGTGCTTTTTATTTTAAGTTTTCTGCTGTTCTTAACGCATTGTCAAGGTCAAGAAACGGATTCTTCGTATGTTGAAATTGACTCTGTTTCCGTGGATTCCATTGCAGTAATGGAAACTGAAATCGCATTGATAAATCCCGATGCTTTGCTTTGTTTTTATGAAAAGTTAGCGCAAATAAAATTACCGAATTCCAGACAGAAAATCAATATTGTTCACGTTGGTGATTCTCATATTCAAGCTGATTTGATGACCAATGTAGTTCGGGAACGTTTGCAAGCGGAATATGGAAATGCAGGTCGCGGATTGGTTTTTCCGTACAATTTAGCTAAAACAAATGGACCTTGGGATGTCAGGTTTTCTTCGAATGGTAGCTTTTCAAGTTTTAGAAATGTTTCTACTGTTTCTTCGGCAAATATTGGTTTGACGGGCATTTTACTTCAAGCGAGAAAAGAGGAATTTGCCATCGAATTGAATGCAAAAGAAAGCGACAATTATTTTACGACAATTAAAATTTTGACGCCAAATAATGTTCCGAGTTTTGATTTGGCTACAGCCAAAAAGACTATTGTTTTTGAATCGCAAGTACCAAAAACCATTACTCATAAAATTAAAAGTGGCGATGTTTTAGGTTCGATTGCTGATAAATACAACATTTCACTTACGGCATTGAAAAGAGCAAATGGCTTGAAATCAAATAACATTCGTGCAGGAAAAACCTTGAAAATTCCTACGAACGAAAAGCAGAATAGAAGTATTTCACGTTCAGAATTTATTCCATTGGAAATTCAGAAGGATGCCTTTTCGCATTTTTACAATAGTGAAAACTTGCTGGATAAAATTTACTTAATTCCGAACAAAGACGAGAATGTATTTGAATTAAACGGAATCGTGTTAGAAAATAATGACAGCGGAATTTTGTACCATAATTCTGGCGTTAATGGAGCTAAATTTTCTGATTACAATAAATATCCTTTGTTTTTTGAGCAGTTAAAAGCTTTGCATCCTGATGTTTTGGTATTGTCTTTTGGGACGAATGAGTCTTTTGATAAAATGAATGCTGAAGATTTTATTATACAATTGGATTTGTTTATTTCGAATGCAAGGAAGCAAAATCCATTTGTCGAAATTATTATTTCAACTCCACCGCCGTCTTTATTTAAACGAAAATATCCAAATACGTTTGTAGCAGATTATAGCAAGAAAATAATCGATTTGGCGTTTAGTAGACGTGTGGCTATTTGGGATTTATATACAGATATGGGTGGATTGTACGGCATTACTCACAATGCGAAAGCGGGATTGATAGGTCCGGATAGAGTCCATTACACAAAAGCAGGATATGTGAAACAAGGAAATTTGTTAGCAAAAGCCATCATTGAAGGATTCGAAAATTATGAAAAATCAAAAGCGATAATCCATGAATAATTTTGAATGGTTTACTTCATTTTTTGAAAATGTAACTTGGAATACAGTAGAACATTGGTTTGTGTATAGTGCAAAAGAACCAATTCTGTTCAATTCTGCCTTATTTCTAGGAATGTTTTTGGTGTTTTATCCACTGTACATTTTAATTGCAAAATCAACTACGCATTTTTGGCGTAATTTATATGTAGTTGCATTTTCGCTGTTTTTCTATTATAAATCAAGTGGGATTTACGTTGGATTACTGGTTTTTACGGGAGTTTTAGATTACAATTTAGCACGACTTTTACAGCAAGAAACCTTAAAGTTTTATCGAAAATTTTACTTGTATATCAGTGTGGTTATTAATTTGTCATTGTTGGCTTATTTTAAATACACCAACTTCCTGATTGATAATTACAACGGAATTTTCGACAGTAATTTGTCTTTTTACGATATTATTTTGCCTGTTGGAATTTCATTCTATACATTCCAATCCATGAGTTATGTGATTGATATTTACCGTCGTGAACTTAAGCCTACGAAAAGTTATATTGATTACATGTTCTATTTGTCGTTCTTTCCGCAACTTGTGGCTGGGCCGATTGTTAGAGCTTCAGAGTTTATACCGCAGATTTATCAAAAGCTGAATTTAACCCGAGATGATGTCAATAAAGCACTGTTTTTAATCATTGGTGGCGTTTTAAAAAAGGCTGTAATTTCTGATTATATTTCGCTCAATTTCGTCGACCGTGTTTTTGATGCACCAAATAGTTATACGGCTTTCGAAAACTGGATGGCTTCGTACGGTTATGCAATTCAAATCTATTGCGACTTTTCTGGATATTCAGATATGGCCATTGGTATTGCATTATTGATGGGTTTCAAGCTTTCGCTGAATTTTAGAACACCTTATAAATCAGGTTCGATTACCGAGTTTTGGCGTCGTTGGCATATTTCGTTATCGTCTTGGTTGCGCGATTACTTATACATCTCATTAGGAGGAAACCGAAAAGGGAAATTCCGAACGTATATCAATCTATTTGTAACGATGTTGTTGGGTGGATTGTGGCATGGAGCTTCGTGGAAATTTGTGGTTTGGGGAACTTTACACGGAAGTGCTTTAGTTGTAGAACGACTTTTTAAAGAATATTTCAACATTCCAAAAAATAATGTTATTCGATTTGTAAGTGTTGTTATTACATTTCACTTTGTGGTTTTTTGTTGGATTTTCTTTAGAGCTAGAGATTTCTCAACGGCTTTTCAGGTGATTGAAAATATTGGTAAAGTGCAGGTGAATTTCAATCAATGGTGGACGATTATTCAAGGCTATCAAAACGTTTTTATCGTTATGTTGATTGGCTTTGTTTGGCATTTTCTACCGCAAAATTTCATTCAATTCCTGCAAGATACTTTTGGTAAATTGCCAATCGTATTGAAATCTTTAGTCTTGGCATTTGTGTTTTGGATTGTATATGCAACGGCTTCAAGTGGACCACAACCGTTTATTTACTTTCAGTTTTAACAATATAAAAACAGGTTTCGCGTTGTTGACTTAACCAATTACAAGTACAAGATGAAAAAAATAATTCTAGCAGCAATCATTGTTTTTACAATAGCTTTGAATTGCTCCTGCAGTTCGGACGATGATAGAAATACATTGGACAACGATTCAATTTCAGCAGTGGTAACCGCTATGAATTCAGGTACTTGGAGGGTTACCAAATACATTGACGGTGAAAATAATGAGACTGCTGATTTTTCAGGTTACAATTTCACTTTTACTGAAAATAATATTTTAATGGCTAGCAAAGATGATGAAATAATGGGTTCTTGGTTAGTGGTTACAGACGATTCAAATGGTAGAAGTTCAAATACCTATCTTGATTTTATCATTTCATTTTCAGGTCCAGCTAAATTTCTAGATTTAACGGACGATTGGGACATTCGCTTATCAACTGCTAATAAATTAGAATTAGTGGATGGTAGTGGAGGGGATGGTGCTACCGATTATCTTACTTTCGAGAAAAACTAAAATAAAACAAGCCAACTTTACGAGTTGTTTTTTTTTTAGGCTAAAAAAGGTATTTGATTTATCATTTTTATCCAAAACTTTGAACTTCATACGCTTTGAAACTTAAGGCGTTTCTCTTATATTTGCACCTCTAAAAGATACATTCTTATGTTTGATAATTTAAGCGACAAGCTCGACAAAGCATTTCATATATTAAAAGGACACGGTAAAATTACTGAAGTCAACGTTGCCGACACTTTGAAAGAAGTGCGTCGTGCTTTATTAGATGCCGATGTCAACTTTAAAATTGCCAAAGAATTTACTACAAGAGTAAAGGAAAAAGCAATTGGTCAGGATGTATTGACGACTTTACAACCAGGACAATTATTAGTAAAATTAGTTAAGGACGAATTGACCGAATTAATGGGTGGCGATGCTGCCGGAATTAATCTTTCAGGGAAACCTTCCATTATTTTGATGTCAGGTTTACAAGGTTCTGGAAAGACGACTTTTTCTGGAAAATTAGCCAATTATTTAAAAACAAAAAAGAACAAGAAACCGTTATTGGTAGCTTGTGATATTTACCGTCCAGCTGCAATTAATCAATTGCACGTTGTGGGAGACCAAGTAGGTGTGGAAGTATATTCTGAACCTGAAAATAAAAATCCTGTTGATATTTCGCAAAAAGCAATTGCTTACGCGAAAGCAAATGGATTTGACGTTGTGATTATTGATACGGCGGGACGTCTTGCTGTTGATGAGCAAATGATGAACGAGATTGCAAACGTTCACGCAGCGATTCAACCACAAGAAACGTTATTTGTTGTGGATGCAATGACGGGTCAAGATGCGGTTAATACGGCAAAAGCATTTAACGACCGTTTGAATTTTGACGGAGTTATCTTGACAAAATTAGACGGTGATACACGTGGTGGAGCTGCGATTTCGATTAAATCGGTGGTGAATAAACCAATCAAATTTATCGGAACGGGTGAGAAAATGGAAGCGATTGACGTGTTCTATCCTTCTCGTATGGCCGAACGTATTTTGGGAATGGGTGACGTTATCTCTTTGGTAGAACGTGCTCAAGAGCAATTTGACGAAGACGAAGCAAGAAAATTACAGAAAAAAATTGCCAAAAACGAATTCGGTTTTGACGATTTCTTAACCCAAATTCAACAAGTGAAGAAAATGGGTAATATGAAGGACTTGGTGGGAATGATTCCTGGTGCTTCTAAAGCGATGAAGGATGTAGAAATTGAAGATGATGCATTCAAGCATATTGAAGCAATTATTCATTCGATGACTCCTATTGAACGTAAAAAACCTGCAGTTATCGATGTAAAACGTAAAACGAGAATTGCGAAAGGTTCTGGAACGAAAATCGAGCAAGTCAACCAATTGATGAAACAGTTTGACCAAATGAGCAAAATGATGAAAATGATGCAAGGTCCAGGAGGTAAAAACTTAATGAAAATGATGGGTGGCATGAAAGGCGGAATGCCCGGAATGAAATAAAAATTAAATAGTTAAGGTTTAAAGTTTCGATAAAAAGAAGTTTTAAACCTTAATTTTTTGCATGAGTCCCGATAGTAATCGGGAGAAGTGGAGTTCTTTATTGCTTTTCTTTAAAGCAATAAAAGCGGGAGCAAACAGCCCGACCCCTTTTCGGGGTCATGCCCAAATATATAATAACTAACTACAATTAGTTTTAGATTTAAGACAACTTTGAATCTAAAACTTTAAACCTGAAACACAATAGAAAAATGACGATTTTAGACGGAAAGAAAACGGCTGATGATATTAAAAATGAGATTACTGCTCAAGTAACTATCATGAAATCAAATGGCGAAAAAGTACCGCATCTTGCTGCAATTATTGTAGGAAATGATGGCGCCAGTTTAACCTATGTTGGTAGTAAAGTAAAAGCATGTGAACGTGTCGGTTTTGAATCTACGATGGTAAAATTGCCAAGTACGACTTCTGAAACCGAATTACTTAACAAAATCAAAGAGTTAAACCAAAATGATGACATTGACGGTTTTATCATTCAGTTGCCTTTGCCCATCCAAATTGATACTCAAAAGGTGTTGATGGCTGTTGACCCAACGAAAGATGTTGACGGTTTTCACCCGGAGAATTTTGGAAAAATGGCATTAGACATGACAACTTTTATTCCTGCAACTCCTTTTGGAATTCTTGAATTATTAGAACGATATAATGTGGAAACGCAAGGAAAACATACGGTTGTAATTGGAAGAAGTCATATTGTGGGTCGACCGATGAGTATATTAATGGGGCGAAAAGGATTTCCAGGTAACTCAACTGTAACATTAACACATAGTTATACTAAAAATATTGCTCAAATCACGACACAAGCTGACATTATTATCACTGCTTTAGGTGTTCCTAATTATTTAAAAGCGGAAATGGTAAAAGATGGAGCGGTAGTTATTGATGTTGGAATTACACGTGTTGCAGACGATTCTACTGAAAAAGGTTATAGAATAACAGGAGATGTCGATTTTGAATTCGTGTCGAAAAAAGCCTCATTTATTACGCCAGTTCCCGGTGGAGTTGGACCAATGACCATTGCAATGTTGTTAAAAAACACGCTTTTAGCTCGCGAACAAAGAAAAGCAAGAAATTAAATGCTACTTAAGAATTTTATATAATAAAAAAGCCTTCAAATTTTGAAGGCTTTTTTGCTTTATCTATTTTCTCGGTGAAGGCCGTCCAAAACTTTTTGTAGCGTTTGATGGCGGATTTTTTCGCCAAGGTGTTTTATTTCGTGTGGTTTCGGAAACTATTTTTGGTAAACTTCCCTCTTCCGTCATGATTGATGGAGCAATCAGTTCGTTCAACTGGGTAAACTCTTCGTCAGTTAAATCACGGTAACGACCGACAGGAATATCAAGTGAAATATTAATAATACGTGTTCTTTTTAAAGCGACAACTTCGAAATCCAAATATTCACACATTCTACGAATTTGACGGTTCAAACCTTGCGTTAATATAATTCGGAACACATATTTACTGATTTGTTCTACCTTACATTCTTTGGTAATTGTGTCCAAAATTGGAATTCCATTACCCATTTTCTCGATAAATCGGTCGGTGATTGGTCGGTTTACAGTTACGATGTACTCTTTTTCGTGGTTATTTCTGGCACGAAGAATTTTATTCACAATATCACCGTCATTCGTCATGAAGATCAAGCCTTCACTGGCTTTATCCAATCTTCCAACTGGAAAAATACGTTCTGGGTAATTGATGTAATCTACGATATTGTTGTGTACATCCAGATTTGTAGTACATTCAATTCCAACTGGTTTATTGAAAGCTAAGTAAAGGTGTTTCTTGTTGTTTTCACGAATCAACTTGCCGTCAATACGAATTTCATCTGCGTTAGAAACTTTTGTTCCCAAATCAGCAACAGCTCCGTTTAGCATTACTAAACCTTGCTCAATTAGTTTGTCAGCTTCTCTTCGGGAGCAGTAGCCAGTTTCACTAATAAATTTATTAAGACGTTTCAAATTTTCTTCCATACTGCAAAAGTACTAAATAAATGTGTGAAGGATAGATTAATAACTTATTATGTGGATTGGGTATTTTATGAATGCAAGAATTCGATAATTTTTGCGTAAACTGCATCAGAATGCAAGCTATGTCCAAGACCATTTGTTTCTATGAAACTAGAATGTTTCCAAGAATTTGCTATTTTTTGGCCTTCGCCAAATGCAACTATGTCGTCATTTATATCGTGGAAGATAAGGCCAGGAATTTGAATTTCTTTGGCAAAGGTTGCCATTGAAAATGCGTTGATATCTCGATTAAACTTTTTAGAAAAAGCAGTTTCAAGTAAAACGCGCATTTTTTTATTTAAACTCAATAGAGCAACATAATTAGAAACAATCAAGTGATAATCCGAAGGAGCTCCAAGAATCACCATTTTTTTTAAGTTCGTATTTTGATAATGGGATTGGTAGTAAATACACGCTGCACCTCCAATAGAATGACCGATTAAAACGGAAGGTTTAAAATGCTTAACAGCAACATCAATGTATGCTGCATATTTGATGACATTAAACTCGGTTCCGCCAGAAAGACCGTGGCCTGGAGCGTCAAGTGCTATAATTGTACTTCCTTTCTTTTGCAAATAAGGAAGCATCTTTTCCCAGCGAGATGTATTGCTTTCCCAACCGTGTACGAGTAAAATAACATTTTCATTCCCTTGCCAAATATACGTTTCCAAGTGATTTTCGTCTGCAGAAAATCGTTGCATTGGAATATTTTTTAAAACTTCGGGTAAATTTTCTTTAGTCAATTTCCCTTTTCGCGGTTCGCTAAATAAACGGTACGCGATTTTTGTAGCAGTCTTGGGTTGCAGGTAACTCAAGCTATTCAATCCTAATCCGATGGATTTTGTTAAAAGAAAATATTTTAATTTTTTCATAAAAAAAAAGCCTCGAATTTCGAGGCTTAAATTATTTAGATGCTTGAAAACAAGCTTTCCATTTTTTCTCTTTCTTCTTCTGCAAGAACGCTATCTACTAAAATTCGTCCAGAATGTTCATCTGTAATAATTTTTTTACGAGCTGCAATTTCAACTTGTGTTTGTGGTGGAATTGTAAAGAAAGAACCTGCCGAAGCACCTCTTTCAATAGAAACTACTGCAAGACCATTTCTAACACTACTTCTGATTCTTTTGTAAGCTGCTAATAATCTTGGTTCGATTAACGCTTCGTATTCAGCAGATTTTTGATTTAAAAATTCTTCTTCTTTTGAAGTTTCAGCCATAATAGCATCTAACTCAGATTTTTTGTGCATTAAGTGAGAAGATTTCTGCTCCAAACGCTCTGTAGAAGTTTCAATTATTTGCTTTTTGTATTCCATTGAAGCTTTCATTTCTTTAATGTGCTTCTCTGATAATTGGATTTCTAATTCTTGGTATTCAACTTCTTTTGTTAAAGAGTTGAATTCACGATTGTTACGAACCGTGTCTTGTTGCTTAGTGTATTTTTTAATCGATTCTTGATGTGCATCAATCGCATTTTTCTTGCTTTTGATTTGCTCTTCCATCGATTCCAAATCTGCTTTTAATTTTTCAGAACGTGAATTAAGACCCGCCACTTCATCTTCTAAATCTTCCACTTCTAAAGGAAGTTCTCCTCTAACGTTTCTAATTTCGTCAATTCGAGAGTCAATTAACTGTAAATCGTAAATTGCTCTTAATTTGTCTTCAACACTCAATTCTTTTGTAGTCGCCATATATTATAAGTACTTAACAGGATTTGTATTTTCTTCTGATAAAATGATTGCAAAATTAGGCATTTTTTTCTTAAGATAATCAACAATATAATTTTTTGTATAGCGTTCGCTTTCAAAATGTCCAATATCGGCTAAAAGTAGTTGATTTTCAGCTTCATAAAACTGATGGTATTTTAAATCGGCGGTTAAAAATGCATCTGCACCTGCATGAATAGCTTTGCCAATAGCTTCACTTCCAGATCCTCCCAAAACGGCAACCTTCTTGATTTTTTTATTTAAAAAAGCACTGTGTCGAATTCCGTCCGCTTTCATTTTAGTCTTTACCAATTGCAGAAATGAAGTTTCATCCATTTCCTCGGGAAGCTCACCTATCATTCCCAAGCCGATATTTTGATGTGAATTTTGTAAATCATAAATTTCATAAGCCACTTCTTCATAAATATGATTTTCAAATAAGGCATTGAGAATTTGACGTTGCAAATGCTTTTCAAAGGTGACTTCAATTTTTATTTCCTCAGCCTGAACAAATTCGTTTCTAGCTCCAATTACAGGATTGCTATGTTCCGTTCCTTGATAGGTACCAGTTCCCATTGAATTAAAACTACAATTTTCATAATTCCCAATAGTTCCCGCACCAGCTTGAAATAGAGCAGTTCTGACCTTTTCTGCATTTTCAGGAGTTGAAAATGTGACTAATTTTTGAATAAAATTCAACTTTGGAATCAAAATTTTAATATCAATCAATCCTAAAGCATCACAGAATATTTTGTTTACTCCATTTTTATGATTGTCTAAAGCCGTATGCACCGCATAAATGGCGATGTCATTTTTGATGGCTTTTATGATGGAACGTTCCACATAATTTTTACCGGTTATTTTTTTCAAACCTGAAAATAAAATAGGGTGAAAACAAACCACGAGATTGCATTTTTTGGCAATAGCTTCATCAATTACAGCTTCTAAAGCATCATGACAAACTAAAACACCAGAACAATTTTCTTCTTTGTTTCCAACTAATAAGCCAACATTATCAAAACTTTCGGCATAAGCTAATGGCGCCATTTCTTCTAAAACTGTGAGTATTTCTTTAATTTTCATCTTTCGCTTTTGAAAATAGTATTAGTTTTCAAAGATAAAAAAGATAACTTTTGAAATTGGATTTCAATGGAAAATTAAGTTGAACGATTTTTGTATATTTGTAAATCAAAGAAGATGGTTATGAAAACGCTCACAATAAAAGTCGATGAACACTCCAAGAAAGGTATAGCTTTTTTTGAGTTTATAGAAGCTATGTATTCAGAAGAAGGTGATGTGCAACTCACTGCAATCGATGGCGAGCCAATAAAAAATCGTTTTATAACTGATATAAATTCCGTGGCTGAAAACGCTGCAAAATATAAATCGATTCGAAAGACTAAAAAGGAAATCAAAGAAAAATTGGATTCTGAAGAAAGTCCATATAATCCTGAATTTGTAAAAATGGTTTTGGATTCGGCAAAAAGTAAAAGCAGGACTGTAATTGATCCAAATGACATATGGGGAAGTTTAGGCTTGAAGTAACCGATTCTGCAAAAAAGCAAATGGCTTTGCATTATAAGGCAGGAGATAAAGAAACGTTAACTAAATTAAGTAAAATTCTCGTGGAGCTCACAATTCATCCATTTGAAGGAGTTGGCAATCCAGAAAAATTAAAACACAATCTAACAGATTTTTGGTCCCGCAGAATTAATTCAAAGGATAGAATAATCTATTCTGTTAATGAAAATTTGGTTTTAGTAGAAGTTATTTCCGCCATGGGTCATTACACCGATAAATAATTTATGAAATTCCTCCGCATACTCCTTTTTCCTTTCGCTATTTTGTATGATTTCATTACTTCATTCAGAAATTTCTGTTTTGACAAAGGTATTTTGAAATCAACATCCTTTGCTATTCCAGTTATTGCTGTTGGAAATTTAAGCGTTGGTGGAACCGGAAAAACACCTCAAATTGAATATTTAATCCGATTACTTTCTGAAAATTATAAGGTCGCCACTTTAAGTCGTGGTTATAAAAGAAAGTCGGAAGGTTTTGTATTAGCAGATGCAGATTCAAATGCAGAAGTTTTAGGTGATGAACCGTTTCAATATTATAAAAAATTCCCGCAAGTTCAAGTGGCTGTTGACGCCAACCGAACGAATGGAATTCAGCAATTACTAGCACAAAAAAATCCACCTGAAATTGTTTTACTCGACGACGCTTTTCAACATCGAAAAGTAAAAGCAGATTTCTATATTTTATTGACAGCTTATAGTGATTTATATTGTGACGATTTTATGTTGCCAACGGGAAATTTGCGCGAAAGTAGAAGTGGAGCCCATCGTGCCAAAATAGTTATCGTAACCAAATGTCCTGACACAATTTCGCTTGACGAAAAAAGTAAAATAAAGTCGAAATTAAATTTGAATTCCAATCAAAAGTTATTTTTTACCTCAATAAATTATGACAATTTTGTTTTTTCAGAAAGTGCAAAAATCTCTGTTGATGAAATTCAAAAAAAGGATAAAGTACATCTTGCAGGAATTGCAAAACCTGAACCGTTTTTCAATTATTTGAAAAAAGAAGGCGATGCAGTTTTAAAATTTCCAGACCATCATGATTTTTCAGAAGCTGAGATTTTGGAAATTAAAGCCAAGGCAAACAACAAAATAATTGTTACAACGGAGAAGGATTATGTGCGAATTGCAGATAAATTTTCCAAAGAACAATTGTTTTATTTGCCCATAAAAAGCGAGTTTATGGGAGATGCAAATGTATTTGATAAATCGATTTTAAATTTTATTGAAGAATTTCCAACTAAATAATTTTTCTCGGAATTCCTTTATCCAATCGTGTCAATAACTCGTAATTTAAGGTATTACTAAAGTCGCTAAATGACGCAATTGAAATCGAAATATCTTCTTGATTTCCAATTAAAACTACTTCGTCGCCTTTCTTTACATCCTCTAATTCAGTGACATTTACAGTTAACATATTCATATTCACTGTACCAATAACCATACACCGTCTTCCGTTAATCAAAACGCGACCGAGATTACTCAATGACCGACTATATCCATGTGAATAACCCACAGGAACCACTGCGATTTTCATTTTCTCAGAAGCCATAAAGCTAGTTCCATACCCTACATAATCACCAGGTTTGATTTTTTTGACACTCATCACTTCGCTTTTCCATGAAATGATGCGTTGCAATGGGTCTTTCGTAAGGTTATTTTCATTCAAATAATTCACAAAAACTTCCGGACTCGACCACAGTCCGTATTGCATAATCCCGATACGAACCAGATCCATTCTCGTATCTGGAAACATCATTGAAGCGGCTGAACATGCGGTATGTCTAATCTTTGGTTGCAAATTTTCCTTTTTGAAAATTTCTTCAATATCCGAAAAATTAGCAATTTGACTTTTAATTCGAGAAAGATTTGCCACACTTTCGGCTCCAGCATAATGGGTACAGAGTCCTTCAAAAAATAAATCTGCTGCATTTTCTTTTAGCATTTTTGCAACCCAAGTGAGTTCCCTCTTTTCAAAGCCGGTTCGGTTCATTCCTGTTTCAACTTCTATATGAATCCGTGCTTTTATTTGTAATTTCTTCGCAACTTTGATGGTTTTTTGCAACCTGATTTTATCAAAAACATAGAACGAGACATTATTTTCAATTGCCCAAGCCACATCCGTTTCAGAGACAAAACCCATAATCATAACTTCCACATTATTTTGTAGTTCATTTCTAACGGCTCGCGCTTCATCTGCATCAAAAACAGAAAAGTGGTTCACGCCACAATTGTAGGCCGCTCGAGCAAATTGTGGAATGCCGTGTCCATATGCATTTCCTTTAATGACAGATGAAAGAATGATTTTTTTACCAAAAGTTTTTCTTAGAAAATTGATGTTGTTTTGCAGCGCTTTCTGACTGATTTCTATATGAGAATTAGTGTGCATTGTGGATTTCTTTAATTATTTGATAAAACATTTTGGCACCCGTTGCGATTAATTCGTCGGGAAAATCATAGTCGGGATTGTGTAAAGAAGGCACATGTTCTCCCGCACCTAAGCCAAACATTGCACCCGGAAAATGCTCGGTAAACAAACCGAAATCTTCACCCCAACTGAACGGTGATTCTTTTTCAAATAAATCAAAACCGTTTATTTTCGCAGCTTTTCGAATGTAAGAAACCGCTTCGGTGTTGTTTTCATTGGCTCGAAACTGTTGTGTCCAACTAATTTTAGTAATTAATTGATGTGATTGAGCAATTTTATTAACCGCCTTGATTAATTCACCTTCAATTCGATCCATATTTTTATTACTATTGCTACGAACCGTAAAGTGAATTTCACCAAATCCAGCCGAAACGCCGTACGCTTTCTTACCCATATTGATATAAATAGGAGTAATTAAGCAAAAACTTTCCAGTGAAATATCAGATTGAATTTTGGAATTGAATTCTGTAATAATTTCCGAAATCGCCAATGCAGGATTTGTCCCGTTTTCTGGTTCTGCAGCATGTGCCGTTTTTCCGGAAAGTTCGATAATCATACTGTTTACAGCACAAGAAAAAGTTTGATTTTTAATCACAACTTTACCTAAAGGAAAGCCTGGTAAATTGTGTAATGCAAAAACAAAATCAGGCTTAATATTTTTAAAAATCGGGTCATTTAGTACTTTTTTCGCTCCTTCGCCATCTTCTTCGGCAGGTTGAAATAATAAATAAACAGTTCCATCAAAAGCATTTGCATTTGATACTAAAGTCGCAAGACCACATAAAATCGCCATGTGTCCGTCGTGTCCACATTTATGGGAAACACCATCGATAGCTGATTTATGATTGAATTCGTTGATTTCTTGAATAGGCAAAGCGTCCAATTCACAACGAATTAAAGTCGACGGACCTGCATTTGTTCCCTTGAAAACAGCAATTATGCCTGTGTCGCCAATCGGATGTAGTATTTCTGTAGAATTGTAATTTTTTAAAAAGGAAATTATTCGTTCCGAGGTTTTAAATTCTAAACCTGAAAGTTCAGGATTTTGATGTAAGGTATGTCGTAATTGTGTGAGTTTCTGTATGGTTTCTTTTTGCATATTTTATTAGATAGAGATTCTATTTTAAGTGTGATTCGGAAACTTAAGTTTGTTTTTAAGAAAACGATTCGACGTCCACTTTTTAAAAACAGAATAATTCTTGGGGAAGACTCGCATTATGCACTTTTACTTTGCTAAAGCAATTGTAAAAAAAGTCGTTATTCACAAATATAGAAAAAGAAGTATAATTTTCCCCTGCATTTAAGGACTTCTTTGGAAAATAGGCTGTTTTAATCGCAATTATCGTTAACTTTGGTTGGTCATTTTAATGTGATGATGTTCAATAAAAATTTAAAATTATGTGGGAGAAAATTCAAGAAACAGTAAAATATATTAAAGATAAAACTGGTTTTGCACCAGAATATGGGGTAATATTAGGTTCAGGATTGGGGAGCTTTACGGATGATATGAAAATTGAGTTTACGCTTCCGTACACTGAAATTCCAAATTTCCCCGTTTCAACCGTAGAAGGTCATCAAGGTGCTTTGGTTTTTGGAAAGATTGGGACGAAGAATGTTGTAGCCATGCAAGGTCGTTTTCATTTCTACGAAGGATATGATATGAAGCAAGTGACTTTTCCTGTTCGAGTTATGAAATATTTGGGTGTTGAGAAATTGATTGTTTCCAACGCTTCAGGAGGTGTGAATCCAAAATATAAAGTGGGTTCAATAGTAATTTTACATGATCAAATTAATATGATGCCGGAACATCCTTTAAGAGGAAAAAACGACGATCGTTTAGGGCCGAGATTTGTAAATATGAGCGAACCTTTTTCAAGGAAAATGATTGCAAAAGCTAAAGAAATTGCTAGTAATTCTGGAATCCAAGTGGAGGATGGTATTTATTTGGGCTTGCAAGGACCTACTTTTGAAACGCTTGCCGAATACGGTATGGTAAAGAAATTAGGTGCAGATTGCGTTGGAATGTCAACCGTTCCAGAAGTTATTGTTGCAAGACACATGGATTTAGAAACTTTTGGTGTTTCTGTTATTACTGATATGGGAAATGCAGAAAGTATTGAAACCATAACGCATGCTGAAGTTTTAGAAGCAGCTAAAAACGCGGAACCGCATGTACGAAAGTTGATTGGCGAGCTGATAAAAAAATACTAAAAAAAAGGACTTCAATTAGAAGTCCTTTCTTTTATAAAAATGGAGATGATTTAATTTTTATCAACAGAAATTTTTTCAATTAAGTCGATTATTCGGGATGAATATCCGATTTCATTATCATACCAACCTACAATCTTAACCATTTTTGCTAAAACGGAAGTCAATTGTGCATCAAAAACACAGGAATTTTGATTGCCAATAATATCGACAGAGACGATTGGGTCTTCTGTGTAGGCTAAAATACCTTTCAATTCATTTTCTGAAACTTCTTTAAAGCGTTGGTTGATTTCTTCAATAGAAACCTCTTTTTTTACGTAACACGTAATATCTGTCAGGGAACCATCTGGAACAGGAACGCGGATGCCACTTCCACCAATTTTCCCCTCAAATTCAGGAAATATTTTAGTCAATGCCTTTGCAGCTCCAGTTGTAGTAGGTACAATAGATTGACTTGCGCCACGAGCACGTCGTAAATCTTTGTGAGGCTTGTCATGTAAACTCTGATCTGTGGTATACGAATGTACCGTAGTGATATATGCTTGCTCAATTCCACACAGTTCATTAATAACTTTCAGCATTGGAGCGGCGTTGTTTGTCGTGCAACTTGCATTGGAAATAATGGTTTCAGTTCCGTCCAAAATGGAATCATTAACGCCTAAAACAACTGTCTTTATAGCATCATCCTCGGAAGGAGCGGAAAGTATTACTTTTTTGGCTCCAGCCGAAATATGCACGTTAAGCTCTTCAAAAGTTTTGAATTTGCCTGTACATTCAATCACAATATCAACCGCATGTTTTTTCCAGGGTAAATTTTGAATTTTTTTCTCGTGAGAAAAGTAATAAGAGATTCCGTCTACAATAATAGCCTCTTCATCAAAACTACATTTGTAAGGCAAAACGCCGTGAATACTGTCGTATTTAATTAAATGCGACATTGTTCTTTTATCGGCAATATCATTAATGGCTACTACCTCAATAGTTGGATGATTTAGTAAAAGGCGAAATAAATTCCGACCAATTCTTCCAAAACCATTGATGGCAATTTTTGTTTTTGTACTCATTTAAGTATAGAATTCAAAACTAAAATTTATAGAATATGTTTTTGTGCTTTGTAAGAAGAACGCACTAATGCACCACTTTCCACATGGCGAAAGCCCAATTCTAAACCAATTTTTTCGTACTTGGCAAATTGGTCTGGCGTTATGTATTCTTTTACGGGAAGGTGTTTTTTACTCGGTTGCAAATATTGCCCGATCGTAACCACATCCACATTTGCAGCACGTAAATCATGTAAAGTTTGAATGACTTCTTCTTCTAATTCGCCTAAACCTAGCATAATTCCAGACTTAGTTCTTCTAATGCCTTTTTCTTTCAAATAACGCAATACTTCTAAACTTCTATCGTATTTGGCTTGAATGCGTACTTCGCGCGTCAAACGTCTAACGGTTTCCATATTATGAGAAACCACTTCTGGGTTGGCTTCAACTATCCGGTCTATGTTTCTTTCTATTCCTTGAAAGTCAGGGATTAGTGTTTCTAACGTTGTAGTTGGATTCATACGTCGAATGGCTTTTACAGTTTCAATCCAAATGATGGATCCACCATCTTTTAAATCATCTCGATCCACGCTCGTTACTACCGCGTGTTTGATGTTCATGATTTTAATAGATCGAGCCACTTTTTCAGGTTCATCCCAATCTACGGTTTCCGGTCTACCGGTTTTTACGCCACAAAATCCACATGAACGGGTACACGTATTACCCAAAATCATGAAAGTTGCAGTTCCTTCTCCCCAACACTCACCCATATTCGGGCAACTTCCCGAAGTACAAATGGTGTTTAAAGAATATTTGTCCACTAATCCTCTAAGTTCAGTATATTTTTTGCCGATAGGTAATTTTACCTTCAGCCATTTTGGTTTTCCTGTTGGAAGTATATTTGATTCTAAAACGGTTTCCATGGGTACATTTTTTGAAGGTACAAAGATACATATATAGATTTTAAAACTTCCTTAAACAAAACAAAATACTAAATGATTCCAAAAGCAAAACCGCATCAATTATAATTACTGCGGTTTCTATTTAATTTGGAGTTTCACTAATTTCGTTCTACTACAATGGGTAAATTATATGATGTACGAACTGGTTTTCCATTTAAAATTCCTGGATACCACTTGGTTTTTAGGTTTTTCAATACGCGGATGGCTTCTTTGTCTAAACCAAAGCCAGGATTTCTGATGACTTGAATGTCGGTCATTGTGCCATCTTTTTCGATTACAAAAGAAACGTAGACCTTAATAGTTTTGGATAATTCTGACTCAGGTGCTCTGAAATTTTTGGCTACATAGGTGTAGAAATTATTCATGCCTCCAGGAAAGGCAGGCTGTTTATCTAAAACAGCGGTAATAACCACACCGCCATCATTTTCTGCTCTACCTGAATCAGGAGTAGTTTTTGTTCCACCTTTTACACCACTGTCTTCAGCACCTTGTATTGCTCCATCAATTGGTTCTGCATAAGGTTCATGTGCTTCGTCATTAGTAGCAATTTCAGTTGTAGCGTTTTGTGCATTGGTAATTTTTGGATCGATTAAATTGGACTTATTGACTTCCGGCTTAGTTTTGTTGTTTTTCTTTTGAATTAGAGGAGCTACCGCTTTAGTTTCTGGTTGTTTTTCTGGCGGGTACACAAGAGAAGACATTTCTATAGGAGTAATAATTGGACCATGTACTACAGCTGCTGCAGTAGGTGTTCCAAATAGGTTCATTATCATAGGAAGTGATGCTGCAAATGTGAGTAGCAAACAGCCAATTCCTAATGCTATTAAAGTAGTTTTTGGATTTTCTTGACGCAGCTGGTACGCTCCATAGTCCTTGTTACGGTTTTCAAAAACAAGGTCAATCCATTGATTGCTGAAAATGCTTTGATTTGTCATGGTAAAATAAATTAGGGTTAAAGTAGAAGTGTTTCATGACAAATGGATTATTTATAGTTTTAACGCAATTGCTGTTGTGTTTATTGCGTACGAACATCAAATAACTTGAATATCGGGTAAATTTAGGATATAAGTAGTATTTTTTGGAGATAGTTGTTAGCCTTTTTGCGCTAAAATTGTAAGTATTTCGGAGCACCTACAAAATAATTATAGCCCTGACAGGAAGGATAATATTCCCGATGTCCTTGCGAAGTACGAATCAATCATTTGAGGATTTGGAAGTAAGGAATATGGAAAAGATTGCTTCAAAACTCGCAATGAACAGCCTAAGCCATTCGTTCCAAATAATCTTAGCGGTGGTCTTTGATAATTTCTGCTAATAGCTTTTTTGCACGTAGTAATTTAATCTTAACGTTGCTTAAAGGTTCTTGGATTTTATCGGAAATTTCTTGATATGTAAGTTCTTGAAAATACCGCAACTGAATGACTTCTTGGTAGTGCGGTTTTAATTCCTTGATGTAAAGTAGTAATTGCGATAAATTTTGTTCGGTAATCAATTCGTCTTCTGCAGAAGGAGTGGAGTCGGCAATATTGTAGGCTTGGTAATCTTCCGCTTCGGTCATTTCTACAAATAAAGATGATTTTTTTTTGCGTAATAAATCAATATGCACGTTTTTTGCTATAGCAATAAGCCATGTATTGAACTGAAATTCAGGATTGTAATTGCTGATTTTGTCAAAGGCTTTTGCAAACGTTTCAATGGTAATATCCTCTGCATCGGTTTCATTCTCAGTACGTTTGAGCATAAAACCATAGACCTCATTCCAATAATGATCCAACAAAAAAGTGAAGGCAATTTGATCGCCATTTTTTGCTTTTTCTATTCTAGTTTTTATTTCCAATTTACGGGTTTCGAAAAGAGATTGGTAATGAAGATATTTAGTTGTGTGAAGATAAGCACAATTTCGATAATGGGATACCAAAACATGACATCTTTTTCATTTAATTTTCCCGCGCCAAAACCAAGTGAAATCCAAGAAAATAAATAACGGAATGCCACCAAGCTTACCACTGCAATCCATTGAAATTGAAAAATCAGTAAAACAATAGGTAAAATAAATGTCAACAATTGCGTCAAGAAGAAAAGTCCCAATTGCATTTTATCGAACGTTTTATAATACGAAGCGGTTGAAACGTGTCTTCTTTTTTGCGTAAACCATTCGCCAAAAGTTGTTTTTGGTTCAGAGTAAGTAAAACTTTCTGGCGTATAACATACGGTAGTGTTTTTTCGGTTGGCTGCTTGATTGATAAATAAATCATCGTCTCCTGACCGAATTTTCATGTGGTCAATAAAGCCGTTCACATTGAAAAATTCTTCTCGCTTGTACGCCATGTTTCTACCAATTCCCATATACGGTTGTCCAGCGCGAGCCCACGATAAGTATTGAACCGCAGTTAAAAATGTCTCAAATCGAATGATTTTATTGAGAAATGATTTTGGAATTTTCTCGTAAGCGCCATACCCTAAAACAATGGTTTTTTGCATGGTAAAATGTGAACTCATTTCTGCAATCCAATTGGTGGAATTGGGATAGCAATCGGCATCAGTGAAAAGTAAATACTCTTTTGTTGCCGCTTTAATTCCAAGTGTTAATGCGAATTTTTTATTTCCCCAAAAAGCTTCGTTGTTTTCTACTTTGACCAACTTGACGTTGGCATATTGCTTTTCAAATTCTTCAAAAATATCTAGTGTGTTATCGCTTGAAGCATCATCAATTAAGATAATTTCAAAATCCGGGTAGTTTTGTTGTGCGAGTAAAGGAATGAATTTAACTACATTTTCTGCCTCGTTTTTAGCACATACGATTACAGAAATCGGAATTTTTTTCAGGTTGTTTTGCTTTGCTTTGACAAAAGAAAACTTACCAAAAATCACGATGTAATACAAAAATTGAATTGCAACAACAGCTACAAAAATCCAAAAAAGTACAGTTAATATCATGTTTTTCCACTGGTTAAAATCGGGTGCAAAAGTAGGTAAAAGTTTAATGTAAAATACGGCTTTTTAAAAACATTTTGTGGAGTATTCAAAATGCTTTTTGAAACTCGATTTAAGGTGCTAATTTTAAATATTTTTAAATCACATTCACTTCCGCCTCAATCCGAATGCCAAATTTCTTAAAAACCGTTTGCTGAATGTCTCTTGAAACGGCTAGAATTTCTTGTCCCGTTGCATTTCCATAATTTACCAAAACAAGTGCTTGATTTTTATGAATTCCCGCATCGCCAAATCGCTTTCCTTTAAATCCGGATTGTTCAATAAGCCAACCTGCAGGAACTTTTACCTCTGTTTCTGAAACTTCGTAAAATTTCATTTCTGGAAATTTAGCGTGAATGGGTTCAAATTCAGTTTTCAACACAATCGGATTTTTGAAAAAACTACCACTGTTTCCCAATTCTTTCGGGTCGGGAAGTTTACTTTTTCGAATCGCAATTACCGCATTACTGACGTCTTTTAAAGTGGGTTCAGTCACATTTTGATTGGCTAATTCGGCAATAATGTCGCCGTAAGAGGTTTTGATAGCGTGATTTCTCTTAGTTAATTTAAAAACTACAGAGGTAATAATGTATTGATCTTTCAATTCTTGTTTAAAAATACTTTCGCGGTAGCCAAAATTACATTCGGAAAGTGTAAAGGTTTTCATTTCCTGCGTGTCCATGTTCATGGCTTCGCAAGATGCAAACGTATCTTTAATTTCGGTTCCATAAGCACCAATATTTTGGACAGGTGTCGTACCTACATTGCCTGGAATTAGCGACATGTTTTCCAATCCTCCAAAATCAAGATTCAATGTAAAGAGCACAAATTCATGCCAATTTTCACCGGCTTGACTTTCCACCCATACATGGTCCTCGGTTTCTTTAATGACTTTTTTGCCTTTTAAATCCACGTGAATAACCAACGCATCAATGTCTTTAGTTAACAACATGTTACTTCCGCCTCCTAAAATAAATTTCTTTTTTGTCTTATTTTCCTGCAAAACGCTGCGCAATTGATCCACCGAATGAACGGCAACAAATTCTTTTGCCTTTGCTTCAATGCCAAATGTATTGTGATTTTTTAGTGAAAAATGTTGAAGGATATCCATAATTGCAGACGTGAATTTTAAAGGTCAAATTTAATGCAATTAAACTACTTTCAAATCAAAAATCCTTTTATTTTTTAGCTTGAAAATCGGTAATAAGTTGATGGTACTGCTCTGAAATTACTTTCATATTTGAGCTGTAATTTGCTTTTTCTTCAATAAATTGTCGATTTTCATGCACCGCTTTTATTCTAAATTCTGGATTGTGAAAAGCCCAAATAAGTTCTTCTGCCAAATGATTTGCATCATCTATGGCAATTAACTGTCCGTTTTTGCGATGCTCAATCCAGCTTTGGTTTCCTTCAATATTAGTCACAATTGGATAGCAGCCACAAGCCATGGCTTCAAATAAAGAGGCCGATACGCCTTCCGTATTTGGCATGCTGATATAAAAATCGGATTCTTGTAACAGTTTTGGTAGCAAGGTGTTTTCAACTCTTCCTACAAAAGAAACTTTATCTGAAATCTGTAATGCTGCAGCCAATTGTTCTAAATTGCTTTTTTGAGTGCCATCGCCCACAATTATCAATTCAAAATTTATTTTCTGCTGATTCATTTTGGCGAAAGCCTTTAAAATAATTTCGTGGCGGTATTCTGGAAGTAGGGAACGAGTGACAATAGCAGTTA
Source organism: Flavobacterium tegetincola DSM 22377 (assembly GCF_000425485.1). GTDB lineage: Bacteria > Bacteroidota > Bacteroidia > Flavobacteriales > Flavobacteriaceae > Flavobacterium > Flavobacterium tegetincola. Next base: position 30,213 of record NZ_AUDN01000027.1, on the reverse strand, counting down.
TTTTATCGGAATTCTTGAGGTTTGCTTGAAATTCAAAGTGTTTCAAATTAATTCCCTTTGGTAAAACCAAAACTTTACGCATGTCCACATTTACTCGTTTCATGTGTGCAGCCATAATCGGACCCCAAGCGTGAATCAGATCGGCGTTTTTGAATGCGTAATTTTGCAACCATCTTTTGAGATGAATTGAAATGGAATTTTCGGGCCACAAATCGGTTTTTCCTTGTTGAGCAATGGCAATCGGGTGCATTCCTGAAATGGCTGCCAGAAAACCGTAACTTGTGGTTCTTTCTGCAATGACCATATCGGGAAGCTCTTTTTTTATAAGTTGTCTGATTTTAAATAGCGAAAGATAAAACTCAGCAAACCTGAAAATCCGTTTGATTTTGCTTTTACTCGAATTTTGCAATTCCCAAGTAATGATTTCAAAATTGCCATATTCCTTCAATCCATTCATCCATGTTATGGCGTCGGCTCGGTAAGTTTCGCCTAGAAAAAGGATTTTTCGCTTCTGCATGACTATTCTTCGGTAGTCAACGCTCGATTGATGAAATCATTAAGCGGTTTTAAAACGATGAGTTTTGCAACGGTGTCTTTTACAAAATTTGGTTTCGTTGCTTCTTTATAATCAAATTTTTGTGTAGCCACAAAGCTTTTTAATTTTAGAAATTCAATAGCTACATGGTCTTTTTCGTAATCTTTTGGCGCGTTTTTTAAACTGTTGGTCGTGTCTAAAGCCCCAAAAATAGTCTTGAATGATTTTTCATTTACAATTTCTTCCAAATCTTCGTAGAAAAATGCAATTTCCTTCCTGATTTTTTTCAAGTCATCTGCTTCTGGCGAATAACAACCTGCAGCTAAAAAACTTTCTGTTTTACCAATATGAATGTAATATCCCGCCCGATTGGAACCTTTTGCACCAGACGACATCCAAACGCCCAAGTGATTTTTATACGGAGTTTTGTCTTTAGAAAATCGAATGTCACGGTTGATTCTAAACGTGCAATTTTTTACTTCCAACAATTCTAAGGAAGGATCTAAAGGTTTCATGGCTTCTAAAAAGTCGGCCACAAGATTTTGATAATCGGCTTTAAATGTATCGTACCGTTTCTTATTGTCCAAAAACCAATCGCGGTTATTATTCAGCGTTAAGTCGTCTATAAATTGTAAAGATTCTTTTGAAAGCATGTTATATTTTTTATCAAAGCTATTGCGTTCACTTTATTTTGACTTACAAACCTTACTTTAATTTATGCTTACTCAAAGATACTTGTGTAAAATATGAGTCAAGAATGCATTTGTAATATTTGATACTGTCTAAAATTTGCAACCATTAAAAAGTAAAATTAGTGATTTCTTCTGATTTAAAGGTTAAATATTCGATAAGTCTGATTGGCAGATTTAATGATGTTTTCGGTGCGTTCTGGATGTGTGTCGGAAATAAACAATTGTCCAAACTGCTCATCGTCAATCATTTTAATGATTTTTTCAACACGACTTTCGTCCAATTTGTCAAAAATGTCGTCAAAAAGTAAAATGGGATTTTCGCCACTTTCTTTTTTTACAAATTCAAATTGCGCTAATTTCAACGCAATTAGAAACGACTTTTGTTGTCCTTGCGACCCGAATTTTTTAATTGGAAACTCGTCAATTTCAAAAAGTAAATCGTCTTTATGAATTCCAACACTAGTGTATTGCAATGCACGGTCTTTGCCGAGATTTTCTTGTAAAAGTTGCAGCAAATCAGCATGGTGCAAACTACTTTCGTACACCAATCGCACTTGTTCTGCCGAACCTGTAATGGCATGATGGTGTTTTTTGAAAATAGGAATAAAGGCTTCGATGAAACTTTTTCTTTTTTCAAAAATAATTTGCCCCAAATGAGTCAATTGCTCATTATATATACTTAAAGTATCTTGCTCGAAAACATGATTTAGAGCAAAATATTTCAGTAAAGCATTTCTTTGGCTGATAATTTTCTGGTATTGAATCAGTTGTTGCAAATATGGTGCGTCCAATTGAGAAATGACGCTGTCAATAAATTTTCGACGTGTTTCGCTACCTTCAATTATTAGATCTTGATCGGCTGGCGAAATAATAACTAAAGGTATAAAGCCGATATGATCTGAAAACTTCTCGTATAACTTTCCATTTCGCTTTAAAATTTTCTTCTGGCCTTTTTTTAAACTGCACAAAATTTGTTCCGTACGATCTTGTTTAGAAAATTCGGCGTCTACGACAAAGAATTCTTCGCCATGACGGATATTTTGAACTGCTAAAGGATTAAAATAACTTTTTCCGAAGGCAAGATGGTAGATGGCATCAAGTACATTGGTCTTGCCAATTCCATTTTTGCCCACAAAACAGTTGATTTTTGGGTCAAAATCGAAATCAATTTCAGAAAAATTTTTATAATTGAAGAGGGATAATTTTTTTAAATACATTGTAAAAAGCCTACTTTTAGGAAGAAATTTGCTGTAAAGTAACAAAAAAATGATGGTATTTTTAGAGCGGTTTTAAAATATTAAAAAATATCAATGGAAACTCCTTTCAAATATCAATAAAAATTTTATTTTTGCACCTCACTAAATTAAAACTAAATGGCAACGTATAATAAAAGAGGATACAAAGCACCTAAACCAAAGGAAGATAAAATTGAGGATCAATTTGCTGATAATGATGTTGCTATTGATGCAAACGACAGTACAACAGCTGAAGTCTTTAATTCTTTGGACGAGTCTGCTTCCCGTACTGAAGATTTTGTTGCTAGAAATCAAAAATTAATTTTAGGTATTGTAGGTGTTTTAGCAGTTGCTGCTATTGTTTACATGCTTTATGCAAAATTTGTAGTAGAGCCAAATGAGGTAGATGCAACGAATGAAATGTATGTAGCACAAAAGAATTTTGACGCAGCTACGCAAGGTACTGCATCTGATTCGCTATACAATTTAGCTTTAAACGGTGCCGAAGGTAAATTAGGGTTTATCAAAATTGCTGATGAATACTCTGGAACTGCAGCAGGAAATCTTGCTAATTATTATGCGGGAATGGCATATTTGAATACGGGGAAATTTGATCAAGCAATTACGTATTTAGATAAATTTAGTTCGGATGATGTAATGTTAAAAGCATTGGCATTTGGAGCAATTGGAGATGCGCATTCGCAAAAAAATCAAATGAAAGAAGCTTTAGATTTTTATAAAAAAGCAGCTTCATCAGATGAAAATGAATTTACAACACCACGTTTTACTTTAAAAGCAGGAAAAGCGGCTTTGACTTTAGGAAATAAAGAAGAAGCATTGAAATTGTTTACAGATATCAAAGAAAAATATGAAGCAACGACTGAAGCACAAGGAATTGATGCTTTGATCGGATTAGCACAATAAATTCTTTTACTTTTCAGATATTCTAACTACTTTTAGACTGAAATTTAAAACGAACAAAAATGGCTACTGCAAATAAAGATTTATCCAATTACGATAAAAATAAAATCCCAAGCGCGAAAGATTTTCGGTTTGGGATTCTTGTTTCTGAATGGAACCACCACATTACTGAAGGCCTTTTCTCTGGTGCAATTACGGCACTTTTAGATTGTGGTGCTTCTCAGGAAAAAATCATCCGTTGGAATGTTCCCGGAAGTTTTGAACTTGTATATGGTGCAAAAAAAATGATTGAGACACAAAAGCCTGACGTGGTTATTGTGATAGGGAGTGTGATTAAAGGCGAAACCCAACATTTTGATTTTGTGTGTGACGGCGTGACGCAAGGGATTAAAGACTTAAACGTTTTGTCTGATGTTCCTGTTATTTTCTGTGTTCTGACGGATAATACAGAACAGCAATCTATTGATCGAAGTGGAGGAATTCATGGAAACAAAGGAACCGAAGCGGCAATTGCTGCTATAAAAATGGCATTTCTGCGTTATCAATCCAGTTTTAGCTACCAATTTCACAGTAGTAAAATGATAGAGGATCATCAACTCCTATTGGAAGAAAGTGTCAAAAAGATTGAAAAATTATAAGTTTTAAATCTATTCCAGAATTTCTAAAACCTGTGGCTGCAAAGTGACAGGTTTTTTAATTTAATTATGATTTCATAAGGGAAACAAACCGATATAAAATCGTTAAATTTGTACCACTTTGTTTAAAAAAAATCAACTTAAAAATTTCATTAATGTCGAGCGTTATCCAATTACTTCCTGATCATGTTGCCAACCAAATTGCTGCTGGAGAAGTAGTGCAAAGGCCGGCTTCCGTGGTGAAAGAGTTGTTGGAAAATGCGGTAGATGCTAAAGCAACCGACATTAAATTGATCATAAAAGACGCTGGTAAATCACTGGTTCAGGTCATTGATAATGGCGTAGGAATGAGTGTTACAGACGCGCGATTGTGTTTTGAGCGTCATGCGACTTCAAAAATAAGGCTGGCAGAAGATTTGTTTTCCTTGCATACCAAAGGTTTCCGAGGCGAAGCTTTGGCATCCATTGCGGCAATTGCTCATGTGGAAATGAAAACAAAGCAAGATCAAGAAGAGTTGGGACATCACATTGTGATTGAAGGCAGTAAATTGGTTTCGCAAGAATTATCTGTTTTGCCGAAAGGTACTTCTTTTGCCATCAAAAATTTATTTTTTAATATTCCTGCACGACGCAATTTTTTAAAATCGGATCTTGTGGAACACCGCCATATTGTGGATGAATTTCAGCGTGTAGCTTTGGCACATCCCAATATTTATTTTACCTTTTACCACAACGGAAGTGAATTGTTTAATTTGCCTCCAAGTAATTCACGGCAACGGATTGTGAATATTTTTTCTGGAAAAACCAATGAAAAGTTGGTTCCAGTAGAAGAAACCACGGAAATTGTAACCATAAAAGGTTTTGTGAGTAAACCTGAATTTGCTAAAAAAAGTCGTGGGGAACAGTTTTTCTTTGTAAATAACCGCTACATAAAAAGTGGATATTTACATCACGCAGTTACTGCCGCGTATGATGGTTTGTTGAAAGACGGTTGTCAACCGAGTTACTTTTTGTACCTCGAAGTGCCGCCACATTCTATTGATATTAATATTCATCCTACAAAAACGGAGATTAAATTTGACGATGAACACGCATTGTACGCTATTTTGCGATCTTCTATCAAGCACAGTTTGGGACAATTTAATGTTGCACCTGTTTTGGATTTTGACCGCGATGCCAATTTAGATACCCCGTACGAATATAAGAATAGAGAAAGTGCGTTTCCAACAATTCAGGTGGATGGGAATTATAATCCTTTTTCGAATCAACAGACAGAACGCTCAGTTACGGCAACTAATTTCAGAACGCCAACACGAAACAGCCCAAGTTGGGAAAGTTTATATGTTGGTCTGAATTCGGCAGTTGACGTTTTTCCAGAATCCGATGAGATGGAAATGGAAAGCGAAACTGTTACTTCTTCACTTTTTGATGATGTGGATGTGCAAAAAGTGGTAAATAAAACCTATCAAATTCATAAAAAGTATATTGTCAATCCGATTAAATCGGGAATGGTAATTGTGGATCAGCAACGGGCACATCAACGTGTTCTGTACGAACAGTTTTTATCCAACATGACCATTCATCATGCTTCCAGTCAGCAGTTATTATTTCCACTGCGATTGTATTTTTCGTCAAATGAAATGCATTTGTTTGCGGAGTTGAAAGAAGCTTTAGCAAATACTGGATTTGTCTTTGAGGAAACGCAAGACGATTATATTTTAATTTCAGGAATTCCGGTCAATGTAATTGAAAGTGAAGTGTCTATATTATTGGAACAGCTTTTAAGTGATTTACAAGATGGTATTCCAGAAAATAGTTTCAGCCAAAACGATTCTATTGCAAAATCAATGGCTAAAAGTTTAGCCGTAAAAACCGGCAGTTATTTAACCGAAAAAGAACAAGAAAACTTGGTCAACGGACTTTTTGCCTGTAAAGACCCCAATGTTTCTCCGTTCCAAAAACCAACTTTTATCACGATACGTGTTGAAGATTTAGATAAAAAATTTGCTATATGATGAACATCACACCAACTGTTAAGCAGTTATTGATTATAAATATTATTTTTTACATTGGTTCCCAAGTTTTAGGGGATCAGGTGTATGAGTTATTCTCACTTTACTTTTTTGAAAACGCAAAGTTTCAGGTATGGCAGCCGTTGACACACATGTTTATGCATGCAAAAATGCCAAATATCACACATATTTTGTTCAATATGTTTGCACTTTATTCTTTTGGAAGTGCTCTGGAAACATTTTGGGGACCGAAAAAGTTTTTATTTTTTTACATCTCTTGTGGTTTGGGAGCGGCCTTATTGCATTTAGGTGTAAATTACTATGAGTTCCATTCTGGATTAGATCTTCTGACGGATGCAGGATTTTCAAAAACTAATATTTATAGTTTGCTAAACGCGGGTAATATTGATAGCCGTTGGCAAGATGTAATTGGAAACGCCGGCGTAAATAGCTTAGCAAGTTCTTTTGTAGTACCAGCTGTTGGAGCTTCGGGTGCTATTTATGGATTGCTGGTTGCTTTTGCGTACATGTTTCCAAATGCCGAATTGGGTATAATGTTTATTCCAATTCCAATTAAAGCAAAATATTTTGTACCTGGAATATTGTTGATTGATTTAATCTTAGGTTTTAAAGGTGATGCAATCTTTAGCGGTGGTTCTGGTATAGCACATTTTGCGCATTTGGGTGGTGCATTGACAGGGTTTTTGATGATGTGGTATTGGAAAAAAACGCAGTTTAATAACAATCGTTGGAATTAAAAAAGGTAGAGTATGAGTATTATTGACGATTTAAAATTACAATACCGAACCGGTGGCATTGCACAGCAACTCATTTTTTGGAATGTGGGGTTATTTGCTATCCCTGCTATTTTCTTTGGATTATTGACTTTGTTCGGTATAAATATAGATTATCTTTACTATGTTACTTTGGATTCTTTGCCGTCTTCCTTGGCTTGGAAACCATGGTCCATCATTACGTACGCTGTTTTTCATTCGGGAATTTTTCATTTGTTCTTTAACATGATTGTGTTGCACTTTTCTACTCGTTTATTTATCACCTACTTTAATCAAAAGCAATTGTTGGGTTTGTATATTTTAGGTGGAATATTCGCTGGATTTGTGTACCTATTAAGCTACTTGGTGTTACCGATTTTTCAAAATACAAGTTCTACATTGGTAGGTGCGTCAGGTTCCATAATGGCTATTTTATTTGCTGCTGTAACGTATAATCCACACATGGAAATTAGGTTGATGTTAGTGGGTAGAGTTAAGTTATGGCACATCGCTGTAGTGGTCATTGCACTGGATTTAATTCAATTACCAAGTACAAACGCAGGTGGACATTTGGCACATTTAGGTGGTGCTTTTTTTGGTTATCTTTTTGTCTCATTACTTCGTAAAGGAACTGATTTAACAGATGGAGTTACAAAAATTATTAATTTCTTCGCTAATAAAGTTCAATCTAAAAAGCAAAGTACGCCATTCAAGAAAGTGCATAAAAATTATAATCCTACTCCAACTTTTACAGAAAGTAGAATTGTAAAAAAGGATAAGACACAACAGCAAATAGACGAAATACTGGATAAGATCAGTGCTTCCGGATACGACAGTTTGAGTAAAGAGGAGAAAGACTTCTTATTTCGAGCCGGAAAATAAAACAGAAATCAGAAAGCTATGCGTAAATTATCGTGGTTTAATAAAACAATGTTTTTCCTTAATATAGTCTTGACTGTATTGACGATAGCAGGTTATGTTTTGCCATTTTTAGCGCCAAAGACCTTCCCATTACTTTCGGTTTTGACTTTGTTTTTGCCCATGATGTTGATTATAAATGTTCTGTTTTTTATCTATTGGGGCATTCAGTTTAAAAGACAAATACTACTATCTGGTCTGGTTCTTTTGTTGGGAATTACGTTTATCAACAAGTTTTACAGATTTTCAAGTAGTGCATTTGAGGAAGATAAAACGGATCTAAAAGTGATGAGTTACAATGTGCGGTTATTCAATAAGTTTGAATGGTCGGATAAAAGAACGGTTCCGATAGAGATATCGGACTTTGTAAAATCGAAAGATCCCGACATTCTTTGCATCCAAGAATTCTCCAATGCACCCGATTTTGATTACTCCAAATTTCCGTACCAATACATTCTTTCAAAAGGGAATAAAATTAAAACGGGTCAAGCTATTTTTTCTAAGTTTAAGATCGTAAATTCAGGAGAGATTATTTTTCCAAACTCTAATAACAACGTTATTTTTGCTGATCTCAAGCGCGAAAAAGATACGGTTCGAGTATACAACATGCATTTGCAATCCATAAAAATCACACCCGATGTAAATGAGCTTAACGATGACATTCAAGGTATAAGTCAAAAGAAATCGGAGCGAATGTTAAAGCGAATGAGTACCGCTTTCAAAGTACAACAACAACAAGCAGAAATTCTACACGAACATAAAAGTAAATCCCACTATCCGATAATTATATGTGGTGATATGAATAACAGTGCGTTTTCATACGTATATCGGGTCATTCGCGGCGATTTACAAGACAGTTTTGCAGCCGCAGGAAATGGATTTGGAAAGAGTTACGACTTTAAATATTACCCCGCTCGAATTGACTATATCTTTGTCGACAAGCGTTTCGAGGTTAAATATTTTGATAATTTTCCTGAAATTGTAGATTCGGATCACTTTCCAATTTTGACCGTTTTAGGTCCAGCAGATTTAGAGTAGTGCTAATTGTTGTGCTTTTAGGTAGCTTTTCGCATGCCTTCCCTCATTAAATAATACGTCCAAGACACTTAAATTAGTGATGAATTCATATTTTTCTTCAAAAACTTGGGGATAGGATTCAAATATAGATGTATCTTTTTTCCCGTTCACTAAATGTCGAAAATCCGTATAATTTGTTTCTTTCATAAATTCGGAAGTATGTTGTGTTTCCAATTGCAAGCCCAAACATTTAGAGATAATTTCAATAGTTTGCAAATTAAGATCCATTAAAAAGGTGTGTTTCTTTTCAAAGATAGGTCGGATATCATCTTCAAAAAACTCAAAGAATGGTGAATTTCTATAAGCAGCTTCCAGTGATTTAAAATGTTGTTTTTGCCAGTCAAATGAAGTTTCCAACTGAATGTCTCTCGTTTTTTGATGAGCTGCATTTGTATGTTTTACCGGAATATTAAGCATTTGCAACCCGTTTGGGCTGTAAATGTACATTCGATTGCGGTTGGTCTGTTTCTGAAAATTATCTTCCATTTCAAAAATGATTTTGTCTGCATTTGCCATTGCCACAAAATGACTCATAGAAGGAAAGTAGGTAGGGTGTAATAAAACTTCCATATTTAAAGGATAAAAAAAAACACAAAACAGAACTGATTCCGCTTTGTGTTTCTGTTAGTTGTAAAATAGTCTTAAGCAGATTTTTGTCTCTTTTTCTTTAGAAAAAATGTGATTCCAAAGTAAGCGGCTAATGCAATTAAGAAAAACTTAAAGTATGAATACGGTTGTCCTTCGCCTCCAACAGTTGTAAACAAACGTTCCCAACGAATCTTATCTATAGCTTTACTCCAAGGTATATTTTGGTCTAAACTCAACCATATAAGTACTGGTTTTCCCACGATGTGATCAGCTGGAACAAAACCCCAATAACGCGAATCTTCTGAGCGGTGGCGATTGTCTCCCATCATCCAGTAATAATTTTGCTTAAAGGTGTATGTGGTAGCTGCTTGACCGTTTATTAAAATTTGGTTGCCATTTACCTGCAAATCATTGCCTTCGTATACTTCTATAATTCTTTTATATAAAGGTATATTTTCAGCCGTTAATGTCACTTGCTTTCCTTCTTCAGGAATATAAATTGGACCAAAATTATCGATAGACCATTCACTTGTTTGAGGGAAAACGCTTTTTTCTTTTGAATTTATAACTTTTGAAACGGAGATAACACGAGGATCCGCTGCAATTTTATTTTTCATTTCCTCAGTCATGTTGATTTCTCCTGCCAACTGAGAATAATTCATTCCGAGTTTTGTGAAATCCTCTTGTGTAATGGTACCGTGAACGACTACCATGCTGCTGTCACGCGTTACTTCAGATAAATAAGTAGTGCTTTTTCCGTTAGTCAAATACTCTTTAACTTCAGGTTTGTCCCAAATTGTTCGCGAAATGGCGTAATAAGGCAAATATTCATTTAATTTATTTTCCTCTAAAACGGCTCCATACACTGGCTCTTTAAAAATTACTCGGTAATGAAATTGTGGTCTTGCCCGTTCTGGTAGAACCAATAATTTTCCATCAATGTAGATTGCTCCGTCTTTTATGGACAAATTATCTCCAGGAATTCCAACACAACGTTTTACGTAGTTTGATTTTTTATCAATAGGTTTTAAAACTCCTTTTCGATCTGAGCGGTCAAAAAATTGGTATACCGTATCTACTGGCCAGTTGAAGACTACAATGTCATTTCTTTTAATATCTTGCAATCCTGGGAATCTAAAATACGGAAGTTGAGGCCATTTGGTATAGGATTTTACGCCTACAAAGGGTAAGGTATCATGGACCATTGGAGCAGCAACTGTAGTCATTGGTGTTCTAGCTCCATAATGAAATTTACTTACAAAAAGAAAGTCACCTACTAACAAAGATTTTTCTAAAGAGGAAGTGGGAATTGTAAACGGTTGCATTACATAAGTATGAACCAAAGTAGCTACAACTATTGCAAACAATAATGAACTAACTGTATCTCCTGCTTGACTTGTAGAGTGTAAACTTCGATTTTGAATGTACGTTACATCTTGCGTATAATTAACGTAAAAAATGTAAAACCCTAAGGTTACCAAAACTAAAATGGTATCCAAAGTTGTGTTTTTTCCAAAACTCCGAATCGTTTCTACCCAAACCACAGGAATCATAATCAAATTGATTACGGGGATAAAAAGTAAAATAGTCCACCAAGTCGGTCGGTTGATGATCTTCATCAAAACAATCGCATTGTAAATTGGCACAGCAGCTTCCCAAGGTTTTCTACCCGCTTTTTGATATAATTTCCAAGTAGCTAAGTAGTGAATAACTTGTAGAGCTAAAAAGAAAATGAACCATTGAAGTATTGTCATAATATATTTTTTTATTGCGTTTTCTAATTGGTAGAAAAAGTAAAATTTTTGTTACAAAAGCAGCCGTTAATTTGGTGCTAATTTATTTTAAATTCAAAACATCTTTCATACTGAAGACACCTTTTTTGCCGAAAATCCATTCGGCAGCAACTACAGCTCCTAAAGCAAAACCCTCTCGGCTGTGTGCTTCGTGCTTAATTTGTATAGTATCAATTTCAGATTGGTACGAAATAATATGCGTTCCAGATACATTTGGAATGCGTTCGGCCTTAATTACTAGTTCGTCCACATTTTTAGCTTCGTCCAAAGCCCAACTCGAATAATCAGAATTATGTATAATTTGGTCTGCCAGAGTTATTGCTGTGCCACTTGGAGCATCTAATTTCTGAGTGTGATGAATTTCCTCTATAGAAGTGGTGTACTGCGTGAATTGAGACATCATTCTTGCCAAATAATCATTCAATTCAAAGAAGATGTTTACTCCTAAACTAAAATTAGATGCGTAGATAAAAGCACCTTTCCTTTCGTCGCAAAGCTTGGTCATTTGTGGATACTGTTCCAGCCAACCTGTTGTTCCCGAAATTACAGGAATTCCATGGTTAAAACAGGCAGAAATATTACCGACTGCAGCATCGGGAATACTGAAATCAATGGCGACATCAGCTTTTTCTAGACCCTCAAAGGAAGCAGTTCTGGATTTTTTTAAGACAATTTCATGTCCGCGTTCAATAGCGATGCGCTCAATAACTTGTCCCATTTTCCCATAACCTAAAAGTGCTATTTTCATAGAAATTTATTGTAAATCGTTAAAAACGATACGTCATTGTTAAACCTAAATTTTGCTGTTGACTGAAATCACTAGGGTAAATTTCAGGACGAAAAGATAAATCATCACTAACATTAAATTGTTTTAGATGGGCGTCAACATTAGCATCCACAATATTTAAAACATACAATCCGATGGTTACGATCAGCGATAAATCACGATTTCGTTGAAAAGTACGTTGTGCACTAATTAGAGTAGCATCATTATATTGTCCTTTAAACTCATCATCCAGTCCCTTTAATCGTTGCTTATAGGCATCGCGGTACCGGTGGTATTCTGAGTTATTGGTCGAGTAAAAGTAAATTCCTGTTCCAATAGCACCATAAACTATTGGAATTTTCCAATAGCGTTTGTTATAGGCTTGACCCAAACCAGGAACGATGGCAGAATAAAACGCCGCTCGTGCAGGAGCAAGTGGATTGATGGAAGTTTTAACTATTGAATCCGCAACAATTTGTAAATCATTTGATTGTACTTGTGCATAAGTTGCGGAAATACCGAAACTTAAGATGAAAAATAATATGAATGATATCGCTTTCACTAATTTTCAATTAATTTAAGGATGCGTTTAAAATCCTCTTCTGAATGAAACGGAATGGTTATTTTACCTTTTCCATTACCAGCTACTTTAACGTCTACTTTAGTTCCAAAATAAGAAGTAATCGCTTTCTTGTCAGTTTCTTCTAATTCAAAACCGGTCGTTTTAGCTTTTGTAGCCGCCTTAGGCTTTAAGCTTTCTTGGTGATTTTTAACTAAAGTTTCGGTTTCACGAACGGATAAGTTTTCGCTTAGAATTTTTTGGTAAATATCGGTTTGAATGTCTAAATCTTCAATACTAATAATTGCACGTCCGTGTCCCATGGATATAAAACCATCGCGTATTCCAGTTTGAATAATTGGATCTAACTTTAATAATCGAAGGTAATTGGTGATGGTTGAACGCTTTTTTCCCACGCGATCACTCATTTGCTCTTGGGTCAACTGAATTTCGTCAATCAATCTCTGGTAGGAAAGTGCAATTTCAATGGGATCTAAATCGTGACGCTGGATGTTTTCCACCAAGGCCATAATAAGCGACTCGTTATCGTTTGCAATTCGAATATAGGCGGGAACTACTTTTAAACCGGCTAATTTTGAAGCACGCAAACGACGCTCTCCAGAAATCAGTTGGAATTTATTGAATTCCATCTTACGAACGGTAATAGGTTGAATAACACCTAGTTCTTTAATGGAAATTGCCAATTCGCGCAACGACTCTTCGTTGAAATTACTTCTTGGCTGAAACGGATTGATTTCTATGGCATCCAATTCCAACTCAATAATGTTACCTACAACTTTATCTGCATTTTTATCTTCAACCGATTTAATATCGTTCTCCGGATCTTTTAATAATGCGGATAAACCGCGTCCTAGTGCTTGTTTTTTTATCGCTTTTGCCATGAAATGAACTACGTATTTTTCTTAATGATTTCGTTTGCCAAACTTAAATAATTGGCTGCTCCTTTACTAGTAGCATCAAAGTTAATGATGCTTTCGCCAAAACTTGGTGCTTCACTTAACTTTACATTTCGCTGAATGATGGTGTCAAAAACCATATCATTAAAGTGTTTTTGAACCTCTTCCACCACTTGATTTGATAGTCGCAAACGAGAATCAAACATCGTAAGTAATAAACCTTCAATGTCTAAATCTGGATTATGGATTTTCTGTACACTTTTAATAGTATTCAATAATTTTCCTAAACCTTCTAAAGCAAAATATTCACACTGAATTGGAATCACAACAGAATCTGCCGCTGTCAATGCGTTTAATGTTAGCAAACCTAATGATGGCGCACAATCAATGATGATGTAATCATATTCCTCTTTGATGGACGCCAAAGCTTCCTTCAACATGTACTCGCGATTTTCTTTGTCTACCAATTCAATTTCTATGGCAACAAGATCAATATGGGCGGGTATGATATCCACATTGGGTGCCGAACAGGTGATGATCGCTTCTCTTGGTGTATGACTGTGTTCGATTATTTGATACGTTCCAATTTCAATGGTTTCAATATCAATTCCCAAACCCGAACTCGCATTGGCTTGAGGATCAGCATCAATAAGTAGTACTTTTTTCTCTAAAACACCCAAAGACGCTGCTAAATTGACTGATGTTGTTGTTTTTCCAACACCGCCTTTTTGATTGGCAATCGCTATTATTTTACCCATTTATAGTATAGAATTTTGAAGCGTAAAAATACGATTATTTATGGTTTTAAGAAATCTATTTATCAACAAAAGGCCAAGCGCCATTTTAGTACTCATATTGACAGCAATGGCTCTTTTTTAGTACATCTCACAGAAAAAACGCTTCTATTTGTTTTTCTTTGCTTTGATCATCGCTTCGAGTTGGTCCCACATTTCCTCTGGAATTGCTTCTAGTAAATTGAATTGACCAGCACCTTTGAGCCATTCCCCACCGTCAATAGTGACCACTTCACCATTAATGTAAGCTGAAAAATCAGAGACTAAATAGGCGGCGAGATTGGCTAATTCTTGATGATCGCCTACTCTTTTCAACGGAACCTTTTTGGCCATGTCAAATTTCTCAGCTAAATCGCCAGGAAGCAATCGGTCCCAAGCTCCCTTAGTTGGAAACGGACCTGGAGCAATTGCGTTGGAACGAATGCCGTATTTTGCCCATTCTACAGCCAAACTTCTGGTCATGGCAAGAACTCCCGCTTTTGCAGTTGCACTTGGAACCACATATGCAGAACCCGTCCACGCATAGGTAGTAACGATGTTAAGTATCGTAGAGCTTTCTTGTTTGCTGTCAATCCAATGTTTTCCAAATGCCAATGTGCAATTTTTAGAGCCTTTTAAAACGATGTCTATAATAGTGTCAAATGCATTTGCCGAAAGGCGTTCCGTTGGCGCTATAAAATTTCCAGCTGCGTTATTGAGTAAAACATCCACTTTCCCAAATTTCTTTAGAGTTTCCGCTAGCATGGATTCTACTTGGTCGTAAAAACGAACGTCGCATTGAAGTGGCAAACAGACTCCGCCCGTCTCCTCTTCTAGTTCGGCAGCCGTTTTTTGTAATTTTTCTAAATCACGAGAGGTGATGGCTACTTTAGCACCTAATTCCATAAAATATCTCGTCATTGCTTTGCCCAAGCCGCTACCGCCGCCTGTTACTACAATTACTTTATCTGATAACGCGTCATCGCGAAGCATTTTTTTTGTAAAATCCATAGTGTTGATTTGAGTTTTGTACTTAAGAATGTTTAAAAATACTTTATTTTCAGATTTTAAAGGTACTCTATGCTTTAAATCTGCATGTATAAGTATTTGATTGGGAAATTTAAGCAAATTATCGTAAAAGAAATGCTAATGCTACCGTAATTTTCTCTCAAAAATTGTAAATTACCAGAGAAGTACAACTACCTTTGTTGCAATAATTTTAAAACCTAAAAACATGAAAACATTGTTTTATATCGCATGTTGCTTTTTTAGCATGCAAATTGCTTTAGCACAGGAAATTACTGTTGATTCGGTAGCAATTAAAACTACAAATGTGGCTGCTCAGCAAAAATTGGAAAAAGAACAACAGAAACTGCAGAAAGAGCAGGAGAAAGCCGTTAAATCTGCAGAAAAAGCGCAGAAAAAAGCAGAGAAAGCACAACGTTCTGCAGAGAAAGAGTTGAAAAAAGCTCAAAAAGCAGCGGCTAAGAAAGCTAGTTTGGAAAAAGATGTCAAAAAAGCTAAGGATAATGTAGCCAAAGAGCAAAAGAATTTGATCAAAAGTCAAGATAAGTACGAAAAGCTGAAAAGAAAAGGCAAACTCACTGATAAGGACGAACTAAAATGGAGCGAAAAGATGCTCGATCATCAGAGTAAAGCGTTAAAATTGAATGAAAAATTAGATAAAGCAGAGCAGAAATTACGAAAATTGTAATAAAAAACCATCCCGATTGTCAGCAATCGGGATTTTTTTTGCAATATTTGTACTGTTTAAAATTGTCCTACAAATGATTGGTATCTTTTACTGATTGTTAATGCTGAGAAAGTTAGGGCGTACGATAATTAATTTCATATATATGCCGAGTAACTTTACTTCTTTGCCTCACAAAATTCTACTAGCAATTTGGATTCTCATTGCTGTTGCACCTTCATTTGCGCAAACTAAAAAAATAGACAGTTTACTTATTGTCTTGGCTGCGCAAAAATCAGAAGTTGCTAAAATTCCTACTTTACGGTTGCTTTCGCAATCGTTGACTGCCGTTGATCCAGATAAAAAATATGTGTATGCTAAGCAAATGTACAATATTGCAGTAAAACATAATATTGACTCCATTATTCCGCTGGCGTACTTAGATATGGCAATGGTTCACGGTATTAAAACCAATTATGATAGTTCAATGTATTATTTTAGCAAGGGGCTAACCATGGCTAAAGATTTGGGCGTGGAAAGTGAAGAAGCGCGTGCTTACGTAGGAATCGGCTATACATTTGACCGACTTGACGATCCGAAATCTGCAATTAAAAACTATGAATTGGCACTTAAAATTTTTAAGAAAACCAATAATAAAAGAGGGCTAAATCAAACTTACATTAATTTAGGTTCTTTATATTTTGATTTATTTGAGTATAAAATTGCAGAATCCTATTTTTTGCAAGCCTTAAAAAGTTATCAAAAAATGAATGACCAAGCTGGAATTGCATACGGATATTTTATCTTAGGCAATTCAAGCCGCGAATTGGATAAAGATGAGGAAGCTTATGAATTTTACAGTAAAAGTTTAGCAATTCGTGAAAAATTAGGCGATGTTAACGGTATTGCATTGGCCAATTATGGTTTGGGTGAATTGTATTTGAAAAAAGGCAAATTGGATGAGGCAAAAAAAGTATTGGAAATTGCAATTGCCAATAATCAAGCCTTAAATAATAAGTACCAAGAGACCATCTCACTTAACACGCTTACAAACGTGTTATTGAAGCAAAATGATATTGCCGCTGCAAAGCAAAATGCAGAGTCGGCCTATAAAAAAGCAATGGAATTAAAATCTTGGGGTATTACGGCTGTATCCTTAGAGCGACTGGTGTTTATTGAAAAGGAATTGGGTAATTATAAAAAAGCTTTTGATTATCAAACAGAATTAGGCGTGACTAATGACAGTCTAAATCGTGAAAAAGTTAAGAAGGATTTTATATATGCGGATTTTAAACGACTTCGTAACGAAAATAACTCCTTAGAAAGCATCAATCAAGTTATTACTGATAAAAATCTAGAATACAAAAAAGCCATTTACATCATCTCACTTCTACTCTTAATAGTGGTAATATTATTGGTGCTTTACTTTCGTAAAATTCAGCAAAAAAATCGTGTCAATCAGGTTTTAGAATCGCAGAAAAAGGAGATAAGTACAATTATTAATGAGTTGGAAAACCTTAATGAAGAACTAGTGGTTCAAAATGAATTGATTACAAGTCAAAAGCTGGATTTAGAACGCATCAATTCCGTAAAAAATAAATTTTTCTCCGTAGTTTCTCATGATTTGCGCAGCCCAATTGCAACGCTTAAAATGCTTTTTAACACCTATTTTAGCGGTCAATTAACGAAAGATCAAATGGATGATTTACTAAAAAAATTGCAGAAGTCTACATATGATACCGCAGATTTTCTAGATAATTTATTAGAATGGTCTAAAAGTCAGTTGGAAGGAATGATGGTAAATGCTGAATCGTTCCAGATTCAACCCATGTTAAGCAGGACATTGGAAATCCTGAGTCCGCAACTCCTTGAAAAACAGTTGTTGGTATACAATAATTTAGACCATACGGCTTACGCTTTTGCGGACAAAAATATGATTAATGTGGTATTGAGGAATTTAATGTGCAACAGTATAAAGTTTTGTGCAGCTGGAGATACCATAACTGTAAATTTCAAAACAACGGCACAATCGGTTTTAATTTCCATAGAAGATACAGGAATTGGAATTACACCTGAAGATCAACTTAAAATTTTTCAATTAGACCATTCTACGAGCCAAGGGACATCGGGTGAGCAAGGCCATCACATCGGACTTGTTTTATGCAAGGATATGGTGGAGCAAAATAAAGGTAAAATTTGGTTTGAAAGTACTCTAGGTGTTGGTACTACGTTCTATATTGAAATACCAAAAGCTGATTTCTAATTTTATTGTTTTTAATCTGAAGCATCTTTATTGGTTTAAAATGTAAATCGAATTACTTTAAAAAAGAAACTGAAGCATGAACTATTGATGTAGCAAAATGCAGTTAGTAAATTAAAAAGGCGCTGCAAACTTTTCTACATAGCAGATCAGTTATTTAACGATGTTCTGAAGCTTCACTAATAGATTTTGAATGAAGGTTATTTTTTTCTAACGTTATTGAAAATTAAAGTTTTGTTTTAACAATGAGATTTTCGATAAAAAAGAATAACTAAATCTTATCTTTGTAAATAAAAATAATTCCTATTATTATGAAAAAAATAATTCTATTCTCACTTTTATTTGCAGCCGTACAATTTTCGCAAGCACAAGCTTATGAAGGTAAAGGCGACTTAAAATTTCAAGTGGGTTTAAATTTACAAGACAGTGGTACTGGAATCACGTCTACGCTGGATTTTGGATTAGGCGAGAACATGTCTTTTGGATTTTTGGCAACTTACGTTTTAAATGTGAATGATCGTCCTGGTTACGCTGCTAGTTTTGAAGATCGTGCAGATGTAAAAGTACGATTTAATGCCAACATTGGAAATGTATTGGGATTGCCATCTAAAGTAGATGTATATCCTGGATTGGATTTAGGAACACGAAATTTTGGTGGACATTTGGGTGTTAGATATTTCTTTACTGATGGTTTTGGCTTATATGCAGAGGCTTCAGCACCGCTAGCACGCTATGATCAAAATGTTACGGGTTTTGAGCATTTCAACAACCAATTTATGTTTCATTTTGGTGCATCGTTTAATTTGTAAATTACATTTGGATTCGACAGCTATTTATAAAAAAATCACCACAAGGTGATTTTTTTTGCATAGTGATACTAATCGTTCCAAAGATCTTCCCCAATATTTGTCACTCCGCAGGAGTCTATTATTTCGAGATACAAAACAAAAAAGAAGTTTAGTTTCCAAATGGGTAACTAAACTTCTTTTTATATAAAACTAAATATTCAATTATCTACTTTTCGTTTGTACAATAAACTTCATCGGAACACAACAATTTAAACGGATAACTAAAAACTGAACACTGGAAACTACTCCTTAAATCCATCAATCAAAACATCCAATATTTTAATTGCTGCTTCACTAATTTTAGTACCAGGACCAAAAACAGCAACCGCACCGGCATCAAACAAATACTGGTAATCTTGAGCAGGAATCACACCACCTACGATAACCATAATATCTTCGCGACCGTATTTCTTTAATTCCTCAATCACTTGCGGCACCAATGTTTTGTGTCCAGCCGCTAAAGAAGAAACGCCTAAAATATGCACATCATTCTCCACAGCTTGTTTGGCAGCTTCGGCAGGTGTTTGAAAAAGCGGACCTATATCTACGTCAAAACCTACATCGGCATAACCTGTGGCAACTACTTTTGCTCCACGGTCGTGACCGTCTTGACCCATTTTGGCAATCATAATTCGAGGGCGTCTGCCTTCTAATTCGGCAAATTCATTTGCTTTTTGTTTCGCCAATTCAAAACTTTCGTTGTTCTTGATTTCTTTACTATACACGCCACTAAACGATTTAATTTGTGCTTTATATCTTCCGAAAACAGTTTCTAATGCATCACTAATTTCGCCCAGTGTTGCTCGGTTTCGTGCTGCAATAACGGCTAATTCTAATAAGTTTCCTTCACCCGTTTTGGCACAAGCCGTAAGTGCTTCGAGGTTTTGTTTCACCGCCTCATTATCGCGAGAAGCTTTAATCGAAGCCAAACTTTCCAGTTGTTGCTTGCGAACCATTTGGTTGTCTACATCTAGGATATGCAACGGGTCTTCCTTTGCTAGTCGGTATTGGTTAATCCCAACAATCACATCTTGATTGCTGTCTATTCGCGCTTGCTTTCTAGCCGCTGCTTCTTCAATACGCAACTTCGGAATCCCTGATTCGATGGCTTTGGTCATTCCGCCCAACTCTTCCACTTCTTCGATGAGTTTCCAAGCACTTTGCGCAATTTCGTGCGTCAATTGTTCCACATAATAACTGCCAGCCCAAGGGTCTACGGTCTTGGTTATTTTGGTTTCTTCTTGTAAATATATTTGGGTATTTCTAGCAATTCGAGCAGAGAAATCGGTAGGTAAAGCAATCGCTTCGTCCAAGGCATTGGTATGCAAAGATTGCGTTCCGCCAAAAGCTGCCGCTGCCGCTTCAATAGTGGTTCGCGCTACATTATTAAAAGGGTCTTGTTCCGTTAAACTCCACCCCGAAGTTTGACAATGCGTTCGCAAAGCCAATGATTTCTCGTCTTTCGGGTTGAATTGCTTTACAATTTTTGCCCAAAGCATTCTACCGGCTCTCATCTTGGCAATTTCCATGAAATGATTCATTCCAATAGCCCAGAAAAAGGAAAGTCGCGGTGCAAATTCATCTATTTTCATTCCTGTTGCTAGACCTGTTCGGATGTATTCCAAACCGTCTGCTAACGTGTAAGCCAATTCAATATCGGCAGTAGCACCTGCTTCTTGCATGTGGTACCCTGAAATAGATATCGAATTGAATTTAGGCATGTTCTTGCTCGTATATTCAAAAATATCTGCAATGATTTTCATCGATGGAGCAGGCGGGTAGATGTAGGTATTCCGAACCATAAACTCCTTCAAGATGTCATTCTGAATCGTTCCCGAAAGTAATTTATGAGCCACACCTTGTTCTTCAGCAGCTACGATATAAAACGCCATAATAGGTAAAACCGCACCGTTCATCGTCATAGAAACCGACATTTCATCCAGCGGAATTTGGTCAAACAAAACCTTCATATCTTCCACAGAGTCAATGGCAACACCTGCTTTTCCTACATCACCTACCACACGTTCGTGGTCGGAATCATAACCTCTGTGTGTTGGTAAATCAAAAGCAATGGACAATCCTTTTTGCCCTGCGGCTAAATTTCTACGGTAAAAAGCATTACTTTCTTGAGCCGTTGAAAATCCCGCGTATTGCCTAATCGTCCAAGGACGACGCACAAACATCGTGGAGTAAGGACCACGTAAATTAGGTGCAATTCCAGCTGCAAAACCTACGTGTTCTAAATTTTCAGCGTCGTCTTTAGTGTAATGTGATTTTACTTCTATGTTTTCAGCGGTAAGAAAAGAAGTAGGTTCAGTTGAATTGTATTCTTTTACAGACTGTTTTTTTAATGTGATATGTTGTATGTCTTTTCTCATATTTTTTTATTTAAAATCTGTTCGAATTCATCGACAGTAGGGATGCTTTTATAAAAGGCTGTTGGATTAAAAAAGTTTCTTTCAGTCCAACAGCCTGTTGGACTGAAAGATCACCATAAAAATTATAGAATCTTCTTATGTTGAATAAGTTAGTTCTAGAAAAACCAGAAGAAAATGGAAAATCAGATTTGATATCTTTAGCCAACTGATCGATAAAGTTGTTTCTACCGTCTAATAAAGATTGATTTTCAAAAATCATTTTACCAATATTCCAGTAAAGCAAGATCAGTTCTTTATTGACTGATAAAGCTGCTTTTTGTTGAGAACTAGCGATTTGCTTTTTTATCTCAATTACGAAATCTTGATATTCTGAAAAATGTAAATTCATTTGCTCATTATCTAAACGTTCTTTTTTAAAATTTTCAACTAGTCATTTTTTCTTCATTTCGATTTTAGAAAACTTTTCGATTTGGATTTTGACATTTGAAATTTCTTAATGTGATATGTTGTATGTCCTTTTTAAAATTATAGAATTAAAAGAGGTTAAGTTTGCTGTCTCTTGATATGTGGTAAATGGCTGTAATAACTACTAATTTTTCGTAAACAGTAAAGTGAATTAAATAAGGAAATGTATCAATCAATAATGTTCTAACATCAGCATACCGAATTTGAAAGTGTAGTGGATTCTCTTTTAGTAATGCTAAACTTTTCTTGAAGGATAAATTAAATTTCTTCGCTAATTCAGGATTAATATCTTTGTACCACTCCAATGACTTTCTATAGTCAGCTTTGGCTTCGTCAACGATTACAATTTTATAAATCATTATCGATTTCCTTCAAAAAATCATCAATGTCGGTAACATTTTCAGGGTTTTTATGGTATCGCTTACTCCGCTCTGCAACTTGGTCCATCTGCCATTGCGGAATAGTATAGTCATCATCTTTTTTTGATAATATAATGACTTCCACTTCCTCATCGCTGAAATTTTCAGGTAAAGTGATGCTGATTTTATTGTTTTTAACTTTTACTATTTGTCTAATCGCTTCCATAGTTATTTTTTGCTAAAGTTATAACTTATTCATTATCCAAACGTTCTTTCTCGATTTTTTCAGCCAAACGTTTTTCAATGATTGGTGTAATCAATGTTTTTCGTGGTTTAGATTTCACAAAAGGAAACAACTCCAAGTCGTGACTCATTCGGTCGTCTTTATTGGGGTATTTGTTGGTTCCTAGTAAAACTTCCTTACCTGAATCAAATAAGTCTTGCTCTTTTGCAGCACTTTCTTGAATCTTCTTTTGAATTGTTCCTTCGATTAATTGTGTGATAAAACCACCGGCAGCTTCAATTTCTTTGAAAAGCAGTAAAGCTTTCTCTGCCATTTGCTGGGTTAAGTTTTCAATATAATACGCTCCATCAGCAGGATTGTTGACTTTGTCAAAATAACTTTCATGTTTCAAAACCAAAAGTTGGTTGCGGGAAATACGGTCGCCAAATTCATTTTCCTTGTGGTACAAAACGTCGTAAGGCAAATTACTCACTGCATCGCTTTCTCCTAAAATAGCACTCATGCATTCCGTAGTGGTACGAAGCATGTTTACATTATAATCGTAAAGTGTTTTATTTCTCTTGGAAGGCGTTGTTAAGATATGGAATTTCAGGTCTGGGTTAAATTCTCCAGCAATAGATTCAAGTACCAATCTCAACGCACGTATTTTTGCAATTTCAAAAAAGTAATGCGAACCTACGGCTACTTCTAAAACAACAGTACCTGATAATTCAGGAATACGGTTGAAATATTCCGTGGCGTGTGAAGCGATATAAGCAATTTGCTGCACCATTGTAGCACCAGCATTTTGATATAAAGTTCCGTCAATGGATAAGAAACTCACCGACGTACAAGTAGATTTGATTTCATTTAATAATTCAAAATCGGTGTTTAAATCGGTGAACCAATTTCCGTCTTTTGCCAATTGATGGATTGGGTCTAATTGAATATAAAAAGTAGCATTTCTTTTTTGGGCAATTTCATTCAGTTGTTGCACAAATTTTAAATCTAAAAACTCAAGGTTGAAATAAACAACGGTAGTTTCTAAAGGTAAAGAATCTAACAGACTATTTATATTAATAGTTTTGTCTTGAATGGTAAAACGCAAACTTTCGGCACCACGTTGTAAAGTTTCTAAACTCCGTTTTACTGATTTTTCTACATCAAAGACAAAGATGTTTTGACAAATCTTGAACGACTCGTTCTTATTGCTTGAGTACAAAGGAGTGGGTGTTTCGTCGGCATGATAAAAAGGTTTGATTTTAATTCCTTCTGGACTTTCCCACACCAAAGTTTCGTTATAGTCGGCACCTTTAAGGTCGTACTGAATTTGTTGTTTCCACTGTTTAGAACTTACTTGTTCAAAATCGTTAAAAAGTTGTTCTGCCATTTTATATTTCTTTTAATGCGGAATTAATATCAATTTCTATCTCTTAATCTTCTAATCTGTCCACCCTATTTCAGCGTATCTCCTTCGTATTCTATAATGTAAATGTCTTCATTGTCCTTCTTCATGTAGTACTTTTCTCGGGCATATTTCTCAATCTGGTGTGGATTTTTGAGTGTTTTAATATTTTTTTTATCCTTGTCAATTTCGTTTTGATAGTATTCTTTATTGGTTTCTAGTTCGTCAATTTCTTTATCTAAAAAGCGGTGATCCAGATAGGAATAGGTATCTAAGAAAACCATCCAAATAATGAAAAACACTAAAACTAAAAAATACTTGTTGCTCAAGAACTTGAGAACAGGGCTTTTATCGGTCAGTTTTTTAAGCGGATTTTTCATAGTGTAACGGAATTGCATAGCCCAGATAAAAGTGGAAATCCTTTATGTCCCGGTGTTCGGGACGTAAAGATTGAAACGGATAGCTGGAAATAGCTCCAAATAAATTTGAGTATAAAAATAGGGATTTTTTTATAAAATACGTTGGTTTATTACCGCTCTAACTACATCAATTGCAACTGTATTGTATTTGTCATTTGGGATAATGATATCGGCAAATGCTTTTGTAGGCTCAATAAATTGCTCGTGCATGGGTTTCAGCGTATGTTGATAACGGTTTAAAACCTCAGTCATATCGCGTCCACGTTCAGCAATATCACGTTTTAAACGTCTGATCAAACGTTCGTCTGAGTCGGCGTGCACGTAAATTTTTATGTCAAACATATCGCGTAATTCGGGATTGGCAAGAATTAAAATACCTTCCACAATCATTACTTTTCGCGGATGTGTGCTGATGGTATCTTCGGTTCTGTTGTGTGTTACAAAAGAATAAACGGGTTGATTGATGGTGTTTCCCTCCTTTAAATCTTTTAAATGTACGCGTAATAAATCAAAATCTATGGCTCTTGGATGATCAAAATTGATCAATGCACGTTCATCAAAGGATAGGTTATTGTTTTCCTTATAATAGGAGTCTTGCGAAATAATTCCTACCTCGGCTTGTGGAAGTTCGTTCATGATTTGTTGTACGACGGTTGTTTTTCCGCTTCCTGTTCCTCCAGCAATTCCGATAATCAGCATAATTTTTTCATTAAGTTTTACGGTGCAAAAATAGAAAATTTATAGGGACGATTTTTTGTTTCTAATTAAAAGTTTTCAGGAGATTCAGATTGATAGCATCATGATCTAAAGCTGTATTTTACTCCATTGAAATTTTTAATGATACAATTTGGTGCTTTTATTTTAACATTGAAAAGTAAAATTAAAACGTAAATTTGTCCAAAATTAAATAAAATGATAAAAAAGTACTTATTGATATGGAGCATCTTATGCAGTTTTGCAGGATGGAGTCAAGTTATTGTAATTAATGAAATAGACTCGGATACGCCATCGATTGATAATTTAGAATTTGTAGAGTTAAAAACGCAAGCACCATACGTTTCGTTAGACGGTTATGTTTTGGTTTGCTTTAATGGAAATCCCAATTCAGGTTTTGCTACATCTTTAAAGAGTTACTACACCATGAGTTTAGATGGTTTGATTACGGATGCTAATGGAATAGTGTTAATTGGTTCCAATGATGTGTCTCCTTATCCTGCACGGACTTTTGGCGATAATTTACTACAAAATGGTGCTGATGCTGTTGCTATTTATTCCGGTACATTTGAAGATTTTCCGGATGGAACACTGGCTACAACTACAAATTTAGTGCATGCACTAGCGTATGATACTTCTGATGCAGATGCTGTTGAACTGATGGCGCTTCTAGGATTAACGGTGCAATACAATGAAAATGAAAATGGTCTGCAAACAACGGAATCGATTCAGAGAAAGAATGATGGAACGTATGAAACCAAATTTCCAACCCCAGGTGTGCCAAATGATGGAACTGGAATTGTATTTAACGGTATTACCATTTCTGTTCCAGCATCGCAGTATGATGAAGGAGCAGTAATTCCGATAACTTTTACAACTCAGAATCCAGTTGCTACAGATTTAAACTTTTCCTTTTCCTTAAATAACGGGAGTTTTAATACAGCTGATTTTACTGGGAATTTGTCTGTGTTTATAGCGCAAGGACAAACTACATTTACTACAGCTATCACAATATTAGACGATGCGATTGATGAAGGAGATGAGGTAATGAAGATCAAATTTGGCACCTTGCCAAGCGGTTTTGTTCGTATGAACGACAATTTAAAGGTTGAAATTATTGACAATGATTATTTTGTTGCAGCTTATGGAACACCATTAAATCCGACGTTTGGCATAGTAAACTCTACGGCTCCATCTGGATATTATGCTTCTTTGGAGGGAAAGTCAGGCACGATTTTAAGACAAGCTATCCAAGATATTATTGCAAATCCGGCGGTAGTTCATGCACATAATTATGGTGATATCAATACGATTTTGCAAACGGCAGATCAAAATCCACTCAACGGAAATGAAGTATGGTTGATGTATAAAGAAATTCCTCGTTCAAAATTGCTTATTCAAACTACAGGTAATGGAGTAGGGAAGTGGAACAGAGAACATATTTATCCTCAATCTCGAGGCGGATATGCCAATGGAACTTCGGAAGTGCCGGACGGAATTAATATTTGGGAAGCTACAAGTGCCGACGTTTTGGTGCACGGTCATGCGGATGCACATCATTTACGTGCTGAAGATGCTACCGAAAATAGTTCGCGTAACAACAGGGATTTTGGATTGGATGATTACAATGGTTTTACAGGAAATGCAGGAAGTTGGAAAGGTGATGTAGCTCGAGCAGTTTTCTATATGAGTATTCGTTATAATGGTTTGGACGTAGTCAATGGCAATCCGGCAGATTCCACGGTGGGACAGTTGGGAGATTTAGCGACTTTACTAACTTGGAATACGCAAGATCCAGCAGATGATTTTGAAATGAATCGCAATAATTATATTTACACTTGGCAAGTCAATCGGAACCCATTTATTGATTATCCGGAATTGGCCAGTTATATTTGGGGTGCAAATTCAGGTCAGACTTGGTTTTCGAGTCTTTCAAATGCAAGTAATGTAGCTTTAGAACTTGTGGTTTATCCCAATCCAGCGTCCAACTATTTTATCATTTCTGGGAAAGAGATGAACGGGAACTTAGAATTGGTTAATATGGCAGGCCAAGTGGTTTTGCAAACGGAATTTGGTACGAATCAAAAAATCAACATTGATTTGCCTACGGGAATTTATTTTGCTAAAATCAGTAGTAGCGAAAGCGTTGTAGTAAAGAAATTGATGGTGAAGTAGTACAGACGCTAGAGTAGGTGCGTAATTTATACTTTAGTACTTAAAGTTGAACTAAAATTACCATGAAATAATATAATGTGTTTGCAAGGACATTCAGATGATATTCAAAGGTTATAATATTGATAACTTAATTGTAAAGAAAATGGGGCTTAGTGCCCCATTTTTTATGTCGATAGTTTTTTAAAAAGCTATATCATCAGTATTTATGTATAACTACTATTATTTCATTTCCTTAAGAAAACGAATTAAATCTTTTGGTTCCGCTCTATTGCGATAATCTATATCTAAAAAAGCATATTTAATAATTTTGTCTTGACCTATAATATAAGTAGCAGCCAGAGGAAGTTCTGCATTTTTATTGCCATTGTATGAACTCAAACCAAAAGAAGCTTCATAGCTTGCCGCTACATCGTCTGTTAATTTAAAAACCACATTGTATTTTCTGGCAACTGTATTGTCCAAATCGCTCAGTACTTCAAATTCAAGTTCGTTCTTTTCCTTTGTTGAAATCGAATTATCCGGAACTTCGGGCGTTAGTGCTAATAAACTTGCACCATTTTTTTTAAAATCGGGCAATGCCTTTTGCATATGATGGAGCGTCATGTTGCAATAAGGACACCATCCGCCGCGGTACCACATTAGGATTACGGTACCATTTTTTAATGCATCATATAATGTGATGTTTTTCCCGGCTGCATTTTTAAGCGTAAAATTAACGGCAATATCGCCTACCTGCAATGCGTTTTTAATGAGGTCACTTTCTGCTAAAGCTTGAAGTCCTTCTGCATAAATTTTCTTCTTGTCTTCAGGAGCTTTCTTTTCAAAATCCGTTTTACGATTGTTTAATTCTTCCTGCAGTGGCCGTTGAGCCTGATCTGTGTGTTCTGTCTTCATAGTGGTTGCTGTTTTATTGGTTTCTATTAGTTATATTTTTATAACGTGAAATGCGCAATTTAAGTTGATTTGCCAAGCAAACTCAGATGTTTAATCACGTTGAGATCAGCAAAATTAAAGATGTTAATATACTTAGTAGAATGTTTTTGGTTTATTTAACTTTAGGAAGAATTGAAGGTATTTAAATGCTTTCTTTCTTTAGCGTAAATAGAGGTGCTTGTCAAGAATCAATTACTTATTAAAATAGATTTTTGAAGTTTTATCTGAAACTTAAATTTTTCGTGATAGATATGAAAGCTGATGAGGTCGTCTCTATTGAAGGTTGTACAAGAAATAATGATAAAGTATCCTACAGTAAAATTTATGGCTTCGATACCTATTTAGGTTCAACTAAAGTTTTATACTTTAAAATAGATCTTTTAGAGGTTGATATTAGTTTGCTGGAAGTCGGGTGTGATTTGGCTAATGTCATCTTGTTGTAGCTTGTGATTTGGAATTGTGGAATAGAGGTTGATTTAAGTAGTTGGTTGTAAGGTATTAAGAATATATCCCGTTTTAAGTTTCAGTCTTTTAAGATTTGAATGGGAAATTGTTTAGTGCCGTTCAATGAGTGATGAATTAAGATGCATTGTTATTTTTTTATTTGATGGCATTAGTTACTTTTGAATGTAAAATACATACCTATTATATATACTATGAAAAACAGTGTTCATTTGGAGAGGCAAATTCAACAAGTTGCTAGTTTTGAAGAATTAGTGAGCAATAAATTTGCTGGTACTATTAATGCGATGTGTTGGGATCGAATATTAGAGGGTGATTTTGCTGAAATTGTAAATAAGATTGAGTGTAATGATACTATTAAAATCATTCAAGTCGAAGAACTTTTAGATCTGGAACTAAGTGAAAAAGGTATAGTGGCGCGACAAGTGCTTTTAAACGACTTGAAAATGTTTGAAGAGTATGGAGCAGCTCCAGTCCTTAATATAATACAAAATTACGAGCGTGATAAAGAAGATACTTTTTTTACAACGGATGTATATTCTTTTCATGTAGACCGTGCAACAGTACCCACCGATACGTATCTATGTACTTATTATGGAGCAACGAGCGAAATAGTGTCAAATGAACAAGCAAAGCAAAAAATTTTAATTCCCGAGATTCGTTCCGAGCTAAAAAGTCTTTATCAGGAGGAGGAAGGCCAAGAATTTGAAGGCTTTCTGAGTGAATACTTTTTTGATTTGCATTACAAATTGATTGATGATGCTTGTGTGATGCAGTTTGATGTAGGACAAATTTGGAAATTAGCGATAGATTATCCAGAATGTCCTGTGCTGCCCTGCATCCACCGTGCACCCAAAGAAAAGTCCGGCGAAAAACGTTTGTTACTTATCTGTTGAATTATTGTTGCAGCGGCAAAAGGTGACAAGGTGGTAATGAATATCGACAAGACAATTGGCGGTACATGTAAAGGTGTAGTAGAGATGATGAGCGGTCAGATGCTCTTCTGGCATTTTAAGGTTAATTTTAAATAGTTTCAGACTGTAATTTGCATGTCTAGCTGTGATAAGGGATACTAAATCCAAACATTCATTTCAAATGTTCGTGCATTACGAAAAAAAAACGAAATGCAACCCGCACAAATAAAGCGACTTAAAAAATACTTTACAATTACTTTACAAAGCTGCTTGTTTAAGTGAAAAGAAGTGTTACTTTTGCACCCGCAACAACGGCGAAGTTCATATGAAATACTGGTTTTTATCAAAGCGAAGAGGGTTAGAAATAATCTAAAATAAATTTGCGGGATAAGAAAATAAGTATTAGTTTTGCACCCGCTAAGAGGCTAAGTTCATAAGAATAATGAGGATTAAGGTTTGGAGAAAATAAGCTTAAAAAATATTTTCAAAAAAGCTTGTCAGAGTTAAAAAAGAAGTTATCTTTGCACTCCGCAAGAGAATAAGTTCATTGAGAGATTGAGTAGGTTATGAGAAGAGAAATTAGGAACGAAAGTTTTTAAAAAAACTTCAAAAAAAGCTTGCCAGATTAAAACAAAGGATGTACTTTTGCACCCGCTTCGAGAAACACTAAAAGTGAGACACGAGACGAGAAACAAGAATGACACGTTCATAGACATATTGAATTGACAGCCGTCTTATCGCAAGATAAGACAAAGAAAAAAAGAGTAAGGTAAA
>NZ_AUDN01000026.1 GCF_000425485.1 Flavobacterium tegetincola DSM 22377 | reverse complement strand
TCCAACAATTACTTCGCAACCTATTGCACTGCAAACTTTATGTTCAAATGCAATTCCCACCGATTTGGTTGTTACAGCAACGGGCGGAAATGGAACTTTTAATTATCAATGGTACAGCAATACTTTAAATTCAACAAGTGGTGGGACTTTGCTTACGGGAGCAACTTCTGCATCCTATACTCCGCCGACTGCG
Organism: Flavobacterium tegetincola DSM 22377; assembly: GCF_000425485.1. GTDB lineage: Bacteria > Bacteroidota > Bacteroidia > Flavobacteriales > Flavobacteriaceae > Flavobacterium > Flavobacterium tegetincola. The sequence continues at coordinate 70,048 of NZ_AUDN01000026.1, read as the reverse complement.
ACCGTTGGCACTAAACATTATTACTGCTTAATTACACAATCTACATTAGGTTGTAATGCTACAAGTGCAATTTCCTCAGTAATTGTCAATCAATCTCCCACTGCTTCTATTCAGCCCATTTCTAACATTGCTTGTGTTGGTGCAATTTTGCCAATACTAACTGTCTCCCTCGAGAATGAGGCAGGAAGCGCAACTTATCAGTGGTACGTAAATAACGTTGACAACACTTCATCAGGTTTATTAATACCTTCCGAGACAAATCCAACGTTTAGCCCTACATCTACTGTAGAAGGAATATTCTATTATTATTGTATCATAAATTTTTCTGGAATAGTTGGTTCTTGCGCAACTGTAACTACGAATACATCAGAGATTACAATTAATCCAACAACAATAATTTCTCAAAATCCACTTGCCTTTCAAAAACTGTGTGTAGGTGTAACAATTGCAATTCCGCTAACCGCTTCTTATTTTGGTGGTACTGGAGTTGCATCGTACCAATGGTTTACTAACAGTACCAATGATACCTCGACGGGTACTGCTATTCCAGGAGCTACTGCCGATAATTTCACACCACCTGTTTTTATTACCGTTGGAAACTACTATTATTACGTAGAGATAGCTTTATCCGGAAATGGCTGTGGCGCAATTAAAAGCGCCGCTGCACAAATAGAAATTGTAGCCGATCCTACAGTAAGTACACAACCTCTTGCCGTTCAAACGCTATGTCAAGACGCAACGCCAGTAATTCTTTCCATCATCCCATCAGGCGGATTAGAAAATTTATACGCGTTCCAGTGGTACAGTTCAACAATGAATGATACAAGTTCAGGAACACTAATTTTAGGCGCTGTTACGAATTCTTACGTTCCACAAACAGCTCTTGAAGGAACCACTTATTACTATTGTGTAGTAAATCAAGCTACTGGTTCAGGTTGTAGCGTCACTTCCAATACAGCAACAGTCATTATAAATCCAGCACCGGCAATAAATGTTCAGCCGCAAGATGGTGCTTACTGTGTCAATCAAGTGGCAACACCGTTAACAGTTGCATTTACCAACGGAACTGGAACGCCAATTTATCAGTGGTTTTCAAATGCTACTAATTCGAATGCAGGCGGAACTTTAATCCCAGGTCAAACCAGTAGTACTTTTGCACCGTTAACTACTATTGCTGAAAACGTCTATTATTACGTAACAATCACTTTTCCAGAATTAACGGGAGGTTGCGAAGTCATAACTTCAAACACTGCCTTAATTACCATCAATCCGTTTCCGATTATTGCTAGTGAAAGCGAGACGATTTGCAGCAGCAATGCCTTTTCAATAGTGCCAGCTGACGGCAATGGAAATACAATTCCGGTAGGAACAACTTATACTTGGTCACAACCGTCGGTGATTCCTGCAGGAACAATAACGGGATTTTCAGCTCAGACAGTTCCTCAAACAGAAATCAGTCAGACCTTACTTAACACTACCACGAGTCCCGCAATGATAACGTACACGGTAACGCCAACTTCAGGAGTTTGTGCAGGTGCTAATTTTACAGTTTCAGTTACCGTAAATCCTTCGATAAATCCAAATGTAACTGTTACCAATAATACGTGTTTTGGAGTCAATAATGCCTCAATTAGTACCAACATTACTGGCGGAATTTCTCCCTATGCAATTTCGTGGACTGGACCAAATGGCTTTACCTCCTCGGCAACAACCCTTTCAAATATTGAACCTGGAACTTACACGATTACGATTGATGACGTTGGAAATTGTCCGTTCACGAATTCATATATCATTACGCAACCTGATGACATTTTAATAATTACTAACAGCCAAACCAACAGTACTTGCTTTGAAAGCAACGACGGTACGATTGATTTATCCATCATAGGTGGAACGGGTAGCTCTACTTATTCATGGACGAAAAACACTTTACCTTTTGCAAACACACAAGATTTGACCAGTTTAAGTCCAGGGATTTATTCCGTAACTGTATCAGATGAAAACAATTGTGGACCAAAAACACAAACTTTCACCATTACGGAGCCTCCGTTATTGGTTGTCTCTTTAGTAAATCAAAACAATATTGATTGCTTTGGAGCGTCAACTGGTACTATCAATGTCAATGCTGTTGGAGGTACAATTGCTTCAGCTTATACGTTTTCCTGGACAGGACCTAACGGCTTTATAAATAGCAATCAAAATATTTCTGATTTATTTCCTGGAACCTATAACCTTACCGTTACAGACGATAATGGCTGCCAGAAAACGTTGGAAGTAACGCTTTCCCAATCCCCAGAAATCTTAATTACTTTTGCCTCCACCGAAATATCCTGCTATGGAGCAAATGATGCAACACTTACCACCACAATTAGCGGTGGAAATGCGCCTTACACTTTTACTTGGAACAATTTATCAACTGTTTTAAACCAAAATAATCTTTCTGCTGGAGATTATATGATCACAGTCACAGATAATTTAGGGTGTATTAAAACAGCTACAATTAACATTCCAGAAGCTCCAATTTTTACTGTAAATCCAGTTGTTCAAAATGTAACGTGTTTCGGTGCCAACAATGGAAGTATTGCCCTTAACTTGATTGGAGGAATCGCGCCTGTAAGCCTAACATGGAATGACGGAAGTACCGCTGGTTTAACCAGAAATAACCTTTCACCGGGAACGTATACGGCAACAATTACCGACGGAAAACCTTGCGTAATTGTAAGAACGTTTATTATTGTCCAACCTCAACCGCTTGTTCTTGCGGCAAATCTTACAAATCCTACAAATTGCAGCAATGCGAATAGTGGTGCAATTGATTTAATCGTTTCAGGAGGAACGGCCCCGTTTACTTATACTTGGTCCAGTGGTTCCACTGCTGAAGATTTAAACAACTTACTAGAAGGCAATTACGCGGTAACAGTAATTGATGCAAAAGGATGTTCCGCTTCTGGACAATATAGTTTAATAAGACCTGCCCCGATTTCTATTAATGTCAAAACGCAAACTGATTTTGATTGTACGACTCGAACAGTTGCTCAAAATTTTCTAGCGCAAGCATCTGGCGGCGTGCCTCCCTTTACCTATCAATGGTCAAGCGGAACGTTCAGCGGTGACAACGGACAGATTATGACTACCCAGACCAATGGAACTGTTTTACTCACCGTTTTTGATAGTTTAGGCTGTAGCCAAATTTATACGGTAACCGTAGACAATCCGGTAATAGGTTTCTCGTCTTTTGAAACCATGTCTACCAGTTACACCTCTTTTGGATTTTATTCCATAAACGATGCAATCCAATTTTCAAGTAACATCACAGGAGATTATGAGTCGATGTTTTGGGATTTTGGCGACGGTACTTATTCAAGTGAATTAAATCCAATCCACACGTACACCATCGAAAAAGACTATTTGGTAACTCAAACCGTAACCTATCCGTTTGGTTGCGTTTACAAATACAACATGACTTTATCCATTGAAAAGGGTTACATTTTGGTCGTACCTACCGCTTTTTCACCAAACAGCGACGGCGTAAATGACAAATTTAGGCCAGTGACTAAAAATCTTTCCAATATAGTATTGGACATTTATGACAGTTGGGGTTCATTAATTTATTCCGAAAAAGGAAATGTAATTACAGGGTGGGATGGAAAAATTAAAGGTTTCAATGCCGAGAATGGAAACTATTACAGTAAAGTGGCTGCCGAAACTTTTTACGGTACCATTGTTTATGAAAACCAAACATTTGTACTAATAAAATAAACGCCACACCAAATGAAATCAAAATTAATTATTGTACTCTTACTAATTTGTTCCTTCCAAGCAAAGGCACAAGATCCTATATTTACACAGTATTATCTACTTCCCGAAACACTAAATCCAGCTTACACCGGGATTTCCAACACATGGAATGCCGGATTTGTACACCGGAGGCAATGGCCCGATGGCAATCGGAAAATGGATACACAATTTGCCTATGTCAATACCATTGTTAGTGATGAAGTAGGTTTAGGGATGACAGTTCTGAATCAAAATGAAGTGTTTACCAACTTGAATTATTTCAAAATAAATACCGCTATTTCGTACAAGGTCAACATTAATTATGAATGGCGCGTGCGATTTGGACTTGAAACTGGATTTGGGAGAAAAGATTACAACTTCCAGAATTTACTTTTGGAAGACCAAATTAACAGCAACACTGGCGCGATTAACCCAACTACAAGCGACCCAAGTGTGGGTGATTACAGAAATAAAATAAACTTTTTTGACGTAGCTGCAGGAATAGAATTTGACCAAGAAAACGCGTGGATTGGATTGTCCGTAAAACATTTAAACCGACCTAATGTTGCTTTTCGAGAGTTTGGAAATGTGCCACTTGATATGTTCCTTTCCGTTCATGGAGGTTATTATGTTGATTTTGCAAATAGCCCAAGAAGCATTTTACCTGAGAACTCAACGCTGCTATTGACTGCAAATTACATGAGACAAGGTCAATACAACCGACTGGATGTAGGCACAATAGTAGATTTTACACGTTTTGGCTTAGGTGTAATTGTAGCGACTAATCCTGAAGGAAAAAGTGAGAACAGTCACTTAGTAACATCCGTAAATCCCGTATTATCATTTAAAGCAAGCGAATTTACATTTGGATATTCATACGATTGGAATGTTTCGAAATTAGGAAGAACTCAAGGAATTCACGAAATTACCTTAATTTGGCAATCCAGCAGAAGATGCGACAGTTGCGATGATTATCGATTGAAATTAAAAAGAAATGGAGAGGAAGGTTACCCTTTGCGCTAAAGTTGTGAAACATACTTTTTCAAAAAAAAGCCACTATTTGAAGTCAAATAGTGGCTTTGATTTATAAACCAATTTATCTCTTGTCGAAAATTTGAATAAACTATGTGACGGAAAAATTCAATTTGCCCTCTTCATCAAAGCGAAGCATTAAGTTCAGAAAATTTTAATACATAATACTTCTCGCTTAGCAAAGGAGCTTTAGAAAAAAAATAACCAAAATCGCTTTTTAGCAAAATAATAATTCTTTGATCGCATCAGGTAATATCATTAACTGACTCAACTTTAGGTTTCATTCACAAAATTATCTACATCCGTACTAAGAACCCAGATATTTTATCAAGGCAAATCCTCCGATTAAGAGCACTGTAAATGCTAAAGCTAAAATATTAAAGTACTTTTCGATAAACATTTTGATACTTGAACCATACTTCCAGATCAACCAGCTGATCAAGAAAAAACGTGCTCCTCGACTGATAAGTGAAGCTATAGCAAACATAGCCAAGTTGATTTCAAAAGCTCCAGAACTGATTGTGAATACTTTATATGGAATTGGTGTAAAACCCGCTGTAAAAACAACCCAGAAATCCCATTCTATAAAAAGACTTCTGATACGTTCATATAATTCAAGTGAAAATCCTGGAACGTTTGTAAAAAAGAAATTGGCAAACGAAGAAAATTCTCCCGTAGAAGTGAGCCATAAAACATTTCCAATATAATACCCCACGAATGCACCTAAAACAGAACCTATAGTACAAATAAATGCGTATTTAAAAGCTTTGCCCGAAGCACCTAAAGCTAAAGCAATTAATAAAATATCCGGTGGAATTGGAAAAAAAATAGATTCGATAAATGCTAAAAGGAATAATGCCAAAGGGCCATATTTGGATTCTGACCAGCCGATGATCCAATCGTAAAGTTTTCTAAACCAATTCATGTACTAAAAAATTTGAAAGATAATTAATGCGTAGATTACAAAACGCACGTAACGGAACAACGCCCAAAGAAGATAATTCTTAAAATCGTATTTTATTAATCCACATGCTAAACTCACAATGGAATGCGGCAAAGGTAACATTGCTCCAATGAAAACAAACAATCCACCCCACTTTCTTAAATTATTGATGTGAATGGCAATTTTATTTTCGATATGGTTTTTTACTGCTGGAATTAAGAACAATCGATTTCCTAAGAAATAGGCAATAATTCCACCTAAATATGACATTGTAGCTAAAATAAACAAGAACAGCCATGGTGAAGCAGATTTTGAAGCCCAAGCGATAAAAATTTCAGGCGGCACCAATCCTAAAATCGTTTCCGATAATAGAAAGGATGAAAAAATAACTTTTGGAGAATAATTCGTTACAAGACTATCCAACATCGCGTTGAAATCCAGGAAGAAATATTCTAAAGCAAGTAATATTGTTACAAATACAACAATAGCAATACCACCCTTTATTGCCGTACTTCGCAAAAAAGAATAAAATTTGGTTATTTTATAATAGCGGTTAAAAACATGTAATCTATTGTTTAAAATCCTATTATTCACTGATTTATTGTGTTGTGCCATTCGATAATTCGTTTAAAACATTTACTAACTCATCCATCATACTTAAAATTAAATCTTGATATGCATTAGCAATTATCGAACCAATTCGAAACCAAAAGGAGAAATTTATGCCCAAAAATAAGGCAATTTTACTAATTAATTGTCAAGAAAGATCATTTAAATGCAAATAGAAAAATATCTTATTAAGCCTAAATTGACTAACCGCCCAAAAGCACTTTCCGCACCTCGGCCCAAAATGTCTGTAATGATTGCGTAGATTTATCAGATAGTTCGGCCATGCTGATCATATTGTATACAAAGTGTCGTACACTTTGGTCATTAGGTTCATAATAAGCCATATTCCACTCTGGAAAATACGCCTGTTCTATGCTGTTTTCGCCTAATAACGAAATATTGTGATGGCGGTCATCTGCTTTAATTTTCTCAAATAATTCAATCACATCTTCTTTTTTTCCCTCAAGAATCTGCACAAAATAGCCGTTGTGAAAAACCAAACAACCGGAAATATTTAAAGCAGCATTTTTGGAATTTGCCGTGGAAAGTATCGCATCCAAATCTTCTGTTTGAAATTCATTTCGAGCTTGAGAACGGTAATTTAATTGATACATAACTTTAGTTTTCGTTGATTATACGCAATTTCATTCTTGAATATAGACGTGTCAAATTTAATAAAAATATAATATGTACAGCTTTTTAGTTACTGTCGAACTAGAAAATTCGAATCATTAAAAAGCATTTTATATTTTTCCAACACTATAAAGCAAAAATTGAACCTCTATTGCTTTTGCCGCAAAAAAAATCCCATTTAATAATTCAAATGGGATGGTTTAACACTTTTTGAGCAATTAACAACAACCTGCTTCTGGTGAACAACTGTTGGCTAATTTCTCCGCATATACTGTGATGCTGAAAATAATATTCGGTTTAGAATTGTAAATTTTCATTTCTTCCTCAGACAAATAGTTTTTTAAAATATCATTCGGAACAATTATAGGCTTCTCTTTTTGCAGTCGGATATTTGTAAAGCCTGCATCTTTAATAATTTGCAAATACTCGTCTTTCAAAATCGCACTTGCTACACAACCTGCATACATTTCAGCTGCATTCTTAATTTTTTCAGGTAAATCTCCCGTCAAAACAATGTCGGAAATACTGAAATGACCGCCTGATTTCATAATACGAAATACTTCACCAAATGCTTTTGGCTTATCGGGAACCAAATTCATAACACAATTACTTACTACAACATCAGCAACATTTGCAGTTATAGGCAGCTTTTCAATATCACCCAATCGAAATTCAACGTTATTGAAACCTAATTTTTCCGCATTGATTCTAGCCTTATCTACCATCGCTTCGGTAAAATCTACACCAATTACTTTTCCACTTTCACCTGTTTCATGGCGTGCCACAAAACAATCGTTTCCAGCACCACTTCCCAAATCTACTACTACATTTCCGGGTTGAATTTTAGCAAATTCCGTTGGCAATCCGCAACCCAATTTCAAATCCGCATCCGACGTATAACCACCTAAATGATCGTATTCGTCACTCATAATATTGTACACTTCAGTGCTACAGCCGCCACTTCCGCAACAAGAACTATCGTTCGTTGCTTGGTCTTGTAAAGCAATTTCACTGTATTTTAGCTTTACCATCTCTTTAATCTCTTCGTTGGTATTCATATTTTTTAAAAATTTAGTAGTTAACAACAAGTCTTTCTTTTAGAAATTCCTTCAGAAATATGGGCAATGTACGTGTTCAAATGTTGCAAGGCAGTTTCATCAATACAGTAGCAAATCGAATTTCCTTCAATCGTTCCTTTAATTAATCCCGCATTTTTCAATTCCTTCAAATGTTGCGAAACTGTCGGCTGTGCCAATGGCAACTCCTTTACAATATCTCCACAAATACAGGTATCTACGGTCGATAAATAGTCTAAAATTGCAATTCGAGCAGGATGACCTAATGCTTTCGCTAACAGTGCCAACTCGTTCTGTTTTTCCGTAAAATGCTCTGTTTTTGTCGTACCCATATCTTTGTTATTTCTATATTGCAATATTACGATATAAAAATAAATTTAATTAAAAAATCATTGTTAAATGTTTAATATGTGCCATTTGTTAAAAAGCTAAGCTAAATGAAATCCCTTTGCGAACTTAAAAACTTATATTAATACCATGTCAAGAGAAAACTTTGCGAACTTTGCGGTAAAAAATTTTAAATACCAATTCTTTACTCATTCCGTTTCGCCAAAACCGCTTCAATATCTTTCAAAGTAAAATTCTTCGCTTTCAATAAAATCAAATAGTGGTACATCAAGTCGGCCGCTTCACCTTTAAACAAATCTGCGTCATTGTCTTTGGCTTCAATAACCAATTCCACCGCTTCCTCCCCTACTTTTTGAGCTACTTTATTGATGCCTCTTCGAAACAATTGGTTGGTATACGAATCAGCTACGTTACCATCAATTCGACTGTGAATTGTTTTTTCCAACTGGTATAAAAAGTTAGTCGTAGTATCCGTTTTAAAGCACGAGGTGTCTCCAGTATGACAAGTTGGTCCTTCTGCAGCAACCGTTATTAACAACGAATCATTGTCGCAATCCAGTCGCATTTCCTTCACGTGCAAGAAATTTCCAGACGTTTCACCTTTTGTCCATAATCGGTTTTTGCTTCTGCTAAAAAAAGTGACTTTCTGTTCTTCCGAAGTTTTTTTAAACGCTTCTTCGTCCATGTAACCCAACATTAAAACTTGCAAAGAAGTCACATCTTGAATGATTACGGGAAGCAATCCGTTTGTTTTTGTAAAATCAGGTATCATATTCTAATTGGGATATTTTGAGTTTTTAAATAATTTTTAAGTTCAGGAATGGGAATTTGACCAAAGTGAAAAACACTCGCAGCCAAAGCTCCTGTTGCATTTGTTTCTTGAAACACTTCTGCAAAATGTTCCCGAGTTCCTGCTCCACCCGAAGCAATAACTGGAATGGAAACCGCTTCTGAAATTTGTTTAGTAATTTCACAAGCAAAACCTGCTCTGGTTCCGTCATTGTTCATCGAAGTGAGTAAAATTTCGCCCGCTCCTAAATCGGCTGCTTTTTTTGCCCAATCTACCGCTTTTAGACCTGTTGAGATTTTGCCACCACTCCTAAAGACCATCCATTCTCCGTTGACAAATTTAGTGTCAATTGCTACAACTACACATTGATTTCCATACTGTTTTGAAATTTCTGTAATCAATTCTGGATTTAAAATCGCAGCAGAATTCACGCTAATTTTATCCGCACCCGATTCAATAATTGCTTTTGCATCTTCCAAACTGTTGATTCCACCACCAACGGTAAACGGAATGTTTATTTCCGCGGCAATTTTCCGAACCAATTCGGTCAGGGTTTTACGCTTTTCTTGTGTCGCGGTAATGTCTAGAAAAACCAATTCGTCAGCACCTTCAAGAACATAGCGTTGTGCCAATTCTATTGGGTCTCCAGCGTCAACGATATTTTCAAAATTAATACCTTTCACCGTTCGGTTGTCTTTGATATCCAAACACGGGATGATTCGTTTCTTTAACATGGCAATTGCATTAAGTCTTTCAAATTAATTGTTCCTTCGTAAATCGCTTTTCCAATAATTGCACCTTCGCAACCCATTTCGCTCAATTTTATTACATCATCAATTGTGGTAATTCCGCCACTTGCGATGAGTTTTATTCCTTTTGTTTCAGCCAAAATTTCCCTGTATAATTCAAATGCAGGACCTTGAAGCATGCCGTCTTTTTCAATATCGGTGACAATGCTGTAGGCAATTCCGTTTTTCTCGTACTCTTGAATAAATGAAACTACATCATCTCCCGAACTTTCCAACCAACCGTTTGTAGCAATTTTTCGATCTTTGCAATCGGCACCTAAAATAATTTTTTCATTGCCAAATTTTCGCAACCATTCGAGCATTAGTTCCGGATTTTGAGCAGCGATACTTCCCACCGTAATTTGTTTCGCACCCGAATTAAAAGCAATATTTACATCGTCTTCCGATTTAATTCCACCGCCAAAATCAACAATCAAATTGGTTTTGGTTGCCAATAATTCCAAGGTTTTATAGTTGATAATTTGTTTCGCTTTCGCTCCATCCAAGTCCACAACATGCAAATAGTTCACACCTAAATCTTCAAATTGCTTTGCCATATCCAACGGATTTTCGCTGTATGTTTTCTGGGTCGCATAATCGCCTTTGGAAAGTCGCACGCATTTTCCGCCGATAATGTCAATTGCTGGAATAATTCTCATAGTTTCAAGAAGTTGTTTAAGATTTGTAAACCAATTTTCGCTGATTTTTCTGGGTGAAATTGGGTTGCGTAAAAATTATTTTTTTGCAATGCCGCACTGAAAGGTAAAATATAATCGGTAACGGCAACGGTATCTGGACAGATTTCAGCGTAATAACTGTGAACAAAATAGCAATCATTTTCCAAATTAATTCCGTCAAAAAGTTTGCCTTTTAACGAAGTAAAATTATTCCAACCCATTTGCGGAACCAATGCTGTTGCCGGAAATTTCAATACTTTAGCATCAAAAATTCCCAAGCCTTCCGTTTCTCCTTCTTCGGAAGAATCACACATCAGTTGCATTCCCAAACAGATTCCTAAAACAGGTTGCGTAAGTGCCCGAATTACTTGATCCAAACCTTTTTCTTTCAAGTATTTCATTGCTGAGCTCGCTTCGCCAACGCCGGGGAAAATCACTTTATCAGCAGACCTCAACGCTTTAACATCGTCGGTTACAATTGTAGAATAACCGAGATTCTGAACCGCATTTTCAACCGAAGTTACGTTTCCGGCATTGTATTTTAAAATCGCTATCATAACGTTCCTTTGGTGCTTGGGATGTTGAAATTCTCTGTTTTTTTAACCGCCATTTTCAACGCTTTCGCAAAAGCTTTAAAGATGGATTCGATTTTGTGGTGCTCATTTTCACCTTCCGCTTTAATGTTTAAATTGCATCGGGCTTGGTCGCTGAATGATTTAAAAAAGTGAAAAAACAATTCGGTTGGCACATCGCCCACTTTCTCGCGTTTAAAATCCGCTTCCCAAACCAACCACGGTCGACCACCAAAATCGAGACCAATTTGTGCCAAACAATCGTCCATTGGCAACATAAATCCGTATCGTTCAATCGCTTTTTTACTTCCCAAAGCTTGCAAAAACGCATCTCCTAAAGCAATTGCAGTGTCTTCCACCGTGTGGTGTTCGTCAATGTGCAAATCGCCTTTTACCTGAACATTCAAATCTAAATTTCCATGTTTTGAAATTTGTTCTAACATGTGATCAAAGAATGGCAAACCTGTTTCAATTACTGATTTTCCGCTTCCGTCCAAGTTTACTTCCACCGAAATATTAGTTTCTAAAGTCTTACGATTTACTTTTCCAATGCGCGGTACTTCTTTCAAAAATTGATAAATTTCATTCCAATCTGTTGTGGTTAAAGTTGCATTTGCTGCTGCATCATCACTGATATAAATGGATTTTGAACCTAAATTTTCAGCCAACTTAATGTCGGTCATGCGGTCGCCAATGACGTATGAATTTTCCAAATCATAATTGCCATAAACATATTTTCCTAACATGCCCAACCTCGGTTTACGCGTTTCCTTATCTTCGTGTTCAAAAGAAGGATCGATGAAAATATCTACAAAATTCACACCTTCATTTTTCAAGATTTGAATGATAAAATTCTGGACCGGGTGAAACGTGTTTTCTGGAAAAGAATCCGTCCCCAAACCATCTTGATTGCTGACCATAACCAAATCAAATTCCATTTCTTTGGCAATTCGGGCAAGGTTGGAAATCGCGTTTGGCAGAAATTCTAATTTCTCAAAACTGTCAATTTGAAAGTCTTCCGGTTCTTTGATAATTGTACCGTCTCTATCGATAAATAATACTTTTTTAGCCATTGGAACCTGTTTTTAAAGCGTTTATTAATTTTTTGTTTTCATCAGCAGTTCCGATTGTAATCCGGACACAATTCTCAACAACTGAATTTCTATTTCTAATAATGATTTGTTTTGCAATCAATTGTGCATAAATTTGATTCGCATTTTCGACTTCAATCAACAAAAAATTGGCGTCAGACGGATAAATTTTCTTAACCATTTTAATCTTTTGCAACTCTTGAATGAGTATTTCTTTTTCAGTTAAAATCGCCTTTACATTTTCTTGAAATTCTTCTCTATTATTTAAAGTTTCTAAAGCTATTTTTTGATTCACCGAACTGATATTGTAAGGTGCTTTAACTTTGTTATAAAAACTTAAAATTTCTTCATTCATCAACGCAATTCCCAATCGAAGTCCTGCTAAACCCCACGCTTTACTCAACGTCTGGCTGATAATTAAATTTGGATATTGTATTAATTTAGCAGCAAAAGTTGCATCTGGACAAAAGTCAACATACGCTTCATCAATGATTACAATTCCTTGGAAATTTTCTAAAATGAATTCAATATCTTCCGATTGAATCAAATTTCCCGAAGGATTATTGGGCGAACAAATAAAAATTAATTTTAAATTTGCATCCGAAAAGTAAGACTGAACACTATTTCTGTCAATTTGAAACTCCTTATTTAAGGGAACTTTAATCAAATCGACTGAATTGATATTTGCCGAAACTTCATACATTCCATAGGTTGGCGTAAACGTCAATGCTTTGTCGATGTTGGGTTCACAGAAAATTCGGAAAGCTAAATCGATCACTTCATCACTTCCGTTTCCAAGGAAAATTTGATTTGATTTCACGTTTTTAATTTCTGCTAAACGTATTTTCAACTTATTCTGTTGTGGATCCGGATAACGGTTGTACGTTCCAAACGGATTTTCATTGGCATCCAGAAAAACACCTTCTGTTCCTTCGTATTCATCTCTCGCACTTGAATATGGAGCAAGATTTAGAATATTTTTCCGAACTAATTTTCGCTCATTATTTTTCACGCGTATATATTTATTGATTTTTAATAGTCTTGTGCAATTCGCATAAATTCATCTATTTTGAAAGGACTTTTCAGTAATGCTCATTTCATCTTGAATCTTTTTTAATCGGATGGAAACAGCGTTTTTATGTGCAAATAATTGTTCTGCTTCTGCCATCACTTCAATTGTTTTTCCAATATTTTGCAATCCCATTTTAGTGATTTTTTGAAACGTAATTTTCTTTACAAAACTATCTAATGAAACCCCGCTGTAACTTCGAGCATAACCATTGGTTGGCAACGTGTGATTGGTTCCGCTTGCGTAATCTCCAGCACTTTCGCAAGAATAATTACCAAGGAAAACCGAACCTGCATTTTGAATTTCACCCACGTAACTTATGCTGTTTTTTACTGCAAAAATCAAATGTTCTGGAGCGTATAGATTGCTGAAATCAATACAATCGTACATCGTATCCAAAACTACTGAAAAGCTGTTTTCCAATGCTTTTTTGGCAAATTCCATTCGCGGTAATTGTTGCAATTGTTGTTGCAAAGCAATTTCTACTTTTTCAATTAAATCTGCATCATTGGTAACCAAAACTACTTGGCTGTCCACTCCGTGTTCCGCTTGTGAAAGTAAATCCGAAGCCACAAAATCAGCATCGGCATTTTCATCCGCAATAATCAAAACTTCGCTTGGACCCGCCGGCATATCAATAGCGACACCATTTTGCTGCACCAATTCTTTCGCTTTAGTTACAAATTGATTTCCAGGACCGAAAATTTTATTCACGTTTGCAATACTTTCCGTTCCAAAAGCCAAAGCAGCAATAGCTTGAGCTCCGCCCACCTTGTAAATTTCACTGATTCCTAAATACGAAGCCGTGTACAAAATCGCTGGATTGATATTACCGTTTTTGTCCGGTGGTGTACATAAAACCAGTCGTTTGCAACCTGCGATTTGTGCTGGAATAGCCAACATCAAAATCGTAGAAAACAAAGGAGCCGTTCCTCCAGGAATGTATAAACCCACATTTTCAATGGCAACACTTTGACGCCAACACGTAATTCCTGGCATGGTTTCAACTTCAGCCTCTGCACTTTTTTGTGATTCGTGAAAGGTTCGGATATTTTTTGCGGCAACGGCAATGGCATCTTTTAATTCGTCTGAAATTTGACTAACTGCAAATTCGATTTCCGCTTCGGTGACTTTTAATTCCGTCAATTCCACTTTGTCAAACGCTTTGGAAAATTGGCGTAGAGCCGCATCGCCTTCGGTTTTAACTTTAGCGATAATGCCGCGGACTTTTTCGTCTAAATTTTCAGCAGGAAAATTAGGTCTTTCGATTAACGAATTCCATTCGCTTGACGGGGGATTTATATAGGTTTTCATATATCGATTTACTGTAAATTAGACAATCATTTTTTCAATTGGTACAACTAAAATTCCTTCTGCACCAGCATTTTTCAGTTCGTAAATAACGTCCCAAAATTGATCTTCGCCGATAACTGAATGCAAACTACTCCATCCTTCTACAGCCAAAGGCAAAATCGTTGGACTGTTCATTCCTGGTAGAATTTTGATGATTTCATCCAACTTATCATTTGGAGCGTTCAGCAAAATATATTTGTTTTCTTTCGCTTTTTGAACCGAACGGATGCGGAACAATAATTTCTGTAGAATTTCATTTTTGTCGGCGTCCAAATCTTCCGAAGCAACTAAAACAGCCTGACTGTTCATTACATTTTCCACTTCTTTCAAACCATTGGAACGCAACGTGCTACCACTACTTACGATGTCGCAAATTCCATCGGCAAGTCCGATTCCTGGGGCAATTTCAACACTTCCCGAAATGAATTCGATAATGGAGGAAATGTTGTTTTGTTGAAAATAATTCTCTAAAATAACGGGATATGAAGTTGCTACTTTTTTGCCATTGAAATAACTCAAGTCAGAATATTCAGTTTCTTTTGGCACGGCCAAACTTAAACGGCATGAAGAAAATCCTAGTTTTTCAATAACATCAATTTGTTTGGCACTCTCCACAAAAACATTTTCGCCGATAATTCCAATGTCAGCTACTTTTTGTTCCACATACTGCGGAATGTCATCGTCACGAAGAAAAAGAATTTCTATTGGAAAGTTAGTTGATTCTGTGATTAATTTTCCGCCACCGTTGGGGAATTTAATACCACACTCTTTTAAAAGATTCAGAGAATTTTCGCTTAAACGACCACTTTTTTGGATTGCAATTTTTAATTTACTCATTTTTGTTTTTAAATATTTGTTGGAGTAAATCGGAAGAGAAAGATTATAAAAAAAAATCCCGTTTGATTTACTCAAACGGGATTAGAAATTATAGTGTACTACATATCAAAATCACCTCGCTTGAGAGCCAGAATGAAAATGATGATGTACTTGATTTGACATAATTGTGTTTTTTATTACGGGTCAAAAGTAGAACAATTCTTCCTTAATTGATTGCTTTTAGTACGATTTTAACTTTTGTCTACCTAATAAAAAAACTTAATCACATATAAATCAATAATTTAAATTAATATTGCAAATTTTTTATAAACAAACGTAGTACAGCTATTTTTTGCCATAGCGAAATAGAGCTCGTAATCTATCCGTTTATTATACCAGCGTCTACTTCCCTACCTAAAGTGAGGCTTCTTATCCCAAATTTAAAAATAGTACATCAAAATTCAGCACCCCTTTTAAATTCAATTGATCCTTTATATTTTGCACAAGCAAAAATTTAAACTCCGAATACTTCAATTATATAGATACAATTTGAGTAGAAAGTAATCGTATTGCTAGAGTGTATCAAAAATTCACTATATAAAATCTTAAAATCTTATCAGTGGAAATTAATTTTAGTAACTTCGTAAAATATATTTAGACAAATGAAAAAAATAGGTTTTGTAATATTAATTTGTGGCGTACTTTTCAGTTGTAATGACACCAAACCTAAAAACGGGAAGTTCAGGATTGTAACTACTACGTCAATGATAACTGATTTAGTACAGCATATTGGTGGAGATAAAGTAGATGTGCAAGGTTTAATGGGTGCTGGAGTGGATCCGCACTTGTATAAAGCGAGTGAAGGTGACGTCTCGAAGCTTTCCAATGCAGACATGATTGTTTATAATGGATTGCACTTAGAAGGAAAATTAGTAGAAGTTTTTGAAAATATGGAACGACAGCAGATTAATACTGTTGCCATTGCAGACGCTTTAGATAAAAAAGAATTGATTAGTTCTGCACTTTTTGCATCTAATTACGATCCTCACATTTGGTTCAACGTAGAATACTGGAAACAAATTACCGTTTACTTTGCCAACAAACTTTCAGAAGCCCAACCGGAACATAAAGCTTATTTTATGGCTAATGCCAAAAAATATGTGAAGGAATTGGAACAATTAAAAGTTGAATTAGATGCCGAAATTGCTACGCTTCCAGTTGATAAAAGAAGACTAGTTACCGCTCACGATGCATTTAACTATTTTGGAAAAGCATTTGAATTTGACGTAGTTGGATTACAAGGTTTGTCAACCGCAACTGAAGCAGGAGTTCAAGATGTTCAAAAAACTGCTTCCTATATTATAGAGCACAAAGTGAAAGCGGTTTTTATTGAAAGTTCTGTTCCAAGACGTACCATTGAAGCGTTACAAGCAGCTGTGAATTCAAAAAATCACAACGTAGTCATTGGCGGTACTTTATTTTCAGACGCGCTTGGAGATCCAGGGAAACCCGAAGGAACTTATATCGGAATGTTAAAATTCAATGTCCACACCATTGTAGCAGCTTTAAAATAATGGAAAAAATAGCAGTAAAAGTAGATGATCTTACCGTAGCTTACAATTACAAACCGGTACTTTGGGATATTGATTTACAAATTCCCGAAGGCGTTTTAATGGCAATTGTTGGCCCAAATGGTGCAGGAAAATCGACATTGATAAAGTCAATTCTCGGAATACTAAAACCCATTGCGGGAAGTGTTACAATTTTTGGTAAACCCTATGATTCGCAACGAAAAAAAGTAGCCTATGTTCCTCAAAAAGGAAGTGTAGATTGGGATTTTCCCACCACTGCGTTAGATGTAGTAATGATGGGTACTTACGGAAGTTTGGGATGGATCAAACGTCCTGGAGCGAATGAGAAAAAACGCGCTTTGGAAGCACTTGAAAAAGTAGGAATGTTGTCTTTTAAAAGTCGGCAAATTAGTCAACTTTCCGGCGGTCAACAACAGCGTATTTTCTTGGCAAGAGCCTTGGTTCAAGACGCTTCCATTTACTTCATGGACGAACCTTTTCAAGGTGTGGATGCTACAACGGAAGTGGCTATTATCAATATTTTAAAAGAATTACGCAAAGCAGGAAAAACGGTTGTGGTGGTACATCATGATTTGCAAACAGTTCCTGAGTACTTTGATTGGGTGACTTTTTTAAATGTAAAAAAAATTGCCACTGGTCCAGTGAAGGATATTTTCAATGACGAAAATTTGACTAAAACGTACGGAATCAATTATAAAGTAAGTATTCAAAAATAAAATATGGACGTTTTAGAATATATAAAATTAATTTCAAGCGATTACACACTTCGCACTATTACTTTAGGAACGGCAGTTCTTGGAGCGGTAACTGGAATGTTGGGTAGTTTTGCCGTTTTACGAAAGCAAAGTCTGCTTGGCGATGCTATTTCTCATGCCGCGTTACCTGGAATTGCGTTGGCTTTTCTAATAACAGGTTCAAAAGATACCAACGTATTATTAATTGGTGCCTTAATTAGCGGACTGCTAGGTACATTTTGGATACGCGGAATTACCACTAAAACCCATTTAAAATCAGATACCGCATTGGGTTTGATTTTATCCGTTTTTTTTGGTTTTGGAATGTTGTTGCTGACTTTTATTCAAAAACAGCCAAATGCCAACCAAGCAGGATTAGACAAATATCTTTTTGGCCAAGCGGCTACTTTAGTGGAAAGTGATGTATGGTTAATGACCATTGTAACTGGACTTTGCCTGATTGTACTATTATTGTTTTGGAAAGAATTTAAAATTCTTCTTTTTGACAAAGATTATGCATTGACTTTGGGGTTCAATACCAAATTTATAGACATCTTGATTACCAGCTTTATTGTTCTTGCCATTGTTTTGGGACTACAAACCGTCGGAGTGGTACTTATGAGTGCGATGCTTCTGGCTCCAGCCGCTGCAGCGAGACAATGGACGAATAGTTTGGGAGTCATGGTTTTTATCGCAGCTATTTTTGGAGCAAGTGCCGGTGTTTTAGGTACGGCAATTAGTGCTACCCAAAACAATTTATCTACAGGACCTGTGATTGTTTTGGTTGCTTCTGTTTTTGTGCTTTTCTCGTTCATCTTCTCACCAAATCGTGGTTTATTGTTTAGACAAATTCGGTTGATCAAAAATAGAAACGATCTGGAACTGCAGAAAACGCTCGCCTTTATGTACAATATTGTTGAGGATCATGAAAACAATTCACATCCTCATGCCATTAAAATTTTAAATAATTTTCAAGGTTTTAGCAAAAAAGGGCTTCGCGATTTAGTCGAAAAAAACTACGTTAAACTGGACGGAGAAATGTGGAGCTTGACACCAGAGGGCTTTGAAACAGCTGAAAATTTATACAATCAAAATCAGAAAAATGACTAGTGCCCAATTTGAAATACAACTCATTGCAAGCTTAGTAGCCATAGCTTGTGCGATTCCGGGAACTTTTCTGGTGTTGCGAAAAATGGCAATGATCAGCGATGCCATAAGTCATTCCATTTTACCAGGAATTGTTTTGGGATTTTTCTTGACGCAAGATTTAAATTCGCCTTGGCTGATCTTATTGGCTGCGGCAACTGGAGTTCTAACTGTTGTGCTGGTAGAGAAAATCCAGCAGACAAAATTAGTAAAAGAAGATACAGCGATCGGATTGGTTTTTCCCGCACTTTTTAGCATTGGAGTAATATTAATTGCAAAATTTGCTAACGATGTTCATCTTGATATTGACGCCGTGCTGTTGGGAGAATTGGCTTTTACACCGTTTGACCGCATTTATTACGATGGAATGGATTTGGGTCCGAAAGCCCTTTTGGTCATTGGCGTCATATTATTTGTAACTATTTTACTGCTACTTGCCTTCTTTAAAGAATTAAAATTGAGCACTTTTGACGCAGGACTTGCTACTTCTTTAGGTTTTTCACCAATCATTTTGCATTACGGTTTGATGAGCGTTGCTTCTGTAACTACTGTTGGCGCGTTTGATGCTGTTGGTGCTATTTTGGTAGTGGCCTTGATGATTGCTCCTGCCGCTTCTGCTTATCTTTTGACTACTGATTTAAAGAAAATGATTGCTCTTGCCGCAACATTTGGCGTTTTTAGCGCCATTTCAGGCTATTGGATTGCGCATTTTTTAGACGCATCTATCGCGGGAAGTATGACCACTATGTTGGGAATTGTATTTCTTGCAGTGTATTTATTCGCGCCAAGCAAAGGGTTAATTGCGGTGTTGTATCGGGAAAAACAACAACGTATTGAAGTCTACCTCATCACCTTTTTATTGCATCTCAAAAATCACAGTGAAGAAAATGAACGCCATGTCAATCATTTAAATGAGCATATCAATTGGCAAAAAGTACGCAGTAAAACGGTACTTAATTTAGCCTTAAAAAACAATATGATTCGCATTGATAACAATATAGTTTCCCTAACTAAAAAAGGTGAAACGTTTACGTCAAAGGCAATTGATTATATAGTAACTTATGAAGACGGATTGATCGAGGATATGAAAGATGATTTCTTTCTGTTTCGAGGATAATTAGATTTGAAAGATAGTTGCCACAATAATTCTATTATGATGCTTGTGGCAAAGTGAAATTTGAGAATGTCTAACTAAATTTAAAAAACTATTTTTACAAACTATTTGGTACAAAGTACAAGTCTCGTATTATCGTTATTACCGTTATTTATATGAACAAATAATTAAATCACACTTTTCATTGAAAAGATAATTTATGGGAATAGTAAAAAATATTTTATACAAATCTGCGAGTAAAAGTTTTCTAAGTGCTTTTAAAAACCAAAGCATTTTCCCTTATTATCATTTGGTAAAAGACAAATCTGTTGCACATATTGAACATTTATATGAATTTAAAAACACACAGCAATTTTCCCATGATTTAGAAATTTTAGTGGGCAATTATAAAGCCATGCATCCCAAAGATTTAATTGAAAATCAGAAATCAATCAATACCTTTTTACTTACTTTTGATGATGGATTGGAAGAAATTTACAGTGTTATCTTTCCGATTTTAAAACAAAAAAACATCAGTGCTGTGTTTTTTATAAATCCAAATTTTGTGGACAACACCGTGGGTTTGTACAAACATTACATCAGTATCATCATTACGCATTTGAAGAAGAACCATTTTCCGATCGAAACTTTAAGGCAAATTAGCAGCATTTTAAACTTTACTTTTGATTCGACCGCGGATTTCAAAAAGAAAATCATCAGCATCAAATATGCAGATCGTGAAAAAGTCAACGAAGTTTTGGACTACCTGAACTTGGATATCGAAATGTATTTGCAAACTGAAAAGCCTTATATTTCCAAAAGTCAAATTCAAGAAATGATGGATGCTGGATTTTATTTTGGCGGACATACTATGGATCATCCACCGCTGCACCAACTTTCGCATGAGGAACAAAAGAAAGAAATTATTGATTCGATCCAATGGCTGAAGCAAAATTTCGGGATAAAATATTCGTTTTTTGCATTTCCCTTTTCAGATAAATTAATTTCTAAAAAACTGCTGCAAGAACTTTTTGAATTCGATAAAGATCTGAAGGTATTTGGAAATTCTGGATTAAAAAAAGATATAGACCAGCGGATCATTCAACGTTTTTCATTGGAAAATCCACATAAAGACACTGAAAGACAAATTGTAACCGAAAACCTTTACAAGTCGTTTAACAAACTGATTGGAACCTATAATATCAAAAGAACGTGATTGAATTAAAGAAAATATTAAAAAAAGACATACTTGATTTGCTTGCAGATGAAATGTTCTGGAAGCACTCTTTTTTGTCCATTAGCAAGCACCGACTTTATGCACATTTTAAAAATCCAAACTTAAAAGACGATGATATTGTCCTGCTACTTTCGTATTTGAATGCAGAATTAGTGGGCTACATGGGCGTTTTTACAGATACAATAACTATTGACAGCATTCAGAATAAAATCGGTTGGCTATCCACTTGGTGGGTTCATCCCAAAACCAAAGGTAGCGGAATCGGTCGTGAAATTTTGAATGGCATGTATGCGGAATTAAATGGAAAAATAGGAATTTCGCAGTTTACGCCAAGTGCAAAAAGAGTGTACGACAAATCCGGCTACTTTACCACTTTAAAAGAAAACGTGGGTATTAAAGCCGTTTTACGAAGTAATTTGACTTTTGTTATTCCAACAATTTATCCGAATTTGAAAAAATTTGAGTCCATATTTAAAATTTCAGATCATTTTATTAACTTTTTTGTCAACTTAAAATTAGTCATTCAAAAGAAATCAATCGCAAATAAATTGCAAGGGATTTCGGTAGATTATTTGCAAATACCTGATCAAGAGACTTTAAAATTAATCAATCGCTTCAATAAAAATGATCTTTCTCACAAAGGTTTTGCTTTTTTTGAATGGTTAAAAACGTACAACTGGGTTCAATCGGCACCATTATTAAATTTCACACAAAAAGACAAATACGAATTTTCGATGTACGACAAATCGTTTGAAATTTCTTTCCTAAAGATATTAAAGGAAGACAGTTGCATTGGATTTGTCGTATTGCAAAAGCGAAATTATGTTTTAAAAGTCCTTTTTACGTATTATGATCCTTCAAATTCTGTAATTGATATTGCAAATATCATTAAATTACAGGCTATTGCCCAAAACACGCGAGAAATCATTTGCTACGACGAAGCCATTTGCGCAAACTTAAAAGCTTCAAGCGTTTTCTTGTACAAAACCAAAAAAATCAAACATTCGATCATTTCAAAAGCCTTTAATACAACGGATTTTAACGACGTACGAATGCATTTTGGCGACGGCGATTGTTCTTTTGCATAATTTGTTGCAGCAATTTTGCCCTTTATTTTTTAAAAAAAAATCCTAAAGGATTTCACAAATTAGCCAATCGACCATCCTTTTATCAAAACAACTTTTGCTTTACAGGAATGAAGAGTGTAAAACCAGCGCCTTTTCCACCAATTGATTTTGCAATTATTGAACCGTGATGCAACTCAACAATTCTTCGGCAGTAGGCCAAACCTGGACTGATTCGATCAAACTGTTCTCCACGCTGAAAGATTTTGAAAACCACAGAAGAATCGGTATTGAATCCAATTCCATTATCGGAAAAGGTTATTTTTATAAAATCTTCATATAAATAGCGCTCTGCCGACTCCACATAAACATTTCGCTGCACCGTGACAGATGATATTTGAATTAATAAAATGGCATTTTCAGGATTTATAAACCGCACCGAATTCAGAAATAATTCAACAAACATATTCTTTAACAGTTCGGCATCTCCTTGAAAAAATTGACTTGAAAGTTCAATATTAATATCACTATTGCTCCTTTTAACCTCCGAAATAGTGACTGCTTTTTCAATTAACGACTCTAAATCGACATCTTGAAAATTGGGTGTTTTATTTTCTAGCTCTTCAATGCGTTGCAAGCTGATCACCATCTGACGCATGTGTTTATTGAAAAGAATGATGCGATCCAGTTTATCATTTACGTTGTCTGGTAATTCCGGATTCTGACTTTTAATTAAATCTGCAAAAAAAACAGATTTGCGAAGTGGCTCTTGTAAATCATGTGCTATAACTTTAAGAATTTTTTGATGTTGCCTATGCAAAGCCGATAGTTTTCCAAGTTGCATTTCTAATTCCCTTTGATGGAGTTCCAGTTCAGAACGAATTTTTAAAAGCTGTACATTTTTGGAAACTGCTTCTTCCGCCGCATTTTTAGCGAGTAAAAGTTCTTTCTCAAAACGATTTCTATTGGAAATAATCATACCACCACAATGCATTTCTTCTAAATGCATATTATTTTGCCTTTTGACATTCAATAATACAGGTATGTGTGATCCATTGGCAGATTTAAAACTCAAATAAATTTCTTGTGCAAAACCTCGCATTTTTATCAGCGGAATAAAATGGGTTTGAAAAAATATTCTACTTCCTACGGTTAAAAAATCGTCTATCCGAAGGTGACTTTTTTCGGAAAAAGTTATTCCAAGTTCCAACTGCATTGTTTGATTCATCCTAGTAACTACTCCATTTGCTGTAAATGAAAATAGTAAGCTTGGAGTGAGGTTATACACATCACACCAGCCATCATCTTGTTGTTCTTGAGCGCTAATAAACCTTTTGATTTAAGAATTTTTGAATAAGTGCTATTGTCTCATCTGGGTGACTCATGTGTGGACAATGTCCGGTGGCTTTCATTTTTTCAAAAGTACTGCCTTTGATCATTTTGTGGGTATAATCTCCAACTTCATCAGGTGCAATTGCGTCATCAGTGCATTGAAGTATCAAACAAGGCATCGTCAATTTAGACAAATCATGTCTGTTATCGGAGAAAAATGTAACCTCTGCAAATTTCCTTGTGTTGATCGGATCTGTAGAACAAAAGCTTTCTTCGAGTTCCTTTGAAAGTTCTGGACGCTCTTCATTTTTCATAATAACAGGAGCGAGGAAATTGGCCCAGCCGATAAAATTATTATCCATTACCTCCAAAAGTCCTTCTAAATCTTCTCTAGAAAAGCCGCCTTTATATCCCATATCGTCCAAATAACGAGGCGATGGCCCAATAAAAATCATTGATGAAAATAATTCAGGACGCTCAATTGCAGCAAGTAAACCGATCATAGAACTTACCGAATGACCTACAAAAATAATGTCTGCTAAATTTAAAGCTTCACAAATATCCAACACATCTTGCATATAACCATGCAAAGTAGCATAGCGTTCTACATTGTAGGCTTTAACGTCAGATTTACCACAACCCACGTAATCAAATAGCACAATTCTGTACTTATCTTTAAAGGCTGGAGTCACGTAACGCCACATATTTTGGTCGCATCCAAATCCATGCGCAAAAAGAATAACTTGTTTGCCTTCTCCTAATGACTGAACATTATTTCGAACTAAAATATCTGAATCCATAAATCTTATTTAGTTGATAAAATTACAACAATTAGGTCAACTGAAATTGCACTAGCTGTAATTATTTGGTTGCTCTTAATTTAACTTTATTCTTTAAATATAGTTGCGTGACTGCAAATCAATAGTCTTTGCGCCTTCGCAACGGAATGAACTTCTTATTATTTAAAAATTTGACCTATTTAAGATAAAAATCTAGTTAATAACAACTTCAATTTTATGCTACTATTCTAAATTCAAGTGTAGATTTGAAATTATTCCGATATTTCCAAAATAGCAAATCCGATGGTGTCAATATGCTCATTTTTCGAAGAAAGCCCTGAAACATTAGACAAAATAATAACACCGTTTTTATTTTTTACATCCAAAACCATAGAGGACGAATAGCCGCCTGTTCCGCCATTGTGCCAAATTAAATCGTTCCCTTTTTCTGATTTCAATAAATGCCAACCCATTCCAATTTTCATGTCATCAGAAACAACTGCCGTTTCTTTTCGTGTCAGCTCAAGTGCTATATTGGTCGCCTGAAATTGTGCTTCCGCAAACCGAACTAAATCTGAAGTAGTAGATAAAATACCTCCTCCGCCAAATAAAACATCAAAATTCCAGTTGTAAACCACATTTCCATCCTCATCCAAACCTTTGACTAAAGCACTTCCCAGATTTTCTGAAGTTGTAAAGCTGTTGTTCATTTGATATTTTTTAAAAACGTCTTGCACCAACTTTGTGAATGGTTTCTTTTGAGAAAGTCCCAACGTATGTCCCAACAATCCCGCTCCCAAATTAGAATAATCGTAGGTATTATTGTCGGCTTTCGCCAAAATCATCTGATGGGCCAAGTACGTGTCCAATTCTTTTACACCATAATTTTTGTAAGGATTATCGGCATTTGATACATCTAAATTTTGAGGCAATCGAGGTAACCCTGAAGTATGATTTGCTAAACTTTTAAAGGTAATCGTAGCTTTATTTTTAAAGAGAAAAGGATAATAAGAATTGATTTTGTCAGTCAATTTTAATTTGCCTTCCACTACCAAATTCGCCAAAACAGTCGAAGTAAAAACCTTTGTCAACGATCCAATCTCAAAAACACTTTCTTGATTTTCTATCGGAATCAACTTATTGTCGCGTAGTTGAACTCCATAATAACTGACTTTTCCGTTCTTCAAAACTGCAATTGACAGTTGTGTGTTCTCAGGAAAATCCTTGGCATTTGCAAAAATAAGATCTGCAATGGCTGCAGGATATTGAGTCAAATTGTTTTCTACCGTAGAAATTGATTTTGAGACAAAAGGATTTACCATTAAACCCGCTATTTTATTTTCAGCATCAATGGAAAACTGAATCGCAAAGAAACCGTGTTCAAAAGTAGTTTTATAAACGGAAGTATTTTCAGATTGCACTTCAATTACTTCAAAGTCGGTAATATTCCCAGCTTTCGATTGAAGTCCGCTGAAAAACTGTTTCGTATTGCCTAAAGGCAATGCTGTTTGCATCTCATTTGAAAATTGATCAAATATCAATTCGTAAGAATTCGAATTATAATTTGTTTTAAATTTCTCAAAGCTGCTAACATTCAAATCCGCCTGTGCGAATCCGATCGCCGAAATTAACATAAAAGCTAAAATAGCAACTGTCTTTTTCATGGAAGATTGTTTTGTAGTAAAATCCGTTTTAAATATCAAATATAATCAAGTTTTCAAGGATTTCCTATCTCATTATTTAAGGTCAAAATATATTTATCAATGTAAAGTTGTTTTTCTTTTGATTTATATTGCTGAATGTACCGTGGATGTTCTAGTACTTTTAAATGTCCAAATAAGTTGGCTTCATCATTCAACTTCTTTATAAACTTTGCATTTTTCTTACCCAAAACATATATTTCCGAAGTGTCCAGTCCCAAGCTAATGTGGTTTCTTAAAGTTAAAATCATGTACTCTTTGACACTTTTAAACAATTCTGGATCGTCATAATAATTGGCGTTCAGCCATTTTCCTGCTGCATTTTTTCTTACAATGGCTAACGGAAATGGCGAATTGACATAAAATTGTTTGTAAAATTCCATCGCTCCACCAAATTCTGAAATCATATCGTACATAAAAACGGATGAAATTTCGTGCGTATGAGCCGAATGCATTTCAATTCCGCACACACTTTCCAACCTTTTGGTATCGGTAAACGGAACTCCCGTTACTCCAGCACCATGCCGACTCGGATTGATGCCCACAATAAATTTGCGCACCAAAGAATCATTATAAAAATTTTTATAAAACTTTTCCATCACCACGCTCGTTTCAGGATTTTCCAAAAAAGGATTTAATACTTGAAAATCATTTGGAAGTGCGTCCGTAAATTCCAACGCGTTATTAAATGCTATTACTTTTTCTCCAAAAGTTGCCGACATATAAAGATAAATTGATGTTATTTTTAAAGTAGTTGAAGCTACAAAAAAATTCTCATCGCAACTACAAATTTACCCATGAAGACTAAAGTCTTTTTCCGCATCACACTATTGCCTAACTTTATAAAATTACAAATTGACAATTATCATAGAATTCATTTGCTAATAACTGTAATTTTGAAACAAAAAGTCATGATCAGATATGTAACCGCCGAAGAAGCTGTAAAAGTAGTTCAATCCAATAACCGCGTATACGTCCAAGCTGCTGCTGCAACACCTACTTTATTAACCAATGCGCTAACAGCTCGAGCTTCGGAATTGAGAAATGTAGAAATTTGCCACCTCCACACCGAAGGAGAAGCGCGATATGCCAACCCCGAATTTAGAGACAGTTTTCACGTCAATTCTTTTTTTATAGGAAAAAATGTGCGACACACCATTCAAAATGGAAACGGTTCTTATACACCGGTGTTTTTAAGTGAATTGCCCAACTTATTTCGTAAAAAAGCAGTTTTATTAGACGTTGTTTTTATCCACGTTTCCCCGCCGGATCAACACGGTTATTGCTCGTTAGGAACTTCTGTAGAAGCCACGGTTGCAGCAATGGAAAATGCTAAAATTGTAATTGCCCAAGTCAATAAGCAAATGCCACGAACCTTTGGCGACAGCCTGATCGCTGTTTCAAAAATTGATTATTTAGTGGAATGTAACCTGCCAATTTACGGCCACGGAACCGCAGAAATATCAGAAACCGAACAGAAAATTGGAACATTAGTCGCATCACTAATTGACGATCGAAGTACGTTGCAAATGGGCATTGGATCCATTCCAAACGCTGCATTGGCTAATCTAACCCATCACAAAGATTTAGGGTTGCATACCGAAATGTTTTCGGACGGTGTTATTGATTTGATTGAAAGTGGCGTCATCAATTGTAAATATAAAGGTGTAGTCAAAAACCGCGCTTTGGCTACATTTTTAATCGGTTCCCAACGTCTTTATGATTTTGTAAACAATAATCCTTTTGTAGAAATGCGCGAATCCAGTTTTGTAAACGATACCGCCGTCATTCGAAGAAACCCAAAAATGGTTGCCATAAATTCGGCTATTGAGGTGGATTTAACCGGACAAGTTTGTGCCGATTCTATTGGAGCAAAAATGTATTCGGGCGTGGGTGGTCAGATGGATTTTATTCGTGGCGCTTCCTTAAGTGACGGCGGAAAAGCAATTATCGCCTTACCCTCAATCACAAAATGCGGACAAAGCAGAATTGTCCCGTTTCTAAAACAAGGCGCGGGTGTGGTCACGACTCGTTCGCATGTTCAATACATCATTACTGAAAACGGAATCGCCGATTTATACGGAAAATCGTTGACACAAAGAGCAAAAGCGTTGATCGAAATTGCGCATCCGTCGTGTCAAGAAACAATTGACAAACAATTTTATGACATGCACAACTGCTAGGCATTTAACAATTATTAAAATTTGGGCGTGACCCCGATGAAAAAATCGGGGTCGGGCAGTCCACTCCCGCTTTTATTGCTTTCTACAAAGCAATAAAGAGCTCCGCTTCCGTCCCTCACGCAAAATAGCTTTGTTACCTAAACTCATTTTTTTTCAGCACCCATTAATTTCATATCGGTTTTGAAAAAACTCCAGAAGGGATCAACTTACCGTCAAGCTATGCAGCAAAGTGTAATGTATTTATTTCAATGCCTTGTTAGGTTTCCTATGTTTTGACTTGAAATAAAACCTTTTTCAACATAAAATAGAATGTTCGCCAATTTTTTCTACTTTTGCACCTGCTTAAAAGGAAACGGAAAAAACTTGTAATGCCTTAATTTCCAAACCTTAATTTTAATTTTACACTATATTTTTCAAATCTTCCAGTTTGAAAATACCAATTCTATTTATGAAACAAGTACTGAATCTATTTGATTTTTCTCAAAAAGTAAATTACAAAAACGAAATTCTAGCCGGCTTAACCGTTGCAATGACCATGATTCCAGAATCGTTATCATTTGCAATCTTGGCAGGATTTCCACCTCTAGTTGGATTATACGCTGCATTTATTGCTGGTTTAGTAACTGCTGTTTTTGGTGGAAGACCAGGAATGGTTTCTGGTGGAGCTGGTGCAACCGTAGTAGTAGTTATTGCTTTGATGAAATCCGATGGAATCGAATTTGTATTTGCAGCCGTGGCTTTGGCTGGAATTATTCAAATTTTAGTTGGATTATTTAAACTCGGGAAATTCATCCGACTCGTTCCACAACCCGTCATGTATGGTTTTGTAAACGGTTTGGCCGTCATTATATTCATGTCGCAACTTGATCAATTCAAAGCCGTTGTGAACGGAGAATCTACATGGTTACAAGGCGAAAGTCTGTACATTATGTTGGGATTGGTGGCTTTAACCATAGCCATCGTAGTACTACTTCCTAAAATCACAAAAGCTGTTCCGTCTTCATTGGTGGCCATAATCGTGGTTTTTGCATTGGTTTTGGTGTTTGGAATTGATACTAAAACGGTACAAGATATTGCTTCAGTAGAAGGTGGCTTCCCTCCTTTTCACATCCCAAACATTCCGTGGACTTTTGAAACCTTAAAACTCATTGCTCCTTATTCCTTAATATTTGCAGCCGTAGGTTTAACAGAAGGTCTCTTAACCTTAAATTTAGTGGACGAAATTACAGGAACACGCGGAAAAAGTAATAGAGAATGTATCGCTCAAGGAAGCTCAAATATACTGAATGGTTTTTTTAACGGAATGGGTGGTTGTCCGATGATTGCGCAAACTTTAGTTAATTTATCTGCAGGATCACGTGCACGACTTTCAGGAATAATAGCAGCATTTACCATCTTAATCATCATCCTTTTTGGCGCACCAATAATTGGAAAACTTCCAATGGCAGCTTTAGTTGGCGTTATGATTATGGTAGCAGTGGGAACGTTTGAATGGGCGAGTTTTAGAATTTTAAATAAGATGCCAAGACATGATATCTTCGTCATCATTTTAGTGGCTGTAATTACTATCGTCTTACACAATTTAGCGCTTGCGGTGTTAATTGGAGTTATTATTTCGGCATTAGTTTTTGCCTGGGAAAGTGCCAAAAGGATTCGTGCAAGAACGCATGTTGATGAAAATGGTGTAAAGCATTATGAAATTTACGGACCACTTTTCTTTGGTTCAACAATGAATTTTATGGATAAATTTGACATTGCTACAGACCCTTCAGAAATTATTATTGACTTTAAGGAAAGTCGTGTAAATGACATGTCGGCCATTGACGCATTGAATACTATCACTAAAAAGTATAATGACGCCGGAAAAACCGTACATCTCAAGCACTTAAGCAACGATTGTATTCAATTGCTAAAAAATGCCGAAGCGGTTATCGACGTCAATATTTTGAAAGATCCAAGTTATAAAGTAATGTCGGAATAAATTAAGCCGCCATTTGGTTGCATAATTCGGCACACTTTTTACAAGCTTCTGCACATTCTTGGCAGTGTTTCATATCATGTTGACTGCATTCTTGGTAGCATCTTTCGCACATCTCTGCACATAATTTGCAGAAATCTTTTGCTTTGTCACTACCTAGACTCATTAATTGTGCTGCAGCATAACAAACTGCAGCACATTCCATGTCGTTTTGGATGCATTTTGCCATCATCTTAATGTCGTCTTCAGTCAAACATTCAGACGCACAATGGTTGCAAAGTGCCGCACATTTTAAACATGCTTCTATACAAGATTGGTAATCGTGGTAATTTTTCATGTCGTTCAATTTTAAGTTCTCTCAAATTTAAAAATGTATTTGAGGAAAAGCATTACAGAATTTAAATTGATATTTATAAAAGTGTAGGGTACAAAATCTTCTACTACAACGTTGTAATGCGTTTTTTTGTTAGTAACAATCACTTTTAAATAAGGCTTCCCTTACGATATTTCTTAAATTTACGGACTTAAATATTTTTAATCTAAAACCAAAATGACAAAACTATTTACTTCGCTATTTTTACTTTTAGGACTACTTTCTATTAAAGCACAAACCTTACAGTCGCCGGATAAAAACCTATCGATGACCTTTAGTTTGACCGACAATGGAACGCCAGTTTACACGCTATCTTATAAGAATAAGTCTGTAATTAAAACCAGTAAACTAGGAATTGAAACTACTGATATCGCTTCATTTACAGAAGGTTTTTCCGTAAAAGATGCTGCAACAAGAAGTTTTAATGAAACTTGGCAACCCGTTTGGGGCGAACAGAAAAACATTCGAAATAACTACAATGAACTTGCGGTTACTATTGAACAAAAATCAATTGAAAATAGATTCATTGTCATTCGTTTCCGTTTATTCAATGATGGTTTGGGCTTTAGATATGAATTTCCAGCGGAAAGTAAGTTGAATTATTTCATCATTAAGGAAGAAAAAACGCAATTTGCATTAGCCGGAGATCACAAAGCGTTTTGGCTTCCAGGTGATTTTGACACCCAAGAATACAGCACTGTAACTTCCAAATTATCAGAAGTTAGAGGAAAAATGAAGGATGCTGTTACCCCAAATGCTTCGCAACAAACGTTTTCGCCTACAGGTTTGCAAACACCTTTAATGCTGAAGTCGGATAACGGTTTATACATCAATATTCATGAAGCAGCATTAGTTGATTATTCCTGTTTGAATTTGGAATTAGACGATAAAAACATGGTATTGAACGCGTTTTTAACGCCTGATGCTGTTGGCAATAAAGGATACATGCAAGCGCCAACCCAAACGCCTTGGCGAACAGTTGTAGTAAGTGATGATGCTCGCGACATATTGGCTTCCAAATTAATATTAAACTTAAACGAACCGACCAAATACGAAGACGTTTCTTGGATCAAACCTGTGAAATACATTGGCGTTTGGTGGGAATTAATCACTGGAAAAAGCAGTTGGGCTTACACGGATGTTCCTAGTGTAAAATTAGGCGAAACCGATTATACCAAAATGGAGCGGAATCCAAAACACGCCGCGAATACAGATCACGTAAAAAAGCACATTGATTTTGCTGCTGAACACGGTTTTGATGCCGTTTTAGTGGAAGGTTGGAATGAAGGTTGGGAAGATTGGTTTGGGAAATCGAAGGATTTTGTTTTTGATTTTGTAACGCCTTATCCCGATTTTGATGTGAAAGCCTTGCACGACTATGCGGCATCGAAAAATGTAAAAATGATGATGCACCACGAGACTTCAGGTTCTGTACGAAATTACGAAAGACACATGGATCAAGCGTATCAATTTATGGTGGACAACGGATATAATTCGGTGAAAAGTGGCTATGTAGGAGACATAATTCCGCGAGGTGAGTACCACAATGGCCAATGGATGAACGATCATTATTTATATGCCATCAAAAAAGCAGCTGAATATAAAATCATGGTTAATGCACATGAAGCAGTTCGACCGACGGGTTTGAGTAGAACGTACCCCAACTTAATTGGAAATGAGAGTGCTCGTGGAACCGAATATGAGGCTTTTGGAGGAAATAATGCAGATCATACCACTATTCTACCTTTCACGAGATTAATGGGTGGCCCGATGGATTATACGCCAGGAATTTTTCAAACACAAATTAATAAATACAATCCTGACAACAACTCTTTTGTTCATACCACTCTAGCGAAACAATTGGCACTTTATGTAACAATGTATTCTCCATTGCAAATGGCTGCTGATTTACCGGAAACTTATAACAAACATTTAGACGCCTTTCAATTCATCAAAGATGTGGCAATTGATTGGGATGAAAGCTACATTTTAGAAGCCGAACCTGGCGATTACATCACTATTGCACGGAAAGCGAAAGGGAAAAACGAATGGTTTGTGGGTGGAATTACAGACGAAAACAAACGAACAGCAACTGTAGATTTTAGTTTCTTACCAAAAGGAAAAACGTTTGAAGCTGTTATTTATGGAGATGGAAAAGATGCCGATTATATTACAAATCCGCAATCGTATGAAATTAAGAAAATGAAAGTCACTTCTAAAACAAAATTAAAACAGCCTATGGCAACAAGTGGTGGTTTTGCGATAAGTGTTAAATAAAAATTTGCTCACCAATCCTCTTCGAAACAAAAGGAATTTGGAAGAAATAAATGTTTGTTCATAGCACTTGAACAAATTAAAAAGGCTAACAATTTAAAAATTGTTAGCCTTTTTTTATGGAACTATTTTCGCATAACTAACAATAAGATTCACTAGCGTTTAAAGGAAGCCTTAAGATTGTAGACTAGCCCAGATTGCAGTGAAATCCTTTTTCTTCCGGGGTTCGGAAGAAAAAGATTGGAGCGGAAAGCTGGAAAATGGATGGAACCAATTCCCAAGCCATTCGCTCCCAAAAATAAAATTAGACGGTTTTCTCGCCTTCCCAGTTCATAAAACCACCCATTAAATTGTAGGCGTTTTCAATGCCTAGCTCGTTCATCATGGAGCAAGCTTGTGCACTTCTTCCGCCCGCTTTGCAGTACACATAGAAATTCTTGGAAGCATCCAACTCTTGTACAGCATAAACAAAGCCTTGACCCTTAAAAATATCAATATTGATGGCATTTGGGATGATTCCTTCGGCACATTCTTCGGGCGTTCTTACATCTAAAATTATAGCGTTTTTATCTTCGGCCAACTGACTGGCCCATTCTTGTTGCGTTAAATTCATGGTTTGATTTTTTTCAAAAATACAAAATCAATTAAAAGCGGCAATGGTTTGGAGGAAGGTTGATTAATAAATTTAACAAAACATTATTTAAAATTTGTATATACAACTAAAAACAAGTACTACATTTGTACCTACAAATTTTGTAATAGAAAATATGAAAATTGAGGAAGTTATAAAATCTAAATCGCCCCTACCATTAGCAAAGAAAACGTTGCTGAATATAATGTATACGCAGAATTGTACGGCAGAAGGATTTAATGAAGTATTGAAAAACTATGATTTATCTGCGGAGCAATTCAATGTTTTGCGCATATTGAAAGGTCAAAAAGGGAATCCAGCAAACATGTCTGTCATTCAAGAACGCATGGTAGCAAAAACGAGCAATACGACGCGATTGGTTGACAAGTTATTACTGAAAGAATTATGCACTAGGGAAGTTTGTCCGAACAACAGGAGAAAAATTGAAGTATCGCTGACTGAAAAAGGCGCTCAATTGCTTGAAAAAGTCAACCCTGAAGTGGAAGAATTTGAAACAAAATGGGTGGGACAGTTGAGTACTGAAGAGTTAGAAACGTTAAATGATTTATTAGAAAAATTAAGAATTCACTAAAATGGAACACACAATTATTGAAAACCTCAATTGGAGGTATGCCACCAAAAAATTTGACGCAACGAAAAAAATTGCGAAAGCTGATTTAGAAATTCTGAAAGAAGCAATTCGATTGAGTGCATCGGCTTACGGTTTGCAGCCATACCAAGTAATTTTGCTTGAAGATGAAGATTTGCGTGCACAGATAAAAGCGGTAGCATGGAATCAAGCGCAAGTTACAGAAGCATCAGACGTATTGATTTTTGCTAATATGACAGCTATTGGTTTAAAGGAAGTTGAAAGCTACATTGAAAATATGTCTTCTGTTAGAGCCATTCCAGCGGCAAATTTGAAAGGTTTTGCCGATATGATGAACAACGCTGTGACTACTTTAACACCAGAGGCAAAAGAAGTTTGGACCGCCAAGCAAACATATATTGCTTTAGGAACATTGCTTTCTGCAGCTGCTGAACTTAAAATTGATGCGACACCAATGGAAGGATTTGAGATGAATGCGGTCAATCAAATCTTGAATCTTACTGAAAAAGGACTTTCGGCAACATTAATAGTAACATTGGGCTACCGCGATGAAAACGATGCGAGCCAGTTTCTGAAAAAAGTAAGAAAACCAAACGAAGAATTATTTATTACACTATAACTTTAAAACAATTAACAATGAAGAATTTTAAGACTATTGCACTTGCCTTTGTAGCATTTACAGCAACAACATTAGCATCGGCTCAAACAAAAAAAATTGACACTTCAAAAAGTAATATTACTTGGGTAGGTAAAAAAGTAACCGGTTCGCACGAAGGTAACATCAAATTTAAGGAAGGTGCTCTTGAATTTAAGGGTACTAAATTAACTGGCGGGAACTTTGTTGTTAACATGGCAAGTATCGACGTTACGGATCTAAAATCAGGAGCGGGAAAAGAAAAACTAGAAGGCCATTTAAAATCAGAAGACTTTTTTGGTACGGAAAAGTTTCCAACAGGAACTTTAGTATTTACAAAAGTGGCTGCAAAGCAAAATGGAATGTATACAGTAACTGGAGATTTGACGTTGAAAGGAATTACTAAACCGGTAACTTTTGACATGGTTGTAAACGGATCAAAAGCAACAAGCGCGTTAGTTGTGGATCGTACTAAATATGACATCAAATATAATTCTGGAAGTTTTTTTGATAGTCTAGGAGACAAAGTCATTTATGACAATTTTGACTTAGCTGTGGAATTGACGTTCTAATTGAACTAAAAATCTAAAGAGAAAGTAGCACCTAATTTCAAGAAATTAGGTGCTTTTTTTTTGTATAATAATTGATAGAATTATAAATTATAGTAGTACAAAAAAACTAAAGCGCAGTCAAAATAATCATTGAAAAATAGGAAACAATAGCTATTGATAACTCTACAATTTAGATCCCTAAACACGTTCATTAGCTCCAATTAATTACAAGAAATACGAATGCTTTTCCAATGTAATTCCGTACTAATAAATGACTGATTTTTTGAAAAATAAAGCTACAAAAAATACTAAATATTAGAGTAACCTTTTTTTTGAATTTAGAAAAATGTAGTGACAAATGGTCAAGCAAAATTTTCAACTTTTCCGAATAAAATTCGAATTGCAACTACTTATTCCATCCTCTGAAACAGAATAAAAACACCAAACTAAATC
This sequence comes from Flavobacterium tegetincola DSM 22377, assembly GCF_000425485.1. Classification (GTDB taxonomy): domain Bacteria; phylum Bacteroidota; class Bacteroidia; order Flavobacteriales; family Flavobacteriaceae; genus Flavobacterium; species Flavobacterium tegetincola. The sequence goes on along the minus strand of NZ_AUDN01000026.1, from coordinate 34,110 downwards.
GGTTAAAAATCACTAATTTTCATTGAGTTGAAATGTATAACAAATTAAAAAACTGGAATAAAAAATTACTTTTAAAATGAACCAAAAGTAGTATATTTGAAGAAACAATATGATTCTTCAAATCCTGCCAAACAGAATGTTTAATGAATTATCTCCTTAGATGTAGTGGTAAGAAGCTAAAGTACTGTACACTTTATTGTTCATACTATTTTGAATTTGATAAATAATTACTGATATACAGTTGTAATTGAATAAAATATATTATCAATAATTAACCAATAATTAAGTTTAATTAATCAACCTAAATATACTGATTTTTAATTTAATAAACTCATGCTATAAAATTTATCTATAGCAAAAATAACTCCAATCTTTAAGGAAATTTTGTAAATCAGTTCATAAAATCTGCAAATTCAACAAAAAATCATAATTGTTAAAATTAAGTTAAACGTAATTTAAACAAATGTTTAATTTAAACAATCGTTTAATTTTGTAACCACTTTTAAACGTAATTAATTAATGGATAATTTTAATGAAAAACAAGTCTGCATTTTGCAAGTGGCCGAACGGCTTTTTGCGGAAAAAGGCTTTGATGGAACTACCGTAAGAGACATCGCAAAAGCAGCTGAAATTAACATTGCAATGGTGTCTTATTATTTTGGTTCGAAAGAAAAAATGCTCGAAGCTTTGGTGTTATTTCGCACGGATGATTTATCGATTCAAATTGAAAACTTGAGCAAAGAACCACTCGCTCCTTTGCATAAAATCGGACGTTTAGTTGACCTCTATCTCACCCGAATTAATCAAAATAAAGACATCTATAAAATCATCCATTTTGAATTATCTTCTAAAAAAAGAGTGATGAATTTTGAGTCTTTTAATCAGGTCAAAAAACGAAATTCTGCCTTTTTGAAACAGATTATTTCAGAAGGTCAAATGCGCGGAATTTTCAATTCGGAGGTCAATATTGATTTACTAGTTCCTACTATTTTGGGCACCTTTTTTCACTTCCAAATGAACCGTCCTTACTATGAAGAGATCCTCAATTTGACCACCGACGAAGCCTTTGATACTTACGTCAAAACCGATTTAAAAAAACACATTCAACAAACCATTAAAGCGATATTACTTTATGAAATGTAAATCCCAATTGCTTTTTGTCTTTTCTATTTTAGGAATATTTTCGGCAAGAGGTCAAGAAAAAACAGTGCTATCTTTAAATGAAGCAGTCAAAATTGCTCTTTCAAAAAGTGACGAATCCAAATTAGCCGACACTAAAGTCAACACAAAATCATTCGAATTGCAATCCACTAAAATGAGTCAATATCCCGATTTGAAAATTTCTGGAAACTATTTTCGATTGACCAATGCGGATATTAATTTGATTTCGACTCAAGAAGCAGGTTCAAGTCCAGACGCTCCAACCACATCTTCTCCCAAAGTAAATCAGTTGATTTTAGGTCAAGCGAATTTGACTATGCCTCTATTTGCTGGATTTAAAATCCGCAATAGCATTATACGTTCTGAAAACAGTTACAATGCAGAAATGGCAAATTCAGCGTACACAAAAGAAAATGTGGCACTTCAAGTAATTGAGTATTACGCGAGTTTGTATAAAGCGCAAAAGTCTGTGGAACTGCTGAATGAAAATTTGGTAAGCAGCAATCAGCAAGTCAAGGATTTTGAAGCAATGGAGCAAAATGGTTTATTGGCACGAAATGATTTATTGAAAGCACAACTGCAGAGTTCGCAAATTGAATTGTCTTTGGCGGAAGCCCAAAAGAACGTGAAATTGATTAACAACAAATTAATTACACTTTTAAAATTAGATGCAAAAACAGTTATCACAGTAAGTCCAGAAAACGTTGACGCCAACTTATTCAATTTTAAAACTGCATCAAAAGATGAAGCGTTAACCAACAGAAAGGACTTGGAATCCTTGCATTACCAACAAAAAGCGATTGAAGCAGGTATAAAAGTGGCGCAAAGCGATTATTATCCAGCTGTAAGTTTGGTGGGTGGTTACACGGCTTTGGACTTACAAAATGTGGTTCGTGTAGAAAACGCAATGAATTTTGGCGTAGGCCTTTCATTTGACTTAAGTGCTATTTTTAAAAATTCCAAACAAGTGAAAGCGGCTAAAAGTCGTTATGAAGAAACGCAATTTCAGGAAGCTGCTTTGACAGACCATATCAAAACAGAGATTGTGGAAGCGGAAGAAAATTATGCTTTAGCCATCAAACAAGACCAATTATACAAACAATCGGTAATTCAAACTATTGAAAATTACAGGATTGTAAAAGACAAATATGATAATGGATTGGTGGATACGAATGATTTATTAGAAGCCAATTTGCAAGATTTAACAGCTCAAATCAATCAGGCTTACGCAAAAGCAAATGTAGTTTTGAAATACTACGAATTATTAAACGCGACAGGACAACTTACAAACTCATTTAATACCACAAACAACTAAAATACGATGGAAAAGAAAAAAACAAACAAGAAATTTATATTCATTTTCGGTGCTTTAATTCTACTTGGTGGTACGTACGGTGTAGTGAAATACATGCATTCCTTGGCACACGAAGAAACGGATGACGCTCAAATTGAGAAAAACATGAACCCCATTATTCCTAGAGTGGGCGGCTATATTACTAAAGTGTATGTACAAGACAATCAGGAAGTAAAAAAAGGAGACACTTTATTTACGATTGACAATAAAGATTACATTGTAAAATTGGCGGATGCAAAAGCGGCTTTGGTTGCAGCAGAAGCGACTTATGCAGCTTCAAAAGCAGATATTGGAAGCTCACAAGCGAATATTTCGGTTTCGGATGCGAATTTTAAATCGACATCTGGAACAATTGAAAGTGCAAAGATTAGATTGAATTTGGCTAAAAACGATTTTGAGCGTTACAGTAATCTGTACAAAAATCGTTCGATTACCAAGCAACAGTTTGAACAAGCTGAAGCTAAAAAACTAGAAGCGGAAAGTCAGTTGCAGGTTTTACAACAGCAACAAAAAGCGAGTCAGTATCAAAAATCATTTGTGGCGGCAAAATCTAATGTTTCTGGAAAACAGACTGAAGTTGCCGAAGCAAATATCAATCGTGCTAAAGCGGCTTTAGATGCAGCTGAATTGAACATGAGTTATACGGCAGTTACGGCTTCTATAGATGGACAAGTTTCAAAAATCAATGCGCAACCGGGACAGTTTGTGCAACCGGGACAATCTTTGTTTTACTTGATTAATAACCGCGAAGTTTGGGTGATTGCAAATTTCAAAGAAACGCAATTGAGCAAAATGGTTGTTGGACAAAAAGTAACTTTAAAGGTAGACGCTTATCCAGATACGGAATTTGAAGGTGTTGTTTCTTCTTTTTCTCCTGCAACGGGTTCACGATTTTCGATTTTGCCTCCTGATAATGCTACTGGAAATTTTGTAAAAACCATCCAGCGTTTGCCTGTAAAAATTACGATTGACGAAAATAATGATGCTGATAAAGTGAAAAATTTACGTCCGGGAATGAATGTGGATGTAGATGTGCATGTGAAGTAACAATTTTTGACTTGGGATTTTTGATTTAGGATTTGAGATGAAGTTTGACCACAAATTGCACAAATTTTCACAGATTAGGAGTTTGAAAACTTTGAGTTTTGAGTTTTGAGTTTTGCAAAAGAGAAGTTGTTTTTTCCTTACTTCTTTTGCGTGAGGGATGGCAGCGGAGCTCTTTTTTATTCCGATTTTTCATCGGAATAAAAAAAGCGGGAGTGTACAGCCCGACCCCTTTTCGGGGTCACGCCCAAATGTTACTTATCAGCATAAAAAAATAGATTTTATAAATTTATAAAATACAGAAAATGGTTCAAGAAGATGATTTAGTTGAGTACGGTTTTAGACGTGTAATTATTACAATTACGGCTGTGATGTGTGCTCTGCTTGAAATCGTGGATACAACTATCGTGAATGTGGCGCTGACGGATATGCGTGGAAGTCTTGGCGCGACGCTGACCGATGTGGCGTGGGTAATTACGGCGTATGCGATTGCAAATGTGATTGTGATTCCGATGACGAGCTGGCTTTCGCAGCAATTTGGGCGTAAAAACTACTTTGCAGCTTCGATTATTTTATTTACGGTTTCGTCCTTTTTGTGTGGAAACGCTGATAATATTTGGGAATTAGTCGCTTTCCGATTCATTCAAGGTTTAGGTGGTGGTGCATTATTAGTAACCGCTCAAACGATTATTACCGAAAGTTATCCGAAGGCAAAACGAGGAATGGCTCAAGCGATTTACGGAATGGGTGTGATTGTGGGACCCACTTTAGGGCCGCCTTTGGGAGGTTATTTAGTGGATAATTTTTCGTGGCCTTACATTTTTTACATCAATATTCCGCTTGGAATTATCGCGACTTTCTTGACAATTACTTTTGTTAAAAGTCCGAAATATGGTGAGAAACTGAAAGCCAATCAAGTGGATTGGTGGGGAATTGTGTTTCTGGCGTCGTTTATTGGTTCGTTACAATTTGTTTTGGAACACGGTCAACAAGACGACTGGTTTAACGATAATCTCATTGTGTTTTTAAGTGCCGTAAGTGTGTTTGGTTTATTGGCATTTATTTGGCGGGAATCGACTTATAAATATCCTATAGTAAACTTAAGCGTGTTGAAGGATTCCAACTTGCGTATTGGAACAATTATGACATTTATTTTGGGATTTGGATTATACGGTTCGACGTTGATTATTCCGATCTATACACAATCGGTTTTGGGTTGGACGGCAACTGATGCGGGATTATTGTTGATTCCAGGGTCGATTACTACAGCTTTTATGATGCCGATTATTGGTAAATTAATTCAGAGAGGTGTGCCGCAAGGTTATATGGTTGCTGTAGGATTTTTTGTATTTTTCTTGTTTACATTTTGGATGCGAAATATAATTACTCCGGATACAGGTGCTGAACACATGTTTTGGCCTTTGATACTTCGCGGAGTTGGTTTGGGATTGTTATTTGTACCCATTACCACTTTATCACTTTCTACTTTGAATGGTAAAAACATTGGCGAAGGTGCAGCTTTTACGGGAATGATGCGTCAACTGGGAGGTTCGTTTGGTATTGCTTTGATTACAACTTTCATCACCCGTTTTTCGCAGGAACATCGGGTGAATTTGATTGCACATTTAGATATTACAAAAGTGGAATTGCAAACAAGAATTCAACAATTGCAAGCGGGATTTATGTCTAAAGGTTTTACTCCCAATGAAGCATTGGCGAAAGCGTATCAAGTTTTAGATTTTACCGTGACCAAACAAAGTACCGTGATGTCGTATATGGATATTTTTATGTATTTGGGGATTATGTTTTTGCTTTGTATTCCGATTATCTTTTTTATTAAGAAAAGTAAGAATATCGTTAATCCTGCGGATGCAATGCATTAGTATTGAGGATTTTAGATTTAGGATTTATATATTGAAAGATTGAAGGATTGAAGGATTGAGAGATTGAGAGATTAAAAGGAAAAAGGATTTAAGTCTGAACTTAAATCCTTTTTTTTATCGTGTAAAAACTAAATTTTCTCCTTTCGAAAGATTTCCATCCAGTTTGTAACCTTCGTAATCAAAACCTTTTAAATCATCAACGGTTTTCGCATCAGTATCTAAAATATAGCGAACCATCAATCCCCTCGCCTTCTTGGCATAAAAACTAATGATTTTTAGTTTTCCGTCTTTATAATCTTTGAAATCGGGTGTTACAATTGTTGCTTTTAATTTTTTGAAATCAATTGCCGAAGCGTATTCTTTACTTGCCAAATTAATCAGTAACTCGCCCTCTTTCATTTCTTTATTTAGACTTTCAGTCAATGTTGGTTTCCAAAAATCATAGAGGTTTTTGTAATCTTCAAAATGCAACGAAGTTCCCATTTCCAATCGATACGGTTGCACCAAGTCTAATGGTTTTAAGTAACCGTACAATCCTGATAAAATCCGAAGTTGGTCTTGTAATTTGTCCAGTTTATCAACAGGAATAGTATAAGCGTCAATTCCATGATAAACATCGCCATTGAAAGCGTAAATAGCGGGACGTGCATTTTCTGGTGTGAAAGGTGTTTTAAATTCTTTATTTCGTTTCCAATTTAAATCCGCTAACTTATCCGAAATATGCATTAATTCCGAAAGGTCTTTTGGCGATTTCTCTTTAATAACTTTATTTAAAATCCGTGTTTGCTTCATAAAATCACTTAAAGTAAAACGGTCCGTTGGTAAAGCGGTTTCATAATCAAGAGATTTTGCTGGAGATATAATTATTTTCATACGATTGTCTTTTTCGGATTAAAAGTAAACATTTAGCTCTTAAAAAATGTTTTGGTTCAACAGAATATTCTTATAAAGCAATAGTTGTTGACAATGAAAAAAAAATCCTGATTCGTAAATCAGGATTTAAAATTATATTCGCAGAGTATTATACTAATTTAAAATACTTTTCTTCGCCAAAAAATATTCGCCCGAGTTTATCTTTTATCGCAATAACAATCCCTCGAAATGGGTTGACTTCAACATCAATTACTTCACCTTGAATCCAAGAATCCAAACCAGTTAACTTTGGGTCAACTAAGGCTTTATCTCCTTCTTTCATAGTGTTATTTTTTACAAAGTTATTAAATTAATCAAACAATTCCGCTTCAATCTGAAAACTATCTAAAAACGCAATCGTCTTCATAATCTCGTAATGCAAAATTCTATCTTCAGAAACGTACGGCACTTCTTCGCGGTAGCTTTTCAGGAACATTTCTATAAAATCACTTGATTTCAACGGACTTCTAAACGCTATAGCTTGTGACGCATTCATTAATTCGATGGCCAAAATACGTTCGATATTGTCTACAATTCGCAAGACTTTCGTCGCTGCATTCGCACCCATACTCACGTGGTCTTCTTGTCCGTTTGACGAAACAATACTGTCAATACTCGCTGGAGTTGCTAATTGTTTGTTTTGACTGGCGATACTTGCAGCCGTATATTGCGGAATCATAAATCCAGAATTTAAACCCGGATTATCGACTAAAAATGCAGGTAAACCGCGTAATCCTGAAATCAGTTGGTAGGTTCTTCTTTCAGAAATACTTCCCAATTCAGATAAAGCAATTGCTAAGAAATCTAAGGCTAATGCCAAAGGTTGACCGTGGAAGTTACCTCCAGATATGATTTGGTCGCTTTCGATAAAAATATTTGGGTTGTCTGTAACAGAATTGATTTCGGTTTTAAAAACACGTTTCACATAATCAATCGCATCTTTGGAAGCACCGTGCACTTGCGGCATGCATCGAAACGAATACGGGTCTTGAACGTGTTGCTTTTCTTGGTCGATAATTTCGCTTCCTTCCAAAAATCCGTTGACACGTTGAGCGGTTATAATTTGTCCTTTGTGAGGTCGGATAAAGTGAATTAATTCATTAAAAGGTTCTTTTCTTCCGTCAAAACCTTCTAGGGAAATGGTTCCAATTAAATCTGCTAAATACGAATATTTACATGATTTTATCAAAACATAAACTCCGTAAGCACTCATGAATTGGGTTCCATTCAATAAAGCCAAACCTTCTTTAGATTGCAAAACTAATGGCGACCAGCCAAATTGTGCTAAAACTTCTTTCGACGCTACTTTCTTACCTTCAAAATACACTTCACCTTCACCCAAAAGAGGTAATGATAAATGAGCCAATGGAGCTAAATCGCCCGAAGCACCAAGTGAACCTTGGGTATAAATTACCGGAAGAATATCATTGTTGTAAAAGTCAATCAAACGTTCTGCTGTTGCTAACTGTACGCCTGAATTTCCGTAACTCAAGGATTGAATTTTAAGCAATAACATGATTTTTACAATGTCCTGCGGTACTTCATCTCCCGTACCACACGCATGCGATTTCACTAAGTTTTCCTGCAGTTGCGAAAGGTTTTCGTTTGATATTTTAATATTACATAAAGATCCAAAACCAGTATTAATCCCATAAATTGGCGCTTCATGAGATACCATTTTTTGATCTAAATAATCACGGCATTTCTGAATATTGACCTTGGCTTCTTCTGATAATGCCAATTGTTTATTTTCAATAATGATGTGGTGAATTTCTTCAATCGTTAACGTACTTGAACTTATATAATGTGTGGTTTCCATTGGTTTAATTTAGTTTGCCAAAATTCAACAAACAATAGTTAAAAAGCAAAGTTTGTAGGTTGTATTTACTAACATTAACGTAAAACGCATACGCCTTAGGTTCTATCAATTATTTACAATCAGAACCGTTTCTTGCTTCATTTTCAACGATTCTTCTCTCGCCTTTTCGGTAAAATTAGTTCCGTTTGAAGTATAGATAATTTCGCGTGAAGAATTAATGAAGAAAACTATTTAACCACAAATTATCACAAATTCCTTCGAAATAATTATTTGAATTTTAGATCGATTTAAGTTTATTTTCTAAAATTAATTTCAGTTCCTGCCTCATACTTAATGCTTCTTCCATAGCCTTTGCGGCAAAATCAGTTCTTTTCACAGCATAGATAATTCCGTGAGAAGAATTAATAGAGATAGTAATTTTACCACAAATTTCACAAGTCATCACAAATTTCTTCGAAATAATTATTTGAATTTTAGATCGATTTAAGTTTATTTTCTAGAATTAATTTCATTTCCTGTTGCATTTTTAACGCTTCTTCCCTCGCCTTTTCGGCAAAATCCATTCCGTTTGAAGCATAGATAATTCCGCGAGAGGAGTTAATTAGCAAACCTACATTTGTATTCATACCATATTTACAAACTTCCGATAAGCTTCCGCCTTGAGCTCCAACTCCGGGAACCAGTAGAAAACTGTCTGGAACTATTTTTCTAATTTCTGTAAAATATTCTGCTTTGGTAGCACCAACAACGTACATTAAGTTCTCGCTGTTTTTCCAGTTTTTGGATGTCTCCAAAACGTGTTGATATACAGGTTTCTCATCCACTGTTAAGGTTTGAAAATCAAAAGCACCTTGATTAGAGGTCAAAGCCAAAAGAATCGTATGTTTATTTTCGAATGCCAAAAATGGCTCTACCGAATCTTTCCCCATATAAGGAGCGACTGTTACCGAGTCAAAATTCAAGTCTTCCAAAAATGCTTTGGCATACATCGTAGACGTATTTCCAATATCGCCTCGTTTTGCATCTGCAATCGTGAATATTTCAGGATGATTTTTATTAATGTATTCAATTGTTTTTCGCAAAGATTGCCACCCTTTAATTCCGTATGCTTCATAAAAGGCCGTATTGGGTTTATAGGAAACTGCCAAATCATGCGTGGCGTCAATAATAGCTTTATTAAATTCGAAAATTGGGTCTTCGGTTTCTAATAAATGGGACGGAATCTTAGTTAAATCGACGTCTAAACCAATGCAAAGAAAGGATTTCTTCTGCCTGATTTGCTCTATTAATTGTTGTGTAGTCATTGTAGTTGTGTTTAGGCAAAGGTCGTGAAAACATTTTCAATGGCAAATCTAATATATACCAGAATTTCGATATTATTCATAAATTATAAATTCATCAAATATTTAAAACGTGCTTTTTATCCAATTTGGTAATTTTAAATTCTTTCCAAAAAAAAACACCGAACAATGTCCAGTGTTTTATTTTAAGTCACAAATCTTACTGCGTAAATCTTAAATTTTAGAAAACTTCACTCGCCTCTTTCAATTTCTCCATATTATTAACCAACTGCAATTCGTCAATTAATTTTTGAATCTTACCGTTCATCACACCATCCATGTCAAAAATATCCATTCCAATTCGGTGATCCGTTACACGACCTTGCGAATAGTTGTAGGTTCTAATCTTTGCAGAACGGTCTCCCGAACTTACTTGAGACGTACGTTTTGTAGCATCTTCGGCTTGTTTCTTGGCTAATTCCTGTTCGTATAAACGGGAACGCAAAACGCCAAATGCTTTATCTTTATTTTTGTGTTGCGATTTTTGATCCTGACATTGCGCTACCAATCCTGTTGGAATGTGCGTCAATCTTACCGCCGACTTTGTCGTATTTACCGATTGTCCACCAGGTCCTGACGAACAAAAGAAATCCACACGAACATCATTCATGTCAATTTGCACATCAAACTCTTCCGCTTCTGGCAAAACCATAACTGTTGCTGCAGAGGTATGAACCCTACCTTGTGTTTCCGTTTGAGGAACACGTTGCACACGATGCACACCTGCTTCAAACTTCAAAGTTCCGTAAACATCCTCACCTGATACTTCAAAAATCACCTCTTTAAATCCGCCCGAAGTTCCTTCGTTCATATCTACCACAGATGTTCTCCAACCTTTACTTTCGCAATATTTGGTGTACATACGGAATAAATCACCCGCAAAAATACTTGCTTCGTCTCCACCCGTTCCGGCACGAACCTCCACCATAACGTTTTTCGCGTCTTCGGCATCTTTAGGAATCAACATAAATTTAATTTCCTCTTCCAGTTCCGGAATGCGGCCTTTTGCTTCGTCAAGTTGCATTTTGGCCATTTCGGTCATATCTGCATCACTACCGTCGGCAATAATTTCGTTTGCCTCATCAATGTTTGCCATTAATAAAACGTATTCGTCACGCTTTTCAGCCAAGGCTTTTAAATCCTTGTATTCTTTATTTAATTGTACATAGCGCTTCTGATCTGAGATGACTTCCGGCTGAATAATCAAATCCGAAATCTCGTCAAAACGCTGCTTTACTATCTGAAGTCTATCTAACATAGTTCAATTCCTTTATTTTGGAGTGCAAATTTACGAAAAAATAATTTACTTTCTAAAAAGTTGTTAATCTGTAATTTGTTTCGCTTTTTTAGGAGCTTAATCCAGCCATCCACTTTATCTTTTCTGCCGAAACCATCGGCAGAAAAGGATGCCGCTGCTGTCTGGGCTAGGAATTTTAGGATTTTCTGAAATTTTAGCAGAAATTCAAAATCTGGTTTCTCAACTCCGACAGCGTTTGAAACGCTGTCGGAATTGATTAAATTAAAATATTTTTTAAATTTTTGGGCTAAAACCCAAGGCAATTGAGTCAACAATTACATTACAAATAACTGCCTCAATCATCTTTTACTTTAATCAAAATAAGATTTTATCAATACAACTTACAGTTCTGCATCTTGCCTCAGTTGCCTTTGGCTTTAGCCAAAGGAATTATAAATAAATGCAAGAAGATTCCTAGCCCCGATCGGTGGGAAGATCCTCCCGATTTCATTGCGAAGTACAAAGCAATCTGCGGGAAATCTGGAAGGAGAGCGGGAATATGGAAAAGATTGCCTCGAAACTCGCAATGGACAGCCCAAGCCATTTGCTCCAAATACTAAAAATGAATGTCAACACTTGAAAACCTTGATGCCAAATAAAAACACAATTGTTGATTACTTTTTTAATGAATACAAAATATAAATTTTACCTTTGACCCCTCAATACTATTTACAAGTTATGATATATAAATTTAGAGTAATCCTTGATACAGAAGAGGATATTTTTAGAGATATTGCGATTCAAGAGGACGATACGTTGGAGGATTTTCACAATGCTATTTTCAATGCCTTTGGTTTTGATGGGATGGAAGTGGCTTCGTTTTATACGTGTGATGAAACTTGGAATCAGGAAGATGAAATTTCGCTTTTTGATGGTGGAGACATTCCGGGCGAACAGAAAATCATGTCTGATTACGTGCTTTCTGATTTGCTTGACAAACAGAATACAAAGATTATTTACGTTTATGACTTCATATCCATGTGGACTTTCCTTGTAGAACTTGCCTCTGTTGAAGAGCCTCAAGTGGGCGAATCCTATCCAGCTTTATTGTTTTCACACGGCGAAATGCCTGATGAAGCGGGCGAAAAAATGTTTGAAGCAGATGAAGCAAATAATCCTTACTCCGATTATGATGATGATTATGACGAAGATGATTTAGACCAACTGGACGGTGGCGATAATTTTGAGGATTATGGTTTTGAGGAGAACTGGAATTAATCTGAGTTACTGAGCGTCTAAGATATTGAGGCACTGAGTGAAATTCAATAAAGTTTCATTAGTTTTGAGTTCAACTTAAAATTAGAAATTATAGGACCTTTTAGAGATTTGCTTATTTGGCAAAAGTCAATGGCTTTGGTAACAAAAACCTATGAATTTACAAGATAATTTCCCCAAGAAGAGATATTTAGGCTAACTTCTCAAATTAGAAGATGCGCTGTCTCAGTTCCTAGTAACATTGCTGAAGGATATGGAAGACAAGGTAACAATGAATTTTCGAGATTTCTCACTATTTTCATAAGTTCATTATTTGGATTTCAAACACAAATTGAAATATCAAAGAATGTGCGTTATTTAACCGAAAAAGAATTTAATAACTTATATCAAGATAGCCGAGAGCTTGAAGCTATGATCGTATCTTTTGCTAAAAAAGTAAGCAAAGATTTGTAGGACTTAGCCACTTGTTTTCTCAGCTACTCAGCCACAAAAAAAATATGATAAACCTATTCAATACCCACATCGAATCTTTATCGATTCACCGCGTTGGAAATAAAAGCCGAAATGAAGAAATCTTTTTATCGGAACAAACCTTTAATTTAAGTGACGAAATTGTTCCTTTAATTAAGGAGTACTTTTTTAAACCTTTTAGAGACAAGGAGGAAAATTATTTTCAGTTTGCTCATGAAGTTGATTTGGATTACAACGACATGTATATGTTTGCCAGCGAAATTTTTGACAACCCGAGTTCAGTACACGCGGTTTCAAAAAAAATAACGCAACATTTATTTGAACAAAGCAATCATCCACACATTAAGAATGGTGAAGTTTATGTAACGCATTTGACCAATATCAATATTGACAACAATGTGGTAGATGCTATTGGTATCTTTAAAAGTGAGTTGCAAGCTGATTTCTTGCAGTTTGAAGATAAAGGAACGCACTTGGAAATGATTTTGCAACACGGTATCAACTTAAGCAAGTTGGATAAAGGTTGTATTATTTTCAATTATAAAAAAGAAGAAGGGTACAAAATTTTAACCGTTGACAGTAACCGTTACGACGCTCGATACTGGTTGGAGCATTTTTTAAATGTGGATGCGTTTCAAGATGAAAATTTCATTACTAAGAAATACTTGAAATTCTGTCAAGATTTTGCAAAAGACGTGGTTCTTCCTGCCGAAGACAAGAAGGAAGAGGTGATGTTTATGAACCGTTCTGTAAATTATTTTGCTAAGAATGATGAGTTTGAAGAAACCAACTTCTTGAACGAAGTTTTAGACAATCCAGACTTGATTCCTGAATTTAAGAATTATAAGGTAGATAAGGGGGAGAAATACAGCATTGAAGATGTGACTAATTTTCCAATTGCAAATGCAGCCGTTTCTGACGCACGAAGAAAGATGAAAAACGTAATTAATTTGGATACCAATATTCAAATTAAATTGGATTTCATCAACCCGGAAAGTGCAGAAAAATATGTAGAAAAAGGTTGGGACGAGGAAAAGCAAATGTATTACTACCTTGTTTATTTCAATAAAGAACAGAAAAGCTAAACTATATGTTTTATTAATCCTCAATTTTAAATTGGGGATTTTTTTTGCGCAACCTTTATCATTTTTTCAACTCTTTATAGAAACCAACCTATTTTATTATGAAATTAATTTACAGTACTTTTTTAGTTTTTCTGCTCTTTAGTTGTAGTTCTGATCGTGATGTGGATGATTGTATTGAATACAGCATGGCGGGCGTTGAAACAGCTGTTCCTAATTTATCGACCGATGCAACCGGAAAAACTTTTGACATAGCATTTAGAGTCACAAATGGTTGTGGTAGCTTTTTTAAATTTGAAGAAAATACAGAAGAAAATGTGACTACCATTAAAGTTATAGCTAAGTATGAAGGTTGTATTTGTACCCAAAACGCGCCTCTTTTAGAAACGAATTATATTTTTGATCAAAATATTCCGGGAACTTACACGCTGAAGTTCACTACAGGAAATGGCACTTTCATTACAGATACTGTAAATATCCCATAATTTTTTTTTTTTTACGCAACCCTTTCCTTATTTCTACATCTATTAATAAACAAGTCCACTTGTTAGAGGTGATTTGTTATTTATAAAGTTTTTTGGTTAAACTTCATAATTGTTTTGTTTTAATTGTTATTTCCTTTTTTAGGAATTAAATGCGTTTTCAACTTGAGAGCGCATTTTTTGTTTTTCTCGTTTGTTTAGATTGTGTTAATATTAGTTCTATTCAGTGCTTTTTTATAAAATTTTTCATAATTAGTAGTTTTATTTTATTCTTTTTTTTGAAATAAATTTAACTTTTAAGCTCATTGCATTTGATGTCTGAAATAGAGATTGTTAAGATTATTTTAACATTTATGTATCTTTAAGCAAAATGAGTTTTACAGTATCTTTGCCGCATTATGAAAGGAATAAAAAATACGCTTTTTCTGTTGCTATTATTGGGTTTCTACTCCAAAACGAATGCACAGAATATTACAGTAGATGAGACTCTTACTGCTACACAATTAGTTCAAGATATTTTAATTAATAACCCTTGTGCCAATATTTCAAATGTTTCTGTATCCACTTGGGATTTTGGAAATGGCAAAAGTTTTGGAAGATTTACATCTGGCGGAAGCACTTTTCCTTTTGCTAATGGCGTCCTTTTAACTACGGGAAGAGCAAGTGCTGCAGTTGGACCCAATACGTCCATTTTGAGCGACGGACCTACTACGTGGCAAGGCGATGCCGACTTAGAGCAAGCCTTAAACATTGGTTCAAGTTCCATAAACGCTACCGTTTTAGAGTTTGATTTTCTTCCTTTATCCGATAAAATTAGTTTCGATTACATTTTTTCGTCTGAACAATATTTATTGAATGGAACGCAAAACCAATGTAATTTCACCGATGGGTTTGTCTTCTTACTAAAAAAAGCAAATACTTCAGAAAGCTACGTCAACTTAGCTGTGGTGCCAGATACTAATATACCCGTTCGTGTCAATACCGTTCGTGGACCAGGATCTATTTGTCCGCCAGCCAATCCACAGTTTTTTGATGCATTTAACGGTTCCAATCATCCGACAAATTATAACGGACAAACAAAAATTTTAACCGCAAAGTCCACTGTTCAACCTGGTGTTTTATATCATATAAAATTGGTAGTTGCCGATCAAGGAAATAATTTATATGATTCTGCCATTTTTCTAGGTGGCGGAAGTTTCAAAATTGGTAAAGACCTGGGATCCGATCGTTTGATAGCGACCACCAATCCTCTTTGTTTTGGAGAAACACTTGTTTTAGACGCAACAGAATCTGGAACAAACAGTTATAAATGGTTTAAAGATGGTGTTGCAATTTTTGGCGCTACAAACCCAACTTTCACAGTTTCAACAAGTGGTAATTATGCTGTTGAAATCAACATTAACAACTCTGGTTGTATTTCCACAGGTGAAATTAAAATTGAATATGCAGCTGCACTAATTGCGACAGGAACTACACTTGTGCAATGTGACCCAGAAATGGACGGCGTTACCAATTTTAATTTAACACAAGCAAATGTTGCTATTTTAGCATCAGACGCTTCCGTTGTAGGAATTGAATATTACACAGACAATAGTGCTACTACTCAAGTGCCTAATGCATCTAATTTCAATTCGCCAGCGGCAACAGTGTATGCAAAAGTTACCAATGGCAGTAATTGTTCCAAGATTGTTCCGATTACTCTCACCATTTCCAATACAAATCCTACAGTTACTCCAATTGCTTTTTGCGATGAAGATTCAATAAAAGACGGACTTCGCGCATTTAATTTAAATACCGAAGTTACGCCACAAGTAATAAATGGACTTCCTGCAGGATTAAATGTAGCGTACTATTCAACAGCAACCAATGCTCTGAATACTTCCAACCCACTACCTAATTTATATTCTAATACTACAGCATCGCAACAAATAATTTGGGCCAAAATTACAAACGGTGCAGATTGCTACAGTATTATACCCGTTACTTTAATTATCAATTTTTTAGAAGTTCCAAATTTTGATGATGAAAATATAATTTTTTGTGAAGGTTTAAATACAATCCAACTTTCAGTTCCTACAGGTTTCCAAACTTATTTATGGAATGATGCTATTGCAAGCACCTCCAACTCCATTACCATTTCTACAGCGGGAACATATAGTGTAAAAGTAACTGATGCAAATGGCTGCAGCGACACAAAAACGTTTAATGTAATTGCATCAGAAATTGCTACCATAACAGGTGTCACCATTAATGATTTTGCAGGTGGAGCTAATTCGGTTACTGTTTTATTTACCGGTTCAGGCGTATACGATTTTTCTCTTGACGGCGTCAATTATCAAGATGACCCAACATTTTTTAACGTACCTTCTGGAGCTTATACGGTTTATGCGAGAGGTAAATGTGGAATACAAGTCAAAGAAATCTTTGTACTTGACTATCCTAAATTTTTTACCCCAAACGGAGACGGATATAATGATGTTTGGAAAATTGAATATTTGCAAAAACAAAATCGTTTGGCACAGGTACACATCTTTGACCGATACGGAAAATTAGTATTCAGTGGCACAGGCGATACTAGTGGTTGGGATGGTACGTTAAATTCAAATCCGCTTCCTTCATCTGATTATTGGTTTGTCGTTATTTTAGAGAACAATCGCACTGTAAGAGGACACTTTTCATTGAAAAGATAAATTTTCTAAAACTTTGCATATATTTGACAAAAAAATAACAAAATGATGCAGTTCCGTTACGTATTCGCCTTATTACTATTAATTTCTTTTGCCAAAACGCATGCACAAAATGATTGTACAGATGCTTTAGTAGTCTGCGGAAACACAGGCTTCAATGGTCTTAACGCTACCGGAGTTGGAATTCAAGAATTAAATGGAAACAACGCTTGTGACAGTCAGGAAAACAATAGTATTTGGCTGAAAATTGCAATTGATCAAGGAGGAACTTTGGGATTTACTTTAACTCCTGAAAGTACAAATATTGGAATTGACTTTGATTTTTTTATATTCGGTCCAAATGTAACTTGTGGCAATATTGGTCAGGCCATCCGATGCAGCACCACCAATCCCCAAGCGGCAGGATCTGCAAATAATACCACAGGGTTGAATGCAACTGAAACAGATGTAACGGAAGGACCGGGAGCCAGTGGAAATAATTTTTTACAATGGTTAACAGTTAATACTGATGACACCTATTTTCTTGTGATTGACAGACCAATAGGTTCCAGCAATTTTTCTTTGACTTGGACCGGAACGGCAACATTTAAAGAACCTCCAGTTTTTGACATTCCAACAGGCAGTGTAATCAACTTGGAAGAATGCGATAGTGATGCAGTTGACGATCAAAAAACAGAATTTAATTTGGCTCAAAACACACCAATTGTTATTGGCACACAAACAAATGTAGCTGTTTCCTACCACTTGAATTCCAATGACGCTTTGACTGCCGAGAATGCCATTCCAAATCCAGCAACGTTTATTAATTCTACCAACCCACAAACTATTTTTACGCGTATTACAGATACTACTTCCGGATGCTTCAATACTACCGAATTTACGCTTAATGTAATCAATACCGTTACTATTCCCGGTGAAACTTTTGCAATTTGCGACGACACTTCAGACGGTAATGATGCAAATGGGATCAATGCATTTGACTTAAATGCGGTTTCCGCAACTATAATGGAAGGTCAAGACATTTCAAATCTTACGTTTCGCTATTATGCTTCCAATGCCAATGCAATTGCTGGAATCAACCCACTTCCAAATCCATATACCAACACAACTCCAAACGAACAATCCGTATTTATTAAGGCAACGAATCCAGATAATTGCTCAAAGATAAAAGAGATTACTTTAAAAGTAAACTCACTTCCTGCGGTAGTAAATACCACGTTGATACAATGTGATCCAGGATTCATTCCAGATGGAATTACACTTTTTAATTTAGACGAAGCGACGTCCGCTTTGACAAGTGATGATGTAAATTTAACTGTAGCGTACTTTTTTAATGGCACTGAATTAAATTCCAGTTATACTAACGTTTCTAATCCGCAGCAAATTCAAGCCCTTGTAACTAATGAAACAACGGGATGTTCAAGCACAAGTTTTGTAGAACTCAGCGTGAATTTGGTAAATCCAATCGTAACTATAGCACCTGTTTGTGATGATGAAGCGACTGAAGATGGTTTTGCTCCTTTTAATTTGAACACTTCTGATTTGGTTTTGACGGCAACGCAAACCGTCAGTTATTATGAAACTTTAGAAGACGCATTGTTGGAACAAAATGAAATTTCAGATGCTACAAATTATACAAATTTAACAGCATACGCTTCAACCATTTTCTTTCGGATAGAAGAAGAAAACAGTTGCAACGGAATTGGCACCATAGATTTAGTTGTAAACCGTCTGCCAAATCTTTTAAAAACACTAGAAAAAGAATACTTTGTATGCGAAAATTTACCGCTTAAATTTATTCCTCTTGATGCACGACTGTTAGAAGGCAATCCTGCAGACTTTACTTACGAGTGGTTTAAAGACAATGTAACACTTCCACAAAACACGTATAGTATTTCGGTTAACAGTCCGGGCCTTTACAAAGTAGTTGTAACCAATATGAATGGTTGTTCAAAGGCGAGGGAAATTTTAGTACAAAATTCGAGTGAAGCTATTATAGCTGAAACTATTGTTACAGATGCTACCACAGGTCCAAATAGCATTACCGTTGTCTTAGATGCGCAAAGTATCGGTGATTATGTGTTTGCAATAGACGATGCAACTTTATTTTATCAAACATCAAACGTATTTGAGAATGTAACCATGGGTTTTCATACCATTTTCATCAAAGATTTAAACGGTTGTGGTACAATTCAAGAAATAGTTGCAATAGTTGGCGCGCCCAAATACTTCACACCAAACGGCGACGGATACAACGATTTTTGGAAAATTGAAGGCATTAGCCAGTACTTTAGCCCTACTACAACTACCTTTATATATGACCGTTACGGCAAATTTATTCATAAAATTTTTGCATTAGATGACGGTTGGAATGGTACATTAAATGGTCAATTATTACCTGCCGATGATTACTGGTACGTAATTAATTTAGAAGATGGTCGAACGGTTAAAGGACATTTTTCTTTAAAAAGATAAAAAAAAGTTTTATATTTCGATTGATTAAGAAAGGCTTCCAATTATCGAAGCCTTTTTTTATGCATCAATTGCGATTTATATGACTACAACCATTATAGTTTCTATAGTTTTACTACTATTGTTTGCCTACATCTTTGATTTAAGTTCATCTCGAACTAAAATTCCATCGGTCATCCTACTCTTGTTTTTAGGTTGGGGCGTCAAGCAAACAGCCACACTTTTGGACATTGAAATTCCGAATTTAACTTCAGTATTACCTATTTTAGGAACTATTGGACTTATTTTAATAGTCTTGGAAGGCTCGCTCGAATTAGAACTCACGAGATCCAAGATTCCTTTTGTCAAAAAATCGGCTTTAGTAGCCTTTATTCCTATTATCGTTATCAGTTTGGGATTGGCATATGTCATCCATTATTACAGCGGCATCAGTTATAAAGCGGCACTTTCCAACGCGATTCCTTTAGCTGTAATTAGCAGCTCGATAGCCATTCCGAGTGCACAAAATCTAATTTCTAAAAACAAGGAGTTCATTACTTATGAAAGCAGTATGTCAGATATTTTCGGTGTAATTCTCTTCAATTTTGTAACTTTTAACGACTATTTTACCTTTCAGTCGGTCAGCATGTTTTTTGGGCAAATTGTCTTAATCATCATCATTTCTTTCATTGCAACATTAGGTTTGGCATTCCTGTTGAGCAAGATTAAGCATTCCGTGAAATTTGCACCGATCATCTTACTAGTCATATTAATTTATGAAATTTCTAAAATTTATAATTTACCCGCTCTAGTATTCATCCTCTTGTTTGGTATTTTTCTTGGGAATTTAGATGAGTTAAAACACATTAAATTCATCCAAAGGTTGCGACCGGACATCTTGAACAATGAAGTTCATAAATTCAAGGACTTAACAGCAGAAATGGCGTTCCTCATTCGTGCTTTGTTCTTTATCCTTTTTGGTTTCTTAATTGAAACAGCAGAAATCATAAATACGGATACCATCGTTTGGGCTTTAGGAATTACGATCGGTATTTTTGCGATACGTTACTTACTACTCAAATTGTTCAAAATTGAAATAAGTCCACTGCTGTACATCGCACCGCGAGGATTGATTACTATATTGCTTTTCTTGTCCATTCCTTTGAAATTAGTTTCTCCAATTGTCAATAATTCGCTTATTATTCAAGTCATTATTTTGACTGCTTTAGTCATGATGATGGGACTATTATTTAACAAAAAAGACGCGAAAGAGACCGAGAAATTTGAACAGTAAATTATTGCAATTACAAGTGATTTTCTTTCCCAGGAAACCGTAATAAAGATGCAATACTATTAATTTTATTGCATCAAAAGAAGATTAAGTACGTAAAACCACCGCTGTTGCACTTTTAGAAATTCAAGTTGCATTACTTCAGAATTGATGAGCTACTTTCACAGCGGTTCTGGTGCTGCTGTACATTCCGAACCAAAAATTAAATTCCAAAGAAAAAGTAAAAAAAGTAGGAGCATAAAAAAAGTCCTAGATTGCTCTAGGACTTCAAAAAATGGGTGAAAGACGGGGCTCGAACCCGCGACCCTCGGTACCACAAACCGATGCTCTAACCAACTGAGCTACAATCACCATGTTTATTCGGGTGCAAATATACAGCAAAAGTTCATTACTGCAAATCTTTTTTTAAAAAAATTAGATTAAATCTGCTAAACTATTGACCGCCAAATATCTTTCTACAGTAAAACCTTCTGCATAATCCGTTCCAATCAACCTGCCAAGGTCTTGAGCACGATAATTAATGCTATCCAAAAAGTTTTTTGTAGCAATTGGCGTTACCGGCTCCTTCGTATCGGCATTAAAAAATTGCGAATCGTAAGCCATAATCGCATCCACTTTGGTTTTTTCAAAACCTGTAATATCCACTACAAAATCAGGTTTAATATTTTTCCACTGAATGTAATGGTACACTAATTTTGGTCGCCACGCTTCTTGTGCTTCATCATTGTGTTGGGTTTCAATTTTGCGCAAGCCCGATAAAAAACAAGCATCCGAAACTAAACTACTTCCTTTTCCGTGATCAATGTGCCTATCGTCAATTGCATTACACAAAACTATCTCTGGACGGTATTTCCGAATCATTTCAATGATTTGCAATTGATGTGCTTCATCATTTTTAAAGAAACCGTCTCGCATTCTTAAGTTTTCCCTTACGGAAACACCTAAAATCTCACCTGCTTTTGCTGCTTCGGCATCACGAATTTCAGCTGAACCGCGAGTTCCTAATTCTCCACGGGTTAAATCAACAATTCCCACCTTCTTTCCTAATTGTATTTCTTTGGCAATTGTGCCACCACAACCCAATTCTACGTCGTCTGGATGTGCTCCAAAGGCTAATATATCTAATTTCATAATTTCAATTTAAAATTTTTTTCATCGTCATCGCTTTATTGGCGGTTTCAAAATATTCTTTTTCTGGATTGCTATCCTTTGTAATACCACAACCTATATACAATTGAACTTGATTCTGCTGAATTTCCATGCAACGTAAATTAACAAAAAAATCCGAATCACAAGTTCTCTCAGGTAAAACATCCCAATTCAATTCACCCAGAAATCCTGCATAAAACCTTCTATCATAACCTTCATTTTCTAAAATAAATGCTTTCGAAGATTCCTTTGGAAGTCCGCAAACAGCTGGAGTGGGATGCAAAACTTGTACAACTTTCATCAAATTAAAGTCATTTTTGAAAACGCCTTCAATATCGGTTTTCAAATGAACCAAACTCCCGGCCTGAAAAGTATACGGTTGCGATATTTCCATCGCACTTACTTCCGAATCTAAGCTTGCTATAATAAAATCGGCGACAAATTGCTGTTCTTGCTTTTCTTTTTCGTGCCAAATCGCCTCTACATCTGATTCATATTTTTGAGTTCCCGCTAAGGCAACAGTTTTAAATTTTGAACTTTTGACCTTCAATAGTTGTTCCGGACTCGCTCCCAACCACATGCCTATTTCAGGATGGAACCAAACATATCGAAATGCGGTAGGATAAGCAGAAAGCATCTTTTTAAAAACCTGTAAAAAGTTAAAATCGTTTACTTGAATTGCTTCACTTCGCGATAAAACTACTTTTTGAAACGTCCCTTTATCAATCGCTTTTATCCCTTCTTCCACTAAAACCTCAAAAGCCTCCTTCCCGTCTGTTGAAGAAGAAACAAATGTATCTTTCGACTTTTCGCAATCAAACTTGTATTTTTCGGTTTGAATCTCACACGCCATTTCCGGAAATAATACAGATTGATTTCCTTCAAAATCAGCAAACACAAATCCTTTTTCTGCAAAAGTAGTGGCTTTATGCAATGCACGATCTTGCTGAAAAAAGCCAATTAAATGCTCTGAATCTGGTTTGCTATAAAGCACAAACGGCAAATTCTTCTGAAATGATTCCAATGATTGCTCAAAAATATTAGGCATTTTTAACTCGTTTGGGTAAAATCATATTGGTCAATTTGCACAAGGAAATCAAATTATCACTTTCGTCCGTAATTCTGATTTCCCACAAATGAATACTTCGACCTTCATGAACTATTTTTGCTGTTGCGTAAACAATTCCGTTTCTTTTACTCTTCACGTGGTTGGCAGAAATTTCAATTCCACGAACTTCTTGTTTTTCAGGATTGATAAAGATCATTGATGCAGCACTTCCCACACTTTCCGCTAGAGCAACAGTTGCGCCACCGTGAAGCAAACCCATTGGCTGATGCACTCTTGAATTTACAGGCATTTTAGCCTTTAGAAAGTCGGGACCAGCATCAATGTACTCAATTTCTAATGTTTCCATCAACGTGTTTTTAGAGAAATCACGACACAATTTTAAAATTTGTTCTTTATCAAAACTCATACAATCTATTTTTCACAAAAATAAGGTTTTTGACTTTGGCAAAATTTAAAAAAAACCTAAAAAGTACAATAATAGTACTGCTTTTTGCGATATACTAAAAATCTAACGGTAGTAAGACAAATTTTATTATTTTTACAAAAATTCAATTTCCATGCGCTATTTTGTTTTACTGGTTTTCCTTGGTTTATTTTTTGGAGTGAGCTCATGCCGTACCGACTTTGATTTTGCCGAAAGCACGGGCGAACTTCGTTTTTCGAGAGACACCGTATATTTAGATACTGTTTTTACCGATATTGGCTCAAGCACGTACACGCTAAAAGTGTATAATAAGACCGATTCAAACATCAGTATTCCAACGATTGGATTTGCAAAAGGCGCCGCGTCAAAATACAGGATGACTATGGATGGCATGACTGAAAACGCAACCAAATCATTTTCAAATGTCGAATTATTGGCAAAAGACAGTATGTATATTTTTATCGAAACAACCGTAAATGTTGCTGATGCTAATCCAACTGATTTTTTATATACCGACCAAATCCTTTTTGGCACTGGAACCAATCAACAAAAAGTAGAATTGGTTACCTTAATTCAGGATGCCTACTTTATTTTCCCTAATAGAACTGAAGGCGTTTACGAAGAAATTGATTTTGGCTTTGATGCAGATGGAAACACAACTCAAATCAAAGGTCGAAACTTACAGGAAAATCATCCTGATAACGGTAATGAATACGTTTGGAAAAACAACAAACCTTATGTTGTATACGGTTATGCAGGCGTTCCTGACGGAAAAACGTTAACTGTAAATCCAGGCGCTCGAATCCATTTTCATAAAGATTCGGGAATAATTGTTCAAAATGGCGCTACATTAAATATTGCAGGACAATCCTCAATTACAGAAAATTTAGAAAATGAAGTGATTTTTGAAGGCGATCGCCTTGAGAATGGGTTTTCTGAAACACCAGGTCAATGGGGAGCAATTTTCTTACGAAGTGGTAGTAAAGAACACTCGATCAACCACCTAACATTAAAAAATGCTACCGTTGGTATTTATGTTCAAGAAAATCTTGGCACACCTTTAAAAATCGAAAACACACAAATTTACAACTCGTCTGTCGTAGGAATTTTAGCCGTTTACGCTAAAGTTGATGGTTTTAATTTAGTCATTAATTCTTTGACGCGAGGAATTGGCGCTTTGGAAATTCGCGCGGGAGGAACATATAATTTTACACATTGCACGTTTAACAATCAGAGTTCAAGCTCAACGCAATTTGCAGTAATTATTGCAAATTATATATTGGATTCTAATCAAAATCAGGTTCCACGGGATTTAACAGCTGCCAATTTTACCAATTGCATCATTTATGGCTCCAATAGTCGACAATTGTCATTGCGGAAAAATGAGTCGCAATCCTTTAATTACAAGCTCACGAATACCTTGCTAAAGTTTAATAATTCCGACCCGATTTTCAGCGCAAATCCGCTCTATAATTTTGAAGATGCAACGTTGTATCAGAACTGTCTTATTGCAAGAAACAATTTCGACTTCAAACCGGACTTTTTAAAAGCTTCGGAAAACAAATTACAAATCGGTGCTGAATCAGTGGCAAGAGGAGCTGCAGATTTTGGCTTTTCAAGTGGAACCACAGATGTTTTAGGTTTAACACGAAGCAATCCTTCTGATATGGGTGCTTATAATTGGACATTATTCGAAGAATAACAATCCTTACAAATGCAGGAAAATCAATATGTTTCAAAAGAAATAGAACATTAACTTGGCTAATCTCTAACCTTATGATATTGAAATTTCACGTTAAACAAAATAGCCGATTTTACATTTTTTGCATTGGAAATTGTCGTTTTTTAAACTATTTTTGCAACACACAACACAATAACTACATACAATGATTCATTTCTTCGGAAACCCAGCGAAAAAGGTTTTTGCAGTTCAAATGCAAAACGAATTATCAGCAGAAGACATCAGCAAATTAAACTGGCTTTTTGGCGACGTAAATAAAATAGAAAAATCCGTATTGACGGATTTTTTTGTTGGACCACGTGCGGCTATGATTACACCTTGGAGTACCAATGCCGTCGAAATTACGCAAAACATGGCCATTTCGGGAATCATTCGAATTGAAGAATTTGAAAAAGTCAACCCTGATTTCACCGATTTTGACCCGATGCTTTCGCAAAAATATACGGAGCTTCATCAATCTATTTTTGATGTTAATATCGCTCCAGAAGCTATTTTGGACATTGAAGATATCGAAGGATACAATCAATCGGAAGGTTTGGCTTTGAGTCCAGAAGAAGTGACTTACTTGGCTGATTTATCGGTTAAATTAGAACGGAAACTAACTGACTCTGAAATATTCGCTTTCTCACAAGCCAATTCAGAACACTGTCGACATAAAATTTTCAACGGAACTTTCATTATTGACGGAAAAGAAAAAGAAACTTCTTTATTCAAAATGATTAAGAAAACTTCTGCTGAAAATCCAAACGCAATTGTTTCTGCTTATAAAGATAATGTAGCTTTTGTAAAAGGACCAACTGTCGTTCAATTTGCCCCAAAAAGTGCGGATAAACCTGATTTTTACGAAGAAAAAAACTTCGACTCTGTTCTTTCATTGAAAGCAGAAACACATAATTTCCCAACTACTGTTGAACCTTTTAATGGTGCAGCAACGGGTTCAGGTGGAGAAATTCGCGACCGATTAGCAGGTGGACAAGGTTCATTGCCTTTGGCGGGAACTGCGGTTTACATGACTTCGTATTCTCGTTTGGAAGACAAAAGAAATTGGGAACAAGCCATGCCAGAACGTCCTTGGTTGTATCAAACGCCAATGGATATTTTGATAAAAGCTTCCAATGGAGCGTCTGATTTTGGAAATAAATTTGGGCAACCGTTGATTACAGGTTCGGTTTTGACTTTTGAACACCAAGAAGCACCCTCTAACTCCCCCGAAGGAGGAGAACAGAAAGCACGTAAAATTGGTTACGACAAAGTAATCATGCAAGCGGGTGGAATTGGTTACGGAAAATTAGACCAAGCAATTAAGAAAAAACCAACTGCCGGAGACAAAATTGTCATTCTCGGTGGTGAAAATTATAGAATTGGTATGGGTGGAGCTGCAGTTTCCTCTGCCGATACAGGTGCTTTTGGAACTGGAATTGAGCTAAACGCTATCCAACGTTCCAATCCTGAAATGCAAAAACGTGCCGCAAATGCCATTCGTGGTTTAGTGGAAAGTGATAATAACCCAATTGTTTCCATTCACGACCACGGTGCTGGTGGACATTTAAATTGTCTTTCGGAATTGGTGGAAGAAACCGGTGGATTGATTGATTTAGACAAATTGCCAGTTGGAGACCCAACGCTTTCTGCAAAGGAAATCATTGGTAACGAGTCGCAAGAACGAATGGGATTAGTAATTGGTGAAAAAGATATGGGAATTCTACAACGAATTGCCGACAGAGAACGTTCGCCGATGTATGAAGTGGGTGAAGTTACGAACGACCACCGTTTTACTTTTGAATCCAAATCGACAGGTGAAAAACCAATGGATTATGCATTGGAAGATTTCTTTGGTAGTTCGCCAAAAACAATTATGAATGATACTACAATTCCTGCTAATTATGCGGAATTGAATTATGATACGGCTGAAATTCCAACCTACTTAAACGAATTATTGCAGCTAGAAGCTGTGGGTTCTAAAGACTGGTTGACGAATAAAGTGGACCGTTGTGTGGGAGGAAAAGTCGCGAAACAACAATGTGTTGGACCGTTGCAATTGCCTTTGAACAACGTGGGTGTTATGGCTTTAGATTTCAAAGGAAAAGAAGGATTGGCAACATCCATTGGCCACTCGCCTATCGCTGCATTGATTGACGCAGCTGCAGGTTCGAGAACGGCAATTGGTGAAGCACTTTCTAATCTAGTTTGGGCTCCTTTAAAAGAAGGAATGTATTCGGTTTCGCTTTCTGCGAATTGGATGTGGGCTTGTAAAAACGCCGGTGAAGACGCAAGATTGTATGAAGCTGTTGAAAGTTGTGCTGCTTTTGCCATCGAATTGGGCATCAATATTCCAACAGGAAAAGATTCGCTTTCGATGAAACAAAAATACCCAGGCGATGAAGTAATCGCTCCGGGAACGGTTATTATTTCGGCGGCTGGAAACTGTAGTAATATCACGAAAGTGGTGGAACCTGTTCTGCAACGAAACGGTGGCAACATTTACTATCTTAATTTATCTCAAGATACTTTCAAATTGGGCGGAAGTTCTTTTGCTCAAATTCTGAATAAAATTGGAACGGCAGTCCCTACGATTAAAGACGCTTCTTTCTTCAAAAAAGCATTCAACACGTTGCAAGATTTAATTAAGGAACGCAAAATTAAAGCGGGTCACGACATCGGAAGTGGTGGATTGATTACTACTTTGTTAGAAATGAGTTTTGCTGATGTGAATTTAGGTGCAGCTTATGATTTGAGTGTTTTAGGCGAAGATGATTCTGTAAAAACACTTTTCAACGAAAATATCGCTGTGGTTTTTCAAGCGGATGCTTCGGTTGAAGAAACGTTTACAAATAACGGAATTGAAATTTTCAACATTGGAACTGTTGTAGAAGGAAATACAATTTCAATTGTAAATAACAATGACAAGTTCAATTTCAATGTTTCAGAATTAAGAGATACTTGGTTTAAAACTTCGTATTTGTTAGACCAGAAACAATCAAAAAATGGAATGGCGAAAGCGCGTTTCGAGAATTATAAAAATCAGGCGTTAGACTTTACTTTTCCAACTCATTTTGATGGAAAATTACCGCAATTGCCGACAACTACTCGTCCAAAAGCAGCGATTATTCGTGAGAAAGGAAGTAATTCCGAGCGTGAAATGGCGAATGCAATGTTCTTGGCAGGTTTTGATGTGAAAGACGTTCACATGACGGATTTGATTTCCGGTCGTGAGACTTTAGAAGACATTCAGTTCATTGGAGCGGTTGGTGGATTTTCCAACTCTGATGTTTTAGGTTCAGCGAAAGGTTGGGCTGGTGCATTTTTGTACAATGAAAAAGCAAACACAGCATTGAAAAACTTCTTTAAAAGAGAAGACACACTTTCTGTGGGAATTTGCAACGGTTGTCAATTGTTCATGGAATTGGAATTGATGAATCCAGAACACGACACACACGGAAAAATGACGTACAATACTTCGCAGAAACACGAAAGTGGCTTTACATCGGTGAAGGTTCAGAAAAACAATTCGGTGATGTTATCGACTTTAGAAGGAACCACTTTAGGCGTTTGGATTTCGCATGGCGAAGGAAAATTTAAATTACCTAATGCGGAAAGCGACTATAATATTGTAGCCAAATATGGGTATGAAGGTTATCCTGCCAATCCAAATGGTTCGGATTACAATACGGCAATGCTAACGGATACAACAGGTCGTCACTTGGTAACGATGCCGCATATTGAGCGTTCTACGTTCCCTT
Organism: Flavobacterium tegetincola DSM 22377; assembly: GCF_000425485.1. Classification (GTDB taxonomy): domain Bacteria; phylum Bacteroidota; class Bacteroidia; order Flavobacteriales; family Flavobacteriaceae; genus Flavobacterium; species Flavobacterium tegetincola. Next base: position 5,498 of record NZ_AUDN01000026.1, on the reverse strand, counting down.
GGAACTGGGCAAATTATCCAGAACGCGGACAAAAAGATGAAGTTTCGCCTTGGTTAGAAGCTTTTGTGAATGCTAGAAAATGGATTGAAAACAAATAACTCCTAATTGAGTTATATAAAAAATGCTCTTCGATGGAAGAGCATTTTTTGTTTCGTACAGTATTAAATCATAAATCAAATTTATGAATACCTCCTCAAAAATTAACTTTTTTATCCGATACAGTTTTAATTCTATCAAAAAAAGTTTTTCGCAAAAGTATAAGTGAAATAATACTAATCAAAACCTGAATTAAATAATTATCAAACAAGTACAAGCTTAAAACAAATATGGGTCTATTTGAGTAGAAATATTGAATTAAATATGAATTAAAAACGAAGTCAAGAAGCAAAACTCCAATAATCAATACTTCAATAATTAGATAAAAACGGATCCATCGTACATTATAAAAAAGGTAAGATAGTAAGAGCAAACCTTTAAAGATAATAAAAAAGACAATCACAATCCATCCGTTATAATTAATTTCTGATTTACAAACTACACCATTAATATATATATAGTTATAACCTAAGAAAAAAGAAATACAATTACTAACCAAATTATTTAAAACTATAAAAATTAAAAAACAGTACAGTAAGTTAATTAACAATTTCATTCTTTACAACATTAGTTGGTTTGTTTCTGAAATGTATCAAATCGTCCTTAACTATTGTTAAAATATTAATGTATTCTGCGTTATTAGATTGCCCTACTAACAATGAATCAATTAAATCATTGAAAAAAATAAAATCAGAATTTGTGATTAAAACACTAGTATCATTTTGAGTTAATAATTTGTTACCAATATTAATTACTCTAACAAATGCTTCGAAAAAAGTCAACCGGTTCTCTTTAATAACATTATTTTCAATTAATATTTTACCTATAAAATAATAATAATTAACGTATTTAGTGCCTTTATCAAAAGAATTAAGATACTCTTTTATATTATAAGCTAGTTGTGTATTAGTTTTAACATAATCAGTACGTCTGGTGTCGACTATTACTTCCTCCTGCTCTTCTAACCCTTCCTCTAACTCATCTTTAGGACAATCTTCAGAATCAGAACCCGGCACGCCACAATCCAACCCTCCTTCTGGATGTACCCCACAATTTTTTGTTTCCAAATCAAGTTTACACATTCCAATAGTACAACCAGAAGATCTAAATCCAAATTTGGATTTATCTAAAATTAATTTCTCAAAATTATTACCATGGGGTTTCCGCAATAAATAATTTTTAGAATCAACATTAAAAATTAAACATGATTTGTTAATCGTAGGATCTATTATATTACCCAAGAGTTCAATATAACCAGGCAAAATTGAATTACATGTACTCAAATTCCACGAAGTAATATTCATAAACTCTACACCATTAAATTTAAATAATTCGTGATAAATTATCATATCACGCTGATTATAGACGAACAAACTTATTGCATTTACATTGTCAGTATTTTTCTCAAAATACAGTATAACAGAAGACACATCGTTTTTAGGATAAATTTTGAACTTATCAGTAACTGTCTTAATGCCTTTTGTATTACTTTCACTATAGGTTAAGCTAAAATTATTTTCTCTCGGATAAATATTTATATTCTTACTCTCAAGAGTGGTAGTATTAATAAAATTTTGAGTTTTTAATAAAAATATACAATTGCTATTATTCTTGTTAATCTTTATTTCATCAACATAATTCTCATGCTGACAAGAGAAGAAGAAAACTAACACACAAATTAAAGTTATTGGATTTTTCACATAAATAAATTTTGAGTTTTAAAAGTAAACCACCAATTTACATAAATTATTATTAATATTATAACATAAATGAGATATTTAAATTGCAATGTCGAAAAGTTATTAAAAATATGCCTAAAAAATTTACAAAACAATTGGTATTTGAACTTACAAGATATAATTAACCAAATAATTAGCGAAATATGCTTATGAAGGTTATCCTGCCAATCCAAATGGTTCGGATTATAACACGGCGATGATGACGGATATAACAGGTCGTCACTTGGTAACGATGCCACACATTGAGCGTTCTACTTTCCCTTGGAACTGGGCAAATTATCCAGAACGTGGACAGAAAGACGAGGTTTCGCCTTGGTTAGAAGCTTTTGTGAATACTAGAAAATGGATTGAAAAGAAATAACTCCTTATATATTTATATAAAAAATGCTCTTCGATGGAAGAGCATTTTTTGTTTGTAGTAATTAATAGACTCCTACGGAGTGACAAATTTGGGTGAAGGTGTTTGTAGCAAAAACTTCTTAAGTGTTGACGGCATTTAATCGGTTTTTTCGAGAAAACGGGACAGGCTATTCAACACAGGTTTCATTGTTCATTCTTCGGAAGCAACTAAACCTTAGCTTGTTAGCAGTAGGATTTTTACTCTGTTTTTGATTTATTCCTAAAAATTAAATACATTATAAAGAAACCAATTATTTGTGCTAAAAAGAAATGCAAAGTTAAATTTAGCGATTCTATACTTAATGTATTTTTAATCTCTAATTTTTCAATATCGTTTTTTGAATTTAATATTGATATTTTTATAACAATATAACTACCAATAACTGTTATAAAAACAAACATTGACAATAATTTCAGTCTTAGCTTTTCAGTTTTAGTTTTATTCCATAAAACATTTAATACTATTGGAGTTATTCCACAAAGAATTCCAAATTTTAAAGAATCAAAAAGTTGAGTATTCATTTCATTATAAGCAAATGAATAGTTTTTTAAATTTTCTAATATAGAATTTTGAATATTAACAAAGTTTACAAACCCTGCTGAAAATAATATTAATACAATTACAATTAAATAAATATTTTTCTTCATAAATTTTCACTTTTTTTTACAATTTTGGCAAGCTTGCTGCTAATTTGCATATAACCAAAACAAACCTTCACCTTCATACCTATTTTAAGATGCATATCCAAAAGTTTGTTTCGCATTATTGCTTTTCAAATGTAATGAAAAAAGACAATAACTTGTCCATTAAAAAACCACAACAGATGCTGTTATCGACTTTGGAAGAAACCACTTTAGGTGTTTGGATTTGCATGGTGAAGTTAAGTTCAACTTTTCAAATGCAGAAAATGATGTTTCACCTTCGTTAGAAGCTTTTGTGAATGTTAGAAAATGGATTGAGGAAAAGAAAGACTATTTATTTTTTAAATAATTAAGAAAAGGCTTTCAGATAATGAAAGTCTTTTTCTATTTTAGCTTTGTCAAATTAAAAAATTATGGAAAGTCTTGCGTGTTTAAACTGCGATACAGTTGCTGAAGGTAAATTCTGTTCGAACTGTGGACAAAAAACCGATACCCATCGAATTACTGCTAAACATTTCTTTATGCATGATTTGCTTCATGGCGTTTGGCACATTGAAAAAGGAATCCTATTTACCATTAAGCAAGCATTAATCAGACCTGGAACGGCTGCTTTGGAATATATAAGTGGAAAAAGAATAAAATATTACAATGTGTTTTACCTAATTCTTGTTATCATCGGGTTAACTCTTTTAGTAAATAACCTTTATGACAAGATGCAGTTTGACTATTTCAACATAAAAAACGAAGGTGCTACATCTGTTCAAGGAAAAAACATCGATAAGTTTCTTGGCGATTACGCAAAGCTCATAATCTATGCTTTTGTACCACTTTTCGCTTTTAATAGCTTCTTGCTTTTTAAAAGAAAAAAACTAAATTTTAGTGAACACTTAATAATCGCCGGTATGATTTTTTTAGGTGTAATCTTTATAAATTTTCTTTTTGAACTGCTTTACTTTACGGATTTCTTAAATTATATTGATGGCTTGAGCAGCATGTTTTACATCTTGACTCCTCTCACTATCTTAATTTATTTTATTGCTAACTACTACCGAACATTCCGTAAAGAATATTTAGCAGGAAGAACTGTTTTTAAATTAGTCCTGTTTCTACTTTTATTACTAATGGAGATTTTGGTAATACTATTAATCGCTATTGGTATTTTTACCAAAGGGACTTTTACTTTAATTTATAATTAACGAAAGTATCTTAATTGACGGTACTGCTGTTTCATAAAATAAACTGCATTACAGGATTTCAGAGAAGATTTAAACAAAATAGAGAGATTCAAATTTACTTCAAATTCTATTTAATCTACATCCGTAACACCTATAGATATTTAATGTAAGTAAATTTCGCCTCCTGCAGAGAAGGAATTTATTCAGAAGCTTAAATTGTTCCAACTGACTCGCAGGAAGGAATTACGCATCGGGAATTGCTCCAACTGACTCGCAGGAAGAAATTACGTATCGGTAATTGTTCTAAACGACTCGCAGGAAGAAATTACGCATCGGGAATTGTTCCAAACGATTCGTAGGAAGGCATTACGCATCGGGAATTGTTCCAAACGACTCGTAGGAAGGAATTACGTATCGGGAATTGCTCCAACTGACTCGCAGGAAGGAATTACGCATCGGGAATTGTTCCAACTGACTCGCAGGAAGAAATTACGCATCGGTAATTGTTCCAACCGACTCGCAGGAAGGAATTACGCATCGGGAATTGTTCCAAACGACTCGCAGGAAGGAATTACGCATCGGGAATTGTTCCAACTGACTCGCAGGAAGAAATTACGCATCGGTAATTGTTCCAACCGACTCGCAGGAAGGAATTACGCATCGGGAATTGTTCCAAACGACTCGTAGGAAGGAATTACGTATCGGGAATTGCTCCAACTGACTCGCAGGAAGGAATTACGCATCGGGAATTGTTCCAAACGACTCGCAGGAAGGAATTACGCATCGGGAATTGTTCCAAACGACTCGCAGGAAGGAATTACACATCGGGATCTATTACTCATTTAGTGGCTGACACCATTTTTCCTATAAATGACTAGAGGTTTATGGTGTGATGCAACTAATACTATTTACATTTTAATTAGCAGCCGCGTTATGGTTTATAGTTCACTGAAATTATTAATCCAATAATATACGCTCGACTTATGCAGCACAAATTTCTGTGTTCGTGAAGTTCTCTCGGCAGCGTTGCGGTACTATTGCTATGGATTATAAATCTAAAAAGTTAGTGTATTAATTCTGGTTGATATCAACTTTAATTGAAATGAAATCTACTGAAGTTGACTATTTCCTAAAACCCCTAGCCCAGATAGAGCCGGTAGCCCGGAGGTAAAAAAGCCTGGTTTTCCTGCCCAAAAAGAGCGACTTTAGAAGCTCCTTTTTGGGCTTGGAAAACCGGCTTTTTTACTGAGGACTAAAGGTGATAGCTGGAATAAGCTCCTGAAAAACATCTCTTAAGGTGCGGGAAATTGTGTTGTCCTCTTTGTTTTTCTAATTATGATTTTCTCTATATGTGCACCACGGTTGAAACCGTGGCCAATGTTTGTGTAGGTAATTGTGATCAGTATTGATGTAGAATTTGTTTGTGGGAATTTGTAAGACAGGGTGA
>NZ_AUDN01000025.1 GCF_000425485.1 Flavobacterium tegetincola DSM 22377 | reverse complement strand
AATTTTATTTTTCATTCAGACAGAGGAGCTCAGTATGCTTCTAATAAAATGACAAATCTTTTCATTTATAATCGAAAAATAACACAGAGTATGAGTAGAAAAGGGAATTGCTGGGATAATGCTGTTGCAGAAAGCTTTTTTAAAACCATAAAATATGAATGTTTGTATAGGTATCATTTTTCTTCTTTTCAACAATTAAATGCGTGTCTAAAAGAATATATAAATTGGTACAATACAAAAAGACTACATTCTACTCTAGGTTATATTTCTCCGCTAGAAATGGAGATTAAATTAAGAAATTTTAATAATAAAGCGGCCTGAGTATATTTGTCTCATTTTTTGTAGTTATTCCACATTTATTAGACAAGAGTTCGGGTATATAAGTTCTGTTCTCTCTTTTGGCTTGCATTATCAATCGATTTTCAATATTCATTGCTTCCCATCGATGTTTGATTCTATTTTCTTGCAGTGCTTCCAGAGCTAATTTTTGAACACGGAACTTATCAGTGACTTGTATTGTTTTGGGAAAGCATTTCTTGGATATCAACTTTATGTAATTAGCCATGTTAAGGATGATTTCTTGATCAGAACCTCTTTTCTCATAATTAATCCTACAAATATGCTCTATGTCGTGCTCTGCCTTTGTTTCGGCAACAATAGCAACTAAGCAATCTTTTTTGCCTTTGAACTTCTTGTTGGTTACAATGGTATAAAGTTTACCTTGAGACAAAGTCACTTCGTCACATGATAAATGTATGCCTATATTTTCAGGATGAACAATCCGCTGATGAGCGCGTTCTCGTGGTGCCCATGTATTTAACGAACTCATACGTCTTTTATACTGTCTTTGAAGTCTTTTTCCGTTAATCCCGAAAAACCTGCCTATGGTGTGACAATCGAGAGCGCTGTTATTTATGATTTTCTTTTAAAGAAGCCGCAAAATCATCAGTCATGCCGGTTCCTTTAGCCAGTAAAGTCCAGTCTCTTTTAATAATTCCTTCATTGGATTATTTGTCACGTGGCGTACTTTTATATGCAAATACACAAGCTTACTTTTTAAAGGAAAATCATGAATGGTGATTCCATCCTGAAAACCTTTTGAAATCAAGTCAAGTGTATCAAACTCTTTTGGAAGTTTAATTTACTCCTTAAAATATAAGTGCAATTTTTTCTCTGTGTTATAAGCAGAAACCACATCAAAGAGATCAAATAAAAAATCAGGTAATATAAATTTTAAATGGTCAATTGAAATCATCTCAAATGGTTAATTCGACAAATTTCTAATTTATTTTTACAATTCCTCCCCAGGTTTTGTTCTTGATCCACCTAAGCTTGACTTCATTTCCTTAAATATTTAAAAATTTGGTAGACGTTATATTAGTTCATTCCTTTTCAATATCAGTAAAATATAAATTTTTCTAAAAATAATGTAGGTTGTAATCAAAATATTTGGTCATTAGGTTTCATTCATTATTTAATACTATATAGAATGCATATCTTTAATCAAAACTTAATTATGAAAGTAGCATTAGTTCAAACGCATTTAAAGTGGGAAAATCCGCTAGAAAATCGCAGTCATTTGGCACAGAAAATTACTGGATTTTTGGAGCATGTCGATTTAATAGTATTGCCGGAAATGTTTTCAACGGGTTTTACGATGAATCCGAAACTGGTAGCCGAAAAGATGGATGGTGAGACCATAACTTGGTTGATGCATTTAGCGAAAGCAAAAAACTGTGCAATAACTGGAAGCTTAGTAATCGAAGATAATGGGAACTATTACAACCGTATGGTCTTTGTTTTTCCCGAAGGTAAAATTGAATATTATAATAAACGTCATTTATTTACTTTAGCTGGAGAAGACAAAGAATTTACAGCAGGTTCGGAAAAGAAAATAATCGCTTATAAAGGTTGGGAAATTTGCCTGCAAGTTTGCTATGATTTGCGCTTTCCAGTGTTTTCTCGTAATGTTGAGCAATATGATTTACTAATCTATGTTGCCAACTGGCCAGCTACCAGAGCAAATGCTTGGAATGTGTTACTTCAAGCGCGTGCCATTGAAAACATGACTTATGTTGTAGCAGTAAATCGCATTGGCACAGATGAAAATAATAATCACTACAACGGCGATTCACAGGTAATCGATGCAATAGGGAATTTTACTCTAGAACCGCATCAGTCGGAAGGTGTCTATATTGTAGAATTAGACAAAAAAGAGCAAGTACGAAATCGAAAAAAATTTGGATTTCTTAATGATGCGGATCATTTTCAACTAATGTAATAACTAAGGTTCTAAAATAATTCCATCATTAACGTCCCAATTCTCACGTACGTCAATTTCTTTTGGAAAATAAATCACTTCTTCACTTTGCGTTTTGGTTAGGAAATTTCCTGCATCCCATTCTTTGTTTTGATTGGTGTCATAGATGATTCGAATTCTAAATATACCAGGCTGAATAAGATTGAAATTGGCTACAGGTTCTTTTTCCAAATATTCGGATTCCATAACTTTTCCTTTAGCGTCCGTCAATTGTACAATAACTGGGTAGCTTTTTATATTTTCTAAGTTGAAGGTAAGATTACCGTATTTATTGGTTTCACGCGTTGCTAATTTATAGGATAACGTATCATTTGTCTTTTCGTAGAAATCTGTTAAAGCGCCCGGCAATAAAGTAATCTTATACTTTTGCTCAGGTTCTTTGTTCCATTTAAAGACCAGCTTTTGATTGTAAATATCGTAATCGGTTGTAAATTTAACGGAAATAGAATCCTTATCGGTCACACTTATTTTTGAAGAATCAATCTTGGTAAGCGGAATGGAACTTGTAAGTCCAAAATTTTGACGAAAATGAAGCGTTCCAGAAGGTGCAGCAGTAAAACTTAATGAATCCTTTTTCTGGTCTTTCAATTTAAAATAATAGTCCTTTAAATACTCTTTTATTGTTAAAGCCAATTGAAGTGAATCTGCTTTTACCGCAGGAAACCATATTTGTACGGAGTCTTTTTCAGGCAGTTTTGTAACTATCGTTTTCAAAGTTTCAGAACCATTCTTTAAAGTGATTTGAGCATCTTTAAAATCACCATCGTAACCCAGAAGCGCTCGATTTCCAGACGCTTGAGTAGGTTTATAGGATTTGGTTTGTACTACTTCATTAAATAACTTTAAATTGTACGATTTATTTTCCGCTCCAATAACAATCGGTTCGTTATAAAACGCAATTTTATCTTTTCCTGGGTTGTATATAAAATTGTTGTTGTCTTTTAAAGCAATTAATTGATACGTTCCTGCTTTAATATTTTCAATTTTAAAAGTGGTGGCACTGTCTAAAGTATTAGTTACGTAGCGTGGTTTTTCTTTATATATGGTAGAATCTGTATATTTTTCATTGATTTCATAAAGCATCACAGTTACAAAATTATCACTTTTACTTTCCAAAGCATCTTGGATTGTTCCTGAAATGGAAAGCGAATCGATGCAAGTTCCTGTTGAAAACACATATTTAAACTGCGGAAAAATATTACCTTCGTTATTATCCTGAATACTTTGTCCAAAATTCAAACTATACGTAGTATTTGCCTGCAGCGTATCTTTTATTTTTATGGATATGTATTTACTAGCCGTAGTTGGAGTAATTATAGGTGCCGTATTCATCGGTGGCGAAACGATCAATTGTTTGTTGATGTCTTTCAGCTTGATGTATTCGTCAAAATTAAGTCTAATTTCGTTCCCTGTAAAATTGGTTTTGAAATTCTCTGGAATACTTTGACGTAAAACAGGGGCTAAAGTGTCTTTTAAACCTCCAGTAATGTTGCCTCTTTTGGCACAACTAAAAATGAGTAATGCTAGTATTAACAGGATGTAGCGCGACATGATCTTCGACATAGAAAGTGAAATTTGTATCTCACAAAATAACAATTATAATTATTGTGAATGAAATGTTTTTGCTAAAATTAGCAGTAGTTTAAAATCTAGTTTTAATTTGAAAAGGAAATTGCAAAAAATAAAACCACAGTCGCCATAATTGTTACCGGCAGAAGTACCGTCTTTATAATAGAAAACTTCCTCTTTTCCACTTTAGAAAATGAATCAGTGGAAATGGTTTCCGTGTTAAAATCACTCCAAACCACAAGTGTACTATCTGTTTTGTTGTCTATTCTTATAATTTTAGATTTTTTACCTTGATGTACGCGGTATGATTTTCCAATTTCGTATTGGCTTGTCTTGTTTTCAACTGCTTTATAGGAAAAACAACTTTGGAATAAAATGGAGCTTATAAAAAATACAATGGTTTTTCTCATAAAATTAATTCTTGGTAGAAACAAATAATATTAATTGCAATAATATAATTATTTACCGTTCGGACATGGCCATACACACAATACTAATTTTTACATCCGGTATTTCTAGTAATGTTTTTCCCGCAGCTTCAAGTGTTGCACCAGTAGTCATCACATCATCAATCATTAAAAGATGTTTGTTTTGGTATTTTTCTAAAGTATCGATCCGAAAGGTATGCGATTTAATTTCATTCCGACTCAATAGATTTTTAAATGTTTGGGTCTTGCTGTGTTGTACTCTTTTGAGCAGATTTTCGTCATACGGACAATTGAGCTGTTCTGAAAGGGCTAAGCCAAAAGTGCTTACTTGGTTATAGCCTCTTTTGTGTAATCTTTTAGGATGCAACGGAATCGGAATTATAGCATCTATTGTTTTCAAAATAGCACATTCCTTAAGTTCATTTCCGTACCAGTTGCCAATTAAAGTGCCTATTTCTTGATGTCCTCGGTATTTTAAATTGTGAATGAGTTCTTGAACAATTCCTTTTTTATGGAAATACATTAAGGCGGAAACGTGTTCTACTGGAAGTCTACCGTACAGCTTCATCATGGCTACATTTTCAGAATCTAAATGATGATTGGTCAAAGGGATTTCATGTCTGCATTGCGTACAAATTACGTGCTCATTTTCGGAGAGAAATTGGCTACAGCCTAAACAAGCGGGCGGAAAAAACAAATTAAATAAGGATTTGATCATCGGTGTGGCGTTTAAATTTAATTTGGGCTGTGAACGCATACGCGTATTCAAGTATAAAGTTAGCTAAAATAAAGTTATGATTTACAAACAGTTGTAAAGTAGTTTTGCCAATTTTCCTTTGTCAATAATGTGATGAAATTTAGAAGGTGATGAAAATTAATATTGATTTTAGGTTTATTCTTTTTAGCAAAAGCAAAAAAGATACATTGTAGATCTCAAAAAAGATTTATAAGCTTAAATAAGAGGACAAAAAAAACTCCCGATAAAATACCGAGAGTTTTATAAAAATATAATCCTGTAAAATTTATTTTCCTTTTCCAGAAGCTTCTAAATTTCGTTCAATAGTATGTCCAGGACGGGACCATTTTGGTTTTTCGCCTAACGTACTAAATTCAGAATCTGCCGCTTCTACTGTTTTTGGCTGTGAAACTTTAGTAAACGGTTTTTGAGGAATCAAACCTAGAGTTTCAAACATTTTCATGTCTTCATTTACATCTGGATTTGGGGTGGTCAATAATTTATCACCAGCAAATATTGAATTAGCTCCCGCAAAAAAGCACATCGCTTGTCCTTCACGATTCATATTCATACGTCCTGCAGAAAGTCGAACTTGCGTTTCCGGCATAATGATTCTTGTAGTGGCAACCATTCTGATCATTTCCCAAATTTCAACAGGTTTTTCTTCCTCCATCGGCGTTCCTTCCACTGCAACTAATGCATTTATGGGCACGGATTCTGGTTGGGGATTTAAGGTAGACAATGCAACTAACATTCCTGCACGATCTTCAATGCTTTCTCCCATTCCAATAATTCCACCGCTACAAACAGTTACATTGGTTTTTCTAACATTTTCAATAGTTTGCAAACGGTCTTCAAAACCTCTTGTTGAAATTACTTCTTTGTAATATTCTTCTGACGTATCTAAATTGTGGTTGTAGGCATACAGTCCGGCTTCCGCCAAACGTTGGGCTTGGTTTTCTGTAATCATACCTAAGGTACAACATACTTCCATATCCAATTTATTAATAGTTCGGACCATTTCCAATACTTGATCAAATTCAGGACCGTCTTTTACATTTCGCCAAGCAGCACCCATACAAACACGAGAAGATCCTCCTTCTTTTGCTCTTAAAGCTTGTGCTTTAACTTGAGAAACCGACATTAAATCATTTCCATCTACTTTAGTATGGTATCGTGCAGCTTGTGGACAATAGCCACAATCTTCGGGACAACCTCCTGTTTTAATGGATAATAAAGTGGAAACTTGAACCACATTTGGATCGTGAAATTGACGGTGAACGGTTGAAGCCTCATAAAGTAAGTCCATAATAGGCTTATTATAAATTGCAATAATTTCGTCTTTTGTCCAGTTATTTCTTGTAGTACTCATCTTTAAATTTTAGTAAGATGTCAAAAGTAGGTATTTCTCTTTTAAGTAAAAAGCAAATCACTCAGAAACGAAAAAGGGGCAACAAATTGACAATGTTCAATCAAAAATAAGTGTGTTTACGCATTTACTTTATTAATTACCTCTACTTTATTTTTCCAAAATTGCATTAGCACAAATGCGATAATTGCAGACGATGCCACGGCTTCAAAAAGTAGTCCGATACAATAATAAACAATGTTGATTTCGCCGCCGCCAAAGAGTACGCCTTGTGATAGTGTTTCCAAATAAGCGTTTCCGCCTCTATAGTCGATGTAAAGCAATAAACTTACAATACTAAGAATGGCGCCAAATAAAGAAGTTACTATACCTGAAATTAAATTGGTAAAATAGCCTGGAATGCCATCCTTTGCATTTTGTTTCAGTGTCAAATTGATTCCGAAAGCCACGATAAATAAGTTGAGCATGCGAAGAATAAATACGTCGGCAAGTCCTGAAAATTCAATAATCAAAAAGTAAATTGCAATGCCTACGTAAATAATAAATCCATTGATAAGTTCTCTTTTAAGTTTCATAAGGAAAAAGTTTAGACGTTAGAATGTCTAAACTACAAAAAGTTGAGCAGAAATGTAATGGAATATTGTTGTATTTATAAAAATTTTAAGAAAATGCTTGTATTATTTGCTCTAAAAATTAATCTTTTAGAAATTAATCTATCATTTTATTAGCTTATTGAGAGGTGATATTGATAGTTAATATGAGAGTCCTTTCACGAGGGCAAAAAGTTTAATGAAATTCATGCTATCGTTTTCATGCTGTAATCGCTCTCGAGGAAGTTTAAACGATTGCTAAAAGTACTTATTGTAATTTGAAGAAATATAAAGATGACGCTTGCAAATTAAAAATGATATGTAAGCAATAATTGTAGTCAGGCTTTTAAAAATTACAATTGCTTATTTATTTTGAAATAATTGTTGTGCAAACAACCTATCCTTTTCCAACTGCATTTTAAGCGCCTCAACAGATTCAAATTTTTTCTCATCGCGAATGCGCTTGACCAATTCTACAGTAATTTCTTGGTCGTATAGATCGCCTTCAAAATCTAATAAGTGCACTTCTATAGATAAATTTTGACCTTCAACAGTAGGATTTGTGCCAATATTTAACATGCCGTTTACAAGTTGATTCGCTATTAAACACTGTACCGCATAGACGCCTTGAGCTGGAATTAATTTATAAGATTCGCTGATTTTTAAATTTGCAGTGGGAAAACCAATGGTTCTACCCAGTTTCTTACCATGAATGACGGTACCTGAAAAGAAATAGTTGTAACCCAAATATTCGTTTGCCAATGCAATTTTACCTTCGTTCAATGCATTTCGAATTTTAGTAGAACTAATGGATACTTCGTCAATTTCCTGCGCTGAAATTTGCTCAACCTCAAAACCATATTCCTTCCCGAACAAAATTAGATCATCAATATTGGCCGTTCTGTTTCTGCCAAAACGGTGGTCGTGTCCAATAATTATTTTCTTTATGTTGAACACATCTACCAAAATGTTTTTCACAAATTCTTCCGCCGTTAATCTAGAAAAAGCTTGGTCAAAAGGATGTATAATTAGATTTTGCAAACCTGCTTTATCCAAAAGTTGGGTGCGTTCTGCAATTGTATTGAGTAATTTAATATCCGATTCCTTTTGCAAAACCATTCGAGGGTGCGGAAAAAAAGTTAGTATTAGACTTTGTTGGTCTGCTGAACTGGCATTTAAAAGACGCTCAATAATTTTGGTATGTCCAAGATGAACACCATCAAAAGTGCCTAAAGTGACAACGGTTTTTTTAGTAGTCGAAAAATCGTGTATAGAATTATAGCTGTTCAAAATTGCTGTTTTAGTGCCAGCAAATTTAAGTCATACAATCCGTAAATGAAATCAGAATGCGGATAATTTAAATTTTAACGTATTATTTGAATTTGAACTGCATTTGAATCAATGTTATTCATATATTTGGAAATTAAAAACCTCATTTTTAAAACTAAAACTAATTCATGAGAAAAATTACATTTTTGATAATTGCTCTTTTTTCGATGGCACTTTCTTTTGGTCAATCACCTTGGACAAAAACGAATGCGCAAAAAATAGATATGTTGGAAAAGGTCAATCGAAATTCAAATCCTACTACTTTCCATTTGTTCCATTTGAATTTGGACCTTTTTAAACAGCAGTTATCTGGAGCACCTGTTCGAGGTGAGTTTGTTGGACGCTCCAAAAAAATTATGTATTTGCCAACCGAAGCAGGAAACGTAGAGCGTTTTTATGTGATGGAAACACCTATTATGGAGGCAAAATTGGCAAGAAAATTTCCAATGATTAAATCATATGCAGCTCAAGGTGTTGATGATCCAAGTGCTGTTGCACGTTTTTCAGTAACCCAACTTGGATTGCACAGTATGACCTTTGCTTCTGGAAAAAGTGTATTATACATTGATCCATATACGGAAGATAGGGCAAATTATATTATTTATTCAAAAAGTGCTATTTCAGATACACCACAAGATTTTGAATGTTTGATAGCTGATGATATTGCTTTGCCAAGTTTAGAACAAGCTACATTAAGTGCTAATAGCGTTGCCGCAGCTGACGATTCTAAGTTAAGAACCTATAGACTAGCACTTTCTTGCACAGGTGAATATGGAGCTATTTTTGCTGGAACAGGTACAACTGAACAAAAGAAAGCAAATATTCAAGCGCAGATGGCATTAACTATGACACGTGTAAATGGTGTTTACGAGAGAGATTTAGCTATTACCATGATTTTTGTGGCAAATAATGATTTGCTTTTATACTTTAATGGAACAACAGATCCGTGGGTAGGTGAATATAATGTTAAAACAGGACAAACTATTGATGCTACAATAGGATTTGCAAGTTATGATATTGGACACAACTTTAATACAAGTGGTGGTGGTAATGCAGGATGTATTGGCTGCGTTTGTAGTACAAGTACAAATCCAGTTGGAAATAACTCTACTCATAAGGGAAGGGGATTTACAGGAAGGACAAATCCAACAGGTGATGCATTTGATATTGATTATGTAGCACATGAAATGGGACATCAATTTGGTGGATATCATACGCAATCGTCAAGAGGATGTCTCTCAGGAAACGGACTAACAGAAGTAGAGCCGGGAAGTGGTTCAACTATTATGGGCTATGCTGGAATTTGTAGTCCAAATGTACAAAATGCGAGTGATGCATATTTTCATTACGTAACCATACGTGACATAACTAATAATGTTAAAACTGGAGTGAGTTCTGCTTGTGCTCAAGTTACTACATTTTCAAATTCAGCACCGGTTGTAAGTGCAGGGAAAGATTATGTTATACCTATTTCAACACCTTTTATGTTAACTGGAACAGCAACAGATGCAGACGGAGATGCATTAAATTATACTTGGGAACAAAATAATCCAATGAGTTATGCAAGCTCTACTTATTCAGCTCCAAGCCAGTTTCAATCACAAGGACCTCTTTTTCGATCTATTGAAGGAACTTCAAGTCCGACACGATTTTTCCCAGCAAAATCTACAGTATTGGCAGGACAATTGGGAACTACTTGGGAAGTTTTGCCAGGTGTAAGTCGCGTATTAAACTTTGCTCTAACGGTAAGAGATAATGCAGCGGGTGGTTCTCAAACAGGAACGGATGAGATGAACGTAACGGTATCAGAAGCATCAGGGCCATTTTCTGTAACGTCTCAAAACACGTTTGTTTCTTATGAAGTAGGTTCAAATCAAACGGTAACTTGGGCAGTAGCAGCCACAAATACTGCACCTGTAAACACCCGTTTTGTTGATATTTACATGTCTACAAATAATGGGACTACTTTTCCAATTTTATTGGCTAGCAAAGTGCCAAATGACGGTTCAGAAACCATTACAATTCCCAACTTTCCAGGAAGTTCCAACCGAATTATGGTAAAGGGTCATGATAATATTTTTTACGATATTTCAGATACTACTTTCACCATTGCAGCTCCTACATCTAGTTTTGCTCTAGCATTTTCAGGTATTGAGGGCGAACAAAATAAATCAGTTTGTAAAGGCGGTGCATTAACTTTTGTATTACCTTTCTCAGCTTATAGCGGTTTTTCTGCACCAGTTTCATTTTCAGTAACAGATTTACCTGCGGGAATTACTGCAACTTTTGCACCTGCTACGGCAACTATCAATTCAGATGTAACGGTTACTTTTACTACTACAAGTGCTGTTATTCCAAATTTGTATACAATCAATGTAAAAGCTACAGCAGGTACTGTGGTTAAAAGTGTAAATCTATATGCAGATATTTTAGATAATAATTTCTCAGTAATCAATTTAACGAGTCCAGCAAATGCGACTACTATTACAGCGGATGGTGCGGTATTCACTTGGTCGGCTTCCACTGGAGCAACTGCTTATGAAGTGCAAATTGCTACGGATGCTAGTTTTACAACTATAGTTGAAAGCGCAACAGTTGCCACAACTTCTTATGCGCCAATGCAACTGCAAAATGTTACTAATTATTTCTGGCGCGTAAAAGCTAAAAATGAAGGTTGTTCCGCTTCTTTCGTAGAAGCATCAACATTTAATACTAGTTACTGTAATTTTTCAGCATCAGTTAATATTCCGGTAACTATTCCAGCTACAATAGCTACAGTTACTTCAACACTTACCATTGATGCGCTTGACAGCGTAACGATTGATGATTTAAATGTGCAATTAAATATTTCACACACTTATGTTTCAGATATGACGGTAAGGTTAACCAGCCCAAGTGGAACAGTAGTACAATTGTTTACCAATCAATGTGGTGCAAATGATAATGTGATTGCCACTTTTGATGACGCCGGAAGTCCTATCGTGTGTTCAGGGAATCCTACAATTTCAGGTACAGTTATTCCGTCGCAACCGTTATCAGCGTTTAACGGACAAGTATCACAAGGTATTTGGACACTTACAGTTGTCGATGGATTTAATACTGATGGAGGTACAATAAACAATTGGGGACTTACTTTCTGTAGTACTGCAGCACCATTGGAAGTAACTAAGAATGAAGTATCAAATCTAGTAATATATCCAAATCCAAACCACGGAAATTTTAACGTGAAATTCAAAAATGCAGCTACAAATAAAATAGATGTAAATGTATATGATATGAGTGGTAGAACTATCTTTAATAGAAATTACACCAACCAAGGCGATTTTAACGAAAATATTCAATTAAATAATGTGCAAACAGGCGTTTATTTACTGTCCATTTTTGATGGCGAAAGAACGCAAGTTGAGCGAATCATCATTAAATAAGAATTTAAATATTTCCTTTCATGAAACCCAATCAGCGATGATTGGGTTTTTTTATGAGAATTATATAGAACTTTAAAATATTAATTGACTAATTTTGTGAATCTAACAACCCTATACTATGAATAAAAAATTATACTTAAATTTAATTTTGATCCTAACCATTGGATTAGCCAATGCACAAAATGCGCTTTGGACTAAGACAGCAGCATCAAAATTTGCTACAGCACAGAAATTTGAACGCGCTTCTGTTACGGAACAAGCGGATTATTATGCGCTTAATTACTCAGCGTTAAAAGCAGTATTACAAACAGCTCCTACTAGAAATTTTTCTGGAGCGATTTCTTCTACAATCATTGAATTCCCAAATGCAGATGGATCTTTAGAATCCTTCAGCATTTATGAATCATCTGTGATGGCACCAGAATTAGCTGCAAAACATTCGGAAATTCAGTCCTACGTAGGACAAGGTACACGAAATAAAAGTGCCAAAATTTATTTGACTACTACCGTATTCGGACTTCATGCGATGGTTTTGTCATCTGAAGGAACGTATTATATTGATCCATATACCACGGATTTAAGAGGTTATATGGTTTATGGAAAATCAACGCTTACTACGGAGCGTTCCTATACGTGTTCTGTTGAAGATCCTGAAGATGGAGAATTGCCGCTAGCTACAAACAGTACCTTAATCAGTGATAACCTTTTAAGAACCTACCGTATGGCAATGGCGTGTACCATTGAGTATGCCTCTGTTCATGTCAATGCAGCAATAACTGCAGAAATTATTACCTCTAGTGCTACATTAGCGGAAAGAAAATCAGTTGTTTTGGCAGCTATGAATGTTACAGTAAGTCGTATCAATAGTATTTATGAAAATGATATGTCTTTAAGAATGCAATTGATAGCTAATAATGAAGATATTATATTTATTACTTCGGACAACTTTAATAACAATAGTGCGAACACTTTAATCAATCAGAGTCAAACAGTAATTGATGGGATTATAGGGTCAAGCAATTATGATATTGGACATACAGTAAGTACAGGTGGTGGTGGATTAGCACAATCTCCATCAGTTTGTACTTCTGGAAAAGCAAGAGGAATTACAGGTTCTCCATCTCCAGTAGGTGATCCTTTTGATATTGACTTTGTGGCACATGAAGTAGGGCATCAATTTGGTGCATCGCATACCTTTAATAATTCTTGTTCAGGAAACAGATCGAGTGCTCAAGCTGTTGAACCAGGAAGCGGGAGTACTATTATGGCTTACGCAGGAATTTGTCCGGCTAATGTTCAAAGTAATTCTGATGCTTATTTTCACGCAGTAAGTATTGCTCAAATGACCGCTCATGTAATAGGTTTTGGAAATTGTGCTGCAGCAGTTGAGAACTTCAACGCAGCACCTGTTATTCAGGACCTAGCAAATTATATCATTCCAATAGGTACTGCATTTGTATTGACTGGAAATGCTACAGATAGTAGCCCAACCGCAATGACTTATTGTTGGGAACAAACCAATACCGGAGTTTCTACAGCTGTTCCAAGTGCGATAACAACAACTTCTAATCCTAATTTTAGAAGTTTTAATCCAACATTATCTCCTAAACGCTATTTTCCAGCTATAGCAAATGTTATAGCAGGTGCTCTAATTACTACTTGGGAAGTTATTCCTAATGTAGCTAGAACTATGGATTTTGCCTTAACAGTAAGAGACAATGATGTAGCTAATGGTGGTCAAACGGAACGTAAAAACACAACCGTGACATTCAATGCATCAGCAGGACCATTTAAAGTAACTTCTCAAAATGTGCCTAATACAACGTGGTTCCCAGGAGAAAGCAAATTAATTACTTGGGATGTAGCAGGAACTACTGCAGCACCGATCAACACGGCTAACGTGAAAATTTTATTATCTACAGATGGTGGCTATACTTACAATACAGTTTTAGTAGAAAGTACACCAAACGATGGTTCACATTCAATTACTGTACCTAATATTTCATTTCCATTCTGTCGTATTATGGTTCAGCCTGTAGACAATGTGTACTTTGCTATAAATTCAAGTACATTCTCTATTGGAGAATTCACACTTTCTTGCGTTACCTATAACAGTACTGGTGCACTTCCTATTGCAGATAGTACGGGTAATCCAGGTCCAATCAGCACATCTACAATCAATGTTCCGGCTAATTACAGTATTGTTGATTTAGTTGTTGGTGTAGATATCGCACACACAAACATTAAAGATTTAACCGTAAATTTAAGACATCCAGACAATACTTCCGTAAAGTTAATTAATAGAATTTGCAGTACACAAGATGGTATTGTTGCCAATCTTTCCGAAGGCGCTGGATCACCTAGTTGCACCAATCCCGTAGTTGGAACATTTTCTCCAACAGAAAGTTTAGCAGTTTTAAATTCAAAATCGGCTATGGGAGATTGGAAATTAGACGTTCAAGATTTTGCTGTAAATAATACAGGTACATTGAACAGCTGGTCTCTTTTAGTATGTTATCTCGTGCCATTAAATACTACGTCTTTTGAATTAAGTAATTTAACTATTGCTCCAAATCCAAGTAATGGAAATTTTAATATCAAATTCAATTCGAAGTCTGAGGTGCCAACATTGATCAACATCTACGATGTAAGTGGAAGACAGATTTTTTCTAAATCATATCCAAATCAAAGCGTTTTTGCTCAAAATATTCAGCTGGATAATGTTCAATCAGGTGTTTATTTAGTCAATATTCAGGATGGTGCTCAAAAATCAGTTCGAAAAATTGTGGTTCAATAGTCACAAATCAATAAGTTTACAAAACCGTCAATGCAATTGACGGTTTTTTTATGAAATTTAATTTTTGTAAATAATAGATCTTGTGGAAGAAAATGGTTTTTCATCTTAATTATTCGCTATAATTCAATCAATTTTATACTTTTGCAACACTATGGCAAAACAAGAAGATTTATTCAAAAATGTAATTTCGCACGCAAAAGAGTATGGATTTATTTTTCCGTCAAGCGAAATTTACGATGGTTTAAGTGCAGTTTATGATTATGCACAAAATGGAGTGGAGTTAAAGAAAAACATCCGTGACTATTGGTGGAAATCGATGGTGCAAATGCACGAAAACATTGTAGGTCTTGACGCGTCAATTTTGATGCATCCAACGACTTGGAAAGCTTCCGGACACGTAGACGCTTTTAACGACCCGTTAATAGATAACAAAGATTCTAAGAAAAGATACCGTGCCGACGTTTTAATTGAGGATTATGCCGAAAAATTAAATCAGAAAGCCGAAAAAGAAATAGAGAAAGCAAGCGTTCGTTTTGGTGAAAGTTTCAACAGAGCCGAATACGAAACTACAAATCCTCGTGTGATGGAATACCTTTCTAAACGAAACAGCATTTTAGCACGAATGGGTAAATCATTAGGAGACGGAGATCTTGCTGATGTGAAAGCATTAATAGAAGAATTAGAAATTGCTGATCCAGAAACCGGTTCTAAAAACTGGACAGAGGTGAAGCAATTTAACCTAATGTTTGGGACAAAACTTGGTGCTTCTGCCGAAAGTGCGATGGACTTATACCTTCGACCAGAAACAGCTCAAGGCATTTTTGTCAATTTCTTAAACGTTCAAAAATCAGGTAGAATGAAAATTCCATTTGGTATTGCGCAAACTGGAAAAGCATTTAGAAATGAAATTGTGGCGCGTCAATTCATCTTCCGTATGCGGGAATTTGAACAAATGGAAATGCAATTTTTTGTAAAACCAGGCGAAGAAATGAAATGGTATGAATACTGGAAATCAACAAGATTGAACTGGCATTTGTCCTTAGGTTTAGGCGAAAAAAACTACCGTTTCCACGACCACGATAAATTAGCACATTACGCCAATGCAGCCGCTGATATCGAATTTAATTTCCCATTTGGCTTTAAAGAATTGGAAGGAATTCACTCACGAACTGACTTTGATTTAAAAGCACACGAAGAGTTTTCTGGTAAGAAATTACAGTATTTTGATACTGAAGAAAATAAAAATTATACACCTTACGTAGTAGAAACATCCGTAGGTTTAGACCGAATGTTTCTTTCTGTTTTTGCAACTTCATTAAAAGAAGAAGCGTTGGAGGACGGTTCAACACGTACGGTATTAAAATTACCATCGGTTTTAGCACCTACAAAAGCAGCCATCCTACCATTGGTAAAGAAAGATGGTCTGCCTGATATTGCAAAGCAAATTATGGCAGATTTAAAATGGGATTTCAATATGGCGTATGACGAAAAAGATGCTGTTGGAAGACGATACAGAAGACAAGATGCTTTGGGAACGCCGTTCTGCATTACAGTAGATCATCAAACTATCGAAGATCAAACCGTAACCATTCGTCACCGTGATACGATGAAACAAGACCGTGTAGCAATTGCTGATTTGAGAGATATCATTGAAAATGAAGTTTCTATGAAAAGTTGGTTGATGAAAGCGAATAAATAGTATATTTAGAAAATTTTTAGATATAAAAAAGGAGATGTTTCATCTCCTTTTTTTTTGCTTAATAACGCGCAAAACGGAATTAATGAAAAAGGTGTTTTACATAATTGGACTGATTTTAATTGTTCAAGCGGCTTTTGGTCAGCACGTTGTGCTTGACACTGTAAACGATGCGTACAATAATAATTTGGCATCAGCCTATAGTATAAAGTCAAAAGCAACGTTGAAATCTCTTGATACCATTGGAGATAGAAAAATCAGAATGGCTTTCAAAAAAATGTATGAAGAGAATAGCGCCGAATTTTTAAAAGAAATTAGCGATCGAAAATTTGTATATCACAAGGAAATTTCACCGCTGATTACTGCAATCGTAGATGAAATAAAAGCTAAAAATCCAGCTGCAAATTTTGACGATATTCAGATTTTATTATCGCTTGACGAAAGCAACAATGCATATAATATGGGCGAAAATATTGTCATCATTAATTTGCCTTTAGTTTTGAATGTAGCTGATACTTATCAATTGAGTTATGTGATTTGTCATGAAATTGCCCACCAACACTTGGATCATGTATTCAAAGCATTAAAATCTCGTTTGGTAAAAAGCGAATCGAGAGAGGTCGTGGAGAAGACGAAACAGATTAAGAAAATTAAGTACAACCAAAATACTTTGGCTACAGCCGAAATTAAAAACTTTGTGTACGACAGAAGAAAATTTAGCAGAATAAATGAACACCAAGCCGATTCACTAGGGTTTATTTATTTTAAAAATGCGTATCCCGAACAAATTATTAAATCCTTGGAAGCGTTATTAGTTCTTAAGGAAATTGATAAAGAAAGTGATTCTTTAGTTTTGGAAGATTATAAGAAAATATTTAAAAACACGTCTGTCAAATTTCAAGACAACTGGCTGCAGACGGACATTTTAAGTTCGTATAATTATCAGAAAAACAGCAAAACTTGGGATGTAGATTCACTTAGAACGCATCCGGACATTGATGTTAGAGTTGATTTTTTGAAAGAAAACTTCAAAATAACGGATGCTGAGGTGAAAAGATTTATAGATTTGAAATTTGCAACACTAAAATCAAATGCAAGATACGATGAGATTACAATGTTGTATTTTCTGAAGGAATATGGGAAGTCACTTTATAAAACGATGATTTTACTAAAGAACGATAAAGAAAATGTCTTGCTGAAAATGAAAATGTTTGATAATTTCTCGAAAATTGAAGCCTATAGAAAGAAGTATATTTTGAATCGCTGTTTAGAAACTGAATCGCCAAACTTTACCAAGAGTTATAATACTTATTTAAGTTTCGTGCGAAATTTGACCAATAGCCAACTTACCCAAATTTTAAAACACTATGAATATTAAACAAAATTACATTCTTCTTTTATTGCTTATCGTCTTTCAAAGTATGAATGCTCAGGTTCAGAAATTAAATGAACTTTCAAAAAATAAATATCTGGGAATGACCGTGATTCTCAATGAAAGTCGAGAGGACGTGTGGGGTTATGCAGCGCTTTATCAGATAGACAAAGTCGCTAAAGAGACGCTTGAACTTGAAATTATAATTCTAGATAAGAATTTGAATAAAGTGGGTAGTTCGAGTTTTCAGCAATTTTATTTCAACACGTGGTTAATTGACTTATATCCCGAAATTAAGTACATACGATTAAATGGCAATAACTTAAATCTAGCTTTAGGATTACAAGGTATTGACGATACTGCTTATTATTTCTACAGAAAATTAGATTTGAGCGATTATTCGGTATCTGAATCTAAAATATTTTTTAACGCAGAGTTGCAACCTTTTACTGATTTAAAAGCAATATCAAAGAAAGCCATTGCACAAGTAACAGTTCCGTATTCAAATGCTGGTTATCTTATCTTTAATTTTAGAGATGCAACTGTTCGTGAAGGCGATTTATATAAGGAGTCAAGCGAAATAGTGGTGATGGATTTAGACTTCAAGAAAAAATGGTCTATAACTTATAAAAAAGACAAGAAATTTCCTGTCAACTATTATTTTATTACTTCAAATGATAAGTATCTTGTGTTTTATAAAAGCACCAAAGTAGATAAGAAAGAAACTAAAAATCTGTACGAAATTTATCATATTGAAACAGGTAAGCTCGTTCGGACTGTAGATATTTGGGCAGATGAGAACTATTTCTATTCAAATGATCGAACACGATTAGTGGATGATAGGTTTATTTCATACGATTTTACATATGCGATAAATGAAAAAGACGAGAGAAAATATGAGCAGATAACGGGTTATTCCGAAAGAGAATTTAACTTAATCGATGGAAAAGTTGCTCAGAAAACTTTTAAATGGGATGTTTTCAAAGATTATTTATCAATAGATACTTCTGGAAAAATTGACAAAGAATTTTACATTCAGCCGATGGCAATCCAAACCATTACTAATGGAAATAAGCTGATGATTTTTGAAGGATTCAAACCGGCTGCAAATACTCAAATTTTAGATTTGTATGCAGTGGAGTTTGATAACGATTTTAAGATTTTAGCATTATCAAAAGTAGAAAAATCGATGAATAAGTGGAATAAGTTAAAAGCGTATGGATCTTACTTGAAAAACAACGGCTACTTTGATTTCAGTTATACAGAAAAAATTGACAATGATACGTATGCTTTTGTGTACACGGACAATGAGAAAATTAAGAGTATTTACGTGAATCAGAAACCAAATTGGATGCTGGGAATTATCACTTTTGCAGACGGAATTTTTTCAACGCAAAAGCTAAGTCTTAATTCTAAAGATGTTACAATTGCGACAGAAGCTGCAAAAAAGGGTTTTATCTTGTTGAAAGAGACCAATACAAAAGAGAAGACTACTGAAATCAGATTAGAAAAGATAAATTATTAAATGCAATGAATAGTAAACAAACTTACATTCTTCTTTTACTCCTTGTAATTTTTCAAAACGTGAATGCGCAAGTTCAAAAGTTATATCAACTGTCCCAAAATAAATATTTGGGTATGCGTGTTATTTTAAATGAAAAACAAGATGATGTTTGGGGTTATTCGGTTTTATACCAAAAAGACGAAGTGGAGAAAGATGTACTGGATTTAGAGTTGGTTATTTTAGATAACAATTTAAACAAAGTGGGATCTACAAGTTTCCAACAGTTCTTTGTTGGAATAGGATCTAAAGATGAACTTCCTAAAATAGCAGAGCAAAATTTAAAGGGAAATACACTTTATTTTTCGGTGGGTTTGTCAGGAATGTTTAATTCAATGCCTTCCATATATAGGCAACTGAACTTGAATGATTTTACCGTTTCTGAGGCAGGTATTTTTATGAATGGAGAAATTCAGCCTTTCACAAATATATTTACATTGAAACAACCCATTAAAAACAGTATGGTTGTCTCTTTAGGAACATCAGGTTACTTAGCCTATGCTGCTCCAGATTTAGGAAGTCGGAAAACCGCTTCAAGTGAAACACAATATCCATTTTCAGTTCTAGATTTAGATTTCAAAGCAAAGTGGTCTGGTACTTTTAAGAAGGCAAAAAAACTAACTAACATGCTTTCTTACGTCTATCCAATTCACAACACAGATTATGTCCTGTTTACCGTAGAAGAAGAGATTAATAATAAGTTCGTCACTACATACGATGTCTATGACATTGAAGTCGGAACAAAGATTACGAATTTCAGAGTTGCAGATGAAAATTATCTCTATTCAAATGATAAACTTATTTTGAAAAAAGATCTCATTTTAAGTTATGACTTTGTGTTTGAAAATAATAAAAAAGACCTAAAAGAGGAGAATAAAATTATAGGCTATTCTGAAAAAGTGTTTAATTTGAAAGACGGAACTAGTGCTCAGAAAATTTTAAAATGGGATGCTTTTAAAGATTATTTTGCAATTGATGAATTCGGTAAAATTGACAAAGATTTTTACATTTATCCAATGGATATTAAGACAATTGCCAACGGTAACAAATTAATGATTTTTGAAGGTTTTAAACCTGGTGCTACTACGCAAACGCTAGATTTATATGCAGTTGAATTTGACACAAACTTTAAAATTTTAAAATTTTTAAAAATTGAGAAATCTATGAATAAATGGTCCCGAATTAATGCAAACGGCTCTTTTTTGAAAAAAAATGGATATTTCGACTACGATTATTCAGATAAAATCAGTGATGATACTTATGCATTTATATATACTGATAATGAAAAGCTAAATAGCATTTATGTGAGCCTAAAACCAAATTGGGTTATGGGAATCGTCACATTTACAGACGGCGTTTTCTCAACACAAAAAATAAATCTAAGTTCTAAAGATGTTGAAATCTCTACTGAACGTGCTAAAAAAGGCTATATTTTATTGAGGGAAACAAATACAAAAGACAAAACAACTGAAATCAGATTAGAGAAGATAAATTATTAAGACAATAAAAACGGAGACCTAAATCTCCGTTTTTATTTTTATTCCATAAACAATGCTTTCAATTCTGTAGCTTCCGATGGTTTCATTTTTCCGGCAAGCACTAAACTCAACTGTTTTCGTCTTAAAGCCGCTTCAAAACGTGCTTTTTCTAATTCGGTTTCGGGGATAATTGGCGCCACTTCAATAGGTCTTCCGGTGTCATCAACAGCTACAAATGTATAAATGGCTTCGTTTGCTTTGGTTTTATTTCCCGATTCACGGTCTTCAATCCATACGTCAATAAAAATTTCCATCGAGCTTTTAAAACTTCTAGAAACTTTTGCCTCTACGGTAACCACACTTCCTAAAGGCACGGCACGATTAAAAGCTACGTGATTTACAGATGCAGTAACCACAATTCTACGGGAATGACGTCTTGCAGCAATACTGGCAGCGCGGTCCATTCGGGCAAGTAATTCGCCACCAAATAAATTATTTAAAGGATTTGTTTCACTAGGTAAAACTAAGTCAGTCAGGATTGTTAAGGATTCGGAAGCAAATTTTGGCGTCATTTGTTTTTTTAGCAAAGGTACTCACGTAAAAACAAAAATCCCGATGAAACACCGGGATTTTTTATTAATCTTTATATTGCAATTATTTTATAAACTTAATTTCGATACTGCTTTTTTAGTAGGATTTCTTTGCGAACTTGAACTTCATACACTTCAAAACTCAAATACAGTAAATAAATCGTTGCAAAATTTGCGGTTAATTAAATATTAATCTTTAATCAACAACCAAGCTTCTCGACTTTCAGTTCTGTGAATTGCTTTCAACGCCTCTTGCGATTCGGCATACGTGCTGTAACTTCCGTAAAGCACAGGAACTAAACCGTATTTATTACGTCCTAATATTTTTCCTTTAAAACCTTTCGCTTCAAGTATTTTAAGCTGTTTTGCCGCATTGGCTTCACTGCTAAAAGCACCTGCAACAATATGATAGGCTTTCTTTTCTTCTTTTACGGTTAAAGTTACGTTTGGTAACGGATTTTCAATAAAAAATGTCGCTTCTTGAATTTTATTTTGCACGTCCTTTTGCACTTCAGTTTGCACAAAACGCAACTCTTGATCCATTTGATCATTGTACATTTTGTAACCCACACTTCCTGCAGCGGTTAACGCTAAAATGAAAATTGCCGCATATTTTAAATAAGAAGTTCGTGATGCAGTTACTGTTTCAGGAACCAAGACAATTGGTTCTGTTGCCACTGCTTCTGGCATTTTCTCTATAATTTCTCTTTGTACCAACGGGGATACAAAAGAATTTAAACCAAAAGAGGCGGTATTGAAATTAACTTGACTCGAGGCTTCAAAACTCAATGTTCCAGAAGTGTTGAGGTGCAATGTTCCCACTGCATTTAAAACAATATTTTGCTGATTTAACAATGCGTTTTTCCAAAGCGAAACCTCTTTAGAAATATTTTGAACGGCCATTTCATATGCTACTTTTTCAGCTTGCGCAATGTGAGTGGCTAGAAGTCCGTCGTTGTTTTTTAAATTGGCATTAAATGAAACCACTTTTTTCGGCGGATAAAAAGTATTGGTGCTTTCTACCAATTGAGCCGGCTGGATTTCGGTCAAGAAAGCTCCGAATCCAGGTACAGTCACACATTGGTATCTGTATAAAAGTTGCGCGATATAATGTTCCATCTTCATAACAGCAAAGTTAGATATTAAGGTGTGGCCACAAAATTTTATCAACAAATTTTATTAACAATTTAAAAAAATAGCTTTAATTTGATATTCAAATATTTGCCATGACCGAACAAGAATTATTTTCGCTTTTAGCACTCCAAAAAGTAGAATTGGTAGGTGACGTGGTGGCTAAAAAGCTGCTGAATCATTTTGAAACTGCTTCAGAAATCTTCCATGCAAAGGCCAATAAACTCACTTCTATTGATGGAATAGGATCCATTTTAGTACAGAACCTGAAAGACAAATCGGTGTTTCAAAAAGCAGAAGCCGAATTGAAGTACATTCAGGACAATAATATTGATGTTCATTTTTACAAAGATCATTTGTATCCCGAAAAGCTCAAGCATTGTTTTGACGCACCCATTTTACTATTTTCGGCAGGAAACATAAATTTGCAAAAGCGCAGAATCATTAGTATTGTGGGAACACGCCAAGTTACTTCGCATGGCGCTGAATTTTGTAGAAATTTAATTGCTGAAATCGCTCCTTTAAATCCAATCATAGTTAGTGGTTTTGCTTATGGTGTGGATATTGTAGCGCATCAAGCGGCCATGGAACACGGTTTGCAAACCATCGGAGTTTTAGCGCATGGTTTAAATCAAATGTATCCGGCTTCTCATAAAAAGTACTGCAAAAAGATGGAGGAAAATGGCGGATTTATGACGGAATTTTGGAGCTCAAGCAATCCCGATAAAGAGAATTTCGTAAAACGAAACCGGATTGTTGCTGGAATGACGGAAGCTACCATTGTTATTGAATCTGCCGAAAGAGGAGGTTCTTTAATTACCGCAATGTTGGCAAATGATTACAACCGAGATGTTTTTGCCGTTCCTGGAAGAATTACCGATAAATTCAGTTTAGGCTGCAATAACTTGATTAAAACCCAAAAAGCAAACTTACTAACGAGTGCCGCCGATTTAATTTACATGCTCAATTGGGACATTAAAGAATCTAAGAAAGCCATTCAAAAGCAACTATTTGTGGATCTCCAGCCCGACGAACAAATTGTCTACGATTATTTGTTGCAAAAAGGGAAAGAACTTATGGATACGATTGCCTTGGATTGTGGATTTCCTATTTATGTGTTGTCGGGAATGTTACTGAATATGGAATTGAAAGGAGTAATTAGACCTTTGCCGGGGAAATTGTTTGAGTCAATATAAAGAAATAATACCTCAATTTCAAATTCGAAAAATAATTAGATAGTAAAAGTTTGCAATTTGAAAACTTTTGAAATACATTTGTACCATGAAAATCCTTGTAAGGAAAACAATTTTATTTTACACCGATAAATATCCAATTGCAGAAATGCCGTTATTGATTTGGTACAGTGAATTTACAAAACAAGATTTCAATAATTTCAACGAACTCAAACGAGTATATGGAAACGCAAGTATTGTTAACAATGAGCGAGTTGTTTTTAATATAAAGGGAAATGATTTTCGATTGGTCGTTTCAATAAAATTTTTACAAAATGCATGTTATGTAATTTGGTTTGGAACGCACAAAGAATATGATAAAATCAGTGTAGAAACTGTTTCTTTTGACACAGCAATTTTAAATTTTAAATGGAAGTAACTATGAAATGGAAAGTCTTAAAAACAGAGGACGACTATGATAAGGCGTCCATGCGATTAATGGAAATATTTCACGCAAAAGAGAATACAGCGGAATTTGATGAATTAGATTTACTAATAGTTCTAGTTAAAGATTACGATGATAAATATTATCGATTACCTGAACTTGATGCTTTAGAGGTCATAAAATATAAGATGGCGGAAATGGGAATTAAAGCTAAAGATCTTGAATCGGTTATTGGAAGTAAAGGACACGTTTCTGCGATTCTTTCAGGCAAGCGCGAAATTACTTTAAAAATGGCTCAAAAATTAAAAAATTATTTTAGTATTCCAGCAGAAGTATTTTTGCATAGTGTTTAATATATTGCAATAACCATTACTAACTCGCTATCCATTAGTAATAATGAAATTGATATTTCCGAATTTTCTTCAAAATTTCAAAAGCTTGTCTATATTCGATAACATCAGTTTTTAATCGCAAGCCACTTAATGCAAGCTGTGTACGTAACTCTTTTAAATTAAAAAGCGACACTAAATCAATAGCATCGCTTTTCAATATTTAAATTCTAATAAAATTTATTCCATCAATGTGATCTTGCGTTCTACAGAAGTATTTTCTCCAGAAACAGCATTTCCACTTGCATCCATAAGCGTTAAAGTGATAATATTTTCTCCCATTGGAAGTCCAGTGATTTGGTACGGTCTCCATTCATCAAGTAAGAAATCTTGACCGTTTACATTTGCTTTTACCTTGAAACCGTCTTTCGCTAAAGTGGTATTGACTACAAAGAAATCAAGTAAAATTGCTTTTGTGTCTGCTCCTTTATATTCGCCTTTTGGACGGCTGTAAAACAACATTGGTTCTGTTGGAACAGCTAATTTTTCGTAGGCTCCTTTGTCGCTAATTTTGAAATGCTCTACCACAAATGCATCTTTTTCTTTCAAAGATTCATGGTAGGAACGCGATAAGAATGAAAGTAAATAGTGTTCACTTCCTTTTTTCAATTTCACTTCATGTTCTGGTTTATACAAAGCTGCATAAGGCGTATTGTCCAAAATGTAATGGATGTGTTGTCCTTGACCCGAATTTGCCATATGTTCGCCATTATGACCTTCAGTGTGCATTGTCAGTTCAAAATTAGAAACCTTGTACATGGTTTTCAAACTTACAGAATCAGCATTTGCAGCTGTTGCTACTTGTGAGCTCACCATTAATTTTGCACCCGGAAACATTTTTGAATCTTCAATAGGAGTGATGGCAATTTCAGATTTTGCTGGAGTTTCAATCGTAGTTTCAACTGTTGTATCAGTTTTTGCCTCCTCTTTGCAAGAAGTCATAGTAGCAAGAGCAAAAGTCAAAAGTCCTAAAGTGGACATGTTTATTTTTTTCATAATTGTGTTTTGTTTCGTTATTTCTTATAAAATTATACATAACAATCGGCTTAAAAGAAATGTGGTTATTAAAATTTTCTTAAAAAAATTGTAATAACCACACCCTAAGCTTTATAGTGCTATATGAAAGAGTTTAAGAATACCCCAATTTCTCTCGAACTCTACTTAAAACGCCATTGGCAACTGTTTTTGCTTTTTCAGCACCTAATGCCAAGGCTTCATCAATTTCATTTTTATTAGACATGTAATAGTTGTACTTCTCACGTTCCGTTTTAAAACGTTCTGTAATGAGTTCAAATAAGGCTTGTTTGGCATGACCCCAACCAAAATCTTGATTTACATTTTTATATTTTTCCGTCAGTTCCGCAATTTGAGTTTCGGTTGCTAATAATTTGTAAATAGCAAAAACCTTACACGTGTTGAT
Organism: Flavobacterium tegetincola DSM 22377; assembly: GCF_000425485.1. Classification (GTDB taxonomy): domain Bacteria; phylum Bacteroidota; class Bacteroidia; order Flavobacteriales; family Flavobacteriaceae; genus Flavobacterium; species Flavobacterium tegetincola. The sequence goes on along the minus strand of NZ_AUDN01000025.1, from coordinate 55,358 downwards.
GTCTTTTGGATCTTCCAGAGGCGTACTGTCGGTTTCAATAGACATTACTTGCTTGCGCAATTTCTTGTCTTCCAAGAAAATATTAATAATATTATTGGCTGATTTGCTCATTTTTCCACCATTAGTTCCGGGAACATATTTGGTGTCTTCTTGCAAATAGGATTCAGGTAACACAAAAGTTTCGCCCATTTGATTATTGAAACGGGAAGCCACATCACGGGTAATTTCAATGTGCTGCAATTGGTCTTTTCCCACAGGGACAAACTCGGCATCGTATAATAAAATATCAGCCGCCATTAACATCGGATAAGTAAACAATCCAGCATTAACATCGCTCAATCTATCAGATTTATCTTTAAATGAGTGTGCCAATGTCAAACGTTGGAATGGAAAAAAGCAACTCAAATACCACGACAATTCTGCTGTTTGAGGCACATCGCTTTGACGGTAGAAAGTAACTTTAGAAATATCCACGCCACAAGCAAGCCAAGTTGCCGCCGTACTGTATGTGTTTTCTCTTAAAGTTTCGCCGTCTTTTATTTGTGTAATAGAATGTAAATCAGCGATAAAAAGAAAAGTTTCGTTTTCAGGTTTTCTAGATAATTCAATTGCAGGAATAATTGCACCCAAAAGATTTCCCAAATGAGGCGTTCCTGTACTTTGAATTCCCGTTAATATTTTTGCCATGGTCAAATTAATTTCCGCAAAGGTACCGATTTTCGTAAAAAGTAAAGATTGAATTCTTACATTTGAACCACTTAAATTAATCAAATTTACCTAATCGTTTAATTAAACACCATCGCTATGCGGTTTTTTAAAGTTATTTTCTGGACTCTTTGGCGCATTTGGTTTTACATCATGATGGCAATTCCTATTATTGTCATGTTTCCGTTACTGTTTATTTCAAGTTTGAAAGAAGAATGGTATCCGCATTTTTTTAGACTAGCACGTGTTTGGGCAAAATTCACGCTGTATGCTTCTGGATTTTACTATACTGTTGAAAGAGAAACCAAGTTACAGAAAAGAAAAAGCTACATGTTTGTGGCCAATCATACCTCAATGACCGACATTATGCTGATGTTGGCTGTAGTGAGAAATCCATTCGTGTTTGTTGGAAAAATGGAATTAGCCAAAATTCCATTGTTCGGATATTTCTACAAGCGAACTTGTATTTTAGTGGATCGTTCCAGTTCTAAGAGTAGAATGGCAGTTTTTGAACGTGCTCAAAAAAGATTGAACAGTGGTTTAGGAATCTGTATTTTTCCAGAAGGAGGCGTTCCTAGCGATGAAACTATTGTATTGGATGAGTTTAAAGACGGCGCGTTTAGACTGGCAATTGAACATCAAATTTCTATTGTTCCATTGACATTTGCCGATAATAAAAAACGTTTTTCATATACATTTTATAGCGGAAGTCCGGGAATTATGCGGGTAAAAATGCATGAACCCATTCCTACTTTAGGAAAAGAACTGAGTGATAAGAAAGAAATTAAAGATGCTACGAGAACGGTTATTTATCATCAGTTGTTAAAGTTTAACGCTTAAGTTAAAACGGCTTACCACTAAAGCAAGCCGTTGAAAATATGCTTTTTAGGGTTGTTTGGTTAAGATTATTTCATTAGGAATAGTAAAATCAGGATTGGAAACAGGTATCGGATCACCCTCATTAACTTCTACACCATGTGTCCCTCGATTTTTTTATGATTAATCGCAACCAGTGGAGGTTACTGTGTTAGTATTAATCTGGAAATGTATTCCAATTCCAAGTCACTGCTATTAATTGAAACACAATAATAATTTTCACTCAACTATATATCTAGGATAATTTACCTGAATAATTTTATATTTATTTTTAACTTTTGAATCTAAGTCGATAATAAAAGTAGTTCTTTTTCTGCGATAAAAATCGGTGTATATGTAATAATGATATTTTTTAAGAAATCTTACATCTATAGTTCGCTCAATATTTTTGGTTATAAATGACTTTCGTTTATACATAATGAGGGGTTCTCGGAAATTGACCTTTTCATATCCTATTTCATCATAAATTTGAAGAGGGAAAAATTGAACATTAAAAAAATTATAACTGTTATACTTACTTCCTTTTTTATTGAAAGCATTTTGCTCAAAACCATCTAAATCAGATTTATAATATAAGATAAATATTGTGTCAAGATCTTTTATTTGCTCGTAGGTATTAGGCATTTTATCCAGACACTTTATTTTTTTTAATTCATGATTAATTTGAGCAAAACTGAAGTAACAATTTGCAAATAATAGAATCAGTAATAATATGGTTTTTTTTATAATATTATAAATTAAAAAGGCCATCATTCATATATTGCTTGTAAATATAAAATGCATCTGAACCTTCTGGAAATAATGATTTAAAACTATCAATCTGTTCTAAGCCTTGGTAGCTTAAATAAGTGAAATAAGTATTGTAATTCCAAGTGATTGGAACAGTTAGAATTCGATATTATTCTCGCAAAAAATCGCAAACCTTACTTAATTTATCAATAAACTTATAATCCTTAAAATCTTCTACTTTTTTTAATGGTTTTTCAGTGTAGTACTCAAAAATATCCTTGTCAATTGAATACTTGGAGTGAATTAAACTAGTTGATAAGTTAGATTTCATTCTCTGGGCATCAATTTTCTTTAATAAAGCAAATACTATCTCTTCAGTATGTATTTGTTCATCATATTTAATACTCGCTTTAGGAACTAAATAAAACTCGCTGAAATCGGATTTATAAGTATTTCTACAATATATAATTTCATTTTCAAATAGGGCACGATTTCCCTCGTTACATAAAATAATTTTAAAATACTTAGTGCCCGAATGTTTTCCAAAGCTGATGTGTGAATACTCTTGCTTAATTCCATTAACAACTATGGAGTCTTTAACAACATAGTCTTGTGCACTCAAATTACTTGCTATCATAATTAATATAACTTGAAAATAAATAAATTTAATTTTTATTCTAGTATCCATATGTCTATTCTTTCTATTTGCAAATTAAAAAAACAATCAAATGGGCAAGGTTGCCAACCCAAATGTTTTGTTCCTATTTTTGTTAAGTGCTTTTCCTGAAAAACATAATTTTCATTATCCTCTCTTTTTTCTGTTAATTCTTTTCATTGTCTGATAACGGATAATAATTTTTGCCATATAATTCTGTTTTTCTTTGTACTTCACGCTTAAACGCTTGCTTTGCAATTGAATCTAATTCTCTACTTATGTAGTAGTGTAAACAAGTTGAAGATATGTAATTTTTATGTTTACTTATGTCGTTAGCAGAAGGAAACTCTTGAGAATTGAAATATACTTCTTTCGGTAGGTTCTTAATAACCTTCTGTCCAATTAAAATAGTCGAATCAATATCCAACAAATCAATTGCATCATAAGTGTTGAACCAATCTTCTTTATCCATTAATATCCAAATACTATCATTTTTGTATCCTTCTCTGATACAGCTATAAAAAACATTGTCTTTGTATGCGGTAATCCACGAGTTACTTACTTTGCCATACTTATAACCTTCACCTTTTCCAAAATCATCACCAAAATAAGCTTGATTTGGCATTTTAGAACAAGAAAATATAGCAATTAAAAAACTAAAGTATAATATATTTTTCTTCATAGTTGTTTGTATAAAAAGTAATTTTTAATTTAAAATCCATATATCTATATGTTCAACAGGTAGTTGAAAATTACAATTTCCTAGACAGTAATTATCATTTATTAAATCTGCATGTCCAGACAAGTTTGAACCTCTGGCAAGTTAGAAAATTTTTCACCATTTGTTCCACCATCGCTACCAGTAAATGAAAGATGCTTATCGTTATATGGAGTGGCAGAAGTTGCAGGATTTGTCCCGAAGGTTTCTCGCATCCATTTATTTAAAGATTTCGCATTTAGGAAATAGTTTTATCATCTCCACCTTCAATATATTGACATATTATATCATCTTGACCTTTCAAATTCTACATTTGCAATAGAATCTAATTCTCTACTGGCAAAGAAAGACAAGCATCCATTAGTAATAGCTTTATATCCATCTAAATCTCCATCTTTCAACCACGCGGATCTATCTTCAATGATTTTAGAATAACTCTTTCCTATCAAATCTGTCTTTGATGAAATCTTGAAATCACCCAAAACTTCAAAATTTAAAGACGGAGATGCATCCTTTTCAATCTTAACTCCACTATGCTTAACACATTCATAAAAAACACTTGACTTGAATGCAAAAATCCATTCTTGCTTTTCTTTATCTCTAAAATTATCTTCTTGATTTTGATTTTTGGGCACTTTACAAGACGAAAACGTTAATATACCCAAAATCATCACTATTTGTTTTTTTCTCATAATTGTAATTTTATTCTAAAATAATTACTGGAGAATTAACCTCCCTTAGTATTACAATATTCTTTTTATATTCCGCCGTATCAATAATGAAGTATATTTTATCCGTTCCAAATAGTGACTTTACAAAAATATTGTTTCCATGTTTTCTCATGAACCCTACATCAATCGTGTTTTTTTGTATCGTTTTTAAAAATTTTTTAGGTTTACATAGTACTTTTGCATCTCTAATTTTAGTATTCTCATAATGACTATCAACAATAACCTCTGATTTAAAAAATATTGTTTTCAAGAACGAATATCCATTATTATGATATCCTTTAATATCTAATTTCCGTTGATCAACACTTGCTTCAAACATGACATAAATGGTATCTTTTTTCAGGATATTATGCATTTCCTGAGCAGTTGAATAATTAGTTATAAAAATTGCTAGTAAAATAATATTTCTCATCTTTTAATAGTCTAAATTATAATGTGCATTAATATTATATTGATAATATAGGAATTTTTCATCTGAACCTAAAGGGTATTGAATCTTGAACCCTGAACAATTTGCTAAACCTTGCAAGCTAAGATATTTTGCATAGGTATTCCAACTCCAATCAACAGGACTTGAAGAGGGAGGGGTTTGATACAGAGGCATATTTTCAACTGCATCACGGTTTGTACCAGAAGTTAAATCATCAAGTAAGTGGTAAAGAAATTTCCCTCATAATTAGGGTGTTTAAAGTATTAAATTTTTACTAAATTAATAAAAAATTTCGTACAAAAATAAATACTTTAAAATTTAACAGTTGATTTTAAATTGATTTTCCAACTAAAATAAACCTTAGTATAAGCTCCTATAATTAAAACCTAAAACTTACTCCCGTATACAATCCCACAAAATAGGGCTTGAAATTTCCGGCATCACGGCTAAAAGTATTGAATTGGTACTTGAAAGTCGGTTCAAAGTGCGCCTCAAAAGAGTTCCAAAATTTATAATTAAAACCCACGCCAGCGTTTCCGCTAAAATGAATGTCGTTTAAGTTATTGGCTTTCCCCAAACTCATCGTCGTATTGGCAGATTGCACAGAAACCGAATTTTCATTGAGAAACAAAGTACTCAAACCTCCAATTACACGTACGCCAATTTTACGATCCACCACTGCATAGGAAAGTTCCAACGGCACTTCATAATAACCCATTCTTTGGTTCAAAACACCACTTTCAGTATTCAACAAGTTGTCTTCAAAAGGCCGTAATGCCGCAATATTATTGGCACTAATAACTTCAATATTTGATGTAGCCATGGTAGTACTTAAATTACTCACGCCCGAAGAATTGATTCCGCCAAAAAACACCACATCGTTAGTTCCATAACCTAAACTCACTTTATTTACGCCACTCCGAACCGATAATTTTTTATTTACTGCATATTGAACACCAATTCCAACGCTCAAATTATTTTCAAAAGTTTTACTATTGCCTTCAAATTGCGCTTCAATCGGCGAACCATTACCAGCGGAACTAAAAAATACAGGAGCCACATTGGTGGTTACATTCCAACGGTTTATTTTAACAACGGCAACTGCAGTTTCTTTCTCATTTTTCTTTTTCAAAATTTCTTCTAGAGGATTGGGTTCCGCAACTAAAGTCACTGCTAAAGCGTCTTTCTCCTTTTGCAATGCATCATTATTTACGCTGGAATTTCTGCTTTTATCAGCAATTTTTTCTTTGTTTATTGAAATATAATCGTCCTCAAATGAATTTTCACTCCCAACGCTTTTAATGTAATTATTTGAAACTATTTGATCAATTTCGGCCTTTTGATTTTGAATCGCATTTGACGCCGATTGATTTTGAGTAGATTTTTTAATCGCAGTATTTTCTACAGCAATTCCATTTTGTTTTTTGATTGCACGACTATTTAAATTGCTTTTGACGATTGTTTTTTGACGAGTAATTCTAGTGCTTTTTGTGGAATTTTCTTCTACATTAATTTCAGTTGGGTCTTCCACTGCAATCTTTGTTTCAGTTGGAACATTTGGTTTTTCGGCATCGGATTGCTTAGTTTTTTCTGGTGAAATTACTATTCTTGTTTCAGTTTCGGATGGCGACCAAAACGTATTGAATGCTAAAAAAGCGAGTAAAAACCCAGCGGCAATACCGGAGAATTTCCACCACAACGGAATTACTTTTTTTCGTTTTTTCTCGTGTAAAGCATCGTGAATGTTGCTCCAAATTTGTTCATCTGGAACGGCTTCAAAATCTTTAAAACGCTCCTGAAACAAGCGGTCTATGTTTTTCTTGTCATTCATTTTGTCGAAGGTAATTTATTTTTTCCAGTGTGTACGTCAATTTTTTCCTTTAAAATCATTCGGGCTCGAGCCAAATTAGATTTCGTGGTTCCCGTTGTAATCTCAAGCATTTCAGCAATTTCTTTATGCGAATACCCGTCCAAAACATACAGATTAAATACCATCCGATAACGGTCCGGCAGTTCTTGAATTATTTGCATCAAATAATCCAAAGAAACGTCTTCATCATCAAGTTCTGGAATTTCATCTTCCGCGACATTGTCATTGACCACTTCCAAAAAGCGTACTTGGGTTCGGTATTTTTGCAAGGCATTATTGATCATAATGCGTTTTGCCCAGCCTTCAAAAGAGCCTTTGAACTGAAATTGCTCCATTTTTTTAAAAATAATAATAAAACCATCTTGTAAATTGTCCTCCGCTTCCGCATAGTTGGTGGAATACTTCAAGCAGACGCCAAAAAACTTGGGAGCAAATAATGTATAAATTTGCTCCTGAGCTTTGGCGTCATTTTCTTTACAAGCAATAATGAGTTGGTCTAAACCCACAGGTTTTTATTTTTTTTAATTGATTATAGGAACAGTTACGCTTTCAAAGAGGGCTTCTCCTGCCTCATCTTCGCCTTTGTAAAATTTAAATACGTATGGCGTGTCGCTCAAAATTTCAAATTGAAACTTCAATTCCCTCGAATCTTCATTTGGAACTGCTTCGCAATTGTTTTTATTTGCCACTATAGTTTGAATGGCAATCGTACGAGTGGAACCTTCTTTCTCAAAATAAAGAGTAGCATTTCCGTGGCAATCCGTGGGCCTTTTGTAGGTTAGCGTGACGGTATAAATTTTCCCAAATTCAAAGGATTCAGGTAAATCATTACTTTCGACGGGCAAAATCTCGTAGTAATAATCGTTAGCTCCATCATCAATTGAGCAGGAAAGTGCAAGGAAAGATACAAAAAGTAGTAGGAATATTTTTTTCATTTTTTAAAAGCTTTTATTTTAAATAAGGATGAGATATTCCTTTATAGGTTGCGTTTTAAACCAAAAAAAACCGCTCCAATTGCTATTGAAGCGGTTTTTTTGAACTATTCTCTCGCTTGTGCGAAATTAATTGTTGTTTTCTTTAATTCTATCCTTGATTTTTACTTCAAGTTCGTCAGCCAATTCTGGATTGTCTTTAATCAATGACTTTACAGCGTCACGTCCTTGTCCTAATTTGGTATCACCATAACTAAACCAAGATCCTGCTTTTTTAACGATTTCAAATTCAACCGCTAAATCTAAAATTTCACCTGTTTTAGAAACGCCTTCGCCGTACATAATGTCAAATTCGGCGACTTTAAATGGTGGAGCCACTTTGTTTTTAACCACTTTTACTTTGGTTCTGTTTCCAATAACGTTGTCACCGTCTTTAATTTGAGAAGAACGACGAATGTCTAAACGGATTGAGGCGTAAAATTTCAATGCATTTCCACCCGTTGTAGTTTCAGGATTTCCAAACATCACTCCAATTTTCTCTCTCAACTGGTTGATGAAGAAAACGGTACAGTGCGTTTTGCTGATTGTTCCTGTTAATTTTCTCAATGCTTGCGACATCAAACGTGCGTGAAGACCCATTTTAGAATCTCCCATTTCACCTTCAATTTCACTTTTTGGTGTCAATGCGGCAACCGAGTCAATAACGACAATGTCAATTGCTCCTGAACGAATCAAGTTTTCTGCAATTTCCAATGCTTGTTCTCCATTATCCGGTTGTGAAATAATTAGGTTTTCAATATCAACGCCTAATTTTTCAGCATAATTTCTATCAAAAGCGTGTTCTGCATCGATAAATGCAGCAATTCCACCTGCTTTTTGAGCTTCTGCAATGGCGTGAAGTGTCAAAGTTGTTTTTCCAGAAGATTCTGGTCCGTATATTTCAATGATTCTTCCTCTTGGATAACCACCCACTCCTAATGCTAAATCGATTCCCAAAGATCCCGAAGAAATAGTTTCTACTTCCTCAATGGCTTTGTCACCCATTTTCATCACCGTTCCTTTTCCGTAGGTTTTGTCTAATTTGTCAAGTGTTAACTGTAAGGCTTTTAACTTGTTTTCCTTCTCTGAACTTGTTTTTTCTTTCATGGTATTGGCACTTATTTTTCGTAAAAATACTTAATTTTAGAATGTGAATTACTTATTTTAAATTTATTTTGGGAGGTGTTTTGCGCTGTAGATTGTTATTTATTTTTATTAGGGTTTTGTCTTGTATCAAATACTCGACAGATATAAATTTTAGTAGTACCTTCTCGATAAGTTATTTTACAATGATTGTAAAATATTTTTCTGTAATTACGAGACAAATAATCAAAGTCTTTGTCAACGCTGCCTAAATCTGTAAAGTTTTCATTATCTAAAATCTTGACAGCTTGAGCAATGCTATTAGAAATTAAAATTGCTTTTTCAACACCATAGAGTATTGAGTTGAAACGTGTGATTTTATCTATATCTTTTAATGAACGTGCTGTCCAATTAATAGGTTTTTTCACGGTTTCCAGTTTGCGATGATTTTTTCAGCCTCTTCTTGGCTGTAAAGTCTACCTTCTCTAATATCATCTTCAGCTTCTTCAATCATCTTTTCGTTTTCAAGTTGAATAGCATATGTTTTAGCCATTTCATAAAATTTCTTTATGAAGTTGTCGTCTGCCTCATTTATTAGAGTATGTAGTTCTTGTTTTAATTCTAAAGTACTCATAATGAAATTTTTTTGTTTGTAAACAAATGTACAATTTTTGTTCCAAATTATAAATTGCAATTTAAATGATACTCCGCTCTTCGATGGTCTCTGACCTCGAAGCTTTTTATCTTCTGTTAAAAAGATGTCTCCAGTTTTAAGCTTATTGAAAAAATTATATTTCTGCGAAGTCAGAAACATTCGGCGCGTCGCGGTTTCTGATATAAAATTTAGGGAGCGGATGTATTAGTTATAATATGAAATAATTTTATACTGATTAGTAAAACACCGAATTAAAGCAAATATTTGTACCATGATAATTATCACAATTAAATTCTTTAATATGAATTTGTTCATTAGGCAAAAAGTAAAATATTAAGGATTCACAATCTTTTGATTTAAAAATCGCTGTCTGAAAATCCTTTGAAATTATTGCACTACCAGATATCTCTCCCATTTGATATTTATTACTTACTTGGAGAAAAAAATTAATTTGGTTAATTCCACCTTTACTGATTCGAAGTTGTGCATTATTTATTTCGCAATTTATATCTTGAAAAAATGTAAAATTGCCATATTTCATTTTACTGTGATGAGTATCTTCATCATTTACAGAGGCGTCTCGATAATCATTGTAGTCATCATCATATCTATATTCATCTTCAAAATAATTATTTTCTTCTTCAGTATCAAAATTTTGAAAATTTGAATGACTTACAGTATCAACATAATATGTAGGATCTTCATCTGAATTATTTTCATATTCATAATCATCATAATTTTTTGAATCTACCTTCGTTTTAAATGTGTTTTCTTCTATTATAGTAGGTGAAGCTATTTTATTATTTGAGTTTTTTACGGACCAAACATTATAAGCATATAAAAATCCCATAACGACTATAAATAAAGTTGTAAAAGTAAGGCAACCACGATCATTATTAGATTTAGAATTGTTCTGTGGGATTACTATATTTTTCGCAGGAATTTTTTGTTCTTTACGTAAGCTCATTTTATCTAATGCAAATAAATAAGAAATTACAATTGTAACAAATTGTAAAATAATAAGCCAGCTTGTGAAAACAGCAAATATTGTAAAGACGGAAATAACAACTGCTGTAATATCCAAACTCTTACGTCCTAAATAAGATGTTAAGAAAATGATCCCAAAAATTATTACTTGAATTATAAAAACTTCCATTATAAAGTACTGTTATTTAATGAAAAGGAACTTTTGTCTAATTATAAAAAAACAATTAGTCTCCAAATATAAATAATTTAATCACACAATCTTAAATGTTCTCTGATCTCGGAGCCGCTTCAGCAATCATTTTATCATGCTTTAACCGTGTTCGTTTTGATAGACTCATTTCATTAAAAATTAGCAATTAAAAAATTTTATCTACTCAAACCATGCAATCTCGCCACATATTTCCCAATGACATCAAATTCCAAATTGATTTTTGTTCCTAATTCAAAATGCTTGAAATTATTATTGTATAATTATGAAAACTACCTGATTTATCTATAGGAAATCAATTAAATAAAAAACAGGTCTTGAAATTAATCAAAACCTGTTTTTTAATTTTAAAACCAAATTATCCTTTAATGATATTATAGCTTTCAGTTGCTCCAAAATGTTCAAAAAGGACAATATAATTTCCATTGGCTAAGCTGGAAATATCTATTTGTGTGGGAATTATTTTATTTGAATAAGATTGAACTAATGTTCCAGAACTTGTAAAAATACTAATATTTACTTTTTTTATCACTAGAGGTGCAGGTATTGGCATACCAGTTATTGGGTCAATCGTTCCTGGTGGATAAAACCAAGGCGATGAAGGTTTAATATCTATTGTAAGTAAACCACTTGAAACGGGATTGGGAGATAATATAAAATTTAAACCAGAAACTGAGTTTGATGGAGCAGAAGTATCACAATCAGTATTACATCTGTTCATGTAAAATTCTAATTGTTTCCAGTCACTCCAACCGCAGGAGTTTCTAGCTCTAACTTTAAAAACAAAGTTTTTATTGCAAACCGTCATTAGGCTTAAGTTGCCACTTGAAGGGCTAACGCCCCAATTAACATTTAAAGTTATTTTTTCCCATTCATATTCTAAAATTGCATTTGAGTCAAATAGTACTTTCAAACTAATACCATTACAAGAAATGCCTCCGTCCATAGAAGAAATGTTTGGTTGGTTAGGATTATAGCCAGATTGGTTACCTACAGGAACTAGACTGTTGAATTGTGGAACTCCTACCCAGATATTTTTGGTTACAGATGTACCATTTTGAAAAGTTGCTTTAATAAAACCCTGACCATTTCCTACTTTATTTACATTTATAGAAAAACCATTGCTGCTTGTAATTTGCAAATTAGAAGATTTAGTCCAAACCGCATTACTAGGAATTTTACAAATATCTCCAAAAGTGTAGGTTGCAGATGTACAGATCGTTCCAGGGCCAGTTAATGCTGTAGCATTAAGAGGAAAACTTGGTGCTTGAGGACTATTATCAAGTTCCTTTAGTAACCAATCTTTACTTTCTTTAGTAAATGAAATATGGGCTGTGTTTTTAGCAATACCAAAGTAACTATCAAAAGGTGTTAACTTATTCGTGGGACAAATTAGATTATAATTTAAGGGTGTAGCCCAACTCTGATTTGGATTTAGAATTGCTAATGATGAGAATGTAGGAATAAAAGAATTATTTGGATTAAATTCTCTAAGCTGAAACTCACTGCCTCCAAAAGCTTGGCTGAAAGAATGAAGTACTTCAGCTATAATATTAGACAAACTAAAAGAGCTAAAACCACTTATAGATGCACTAGGTAAAGGAATGTTGCTTAGAATGGGTTCGGCTAGCTGGTTTTGAACATCATAATAACCGCCTGGTACATTATCCATTACACCGCGACTGTTAATATTTGTAGCATTTGTCGTCTTTTCTGCAGGACCTTTGAATCTTGCAATTCTTCCACCCTGTCCAGCTGATTTCATGAACATTACTTCCATTGATGCAATATGTATCCGCCATACTATTGACCCTCCAAATGGAAGACCAATTCTAATTCTTTGAAATCCTCTGATATTTAAAACTTTTTCGCCATCATTAGCAAAACTTACTTCAGGTTGACCATTAAGTTTCAATGCTTCTTTTGACCCCGTTAATGACCCATTTACAATTGCAATTTTCCTAACATCTTGAGGCCATCCATCCGAACCTACTTTACCACTTGTAAATTGTTTATTATAATGTTGCTGAAAGTAGGTGTTACCTCTATTTAAAGGTAGTCCTTGAGTCGTAGTTTGTCCGTTTAAAAAATTTGTATCTACTTGATTGTAGTTGGAAATCATAATACTCGGATTCAACACCCATGGATTTAATTTAGGTTTATGAAACTCAATAAGCATTTGTTGCGAAGCAGGAGAAGCTAATTCCTGATTATAGAATGTTTCTGCTGCATCATCTTCTTCTTTCAATAAATAAATTAGTGCTTGGTCGCCAAGAGGTATGTTTGCTCCAAGAAACGGACTGTCTAAACTTGCCCAAAGAGATACATTGTGTTTCCAGTCAGTATTATTAGTTTCTTCAAACTTTTTCTCCATGTAAGACAAAGCATATCGTGCTATTTGTCCTGCCATACTTGGCGATATGATAGCCGTTTTGTTCGTGCTTCCATTTGTCTCTACTTGTCCTTTTATTTCTTGCAATAAGGCAACCACCGCCATAGCATTATTCTCTATATAATCAGCACCACCATCAATTATAACATTCTGGTTGTTTGTAAGGTTTTTCGTTTCATAATTAGGAAAGTTTACAACTATGACATCGAAACCCTCAGCCCTTAATGTTACTAATAGCTCTTTTGGAACTCCATTTTCAAAATACATCATCAAATCCACTATAGATTTATGTTTTTCAGGGTCAAAATTTCCATTAGAGCCTCGATATTGTGACGCACATTTCGGGACTATTGCACAATCGCAATCTTGAATGCGTCTTTTATCTCCAGGGTCAAAACCATCAATGATGATGAGAGGTTTTTTGATGAGTTTTTGGGTATTTCCTGCACTATAAAAAACCCTGTAATCCAATTGTGCTTTAATTTTTGGGTCGGTTGCTATATAGCCTTGAGAAAGTTCTGTTGCTTTTTGTGCTAAAAAATCTTGACGCAAATCTTCAATACCAGTACTGCCACAACTAGCTGTACCACCTGCACCAAGAGTAGTATTGGTAAAATAGATAGCGCCATTAGTTTCTAATGTAGTACCATCATCAAACGTGATTAAAAACTTTATAATTTTAGTTCCATTAGTGCCGTACTGTATGGTAACGCTTTTTTCATTAAAAATTTCGTTATCAATAATATTTTCTATGGTTCCTTCTCCAAAATCAACATCAAGCGTAGTAATTTTTTTATCGCCGTTGGTAAATAGAAATTGATTACTAAAATTAAACTTAACATCAGCTCCCCCAACTGCATCCATTAAAGGTGCAATTACCAAAGTATGCATGGTATAAAAAGGAGGCGTGTTGGGTATTGCCGTAAATCTTTTGGCAACTGTGTCTAATGTCATCCCACCCAATCGCGGTTCATCTACATTATAATTAAGTACATTAAACTCGGTATTTAAAATCCCTACTTCAACAATATTATCAGCATAAGAATCAATTAAAAGTTCTTCTAATTTTTCCAGCGAAATAAATTTAGTAGCATTACTCGCACGGTGCATTTCGAGCAAACTTTGTCTGAAATAACTGTACTCGGCAGTATTGCTATAATCTTTAGCATTATAGTTGTATAAATTGGCTTTTTAATAGGTACGTTCATAAATAATACCCGTCCTAACTGTTGATTGGTCAATATTGACCAGCATAGAATCTAATGCTTTTGGTGCTGCTGCACTGTCATATTGGGCTTGTATGTAAAAAGGAATCAACATACAACTGAATAGAAAAAATAATTTTTTCATAGTTTGGGGTGTTTTTGGTTATTAAAAAAAATTTGTTAACAGATAATTTTTTAAGGAAAATATTTCAAAAATACTGTAAGACTATTGATATCAAATCTTCCATCTGTTATTGAAATTTCGTCATTTGAATCATTAATATTTTTCAAATTACAGTTGAACGTTCCTGATATTATTGTATAATCAGGAGTAACAGATATTCTTGTTATAGTATACGTCCCAGAATTATCATAAGATAGAAATTGTTCATAAGAATTTGTTTCTTCATTAAATACATTACAGTGAATATAATTATTATTCATACCATCGATATTTCTCATTCCGTTAGATTTATCAATTTGATAAGTTCCTATACCATTAGCAACGATATTATGCAAATGGAAAAGAAAACTTGAACTTTTAGGTGTTTTATAATCTAAAATTTTTAATTCGAAATAATCATAAACATCAGGATAACCCCCATACAAGATTGCGCCAGAAAGAGGATTAACTTGGCTTGTGTTTCCACTACGAGGTAGTAGTATTTTGCCATCAATAATACAACCAAAAGTGTTAGCACCTGTTTGAGTTTCGGGCGGGAGTCTTAATACGGGGTCGTTGAGAGAGTCATCGCTACTGCAACTTATAATAAAAGTTGTTAGAAGTAGTAAAAATAGTTTTTTCATAGGTTAAAATTTAAGGGGTTAAAATAACTGTACTCGGCAGTATTGCTATAATCTTTGCTGTTATAATTGTACAAATTAGCTTTTTGATAGGTACGTTCATAAATAATACCTGTCCTAACTGTTGATTGGTCAATATTGACCAACATAGAATTTAATGCCTTTGGTGCTGCTGCACTGTCATCTTGGGCTTGTATGTAAGTAGTGAATAACATACAAATGAACAGAAAAAATAATTTTTTCATAATTTGGGGTGTTTTTTGGTTATTGAAATTTTTATTAGCTTACTCTTAAATGTCAAAATTATTTAAGGAAAGTAAGTTAAAGCTACAGTTAAACTATTAATGTCAAATCTTCCATCTGTTATTTCTATCTCATCAGAAGGGTCATTTATATTTCTAACTTTGCAATTAAAAGTTCCAGAAATAATTGTTCCAGAATTTTCATTACCTAGCATAAACCTTGTAATTTTAAAAGTTCCTGAGTTATTATAAGACAGATATCTTTGATAAGAATTTGTTTTTGTACGTATATATCAGAGTATAGATAATGATGCTCTAATCCATCAATAGATGTAAATCCATTAGACTCATCAATAACATAGTTTCCAGTCCCATTTTCAATTGCATTATGCATATGAATAAACAAAATGCTACCATTTGTACTCTTATGGTCAATTATTTTCAATTCTAAATAGTCGAAATCAAATGATGGATACCCCCTTGTTAAATCTGCCCCAGAAAGCGGGTTAATTTGGCTAGTGTTTCCACTACGAGGTAGTAGTATTTTCCCGTCAATAATGCACCCAAAAGTGTTAGCACCTGTTTGGGTTTCAGGTGGGAGTCTCGATGCAGGGTCGCTGGATGAGTCATCGCTACTGCAACTTATTATTAAAGTTGTGAGAAATAGTAAAAATAGTTTTTTCATAGGTTAAAATTTAAGGGGTTTAAATAACTGTACTCGGCAGTATGACTATAATCTTTACTGTTATAATTGTACAAATTGGCTTTTTGATAGGTACGTTCATAAATAATACCCGTCCTAACTGTTGATTGGTCAATATTGACCAGCATAGAATCTAATGCTTTTGGTGCTGCTGCACTGTCATATTGGGCTTGTATGTAAAAAGGAATCAACATACAACTGAATAGAAAAAATAATTTTTTCATAATTTGGGGTGTTTTCGGTTATTATATTTTGTTTTGGTTTTTGAAATATTTTTAATTTAATTTTATAGATTTGCCTTTACAAAAGCTACTCTATCATCAAGGAAAGTATGTAAGCTTTATTGTTAAACTATTGATATCAAATCTTCCATCTGTAATTTCTATCTCGTCAGTAGGGTCCTTTATATTTCTAACTTTGCAACTAAACGTTCCAGAAATTATTAATCCGCTTCCTGAACCTAAAGTCAATCTGTTTATAGTATAAGTTCCAGAATTTTGATAAGATACATATTGTTGATAAGAATTTGTTTTATTATTAAATATATTACAATGTAAATAATGGTGTTGGAAGCCATCAATATCGGTCATTCCGTTTGACTCATTAATTATAAAGGTTCCAAGTCCATTTTCCGGAGCACTATGCATGTGAAAAAATAAACTTGCTCTTGGAGTACTTTTGTAATCAATTATTTCTAATTCGAGATAATCATATACATCTGGGTAACCTCCAAATAGTCTAGCTCCAGAGAGAGGACTAACCTGACTTGTATTTCCACTACGTGGTAATAGTATTTTGCCGTCAATAATGCACCCAAAAGTATTGGCACCTGTTTGGGTTTCAGGTGGGAGTCTTAATACGGGGTCGTTGGAAGAGTCGTCGCTACTGCAACTTAAAATAAAAGTTGTGATAAGTAATAAAAATAATTTTTTCATAATTTGGAGGTGTTTTTTGGTTATTGAAAAATTTTATTTAGGTCAAATTTACTTAATGTATTTTAAGGAAAATAGGTTGTTTTTATTGTTAAACTATTAATGTCAAATCTTCCATCCGTTATTTCTATCTCATCATTAGGGTTGTTTATATTTCTAACTTTACAATTAAATGTACCAGAAATTATGTTACCAGTTGTTGCATTTCGCATTGATTTAGTGATTATAAATGAACCAGAATTTTCAAAAGACACATATTTTTGGTAAGAACTGGTCTCCCGGCTATATACATTGCAATGTATATAATTGTGTGCATAACCATCAATTCCATTCATTCCATTTGACTCATCAATGATGTAACTGCCAACTCCATTTTGAACAGCATTATGCATGTGAATATAAAAACTTGCACTTCTATTACTTTTATGGTCAATTATTTCTAATTCATAATAATCGAAATCAAATTCGGCAAAACCCCTTAATAATCTGGCTCCGTAGAGTGGATTAATTTGACTTGTGTTTCCACTGCGAGGTAGTAGTATTTTTCCGTCAATAATGCACCCAAAAGTATTTGCACCTGTTTGGGTTTCGGGCGGGAGTCTCGATGCAGGGTCGTTGGATGAGTCATCGCTACTGCAACTTACTAACGATAGAATAGTTAAAAACAATAAGATTTTTGTTTTCATAATAATAGACTTTAAGGGGTTAAAATATTGTTGAAAGTAATTAATTATTTTAATTAAAAGTGCTTGTGTAAGTAGAAATTAAATCATGTTGTAATAATTATAGATGTTTATTTTTGTCAAAGGTTATAAATCAGCTAATGGCAGAGACTGGTCATAGATTATTCCTGATGTAACTGTAGATTGATTGACATTTTGTAAATATATATCTAACGAACTTGTTTGTGCAAAGGCACTTGCGAAACATAAAAATGCTCCAGATCTTCGATGGTCTCTGACCTCGAAGCCTTTTTTTTCTGTTAAAATAATGTCTCCTGTTTTAAGCTCATCGAAAAAAAGTATATTTATGCGAAGTTGGCCCCGATAGCTATCGCGGGTTCGCAGAGCGTCACAGATTTTAATAGAAACCTCGGGAGCTGGTGTGAATTGTTTATTTTAAATTTATTTTGGGAGGTGTTTTAGTTTCTCAATTGATGCAACCTTGCCACATATTTCCCAATTACATCAAATTCCAAATTAATTTTTGTCCCAACTTCAAAATTCTTGAAGTTCGTATGTTCGTACGTATAAGGAATAATCGCCACACTAAACTGATTGTGCTTTGAATTGACCACAGTCAAACTTACTCCATTTACTGTAATCGACCCTTTTTCAATAGTCAGATTATTTAGTTTTTCATCGTATTCAAAGGTGTAATACCAACTTCCGTTCGCATTTTCTACGCTTTTGCAAATGCCAGTTTGATCCACGTGACCTTGCACAATATGTCCGTCCAGTCGATCGCCCAATTTCATGGCGCGTTCTAAATTGACTAAATCGCCTGTGTTCCAATTTCCGAGATTGGTTTTTTCGATGGTTTCTCTGATGGCGGTAACGGTATAAGAATCGTTATTTATCGCCACGACGGTAAGGCAAACGCCGTTATGAGCTACGCTTTGATCGATTTTTAATTCAGAAGTAATTGCTGATGAAATGGTCAGATGTAAGTTGTCTTGATCGTGACGCAATTCTTTTACGGTGCCGAGGGTTTCTATAATTCCGGTAAACATTTGTGGTTTTATTTTACTAAATTTGTAACCTCAAAATTAGCAATAAATAACTTGAAGTACATGAAAAAAGCAGAAAATATAATCGTTGGAATTTCAATTGGAGATCTAAACGGTATTGGAAGCGAAATTGTTTTAAAAACATTTGAAGACGCCCGAATGCTTGAAATGTGTACCCCCGTTATTTTTGCCAATGTAAAAACACTTTCCTTTCTGCGCAAGAGTTTTGAATCCACCGCTCCTTTGCACGGTATCGATAATTTAAGTCAAATTATCACAGGAAAAATCAATGTTTTGAATCTTTGGCGTGAGCCAATACAGTTGGAATATGGTGTAAATAATGAAGTCGTGGGCGAATATGCCATTAAATCATTTACAGCAGCAACTCAAGCGTTGAAAGACGAATTAATTGATGTTTTGGTCACTGCACCTATAAATAAATACAACATTCAATCGGAAGATTTTAAATTTCCCGGCCATACCGATTATTTAGATAAAGAGTTGGAAGGAGATGCATTGATGTTGATGGTAAGCGGTTCGCTTCGCATTGGGTTATTGACGGATCATATTCCGGTTAACGAAATTGCCTCGCATTTGACGGAAGCCTTAATTCGAAAAAAAATTAAAACAATTGATAGATGTCTGACGCAAGATTTTAGCATCAATAAACCAAAAATTGCTGTTTTAGGATTGAATCCTCATGCTGGAGACGGCGGCGTGATTGGTTCGGAAGATGAAAAATTAATACGTCCCGTAATCAAG
This sequence comes from Flavobacterium tegetincola DSM 22377, assembly GCF_000425485.1. Lineage (GTDB taxonomy): Bacteria > Bacteroidota > Bacteroidia > Flavobacteriales > Flavobacteriaceae > Flavobacterium > Flavobacterium tegetincola. The sequence continues at coordinate 35,971 of NZ_AUDN01000025.1, read as the reverse complement.
AAAATGTTTGAAGAAGGAATTATGGTTTTCGGGCCTTATCCAGCGGATGGATTTTTTGGTAGCAATCAATATGAGAAATTTGATGCCGTAATTGCTACGTATCACGATCAAGGATTGATTCCGTTTAAGACGTTGTCATTTGGAACAGGTGTAAATTATACTGCAGGATTGGATAAAATTAGAACTTCACCCGATCACGGAACGGCTTATGACATTGCTGGAAAAAATTTGGCGAATTATAATTCATTTAAAGAAGCCGTTTATCTGGCACTTGACGTTTATAAATCGCGAAATCTATATGCTGAAATCAGTAAAAGACCGCTAAAAACAAGAGAAAAACACTTATAAACAAAAAAATGTTTATAACCCTTTTGAATTTGCGATAAATGTATATCTTTGCACTCCGATTCTAGGGTTCTGGAAAAGGACAAATTGTTGTTGCTATGAAAAAGTTAAATGAATATTTAATCCCCTTTGTAGGATTAAAATTAGGAAAGCACCAGTTTGAGTATCAAATTAATAAAACGTTCTTTGATCACTTTGAATACGACGATTTTGAAAGCGCCGACATTAAAGTGGATTTAGTTCTAGAGAAAAAAAGTTTGATGCTGGAATTGCTTTTTAAGCACAAAGGTACAGTTCATGTTCCTTGCGATGTAACAGGTGAAATGTTTGATTTACCTATTGACGGAAGCATGAAACTGGTTGTTCAATTTGGTGAAGAGTACAATGCAGATAACGAAGAATTGTTGATTTTGCCGCATGGCGAACACCAATTAGATGTTTCGCAGTACATTTATGAAATGATTGCATTGTCGGTTCCATTGAAACGCGTGCATCCTGGAGTTGAAGACGGCACTTTAGAATCGGAAGCTTTAGATAAGTTGAACGAATTGAGAGTGACTGAAGTAATAGAAGAAGTTGAAGAAGAAAAGGAAATAGACCCACGTTGGGACAAATTAAAACAACTATTAACGGATAAATAATATAGTAAAATGGCGCATCCTAAAAGAAAAATCTCGAAAACAAGAAGAGATAAGAGAAGAACACATTATAAAGCTACAGTAGCTCAAATCGCGACATGTCCAATCACTGGAGAAGCACATTTATACCACAGAGCTTACTGGCATGAAGGTAAAATGTACTACAGAGGACAAGTTGTTATTGACAAATCGTCTGTGGCTCTTGCATAATATTTGTTTTGCAAGCAAATTTTAAACTCTCCAATGTGAGAGTTTTTTTTGTTGTCTAAAATTTAGTGATAATTACTGTCAGTTAATATTAGGGTTTGGAAATTTTTTTGTAATTTCCACAACTTTTCTGTTGCACTTTGGCAAGGAATAAACTTACAACTTTATGAGTACAATTACAGCCGCAATTACTGCAGTCGGAGGCTATGTTCCAGATTTTGTTTTGACCAATAAATTATTGGAAACAATGGTGGATACCAATGATGAATGGATTACCTCAAGAACTGGAATTAAAGAACGAAGAATCTTAAAAGACGATAATTTAGGTACTTCTTACCTCTGCATAAAAGCTGCGGAAGACTTAATAGCTAAAGGAAATGTAAATCCTTTGGAAATAGATATGGTAATTGTTGCCTCTACCACGCCTGATATGCCTGTTGCTGCAACTGCCGTTTATGTGGCTACACAAATTGGAGCAACTAACGCTTTTGCTTATGACTTGCAAGCTGCTTGTTCAGGCTTCTTATACGCAATGTCCACTGCTGATGCATACATAAAATCAGGAAAGTATAAAAAAGTTCTAATCATTGGTGCCGATAAAATGTCGTCCATCATTGATTATACCGATCGCGCTACATGCATCATCTTTGGTGATGGAGGTGGAGCTGCATTATTAGAACCCAATTACGAAGGTTTAGGAATACAAGATGAGTTTTTAAGAAGCGATGGAGTAGGTCGTGATTTCTTAAAAATTGATGCTGGTGGATCTTTACTTCCTGCTTCGGCAGATACAGTTGCAAAACGTCAACATTATGTTTTTCAAGATGGAAAAACAGTGTACAAATATGCCGTTACCGGTATGGCAGATGTGAGTGAGAAAATTTTGCAAAGAAATAATTTGACTAAAGACGATGTGGATTGGTTAGTTGCACATCAAGCTAATAAAAGAATTATTGATGCTACAGCAAGCAGAATTGGTTTAGAAGAAGATAAGGTTCTTGTCAATATTCATAAGTATGGCAATACCACTTCAGGAACTTTACCTCTATTGCTTTTTGATTTTGAGAAAAAATTTAAAAAAGGAGATAATCTAATCTTTGCTGCCTTTGGTGGCGGATTTACTTGGGGAGCCATTTATTTAAAATGGGCTTACTAAAAAAACAAACAAAATATAACTAAAATAAACTGATTATGGAGTTAAAAGAAATTCAAAACCTAATTAAATTTGTAGCAGCTACGGGTGTTGCAGAAGTGAAATTGGAAATTGATAATGTAAAAATTACCATTAAAACGACATTGGGAGAATCTACTCCAGAGATTACGTATTTGCAACAAGCGCCAATGGCTCAACAGCCAATGCAACAAGCTGCTCCAGCTTTAGGTGCTCCTCAAGCGCCAGTTGCAGCTGCACCACAAGCGGATGAAAATGCAAAATACATTACAATCAAGTCTCCAATCATTGGAACATTTTACAGAAAACCTTCTCCAGACAAAGCAATGTTTGTTGAGGTGGGAACATCAATTGGTAAAGGAGATGTTCTTTGTGTAATTGAAGCAATGAAATTATTCAACGAAATCGAATCAGAAGTTTCAGGTAAAATTGTAAAAGTATTGGTAGACGATATGTCTCCAGTAGAATTTGACCAACCCTTATTCCTAGTTGATCCATCTTAAAAAATTATAAATTATGAATTATGAATTATTATTGGTAATAATTCATAATTCATAACTTATAATTTATAACTCATAATTAAAACAAGATGTTTAAAAAAATATTAATTGCCAATAGAGGTGAGATTGCCCTACGTATCATTAGAACATGTCGCGAAATGGGAATTAAAACCGTTGCAGTTTACTCTACGGCAGATGCCGAAAGTTTGCACGTTCGGTTTGCAGACGAAGCGGTTTGTATCGGACCACCACCAAGTAATTTATCCTACTTGAAAATGTCTAGTATAATCGCTGCTGCAGAAATTACAAATGCAGATGCCATTCATCCGGGGTACGGATTTTTATCTGAAAATGCAAAATTTTCTAAAATTTGTCAAGAACACGGAATCAAATTCATTGGAGCTTCTCCAGAAATGATTGACCGTATGGGTGACAAAGCTTCGGCAAAAGCAACCATGATTGAAGCAGGTGTTCCTTGTGTTCCCGGTTCTGAAGGTATTTTAGCGGATTATGAAGATGCGGTAAAAGTAGCTAAAGAAGTAGGTTATCCTGTGATGATGAAAGCTACCGCTGGTGGTGGTGGAAAAGGAATGCGTGCTGTTTGGAAAGAAGAAGATTTATTTAAAGCTTGGGAAAGTGCTCGTCAAGAAGCAGCTGCTGCTTTTGGAAACGACGGCATGTACATGGAGAAACTTATTGAAGAACCACGTCATATCGAAATTCAAGTAGTAGGAGATTCTTACGGAAAAGCGTGTCACCTTTCTGAAAGAGATTGCTCGGTTCAACGCCGTCACCAAAAATTAACTGAAGAAACGCCTTCGCCATTTATGACGGATGAGTTACGTAAGAAAATGGGTGATGCAGCCGTTAAAGCAGCCGAATATATTAAATATGAAGGCGCCGGAACTGTTGAATTTTTAGTAGACAAGCATAGAAATTTCTATTTTATGGAAATGAATACGCGAATCCAAGTGGAACACCCAATTACAGAGCAAGTTATTGATTACGATTTAATTCGTGAGCAAATTCTAGTTGCTGCAGGTGTGCCAATTTCAGGAAAAAATTACTTCCCACAGTTGCACTCTATTGAATGCCGAATTAATGCCGAAGATCCCTATAACGATTTCCGTCCTTCACCAGGAAAAATTACCAACTTGCATACGCCGGGAGGTCATGGAATTCGTTTAGATACACACGTATATTCCGGATATTCTATTCCACCAAATTACGATTCTATGATCGCAAAATTGATTACTACTGCTCAAACGAGACAAGAAGCAATTAATAAAATGAAGCGTGCATTAGATGAATTCGTAATTGAAGGAATTAATACTACAATACCGTTTCACCGTCAATTGATGGATGATCCGCGTTACGTTTCTGGAGATTACACCACAGCCTTTATGGATACTTTCAAAATGAAAGAGAAAAAAGACTAATACATATTATATTTTTGATCAATGCCTCATCTCCTGTGAGGCATTTTTTTTAGGTTCAATTGTGGAAATTTTACACAAAAGCAATGAGCTAAATTACACACTTTACACACTCTAATTTCAGTTTTTAAGTGCAAGGTGTTGTAAATCAATATCTGAAATCGCACTTCTCCTTTGGCACAATAATTTCAATAGTATTGATAACCTACTGATATAGTATTGTACAATGTACAATTCCAAAAAGTAATTATCGCTTTCGGAAGATTTATCTCTTTTGCCTCAAATCCAGTTCATTATTCAAATGGAATATTTAATGCTTTATTTGGAAAATCAGCTGAAATTAAAATAATTCATCTTCCCGAAGCGGTATTTTTTAAAAAGGAGTATAATTAGAATTACACGATAGAGCATTTAAAATACAAATCGCAATTGGATACCAGAAGGCTACTGTTAGAGCGGATGCCGATGGCAATTGTAGTATAAAATAAGTTAGGGTAACTTATAATTTGTTTTTGTTAAAAAGAGGTTTGTTCATTCAAACCTCTTTTTTTTGCATATAATTAAGACGAAACACTTTTTTTAAACTTTATATTAGCACAAAAGATTTTACCAATGGCCAAACTTTTAGTAATTGAAGATGATGTAGCATTTTGTAAACTAGTTGAGAAATTTTTGACTAAAAATGGCTATGCGGTTACTACAGCTTTTTCTGCGGCTGAAGCCAAAAGCAAAACGGCATCTGACAAGTTCGACTTGATTCTGACTGATTTACGTTTGCCCGATTCCGATGGAATGACATTGCTTACCGAATTCAAACAAGACCTTCCGTTCACTCCAGTGGTTTTAATGACAGGTTACAGCGATATTAACACAGCTGTAAAAGCAATAAAAAATGGCGCAGCCGATTATATTTCAAAGCCATTCAATCCGGATGAAGTTTTGATTGTGGTTGCAAATGCTTTAAAAAATGCACGCGTTTTTTCAGAACCCAAGCCTGCCCAAACTAAAACCACCGCTAAAGTGGTCAAAGAGTCCAATTCAGAATTTGTTTTAGGTATATCACCTGCTTCTGTAAAATTAGCGGAGTACATAAAATTGGTCAGTCCTACCGATATTTCAGTATTAATTATCGGCGAAAGTGGAACGGGAAAGGAAGTCATTGCCCAAAAAATTCATAAAAACAGTACTCGAAATAAAAAACCATTCATTGCTGTAGATTGCGGAACTATTCCAAAAGATTTAGCGGCAAGCGAATTTTTTGGACATGTAAAAGGTTCATTTACTGGAGCATTGAATGATAAAATTGGATACTTTGAAGCAGCAAATGGCGGTACTATTTTTCTAGATGAAATTGGAAACTTGTCTTATGAAAATCAAGTGCAATTGTTGAGAGCACTTCAAGAACGAAAGGTCAAACCTGTTGGAAGTACCAAAGAAATTGCCGTTGATATTCGTATTATTACGGCAACCAACGAAGATTTGCGTGAAGCAGTAAAAAATGGCGATTTCAGGGAAGATTTATACCACAGGATTAATGAATTTTCAATTGCATCACCTTCGTTGAAAGAACGGAAAGAAGACTTATTGATATTTGCCGATTTCTTTTTGGAAAAATCCAATCAGCAGTTGAATAGAGAAGTCATCGGTTTTTCGAATGAAGTGATTCAGATATTTCAGAACTATTCGTGGCCTGGAAATTTAAGAGAATTACAGAACGTTGTCAAGCGTTCGACACTATTAACGTCAGGCGAATTTATAGAAAGAGACGTTTTGCCTTCAGAGCTTTTTTTGGTGCATCCAGAAAAGGATGAGGTTGTTTTTTCGCTTTCGCAAAATGAAAAAGAGGCAATTATTCAGGCGTTGGAACAAACGCAAAATAACAAATCAGAAGCAGCAAAATTGCTTAAAATCAATAGAAAGACACTTTATAACAAACTCAAATTTTATAATTTAGAGTACTGAATCTTTTCTGAATAGCTCAAAAAGGACGGTTATTTTCTGATTCAGTAAGATATTGATTTGCTCTATTTCATCCAATTCCAACGGTTTTGTACTCAAATCATTTAATAAATCTGCAATTCCTGTAGCCTCAATTTGTTGAAACATGGGATACATTCTATGCGCGATTTCTTGAACAGCCAAAACGTTTTTCTCATTGATGCCTTGACGTAAAACCAGCAAACTTTCGTGCGTATTTTTGACAAAGGAATTCAGGACTTCCCGAAGCGCCACATCATCATCGGGTAAAAATGCTTTCAATTTAACTAAAGAATAATTCGAATTAGATGCAGCATTTTCGCTAGAATTGAAGGTCGCTTTTCTGTCTATTGCAAACAATTCATCCAATTGCTCCAACAATTTTAATGGCGAATATGGCTTTTGAACCACTGACGAAAAACCTGCTTTTTGATATACTTCTAGCGCTAAATCAGCTCGACCTGTGATGGCTAAAATGGGCTGTTGCTTATACATTTCTAAAAGCTGAAGTTGCTCGATAAAACCAAAACCATCCAAATTGGGCATTTGGATATCTGTTATAACGCAATCAAAATCTATTGTTGCAACTGCATTTAATGCTTCCATCGCCGAATGAAATGGATATACTATGTGATTTTTTTGCCTTAATACTTCGGCTGTCAGAGCGAGCAAATTTGAGTCGTCGTCTACTATCACAATTTGACGTGTTTTTCGTGTAGTAATTCTGTTTTGCGGTTCATTTGCCACAAATTGGTGTGTAGCCCAAATCAAGGGAAGTTGAATATAAAAGGTGCTTCCTTGACCGTACTTGCTTTTTAAAGTTAATGTTCCGTTTAAAGATTCTGTTATTTTTCGGGCAATGGTAAGGCCCAATCCTGTGCCTCCAAAGACTTTTTCAATGCCGTCATTGGCTTGAGTAAATTCTTCAAAAACGAGTGCTTGACTGCTTTCTTTAATTCCTATTCCGGTGTCTTTTACCGTAATTTGGATGTTGTGCTCTATAACTTTCGCTTCAATGGTAATACTTCCTTTTTCAGTAAACTTGTAAGCATTGCCAATTAAATTACTCAAAATTTGACGCAGACGAAAAGGGTCGCTCACGATATTTTTATCAAATAAAGTATCAATATCCAATTGGAGTGAAATTTCTTTTTGCGTGTAAACCGCTTGGATGTTGTTTGCCACTTCCTCAATGACATTTGGCAATGAGAAAGGCATGTTTTCTACAATAATTTTACCCGATTCAATCTTCGTGAAGTCCAATAAATCTTGAACCAACTTAGAAATGTATTCAGACGAACTTTTTATGTTTTTATTGTAATGCGTCTGTTTGGCTGTCAAATCAGAATTGCCCAAAAGTTCGGAATAACCTACGATGGTACTCAAAGGCGTTTTTAAATCGTGGCTCACGGTAGAAATTAATTGCTCACGGTCTTTAATTAATTTTTGTGCTTTTAAATTTGCCGCTTCCAACTGTTTCTTATAGGATTCCGTTTTGGAAAAATCACTTAAAATTAAAATCGAAAAAAACACGGTCAATATAAAACCTGCAATGGCAGCGTACGTTACTATTTCATTGGTTTTCTGCAAAGAAGCTTCTTTTTGCAAATTAGTAGCTGTGGTATTCCGAATGATTTCACGCTCAATTATGTTTAAAATTTTACGCAATTGTTCTGAAATAGAAACTTCATTTTTTTGCAATTTTTGCTCTTGAATTGCTAATGATTTATTTTCCGAAGCATTAGCACGAACTACGTCACTTAATGCCGTTTTTGAAACGACCAACATGGAATCAAGCGCTTTTTGCGTGAGCGTATTTGAACTGTCGTTAGGAATATTTTGGTTTAAAACGGCTACCATTTTCTGCAAAACGCTTCGTTGATATTCGCCTAAATCATTAGGGTTTTTGACTAAATCATTGATCTGAAGTTTGCGCAAAGACCCTTCCATTTGCGTGATCTTGTTGATCGCACGCTGAACCGCTTCTTCATTATTTGCCTGTTGTTTTACAATTTTTAGATCACGTATCGTCCGAACTTTTTTATTCAGTAGCACTTTTACAGTATCCAATAAGGTAATTTGCTTGGGATTTGGAATGAAAACCTTAAACGCTTCTATTTCGGATTTCAACGAATCCGTGTGGAGAATGTAATTGTTTAAGTCTTCTTCGCCATCGGATTGCAAAGTTTTTCTAGCATAACCTTCGTTTTTATAAATATTGGAAAGAAGGTTGCTGACCTTTAATACTTTATCATTCTCGGTCGCGATGTTGGCTTCCGTTTTTGAAAAAACAATATTTTCAGTATATAAAAGCCAGCCTACCGTTGCCACCAAAGCAATTAAAGCAAGGTAACTCAATAAGACTTTGACGGGAATGTAACTTTTTTTATCGGCCATTGCGTAAAGATAAAAAGTAATGAAAATTTAAATTCGTATAAATTGTTAAAATACAAACATAAAAAAATCCCGATTTATGGTCGGGATTATATGTGGTCTGAAAAAAAAATTAGAGACTCATTTTTTTAGCCAAATCGTTTGGAACCGCTGCTTTATGAACCATAATCGCAGTTGATTTCAGTTTTACATATTCTTTAGTCATGAATAAATATCCTTTATAATCATTGGTAACGCCCCAAGAATTCTTCACGATGTAATATTCTTTTCCATTTTGGTCTTTTGCAAGTCCCACAATGTGCATTCCGTGATCGTCCGTTGTAGAATAATTGTCAAATTGCTTTTGACGTGCTTCATCAGTTGTAACAGGTTCTGGTTTTGGACCATTGAAAATGTTGGCTTTTTCGTCTGCATTCATTTCGTCAAAGCTTTTATCGCTTACAAATGCAACTCCATTTTTCCAGCTGAATGTTTTTTCACTTACATCTCCAGCCCAAGCCACTGTATATCCTTTTTTCAAAGCATTGTCCACTATTGACGTTAAATCGTTTGCTTTTACATTATAAACCTGCTCAAAAGACCAATTGTCTGGAACTAAAAGCATTCCTTTTGTGTAAAATGGCGTAGTATCAAAAGAAGAAATCTGAATATAATCGTCAGCATTAATACCAATTACTTCCTTTGCAAAACTCTGTGGTGTGTATTTTTTTCCATTGTAATCAAAGCTTTCAGGAACTTGTCCTAGATAAGAATCAATTACAGAAGCATATGCTTTTTCCCAGTTTGGCGTCAGTTGACCGTTAGGATTTTTTACTACGGCTTGCAAAATACTTTCCGTAATCGCACCCATTTCACCAAACTTGTTTTTATCGGTTCCGTAGTTCAAGCCTGTGTAAACCGACTGCGGAACAGCTCCGTATTTTTTGTACATATTGATCACGTCATACAAAGCACCACCATCTCCCAATGTTACGGCTCCGTGCATTCTTACGTACATTTTTCCTTTCTCAATGTAGGTGTTTCTAGCGGAAAATATCTGCGAAATTTCAACGGGTTGTTTTCCCATTCGAGCCATTTCAGATTCTAGAAATGAGTTTGCCGAGTAACTCCAGCACGTTCCGGAAGAACCTTGATTTTTAACTGAAGTATTTTGAAGATTGATGACTTCTGTAAACTTAAAAGACGCTTTACTGTTGTCGCTTGAGTTGACTTTTAAAGAATTGACAAGATTGTCTTGTGCAAATGTTGCTCCAGCAACAAGCATTGTTGCAGCTAATAAAAATGGTTTAATAGATTTTGGATACATATTTAATTGTTTGAATAGTAAGATGCGTAAAAATAGCAATTGTTATAGAACAATCGTCATTTTAACAGTAGTTAATTGTTAATGTTGGATGAGATTTTCAAAATGAATAATCAATTATAATTTTAATTTTTTAATTTCTTTATCAAAATCCGAAACTATTTTTTGGGTTTTATTGAACGTTTCATATGCTGTAATCGCTTTTTTTTCGGCTTCAAGTCGGGATGTTTTTCCTTTTCCTTCCATGATTTTATATTCGTTGAAGGTTAAAAATTTGTTGACACTTTCTGCTAATTCATTCATTGTAAAAGTGTTTTCGCGTTCTATCAAACCTTCGATATAATCGAAATACCCGGTTATGGTTCGTTCCAGCTGTTTTATTTCATTTTCTTGCAAATAATTTTTTGCAATAACCACATCTTGCTTTAAGATTCTGCCTTCCGGCGAATGTTTCCAAGTGGTCAAGCCCATATTTTCTTGTAGACTATCCGCTTTTAAGTAAATAATTTCAGCCGCAGTTTTTCCAGTAATGGCAAAGTGAAATTTATTTTGAACAGCAGCATAAAAGTTTTTGGTAACCTCTGAATCTCTATTATAATCCATACTGCACTCGGCAAAGATATCAGTAATTTGCTGATAGATTCTTCTTTCACTAGCTCGAATAGAACGAACTCGCTGTAAAAGTTCCTTAAAATAATCTTTCTCAAAAACAGTTTGTCCCTGCTTCAATCGTTCATCGTCCATCACAAATCCTTTGATGATAAATTCTTTCAAAGTTTGAGTGGCCCAAATTCTAAATTGAGTAGCTTTTGCCGAATTTACTCGGTAACCCACGGAAATTATGGCGTCAAGATTATAAAACTTTTGATTACGTTCTACCATTCTTGAACCTTCCTTCTGAACTTGTAAAAAATCCTTACAAGTTGAATTTTCATCTAGTTCGCCAGCTTCATAGATGTTTTTTAAGTGAATGGTTATATTTTGTGGAGTCGTTTCAAACAAAGCCGCCATCGCTTTTTGAGTTAGCCAAAAAGTTTCGTTTTTCACAAAAACATCTACTCGAACTTGGTTATTCGGTAAACTATATATTAAAAAGTTTTTGACTTCGCTTTCCATCGTGAAACAATTAAAGGGTTTCTTTCAACCATTTGAAAAATTCTCTTTGCCAAACAATCGCATTTTGTGGTTTCAAAACCCAGTGATTTTCTTCTGGAAAATAAACCAATTTACTTTTAATTCCACGAAGTTGAACAGCTTGAAATGCTTCTAAACTTTGACCAATTGGCACACGGAAATCTTTTCCACCTTGAATGATTAAAATAGGTGTGTTCCATTTGTCTACATAATTGATTGGGTTGAATTCGTTGTATGCCTTTTGAGCAATTGCGTTGTCTTTTTCCCAATAAGCACCACCAAAATCCCAGTGGTTAAAGAATACTTCTTCGGTAGTCCCAAACATACTTTGCGTATTGAAAACACCATCGTGAGCGATAAATGTTTTAAAACGATTATCATGATTTCCCGCTAGATAAAACACAGAATATCCACCATAACTCGCGCCAACAGCACCCAAACGGTCTTTGTCCACGTATTTTTCCTTTGCAACATCGTCAATCGCACTTAAATAATCGTCCATCACTTGTCCGCCCCAATCTTTACTAATTTGCTCGTTCCATTCCACACCGTGACCTGGCATTCCGCGACGGTTTGGAGCTACAACAATATAACCTTGAGCCGCCATTACTTGGAAATTCCAACGGAAAGAATAAAACTGCGACAATGCAGATTGTGGTCCACCTTGGCAATATAATAAAGTTGGATATTTTTTAGTAGCGTCAAAATTTGGGGGTAGAATTACCCAAACCAACATTTTTTTGCCGTCTGTAGTTGTTACATACCTCTTTTCAACTTTGCTTAAAGTGATGGATTTATAAATATCATCATTCACTTTTGTCAACTGTTTCCACGATTTTTTCTTCAAATCATACGAGAAAAGTTCGGTGGCATGATTCATATCAGTACGTGAAACGATAGCAGAATTATTTACAATTCCAATCAATCCTGTCACGTCAAAATCGCCTTTTGTAATTTGTTGAACCGTAATGGCAATTCGCGTCATTCCCGGAAAATTAACTTCAAACAATTGTTTGGTTCCATCAACAGCAGCGGTGAAATACACTTTTTTACCATCAGCACTCCATGAAAAACTATCCACAGTTCCGTCCCAACCGGCAGTCAAATTCATTTTTATTCCCTTAAAAGAAACAATAATATCATTTTTATCGGCTTCATAACCGTCGCGTTTCATTTGCAACCAAGTCAATTCTCCGTTTGGCGAAAATTGTGGAGCCGTATCATATCCTAAATTTTCTGCCGTTAAATTTGTAGTTTTTTTGGTAGCCAAATCATATTCGTACAAGTCCGTATTCGTAGAAACCGCATATTCTGTTCCCACTTTTTTCTTGGAAACGTAAACGATTTTACTTCCATCAGGCGACCAAATGTAATCTTCATCACCTCCAAAAGGCTTTTGTGGACTGTCAAAAGGTTCGGTTGGCATAATGTCTATTCCAGCTTTTGCCGAAGTATTTTCTTTATAAAAAACGTGGTTGTGTTTGCCTTCGTTCCAAGTGTCCCAATGTCTGTAATCCAAAGCATCGTAAATTTGAACATCCGACTTTTCTAATTCAGGATAAAAATCTTTCCCTAAAACTTTCGAGATTTTCACTTCTTCACTGTACAACACTTTTCCGTCTTTCGAAACATTTTTGTCATTCAATAGAGTTGAATAATCTGTAATTTCTGTTGCATTCCCGCCGTTTACAGGCATTAAATAGACTTTACTGCTCGATTTATTTTCGTCAACCGAAACTTGAGTCACTTTATAAACAATGTTTTTTTGGTCTTTAGTAATTCCCAAAGCCGAAACTCTACCTAATTTAAACAATAATTCTGGCGTCATCACCTCTTGCGAAAAAGCATTTATACTCATCATTAGCACTAATAATGGAACGATTTTTTTATACATAATACGTGTGTTTCGTTCAATTTCTTGAACATTTTTAGCAATCCCAAAAATACTAATAATATTATAGATTTGCCTTGTCCAAGGTCGTGCTTTCCTTGAAATAGAAGAAGTTTAACGCTAAATTATAACTTCCGCTTTTCTTTAGAATTTAATTTGGGCGTGACCCTGATGAAAAATCAGGGTCGGGCTGTCCGTTCCCGCTTCCCGATGAAAAATCGGGAGAGCTCCTCTTCCATCCCTCACGCGAAAAACAGCTTCCTTACGTAGAAAAATGCAGTTATTAATCGCCACTTTTTTATCAAGATTGAATGAGAATCGCGATTTAAATTCAAAATGACTACTTTTAAACACTGTAATATAATCTCGCAAAGGTGCCAAGACGCAAAGAAAAACAGCTCGAGCTTTGCGTCTTTGTGAGGCAAAAACTCTTAATAGATAGTATTGTTTAGTAATAATTTTGAAACAAAAAACACAAATGAATTTAAGTTACTGGGAATATAAAAGTTGGTTTCAAAACATTGACTTCACCATTGTAGGAAGTGGAATTGTAGGCTTACATACCGCCTTAAATTTGCGAACGCGTTTCCCCGAAAGTAAAATACTAATTATTGAAAAAGGAAGTTTGCCCGAAGGAGCAAGTACTAAAAATGCCGGCTTCGCTTGCTTTGGAAGTTTGTCTGAAATTGTGGACGACTTAAAAACACAATCTCCAGTAGAAGTTTTTAAATTGATTTCGAAACGTTGGGAAGGTTTGCAATTGTTGCGAAATAGAATTGGTGATGAAGCGATGGATTTTCAGCAAAATGGCGGTTACGAACTATTCACAGAAAACGATAAAGACACTTTTGAAGAATGTTTAGAGAATATAGATTTCGTCAATGAATTGCTTTTTCCCTTGTTTAAAAGTCCGGTTTTCAAATTGCAGAAAGATACTTTTGGCTTTGAAAAGATTCGGCAACAAATCATTTTCAATCCTTTTGAAGCGCAAATTGATACGGGGAAAATGATGCAGAAGTTATTGAAATTAGCCTTTTCAGAAGGAATTTTAATTTTAAATAATCAATCGGTGACGGAATATCAAGAAAATGAATCTGATGTAAAAGTAACGTTGAATGATTTCTCTTTTTCGACCAAGAAATTACTTTTTGCTACCAACGGTTTTTCGAAAGACTTGTTTTCAGAAGACGTTCAACCGGCGAGAGCTCAAGTATTGATTACAAAACCAATTCCCGATTTAGAAATTAAAGGTACTTTCCATCTAGACAAAGGCTACTATTATTTCAGAAATATCGACAACCGGATTTTATTTGGCGGAGGCCGAAACTTGGATATTAAAGGTGAAACGACGACTGATTTTGGCAACACAAATTTAATTCAAAATGAGTTGGAGCGCTTGTTAAAAGAAGTAATTTTGCCGAACCACAAATTTGAGATTGAACACCGCTGGAGTGGCATTATGGGAATGGGTCAGACCAAGAATCCTATTGTAAAACAATTGTCTAATCACGTGTATTGTGGTGTTCGGTTGGGAGGAATGGGAATTGCGATAGGCAGTTTAGTAGGAAAAGAATTAGCAGATTTTGTTTAAAAAATAGAATATTTTATGTTTAAAAAATTATTTCGTTTCATCTGGAAAGCAATGCTTTGGTTTTTTGGATTGTCTATTTTATCGGTGGTGATTTTTAAATTTGTACCGGTACCGTTTACGCCATTGATGATTACACGAGCCATTGACCAGAAGTTAGACGGACAAGAAATGACTACAAGTCACGATTGGGTTCCGCTTGAGCATATTTCTACAAACATGCAGAAAGCAGTTATCGCTAGTGAAGACGGGAATTTCTTAACGCATAGTGGTTTCGACTTTGATGCGATAAAGAAAGCGATGAAGAATAATGAAAATGGAAAAACAATTAAGGGAGGAAGCACGATTTCGCAACAAACCGCTAAAAATGTTTTCCTTTGGCAAGGCAGAAGTTATTTACGAAAAGGATTGGAAGCGTATTTCACGGTTTTAATTGAATTCATTTGGGGCAAGGAACGCATCATGGAAGTTTATCTCAATAGCATAGAAATGGGAACTGGCGTTTACGGAGTGGAAGCGGCTTCAAAACATTGGTACGGAAAATCCGCAGCTGATTTGTCGAAAAGAGAAGCGGCCGGAATTGCTGCAATTCTTCCCAATCCGCGGAAATTTAAAGCCAGTAATTCTTCGAGTTATATTGAAGGACGGAAAGGAAGAATTGTGAAACACATGGGATATGTGGGGAAATTAGATTATTGATGTATGCTTAAAATTGGTGGAATTATAGTGTTTGTTCTGATGAGTTGTACTTCTGTCGCACAAAAACATGTGGCAGAAATGGGACTAATTTTAGACAACGATTTGTATACTTCTACCTACAATGATAAATATTATACCAACGGTTTCGAAATCTATTACCGCTTTTTAAACACTCCTAAAAGCGAAAACATAGTAAAGAAAATCACTGAGTTTAGAATTGGTCAATACATCTACAATCCGCAGACTATAAGAGCGGAACGTATTGATTATAACGACCGTCCCTTTGCCGGAGTACTTTTTGCGGAAGCGGGCATTCATCATTTTTACAGCAATGAAAGTGTGCTTAAATTGATTGCACAAGTTGGTTTTATGGGGCCTAATGCCTTTGGTCAAGAAACACAAGAATTTTTCCACACCACCTTTGGCTACAAAAAAGTATCCGGATGGCAGTATCAGATGCACAATGCGTTATTGGTTCAGGCGGAAGTTTTTTACGCCAAGAAACTGTATACGCTAAACGACAAGAACACCTTGGATATTTTGGCGCAAGCCGAGGTAAAACTGGGCACGATTTTGAATGAAATAACGGTAGGACCTGTCTTGCGAATTGGTTTCAAGAACTTACTTCCTGTTTCTGATTCTAATTTATACGATGCGGCACTTCGGTACGACCAAAACTACAAGGACACTTCAGAATTTTACTTTTTCATCAGTCCGAAGGTGAATTATCAGGGGTATGATGCTACTATTGAGGGGAGTTTGTTTGACGACAATAGTCCGGTGACGTTTCCTTTGGTGCCGTTTCGGTTTCAGGGAGAAGCGGGTTTTAAGTACCGCAAGAACCGCTGGAACTTGAGTTATACCTTTAATTATACTTCTCAAGAGGTGGATAATATTGTGAATGAAGGGTATTATTATGGGTCGATTGGTATTGGTTATTCGCTAGAGTAGGAAATTGTTTCCATAACTACTGAAATATATAAGTTCTATAAAACTCTATTTGAATGCTGTCAACTTATAGTTTAAGTTTTAAAACTATTCCGAGCTTTACGTTTTGATTACCTCCGGTAGAATTATCAACGTCATGCAATTCGCTTCAATACGGCGATATAATGTAAGGATTTCAACAAAAATAAGCATCCGCCGAAACGAATGCTTTTCTATAATTACTATTTTTTTTTGTTACCAACAATTACACTACTTTATTTGTGAAAATTAGGGCAACTGGATGCATAACTTATTTCTTGTTTGGCAATTCAATAAATCCCATATTGAACAAAGTAAACGCTTGAATATCCGCTGCTTCTTCAATGGTTTTAGAAACCGGTTTTCCCGCTCCGTGACCTGCATTGGTTTCAATTCGTATCAAAACAGGGTTAGTTCCCCTTTGTTTGGCTTGCAATTCAGCAGCAAATTTAAAACTATGTGCCGGAACTACTCGGTCGTCGTGATCTCCTGTGGTTACTAATGTTGCCGGATAACTCACACCTGCCTTTACATTATGAACTGGAGAGTATTTCAATAAATAGTCAAACATTTCTTTGTTGTCTTCTGCCGTTCCGTAATCGTAAGCCCAACCTGCTCCAGCGGTAAACGTATGGTAACGCAACATGTCTAAAACACCAACAGCTGGAAGTGCTACTTTCATCAATTCTGGACGTTGCGTCATTACAGCACCCACTAACAATCCGCCGTTTGAGCCACCACGAACCGCTAGATAATCTGAAGAAGTGTATTTCTGTGCTATTAAAAATTCAGCTGCCGCGATAAAATCATCAAAAACATTTTGCTTTTTCAATTGCGTTCCTGCATCGTGCCAAGCTTTTCCGTATTCGCCACCACCGCGTAAATTTGCCACAGCATAAACACCGCCTTGTTCCAACCATACGGCATTGGCAATACTAAACGAAGGCGTTAAACTGATGTTGAATCCACCGTAACCGTATAAAATAGTTGGATTTTTTCCGTTCAATTCTGTTCCTTTTTTATATGTAATAATCATCGGAATTTTAGTCCCATCTTTTGAAGGATAAAAAACTTGCTTGCTTTCATAATCTGCAGAGGCAAAATCAACTTTTGGTTTCTGGTATTCTTTGGAAACACCTGTTTTAGGATCAAAAGAATAGATGGAGCCGGGTGTCGTATAATTGGTAAAAGAATAATACAATGTAGTTTCCTCTTTTTTACCGCCAAAACCTCCTGCAGTTCCAACACTTGGCAACTTAATATCACGAGTTAATTTGCCATCGTAATCGTATTGTTGAACAAATGAAACGGCATCTTTAATGTAAGTTGCAAAAATAGAACCTCCACCAGTTGATGTGGAAAGTACGTCTTTTGTTTCATTGATAAAAGGCTTCCAGTTTTCAGGAGTTGGATTGGAGGCATCCACCGTAATTACCTTTTTGTTTGGAGCGTCCCTATTTGTTGCAATGTATAGTTTTGAACCTACATTATCAATTACATCATTATCACTATCAAAATTATTTACAACCGTTACAATTTTACTGTTGGGTTGTTCCAAATCTTTAATGTACAGTTCATTTCCGGAAGTAGAAGTGGAGGCAGAAATAACTAAATATTTACTATCGTCTGTTACACCACCGCCTACATATCTGCGTTTTTCATTCAACCCAAAAATAACTTTATCGTCTTTTTGAGCCGTCCCTATTTTATGAAAATACAATTTATGTTGATCTGTTTTTGCCGAAAGCTGACTTCCTTTTGGTTTGTCGTAACTCGAGTAGTAAAAACCTTCGTTTTTATACCATGACATTCCGCTGAATTTTACATCAAGAATTTCAGTTTCCAATTTTTCTTTGGTAACTGCGTTCAAAATAGTAATCGTATTCCAATCGCTTCCTGCAGCAGAAGTAGAATATGCCACTAGCGAACCGTCTTTTGAAAAAGATACATTTGCCAAAGAAGTGGTTGCATCAGATGAAAAACCATTTGGGTCAAGAAAAACTTCTTCTTTTCCGTTCTTGTCTTTTCTGTATAAAACCGATTGATTTTGCAGACCATCATTTTTGTAGAAATACGTAAAATCACCTTCTTTAAATGGTGCAGAAATTTTTTCGTAATTCCACAATTTTTCCATGCGTTCTTTCAAGGCAGTACGAAATGGAATTTTCTCTAAATAGTCAAAGGTAACTTCATTTTCTGCCTTTACCCAAGCTGCAGTTTCTGCCGATTTGTCGTCTTCAAGCCATCGGTATGGATCTTTAATTTCAGTTCCAAAGTACGTTGTTACGGTGTCTACCATCTTGGTTTCAGGATAGTTTACGGTAATAGCTGTCTTCTTCTCTTCGGTTTTGCACGAAAGAATTGTGGTTAAAACAACCATGGTGATGAATGTTTTTTTCATTTAAAAAGGTTTTTTGATTCCTACAAATATATCGAATCAAAAGATCTTTTCACTCAAAAAGTGGTGCATATTGTCGACGTTGTTTGTAAAGTAAAATTCCATTCAGTGCCGCCACCACAATTGCAGGAGCAATACCTTCTATATTGAGGTATATATGAAACAATAAAATATTTAAGGATACGGGAACCAATACAATTAATGCAAAAGCAACCCACTTTTTAGTAATTAATAATACGGCAATAATAATTTCTACTACAGCAACAATCGGGAGAATGTAGTCCACTTGACCAAACGATTGTAGCAAATCATCCGCTGGAGTGGGAATAAATTTAAAAAGTTTATTTAAGCCAGAAAGTAAAAGAAGTACTCCTAAAAGGATTCGTGTAATTTGAGTAAATTTAGAATTCATAGTAAATCGTTTAAAGGTTTATTGATTTTCTAAATTTACTAAATAAAATGTAAGGAATCGACAATAAATAAGTAAAAATTCAATTTATAAAAAAAACCGCCCAAATTTGGGCGGTTTGTAATTTAGAAATTATTTTAAACTACTGAACGGTAATTGGAAAAACAACTTGAACATCGGTTGCTCCACCAGCATTTGTGATGATACCCTCCGCTACACCTTCCGCAGTCTTAATAGGTTCGTGACGTAAAATTACGGTCAAATTTCCTGATACTGCATCAGCCGCGGCTAGAAATGTAAATTCCAAACCAATTGGTTTACCGTTTACATCTAGGTCTGTATAAGCAAAAGTTCCAACTCCTGGTGCATTGAAGAAAAATTGGTGCTCGTGGCCTTCTTCCAATACTTCTGCTGAAATATCATCCACAGGATTGGTCAATATATTGGACAAAGAAACTGTTCCTGTGTAGGTCTCTCCTGGTGTAAGAGTTCCTGTTACAGTAATTTGTGGCGCAATGGGTCCGTTTCCATCAATGTCGTTGGATATTAAAATTACAGGAAGTTCCAAGAGATTTTGCGGCGTCAGTGTTACCGTTACAGTAGTAATTACTTCCTCTTCGTTTACCGGTTGGGCATCGTCATCGCTTGAACAAGAGTTGAATGTAAATAAGGCAATTAAAGCCATTGGTACTAATTTGATCATTTTCATGTTTGTAAAATTTAAATGTTTAATAATTAAGTTTGATTTGCATTGTGAAATTCCTTCCCATATCATCAACGTAAAGTCGGGTACGGTTGAGGTAATCTCGGTAATTGGTATTAAAAATATTTTGGATGTTAAATCCAACGGTAATTTTAGATTTTTCAAAAGCGTTAAATTGCATTTCGGAACTGAAATTCAACTGATGATAGCCTTTTGGAGGCTGACTGATCGCTACATTCGTCGGGACAAATACACCATCAATAGGAACATCTGCAATGAAATCGTTATCAGGAAAACGATTTTGAGTAAAAAGCCACTCACTTTGCAACCCCAAAATCAAATGATGCCACTCACTTTTGCTGTAGTGAATGCTATTGTTCCAATTGATAGGTGGCATATCAATTAGGGCTTCATGGTTGTTACGATCTTCACCGTATACATAAGCAAAAGTACTGCGGAAATTTAGGTTTTTGGCAAAGTCATAATTCGCACTGACGTCCAATCCCATTAATCGAGCATTCACTTGACGGTATTGCCAAACTGGAAAAGCGCCTCGGTTACTTTGCTCCAAGCCAACTGGCTCAAGCAATGTAAAGTCGTTGATTATATTCAAGTACGGATTGATCTCAAAGGCAAATGTGTCGGAGGTGTAGGCCAAAGTAGTCGAAAGCTTAACTGCTTTCTCGTTTTTTAACCGTAAGTCGCCCAATTCAATCTGACCCGTTGCGTGATGCAATCCATCGCTGAACAATTCGGAAGGATTTGGACTTCTGTTGGCCAAACTTGCATTGGTAAACCAAGTTAAGTTAGTATTGATTTGATGCTTTGCACCAATACTTCCCGAGAAATTGTGGTACGTAAAATCGGGATTCGTTTTCCATTGCGTCCCAAAATCTCCGGTAATAATGTCCGAAAAGTCCGCATCGTAATTTCTTTCGTCCCATCTGGACTTTAGATAAAATTTTGTAGCATCAATTCTGCTATAATCGTATCGAAGTCCAGTTTCCAATTCCCACGTGTCATTCAAAGCAAAGGTTGCAATGCTGTAAATTCCTGCCTCAAACTTATCGTAATTGGGAATCAACGGACGGACGCCAGTATCGGTATCGGCAAAGTTATTTTGATATGTTCCGCTTACGCCAAATTTATATCTAGCAATTTTACTAGAGGAAGTCTCAAAATCAGCCAAAACCGAATGTGTAGACAGAAGCAAGTCCAACGAAGGTTTATTTCTGTCATCGCCCCGTCGAATATCATATTCCTGCCTATCGTTCAATTGATAAGCATATTGTAGCGTGAGTTTCCCTAAGTCAGAAAAGTTTTGATAGTAGTTTAATTTACCCAAATAATGCCGTACTTCTTGTCTTGGTGCAGCAATGTTGTAAGTAAAATCGTTTGCCGTATTTGGAGTTCCACTATTGATTGCCCCAACCAAATCAGCAATATTACCAATATGGGATGCGCTCAAAATTCCAATAGTAGCATCGTAGTAACTAAAAAAAGCTGTAAATCCGGAATGTTTACCTTTAAAACCCACGCCGCCAGAAAAGTTGTTTTCTCGCGTTCCCGTATTCGACAGTACATAATCAGGCGATTCCACATCGCCAAGGTATTTAAAAGTACCCTGCAAATTCCAATTCCAACCCGTTTGATATCCCTTAAAAAGTGAGGATGAAACGCTTCCTCCACGGCCATTTGAAGCACCGTTTAAAATTGTTCTTCCATATAATGTGTCTTTTACAGGAATCACTGGTGGTTCAATTATCACCACGCCGCCAATGGCATCTCCTCCATACTGCAAGCCTGAAGCACCCTTAATTACCGACACTTTTCCAGCCGTATTGATGTCCAAATTTGGTGCATGTTCCAAACCCCATTGTTGGTCTTCCAAACGAACATTGTTATTGATGATCAAAACCCGACTGCTGTGCAAACCATTGATAACTGGCTTTACAATTGTACTGCCTGTTTTTAAAGTAGAAACACCGCTAATTTCCTTTAAAGCATCTCCAATGCTGCCGCTGCTGTAACGTTCCAGCTGGGCAACTTTTAATACTTGTCTGTCAACTGTGGTGTTGGTCTTTAGGCTTTTATCATAAATTAAGACTTCTGATAATGCCGAAATATCTTGCTTCAATGTGAGGTTTAAGACCATATTATTACGTACATCAACGAGTGTGTCCACTGCTTTATATCCCACATAGGAAACAATAATTCGATGTGCACCTGAAGGTAAATTCATCATAAAGTTTCCGTTGGGATCGCTGATAACAAAGGCAGTGCCTGAGTGAATATGACTTCCACCAAGAGGTTCGTTCTTTTCGTTTGTAATGGTTCCGCTAACTTTGTTTTGGGAATATACAAGCGATTGGTTTCCAATAAATAGGAAGACTAGTGCAATAAAATAACGCATTGATTTTTAAAAATCTAAAATGAAAATTGAGACAAAATTCTATATATAAATTGTCCGAAAAAAAGCAAAAGCTTGGGAGAATTGTAATCCGTATTAATAGTAGAAAATTTTATAGTAACTTGTATTGATATACCACACTATGCACTAAACCTGCTTTCCTTGAAACAAATCTGTAGTGTTGCCATTCCAAATTTTTGGAATCTCAATACATGTTCCCGCTTTCGGCTGTAGTACCTATGAAAAATCGGCACCACGAAAGCTATCGGGCTCGTTTAAAATCTTTAGTTTTCTTGTATTCTTTCGGGATTAGGCAACTTGAGGAGGACCTCGTAAAGAAGAATGACTTCCAGAGAAAAAGGAAGGATTTTCTGCATAAAATGAATTGTAAACAATACTTTCAAAAGAAGATTTAAAAGCATAAGAGGTAATTTCTGCACCAACAAAGTTGTTAAACGTAAATTCACAAACAAAACATTTCTGATGATTGTGATTGTTTTCATGCAAGTCGTGCTTCTGATGATCGTGCTGATGAACGGCAAGATCATCTGTCAAAAAATGCTCATATGAATGCAGCGATTGAAACAGTATTGCGAACAATACTGAGCACATCAGCGACAAGTTTATTATGGCAAATTTTTTCTTCATGAAATACAAAGGTAGCATTTAATGCAAAAATCCGTTTGAGTTTAACAATTTTTAATAAAAAATACCATTAAGACACTAAGTTTCATTAAGTCAAGGTTAGGCTTGATTTTCTTAATTTCTTAATGGTTTAAAATTTTATTTTAGATTAAATCTTTTACACTAAATGATTAGCAACTAGATATTCCGCAATTTGAATCGTATTAGTAGCAGCACCTTTCCGTAAGTTATCAGCTACAATCCACATGTTTAGTGTATTTGCTTGACTTTCATCACGACGGATTCTTCCTACGAAAACGTCGTCTTTTCCTTGTGCAAATTTTGGCATCGGGTAAGTATGCGTATCCGTATTGTCTTGAACAACAATTCCTGGAGTTTCATGCAAAATTCTGCGAACGTCATTTACATCAAAATCATTTTCAAACTCCACATTTACGGCTTCTGAATGTCCTCCAACAATTGGCACTCGAACGGCAGTTGCAGTAATTTTAATTGAATCGTCGCTTAATATTTTCTTTGGTTCGTTGACCAATTTCATTTCTTCTTTGGTGTACCCATTGTCTTCAAAACTATCACATTGTGGAATCGCATTTCTGTGAATTGGATATTTATAAGCCATTTCCCCGCTAATTCCAGCGTATTCATTTTCCAATTGCTGAACCGCTTTCACACCTGTTCCGGTAATCGATTGATACGTGGAAACGATGATTCGCTTGATTTTATATTTTTTGTGCAAAGGAGCTAAAGCCAAAACCATTTGGATTGTCGAACAGTTTGGATTGGCAATGATTTTATCTTCTTTTGTCAATTCAGAAGCGTTGATTTCGGGAACAATTAGTTTTGTATTCGCGTCCATTCGCCAAGCGGAAGAATTGTCAATTACGGTTGTTCCTGCTGCTGCAAATTTAGGAGCCCATTCCAAAGAAGTTTCTCCTCCAGCTGAAAACAAAGCAATATCCGCTTTCATGTCCACGGCAGTTTGCAAACCCACTACTTTATATTTTTTTCCGTTGAATTCAATTTCTTTTCCAACTGATTTTTCAGAAGCGACAGGAATTAATTCCGTTACAGGAAAATTTCTTTTTGCCAAAACTTCAAGCATAACTTCGCCAACCATTCCGGTTGCTCCAACAACTGCAATTTTCATAATAAAGCGTTTTAATAAATTGTGATACAAAAGTAATTAATATTCACGTGAGAAATACAAATTTGATAGTAAACAAAAAAACCGTTCAAATCAATGAACGGTTTAAGTTAGAATATATGATGTAGCGGATTGAATTATGCTTTTCTTTTCAACTCGTCGCGAATTTCCATTAACAATTTCTCTTGAGTAGAAGGTGCTGCTGGAGCTGCAGGAGCCGCTGCTTCTTTCTTTTTAGTTCTTTCGTAAGCCTTTAAAACCATGAAAATACAGAAACCAATAATTACGAAATCAAGAATAGTTTGAACAAATGAGCCGTACATTATAGCAACTTCAGCAACTGCTGGAGTTACTTCAGTTTCGCCATTCATTATTGCCGGAATTCCGTCTTGGAGCACAACTTTTAAGTCTGTGAATTCCACATTTCCTAAAAGCATACCAATAGGAGGCATTAAAATATCATTTGTAAACGACGTTACAATTTTACCAAAAGCTCCACCTACAATTACGGCAGTCGCTAAAGTTACAATTTCGCCTTTCATTAAAAAGGCTTTAAAATCACCGATGAATCCCATAATAATTGTGTTTTGATTGATTTTTTATTAAAACTGGGTGCTAAAGTATAAAACATTTAGTTCTTATAAAATTATACTCGATAAAATACACGTTTTACTCGTTGAGAAATGCTAGTTAAAATTTCGTACGGAATCGTATTTGTTTTCTCTGCAATCAATTTAACGGTAGGGTTTTCGCCAAAAATAATAACAGAATCACCTTCGGTACAATCAATTTCTGTGCAATCTACCATCAACATATCCATGCAAATGCTTCCTAAAATGGCTGCTTTTTTGTTTCTTATGGTAACATAACCCACTTGATTTCCCCAACTTCTCGCAATTCCATCAGCATAACCTATCGGAATAGTAGCAATTTTTGTTGTGCTATCGGCCACAAAACGTCGACTATAACCCACGCTTTCTCCTTTTTGAATCACGCGAATTTGAGAAATAACCGATTTCAATGTACTTACATTTTCCAAGTATTTTTGCTCTTTATCATCGTTAGAAATCCCGTAAAGTCCAATACCTAAACGAACCATATCGTATTGGCTTTCGCCAAAATTAGAAATCCCCGATGTATTCAAGATGTGTCGGATGGGATTAATTTCTAGCTCTTGGATGATTTTTGTCGAAAGATGTTCAAACAAATTTATTTGCTGATTGGCAAAATTTCTGTTTTCTAAATCATCGCTAGTTGCCAAATGGGACAAAATACTTTTGACTTTTATGGAAGGTGTATTCTTTAAGGTTTCAATTAAAACGGGCAAATCTTGTTCTTGAAAACCCAATCGATGCATTCCGGTGTCGATTTTTATATGAATTGGATAACCTACCAATTTTTTTTGTTCGGTAATTTTCAAAAAGGCATTCAAACCTTTCATACAATAAATTTCGGGCTCTAATTCATATTGAATAATGGATGGAAAACTGGTGTTTTCAGGATTCAAAACCATGATTTTAGTTTTAATTCCCGCTATTTTCAACGAAATTCCTTCATCTGCAAACGCAACACCAAGATAATCTACTTTTAAATGTTCGAGCAATTTGGCAATTTCAAAACCGCCGTTTCCATAACCAAAAGCTTTCACCATAACCATTAATTTGGTCGTTGGCTTCAACTTTGATTTGTAATAACTCAAATTGTGCGTGATGGCGTTGAGGTTGATTTCCAAAACCGTTTCATGCGTTTTTTGTTCCAGAAGCGTCACTATTTTTTCAAATTCAAAAGAACGAGCACCTTTTACTAATAAGGTTTCATTTTCAAAAGTCAAACTATCAAAAGCTTCCATGAAATCATCCGTACTTTTAAAAGTGCCGCAGTTGATAAATTTAGTTTTGTAATTAGAAATGGTTTCGCCAATGCCAATTACGCGGTGAATTTTATTGGCAATAACCAATTGTGAAACTCGGGTATATAATTCGTCATTGCTCAATCCACTCTGAAAAATATCAGATAATATTAAGGTCTTTTTCTTGTGTTGTTTTTGACTTTCTAAAAAATCTAAAGCAATTTTTAACGACTGAAAATCAGAACTGTAACTGTCGTCAATAATCGTCGTATTGTTGATTCCGTTTTTGACTTTAAGTCGCATTTCCACGGGATAGAGTAGGTCGATTCGGTTTTCGATGGTTTCAATGCTGTAGTTAAAATACAGTAAAACCATTAGACAATGAATGGCGTTTTCTACGGAAGCATCGTCTAGAAATGGCACTTTGATGTCAAAAGCGGCATTTTTGTAAATAATATTTAAAACTGTTTTGTCTAAAAGAGTGCTTTTGCTGATAAAAACGTCGGCGTCTTTTTCTTTAAAGCTCCAGTTAAATGTTTTTGAAGCTTGATTTTTGTCATTTACATGGATGTCAATACATGGTAAAAACTGTTCAATCGTTTTATTTTTATTGTAAATTAAAACTTCTACATCTTTAAAAAGTTTAATTTTCTCTTTGATTTTTTCGCCAATATTAGCAAAGCCTTCATCATGAGCCGAACCAATATTGGTTAGAATTCCAATGGAAGGTTTGATGATTTTTTGGAGCGCTTCCATTTCATTTACCGTTGAAATTCCGGCTTCAAAAATCCCTAAGTTGTGTTTTTCATTAATGGCAAGAACCGAAAGAGGTACGCCAACTTGCGAATTATAACTTTTTGGACTTCGGATAATGTTGTAATCGGGACTTAAAAGGAAGTTGAGCCATTCCTTGACAATTGTTTTTCCATTACTTCCGGTAATTCCGATAATTGGAAAATGAAACAAGTTTCGGTAATAAGCGGCAAATTGCTGTAAGGCATTTTTTGTGTTTTGAACTACATAAAATGTGGCTTTTCCTTCGAGGTTTTCAGGAATGTAAGTCACTACAAAATTTTGGACGCCTTTATCAATTAGTTCTGAAATATAATGATGTGCATCGTAATTTGAACCGCTTAACGCAAAAAACAACGTATTTTCATTGTTTTGCATTGAGCGGCTGTCAATAGAAACCAAATCAATTTCGGCAGTGGAAATCGTACCGTGGATTTTAGCGTTTATTTGTGGGATGATATTTTGGAGGGAAAGTGTCAAAATTATTTTTTGTTAATGGATGAGAGAAATTCGGTTAGTTTCCTGTTTACAAATGGTAAATCACTTATATTTTTCGATGAGATGATTTTGATACTCTTTTTTATAGTCGAAATCAGTTGAAAGATTTGTTTTTACAGAAAGACTTTTAACAAAATCCGAAATAATAATTTCTTCTGTGGATACATTCTTTTCTCCTAGAACAACTAATCTTAAATAGCTTTCAATAATTTCAGAAAGAGTTTTTTTATTGTTTTTAGCGTATTCATTGGCCTTTTTTAAAAGCTTTTTGTCAATTTTTAAAGTAAAAATGTTTTCCATAATATTGAAAATATAGATACAAATATACATAAAATGTGGTGGAACTCTGATGGAATTTTAAACTGCATTAGAGTTTAGTCTAAGCGTTTTTAGAAAGATTAAAAGAAGCCTAGAGATTGAATTTAGCCCCGATTGGAGGGAATCCCGATTTTTATCGGGAAGGAAGGAAAGCGGGAATATGAATTAAAAAATTCGCAAGTGATTGGCTCCGAAAGTAAATTTGAAATCAATTTAAGTCGGTGGAAATAATAGACTCCTACGGAGTGACAAATTTGGATGCTAAATTAGGAATACTGATTTTTGAAATACCAATTTTTAACTATAACCTATAACTTTTAAAAGACTGAATACTAAAAAAACGGATCACTGACTACTCTTTCTTCATTGCATGAAAATAAGCTGCACGACTCAAAGGCTCGTATTCTTCGGTTTCGCCAAGCATAACGAGTTTGTCGCTGTCATTTTTTCGGAAACTGTAATTGGCAAGATTTCCGGTTCGGGTACAAACGGCGTGAACTTTAGTCACATATTCGGCAGTTGCCATTAAAGCAGGCATTGGGCCAAAAGGGTTTCCTTTAAAATCCATGTCTAAACCGGCCACTATTACGCGAATTCCTGAATTGGCGAGGTCGTTGCAAACGGAAATGATTTCATCGTCGAAAAACTGGGCTTCGTCAATTCCAACTACATCGCAACCTTGTGCTAAAAGGCGAATATTTGCAGCGGCAGGAACGGGTGTGGAACGAATTTCATTACTGTCGTGCGAAACGACCATTTCGTCGTGATACCTTGTGTCAACTGCAGGTTTGAAGATTTCGACCTTTTGCTTAGCAAATTGAGCACGCTTCAATCTACGGATGAGTTCCTCGGTTTTGCCGGAAAACATCGAACCGCAAATTACTTCAATCCAGCCAAATTGTTCTTTATGATTTACTGTATTTTCGAGAAACATAGTGTATTTTTCTACCTTAAAAAGGATTCGTTTTTTTTACTTCTTTGCGAAGCCAAACCGACATATATTTTTTACTTTTACATCGAAGTTGTCAAAAGTAGAAAATTTTTTGCAAATCCGAGTTTTAGAAGCTTGATTTGGGAAATAAACTTTTTGAGAATAGTAGTTTCCAAAAAAAATATCATTGAACTTATTATAATTCTACAGCTATGAAAAGAAAGTTAGAATCTGAATTAATCAGTATTGCACACCGGATTTTGAAAATTAAAAATAAATCAGAATTGGCACAACTGCAACAAGAAACGTTGAAATTGTATGAAAAAATTTCTGTTTTGCGTTTTGTAGAAGAAAATTTTAGCGAGGTAAAACCAACTATAGGTTATGCAAATGCTGAAAAAGAAGTGGAAGCGATTTACGAAGCGGAAGAAAATGCAGAAGTGGATACTTTAGCGGAAAATGCTCAAGAGGAAGTGCAAAAGGAAGAGACTAAAGCTGAAGAAGAAGTGATAACAGAACCAACTATTGACGTGGTTGATGTACCATTGGAAGCAAGTGCTGATGAAGAAGTTTTAGAAACTGTAGAGGAAGATGAATCGCAAACTGCTGCAACTGTTGAAGAGGAAGAGCCAGTTGTGTTTCAAGAGGAAATTGTGGAACACGCGGCTGAAGTAATTGAAGAAGATGTAGAAGAGGAATCAGAAGTAGATGAATCAGAAGATGTGGTTGAAGAAGCAATAGTAGACGAACCAGAAATTGAATTTGCACCATTATTTGAAATTTCACAAGAGGAAGTTGCTGAAATTGTTTTGCCTAAACAAATTACGCTTGAAGATTTTTTAACTGAAGGTCACGTGGAGCCAATTTTTGTTAGAGCAGAACAATCGTATTCTAACGAGACGACAACTACGCAAGTGGATGCTGATGAAAAAGAAACGGTGACTAAAGTGGAAGTAGTGGAAACCAAGAAAACGCAATTTGTTATTGACCATCACGAACCAAAAAGTGTTTCTTTGAATGATAGTTTATCCAAAACCATCAACATTGGTTTGAATGATAGAATTGGTTTTGAAAAACATCTTTTTGGTGGAAGTAATGAAGATATGAATCGCGTTCTTTCTCAATTGAGTACGTATGCTAATTTTGGAGAAGCACAAGAATTTATTGAAGATATGGTAAAACCAGACTACAATAATTGGACTGGCAAAGAGGAATATGCAGCTCGTTTTATGGAAATTATTGAAAAAAAGTTTTCATAAATGGGTAAATTATTCATCGTTCCAACGCCAATTGGAAATCTAGAAGACATGACTTTCAGAGCGATTCGTGTTTTGAAAGAAGCTGATTTGATTTTGGCTGAAGACACACGAACCAGCGGAAAGTTGCTCAAGCATTACGAGATTGGCACTCACATGTACAGCCACCACATGCATAACGAGCACAAAACCATTGACAGTTTAATCGCCCGATTGAAAAGTGGTGAAACGATTGCTTTAATTTCTGATGCGGGAACTCCAGCAATTTCTGACCCTGGATTTTTACTTACGCGAGCTTGTGTGGAACAAGGTGTGGAAGTAGAATGTTTGCCTGGTGCAACGGCTTTTGTTCCAGCTTTAGTAAACAGTGGGTTGCCGAACGACCGTTTTACATTTGAAGGATTTTTGCCAGAGAAAAAAGGACGTCAAACGCGTTATTTGATTTTAGCAGAAGAAGTTCGAACAATGATTATTTATGTTTCGCCACATAAATTATTGAAAACATTAGCTGAATTTATAACTTATTTTGGCGAAGACCGACCAATTTGCGTTTCTAGAGAATTGTCTAAACTTCATGAAGAAAATGTTCGTGGAACAGTTAGAGAAGTCTTGACACATTTTGAAGCAAAAGCTCCGAAAGGGGAAATTGTGGTAGTGGTTGGAGGGAAAATAACTAAATAAAAATTGAATGAATACAACAAAATCTCATACAAAATGGTTAGGCGGATTGGCTTTTGAAAGCACAAATCCGGGTGGAACAATTACAATTGACGCGGCAAAGGAACAAGGCGGTTCTGATTCAGGATTGCGACCAAAGGCATTGATGTTGAATTCCCTTGCAGGATGTTCGGCAATGGATATCGCTAATTTGGTTGGAAAAATGCGTGCTGAAATCGATACCTTTACCATTGATGCAGAAGGCGATTTGACTGATGAAGAAGTGCAAACCTATCACACTTTTCGGGTAACTTATAATTTTTTTGGTGCAAACCTAGATAAAGATAAGCTTGAAAAAATAGTCAAATTATCTACAGAAAAATATTGTGGCGTGATGACTATGTTTCGTCAGTTTGCAAAAATTGAGATTAACATAAATTACTTGACTTCGTAATTATGAGTATTTCAGAGTTTATAAATAAGTTGAAATCGGATGCGAAAAGTATTTCGTTTCAAGAAACTATTGCTGTTGTTAATGCTAATTATTCGTTTACTCCAACAACTTTTTCAAATGGAAATCAACTCAATAAAGCAAAGGAAAATAACGGTTTTTGTACCATTTTCGCGTTCGCTAAATTGTATCAGTTGGATAAGTTGCAAACTTTAAGCTGCTTTGGATGTTACTATTTTGAAGATGTTTTGCAAAACCCAGAAGGAACAGACCACCAAAATATCCGTAATTTCATGGAATATGGTTGGGATGGAATTCATTTTGAGAATGAAGCTTTGAGTAAAATACAGCTCTAAATAAATTCGGTTGTATATCAGTGTAACAAATTTTGAATTCAAATAAATTGCTATTTTGTAAAAGCAATTAAAAGCCTTAATCGTTGTCTTCGGTTAACAATAAATACTAATTCTTGTTGTTCGCGATTAACAATTTTGTAAGTTTGTATTTTAATATTTAAAATATGGAAGAGCTTATATTTGAATTTCAGCAAAAAGTTGCAAATGTATCTACTCATTTTCAGCGGTATTTAATAAATGAAATCGGTTTTGAAAACAGACTTATTGCCATAAAAGGAGCGAGAGGCTCGGGAAAGACAACGCTTTTACTTCAGATTTCAAAATTAAAATTAGAAACAGCTAAAAGTTTGTATGTTAGTTTAGACCATATTTATTTCTACGACTTTAAACTATATGCATTAGCAAAAGAATTTTCAAATAATGGCGGAAAGCACTTGCTTTTAGATGAGGTTCATAAATATCCCAATTGGTCGAGAGAAATCAAGTTGATTTATGATAACTTTCCCAGTTTGCAAATTATATTTACTTCCTCATCAATGCTCGAAATTTATAAGGGAGAATCCGATTTAAGCAGACGAGCCGTTTCTTATAATTTAAAAGAACTCTCTTTTAGGGAATTCATACTATTAGATACTTCCATAGAATTTCCCGTCTATTCCTTTGATGAAATTTTAAATAGTCACAATCAAATTGCTACGGAAATTTTACAAAAGATTAAACCCATTGCTCATTTTGGAAAATATTTAAAAATTGGAGCTTATCCGTACTTTATTGAAAGTGAAGAAAACTACAATCAAAAATTATTAAATACCATCAATTTGATAATAGAAATTGACATCAACGCGGTGGAAGATTTGAACTATGAAACATTGGTAAAGCTTAAAAAGCTGTTAGTTTCAATTGCAAGTAGTGCACCTTTTACGCCAAATGTTACTAAATTAAGTGAGAAAATTGGAGTGTCAAGAAACACATTAATTCAAGCGATTAAAATTTTGAGTCGGGCGGGATTGGTTAATGAATTATATAAAGATGCTTCAGGAATTGGGGTGCTTACAAAGCCTGAAAAATTGTTTTTAAACAATACTAACTTAATGTATGTTCTGGCAAAAGACAACATTAATATCGGCAATGTAAGAGAAACGTTCTTTTTGAATCAGTTTAAAGATGTACACGAAATTAATTTGTCTGAAAAGACGGATTTCATTATTAATAATAAATATTCCTTCGAAATTGGAGGTAAAGGGAAGTCGAAAAAGCAAATTGCAACTCTTGAAAATGCCTTTGTGGCAAAAGATAATATAGAAATTGGTTTTGGAAATGCCATTCCTGTGTGGCTGTTTGGATTTATGTACTAAATTCAAATTTCGTCAATTGTAATGATAAACTTTATACATTTGTAATTCAGTTATTAGCCGTAAAACTAAAATTAGCAATTTTTTATACCTATTAAAGATGAGATGGAATTTAAAATCGAAGCCAGAACAACATAAAGTACAAGCACTGCAAAGCCAACTTAAAGTAGATGAAATTGTCGCCGAACTTTTAGTTTCCCGTGGTATCGAAACTTTCGAAGAAGCCCGACTTTTTTTCCGTCCCACTTTAGCGGATTTACACGACCCGTATTTAATGAAAGATATGGATACAGCGGTTCAACGGATTGAAAAAGCCATTATTTCTGGCGAAAATATTATGGTTTTTGGTGATTATGATGTCGATGGAACTACGGCAGTTTCATTAGTTGCTTCATATTTAAAAACCATTTATCCAAATGTCACCACTTACATTCCAGACCGTTATTTGGAAGGTTACGGCGTTTCTTTTAAAGGAATTGATTATGCAGATGATAATTCCATTTCGCTGATTATTGCTTTAGATTGCGGAATTAAATCGATTAATCATGTGGCTTACGCCAAAGAAAAAAACATTGATTTTATCATTTGTGATCACCACCGTCCGGGCGAAACGATTCCTGATGCGGTTGCTGTTTTAGACCCAAAACGTACTGACTGTGAATATCCTTACGACGAATTATGTGGTTGTGGAATTGGTTTTAAATTAATTCAAGCTTTGGGTCTGAATCGTTCGCAAACTACGGAAGATTTGGTTGAATACTTGGATTTAGTGGCAACTGCAATTGCTGCAGATATCGTTCCGATGACGGGTGAAAATCGGATTTTAGCAAAATTCGGATTGGAAGTCATCAACTCTAATCCACGACCTGGAATTAAAGCATTAATTCATCAAGTTAAAAAAGAAGTGTTGACCATTACGGATGTGGTTTTTATAATTGCACCAAGAATTAATGCGGCTGGACGAATAAAACACGGCAATCATGCGGTTGAATTGTTATCAGAATTTGATTTTGATCAAGCCACAGAATTTGCCCGTGAAATTGAACTATATAATTCGGAACGAAAGGAATTAGACAAGCAAATTACCGTTGAAGCGCTTAATCAAATTATTGAAAATCAAGAAAAAGATAAATTTTCAACAGTTGTTTATCAAGAAAATTGGCACAAAGGTGTGATTGGAATTGTGGCTTCTCGGTTGATAGAAACCTATTATAGACCCACTTTGGTTTTTACTAAAAGTGGCGATAAATTGGCAGCTTCGGCACGTTCTGTTTTTGGTTTTGATGTTTATAACGCTTTGGAAGCGTGTTCAGAACATTTGGAACAATTCGGCGGTCACATGTATGCAGCCGGAATGACTTTGGCTGAGGAAAATTATGAGAAGTTCAAAAATGCTTTTGAAAATGAAGTTAAAAGAACCATTTTAGAAGAACAACGCGAACCTCAAATCAATATTGATATGGAACTAAATTTCACCGATATTGATGAAAAAACGATTCGAATTTTAAAACAATTTGAGCCTTTTGGACCTCAAAATATGCATCCTGTATTTGTTGCAAAAATGGTTTTTGACACAGGTTATGGAAAATCAATGGGTTTAAATGACGAGCATTTAAAACTTTTTGTAAAGCAAAACAATTCGATGGGATTGGCGGCAATTGGTTTTGGATTGGGGAAAAAGTACAGTTCGGTAGTAAATCGAAAACGGATTGACATTATTTACAGCATAGATGAAAACGAATGGAATGGCAAAACTACGCTTCAGTTGAATTTAAAAGACCTTCAAGAAAGTCAACTTTAACTTTTTTATTTAGAATTAATATAAATAATTAAATTATATTTGTTTCCAAAGAATAGGAAATGAGTATAACGACACAGATTTACGGAAATGATTTTGGAATGGCCTTTTATTGGAACCAAAAAGAGGCTGCACAAACGGATAAAATTCAATTGGTTTTTAAAGAAACAGGATTTAATTTGACGTTTTCAGAGTTGGAAAAATTTGCCTTTCTGATTTCTGAAAGTCAGTCACGAACAATTTGTTGTGAAGATTGCAAATTAAAAAATAAATGCAATCGTTTCTTGTTACAAACACCTGCAAAACAGATTGATTTGGCAGTTTCCATTGAAGAATTAGAAGGGATTGAGGATTTGGTAGGTGGAACTATTTTTAAAATAAAAGTACAACACTACATTTTTGGAGCAGGAAGAAATTAATTTATAAATTCTTTCAATTCAAATTTTTCTCCATCGAAAACGCCGTAGGTAAAGTAACCAATCCAATCGCCTAAATTCACATATTCAGAATTTTGACCTAAATCAAGAATCATCGGAAGATGACGGTGTCCAAAAACAAAATAATTGTAATGTTTGGTTTCGAGTTTTCTTTTGGCGTATAAAACCAGCCATTCATTGTCTTCTCCAAGATAAATTACATCTTCATTTCCTGAAATTAATTTATTTTTTACGGATAAATATTGGGCTAATTTCATTCCAATATCCGGATGCAGCCAACGGTAAAGCCATTTTGAAAATGGGGCGGTAAAAACTTTTTTCATTCGTTTATAACCTTTGTCGCCAGGACCTTTTCCGTCGCCATGACCAATTAGAAAAGTTTTATTTCCAAAAGTAAACTCTTTGTTGTCTCGGAAAGTTGGAATATTCAGTTCTTTTTCAAAATAATCAGCCATCCATAAATCGTGATTTCCTACAAAAAAATAAATAGGAATTCCACTGTCGCGAATTTCGGCTAATTTTCCTAAAACCCGAACAAAACCTTTGGGTACAACGGTTTTATATTCAAACCAAAAATCAAATAAATCGCCTAAAAGGAAAATTGCTTCGGCATCTTGCTTAACTTCATCAAGCCATCTTACGAACTTTTGTTCTCTAGGAAAACTTAATTCTGCTGTTGGTGCACCAAAATGTTGGTCAGAGGCGAAATATATTTTTTTTGAAAGCGATGTTTGCATTTTGTTTTTAAAAATTCAAAGGTAGTAAATCTTGTTTGAGAAAACATTTCAAATTTTGATATACCTTGAAATGTAAGCAAAGTTCTATTATAACAATTGAGCATTAATTAGTTAAATAGTGGTTTTTTGTCTTAATAGTCTTAAAATTTGTTAAATTTGGAATCCCGTACTATGGGATAACTATTATCAAACAACCTATAAATTTTTCATTTCATGAAGAAAATTACACTTTTATTACTCACTATTTTGTATTGTACCGTAGGGTATTCTCAGTTCCCGCAGGACTTTGAAACCGGTACGACAGTACCTAACGGCTTTCCCACGGGATGGCTCGTTACGGACAATGGAGTTGGAACGGCCAACAGTTGGACCATTCAATCAGCAGCAGCAGTTGTGGTTAATGGTACTAAATCAGCGTACATGAACCGCGAGGAGATTGGATCGGGAAACACCTCTCAAGATTGGTTGATTTCGCCATCCACAACGATTCCGGCAAACGGACAACTTCGATTTTTCACTAAGCAATCTATTGCTGGAGATAACGGAACGTTGTATCAGATTCGGATTTCCTCTGCTACGTC
>NZ_AUDN01000024.1 GCF_000425485.1 Flavobacterium tegetincola DSM 22377 | reverse complement strand
TTTATCCTGAATTTATTTTAGGATCTTTAAAAACCCTTATCCTTGCGGATAAGGGTTTTTTGTTTTATAAAATAGTATAGTTTTGTGGGACCGCTGATAGCTATCCGAGGTCATCGCCTTTCTTTATTCGAACACTGTTATAATTTTTATCAAAGTCTCCATAAAATGAGGCTACTTTTGTTTAAATAACTCTCGAATTTAGTGGGATTGCTCTAACTATATTGAGGAATAGTTAAAATTAAAAAGAAATAAATTTTAAATGTTGTCAAATATTCGTGCTATTTTACATTTTGATAGATAAAAAGCTATCTTTCTTAGTACTTTAATCTGACTTCTCCACACTTTTATTCTTGCGTTACAATAAGCTGTAGAGGCTTGGGGTATCTAATGATCACATTCGTTCTTGAAAGACTCTTGCTTCAATTATCCCAAAATTACAGTGACTTCCGTACACTATCTGTTTGTTTTAATTAATTAAGCTCATTTTTCCGTGTATTAAGCACTTTTTTTTAAAAATATCCGTAATTCCATTAGAATTATTTTCTACCAAGCAATGTTATTATAGTACACGACGAATTTCCCGCTCGAAATTTCCTGTCGAATCCTAATAAATGATAAATAATCATCTTTTAACGTTTTCAATTTTCATATAAATTTCTTTTTTCAGCCAAATGGAGGTTTTAAAGTATGACAATCGTGGACATTTTGCACTGTAATGGAGAAAATTTCTACTCTTATTTTCATACTAAATTTAGAGTAGTTTTGATTTCCTAGATGTACTAATTTAGTTGGGAGTTTGAGTTAAAAGAAAAAACCTTACATTTAACATATTACAGAGGAGTGAAAAATTTTTGACGCAGCATTTAAAATAAAAGCTTTAAAAGTTAGCAATTAAGGTTCCAACATAAATAAATTTGCCAGAGAATTAGGTATCCGATGAATATTTAAGTTTTTATGGATACATTGAAAGATGATATGATCAAAAAAGAAGATTTTCAGTTTTAAAATATCGTGAAATAAGGGAATATCACAATTAATCAATTAGTCATATTAATGTTGCTTAACTTAAATTTGCAATATAAGATTTGTAACTGGATTGCTTAAAGTAATTTCACACAAATAAAACTGAATTGCTACTCAAATTTTTAATACAATTAATGGACTAAACAAGTTCACAAAATTTATTATAAACGCCTTATATTTTACGATTTTCGTTTTTAACCTTTAAACATTCATTTCTAAATCCTCAATATAATCTTTGTATTCATAAAAAAACAACTCAAAAACACTCATTTTTTCATTGAAAAAGGCGAAAATTTCAGGCCATGTATTTTTATTAAATACACTGATGCCGGTTTTTTCAACCCAAATTTTACTAATTACTTTTCCCGTTTCCAGATGGAAGTTGCGCTCAAAAATGGCATCACTCATAAAATCATCATGCAAAATCTGCTTCAGAGATTCGATTTTCTCAAAGTAAATTTTTCTTTTTCCCTCATCTTTCGGTTCGATGTCCAGGGTTACTTGTGCTCTTTTATTATCAACATAAAATTTAAAGCTGAAATCTTTTATTTTAGTATCGTATAATAACCATTTTCTTGGATATACTTCGGCAAATTCAATCCAGAATTCTCTTTTAATTTTTTGGGAGTCGGCTTTACTAAACATAATTGGAAAGGCTAAAAATGAAGGAATTTTTGTAATTTAGATTTTTAAAACAAGTAAAAATGATTTTTACCGATTTTCTCAAATATGTTCCAAAAATAGCAAAAGAAAACCTCATAGGCGAAGAAGCACACCAAAAAATGTCGCCTCCCGAAAGATTAAATTTTGTAAAAGAAAATAAAGACGCAATTTTAAATTCAAGAAAGGCAGCAGTTCTGATGCTTTTCTATCCAAAAAATACTCAAACGCATTTGATTCTAATTGTCCGAAATGCATATCCTGGTGTACATTCCTCTCAAATTGGTTTTCCTGGCGGTAAAGTGGAAGCGTTTGATATCAATTTGGAAGCCACAGCTTTGCGGGAAACGCACGAAGAAGTGGGTATCGCTCCCGAAAAAATTTCAGTAGTTAAGGCGTTTACACAATTATATATACCACCGAGTAATTTTACCGTGTTTCCTTTCTTAGGCTATAGTACTGAGGAATTGGTTTTTAAACCCGATCCTCGAGAAGTTTTTGGAATTATTGAAGTGTCCCTGAATGATTTTCTAGATGAGAATAATTTTACCACAGAAAATTTGCAAACTTCTTATATGAAAGAAATTGAGCTTCCAGTATTTAAATTTGATGATAAAATTGTTTGGGGTGCTACTGGAATGATGCTTAGCGAACTTAAAGAAGTCCTAAAAAAAGTGTTGTAAAAAGATAGTTTTCGTATGTTTGTAACTTAACTTCTAACATAAATTTAGGTATGAGGTGGTTCAAACGCAGTCCTTTTGGTCAATTACTTTTTCTGAAAAAATGGATTATTCGGATTTCTGCTCTTCTAACGCACAGGAGGTACCGCGGTTTTAATGAATTGCAAATTGAAGGTTCGGAAATCATCACTAATTTACCAGACCGAAATGTGCTTTTCATTTCTAATCATCAAACCTACTTTGCAGATGTTGTAGCTATGATTCATGTTTTTAATGCAAGCTTGAGCGGTCGAGTGGATAGTATTAAAAATGTGGGATACATTTGGAATCCAAAGCTCAACATCTATTATGTAGCGGCAAAGGAAACTATGAAATCTGGTCTTTTACCGCGAATTATGGCATATGCAGGAGCTATTTCTGTGGAGCGTACTTGGCGCGCCGAAGGCAAAGATGTACAGCGAGAAATTAATCCAAATGATACTAAAAATATTCAAATTGCGCTAGAAGACGGCTGGGTTATTACATTTCCGCAAGGTACAACCAAATCGTTTAAACCTGTCAGAAAAGGAACGGCTCACATCATCAAGATGTATAAACCCATTGTAGTTCCCATTGTTATTGACGGATTTCGACGTTCTTTTGATAAAAAAGGTTTGCGCTTAAAAAAGAAAGGCATTCTACAATCATTTATCATCAAAGAACCGTTAGAAATTGATTATGAAAATGATACGATTGAACAGATAGTGGAAAAAGTAGAATTTGCTATTGAGCAACATCCTTCGTTTTTAAAAGTTATTCCGCCACAGGTTAGAGAAGAGGAGGAGGAACTTAATGAAAAAAGACGATACAGTTATAAGGAAGATTAATTTGCAATTGCTTCCACTATGTAACCATTTTGGCGAAGCAGACTAATTACACCTTCTTTTCCCAATAAATGTGCAGCACCTACACCAAAGAATGTTGGCTTTTCTTTACTCACTTTCTCAATGATAGGAATCCAATTTTTGTTCCGATTGGTCAGAAGCAAGTCCTCATAATCAGTCATCATGGTACTTTTAGTTTCCTTAGTCAATCGCTGCATTTCATTCAAATCCTTCATTGCGTAGCTTTTCAACATTTGATTGATTTCTTTCTTATCTTCTTTAAAATCATTTTTAATTGATTTTATTAGTTCTTCGGCTTGCAGTTGATAGGGAATTTTATCAAAAATAGACATTTGTTCCTTTACCGTTTCCAAGCCAAAAACCGGCTCGTTTTGTAAGGCAGAAATGCGCATTAGTTCCGCTTCTATAGATTGAGGTTTGCAATCGAGCAGCGTGGTCAGAAACATTGCACTGATGATAAATGGTTTATACGTATCAATCATTTTAGCAGATAGGTTTAATTTTGCCTGCATATAATCGTCCAATATATTGAAATCTTCATTGGTAAGTAGCGCGCTAATCGTAGTGCCATTTTGCATTGGCATCAGTTGCATCATTTCTGTTTGCATTGCGGCATCGTCCATGTCCAATTCCAAGTAGAGTTGAGCGGTTGCATCCAGCGCTTTATTTACCGCTCCATCCAATTTTGCATCACAAGTAATATGAATGGTTCCAAAAACATAAGAAGGTTGAATTCCCTTGCCGGAAACGCGATACAAGAGCGCATTTTCATTTTGTGCAAAAGAAACAAAGGAAATAAGGCTTAACGCCAAAATAAATATGTTTTTCATGTGCGTGTGTGTGACTTTCTACTGTTCGTAACCTCGTATGTAAAAGTGTAATTTAATAATCTATTTTTTTTAATTCCTCATAATTTTTGTACAAGCGTTTGAGCAATACACCGTAAATGAGGCGATAGAATAACCAAATAAATCCTACAAAAATGGCGAGAAATACTAAAGTAATTATAATATAAATGCCATATACTAACCCAGTGCTGTTTCCTTTT
The DNA here is from genome assembly GCF_000425485.1 of Flavobacterium tegetincola DSM 22377. Classification (GTDB taxonomy): domain Bacteria; phylum Bacteroidota; class Bacteroidia; order Flavobacteriales; family Flavobacteriaceae; genus Flavobacterium; species Flavobacterium tegetincola. Next base: position 94,739 of record NZ_AUDN01000024.1, on the reverse strand, counting down.
TCCGATACTTCAGCAATCATCTTCATCACTTGAGGATCATAATTAAATTGAATATAAAGTACTATAATTGAACTTGCTACGGCATATATTATATTAAACCATACATATTGATGTACCGTTTTTCTTGTTTTAAGTATGGTACGAATTAATTTTTGAGCATTGTCCGTAGCTGTGATTTTTCTGTAATTCATGAAAAATTGAAAGAAAAAGTAAAACAGTCCCACGTAACCAATAATCATAAAAGGCCTCATGATATTTTCTACATGATAAGCGTCAAATTGCTTCATGACTTTCGAATCCTTCATCAAAAAGGAAAGCGCAGACCATAATAAAAATTCTAAAATACTGATTATAAAAATCCACTTCACAATAGAGCTGGAACTCTTGTGAATCATCTTATATATTTGTTTTTCCGAAACTTGCTCAAAAGAACTTTCCTCTTTCTTCCAATGTTTCTTTAATAAATCTAACTCTTCCATATCTTTTCTTCTCCTTACGGATTTAAAATTTTCTTCAACTTCCCCTTGATTCGATTCATTTTTACCCGTGCATTTACTTCGCTAATTCCCAAAGTTTCCGCTATTTCTTCATAATTTTTATCTTCGAGGTACATATAGACCAATGCCTTTTCAATATCATTCAATTGATAAACGGCTTTATACAACAATTTTAGTTGTTCTTCCTCTTCGTAATTGTAATCTTCCGCTTTAAAGAAATGCTTTGTAGTATCGTATTCTGTAGTAGCAATGGAGCGTTTGCTTTTACGGTATAAAGTAATAGCGGTATTTAAAGCTACACGATAAGCCCAGGTAGAAAATTTGCTTTCTCCTCTAAACTTCGGAAATGCTTTCCAAAGCTGGATGGTAATTTCTTGAAATAAATCCTTGTGCTCGTCATCGCCAGAAGTATACAACCTACAAATCTTGTGGATTATATTCTGATTATCTTGCAATTGCCGTACAAAATTCTGTTCTAAAGAAACACTCATATTACCATTAGTAGGTTTTGTAGCACATTTGTTACAGCATTATTAAAATTACGATGTAATTGCATTGTTTTTGGAGTAGTTAATCAAGAGGTTTAAAAATTTACTGTAACTTTCTAAGCCGTCTTGTTGCTGGTTTGCTTTTAAAAAATGGTTGTAAAAACCCTTAGAGCCGTCCTCAATTATGCCTTCATATTCCAGCCAATGCAGCCTTGAATCTTCATAGTTATCCAAGACGCCAGCATTAATCTCTAGTACTAATTGTGCTGCAAGTGCAGGATTTCTAGCTTGCCAATTGCTCAAGCAGTACAATAAAGCAGTACTGTAACCCGCATATTTAAAATGTAAATTCTTATTTTGAGTAACCGTCAGAAACCCAATAAAATTCGCTTCACTTTCAGAGGCATAGCCAATTTGGTGCGCCATTTCGTGACAAACGGTCATCGGAAAACCAGTCATCGGAACCCGATCATTGACCTGCGCTTCATTGGTAAATGGATTTAAATAACCCGCAAATCCCATATAGGAAAGCGGTATACTCAGTAGCGATTTCTTCATACTTAAATTTTTGTACGCAAAAAAGGGATGATGTTCTGCTAAGATTTGGTAACCCTCAATGCTCTTTTCAAAAATTTCCTCTTGAGTCAAATTAGAAGTTACTTTTACTATACTATCGTTAGTTATAGCAACCTGCGTTTCATTGGTCAACCGAATCATCTCTTTTGTGAAACGTAACAAATCGGCATCGCTGTAGTCTCTTTCAATTTGCATTTTGTCAAAAAGAGGTTCTCGGTAATAATTAGTTGCCCATAGAAGGTGAAATAAAAAGTAAAAAACACTTACAGCAGCACCCATTTCAATAAGAATTGCGCTCCATTTTTTAGGCTTTCGGAACAAATTGACCACCCACAACAGCAACAGAAATCCTACAAAAAAATAAATAAAATCACCCACCGAAAATGGAATCCATCCCAATATAATTCTGGAAAAAGAACTTATATACGGAAACAGGCCATTGCTATAAAAACGCTCCACAAATGATGGAAAGAAGCCCAATATTTGCACCAATAGTACCTGAATCCCCAAGAAAATAACCCAAGCCAACCGACGGTTTTTCATACATTCTATTTATAGAAGCGAATATAATAAATACTTCTCAATTGATGCATAAACAAATGATTTAGGATTTGGAGCACAGCGCTCGGGCCCTTGTTCAGTCCATGTTCCCGTCTTCCGTTTCAATCTCCCGAAGAAAGATCGGGAGGATTTCTCACTGCAACCGGGGCTATTTTAAAAGCTTAAGGCTTCTTTTCAACTTAAGGTTTTGCGCAATACGTAAAATCTGTACACCAAAATTTTCCGTATGTAAGTAGGTCAACCCTACGGTACTACTTTTGTAATCTTAAGGAGTAACGTACAATAAAAACTTAAAATTTAATCCTTTATTTAGAATAGATTAAAATAATAATGTATTTTTGTGGCGCAATAATTTATACAACTTCACTTCACTACGAATGGGCAAGAAAAATAAAGAAAAGGTAATTCTATTTTGCGACGGCAAGAAATGCTGTAAGTACAATTCAGAGGTAAAAGAATGTTTCAAAGACTTAGTTCAAGAAGCAGGATTGTCTGATTTGGTTACCCTTCAAAAAATGAAATGCCAAGGTTTTTGTAAAAGTGCTCCAATCATTTGCATACATAAAAACGAATGTGTTGGAAACGTATCGACACAAGATGCTAAAAAACTTTTTGCAAAACACATTGCATAATTTTAGCACTATTTTTAGACCTTTCCCATGCTAACTTTGTAACTTTACGGCCATAACTTTATAATTAATTATAAGCATGAGCCAAGAAATTCGCAACCTCGAACCAAAACAACTCTGGAATAAATTTGCCGATCTTAACGCTGTTCCGCGTCCTTCTAAAAAAGAAGAACGTGTAATTGCCTTCATGAAAGATTTTGGTACTACATTAGGTTTTGAAACCATTGAAGATGAAGTAGGAAACGTCATCATCAAAAAACCGGCTACTGCTGGAATGGAAAACCGCAAAACCATCGTAATGCAGTCGCATTTAGATATGGTGCACCAAAAAAATGCCGATACTGTATTTGATTTTGACACACAAGGAATTGAAATGTATGTGGATGGCGACTGGGTTCGTGCCAATGGAACAACACTCGGAGCCGATAACGGTTTAGGAGTTGCTACAATTATGGCCATTTTAGAATCCACAGATATTGCACATCCTGCCATTGAAGCATTGTTTACCATTGACGAAGAAACAGGAATGACTGGAGCGATGGGTTTAAAAGGAGGCTTACTTTCTGGTGAAATTCTCCTAAATCTAGATACTGAAGAAGACGACGAAATAGACATAGGTTGTGCAGGCGGAATTGATGTAACTGCAACCCGTGAGTACAATGAAGAGGAAGTTCCTGAAGATGCAGTAGCGTATAAAATTACTGTAAATGGATTGAACGGCGGACATTCTGGAATGGACATTCATAAAGGTTTAGGGAACGCTAATAAAATAATGAACCGATTACTTTTTGGTGCATTTGAGAATTTCGGATTGCAAATTGCCGAAATTAATGGTGGAAGTTTGCGCAATGCCATTCCTCGAGAAAGTGTTGCAACAGTTGTAATTGCAGGTATGTACGACGAAGCATACGTTTTTGACATGCAAGAAATCATTGGCGATATCAAAACCGAATTCAAAACGATGGAACCAAAATTGGCCATCACAATAGAAAAAACGGATTTGCCCGCAAAAATTATGGATTTAGGTGTGCAAGAAGGTTTACTTCGTGCAATTTACACGGCCCATAACGGTGTGTACAGAATGAGTCCAGACATGGCTGATTTAGTAGAAACATCTAATAATATTGCTCGTGTTATCGTTAAAGACGGTGAAATTTCGGTAGGTTGTTTGACGCGTTCTTCAGTTGAAACTTCTAAAATGGATTTGGCTAACGCTTTACGTTCTGCATTTGAACTAATGGGTTGCGAAGTAGATTTTTCAGGTTCGTATCCGGGTTGGACACCAAATGTGACTTCAGAAATCTTAGATGTTCTAACCGATTTATACGAGAAACAAAACAACGAAAAGCCTAAAGTAGTAGCCTGTCACGCAGGTTTAGAATGCGGGCTTCTAGGAACTCATTATCCAGAGATGGACATGATTTCTTTTGGACCAACAATTCACGGTGCACATTCGCCTGACGAAAGAGCTTCAATTTCTTCGGCTCAAAAGTACTGGAAGTTTGTATTGGAAATATTGAAAAACATTCCGGTTAAAAATTAATCCACCCGCTTAAATATTCAAAAACCCGTTGCATCTGTAACGGGTTTTTTTATGATTTAAAATTTCATGTTGTACATTTGTAACGCTACGTACTTATAAACCAGCTTTAAAAGCAAACTAAGAAACAATTAAGGCGCTTTATGAAGATAAATGAACTGCCTTAAAGCGTTTAAACTAAAAAATAATTATATGAAAATCATCGCATTTGCAGGAAGTAACAGTTCAGTATCCATTAATAAAATGTTGGCAACTTATGCCGCAAGTCTTTTTGAAGGTGCCGATGTGGAAATCCTCGACTTGAACGATTATGAAGCACCACTTTATGGTATTGATATTGAAAATAAAATTGGACAAGCAGAACAAGCTGTACAATTTTTACTGAAATTAAAATCCGCAGATATATTTGTGCTTTCATTAGCTGAAAATAACGGCAATTATTCGGTGGCATTTAAAAACATTATCGACTGGTGTTCCCGCATTGAGAGGGATTTTTTCAACAAAAAACCTATGCTACTGATGGCAACTTCCCCAGGTAGAGGAGGAGGAAGTCTTGTTTTGGAAATTGCAAAAAGTAACTTGCCGCGATTTGATTCAAATGTAAAAGCCGTCTTTTCCTTACCGAGTTTTGAATATAATTTTAATCAAGAAACCAGTACGATTTCAAATGCTGAATTGGATTCCGAACTTAAAAAAGCCGTGAAAATCGTTCAAGAAGCAGCCCAAAATTAAATCCTAAATCGTAATTCAAAAATCTTATCACAATTCGCCTCCATGACTCCTGAAACTTTAAATATAAATTCCGTTTGGTTCAATCAGTTGCAATCTGAATTTGAAAAACCGTATTTTGAAAAATTGTGGAGCGAAGTTGCAGACGCTTACGATCTAACCACTTGCTTTCCGCCAAAGCGACTCATTTTTGAAGCGTTTAATTACTGCGAGTGGGATCATTTAAAAGTGGTAATTGTGGGTCAAGATCCGTATCATGGTTTGGGAGAAGCGCACGGTTTATCCTTTTCAGTTCCGGATGGCACACGGATTCCGCCGTCCTTGCGAAACATTTTTAAAGAACTCAACGAAGATTTGGGAACGGACTTGCCCATTTTTGGAAGTTTAGAACGTTGGGCCAAACAAGGCGTTTTACTTTTAAATGCTGGTTTGACAGTGGAAAAAGACAAAGCCAACAGTCATAAACATTTGAATTGGAGCGTTTTTACCAATGCGGTAATTGAACACATCAATCAGGAGAAAGAAGGTGTTGTGTTTTTATTGTGGGGAAATTTTGCACAAAAAAAAGGTGCTAAAATTGATCTCGAAAAGCACTTGGTTTTGACAAGTGGACATCCGTCGCCCATGAGTGCCAACCAAGGGAAATGGTTTGGCAACAAGCATTTCAGCTTGACGAACAAATATTTGCGAAAAGCAAAGAAGAAGGCAATTAAGTGGTAGTTTTTTACAATAAATGTTCAGATCAAGAGTTCATTACCTTTAAACATTTTGCTGTAGAGTGGCATAAGTGAGAAATAACACTTCGTTCCTTCAAAAAATTGTAACAGATTAAATAAGGATTAAACTATACTTCATGTGCCCATATAGGAAGATACTATAGATTACTTGCGCTAATAGCATATTCCTATAGGTAGATGCTATAAATTCCTCACACTGGTACTACCTTCCTATAGGATGATGCTATGGTTTACTTGTAATGATATTACATTCCTATGGGAAGGTGTTATAATTTCCACGCGATGCTAATACCTTCCTATAGGAAGGTGTTATAGTTTACTTGTAATGATACTACATTCCTATAGAAAGGTGCTATAAATTCCATGCAATGATAGTACCTTCCTATAAGAAGATGATGGTACTAGAAGCGGTATGGGATGTAATCATAAGGAAGTGCCACAAATGGGATAAAATTGTAGATAGGAGAGTTTAAAAATTAATTATAATTGAAGAGGACGATTATAGTATACCATCACCCATACGCTCAAAATAATTAAGTACTCCTCGAACTCTAAAAGACTTTCATTATAGGAATCACTAATTGTTATAAACTTGTTTCAGCTCAGGTTCTTTAAAAATAGCGGTACGCTTAAAATCTTCTCTTTTTCCACTTCAACTCAGCAAGAGGAGCACGTCATGTTGAAAATGCAACGTTGTTTTGCGATTTTTTTTGCTAAAAAGCACATAGAAAATAATATATATCATTAAAAGCAAAATGAGGTAGTATTGCACTTCCATCAACTCTATGAATTTTACTGCAATACACTTATATCAACTTTCTACGGTTCATTACGTACTATACAAACAAAAAAAAGAGCCGTAAAACGACTCTTTTAACAGTTATAGTATGAGTATTATAATTCGGGAATACGCAATACTTGTCCGGGATAAATCTTGTTTACATCGGTCAACATTGGTTTATTTGCCTCAAAAATACTGTTGTACTTCATTGCATCACCATAGTACGTTTTAGAAATTTTTGAAAGCGTATCGCCACTCACCACTGTGTGAAATTTAGAAACAGGTTTCGGTTCGGATACTTCCATATTGTTGTCCACCGTATCCACACCAGTTACATTTCCAACAGCAAGTGTAATTCGTTCAGAATCGGCTTGATTGGCTACTTTTCCTTCTAGAATTACGTCGTCACCGCGAAGTGTGATTTTCAAAATTTCGTATTTTAATCCTAATTTTTTTACGTATTCCATCAATTCGCCTGCCTTCAATTGGTGCGTTTCAACTGCTGGAGTGCTAGCCTCTTTTTTACTGAAAATATTTTCTCCAACTCCTTTAATAAACGAGAATAAGCCCATAATAATTTGTTTTTAATTGTTACAAAAATGATTATTACGAAGTTAGGGCTTTCATCAAGTGGGTGGGTTACACTATGAAAAACTTTTGTTGTGAGATTTCAACACTACTTTTTTAAGATCATTTATAGTTTTACTTTCCTAAACTAATATAAGTAGCATCAGCTTAAACTATGGTATAACTTAGCTTTTTATGAAGCAAAATGATTCATTACATTAGGGAATTTAAATTCAAAGTAGTTTACTATTGCACCTAATTGCAGCAAAGCAGTCACCATATTAATTCAATGTCAAAGCACCTAAAATTTCTTCGGACATAAAAGGACCTCCGGGATATTTGGCAGTGTAATCGAGGTTGAGCCAGATTTGGCCGCGTTCATCAATGTGGTAATGAATTTCTTTTCCTTTACTTTCCCGCTGAAAAAGGACTTCCTTTATGAGGTAATTAATGGTTTCCAAATCCTTTTTATCACCAATTAACATTTCAGGATAAATGTGTCCACCCGTATGAATGAGTCGCGGAGTGCCGCCAACAGCTCGGATGGAAGCCGCCATCATAATAGCATGATCGTCACAATCTCCCGAAAAATGCATCACAGATTCGCTTGCTGCGGCAATGTATTCTTTACCTTTCGGATCGTCTACGTAATTCCAACGCTGCTTTACTTCTTTAAAAACCGCAAAGCATTGGATGATCATTCGGTATTCATGATAGCCTTTTACGTCCCTAAAATTTTCAGTTGTTGCCATTAAGGCAAAGTTCCTTACTTTGGGATTCTGAAAATCAATAGCATTTAAAATCTTAGTCTTGTTGGGAAAGGGAAGCAGTTTTGAGATAATCAAATCTTGCGGGTTGGCATTGTCCAACATCAGGTACATCATGGAGCGATAATCTTCAAAGACCTCACTGAAACCGTAATTTCCGATCGTGGTTCCGTACATTAAGACCAGCAAATAAATGCCGAGTGCAATTATGGTAATGGTTCTTAACAGTCGTAATATGAGCTGAATAATGGCAATGATCGCTATAAAAAGTAAAATTCGGTCAATCTGAAAAGGCCACTCCGGATCAATGATGTTTTGGTGGATGATGATGAAAATAGGAATCGTAATCAGTATGTTTAATAGGAAAATGACGATGTTGTTCCACGGCCTTTTGAGCTGGAATTTACTTCGTAAGTGTTGAATTTTCGTTTTTGTTTCCTGAATCATGGGTGCATTTCGAAGGCTACTTTTAGCGCAAGGCCAGTTGAGCAAAAGTACCTTTTTTATCGATAATGCCGAATTCAAGAAGCTGATTTTGAACATTGTTTAACATATCTGCATCAATTGGCGCTTGAGACCACTGCGTTAGGGAAATCCAGTCTTGAATATCTCCTATTTTCTGATTGAATCTTGACGCTAAAGTGGCATTAATTTCAGGGATTTCTTTGAAAGTAGCCGTTTTTGAATTGATGGTATCTGCAATTTTTTGAATTGCACTTGGATTGTTTTTAATAATTTCATCCGTTGCCACGATAACAAAACTGGGCCACGGCGTCAAGCAATCGCCCAATCGTCTAAAAATCCCTTGATCCACGAGTGGTTTGGTCATGAAGCGCTCCCACATAAAATAATCTGCTTCGCCAGCGGTCAATGCTTTTACGGCACCATCAATGGTGTTAATGATTTCAAATTTTAAATCCTTTGTATTCCAGTTTTGATTGTGTGCGTTAACATACGCCATCAATTCTGAACCGGACCCTTTTCGGGAAATGGCGCATTTGGTGCCTTGTAAATCTTCTACGGTTTGGTAACTAGAAGGTTCAGCTACGTGAATCCCCCAAATTAGAGGACTTTGCACGTAGACTTGCAGTATTTTAGACGGATTTCCGGCCAGAATATCTTTAATGATCCCTTCGGTTAAAATTACGGCCAAATCAGTTTCGCCGTTGCGAAGCATTTGACACAATTTGCCAGTTCCCTCAGGAACATTAGTCCATTGAAGGTCGATATTTTGGTCTTTGAACTCGTTGTTTTCAATGGCCAATTGCCAAGGAAGATTAAAATGTTCGGGAACGCCGGCTATTTTTATTGTTTTCATTTTATGCTGCTTACTTCTTGATACTGTAATCGTACTCCTTTATTCCGCTAATTTATTTAAAGTATACGCAATTAGTGCGTCAACCGCTTTGTAAGGATCTTCGCTAAAAGTTCCGTTGGCACGATTGGCAACAATTGCATTTAAAGAAAGTGCTTCATGCCCTAAAAGTGCTGATAGGCCATAAATAGCTGCAGTTTCCATTTCTAAATTTGTAATGCGGGTTACCCCAAATTTAAAATTATCCATCTTGTGATTCAATGCGGGATCTTGAATGGCAAGACGCACTACGCGACCTTGAGGACCGTAAAATCCAGGTGCTGTGGCGGTAAATCCTTTGAAAATTTGGTCGCTTTCAATTAATTTTTCTAATTTTTCGCTGCATGAAATTACATAAGGTCGGCCTTTTTTCAAATCCCAATTGGTTTGAGAGATAAAAGCATCTTCAATTTCAGGATGTGTGATTTTATCAATTAAGTAGGAGTGCAGCATGTTGTCTAATCCTAAACCGAATTTGGACATCACCATACTATCCACAGGAATATCCGCCTGCAAAGAGCCCGAAGTTCCCACACGAATGATGTTTAAAGAGGTTAGTTTTTCTTTGGGTTGACGCGTTGCGAAGTCGACATTGACTAATGCATCAAGTTCGTTCATGACAATATCAATGTTATCAGGACCGATTCCTGTCGAAATAACCGACAATCGTTTTCCTTTATACATTCCCGTTTGTGTTTTAAATTCTCTTTTTTGTGTAGAAAATTCGATGGAATCAAAGAATTGAGTAATTTTCTCTACCCGATTTTGATCACCAACAAAGATGATGTCGTGTGCAATATGTTCTGGTTTGCAATTGAGATGGTAAACGCTTCCGTCCGGATTTAATATAAGTTCTGATGATTGAATCATAATTTTGTTTGATTTTTTTTAAAGTTAAAAGTTTAAGGTTGAGGAGAAAGGTTTAAAGTTTCAAATTTAAAGTTGGGCAGTTGGTCGCTAAAAGTACTAACACTATCAACTAATCCAGTTGTTGCGAAACTGAAAATTTTTATCCACCCACACGCTTCGTTTTGAAACCTTTTTCTTGTAGGTATTTCATTATTGTATCGCGGTAATTTCCTTGGATGATGATTTCTCCATCTTTGAAACTTCCGCCAACGGCTAATTTATTTTTGATTTCCTTGGCTAAAATTTTAAAGTCCTCGTCTGCTCCTTCGTATCCTGCAATAATTGTGGTTGGTTTTCCTTTTCGTTTTTCGAACTTGCAAATCATAGGCTCCTTTTGAATATAGAGTTCTTTGGGTTCATTGGAAACTTCCTCAATTTCAGTAGAAGGTTCGTGGTCGGGGAAGAGGTTTTTTAATTGGTCTTGTAGGTCCATTATTTTTGAAATATTTTAAAAACAGAAAAGACATCAAGCAAAACTCAATGTCTTTCCTTTATACTATAAAAGTAAAACTTATTTTTTAATTAATCCCAAATCTACCAAACGTTCGTGCAAGAATTCTCCTGCAGAAATGTCTTCGTATAATTTTGGATGCTCTTCATCAATGCAGTTCTCTAAACAATCCAATCGCATGTCGCTCACGGGATGCATAAAAAACGGAACTGAATATCTTGAAGTTCCCCACAATTCTCTCGGCGGATTAACCACTTGGTGAATCGTAGATTTTAATTTGTTATTGGTATGACGAGAAAGCATATCGCCCACATTGATTACCAATTCGTCCGGTTCTGCAATCGCATCCAGCCATTCACCTTCGTGATTTTGCACTTGTAAACCACGGCCTTGAGCACCCATTAAAAGTGTAATCAAGTTGATGTCGCCATGAGCTGCTGCACGAATGGCATTTGCTGGTTCTTGTGTAATTGGAGGGTAGTGAATTGGTCTAAGAATTGAATTTCCTTCTTTTCCGTAGTTGTCAAAATAAAATTCATCTAAACCTAAATGCAAGGCTAAAGCTCTTAAAACGTAGATACCTGTTTTCTCCAGCATCTGATACGCTTCTTTTCCCACTTTGTTGAAATTAGGAAGTTCTTTAACTTCCACATTATCGGGATATTCATCAGCCCATTTTGAATCTTTGTCCACGTATTGGCCAAAGTGCCAAAACTCTTTCAAATCTCCTTCTTTTCGGCCTTTGGCATGTTCTTTTCCAAAAGATACATAACCGCGCTGTCCTCCAATACCTGGAATTTCGTACGAATATTTGGTTTCTACTGGTAATGCAAAGAAATTTTTGATTTCTCCGTACAATTCAGTTACCAATTGGTCCTCTAAAAAGTGACCTTTTAATGCGACGAAGCCAATGTCTTCAAAAGCCCGTCCGATTTCATTTACAAATTTTTGTTTACGTTCCGGGTTGTCCGAAAGGAAATCACGCAAGTCAACACTAGGAATATTTTGCATACTCTTTAATAATATATGTTAATAACTTTGCTCAAGGCTTAAAACCTTGCTGTTACAAAGATATCAAATTTATTGGAATGAGTATTTTTAAAGTTATGAACAATAAATACTAAGCACGTCTGATTTAAGAAATGCGCGTGTTTTCGATTTTTGCAATATAAGTGTCAAATAATTTTGAATAAAGTTGTTCGCCGTCAGCGTCCTTGAGCTGTTGAATTAGCGCAAGTAATTCCTTTTGAATCGACTGGTCATTCTTTCCGTAATTCCAAATAGGACCGATGCATTCCTCAAAAATGGTTTGAAAATTAAGTACGGGAAAATGAATTCGTGGCATTTTATTAAGGTCTGTAAAAAGAGTTGGACTGCTTTTTTCAAGGCGATAGCAAAGCAAACTGATCAAAGATTGCAAAGCAATTACAGCTGTTCCGGGATCATTAATTCCTGGACTTAAGGCTTTAATTGCAATTTCCGAAAGTTGTCGGTAACCGTAGTCAGCATTTACATCAATTGGCTGGCCGTTATAAAATTCAAAGGTGGCTCTGATGCTTTTCTGACATTCATCGCTTATGGTTTTTTCGGAATATATTTTTATAAGTTCCATTCCTTCTAAAAGAAAAGTTCCTTTAGGTTGCATAATAGAGATGAAGAGGTTTTCGGACTGTGCCAGTTCTAAGAGTCGCTTTTTGTCAAAATTTTGAAAGTAATTGGATTCTTGTGTTTTTAGGGTAACAAAGGGTAGGTTTAACCAAGGAATTACTGGCGTTTCTAAGCAAACAAAATCCTTTTTCATGGTCGTGAATGTCTGCTTCATGACGCGTTCAATAACCGTTTCAAATTTCACGGTTCGTGTTACGTAATCCAGAAAGTAAATGAATAAAAAGATCGAAACGATGGTAAAGAAAATCAGTAAATAAATACTCAACGCTGGGATGTAAATGCCGCTTGTAATATCGCGAATGGTGCTTAAAAGGAACAATGCATAAACTATAGTCCCAATATAAAACCCTAAAACCAATTGCTGAAAACGATTCTGAATCATGCTGTTCAACACCCGATTACTCATCTGTGAAGCGGCTTGATTCAAGACAATCATTACCATCGAAAAACTAAATACGGTTAATGAAATGACCGCTCCAGCAATAGTAGAAATGATGGATCGTGCCGTTCCAGGGTCTTGAAGTCGCAACCATTTGAAGCCGGTTTTCAACTCTTTTCCCCAATCTGAAAAGTCCAATTCTAGCATTCCCCAAGACAAGAGTAAAAATCCCAACGCCATAAATGCAGGATAAAATGCAATACTGCTAATCATATTGTTGTAGTAGAACTTAAGCCATTTTTTTAAATTGTCAATCATGCAGTTTGGTGTTTGAGAAAATGTTTGCGGTTTATAAATCGTAAGATATTTAAATTTCAGCAGAAAAACTACTTTGTACTTGTGAATTAATCGCCATTACGAAACGAAATAAATTTTCGAACTTAAAGATAAAAAAAATAAATCTTTAGCAACGCGCACAATAGTTATACCTTTTGTGGAATGTAAAGCAGTTCAGTTATTAATTTCAATATTGTGTAAGTTGATAGATGAAGAGAAATGCACGGAACAGTAAATTAAATAATAAATGATTCGTTGTAAGATGTAGTGTTTCAGCAATATATTAAAGACAATTATTATACTTGCTCTTAATAAAAACAGTTAGAGTTTTTAAATTTATTTGGAATACAATTAAAGAGAAAAATATGAAAACATTTCAATCTTATACCTTTATTTTTCCCTATTTTTGGGACGTTAAAAAACAACCCAACATAAGTTAGATTATTATGATTTTCGATAAAAAAGAGTTGAGCAACGATCAATTAATTGATTTATACAAACGCATTTTAAAGCCTCGAATGATTGAGGAAAAAATGTTAATTCTAATCCGTCAAGGTAAAGTTTCCAAATGGTTCTCAGGAATCGGGCAAGAGGCAATTGCTTGTGGAGTAACGGCCGTTTTGGATAATGACGAGTACATATTGCCAATGCACCGAAACTTAGGTGTTTTCACAGGGAGAAATATTCCTTTAAACCGATTGTTTTCGCAATGGCAAGGAAGAGCAAACGGTTTTACCAAAGGACGCGATCGCTCGTTTCACTTTGGGACGCAAGAATATAAAATTATCGGAATGATTTCGCATCTAGGTCCACAAATGGGTGTGGCGGACGGAATTGCTTTGGCAAACAAGTTAAAGAAAAACGGAAAAATCACCGCTGTTTTCACGGGTGAAGGAGCAACAAGTGAAGGCGATTTTCACGAAGCCTTAAATATTGCAGCTGTTTGGGAATTACCAGTAATGTTTGTAATTGAAAATAACGGTTACGGACTTTCCACACCTACAAATGAACAATACCGTTGCGAGAATTTAGCCGATCGTGGTGTGGGATACGGAATGGAATCGCACATTATTGATGGAAATAACATCTTAGAAGTGTTTAATAAACTGTCGGAATTAAAAAAGTCGATGATTGAAACGCCAAGACCTGTTTTATTGGAATTTAAAACATTCAGAATGCGTGGTCATGAAGAAGCGAGTGGTACCAAATATGTGCCGCAGGAGTTGATGGACATGTGGGCTGCGAAAGATCCAGTGGAAAATTTCCGAACATTTTTAAAAGATGAAAAAGTACTTACAGATGACGTTGACAATGAAATTCGTGCAGAAATCAAGTTAGAAATCGATCAAAATTGGGCTATGGTCCAAACGGAACCGGATATCGAAGCTACTTTTGACGGAGAAATGAATGATGTTTACAAACCTTACGATTTTGAAGAATTTGCACCTTCAGAAGACGTGGAAAATATTCGTTTTATAGATGCAATTTCCAATAGTATGCGAGAATCAATGGTACGTCATGACAATTTAGTCATCATGGGTCAAGACATTGCTGAATATGGTGGTGCATTTAAAATCACCGATGGTTTTGTAGCTCAATTTGGAAAAGGAAGAGTAAAAAATACTCCAATTTGTGAAAGTGCTGTAGTTTCTGCAGGAATGGGACTTTCGATTAACGGTTATAAAGCGATTGTAGAAATGCAGTTTGCTGATTTTGTGTCAACAGGTTTCAATCCAATTGTAAATTTATTAGCAAAATCACATTATCGTTGGTTGGAAAACGCTGATGTTGTAGTGAGAATGCCGTGTGGTGGTGGAACGCAAGCCGGTCCCTTTCATTCGCAAACCAATGAAGCTTGGTTTACTAAAACACCAGGTTTAAAAGTGGTTTACCCAGCATTTCCTATAGACGCAAAAGGTTTGCTGAATACGGCAATTAATGATCCGAATCCAGTAATGTTTTTTGAACATAAACAATTGTACCGAAGCGTTCACCAAGACGTACCTAAAAATTATTACACCATTCCGTTTGGAAAAGCGGCGTTATTGAAAGAAGGAGAGGATGTAACAATTATTGCTTTTGGAGCAGCTGTGCATTGGGCATTGGATACGTTGAAAAACAATCCTGAAGTCAATGCTGATCTATTGGATTTAAGAACGTTGCAACCGCTGGATACCGAAGCTATTTTTGCATCTGTAAAGAAAACAGGTAAAGCAATTATTTTACAAGAAGATACAATGTTTGGAGGAATTGCTAGTGATATTTCGGCTATGATAATGGAACATTGTTTTGAATATCTGGATGGTCCTGTAAAAAGGGTTGCCAGTTTGGATTCGCCAATTCCATTTACTAAAGCGTTGGAAGATCAGTTTTTAAGCAAAGGTCGTTTTGAAGAAGCGTTGAAAGAATTAGTAGCGTATTAATAAATGAAGAGAAAAATAGAAAAGGGAAGCAAATGGTTAGATTTGCTTCCCTTTTTTTGTGTCTGATATTTAAGTTTGTAACCGACTCATTTAAAATTGTATATCAATATATTGATTTTTATTTCATCAACAAATTATAAAACCCTTCCCACAGGATACAATAAATACCTGCTGTCATAATACTTTGTTTTACTATAAAACCAGGTTAGAATTGCATTTTGGTTTTTGGCAAAGGCCGGATCGTGCTGTTTCTTTAACTCAAATTCCTTTTGCAATTCAGGCGAATCCGCTAACATTTTTTTTGCCAAAGGTTCCATAATGTACTGTTCCATATATTCGGTGCGCTGAAAGATGGTATGAAAAAATCCCCAACTGAAAAATGAATCTTTCGACGAAGGTTCGAGCAGCAACATTGCCAAATCTCCTAAAGGTTGATCGGTAGAAATGTAAACGGATCCTGCTGGATATATTTCAGTCTTAATTTCTGTTTTGGTTTGTGCATTTACCATAAAACGTCCTTCAAACGGTAGTGATCTCTGATTTTCATCTTCAAATTTATAATCGGTAATGCGGTAAAGTTGCACTTGTACTTCTTGTGGTTCGGTACTGGTTTTCATTTGAATGCCATGCAGGTGCAATCGTTCAATAACGTCTGCATTAGAAGCCGGAATCCAATAGCCTTTTGGACGGATTACAAAATTGATTGCTTCATTAGCAACATAATTTGAAACTTTGATAGAAACCGGCTTTCCCAACCATTCCACGTAATCTGCACCAGTTACGGTTGACTTTACTATTTTGGAGTCGATTGCTAACAAGTCGATGCTATTATGTACTACCCATTTTTCACCATCTGAAGGAATTTTCCAAGCCATATTCAACTTTTCGGCACGCAGCGCTTGGTCTTTTTGGATATTTTGCTTCAGTAAATTCCCTTCCTTAGCTAAAATGTTTAACGCACTTTCCAGCAAAACGTACGTTCCTAAAACGCGTTGCTTGTATGGTTTCAAGGAATGATTTTCAACTAAAATAGAAGGAAGATGACGTAAATCTCCGTAATCTGCAGAATAACGTGGACTTCCTTTAAATGATATATTTCCTTCGGCAAATCCAAAATTACTTGCGGCATTCAAAAATGGGCCGGGTATATGTCCGTTTTTTTGCAATTCAAGATCAACCGCTGGCTTGAATATTTTGGATAACCAAACTTCACTTGATGGTGAATAACTGTTTTTATCACCAAAACCATAAGTAACATCATATTGATAATCAGCACCATCTGTGACATGAATATCCATATACAGCGAAGGATTGTAAGTATTCATTACTTTTACAACTGCCCGAATTTCTTGGGTGTCTAATTTTGCATAATCTCTGTTGAGGTTTAAATTTTGTGCATTCGTTCGCCAACCCATATTTTCAGGTCCACGTTGATTCGGTCTGTTGTAAACTGAAGAACGTTCGTGTCCGTCCACGCTCAATATTGGAATAAATAAGAAGTTAACTTTGTCTAATAACGCCTTTTTTCCGCCAAATGCAATGTCCCGTAACAACATCATTCCAGCATCTTTACCGTCAATTTCGCCCGAGTGAATTCCAGCTTGTGCGAGAAACAAGGATTTGGTAGAATTTGTCAAATCTGCTGCAGATGTAGTGCTTTCAGATGATGCAATAATCATAATGATATCACGTCCTTCGACACTTTTTCCAATCGAAATCATATTTAGCAAAGACGAACTGTCACACAGCTTTTTTAACCAAACCATCGTCTCATCGTAAGTTGGCGTTATTTCAAAATTGGATTTTTCAACTGGAGTAATCCATGGATTTTTAGCGTTGACAATCAAAGATTCACTTTTTCCACTCCATTTCATCGCTGGTGGGAGAATGGATTGCGCGGTCAATTGCAGTGTACAACTTATAAATAATGCTGATAAAAGTGTTTTCATAATGCTTGCTTATTACTTTTTCTGTTGACTTAATGGGCTCTGCGTTCTCAAAGGAGTTAAAATTTCACGGTATTATTTTTTGAAAAGTAGTAGAAGTAGTGTTCTATTAATTAAAAATTTGTCACATCAATCCATTACCTTGTCACATCTTTTTTAGTTGCTTTTACTGAGTGATTTAAATGAGCTAATTTTCTAAATAACGCTAAATGAACTTCTGATGAACGGTATGGATTGCTACCATCGTAGTAATTTTGATTCGCTGAATTTTTTACAATAACAGTTTTTGTAGTAGGATTAATGTAAATGTATTGATTGAAAATACCAATTGCCATATATTCACCTTCATTCCCACTAGGAATCCACCATTGGTAGCCGTAACCGGTTCCACCATTTGTAGACGGTAGTAAGTGCTTTTCTGTAGCTGTAACTGAACTTTCAATCCATGCGGCTGGAACAATTTGATTTCCATTGTGCATCCCTTTATTTAAATAAAGTTGACCTAGTTTTGCATAATCACGTATCGTGGCGTTCAATCCCCCTAACGCCATTTCCATTCCTTCGCCGTCCACGAGCCAATACGCATTATATTCGGTTCCGAGCGGTTTCCAGATTTTCTCTTGCAAATAGTTCGTTAAACTTTTTCCAGTCGCCTTAATAATAATCATCGCCAAAACGTGCGTATTAATGCTTACATATTGATTGTATTTCCCAGGTGGTCTTTGATTGAGTAACGTACTGGCAAACTCATCTTGTGACTTTCCAGAAACAAATCCATTCCAATAAACATTGATATCTGCCTTTGGATTGCTGTAATCTTCATTAAATCCAATACCGCTTGCCATCTGCAAAACGTCTTTTATTTTTATGCCATTATATCCTGAGTGCTTTAATTCTGGCAAATATTCGTCCACAGTTTGATCGATATTTTTAATGTAACCTTCCTCTATTGCAATCCCAAATAAAGCAGAAACATACGATTTTGACATGGACCAAGAAATGTGTCTACTGTCTTCTTTTTGTCCACTCCAATAGTTCTCATATTGAATTGTATCATTTTGAATCCAAATGAAGCCCTGTGTGTACGAAGAGTCGATGTACTTTTGAGCATTATAAGTTGATCCTCTGTATGCGAAATTTGTGGGCAATGGTCTATTTTCTACTTTAGGAAAAGGAGCAGGGTTTGCAGATTTTTCTACTGTTTTTGATGGAAAGTAATCCTGCATATTCAGATAAGAATGGGCAATATTTTTTAAATCCAAAACATCTTTCAACGTTTTTGGATCCTTAATTTTAGGGGTGTGGATCTTTTCTGGGGTTACTTGTGCAATGGACGTGGAAAAACTGAACGACAGAAAGTATATAAATAGTAAGTATTTCATTTTAGAGGAATTTTTATAAGTAGTAAATCAAATTTAGACCTAATAGTTTAGTTTTAAGTTCTAACAGAGTAGGAGCTAATATATGAAACAAAGATATCAATTTTTGAAAAAAAAAATCCCAATCTTTCGATTGGGATTTTCTATATAAGTAAGAAGTAAATTAGAGTTTGACAAACGTTCTTATTTTACTTTATTGATAACAGCTTTGAAAGCTTCAGGGTGATTCATTGCTAAATCAGCAAGAACTTTACGGTTCAATTCGATACCGTTAGATTTTACTTTCCCCATGAATTGAGAATAAGACAATCCTTCCAATCTAGCTCCAGCGTTGATACGTTGGATCCACAATGCACGGAATGTTCTTTTGTTCTGTTTTCTATCACGGTATGCATAGCACATTGCTTTTTCTACCGCATTTTTTGCAACTGTCCAAACGTTTTTACGTCTACCAAAGTAACCTTTGGCTTGCTTCATTATTTTTTTTCTACGTGCTCTTTTAGCAACTGAATTTACCGATCTTGGCATAATTTTAATGTGTTTTTGTAGCAGGCGTCCTGAATTAAATCAAAGGAACTTAAGGCCGTACTCCAAGGTTATTGAATAATTTGTAACCTAAAGAATCTTTAAAAAAGTATTCAGTGTTCAGAATTTTAGTGTTCAGTTTTGAAACTGCAAACTAACGTACTGACAACTGCAAACTAATTTAGATAATTCTTAATTGTTGTTTGATGCTTTTCATATCTGTCTTGTGAACAAGTGCAGAGTGTGTCAAAGCTAATTTACGCTTTTTAGATTTTTTAGTCAAGATGTGACTTTTAAAAGCGTGCTTTCTTTTAATCTTTCCAGAACCAGTAACTTTAAATCGTTTCTTGGCGCTAGACTTGGTTTTCATTTTAGGCATTTTTCCTAGTGTGTATTTAATTTATTCTTACTTACTTTTTATATTAGCTATCAGCTTTTGGCCAATAGCTTTCAGCTAAAGGCTACCGCCTAGAACTTACTTTTTCTTCTTCGGTGCTATAAACATAATCATACGTTTACCTTCCAAAACCGGCATCGCTTCCACTTTACCGTAATCTTCTAAATCTTGAGCCAATCTCAATAAAAGAATTTGTCCTTGATCTTTATAGATAATAGAACGTCCTTTAAAGAAAACAAATGCTTTTAATTTTGAACCTTCCTTAAGAAACTTCTCTGCATTCTTTCTTTTAAACTCGTAATCATGTTCATCTGTTTGAGGTCCAAAACGGATTTCCTTTACAGTAATTTGAGTAGATTTCGCTTTTAATTCCTTTTCACGCTTTTTCTGCAAGTAAAGAAATTTCTTGTAATCCATGATTTTACATACAGGAGGTTCTGCATTTGGTGAAATTTCAACCAAATCAAATTCCTGTGCATCAGCCATTTTCAAGGCCTCAGATGTTTTGTAAACTCCTGGTTCTACATTATCTCCTACTAGACGTACTTCTGGAACACGAATTAAATTGTTAATTCGGTGTAAATCTTTTTTTTCTACTCGAGGCTGGTAACCTCTATTGTTTCTTATTGCTATGGCCTTAAAATTTAAGTTAAACGTTGAATGTTTTTAATGTTTTGCTGATCTCTTCTTTTACCATTGCCGCAAATTCCTCAATAGTAACGCTAATATTTCCTTTTCCTTCTTGACCGTGTCTACGTACAGAAATCGTACCATTTTTTTCTTCTTCCTCGCCTACAATCAGCATGAATGGGTACTTTTGTGTTTCTGCATCGCGAATTTTTCGACCAATAGTCTCATTTCGGTTGTCAATCACGGCGCGAATTTCGTCATTTTCTAGCAAATCTAAAACTTTTTTAGCATATTTTTCATATTTCTCACTCAAAGACAATATAATAGCCTGTTCTGGCATCAACCAAATTGGGAAATTACCTGCTGTATGTTCGATTAAAATAGCTATAAAACGTTCCATTGAACCAAAAGGTGCTCGGTGAATCATTACTGGACGGTGTAATTCGTTGTCTGAGCCTTTGTAAGTTAAGTCAAAACGTTCAGGTAAATTGTAGTCTACTTGAATCGTTCCCAACTGCCATTGACGTCCTAAAGCATCCTTCACCATGAAATCCAATTTCGGACCATAGAAAGCTGCTTCACCGTATTCAATAACGGTACTTAAGTTTTTATCTTTAGCCGCATTGATGATTGCATTCTCTGCTTTTTCCCAATTTTCATCAGAACCAATGTACTTTTCTCTGTTTTCTTTGTCGCGTAGCGATATTTGAGCAGTGAAGTTTTCAAATCCTAACGAACCGAAAACATATAATACTAAATCAATTACTTTTTTGAACTCTTCGTCCAATTGTTCTGGTGTACAAAAGATATGAGCATCATCTTGCGTAAATCCACGAACTCGTGTCAAGCCGTGTAATTCACCTGATTGTTCGTAACGATAAACAGTTCCAAATTCAGCATAACGTTTTGGTAAATCCTTGTAAGACCACGGGCGAACGTTGTAAATTTCACAGTGGTGTGGACAATTCATTGGTTTCAACAAAAATTCTTCACCATCTGTTGGCGTTGTGATCGGTTGAAAACTATCCGCTCCGTATTTTTCATAATGTCCAGAAGTGACATACAATTCTTTTTGACCAATATGTGGCGTAGCTACTTGTTCGTAACCCGCTTTTTTCTGTGCTTTCTTCAAAAATTGCTCTAATCTTTCGCGCAAAGCAGCTCCTTTTGGCAACCATAACGGCAAACCTTGACCTACTCTTTGTGAGAAAGCAAACAATTCTAATTCCTTACCTAATTTTCTATGGTCGCGGCGTTTTGCTTCTTCAATTAATAAAAGATACTCCGTCAACTCTTTTTGTTTTGGAAATGATATTCCGTAAACACGTGTCAACTGCTTGTTTTTCTCGTCACCACGCCAGTAAGCACCAGCAACACTCATGATTTTGAATGCTTTGATGATTCCTGTATTTGGGATATGACCACCACGACACAAGTCGAAGAAATCAGAATGGTCACAAAAAGTGATGGTTCCGTCTTCAAGATTTGAAATCATTTCGGTCTTGTACTCGTTGTCTTTGTAAATTTCTAATGCATCTGCTTTTGAAACCGAACGCATTGAGAATTCATATTTACCACGTGAAATTTCTAAAACGCGGTCTTCCACTCGTTTGAAATCGGCATCCGTGATTTTTTGGTCACCAAAGTCAACATCATAATAAAAACCGTTGTCAATTGCAGGTCCTAACGTTAGTTTGATCCCAGGCCAAAGTTCTTCTAAAACTTGTGCCATCACATGAGAAGTAGAATGCCAAAAAGCTTTCTTTCCTTCTTTGTCGTTCCAAGAATATAAAATAAGCGACCCGTCCGTCGTCAATGCGGTCGTGGTTTCTACAGCAGTTCCGTTGAAAGAAGCCGAAATAATATTTCGAGCCAATCCCTCACTTATGCTTTTTGCCACTTCCATCGGAGTTGTTCCTTTCGAGAACTCCTTAACTGACCCATCGGGTAACGTAATTTGTATCATCATAATTTATTTATACTGCAAAGATAGATTTTTCTTAAAATCCACACAAGGGGTAAATTTAGGAATTTAGAATTAAGATTTATGAATTGAAGTAGTAATAAGCTTTGAATTTTTTAGAATCACGGCTTTCGGCTTTTTTTAATCCATGTTCCCGCCATCCTCCCACATCTGCCCTAGATTGCTTCGTACCTCGCAACGACTAGGTCAGGATGTTCCTACCTGTCGGGGATAGTAAAACCATCTTTCGGCTTCTTTTTAGCTTTTTGATTTTTTTCCTACAAACAATCCTGCTATCTTTTTTTCTTAATCTTAATAATTCCCGTCTTTCAATCTTTCATTCATTTTGTCTTAATATTCACTACTCTAATCTTAATTTGCTATTCGTTACTAAACTGTAACGAACTCAAATTTTTATAGGTTCCATTTTCCAAGGCAATTAACTCTTGGTGGGTTCCTTTTTCAGTAATTTTTCCGCCGTCAAGGACTAGGATTTGGTCGGCTTTTCGGATGGTGGAAAGTCGGTGAGCGATGATGAAACTGGTTCTGCCTTGCATTAAAATTTCTAGGGCTTCTTGTACTAATTTCTCGCTTTCGCTGTCTAGAGAAGATGTGGCTTCATCTAAAATTAGAATACTTGGGTTTTTTAATAAGGCTCTTGCAATGGCTATTCTTTGGCGTTGTCCGCCTGAAAGTTTGATGCCTCGTTCGCCAACTAATGTTTCCATTTGTTCTGGAAAACCTTCGATAAAGTTGAATGCGTTGGCTTGTTTTGCCGCTTCCATAATTTCTGCATCAGTAGCAGATGGTTTTCCGTAGGCGATATTTTCTTTGATTGTTCCTCCAAAAAGAATGACATCTTGGGGAACGATACTCATGTTTCCTCTTAATTGTTCGAGTTGAAATTCGTTGATGTTCTTACCGTCAATTAATATTTCTCCTTTGTCAATGTTGTAAAAACGAAGTAGGAGTGAAGCAATGGTTGACTTTCCGGCACCACTTGGTCCTACGATTGCAATTTTTTGACCGAAGTTTACCTCAAAATTTACGTCTTTTAAGACTTGGATTTCAGAGCGCGATGGATAACTAAAAGATACATTTTGAAACATTACATTTCCCTGAATTTTCTCGGTAGTAGGATTTGGTGTTGAATTGATTTCTTCGGGAGCTTCATCTAATAATTCAAAAACACGTTCGGTAGCACCAACGGCTTTTTGGATTTGTGCATACATTTCGGCGATTCCACCAAAGGAAGCACCGATAAACGTGGTGTAAAGAATGAATGAAATTAAATCGCCAACACCTTCTACTTCACCTTTAATGGTCAATGTAATTCCGTACCACACCACGGCAACCACACAACCGAAAAGACACAGAATGATAAAGGATGCAAAATAACCACGGTAGACTCCACCTTTAATGGCAATTTGTACAATTTCTTTGATTTTATTTTTATACCGCTGGATTTCATACCATTCATTGGCAAAAGCCTTAACATTGGTTATTCCTTGTAGGGTTTCTTCTACAATAACTTGACTTTCGGCAACTTTATCTTGCGTTTTCTTACCATACTTTCGAATGAATCGACCAAAAATAACAGCGCCAACTGCAACTAATGGAACAATTGCCAACATCATTAAGGTTAGTTTGGGACTGATGCTTCCTAGAATAATAAATCCGCCAATGATTAAAATGAATTGGCGTAAAAACTCGGCAATCGTGGTTGTAAAAGTGTCTTGCAATTGGGAAATATCAGCACTAATTCGGCTGTTCAATTCGCCTACGCGCTTTTGTGAGAAAAACGTCATCGGTAATTTAACCAAGTTTTCGTACAAGGCAAATCGAATATTGGATAACGAATTTTCGGTAAAATTCACAAAAAGTGAAATCCTAAAAAAGGAGAAAACGGCTTGCAGGATCAGAACGCCCATTAATAATAACGCAACGTAATTGGCTTGATCCAAATCTTTATTTGTAACACAATCCACCAACATTCCCATCAATTTTGGGAAGGCTAAAGCGGTAGCACTCGTTAAGAGTAAAAAAACCAATCCGATGTAAAATTTCCATTTATGACCTTTGCCGTATTTGAAAATCCGTAATGATTTTTGAAGAGAATTGGAGGTTAATTTAGCTTTTGGTAAATCGTTATCTTTAGAATGTCGCGCCATCGTATATATTTAGAATTGCAAAGATAAGATTCTTGAGTTTGATTTCCACAATTGCAAAGCGGTTATAATTGAATTCAACAGGGATTTACGTAATTCGTGGACAATTAATAGACTGTACCCACTTCGTGTGCTTGCAGTTTGGGCAGGTATGGAGCGGTTTTGCTCCAATTATTTCTGTAAATCCACAGTAAGTACAAGAGTAATGAGCCTCTTCCGTAATTTCACAAATTTGCTTAGTAAATAAATTGGGCAAAATTGGCAAGCCAAAAAGCACGTCATTATCTTCATAAAAATACAAACTCATCTCCCCAGATATTTCTAGAATAGCAATATCAATTTGCCCTAAATGAGCAACACTTTGCTGACGCATTTCCGCAAAAAACTCATCATAACCCAAATGTTCTTTGTTGAATTTTTCAATTAAGAACACGCCGTCTTCGATTAAATAGATGGGTTCGCCTTCTAGAACTTTTTCAACTGCAGCAAATTTAAATACTAGAAATGTAGTTATTTTATAGCAAATAATGATAAATACAAACACGGCTAATGCCGGAAGTAATCCTACCTCTTTATAAAACATTGGGTCTCCGGCGGCAGAGCCAAAGCTAATGATGATTACAAGCTCAAAAACCGAAAGTTGTTTGACCCCTCTCTTACCTAATATCTTTAATGCAAGCAATACAATTAAAAACATTACAACAGTTCGAATTGCGATGTCGTCTATAAAAGAAGCGTCCAAATCGCCCCACAAAAGCTCTTGCCAATTCATTACTAATAAAATGTTTTAATCACTATCGGCGGATTTTGCTGATCCAGATTCTTCACGCAATTTAGTATTTTCTTCCTCTTTTTCAAGTTCCTTAAAACTCTCCTCAATGGCTTTATCAAACTCTTTTTCATCAGTTGTAATCCGATTTAAATTGATGTAAACACCATCAGAAATCTCTTTTACTTTCGAACTTCCGTCCGAAGGTAAGGGTAATGCATTTTTTTTCATAGTACACGATTTATTTATGTCGACCACTCTGATTATGTTCTGCATTCCAATCCGTTAAACTATTCTCTAGATCTCTATTATCCTTTACGTCCGAAACCTCTTTAGTTTCAGGTTCTTTTTCAGGTAATTTAGATGTAGTAAGTACTTTTTTGGTATTTGAAATTTTCATAGCAATTTTTTTGAACATTCAGATTACTACAAATTTAGAGTACTTCATTTTAAACGTCTTATGTTTTCAAACGGATAACTTGCAACATTTGAATAGCAAAAATTATTTCTTCCAAATGGCATTGCAATAATAATGGTTTGAGTCGTAAAAGTAAGGTTGTTTTTCAAAGCCATTACGCATTGCAATTCGGTCAATATCCTCAATCGAAAACTTTTGAGAAAGCTCCATATCAATAGCCTCAAACGCATTAAAATGAATTTCGGTTCCATCACTGAACTGCACGGTTTGCGGTATCTGACTGATCAAAAAACTTCTACAAGCGCCCGTTAAAGGATTATAAATCGGAAAATGTTCAAAATTTGAAACATCAAAGTTAGCTCCTAACTCATTGTTGATTCTCTCAAGCAAATTCAAATTAAAATCGCGCGTAATTCCTTCAGAATCATTGTAAGCTTTTAAAATTTGATGCGGATTTTTCTTCAAATCAAAACCAACCAATACTACGTCGCCCGTTTTTATTTCATCGTAAAGTTTGCGCAAAAAGTTATGTGCTTCATGCAATTCGAAATTTCCAATACTGGAACCCAAAAACAAAATTACTTTCTTTCTTTTTGAGAGGTGATGAGCTTCTCTAACTTGCTCTAAATATTCGCCAGCCAAACCGTGTACCTTTAAATTCGGCACGCGTTTCGGCATGTCATTTTCCAAATAAGAGATCATTGAGGATGAAATGTCAATAGGATAATAGGTGAAATCAGCACCAGAATTTTGCCATTCTTGTAGTAAATAAGTCGATTTTGTGGCGTCTCCAGCACCTAATTCCAATACATCAAAAGGTTCGTTTCCCGTTTGAAGGGCTTTCGCCAAATCTTGTGTTTGCTCTGAAAAGATTTCATTGTCGGCGTTGGTCAAATAGTAGTCATCGGACGCCATAATTCTTTGAAAAAGAATATCTCCTTTTTCATCGTAAAAGTACTTGGATGAAAGGGATTTTGGATTACTTTTTAAACCTTCGTAAATATCGTTTTTAAACGTGTTTTGAGTCATAAATGAGTTATTGGGCAAGTCGGATTCCGGTAAATTGCCATTGTAAATTGGTTTGAAAAAAATTGCGATACGTTGGTCGAGAGTGGTTTTCAGCCGTAGCCACTGATGCTCCTCGAAGCACCATTTGGTTTACCATAAATTTGCCATTGTATTCGCCTGTAGCATCGTCTGCCTTGGTAAATCCGGGATAAGGTAAGTAAGCACTTTGGGTCCATTCCCAACGTGATCCCCAATCAAATTGGCCTTGAGCAACTTCCCATTCTGCTTCTGTAGGCAAACGTTTGCCCGACCATGACGCAAAAGCAAACGCTTCATAAAAATTAATATGTGTAACTGGAGCGTTCAAGTCAACCAATTGCAGGCCATTTAAGGTGTAGTTGAACCATTGGTTTTCAATGTAATACCAATACATCGGCGCTTTGGACTGATTTTTTTGAACCCAATCCCAAGCTTCTGAATGCCAATGTCGGAAATTTTCATATCCGCCATCCTTCATGAATTCTAAATATTCCTGATTGGTTACCAATTCTGATGCAATTTGGTACGCGTTCAAATACACTTTGTGGCGATTGAGCTCATTGTCAAAGCAAAATTCGTCCCCTTGAAAACCAATTTCATAAACTCCTTCGTCCATTGCTATCCATTTAGAAGCAGAAACAGGAGTTGTGGCAATTTCTGCTTCATTTTGGTAAGGCGGAAACAACGGATTATTCCCTAAAATGTACTTGATATCGGTAAGCAATAATTCTGGGTGTTGCTGCTCATGCAGCAATCCAAGTTCAAGTAGTGGCGCTAATTCTGAAGGCACTTCAGTTTGCAAAAAAATTTGCATTGCCTCATCCACATATTTTCTATAGTGGTAAACATTTTGAACCGAAGGACGACTTAAATTGCCGCGATCAGTTCGGATCACGCGTGCTCCAACGCTTTCATAATAGCTATTGAAGATGAAATTATAATTGGCATCAAATACTGCATATCCGGGAAAATGGGGTACGAGAATCATGGTTTCAAAAAACCAAGTCGTGTGTCCCAAATGCCATTTGGGCGGACTCACATCTGCAATAGGTTGCACCACATAATCTTCAATTTCTAGTGGTTGACAAATGCTTTCCGTTTTTTGCCGAATGGACTGAAATCGTTCCTGAAACATTTGATTTTTAAGTATCTCTCTTTTTTCTTGCGGAATCAATTCGGAACTTATATTGGACATAGTATAATTTTGTTATTTGCACGAAACCAAAGAATGGACTGCAAATAAATTCAGAAGCACTAAATTCGTTAATTTAAATTATAACAAATTACTTTTTAACACTATTTTAAATCGCGTTTAGTTTTTACAATAGGTGAATCACGTGTGGATAAAACGCAATGGTTGTGAGAAAATTGAGAGAAACCTTCCGAAAAATCGCTTGTACTTACTTCCGACTTTTCGTTCGATACCAATACGTGTCTGATGGAAATTTGCAGAGTAAAACTACAAATTGATTTTAAATTTCTCGTAAACCATTCACTAAAATCTTTTAAATCAGATGGATTCCGTACCAATTCAGTAGGGAAGATTTAGCATTAATCACATTTGCTTTTTTCGAATTCATGCCAAGTAGATTCAACTTTTCTACTTGTCAAATAGCGTTGATACAAGGCATCAATTACTTATCAGGATTGTGTTGAAAACAATACCCATTTCCGATACTTGTTCGGTGTTTGCAACGCGTACCTTTTTTTGTATTCCCTTTGCATTGCACTGTTTTTGCCGTGCCTTTTGCGCTTTTGGAAGCAATTGTACTGGTTTTTTGAACTAACGGCGGTTTACATATTTTACATGGCGCTAGTCCGAGTTTTAAAGCATCACTTATAGAAATCGCTTTCGAAACATTGTTTACCGTACGGCAGTTTTCTAGATGATATTTTGCTCCAGACGGCGTTTTGTAAACCGTTTGACTCTGTGCCGCAACTGCAAATAGAAGTAAAAAGAAGACTTGTAGGTTTTTCATTATAAATTAAAAAAGGAAACAGTTTGAAAGGTACTATATTTTTCTTTGAAATTACAAGTGTGTAATACAGTACTATTTCCATAGCGAATATTCCACATAGTGGTAAATAAATCTCAATACAATTTCACGCACTCCAATATTGTGTACGCAACTTACATACTAAGCCACTATTTTAATAATCTAAATTTGCAATAAATTCCATTTTAATAAAGTACTTTTGCGCAAAATTAGGTTGAGTTATTGTCTTTGCAATACCTCATTAAAAGGGAATTTGGATAAATACCAAAGCTGTTCCCGCAACTGTAAGCTATAAAGCTTGTTGTTATCTACAAAACCACTGTTTCTTTTATTAAGAGATGGGAAGGTAAACAACAAGACGCAAGCCAGGAGACCTGCCTCTTTTTCAATCAAATAAACGAATCTTCGGGAAAAAGATTTAGATATAATGACTAGACATTCAATGTATACCGTTGCCTTTTTAAAAAGTGTCGCTTTTTTAGCGTCGCTATTGGCTATGGTTGCAATCGGAATTTTGACATCAGTACTTTTAATCCAAAACAATCACTTTATATTTTAAAACAATTCACTATGAAAAAGAACTTTACTCGTTTTACATTATCGGCCGCATTTTTATTTTTATTACAATTTACATCTGTTTTTGCACAATATACAGAAGGTGTTTTTGTGCTAAATGAAGGTGGCGCTGGAGGTGGAAATGCAACTGTTTCCTTTATAAACAACAATGCCAATACAAACGATATTTATGGAATTGTAAATCCTTCTCTTTCTGGCTTAGGAGATACAGCACAAAGCATGAGTTTTAATGGGGATTATGCGTATGTGGTTTTAAATATTTCCAATACGGTTAAAGTGGTAAATCGGACTACATTTGCTTATGTGGCAACAATTTCTACAGGCTTGAATAATCCAAGATATATGGCTTTTGCCAATGGAAAAGGTTTTGTAACCAACTGGGGAGATGGAGGAAGTGCGTCAGACGATTATGTAGCAGTTATTGATTTGACTACAAATACCGTAGAAAGCACGATTCCTTTAGCAGAAGGAGTAGAGCGTATTTTGTACACAAATAATAAACTTTACATCGCACACCAAGGTGGATATGGTGCCGGAAACACTATTTCTGTTGTGAATCCTGTGACCCAAACTTTAGAGCAAACCATAACAGTTGGCGATGTGCCAAATTCAATGTTGGTAAACAATAATTTTTTATACGTACTTTGTGGTGGAAAACCGTATTGGTCTTCCGAGGAAACGGATGGACAGCTCGTTAAGATTGACCTGACAACAAATACCGTGTTAAGTACTTTGAATTTTCCAGACATGCACCCGAATAATTTAGAAATTAATGCAAGTGCTACTTCCATATTTTATACAGTAGATGAAAATGTATATACGAATGCGATTGATGCAAGCACTTTGCCAACAACCTCTTTATTTTCATTAACCGCACAAGGTGTTTACGGAATTTACGGAATGGATTTGATTGAAGACAAATTGTATATTGCTGATGCTGGAAATTACAGCAGTCCAGGAAGTGTATATGTGGTTTCCACTAGCGGAAGTTTATTGAATACGTACATGGTGGGAGTAATTCCAAACAGCTTTTACAAAGCGGAAAATACTCTTTCTACTTTTCAACCAGAATCAAAGTTAGCAGTACATCTCTATCCAAATCCAGCGTCAAATGTGTTTTACTTGAACACAGATGTCGCTTGCAATTTGAAAATGTACGACACAGCGGGAAGAGTAGTGAAACAAATGGCGTATGCTACAGCCGGAGTTAACGTTTCTGATTTAAAAGCAGGAATATATTTCGTAGAAATCACAACTGAATCTGCAAGAACAGTTCAACGCTTAATTGTTAAGTAATGAAAAGCAAAATTAGCGCATTGTTTTTGGCTTTAATACCCATTTTTTCCGTTGCACAAAGTTATGCTCCAGCAGCAGGTTTGCCTGGTTCTACGGCAATTCATAAGAATAGCCCGCTGTTTGTACAGTGGGCAAATGGCATTACTGTAGAACGAGGTTTAATCGACAAATCGAATCCGGCTGCGTCGGCATCTGGGAGTTCGTATGCCACATTTGGTTTGCCCAACGATGCTCTCGGCAGTCCTTCAGGTTCCGTAGTTAGTTTAGGCGATGGAGGTTTTGCAATTCTGACATTTGCAACTCCAATTTCAAACAGGCCAGGATTTGATTTTGCAGTTTTTGAAAACGGAAGTACCGCTTATTTGGAATTAGCTTTCGTGGAAGTGAGTTCCGATGGAGTGCATTACTTTAGATTTCAAAACCACAGTCAAACGCAAACGCAAAATCAATTGAGCACATTTGCTTCTCCAGAGGCAACTTACATTAATAATTTGGCTGGAAAATATAGTTCAGAATATGGGACGCCGTTTAATTTAGACGACTTGCCAGAAAATGAGCTACTTGACAAATCCAATATCCTTTATGTGAAAGTAATTGATGTGGTGGGTTCTATAAATCCAGTATTTGCCAGTTACGACAGTTATGGAAACGCGATAAATGATTCATTTCCTACACCATTTAATTCGGGTGGTTTTGATTTACAAGGCGTTGGCGTACTGGATATGACATTAAGTAGTGCGAATTTTGATAAAAAAAATAAAATAGCACTGTATCCAAATCCTTCTAATGGAGTTGTTTATCTTTCCAATGCGCAAAATGCAGGTATTGAGATTGTTGATTTAAATGGACGAAAAGTGATTACTGTGGCTCATTATCAGCAACAAGCGATTTCTATTTCACATTTTTCAAAAGGAGTGTATTTGGTTATCGTAACTGTTGATGAAAATGCACATCAAATTAAGCTAATTGTAAATTAATAAAGTCAATGTACGAGTGAAAACAAAATATAATTGTACTTATTTTTTTTACCTAAATTATTTGTAAATAAAATCCCTAATCCGCCACCGCGCAAAAATCCAATTAGAAAATCTATAGCGTCATTTACAAAAGTAAAAGGCAGTACAATTGCAATATTGATCAATATAGTTCCGACTAACTGTGCTTTAGTATTTAATCATACTTTAAACTATTTTTATAGCAATGTCATGCTTTTAAATAGCGATATAGATTCTAATAAATGAAGTATGTTTTACTTCCAAAGACCTTTTAACCGTTGTTCTTTAAGTACTTTTTCTGTTTTTTCTCGAAAATAATTTGGCTGTTCTGCAAGAATCGTATCTATTGATTCGACTTTATCTTTTAGGGAAATAAGGTATTTTTTCAGTCGCTTATCTTGTATCGCATTTGAGCATAACGACCATTCTGCCGTAGAACCTGCTAAAAATAAAATTAAATTTTCCCTTTCATCAGCATATCGAATATTGGAAATGATATTGTCGACGTATTTTAAATTTCCACTAGCGAAATAAGAGGCCCAATTCATATCATTGTAATCTGTAGTTCGCTGCAATTTTGCGTAAGCGGAATCAATGCTCACTCTACTTAACGAAACAAGAAATTCTTTAATTTGTACCGATTCAACCTGTTCTAAATTTGCAAGCACTTTTTCCTTTATCGTTGGGTCAGCTTCAAATAGAGCACCGTAAAAACCGCCTATAATAGGTTCTAACTGGTTATAAGTCATATTTGTCTTGTTGACAAAATCAATTGATTTTTCAACAACATCTTTATCCTTAAATAGATAATAGGATTGCAATATATCGCCAATGTTTCTTCCAGTTGTCTGCGAAAAGCCAGTAGTTCCAAAAAATAAAATGGCAAGTAATAGGTAAATTGGTTTCATAGTTTTGAATTTGGAATGTGGTAAAATTTGTTTTATCCGTTCATATTAACTGATGTAAGAAAGTGTGTAAATACTTAAAAAGATGATAAATATATTAATTTTAGATGAGGTTTACAACCAAAACGCATCTTCAACATTATCCACAAATTGCTCTTCCGTATGATGCATTTTAATTCGTTCCAATTGTTCTGCCGTAGCCACTTCCTGAATTTCAGTAAACAGTACTCGTTCCTCAAAGCGAATATGAGTTTCCAATTCTTCTTCAATAAGTAGAATATTGTGAATCAAGTCAGTTTCAGTTTCAAAAAGGCGCGTTAAGCTTCTGTGTTCGGCAATAGCTTTCTGAATCAATTCATGTTCATTTCCAAGAATAGGAAAAATATATTTTTCTTCAATTTCAAAGTGGGGAAAAAGGTGTTCCGTGTAAAACCAGTTTAAATATTTTTTGATTCGAGCAGGTGCAACTTCTTTCTTAATTCCAGCTCTGATTTTCCAAGAAAGCAGTAAGCCATGATGATGTTCGCGGCTAATGGGTTGGAGAATTTCATGTCTTTTTAATGGCATTTTCTAATTGTTTTAATAATATAAAGATACAATAAATCGTTTGGATTTTTCATGATCACGTTTACTACACATGTATCTTAAAAAAAGGGTATCGTTTCTCAACAATACCCTTTCTCAATCTCTTTTAGAAAATAGTTATTTCCCAAACATTCCGCCTAAACCGTCTTTCAAGCCTCCAGCTAAATCGCCTAAACCTGACGTATCGCCTTTCAATAATCCATCCAATTGGCTTCCCATTCCTGCAGGAAGTTTATCTTTTAAGAAATCAGTTACTACGTTTACTGCAGTTGCTGCTTGTTCGTTTGAAATACCTGTTTTTTCAGTGATCATTTTAATAATTTGTTCCATATTTTATTGTTTTAATTGATATTATAAATTTAAATTGTCCACTTGTTTTAAAATTTAAGCGTCTTCACCGTCGATGCGAAAAGACACTTTGCAAATCACGCCCCAAGAAACAATTTTACCTTCTTTTACGTGTACTTTCGTATCCTTGATCCAAACCGAATCAATATTTCGTACTGTTTTTGAAACCTCATCTACTGCTTGTTGTACCGCATCTTCAATTCCTTTTTCAGATGATGCAATTACTTCAATAACTTTTACGATTGCCATAATGTTTAATTTTTAAGTGAATGAATACTTTTATTGGTTGATTTATAGTTCAGAATTGTACGCACAAAACCATTTAAAAAGGTTTGGAAGCGCAAAACCGATTTTTAAAGGTAGTGATTTCTGTTGAAGAAGAAAAGGCTGATTACAACTTTTAAGATTATGCTGAACGTAAATTAGCTTCGTTGCTAGGTTTGCGAGGCTTTAATTGTGGACGTTTAAATTTTATGCACTTTAAGTTCGTAACGAGATTTGTTTAAAAACGGACCGAGTTAAAATAAGGAATAAATTGGATGATAAAATGAATTTTACTTCACCGATTCCTTCAAAATAGTATGCACCAATTCCTTCGATACTTTCTGGTTTCCAATTTTATTCCGAACTTCTTCAAAAGTTACTTTAAAGTCGCAACCGCTTTTATAACCACTACATCCATAGGCAGTTTTTCCTTTTAAAACGGTTCCACTTTTACATTTTGGACACGTTAAAGCGTCGGAAGTTGGTTTCTCAATTGTCTTTTTGGGTTCTAATTTAAGTTGGAAATTTTCGTCAAAGCGAAGCAAACCTTCTACGGTTCCATTTTCGGTTTTGAACTCTTTCAAATTCACCGTCGAACCTTTTTGCAGCAAACGCACGAATTGATTTTCTGATATTTTCTTTTCGGAAAATGAAAAAGGTAATTTAAATTCGCAACCAGACTTGTATGCACTGCAACCGTAAGCTGATTTTCCCTTCAATAATTTTCCTTTTTTACATTTGGGACAGGTTTCTGCAGCAATTCCGGAAGCTTTCTTTTTTTCAACAGTAGCTACTTTTTTAGGCGTGTTTTCTGTGTGGGAAATATTCGCTCCTTTTCGTTCCAATCGTACTTCTGAAACCAAATGATCTACCATTTGCTTCATGTTTCTGATAAAGGCAGAAGCGGTAAATGTTCCTTTTTCAATATCTTTCAACTGTTTTTCCCAAGAACCTGTGAGTTCGGCAGATTTCAGCAATTCATTTTGAATCGTGTCAATCAGTTGAACGCCAGTTGGAGTAGGTAACAACTGTTTTTTGTTTCGAACAATATACTGACGTTTGAATAAAGTTTCGATAATATTCGCACGAGTGGAAGGTCGTCCGATGCCGTTTTCCTTCATTAAATCGCGTAAATCTTCGTCGTCAATTTGTTTTCCTGCCGTTTCCATCGCTCTTAATAAGGAGGCTTCGGTAAAATAATTAGGTGCCTTTGTTTCCTTTTCTAAAAATGAAGGTTGGTGTGGTCCTTTTTCGCCAACGATGAAACTTGGTAGTAAATCGGCTTCTTTTTCTTTAGCATTTGGGTCTTCAAAAACAACGCGAAAGCCTTTTTTAATAATTTCTTTTCCAGTCGCTTTAAAGGGAACTTCGGCTGCTTTTCCGAAAACTGTGGTATTGGCAACCAAGCAATCATCATAGAAAACGGCAATAAAACGTTTGGTAATAATATCATATACACGTTGCTGGTTGTATTGCAAATTCTGTTGAATTCCCGTTGGAATAATCGCGTGGTGATCGGTTACTTTTTTATCATTGAAAACTTTGGTTGATTTCTTGATTTTCTTTGCTAAAAGCGGTTGCGTTAAATTGGCGTAAGCCGTCAATTTCTGCAAAATACCGGCAACTTTTGGATACACATCGTTTGGCAAAAAAGTGGTATCGACTCTGGGATAGGTAATTACCTTTTGTTCGTATAAGGTTTGCGCTATTTTCAAGGTTTCTTCGGCTGAAAAGCCAAACTTGGTATTGCAATAGACTTGCAAACCTGTTAAATCGAATAATTTTGGAGCAAATTCATTACCGTTCTTTTTTTCAACAGCTATAATTTCGAAATCACTTTCTTGGACTTTTTGTGCCAATAATTCCCCAGCTTCTTTCTTTAAAAAACGACCTTCTTCATAGCTGAAAAGGGTGTCTCTGTATAAAGTTTGCAATTCCCAATAGGGTTGTGGTTTGAAGTTTTCTATTTCTTTGAAACGTTCCACAACCATTGCTAATGTTGGCGTTTGTACGCGTCCGATGGATAAAACTTGTTTGTAACCGCCGTGTTTTACGGTATACAATCGAGTGGCGTTCATTCCTAAAAGCCAGTCGCCAATGGCTCGCGAAAAACCTGCATAATATAAATTGTCGTAATTAGTTGACGGTTTCAAATTCTCGAAACCTTCCCGAATAGCTTCCATGGTTAAGGAAGAAATCCACAAGCGTTGCACTTCGCCTTTGTACTTGGCTTCGTTCATGACCCAACGTTGGATGAGTTCTCCTTCTTGACCCGCATCACCACAATTGATGACCAAACTGGCTTTGTCAAAAAGACTTTTAATGATTTTAAATTGCTTTTGAATACCCGAATTTTGAACTACTTTAGTTTCAAACTTTTCAGGAAGCATGGGTAAATTGTTCAAATCCCAACTTTTCCAATGCGGTTTGTAATCGTTGGGCTCTTTTAAGGTACATAAATGTCCAAAAGTGTACGTAACCGCGTAACCGTTGCCTTCAAAGTAACCATCACGCTTGGTATTGGCTCCTAAAACAGTTGCAATTTCTCGAGCGACACTTGGTTTTTCAGCAATACAGACCTTCATTTTTCAGTTCAATTTTGGAAGCGCAAAGTAAGGAATTGAATTCTTAAAAAGGTGCAAAAATTGAGGTTTAAAGTTTAAAAGGTCTAGGTTTTATAGTTTGATATTTTGGAAAGCAAAAATTTGATTTACATTATCGAAACTCCTATCTTATCAAGTAATTTTACAATCTTTTGTAGCTCAAGTCTTTCGATCCTTGAATCCTTCCTTATAAAACTAATTCTCGAAACAACTTCTCAAATGTTTCATCTAAATCTTCACTTAATCCAGCATGTGGACGTGAGGTTTGCAAAACAGAACTTCGAACAGCGGTCAACCATCGGAAGCGTTCAGGTGTTTCCAATTGGCCAATTCTGCCGCCTAATGTGTTTCCTTTAGCCGTATTTTGAAAAGATTCAAGATAGTGGTGCAAATCATCCAACCCAATTTCAGTATCAAAAAGGTTAAATTTGGCTTCATTGATTTGAAATTCCATTCGAATGTAACGCCGTCTTTTGCAAAACAAAATCAAACCTACATTGAGGAATTCCTCGCGTTCTACTTTTGGCACCACGCGAATTACGGCATACTCATATAAGTGCGGTTCGTGCATGTTGTGCTTGATTTACAAAAGTAGCTGCGTGTGATTTTCGCAACACTAAAAATTGATAATAAATGGCTCTAATTTCATCTGGAGATTGATCATTTCCTTCCCAATCCAACCAGTCATCGGGGAGAAGTGCTACAATTTCCTTTAACTTTTCATCGGTTATAAGCGCTTGAAATTCCAAATTGACTTCTTCCAATAGAGATGCTTGTGGGAGTAAAACGTGGTCTTTGATTAAGGCAAACGGACTCATAGCATGCTTTTCCCAATTTTCCCAAGAATGATGAAAATAGAAAGCAGCTCCATGATCAATGAGCCATAATTCTTTGTGCCAAAGTAATAAGTTGGTATTTCTAAACGTGCGATCGACATTGGTAATAAAAGAATCAAGCCAGACGACTTGCGATGCTAATTTAGCATTGACTTCCTGTGTATTTGGGTCAAAATTTAAAGCACCAGAAAGAAAGTGCAAACCTAAATTGAGTCCGCGACTTTTTTGAAGTAATTCTTGGATTTCTTCATCGGCTTCAGTGCGTCCAAAAGCTTCATCGAGTTCAATGAAAACCAGTTCAGGAACGGGTAAACCCATTGCTCGAGCGATTTCTCCACCTAAATATTCGGCAATAAGTGCTTTTGTACCGTGACCGGCACCTCTAAATTTAAGTACGTACTTAAAATCGTCACTGGCATCTGCCAATGCGGGAAGTGATCCACCTTCGCGAAGTGCTTGAATGTATCGTGTAACGTGAACTGTTCTTAATTTCATTTTTTATAGGAAGTGTAAGGGCAATATTGGAAGCAAAAATAACAATTATTTTTTCTTTACCATGGCAAATAATCCTGCAATAGCAACGACAGCTCCGACAATGAGGAACGTCAATCCGGTCTTATCTTCCATTCCAAAAAATGATTTAATTTCGGATCCCGCCGAATTCATGTGATTGATCCCGTAAGCTGCCAAAGCAATTCCTATGATTAGAATGATTATTCCTGCTGCGTTTTTCATAGTATTTGATTTAAATATTAATTTTTAATAAAGCTATGAAATTTTAATTGAACGGCAAGAATCTAAGCTAAAATAGAAGTTAGAATGTGGGGAAGATAAAATTTTGAGATCAGTGTATCTTAGGACTGCGTGGGTTAAAATGACAGAAAAAAAACTCGAAACCATGTAGTTCCGAGTTTATGTAAATGAAATGCGAATTTAAAAGAAGAAGAAGCCAACGGTAACTTGCACCACAGCGTTTTGATTGCTTATTTTCTCACCAACATACTTATTGATGTTAGTAAGCCCGTGATAGTAACGTGCCGAAAAATTCAGTCCATTATCTAATTTATATCCAATACCAGCATTAACGCCAAGGTCAAACTTTTTTATATTGTGGCGCGCATCATATGGACCAATAGGAGTTTCAGCAATGGCAACAGTTTGAAAGCCCACCTGAGGTCCTGCTTCGACGCTAAAACCTTTAATCACATAATACTTAGCGATCAATGGTATGTTGACATATTTAATTTTTAATGTAATCGCATCACTTTTAAAACCTTGTCTTGAAAATACAAATTCAGGTTGAAAAGAAAACGTTTCAGTGAATTTTAATTCAGCCATTGCTCCAACCACAACAGCTGTAAGTGGGTCGAAATCACTCGAATTATCACCCGTAACCATGGCATAATTTCCACCTATTTTTGCACCAAATGTAACTTCTTGTCCACTTACGCGAATACATCCTAAAAGAAGTACTGCCGTCAAAATCAATATGTTCTTCATTGCTTTATTGTTTAAAGTGTGGCAAATTTATTGTTTTATAGTGAAATGTTTGTATTTATTTACCAATTTAATCAATAAAAGTTCTACATGTACCGAGGACTTAACATTTCACCGGGTAATAATGGGGCAAAAAGGTGCTTGCTATCTACAACTTTAGTAAAATCAGTGAAGAAGTCGATCAATTTTCCTTTTAATTTGTTGTGAAAAATGAATTAAAACCTCCCTTTCTAAATTTGAAAAACGAATCAATAGCGCAAGCGGCGAGCAAAATAATTGCCCCGATGTTGGCAATATTGGCTACATTTTCAAACGTTTCTTGATTTCGAACTCCAATCGCAATCAATGCCCAAGCGCCTACAACGGCAAATTCTCGTAGATTTCTACTTACAATTGCCCAAATATTTACGAGGACTGCCACCACGATCATGAGTATTGCCCAAGTCTCTTGAGCGAGTCCGAAACCATCCCAACCTGATTTATATAAGTAAGCAGAAATATTCGCTATGCTTGCTACAGTTACCCAGCCTGCATAAAACACGAAAGGCCAAGCTGTAAAGAGTAGTTTACTAAATGGTTCTAAATCCAGCTCTAACCTGCATCGGAAAATAATTTGCATAAGCGAAAATAGAAGTACCAATATGAACAAGCAAGACAGTCCGGTATATCCGTAAATCCATAGAAATACCCACCCACTGTTGGCTATGCAAGAAATCACAAACCACCAGCCAATTTTTAAAACCACCTCATCCGATGCAGTATTTGAAGAAAATAAACTTCTTCCTTGGTAGAAAATGAAGCCAAGTAGCAACAGGTAAATAAATCCCCAAATGGCAAAAGCATAACCTGCAGGAGTAAATAAAGTGGTTAATCCATTGGAAACACCGCCAATCGTTTTGCCATTCAGCAAACCAGTATTCGATAAATAATTGATGATTATCGTAGCTATCAATGCGATTCCGTTGGCAATTTGTAAAGTGCGTTTCATAAGTCGGTATTTTTTGATCTTAAAATTACATTATTTTAGAATTAGTACACTAAAAAAGGATAACGAATTTATATTTAGAAATCGAAAGGGGATTTTTACACTGTTGTTATAAATTGAAACAGATCTGAAATTAGCTGAAGTAATTTCATAATCTATAAAAATATTGGAGACTAAAAATTTGTGAAATGTGTCAAAAGAAAAGCCACTCTCACTTCGATACAGTCTTTATAAAAAAAACTATAGAATGACATTCTAAAGCATTGGTTATGAACTTAAGTACTCTTAATATTTTTATAAATATGCTTTTTAACGCTCGAAATTCAGTCTATAAATTGTACTTTAGATGAAATAAATGACTCACAAAATAAATTTTAATTAAAAATTCAATGCTATGAATGACAGAAGAATCTCCGAAAAAATGGAACAATTATTAAACAAACAGATGACACGCGAGGCTTATCAAGCTCAAGTTTATTTGTCCTACGGTTCTTGGGCCGAAGTAAATAGCTTTCCTGGAATATCGGCATTTTTATACAAGCACTCTAATGAGGAACGCCAACATATGTTCAAATTCCTGAAGTATATTAACGATCGCGGAGGGAATGCAACGATTGAAGCGATTCCGGCAGCACCAGTACACCCTAAAAATATTGGTGAATGTTTGAACGCTGTGCTTCAACATGAAATAAACAATTCAAAAGAAATAGACAAGATTGTAAATC
The DNA here is from genome assembly GCF_000425485.1 of Flavobacterium tegetincola DSM 22377. Classification (GTDB taxonomy): domain Bacteria; phylum Bacteroidota; class Bacteroidia; order Flavobacteriales; family Flavobacteriaceae; genus Flavobacterium; species Flavobacterium tegetincola. Next base: position 54,493 of record NZ_AUDN01000024.1, on the reverse strand, counting down.
TGGCACATGAAGAGAAAGATTGGGCTACTTTTAATTTTGGACAGTGGTTTGTGAAAGAGCAAATCGAGGAAGAAACACTAATCAAAGATGTGATTGATAAATACAATTTAGCGTCTACCGAAACGTCAAAAAATAATAACTTGTACGAAATGGATAAAGATTTAGGCAGTGCTTCACAAGAGGGAACTTTGCCACGCGAAGAAACACTTTAAGCTAAAATATAGTTGAAACAAAAAGGATGTGGGACAGATGTTGTACATCCTTTTTTTTGTGCCAAATAGTGCTAATTTCCCTGCAGTCTCTTCCACAACTTTTGCAGTAAAAGTCTGCCGTCCCTTTTTGCTTTTGGTACCTCAATTACAGTGTAAGTTCCATTTGAGTTGCGAACAAATTCATAGCTAAAAGCAAACTGTGGCGCCGCTGGATTATCGTTTAACAAGCCAAAACGTAAATCGTTAAAATAGACACGGTTTTCCTGCCGACTGACAATATGCCAGCCTTCCGAAATAGTGACTAATTGGTTGTATTTTGATGTTTTATTTATTTGTGAACCAGCGTATTTATCGGTTTTATATAAAGTAAAACTTATGGATTGTGAGTCCAATAAAGAGTAATCGCCTAGTAAATAGCCATCGTTGGTTTTTACATTTGCATTCCATAAAATCGTGTTGAAAGCGGTGGGTTTGACAATGATTTCGCTGTACGAAATGTGTTGACTTTTCAGTGCGTTTTCAAATTTTTGCAACGCGAATAATTTGATTCCACAGGAAATTAATAAGTAGCAAGAACTGAGGAAGAGGCCTCGAAATACATACTTTTTACGCAGTAATTCTACCTTAGTACGAAAGACAAAAATCAGTGAAATTAATAAGGGAATGGTGTACAATGGATCGATTACAAATATGGTTTTTAATGCGTAACGATTTGGCAACGGCCATAAGATTTGAGTGCCCCACGAGGTAAAGGCATCTAATAAAACATGGGTAAATAGACCGAAAAATGCGATTGCAATTGCACGTTGTAAACTGATTTTTCCCCGTTCTAATTTGGCAATAGCCCAACCCAAAATTGGAGCTAAAAGCAAAAATAAAAACAACGAATGACTAATACCGCGGTGAATGGCCACTCCAGAAACGGGATCCATAAATAAGCCTACCACCACATCCAAGTCGGGAAGCGTGCCTAAAATAGCGCCGTAAATAAAGGTTTTGTTCTTGAGTTGACGTCCCGCAATTGCTTCAACCGTGGCAATTCCTAAAAGTACTTGGGTGAATGAATCCATTCTATCTTCGTTTTCAAATGAGGTGTGAAATGCAAACCTATTAAAAAAGAGTCAAGTGACGAAAGTTTTTGAATAAATTGCTTGTCGTTTGCTTGATTTGTTGAGGTAGTAATTGGGCGTTGGGAAACAAATTGTTTCTCCACCATAAAAATCAGGTACTTCACAAGCAAAAATAGTAAGTTGTAAGTTGATGAAAGTTGAGAAGATTGTAGGTAATCCAAGTTGTAATTGTGTGTGGGTAGGTTTTATAAATGGAAGTTAAAACCGAGTCAGTGAGAATTTTTCAACCTTTGAAGAACTCATTGATGACAATAACTTTTTAAATGTCTTGCTTTCAAATGCAATCGTGACCGACTATTTTGAAAGGAATACAGTTGTGATAAAACTGTTTCATTAGTGTAAGAATTAGCAACAAGGTATCCGTGATGGAAATAATAATTTCATCATAATCTTATTTCACGTTAAACCTAAATTCTATAATTTAGTCTTATCACCAACTTTCAAACAGCAAATATGAAACCAGCCTCACTATGGTCGTTACGCTTGGGATTTTCCAATAAGGAAGCCCAAAAAATAGAATCTCTTGGCTTAGAGCGGTTTTTAAATGCCTCTTTCAAAACCAAATTCGATGCTGTTGTTCCTTCATTTTTAAAGGACAGCCCGAGAACTTTAGAAGAGTTAAAAGCAATTCGGCAGCAACTTAAAGGTCAATCGGCTGAAGAAGGTCAAGAGATGCGGAAGAAAGAAAACCAAGTTTCGCAAGAAATGAAAATTTGGTGGATGGAGAAAATGACGTCGGAGGAATTCCCCCTGAGAGAGAAAATGACGTGTTTTTGGCACAACCATTATGTATCCACCTTTCAAAAAGTAAAAGTCAATCATTGGATTTTTCAACACAATCAGATTTTAAGGGAAAATGCTTTTGGCAATTTCAAGACATTGACCAAACAAATCGTAAAGTCGAATGCCATGGTACGTTACTTGGACAATGTGGACAACCGAAAAGGCAAAATTAATGAAAACTTAAGTAGGGAATTGCTGGAATTATTCACACTCGGCATTGGCAATTACACCGAAGAGGACATTAAAAACGGTGCAAAAGGATTAGCCGGTTTAGGTTTGGGCGAATCAGAAGCTTTATATCGTAAATTTCAACAAGACAACGACCCAATTACCTATTTCGGGCAAAAAGGAACGTTTAAAGCTGATGAATTAATTGACATCATTTTTGAACAGAAATCCGCTCCTTATTTGATTACCCGAAAATTATTGAAATGGTTTATTTACGACGCTCCTTCGGAAGAATTGGTGAAGTATTACGGCGATTATTTGCGGAAAGTGGACTACGAAATCCAACCCCTTTTGCAAAAAATGTTTGCCGAAGAATACGCCAAAAATACGGCAGGTTCAAAAATAAAAGACCCATTGGTGTATGTTTTGCAATTGCAAGATGAATTGCATATTGACAAAATGAATGCACGTTTAATGCTCGCTTTTTTAAAACAGCAAGGCATGGATTTATTTGGTCAACCGAATGTAAAAGGCTGGAACGGCGGAAAGGAATGGCTTTCATCTCAAGTATATTTACAACGGAACACAGCTGCTGATTTACTTTGCAACGGAAAAAATTTAGGTCAGAATAATAAGGTGGAAGAAAATGAAATGATGCAAAATAAAGCAAGTAAACGACTCGATATTGCACTAAACTTTGACGCATCAGGAACCAATAAAACCATTATTTCTGAACTGCAAAACCGCTTATTGTTTCAAAACGATGCCGAGATGCAAACTGATTTTGAAACTATACTCAAATACGATTTTAATCCCAAAAGCGAAGGAGCAGAAAATGCCGTCCTTCGATTGTTTAACGCGATGGTAAAACGACCTGAATTTCAACTCATCTAATTATGAACAGACGTAACTTTTTATCCCTAACAGGTACTTTTACAGGAGGTTCTTTGCTTTTGCCCAACTTTCTACACGCTTTTGGCAACCAACCGAACTTGGTTGTGGGTGAACAATGCATGGTTTTCATCCAACTCAACGGTGGAAACGACGGCTTGAATACGTTCATTCCGTACGAAAACCCGATGTATTATGATTTGCGACCAAAAATTGCACTTGCCAAAGACGTGATTGTGGGAAAGACAAACGGAATGGGTTTTCATCCTGCTTTGAAAGATTTTGCAGCCATGCAACAAAATGGCGATTTGAGTGTAGTGCAAAACGTAGGCTATCCAGAGCCTGTGCGTTCGCATTTTCGAAGTCAAGAGATTTGGCAAACCGGAAGCGACAGTAACCAATACGGAACCAACGGCTGGCTCGGAAAATACTTGGATTTGCAATGCCACGACCACGAACCTACAGCTGGAATCAACCTCGACAGCATTGATAATTTGGCGTTGAAAGGGGAGGAGCCTAATTCCATAACGGTCAAAGACCCGAACCGTTTTAAAATCAATAAGGACAAAGAGGATGCCCTCCAACTTTCCGAAAATCCCCAATTGGATTTTGTGCGAAAAATAGCCAATTCGGTGACGGAAGGTTCAGCAGAAATCCAGAAAGCCTTGGCAAAATCAACCGCTGAAGTCAGCTACCCGAAAACCAATTTGGGTAAAAACCTCGAGTGGATTGCCCGATTGGTAAAAGGGAATTTGAATTCAAAAGTCTACTATACTTCACAAAACGGCTACGATACCCACGACAATCAGTTGATTTTGCACAATAGAAATTTAACCGAACTGAACGATGCTTTAGCAGGTTTTTACAAAGACATGAAGCAAGCCAAACTGCTGCAAAACGTCACGATTGTGGTATTCTCGGAATTTGGCCGACGCGTCAAAGACAACGGCAGCGGAACCGACCACGGAACAGCAGCTCCGATGTTTGTCATTGGCGGAAGTACAAGAGGAAAAGTACTTGGAAACAATCCCAATTTGTCCAACCTAGACAAAGGCGATTTGAAGCACGAGATTGATTTCAGGTCGGTATACGTCACTTTATTGCAGAATAAGATGGACTTTGACCCCAAAAAGATTGGAATAAAGCAGAGTGTGTTGAACGGGTTATTTTAGTATAATAGTATTTAATTGGAAAGGCAATTTATAGTGACAGTCCTTTCAAATGTATTTTCAATAAAAATGCCTCCAAATAGTATTGTTTTTGGTGGCATTTCATTTCTTATTTTTTATAAAAAGCTTCTTCTATTCCTTGTCTAAATGCTTCTTCGCCAACGGCAATTCGTTGTGCATACATTTGCTTGGCATCTGTTCCAGCCACATATCTTAAGGTAGATTTTTCAAACAATCAAATTTTTCTAAACTTCCTGCATCAAAATAGTACAAAATAACTACTTTTGCATAGTGAACAAATCAGTAAACATAGCATCTATTTTTCCTAAACACTTATTTTGGGATATGGACTATAATAAACTTAATCTTTCAAGAGACAAGGAAATTATAATCCCTAGAGCTTTGTACGCTACAACTCCAGATACTTTTGAGGAGGATATTAAAAAGTTAGAAAGTTTATATTCATCCAAAATGATTGTAAAATATCTAAAACAAACTACCGAAAATGTCAGCAATAAAATTTGTTTGTTAGTGGCAAAACGATACAATGTTGAACCATTCGTTCGCTTTTCGTTATAAAAAATGAAAGCAGTTTCTCCAGCAATTATCAAAATTATTTCTCAATTGCAAAGCATACCATCAATTTCAGAGTTTTCTTTAGGTGGCGGTACTAATTTAGCATTGCAGTTCAACCATCGCATTTCCGAAGATATTGACTTGTTTTGCTCAGGAATAGTGGGTAAACAAGGTTTTAAAATGATAGAAGAAGATGTGAAGAAAGTATTTGGTAAAAGCGCTAGAAACTTTGATGATCCTTGTGATATTAACGACCAGTTTTGTTTCATTCGATTTTTTATAGATACCCCAGAAGGAGAAACTATAAAAGTAGAGTTACTGCAAAATATGAAAAACCTGTATCAAATAGAGATTAAAGACGGAATTAAAGTACTTTCAAAAAAAGACATTGGTATATTCAAATTGATAAGTGCATCAAATCGCTTTGCCAAAAAAGACATCTACGATTTAGATTTCATTACCGATGAAATTCCATTAATAGATTTGTTTGAAGTATTAATGGTAAAGAGAATAAAATTCAACAAAGAACAAGACAGAACTATTTTTGACCTCAATGACAATCAATCTCCAATAGAGTTTCCAGAATTGCTTTTAAAATTTGATAAAAATACAACTTCAAGAAATTTACCAATGCACTCTCACGATCACATTAAAATTATTGAGGGGAACAAAAGTTGGATAGAAAGTAAAATTAGTTGGCGTTCCAAAGTCAGAAAATTGTTCACACATATAGGGAAAGACTTTCCTGGTCCGATCGGAATAAAAATTAAATAAAATTTAGAGTACAAAAAAAACTATTACTTTTGTCCGATTGAAGTTGCAATTTTTGCCACCATAGAACATTTCTTTTGGTGGCATTTCATTACTTATTCTTTATAAAAAACATCTTCTATTCCTTGTCTAAATGCTTCTTCGCCAACGGCAATTCGTTGTGCATACATTTGCTTGGCATCTGTTCCTGCCACATATCTCAAAGTAGATTTGCCATCAGTTGCGGCTTCATAAACTACAGCTGCAATTTGTTCAGGTGTCGAATACTCTTTGGCTCTTTCGGGGTCCATAAAAACCGACAAAACTTTGTTCATCTGTTTATTATACGCTTCATGTTGTGTCATTACCAAAGAACGACCTGCAAAATCGGTAGCAATTCCGCCTGGTGAAACTGTTTTCACCGTTATTCCAAATTCTTTTAGTTCGAATGCCAAACTTAGGCTAAATCCTTCCAAAGCCTATTTTGTAGCGTGATAAACGGAGTTAAAAGGCAAGGTAATCAAACCTCCTATAGAAGTGGTTGTTATAAAAGTACCTGCTTTGTTTTCTCTAAAATGCGGCAAAAACTGCTGTGTAACAAGCATGACACCTAAAAGATTAGTGTTCAATTGGTTCGTTAATTGGTCATCTGTTGCTCCTTCAAATGGCCCTGCAAGTCCGTAACCTGCATTATTAAAAACAACATCAATTTTACCAAGTCCCAAGGCCTTATTTACCGTTCCCTCGATTTGGGCAACATTGGTAACATCTAATGGCAAGAGCGTTATGTTTGCTACTTCAGCAAGTGCTGTTTCGTTTTCTGGTTTTATCATAGTAGCGATTACATTCCAGTTGTGTTTTGCAAAAAGCAAAGCCGTAGCTTTTCCTAAACCAGAGGAAGCTCCTGTGATAAAAATTGTTTTACTCATAATAGTATTGTTTTATTTTTTGTTTTACTTGCTAAGAATTTTTGGTTAATGTTTGGCAATAATCAGCTATACTGATGCCTATTTATAAGAGGCAAAAGCATAAATTAATTATAGTAATAACCATATTATTTAGGTGTATTCAAACCGAACGCTGCTTAATTCAAGCTCTGTCTGTACTCGTTTGGACTCATAGCCGTTTTCTTTTTGAACATTTTACTAAAGTATTGCGGATATTCAAATCCCAAGGCATAAGCGATTTCACTGGCACTCGTATTGGAATTCAGCAATTGATTTTTAGCCTTTTCAATAATAAATTGATGAATATGGTCTTGGGTACTTTTGCCGGTTTCTTTTCGCAATAAATCACTCAAATATTTTGGCGACATGTTCATCGCTTCTCCGCAATATTGCACCGTTGGAATCCCTAATTTAATTTGTTGATTCGAATGATAATACGTTTTCAAAACTTGTTCAAATTGGGTGACAAAATCCTGATTCAAGTTGGTTCTGGTAAAAAATTGACGGTCATAAAATCGGACGCAGTAATTGAGCAACAATTCTAAGTTCGAAATAATTAGCGTTTGACTGTGTGTATCGATATTACTGTTGTATTCGCGTTCGATTTTTTCTGCAATTTCAGTTACCGTTTTTCGTTCTTCGTCCGAAAGATGCAACGCTTCATTAGATGCATATCCAAAAAAAGAATACTGCTCAATCTTCTTTCCTAATGCTGATTTTCGAATTAAATCCGGGTGAAAGACAATGCTCCAACCGGTATCTTCACGATTTACATTTTGTTTTTCGACTTCCAAAACTTGATTCGGAGCCATAAAAACCATTGAACCCTCTTGGTAATCATAGGAGTTTCTGCCGTAATTGGTGATGGTAAAAGGACAATTGTCTTTTAAGCTAATTTGGTACAAGCCTACAGCATATTTAAATTTTTCAATTTCTAAATCTTTCAGCTCTTTCGCCAAACGAACTACCGAAACCAATGGATGTTTTGGCTTTGACATACCAAAAAAAGCATGTAATTCTGAAATGGTATTTATGGTGATGATTTCCTTCATGTCTTTCGAATTAAATTATAAATTTTCCCACCAACTATCGTAAATTTCACTTGTAGTGTTTATCAAAATCTCTTGTCCAATTTTTGGCGTAATCACTTCCAAATGGAGTTCTTTGGCTTTGGCCTGAACGCGCTTTATTGGATCTTTCCAATCGTGCATTGCTAGTTTGAAACCTCCCCAGTGAATAGGCATGATCTTTTTGGCCTGAACATCTATACCTGCTTGAGCAGTTTCTTCGGGCATCATGTGTATGTCTGACCATTTGTTGTCGTATTGACCACATTCCATTAAAGCCAAATCAAAAGGACCGTATTTATCGCCGATCTCTTTGAAATGCGATGCATAACCGCTGTCTCCACTAAAATAAAGGTTGTCGTTTTTGGACTGAATTACCCAAGAACTCCACAAGGTACTTTGACCGTTGTTTAACTTTCGACCCGAAAAATGTTGAGCAGGGGTACAAATCAAAGTTAGTGTTTCGAATTGAATTTCATCCCACCAATCGAGTTCTGATATTTTGGAAGCTGGAATTCCCCAGGCTTTTAAGTGTTCTCCAACTCCTAATGGCGAAAAAAAATGCGTGGTTTTATCTTTTATTTTCATCACCGTTTCATAATCCAAGTGGTCGTAATGGTCGTGAGAAAAAATCACGGCATCAATATGCGGTAATTTTTCGATGGCAATTGGTAATTCAGCATTAAAACGGTCCGCTCCTAATAATGGATGTGGTGCCGCGACTTTACCAAACATAGGGTCTAACAAAATCGTTTTGCCTTCTATTTGTAACAAGAAAGCCGAATGTCCAAACCATACCAATCGTGCTTTGCCTTTGTAATCGGCTACGTCAATCGAATCGATTTTTTGGACTTTCAAATCTTCTTTTGGGCGGCCATTTTCTACTTTGGTAGTAAAAAAATAATAAGCCACATCCAACTTTTCCGAAAAGCTAAGTTCTTTGGGAACGGCATTGGTATTATTAAATTTACCGTTTTTGTATTGTGCCGATTTTTGGTACACGAGCTGTTTTTCTTTCGAAACATTTCCTCCAAAATTGGGATAGAAGTTGGTAAAAGCCAAATATACAACTACCAAAAGGCTAATTATTAGGAGCGTTGGTATCATGATTCTTTTTATAATTCGTTTCAAATTTCTGTTCTTCATTTATTTAGGACAAAATTAGACGAATTATATCTTGTAGCTGTATACTAATTACTTTTCGTTGTATGCGTATTGCGGAATTTGGTAGTTTTTGCTTATTCTATTTTTAGTTCAAACCTATTTGAGGACAATAAATAGAATAACATTTAAGTTTTGGCACTTATAGGCATCCCATGGAACGCAAAGAAAATCTACCTAGTTTGTCATTCTGGAAGAATGGCACTCACGCATACTTATCCTTACTAAGCCACAATAGTTTTAATTTTCACTATTTTTCGACTTTATTTGTTTCGTTTTTTTTTATTTCCAATGATTCTTTTGCCCATCTAATAAACGCCTCAGAATCTTCTAATATAGCAGCTGGAATACTGTAAAATGAAAGCACGGTTGCATTACTTTTAAAAGGTTTTAATGGAACCGAACCTGATTCAATAAATTTAGCCTTATTGGTGTCATCTACTTTCAGATAAACCATATCGCTTGCAATAATTCCAAAAGCTAAATCATCCTGGTACAATGCAACACAACCAAACATTTTATTGATATGCACATTACTCCAACCCGATAATTGGTCCAGAACAAATTGTGTAAAATCCTTTGAAACAGCCATTTTTATTTATTTTTTGAATACAGTTTTGACGCTATCCAAGCTCCAATAATCATCTCTGCCCAAGCGATGGGGAATATAATAGCAGCCGCACTCCACGCTCCCAATCCTGAATTGACACTGGCAATCCAGAAAATACCAATGGTTGCAAAAGCAGTAATTGTACCTGAAATAATAATTGACTTTAAGTTATTCCCAAAAGCAACGGAACAAAGCCAAAATATAAATACTAAAATTACAGACAATAAAGTATCCCAAATTCCCCAAATCAAGGCATTACTCACTTCCATTGCGCCAATTGGTATTCTGCCTGCAAAGAATTTTTCTATCAAGGGGAAGGCAACAAACATAGCTCTTGCTACTTCTGCAATATGTATCCAAATGCTGGTTATTAGAGTGATAATAACAAATTGTTTCAAATTAAAAACTTTATTTTCCATGGTGATGCTGTATTTACATTGCACACAAAGTTAGATAAAATGAAGGAAAATAAACATTGCTATTTGCTAAGAAATGGATTGTATTGTTTGAAGTAACGCACTTGGTGTCGTTTTGTGAATTTTAACCTCTGAGCAATCATTAAAACGTTTGAATGCTGCTATCTCTTTTGAAAAGGCAACTTTAAACGCATCATTAAAAGAAAAATTTTCTTCAAAAAACAAATGATGAATATGAAGCGTTGCACTCTTTCTATCAGCCTTACAATCCATTCTGGCCACTAATTTACCTTCCCATAATACGGGTGATGAAAAATAGCCGTATTTACGTTTCGCTTCGGGAGTATAACATTCAATTTTGTATTCAAAATCAAATAAGTGCTGCATGCGTTTGCGCTGAATTAATAAATTATCAAAAGGAGATAGAATTTTCAGCTGACTTTTGATAGGGGTATTTACCAAATTCAAAGTGTCAGGAAAGGCGTAATATAGTTCTCCGTTTACACTTAGTTGCACTAATTCATTGTTTGAATGCATCTCCTTTAATTCGGAAGCGACAACTGTTTTGGTGTTTTTAAGTAAATAGGCTATTTCACTCGCTTGACCAATACCATTGGCCCTTAAATAGCTTGTAATTAAAAACCGGATATGTTGTTGCTGACTAGGACAAGTAGTATCAATGTTGTTGGGTAGGACGCGTTCCGTTAGGTCATACACTTTATGAAAATTCTTCCGACTCGAAATCATCAAATCGCCTTGCATAAACAAATTTTCTAAAGCTTGTTTTGCGGGTTTGCTTTGCCATTCTCCCAGTTTAGCCTTGTGTTCAAAGTCTTTTGCCATTAAAGGTCCTTCGTTTTCTATACGTTTTAGTATCGTATCCATTAGTTTGACATCTTTCTGAAACCAGTGGCTTTGTTCGTTTTTTAGAATAGCCTCTTTACGGGGAAGCGAATACTTATAGTCGCGCATCGGCAGATATGCTGCAGCATGCGACCAATATTCGAATAGTTGTTTAGATTCAATTAAGGTATCAATATGAGAAAGTTCGTATGCAGGATTTCTATTCCACAACGTATGATGATGGGCACGCTGAATAGCAGATATGGTATCTATTTGCACATAACCAAGATGTTCAATACTGGCCAGCGTAGTATCTATCGCAGTTCCGTTTACTGTATTTGGCAAAACGCGTTGGGAAAGCAACACTATCTTTTGTGCTTCTGATAGGGAAAGTATTTCTTTCATAGTAGAATTTTACTTTGTTGTATTTTTTAAATCCTGTAAGATATAGAAAAACATTTAAGTTTTGGCACTTAAAAGTAACTAACGAAACGCAAAGCAAATCCACCTAGTTTGTCATTCTACAAGAATCTTACACACGCATGCACAACGAGCATCCGCAATCAGGATCATTGCGAGGATTGCGGAAATCACGTACAGTGCGTCACCTTATTAAGAATTGTAAATTTGATTTTAAACGTCTAGTAATGGATTTATTTTGCGGGCAAAAAATACAATTTTACGCTAATGTACCGTTGAAATTGTAGTTATATTCGAACGCTCGGGGCGAATTCGGAGACATTTGCACAGCAGCTATACTATAGTAGAACACTTCGTATAGCTGGAGCACGTAATTTAGAAAATAAAAACCAAATAGAAAACAACCGAGTATTTTCGTAAGTAATCGATAACTAGGCAATTAATTATGCACGGTGTTGCCAGTATTTTTTATGTTCTTTGCACAATCAGATGCAATTATTAATCCAGCTGCCATCATAATAATGTCTTTTAAAACCAATCTTCCAGCTCCAGATAGAAAAGGAAATCCAAATTGAGGTGTTGGCATATCGCCTCCTAAATTTGGAACATATACTTCTGGAGTGCTTATGAGGAAGGTTAAGGTAACAATGGACATTCCAAATGTTAACAATCCTCCCCACAGACCGATTCTTGGAAACCAAATTCCCAAAAGTGTCAAAAGTCCTATAATAACAATTACACTTCCTAACCCATAAGAGAAGGTATACGTATTATTTGATTTATGCCATTCTATATTTTTCTCTACCATTTTACCTTCTGGGTTTTTGTGTAGCATGTATTCTTTAACGGTTTTTCCTTCTTCATTGATGGCTGTTTTGTTACTGTTTTCATAAAAGAAGCTCATTAAGGGACTATTTGCTACAAAAGGAACTATTCCATCTGCTTCGTATTGGTACGCTTTTAGACCACCAATCCAAACCATCACTATAAAAATGGCAATACGAATGAAATTGATAAAGTTGGATTGACTGTTTATTAATAAATTAAGTAAGATGTTCATAATTAAATTTTTTTGAGAACAAAATTATACATTAAGAATAAGCTAAAGAATGGATTAAAGCGGATGAACGATGGATTATTTTGCCACTATAGAAATCCCTACTTTCTCACGAAAATGAGTGGGAGACAATCCAACTTCTTTCTTAAAATACCTACTAAAATAAAATTCGTCATCGAAGTTTAGCTCAACTGAAACTTCTTTTACAGTTTTAAAAGTGAGGTGCAATAATTTCTTAGCTTCTATGATAACGCGCTCTTGGATGAGTTGCGTTGGTGTTTTTCCAACTTGAGATTTTATTTTTTTACTAAATGAAGAAAGGGACATATTTAACTTATCGGCATAGAATGAAGAATTACGTTCTGTATGAAAATGCAATTCTAACAAACTTTGAAACAGTAGCAGCTCATTTTCATTAGTTTGTGGTGTGAGTCTATTGCCAAGTTGTTCATCTTTTTCACTACTACAAATAGCTAATATGAGCTGTAGATAAGATTTTATAACAGATTCTGAAAACCTTTTATTGGCTCCAACTTCTTTTTCCATTTTATCGACTAGTTGGGATATTTCTTGAAATTTAATTGTATTGAGTGAAAGGTAGGGTTGCAAATAGATATTATTAAATAACAATCCATTACAAGCAACTTCTTTTTTATGATACTCAATACAATAAAAATCTCCGTGAAATTGTAGTAATTTCACTTTTGAAGAAGTAGAACCGAACCATTTTAAATTTTGATAAGGAGAAAGGAATAAAATAGACTTTCGTTTCGTTTTATATTTTACAATGTTGACAGAAAAATCCGACTCATCATCCAATAAAATAATGGAATACAAGGGAACATTATAATTTTTAATAAAATAGTTGGCTTCTAAAGATTGTATTGAAAACAAATTTCGATTTTTTTAATTGCTGGCCACTCATCTATATGTATCACAAAACGATACAAAGCCACCAATTTTCAGTTTATATTTATCACTACAATGATACTTCAATCATTATGCTAATGTAAGATAAAACAATGAAAATCGATACCAATAAATTGTGCGAAATGATTATAGCAATTGCAAATAGGGGGTTAAGCTCAATACGAGCTAATGATGAATACATTTCTTCTACTTCAAAAAAAACACCAATCTAATGACTGGTCCTTGTTGGTAGCTAATTTTGACCCAAGGGATTGGAGCAACAGTAAACGACACTACTTTAGCATTAGTTACCGACTATGATACACGCAGGGATTGTGAAATGTTGCTTTTCCTTTTATAAATCAGATTTAATATTCATTACGTCCTCTAAGGCATATTTTAACCGGTTTTGTGCTCCTTCCTGCGAGCCAAACAACGACCGAAAAAGAATACCTTCATGATTTATAATTAACCATTGCGGTGTTCCTTCTGAATTGAACTGATCGTAAACTTGGTGCTTTTCATCAATGTAAATAGGAAAAGGCAGTTCATCAATTGTAAAAATGCTTTGAATTTCTTCTTTAGTAGTTTTTGTGTTTCCAAAATTGGTATGAATGCCAATAACTTGTAAATCCTTAAACTCTTTTTGAAAGGCAAAGGCTAATGGAATGGCTCTTCCCGAGCAACCCAAACATTGATTTCGGTAAATGATAAGTAACAGATTTTTACCTTTGTACTTTGCCATTAAGTTGATTTCGTTTTCTTCAAAATCAGTTACCACTATCGACGTTATTTTACTGTTTTCTGTCATTTTCTTTAATTTTGAACTCTTTAATAAATAGCATTTTTCAGTACGCCAAGGACTACAACGGATAAAAAGATTTCGGTGCACCCTTTAGACACCTATAAATGTAGTTGTTTTTTTGTTTATTAGGAACTATGACAATAGTATTTGCAAATAATCCAATCCCAACTGTGTTACCAATCCATATAGAAATAAGGAACTTACAAACTCAAATGATTTCTTTTTTACGTTTAGGTCCGTGAAATAGTAGTTGAAGTAAATGCTTTTTGAAAGCACATCATAAGACTCACAAAATTCTTGGGCATCAATTTGTTCTTTGTACAACCCTTGTAGTTTGCCGTGTTCGATATTATCGACAATAAACTGCAAAATGATAGTGTCACTATAATTTATGGCATTAAAAAAACTATTGGCAGGCCCTTTTTTAATTTCGTTTTTGACCATTGGATAAACCCGATGCATTTTTTTATTGATGTAGGTAATAAAGTACATCAGTTCTTCTAAGGCATTGTGCCCTATCTGCTGAATTCTACTGATATTTTTCTTGAGTATTTTGGCTTGTTTTCGGATCGTTTTAATAACTAAATCTTCTTTGTTTTTGAAATATTTATAGATTGTTTTTTTCGAAATCCCACATTTTGAAGCAATATCATCTAGGGTTACATGATTGATTGCGCTGCTGTAAAAAAGTACAGCAGCGTTTTTCAATATTAGGTTTTTGGTTTGGTTTTTCATTCCAATTATTTTTATGTTATTCTAAACTTGAAGTCGCTTTTTTGTAATTGGCTTCGCTAATTTTGAATACTGCTTTGGCATCAATCACATCAGAGAAAGCGGTTTGCCACATCACTTGTGCTTCTAGAACATCTTTTCCTATCACCGTTCCGGCATCAAAACGATCATTGTTTAAGCGTAAGTTTTCATCGGCTTGCGCTAATGATTTTTGAGTGATTTCTATACGTTCTTTGGCACGAAGCATGTCAAGTTTTGCATTTGCAATTTCGATAGCTACTAATTCTTGGGTTTGTTCCAATTCAAATTTTTGTGCTTCTACTTTAAAATCTTGTTCTTTTACTTTTTGTTTGCGACCTCCCCAATCAAAAACGGGAACTTTCACGCTCAACATGGCATAGTACGAACTAAAATTATTATCGCCTGTAGCAAAATTAATTCCTTTGCCCAGACCGTATAATCCGCTTACGTTCATTGCTACTGTTGGTTTTCTGTCTGCTTCAAGTAGTTTTGATTTTAATTCTTCGATAGAAACCGCTTTTTCAATTATTTTAATTTCAGGACGATTTGCGATCGCGTTCTCCTGCGAAAGCTGACTTTCGATAGCATCAATCTCGATCTCAGCATCTTCGATGGTAAATTCAGTTTCTTTCGAACCAATTAATTGCGCCATTTTTAAATTTAAAATGGTCAAAGCATCTTTCGCTTTCGATAAATTTAATTGTGCTTGATTGAGTTGTACTTGCACACGCAAAACATCATTTTTGTAGATGATTCCGGCATTGTACGAGTTGTTTAAATCTTTCAATAATTGACTCAACATTGCATTGGACTTGGTGGCCAAATCAATTTTACCTTTGACATTGATAATTTGCCAATAAGTGGTCTCTACATCAAGAAGCACTTCGTTATTGGTCAATGTTTTTTGTGACGTATAAAGCGCCACTGCGGCAGTACTAATTTGTTTGGCGGTATTTATTTTGCCACCTGCGTAAATCACCTGTGTTACACCCAAGGTTACACTAGCATTGTACTCTGGTAACAATGCGCTCAACGGTTTACCAACATTTAGGCCAGTTGCACTCGCTTCTAAACTTGGTTTGTTAGCTGTAAAAGCACCTACTTCAGCGGCAGTGGCTGCTTCAATTGAAGAATTAGCTTTTTTGATTTTTTTATTGTTCGATAAAGCCTCTTTTTTAGCAGTGTCAAGGGAGAGATTTCTCCCCTGAGCAAAGCTGTTTGTGGTAAGGCTGGCAGCCAATAGCGTGAAAGCTACTATTGCCATCTTTATATTTTTTGCAGACATGATTATTTCCTTTTTTTTAATTTGTATCTAAAGACGTTTATTCTACGTACTAAATAGTTTTTCTTAGGTTTTGGTTTGTATAGAATGGGTTCAAAAGTTTCAGAATTAGGATGCGGATGTTTTTCTGGTGACACCTCAATGTCTACATATTTGTAATAAAGTACAGGAACAATAAACAAGGTCATTACCATAGAAACTAGTAATCCAACAGCTAAAACACTACCCAAAGGTGCCCATAGCGGAGATTTTCCGGCAATCATAGGCACAACACCTATCGCTGCTGCAACAGAAGTCAAGAAAATAGGACGCATACGTCTTTTTCCGGCTGCTTTGGCGGCTTCAAATTTGGAATAGCCATGTTCTAAAATTAATTCATCGGCATAATCGACTAGTATGATTCCGTTACGAACCACAATACCAATCAAACTAATCACTCCCATAAATGCTGTAAATCCGAAAGGGTTTCCTGTAAGATACAATCCTAAAAAGGCACCTAGTAAACTCAAAGGGAATGTAGCAACAACGATTAATACCTTTGTGAAGTTTTTGAATTGAAACAGGAGTACTAGGAAAATAAGAATCAAACTTATTCCCATTGAAGAAGCCATTCCAGGCCCCGTTTCATTGATGTTTTCAAATTCACCACCGTAATTTATACTGATTCCGTCAGGCAATTTAAGGGCCTCTATTTTCGGCATAATTTCAGCTTGAATTGTTGCTGCTTTCACACCCAATTGCGCTTCTGCTCTTACTGCTAGTGTACGTAAACCGTTTCTGTGCGCAATAACTCCCGTATGCCATTCTGGAGTAATAGTAGCAACTTCTCTTAGCGGAACTTTAGTCCCCAAAGCGGTTGAAATATTTAAAGCACCAAGTTCACCAACATTTTTTCGATCATTTTCATCATAACGCATTACAATATCAATCGGTTTATCACCTTCATAAATAGTGCTCACCGGATATCCTTTTAATCCTGCTCCTAAAGTTTGAGAAACAGCAGTATTGGTAACTCCTAATCTATTGGCAACATCGTCTTTTAATGCTACTTTGGCCCCCAGATAATCGTCTTGATAAGTGGTTCTAATCCAATTAAGCCCTTTAGTATCCCCAAGAATTTCTTCAATTTGTGAAGCGACTTGCTTTTGTTTAATCATGTCATCGCCAACGATTCTAACTTCAATTGGTGAAGGTGCTTCGTTCAAAGATAATTGACGCACTCGTATGTAACCGTCTGGTACAAAGTTTTTAAACTTATCCATATATTCTGCGGCTAGTTCAGTCGTAGCATCTTTACCTGTTGTGGTAATAAATATTTGAGCAAAGTTTTTTCGTGGAAATTCTGGTGCATAAGTGGAGTGAAAACGAGGAGAACTTGTCCCTACAAAACTAGCTACATTTACCACTCTGTCGTCTCCCTTAATTTTTTCTTCCACACGTTTTACAACGGCTTCTGTTTGTTCTAAAGTTCCTCCATTTGGCAACCAAACCTCTATGTTAAATTGGTTTCTCTCCGCTATAGGGAATAATTCTTGCTCTAATTGTGAAGCGACTCCAAATCCTACGAAGACTGATAAAAGTCCCAATAACATAGTCACATTTGGTCTTTCGAAACAAATATCTAATGTGCGGTTGAATAGATTTTGCAAGCGATCCAACATCGTTTCTTTCTTATTAGGATCTTTTTCTTTGTCCTTTAATCCTTTTTTAATGAAGATGTAACACAAATAAGGTGTTAATAAAAGCGCTACTAATAAAGAAGCAAATAAAGCAACTGCTACCGCAATAGGTAAGGCTTGAATAAATTCTTTTGAAATTCCGTTTAAGAAAAAAGCCAAAGGTAAAAACGAACAAATAATAGCCATAGTTGCTGTAAAAACAGGCACCATTAATTGTGTCGCACTTTGCCATCCTGCTGTCCACGGATCTTCGCCTTCGTCTAATTTTTCGACATAATTATCAACTACAACAATGGCATCATCAACCACCATTCCTAATACAATAATTAAGGCCGCTAGCGTTACTTGATGGATTTCGATTCCCATCATATTAAGTATTCCAAAAGTGATAAAAATAGATACTGGAGCCGCAACGGCTGATACTATTGCAAATCGAAACGGAAGCAATATAATTACTACTGAAATTACCGCTAAAATGGCAATGGCAAATTCTAGCATAAAGTGACTTATACTTTCTTTCACTACCTCTGGCTGATTCACAATCGATTGCACTTGTACATCTGGAGGCAACTCTTTTTTTATTTTATCTAAAGCTAGCTCTACCTTTTCACCAAATTGTACAATATTGTTTCCTGGTTGCATTTCGATCGCAATCATGGTCACTTTATCGTCACCTACTTTTATATAACTGGCTGTTTCTTCATAACGACGTTCTATAGTGGCAACATCTTTCAAACGCACTACTTTTCCTCCTGCTGTGCTGTAAACAATTTGATTGCTTAAATCAGTTGCATTTTTATAATGATTTTTTGCAAATACTGAAACCTCAGTGTTTTTTAATGTGATTCCACCCGCAAAACCAGTGTTATTTTGACTTTGAATAACCTGTGCAATAGTAGAAAAATCAAATCCATACTGTCTTAATTTTTCATCTTTTACAGTAACATATATTTGTTCTTTTTGCCCACCATATCGTTTAATTTTAGACGTTTCTGGAATGGTTTTAAGTCCGTCTTCTAGTTGATCCAAGTAGGTTTCTAATTCTGCATAACTTCTTCCAGGAGCAGAAACCGTAATCATTTGAGAAACAACATCTCCAAAATCACTATTCACCATCGGACCAATCATTCCCGGAGGTGTTGCGAAATTTTGTGGAAAAGTAGTACTTAATCCACGTTGTAAAGTAGACCAAAATCGATCAGTATCTTTTACATTTTCGTTTAATTCTACAGTAACAATAACCTGACCTTCTTTGGTGTCAGAAAATGTTTTTTCTTTTCTAATTTCTTCAAAACTAAACAAGTACTGTTCTAATTGATCGGTTAACTGCTTTTCTACTTGTTCCTCGTCTGCACCAGGAAAAGCAGCGATAACCAACCCTTTACGTACTGTAATTTGAGGATCTTCACTACGAGCCATTGTAGCTAGTGAATAAATTCCCAAAATCATAAGAAGTGCCGTAATTACAAGCGTTACCTGATGGTATTTCATAGAGGCTTCTATGAAATTTATTTTTACTTTTTTCATTTTTATCTTATCTTTCAGTTACATTTAAAGGCTAATGGCCTGACCTTCTTTTACATTCTTTTGGCCTTCAATTAGCACTTTATCGCCTATTTTTAATCCGGAAGTAATGATGATATCATTGTTTTTAAAATCACCAACAGTGACTCTTTTTTTAATCGCTTTCCCGTTTTCTGCTACATAAACAAATAGGATATTGTCTGCATTTCTAACAATAGCTACAGAAGGAATGCTTATCACATCCACAACATTTCCTGTTTCGATTTTGATGGTACTAATCATTCCAGGCAAAAGTTGGTTGTCGCTGTTGTTCAAACGCACTTTTACATTAAAGGTTCTCGTTAATTCGTCAGCACTTGGATTTAAAATATCTACTTTACCTTTGAAAGTTTTGTCCAATGAAGCGATGCTTACCGTTGCTGCTTTACCAATTTTTAATTTCGCGATTTCTGACTCGGTTATCGAAGCTTTGGCATACACTTTATCCGTTTTCATGATGGTAAATGCAGGAATACTTGGCGCAGCAGTAGCACCAACTTCAGCCGATTATGTTGTGATGATTCCTGTAAAAGGAGCGTACAATTTGGTATCAGAAAGATTTTTGGCAGCCATACTTTTATTAGCATTTGCTTGAGCAACAGCCACTTTTACGGCAATAAAATCACGTTCGGGTAAGCTTCCTTTTTGGTACAAACCGTTCAATCTTTTATAATTGTCATTATCTTGTTCGGCGCTTGCTTTGGCGATATAAAAGGCATTTTGGTAAGTAGTTGCATCGATTGATGCTAGTAATTGTCCTTTTTGAACTCTTTGTCCTTCATTGACAACTACGTTTGAGATTCGTCCTGCAACGGCAAATCCTATCGAAACAGTATTGTCTGCTTCGATTGTTCCGCTGTAGTTAAGCGTTTCATTTTCAGAGGTAGTAGTGATTTCTTTTACGCTAACTTTGGCAGCGATTTCTTCTTGTTTTGTTTCTTTTTTATCGGCACAACTATTTAGTAAAAAAATAAAAGTGGCTAAGAGAGCGAATTGTTTCATAGTGCAATTATGTGAGTATTTGTTTTAAAAAAATTTACTCTGCAAAATTGCTACAATACTAGCTGTTACAAAAGGTCTAAAAAAGGAGAGTTTTGGTCAATATCGATTATTTTAAAAATAATCATAGTAACTAATTTACCATAGATAGGCTT
Organism: Flavobacterium tegetincola DSM 22377; assembly: GCF_000425485.1. Classification (GTDB taxonomy): domain Bacteria; phylum Bacteroidota; class Bacteroidia; order Flavobacteriales; family Flavobacteriaceae; genus Flavobacterium; species Flavobacterium tegetincola. The sequence continues at coordinate 34,148 of NZ_AUDN01000024.1, read as the reverse complement.
TTATGCGTGATTTATTGGTCTAAATACAGTTTTAGGCTATGTTTTTATATTTAGATGGAGAAAAACCGGTTTGCTTTTTGAAATATTTTCCAAAAAACGACTGATCACTAAACTGTAATTCGTCTGCAACTTGGGCAATAGTCATAGATGAATTATTTAATAAAAGTCGGGCTTCCATGATTACGGAGTCCTCAATTAGTTGGCTTGCTGTTTTTCCAGAAACATCTTTCAACACTTTAGATAAATGACCAGTAGTCACTGCAAGTTCATCGGCATAAAATTGCACGGTGCGTTCTTTTTTGAAATTAAGATTCAAAATAGCTAGAAAACGTAAGGTTAGATCTTCTTGTCTAGAAAATTCGGCTTCAATGTTTGGGTGTTCGGTTCTAAATATGGCTGCTAATTGGTACATTAAAGTGGTAAAACCATTGCGAATTATTTCTTTTCGAAAAGGCAAAGGATTCTCTGTTGTTTGGTTGTTTTTTGCCAATAGTTTGGCGATGGCAAGGGTAGCCACTCTTTCTTCCTTAGATAATTTTAATTTCGGAATGTTGCTTGCTGTGAAGAAATTAAAAGCATCATAATCTGTCTTTTTAAAGTTATTTTTAAGAATGAATTCATTCGAAAAACAAATGCCTACCAACTTTAAGTCGGTGCTCATTTTTAAAATATGCATTACGGTATGCGGTTTTACAACCACCATTTCATTTGGCCCTAACACATAGTGAATCAGATTCAGCTGAATGTGAACTTCACCTTTAAGGATTAACATGAAAGTCTGGTTGTCTGTTCGAAAAGGGTAACTAACCGGAATTTCGTTGAACTCGTTTTTCGCAATATACACATGCAGCCCTTCTGATTCTTGAGGTAAGTCCCCAAAAAAGTCAATGATGTCCTTGGTCGAATGGTGTTTTATTGTAGAGGGTTGCATACTGTATTCTGTTTTTTTTGATGGTTACAAAGATAATACATTTATCTATAGAACTATTTCTATCGAAAATCAATTAATGCTTTAGTATTGACCGAATAGAATTGAAGTAAAGGAGACATCGGCAACGCCGGAATATTGAAAACACAACCTTAAATGTTTCAGAATTTGCTGTTAAACTCAGCTAAGCCGTAGCTGATTATAGAAAATATTTATAGAAATTTGTAAGGAAGACGATTAACTAATTTTAGAAAATCTGAAAGAATAATTAGATCTTAAAAGTCTGAAATTATCATTGAAAAGCAGCACGACTAGGAGCTACTTTATTTGAAACAAATTAAAAAATACTACCATGATACATTTAAAAGGAAAAGTAGCCATTGTAACGGGTTCGTCAAGAGGAATAGGTGCTGAAATTGCCTATACACTTGCGGCAGCTGGGGCAAAAGTGGTTATCAACTATAACGGAAGTAAAGAAAGTGCTGAGGAAGTTGCTAAAAATATTTCGGACAAGGGCGGAAGTGCGGTAATTATTCAAGCAGACGTTAGTAAAGCGAGTGAAGCAGCACAACTTTTTGACCAAACAATGGACCATTTTGGGCAAGTTGATATTTTGATTAACAATGCCGGGATTATGATGAATAGCTTACTAAAAGACGTGAGCGACGAGGACTTTACAAAAATGTTTGATGTTAATGTAAAAGGCGTTTTTAATATGCTGAAACAGGCTTCTACCAAATTGGCAGAAAATGGGAGTATTGTGAACTTTTCGTCATCAACTACGCGACTTATGATGCCTGGATATGGTATTTATTCGGCAACAAAAGCTGCTGTTGAGCAAATGAGTAGGGTGTTTTCGAAAGAAATTGGCGAGAGAGGCATCAACGTCAACTCTATTTTACCCGGTGGAACCAATACGGAATTGTTTAAGGAAGGTAAATCAGACGAAGTAATTTCGAAACTAGCGTCCATGTCTGCTTTTAACCGCATTGGAGAACCAGAAGATATTGCGGAGATAGTGTTGCTTTTATGTAGCGATGAAGCAAAATGGATGACCGGACAGAATATTGGTGCCAACGGCGGTACTGCATAAAGGCAATTACTTTTTTTAGTTAATAAAATTAGTCCGCTCCAAAGGGAACGGACTTATATCTAAACCTCTTCTATCTTTTTGAACATGAGCCAGTCCTAAACCTTTATACTCTCATTCGAAAGATTGTAAATTAGACAGGCTTACCCTTTATTTTTAAAATTTGTCATCATTTTATACACTTTAGATAAATTATTAATCCTTTAAACATCTAAAAATGGTATTTGGTATAATAAATTAAAGAATTTAATATGAATGCTAAATTGCTTTTAAATGAAGTATATTGCTCAAATACAAAATTTATAATGGCAATTACCGTTATATAATCACACACAAAATAACTACAATATTGGATTTTACAAACCCGTTAGTCTATGGAGTTCCTTGTTTTTTGGGCTTTATCGCAATAGAACTTACTTACAGCAAAACTCATGACGACAAAGAATTATACAAATGGAAAGATTTTTTTTCCAGCTTATCACTTGGAATAGGATCTGCAGTAATTGGTGCTCTGGTAAAAACAGTAGCCGTAATTTTAGTATTTAATTTTGCTTATGAGCTATTTAATCCTATTGTGGATGGTGTTAGAACCAATATTATGGGTTGGCAATCTTTTGGATATGCTTGGTATGTTTGGATAATCTGCATGCTATTAGACGATTATTCTTATTATTGGTTTCATAGACAAAACCATATGGTCCGTTTTTTATGGGCTGCACATATTGTACATCACTCTTCAGACAATTTTAATTTAGGAACAGCGGTACGAAATGGTTGGTTTACTATTTTTTACAAGCCTTTTTTTTATGTTTGGATTGTTATAATAGGTTTCCCGCCAGAAATGTTAGTTGTTTGTATGGGGATTGAAGCTTTATGGCAATTTCAACTTCATACGCAGTATGTAAAAAACTTAGGGTTTTTAGAAACCTTTTTAAATACACATACCATGCACCAAGTGCACCACGCTCAGAATATTGAATACATGGACAAAAATCACGGTGGAATCCTAAATGTATTTGATCGCGTTTTTGGGACTTGGAAAAAAATAGACCAATCTATTGATATAAAATATGGTGTTTCTGTCCCTCCAGAATCTTATAACTTGTTTATAATTTTAACACACGAGTATAAAAACATTTGGGATGATATGAAAAAATCAAGTAATTGGTATCACAAATTTAAATACGCCTTTGCTGCTCCTGGTTGGAGTCATGACGGAAGCACACAAACGATTAAGCAAATTAGAAAAGAAATGGCAGAAGATGCTAATAACAATTTAGAAGTATCAAATCCTAAACCTATTTTGATGAAGAGTGATGTAAAATAAAGACACCTTTTTAGTGTTAAAAAACAAATGCTCCCATTAGTCACGTGATTAATGGGAGCATTTTTTTAGTATAACCTAGTTTAGCCCCTTAATAGTTCGGAGTGTTATTTTAAATTTCAAAATTATATATTTGAGATATGAAATTCAAGAAATGGACTTTAGCTCAGAAGCTAGAAATACTAGCTGCTTCAGAGGATACGGGTATTGTAGAAGCATGCCGTAAGTTTGGCGTGAGTACGGCAAGTTTATATAACTGGAAGAAGAAGTACGAACACAAAGGCGAGGCTGGCTTAAAGGTCACCTATGACACTAAGAGCAAAGAGCTTAAAGAGGCAGAAGAAGAAAATCGGATTCTACGCAAGTTATTAAGCAATAAAGAAATAGAATTAGAGGTGCAAAGGGAACTTTTAAAAAAAAAGCTTGGGACATCCGATCCAAGAAAGATTTAGTGAACTTTATTTATCAAAAGCATAAATGTAGCAAGGCTAAGATAATAGAGATGGTTGGTATAATTAGCAGTAGTTATTATAGAAAACCAAATTTTGGCAAGAAAGGCAATCATCCTACGGCAGTAACATTTCATCAAAAGTATAGTTTTGTGAAGCCAACGATTGGAGTAATTCTTTGGTTTTCAACCCATCACCCGCACCGAGTTCGATCAATTCGAAATACGTTCCAGGTTGCACTCCAAAACCTTCGATTAATTCTTGGGTTTTATTTTTAAAAATATCCAACTCCGAACGCGTCAAATAATACTCCGGCAAATTCATGATTTCGACAAAAAGCGCATCTCCTATTTTATCATAAAAATATTTAGACGACAGCGTTTTTGGACTTTCACTCAAGCCTTTTTGAACATCAATTTTGAAGGTTTCAATGAAGCTTTCTTCCGTTAACTGCTTGGTTTGTACTGTATCTGTTATCGTTTGCATGATCTTATTTAGCTAATCGGATTCCGGTGAATTGCCATCTTTCCGTTGGGTTAAAAAAATTGCGATAGGTCGGTCGGCTGTGTTCTTTTGAAGTTGCAACCGATGCGCCTCGCAATACCATTTTGTTACTCATAAACTTCCCGTTGTATTCGCCAACGGCACCATTTTCTTTTTTGAAATTTGGGTACGCCAAGTAAGCGCTATTTGTCCATTCCCAGCGTTTGCCCCAATCTAGTTTTGCTGCGGCAATTTCCCACTCAAATTCGGTTGGCAATCGCATTCCTTTCCACTCAGCAAAAGCATTCGCTTCAAAATAATTGATATGGCTCAGAATAGCATTTGCATCTACTTTTTGCAAACCAGCAAGGGTATAATTGTACCATTCACCTTCTATTTTGTGCCAATAAAGTGGCGCAATTATTTGGTTTGCGTTGACCCAAGACCAACCTTCGTCAAGCCAAAGGTTAAAATCGGTATAGCCTCCTTTTTCTATAAAATCGATATAATCACCATTCGTTACTAAAAAATTGTTGATTTCGAAATCGGCCACATACACCTTGTGTACACCCAACTCGTTATCATAACAAAAGTCTGTTCCTTGATACCCAATTTCGTAAATTCCAGCTTCGACTTTTATCGCATTTGACTCCGAATTTGTATCAGCAACCAAATTATACTTTTCGTTAAAAACAGGAAAAATAGGATTGTGTCCCAACATGTATTTCACATCGGTAATCAATAATTCTTGGTGTTGTTGCTCGTGGTTTAGTCCCAAAACGACCAAATCAAGTACTTTTGGATCGCTTTCCTTTTCTAATAATTCAAGCATTTTGGCATCCACATAAGTACGGTAATCTAAAATTTCGTCGGTACTAGGACGCGACATATTGCCTCTGTTGGTTTGCAAAATGCGAGTACCTACACTATTGTAATAACTATTGAATAGAAAATTGAAATCGAGGCTGAATTCTTTATAATTTTCAACCTTATTTTTGAGGATAAAAGTTTCAAAAAACCAAGTAGTGTGTGCCAAATGCCATTTGGGCGGACTTGCGAATTGCACAACTTGAATCGAATAATCTTCTACTTGCAAATGACTACAAAAGTGGATTGTATCTTGTCGAACTTGTTTGTATTTTTCGATAATATTCATTCGATTCTAGAAGATTAAAAGATTAATTGTCCAAGCAAGTTACAAAAACGGCCTTAAATAGAATGCCTTTTTGTGCCTTTTGCTGTTGCAACTCAAGCAAAATTATAAAAATGGCAGCTTTTAAAATACCAAAATTTCGGCAATAACTTTCATAATTACACTATAAAAGGAAGATGGTACTACTCCTGTTACTATTCAAAATAAACTTGCATCCCATTATATTCAAAGTTATTCTTAACCAAGAATAATTATTTTATTTTCGAAATTCAAAAATTTTATTTTTTACGAATGGTAATCGGATGATGAAACCCAGTCCCACAATTATTCCGTAAATAAGCCAAGTTTTTTCGAGAAGTATTATGTGCAGTAAACTCAGAATAATAGCTCCGTAGGCATAGGTTTGGATTTTTTTCCAGTTCTTCTTAAATTTCTTCATCGCTTTTCTATTCGATGTAAAAAACAACGGAATCAAAATCAATACAGCTATAAAACCCGCTATGTAATTGGCTTCGGTAAAGGTTTCTGCAAATCCTTCGGCCCAAATAAAGATAATAAAATGAATAAAACTCCAAACTGCTGCTGTGATACCCATGGCTTGGCGCACAAATAAATTGTTGACTCCAAACAGGATAAAAAAGGGCGTACAGGTAAGCACGGCGGTCATCCACCTAATGGCAAATTCTCCTGAGATATGGTACAGCATTTCTAGAGATGATTTTCCTTCGCCAGCGGTTCCTTCTACCAAACTAATCGAAAAACCATTGGAGAAATTTAGGGTCACCAAATTTAAAAGCGGGATAATAGGCAAGACACCAATTAGTGCGACTATCATCCAACCATAATTTTTTTTAATAAAACTCATTTGCTGCTTCTTAGTACATTTTATTAGAATTCAATGCCGTTTTGGGAATTTGCTGAATGCTGTCCCAGTGCTCCACTATTTTTCCATCGTCAGAAAAACGAAAGAAATCCATTGTGACATACTCGTCCTCATCTGGCCAAACTTGATGCGTGTGTAGCGCAACCAAATCACCTTCGGCAATGGTGCGAACGAATTCAATGGTTTTTACAGGGAACTCTTTTTGCATTCTCTCAAAGTAAGCTATAAATGCCTGAGGTCCATCACCCACCATTGGATTGTGCTGAATATAATCTTCGCCCACATACAAGGCGACCGCCTGAACGGGGTTTCCCTCGTATGCCATTTTGTAAAAAGCAATGGCATTTTTTTTATTTTGATCTAAATTCATACTCTTATTTATTTGATTTAAAAGCTGCTAGTTCTTTTTCTAAAGCTTCGGCTTTTGACTTGAATTTTTCCATCGCATTTTTTAATTGACCTATTTTTTTGATCAATTCTTCATCTTGAATGGGTAGAAAAGTTACTTCTCCGTTAACTTCTTTAATTTTTGAATTGTTGCCACAGGTTGGGCAAACTGCTACTTGACTCATGTTTTTTAATTTAATTTATACAAAATTGCATCTATATAACCATTTTATAAAGGTAAATCCACGGTTGAAAATGGTAAATATGCGACTGAACTTATTTTATGGTAATGAGTACTATTAATCTGCAACTAAGCTCGTGCCTCTATAAATACAAGAAAATTTCACAGATGAAAATAAATGATCTGCTGAAATTAGTAAAATCTGCGTGCTAATTTTTAAGCAAATGACGCATAAAATGGTAAAATTGGGTTACAACAAAGCTTTAAACTCTTTGGGAGTGAGATTGGTATGTTTTTTAAAAAATTTGGTAAAATTGGTTACCTCGTCAAAACCAACTGCAAAGGCAATTTCTTTAAGGCTATTATTCGAACTCACCATCGCTCTTTTAGTTTCGAGAATCACAAAATCGTCTATGAAATGTTTAGCGGTGTTCAAAGTGAATTCTTTGACTACTTGGTTGAGATGTTTGGTCGAAATAAACAATTTATTGGCGTAGTCTTTTACGTTGCGAGTGCTTGTATAATGGGCTTCAACCAAGTTTTTGAACTGAATAAAAATAGCGTAATGGTTTAAATTGTTATTTTCTAAAGTATCATTGAATTCTCGTTCCAATCGCAATAAATACAGGTTGAGTAAAGCAGCAACTATGTTTTCTTTGGCGTACTGGTTTTCGTTTTTCACCTCTACGATTAATTGCTCCAAAAAGATTTTATTACCCGCTTCATTACTAAATATAGGCGACGAAATATGGTAATTGTACAAATGCGAAATCATATTTATCGAAGATTTCGAAAAATGATTCACTACAAAATCCTCCGTAAATAGCATCAAAAAACCCTCATATTGAGCATTTTTCTGAAAAGCATGTACTTGTCCTTTTGCAATTTTAAGGACTGTTCCTGCTTGTAAATCGTATTCTTTTAAATCTATTTGATGCGTACCCAATCCTTTGGTTACTAATAATAAAGCAAAAAAAGATATGCGATGCGGTTGTGTAGGATTGTGATCGACAATATCGGGCATTCTGGCAAATAAATCGGATAGATTCAAAAACTCAAAATCTTTTGATTTCTCAACACTTTGAAATGATATATTGGGAATGTTTTTCAACCGCTATTTTTTTTGCAAATTACTAAAAATTTTGGCGTTTTGGAATAGTAGAAAAAGGATTAACAAAAGGTTTTAAAACAAACTATTAAAGTACTGCAGAAATTCGAATCCTAGTTAAAAAATAACAGAAACTGATGTATTGTTTTAATCAAATAATTTCTGGGTTTCAATTCCATTTAAAAGGATAGACCACTTTTAGAAATAACAATCTAAACTAAATAAGTACCTTGCAAAAAATTCAGCTTTAAATTAAGACAATAAAAAATACGATTTGTAATGGAAGAGTATCTACAAAAATTTAATCTATTTACCAGTCAAGAAATCATAGATTTCTTAGCTCTTTGTGAATACAAAACGATAAAAAAGAATGATTTTTTCTTGCAACAAGACGAAATTTGTGATAACCTATCTTATGTGGTGTCAGGGATTTTTCGGTCTTTTTATTATTCGAATGCTGACGACCAAATTACCTATTGTTTTACTTTTCAAAATAGTTTACTAATGGCGTACTCGTCGTTTATATCTGGAAACAAATCTCAGGAAAACTTGCAAGCTATTTCCGATTCTGAGATTATTTCGATCCCAAAAAAGAAGTTGGAAGAGTTAGCCAAGTCAAATACCAAATGGTTGGAATTTTTAAAAATCATTGCAGAAAAAGAGTATGTTGATCTTGAGAGTTGGATTTTCAACCATCAAAAAGATAAGGCACAGCAGCGTTACTTAGATTTATTGAACAAGCAACCCAAATTGATACTAGAAATACCTTTGCAACACATTGCTTCCTATTTAGGAATTACCCAAAGGCATCTAAGCCGCATTAGGGCCAATATCACTTATTAGACAAATGTCCTAGTCCTACTCTTTACGTCCTTCATAAATTTGCATATAATTTTAAAACAAAAAATATATGAAAACGATAATCTTAATTGGAGCAAACGGAAAAATGGGTCAAGCAGCATTAAGCGGCTTAGGAAAACATAAAGTAATCACTGCAGGTCGTTCGGCTGAGGGTTACGATTTTCAAGTTGATATCACAAGTGAAGCATCTTTAAGAAAATTATACAAAGAGGTTGGACATTTTGACGCCGTAGTAAATACTGTTGGTGTTTGCGAATATGCTAATTTCACTGAAATGACCGAAGAACAATGGATGACTACCATTATGAGCAAAATGATGGGGCAAATTAATCTTGTACGTATTGGTCAAGAATACATTGCTGATAAAGGTTCGTTCACGTTAATTACAGGGATTTTAAATACAAAACCAATTCCGTTTGCAATTGCCGATGCAACTACAAGTGGTGCAATAGATACGTTTGTTAAATGTGTGGCTTTTGAAATGCCGCGCGGTATTCGTATCAACTCTATAAATCCAACGGTTTTAGAAGAAGCTTGGGATGTTTATGGTGAAATGATGCCTGGGTTTGAACCCGTTCCTGGTAGATTAGTAGGGAAAGCTTTTGAGCGTTCTGTTGATGGATTCATCACCGGTCAAGTACTTTTTGTTGATGCTTATTAATCAATTTTCTAAATAATAAATGGCGTTTGATAGTTATTCAAACGCCATTTTATTTTTACTTTAAATTTCAGAACTTATCCGAGTAATTTTTATATTCTAAAGCAATCATACTTTGTACTCTAACTATAATTATACAGATGCTTTTCATAAATAACACTGTAATTTTCTATAGGACAATGCGAACTATCCCAAAGTAACAATCACTTTCCCAACAGTTCTTCCTAATGCTACCTTTCTAAGCGCATTTGCCATATCTTCCAAGGCAAAAGTTTTAAAATGCTAGGCTTGATACTTCCGTTTTGTTACTTCTCATCAACTATTTTACTTGTGCTAAGGTCTTTTGGCAATGAAAAGGATTCAATTTTATCACTAAAAAGAATTGGAGCATATAACGTATTGCCTTGAATGCTGATATCTGCTAAACCTTTTGGAAAAGTTCCTATTTTTCTACGAGTGGAATCATTAACAAAAAACAAATTACTAACCGTACCACCTGTAACCAAATAACCCTCTTTAACAACTGCTAATCCATCCAAAGCGCCTAGTTGGTAGCTACTTTTAATCATCGAAAATGTTTTGTCCTTTAGGTTTACTTTATACATACTTCCATATTTGTCAGCAGTTAAGGATAACGATAATTCGGTACCATAATTGGCTATCACTAAAGAATCACCGTCTACAAAAAGTCCGTTTGGATGCATAATTTCGGATGCTTGAAACCAAACCACTAGCTTATTATTTTCAAGAGTGAAAATTTTTCCGCTAGCAATATCAGAAACAAAAACTTGCCCCTCTTTAGAAATCGCAACATCATTTAAAGCCATTGCCTTTTTTGAAGAAATACTTTCTATTAACTTGCCTTTTTTTACATCAATTATATGTAACTCTGTTCCATCACCCACATATAATTTGTCTTGATACAATGCCAAACCAGCAGGGTTATTTAAACCCGTAACCCATTTGTAATTATCAACTTTTCCGTCTTTTGTGATTCGACTGATGTATCCTTTTTCGTTTTTATTTACATTAGAAACATACAACCAATTTTCTGTAGGCGATGCTACAATAGATTCAGGCATAGAAAAACCATTCAATTCCCAGTTTTTGGTTAATTTATCCGTAGCATTTGTTTTTGCAGTTTCGGTATAATTCACTTCGCTTAACACCTCTTTTAATGCAAACATTCCATTGTTTGCAGTAGGAAAACCTGTGTACAGACTTAACAAAATCATGGTTTCAGAAATCTCGTTTGGTGTTACACCTACGTTCAAAGCCGCCTTCATGTGCGATTTTAATTGTGACGTTGCATTGGCTTGAGTAGTAAGACTTGCGATGATGAGCAGTTCTTTTGTTTTAAAATCCAAACCTGGTCTGTTGTAAATTTCGCCAAAACCATAACGAATGATGTATTCTGCCATATCTGGCGACACACTTTTAAATGCCGCTTCTAGACCTTTTGCAGCGCCTTCGCCATTAACTTCGTTTACAATTTTTACGCCTGTTTTATAGTTGTCTTCTTTTGTTGTTTGTGCTACTGTTAGGAAATTAATTCCTAAGGCAAAAATTAAGACAATTTGTTTTTTTAGTATGTTCATTTTTTATCTGGTTTTAATTTCTTCTAGTTGCTTTTATACTACAAGATGGGCAATTTACTTCGTCGCTCATCGATTAAAATTTTCCGTTTTCATTTTTCCATTCTGCTTTTGGTGCTATAGTTTCCATCACATCCCAATGTTCCGCTATTTTGCCATTCTCAACTCGGAACAAGTCGTAAAACGAAGTCGGTTTATTAGCAAATGATCCTTCACTAACCGTCAATACAAAATTACCTTCGCCCAAAACTTTATGCACTTTGTTATATTTCATAGTAATTCCTTGTGAAGCCATATTTTCCAACGCTTTTCCAAGTCCTGAAAGTCCATTCGCAATTTTTGGATTGTGCTGAATGTAATTGTCTCCATCGAAATATCCAGTCAGTTTTCCCATTTTACCGTTTACTAAAATATCATTTACGAAAGTGGTCACCAGGTTTTTGTTTTCGACTGTTTTGTCAATATCCTTTATTACAGTAGTCCCATTAATCATCGTGTTACCACTCGGATTTGGATTTGCTGGTGTTTCTTGTAAATTGTCCCAATGTTCAACTATTTTACCATTTTCAAATCTGAAAATATCGAAACCAATTTTTGGTCCGAAAAAGTTGTAATCCGTTTGAGTAAAAACTAAGGCGCCATCTTCAAAAGCTCTAATTGTGTTTACTTTCGCAGAGTTCGGTGGAACTTGTTGTAATAAAGCCCCAAATCCAGCTAGTCCGTCTGCAACTCCAAGATTATGTTGAATGTATTTATCAGGGTTAATGTAACCTGCTGGTTCTTGAGCAGCAGTTTCTATGCTTTTTAAAAGTGCAATTACTTTATCTTTATTTGAAATTTCCATTTTTTCTTCTTTTTTAATGTTTGAATTTATTTTTTGACTATTACAGGATGTAAAACCTATTGCCAAAATTACCGTTGCACTTAATAGTATCTTTTTCATTTTTAATTGTTTTGTTTGATGATTATAATTTTGTAATAATAGTCTCTTCTGGAAATCTCGATTTTGGCAATTTTGAATTGAAATCAGTTTCTTTTCTATACCCTAAAGACACCACTGCAAGCGCTGTATAGCCTTTTTCGCGTAAGCCAAACTCTACATCTAATGCTTTTAAATCTATACCTTCCATTGGGCAAGCATCAATACCTAAAGCAGCTACACCTAATAAAAGTGACCCCATATTTAGATACACTTGTTTTTCCATCCAATGTTGTAAATCTTTAAGATCGTATTTATGAAGGTCTACAAACAACTTACGACCGCCTTGTACTTGATCTTTGAATTGTTGTGCCGCAAAACGACCATCTTCATCTTCTTGTTCTAAAATACTAGTCAAATAGGCTTCGTCTGCATTGGTTCGAGCAGCATATACGATTACATGTGAGGCGTCTACAATTTTAGGTGTGTTGAACGGAAAAGAAACCTCAGTACCTTTTGCAATACGTTGTTTACCTTCTGAAGTATCTGCAATAAGAAAATGCCAAGGTTGTAAGTTGATACTCGACGGACTTAAACGCAATACATCTTTTACTTGTTGGAAATCTGCTTCTGAGATCTTCTTAGTAGCATCAAATTCTTTTACTGAATAACGGTTGTTTAATAGTTCTCTTAAATTCATATTTTTATATTTCGCTGATTTTTTATACTATCAATTTTATAGCGACAAAAGTATATATAGTTTATAATGTATGCAATAACGGTCATGATGTATAGTATAAAATATTTTCATAATTCGTTATATTTCAATTATTTATAAAATAATAATTAACTATAAAAAATATAGTCGCACACTAATTATTAGTGCTATATCTTTGTAATTGATAATATATATGTAAATGATGCTATAAACAGAAAAGAACTTTTCGAAAAAAATCAAAAATAAAGATCAACGACAAAAGAGCGTTAGTGTTACACGAGTGCCGCTACGGAACTGATAGGAGGGAAGTGGAAGAGTTTGATTATGGATCACTTGATTATGGGAGCCAAGCGCTACTGAATATGAAAATAGAAAGTGGAGTTTAAATCAAGTGACATTTTAGTAATTATATGCTTGATTGCTAAATTCCTCTAGAATCATATATTCTAATACTGAATGTCTTCTGTTTTGTTTACATCAAATTTCAATGCATTCAAAAACGTAAAATTTCATTTGTCTTTTAGATAGCAGCTTATTGTCGAAAATTGATTCAGTTTTTAATGATTTAATGAACCTTTCAGCTACCGCATTGTCCCATCAAATTCGTATAGTAATAAAAAGTAGTATAGTAAAAGATTTTTACAAATCAATCGCGTAGTAAACCGCCAAAAATTAAAAAAAAATAGATAAACCCCATCATTTTTTTTAATTAAAGAAATTGATTAATTCACTTTTGTCTAAATGCTAGGCACCCTAATCATGAAGTAATCGAGGCGAAACGAGTAATAATTTTGATTTTTTATTTAGACTGGTTTAGGTGTGTATTGATTCAATATTGTTTTTAATAATGCATTTATTTCAAAGGGTTTTATTACAAAATCATTCATACCAGCATCCAAACATTCCGATAATTCTTTTTCTCCCACATTTGCTGTTAATGCTATGATTGGTATGTTTTTTTTGTTTTCGTCTTCCAGCTTTCGAACATGACCTGTAGCGGTTATACCATCCATAACAGGCATAATGACATCCATTAATACCATATCATATTGGTTTTCTTTAATTAAATTTAATGCTTCTAATCCATTCTTAGCAGTGGCAAAATGGCAATTCTTTAATTTGTTTTTTAACTGTTTTTCTAGAACTACCAAGTTGATTTTATTATCATCAACCAAAAGAATATGTATTGCTGTTTCTTGAAGACTATGTTCGTCTTTTGCTAAATTCGTGGCGTTGTTTTCTATTACAGGTAACGGGATTGTAATGTAAAAAGTTGTTCCTTGATTTGGTTTAGAATCAAATTTAATACTTCCCTTCATCAGATCAATTAATCCTTTGGAAATCGTTAATCCTAGTCCCACACTGTTTTCGGAAGTATTGGAAGTGGCATATTTTTGAAAAAGTTTTTCGCCTAGTTCTTTATCAATTCCCTTTCCGGTATCAGAAATGGTAATTTGAAGTTCGAATTTATTCTTGTTATCTGGATCGTAATTTCCATCTACGAGCATTTTTACCGATCCTTTTTTGGTGTATACGATGGCATTATTTAAAAGATTCAAAACAATTTGGTTGATTCTGTTTTTATCTCCATAAACAAAATTAGGAATGTTGTTTGCAGTTTGAATTTCAAATGTTAAGCCCTTTTCTAATGCGAGTCTTTCATTCATTTTGAATAACGAATTTAAGGCAATACTTAAATTAAACTCTGAATATTGTAATGAAAAAACACCGTCGTTTAGTTTGGTAAAATCTAATATGTTATTTACTAAAGCTAATAGATGATTAGACGAATAATCCATAAGTTCCAAGAGATTCTGATCTTCCTCGCTTTGTATATTGTTTTTAAGGATGTCCGAAATTCCTTTAATTGCGTTTAATGGAGTCCTTATTTCATGACTCATTATTGCAAAAAAGGATTCCTTATTGATTTGTAATTTCTTCAGTTCAATTCGAGATTCTTCTAATTCAAGATTTTTAGCTTTTAAGTCATCTATAACGTATTTTACTATGTTTGTTTTTGCGGTAAGTAAAACAATCATAAAGATCATCATCATTAATACAATAAAATAAAAAAATAGAGTGGTAAAATTATTTTCAAAATATTTTGCGTTTCCATAGTCAAATCCAAAGAAATCATAATACAATATAATGGATACAATTGCCACTATAAAGAGGCATAAAAATAGTAGTAATTTATAATGCCGAATTATGATAAGTAAAATAATAGGCATTAAATAAAGTAAGACAATAACGCTAAATGATTTTCCGTACAATAAAAAAGAAAAAGTATAATATACCAATACAAAAAAAACGGATACTATCGTTTTTTGATTAAAACTAAGTCTTTTTGAAGTTGAAAAGTATAAAAATAAGACGATTGTGGGTAAGCTACCCCAAGCAGAATAAGATAGTTTATAGTAAAAAAGAAATGTGGTTACAATTAGAAATTGGATCGCAAAAAAAATAAAACTAAATTTATTTATTTTACTAAACTTGTACATGTTTTTAGCATTTTTAGAAGAGAGAGTACTGTTCATTTAAAAATATTTAAGATGTAGATGATGTGAATGGGTTAGTATTTCTTTTTTAAATTTACGTTGATGTCGATAAGACTTTAAAAAAACTATTAAATAACACTAGTTTTAATAGTTTTATTGAAGCAATTTAAATTCGAATCTAAATTTAGATAAAATAGTGGAAAATAAAATACTAATGAAATATTATTTCAAAAAACATATAGTTTTAACCCATTCTGTCCTAAATAAAATTAAGACATACCAAAGAATACTACTTCATTGAGTTTAGTTTATGAAATGGTAACTTTTTAAAATTGAACACTTTGTATGTCATCCTCTGAGATTTTATATTAGCAGCAAATTCTTTTACGGGTTAATTAATTTTTCGAAATTCACTTAAAATCATATTTTTAAATTTAGCTGATTATTTATACTGTCATTTCTACAGTTAAAAAAGTAGGTGTAGTTTACAATGTACACAATAACGGTCATGAAGTATAGTATAAAACAATTTCTCAATTAACTATATTTCAATAGTTTAAATAATTAAAATTAACTATAAAAAATATAGTTGCACACTAATAATTAGTGCTATATCTTTGCACTTTATAATGTATATAAAAATAATGTTATGGACAGAAAAGAACTTTTCGAAAAAAAACCAAAAATAAAGATCAACGACAAAATATCTTGGTGCCCCACAAGTGCTGCCATGGAATTGATAGGCGGAAAATGGAAGAGTGTAATCCTGACCCACTTGATTAGTGGTACCAAGCGCTACAATGAACTACGCAAAGAAATTCCAGGAATCACAGAGCGTACCTTGAGTTTGCAACTCAAACAACTGGAAGAAGACGGTTTTGTAGTTAGAAAAGTATTCACCAAAAAACCACCTTTGCGAGTAGAATATACCTTAACGGAATTTGGTTTAACGTTATCTCCAATTTTAAATTCAATTGTAGAATGGGGACTTATGGCTGCTGAAACCAAAGGCGAATTTATTTTTGAAGAATAACGATCTAGGAAGCGTTTAAATAGGCACTTGCCTAACTATTCTAAACAAAAAATAATATATTTAGGGTTGCATACCATCTCATGCTTCCTAAATAATTATTATGACAAATGACCTAATCCAACATCTGAGTAACTACATCAAGTTATCTGATGAAAACACAGCATTGATACTTAATCATACCGAAGTACAGCACTATAAAGCTTCGGATTTTTTTATTGAAAGTGGTGATAAATGCGATCAAATGGCATTTTTAATAAGTGGCGTTTTTCGTTTTTGTTTTATGGATCATAAGGGAAATGAAATAACGTCGTATTTTATGAAAGAGGACGATTTTGTTTCTAATATCACCAGCTTTTTCGAATTTTCTGTAAGTTCGGGCTCGATACAAGCAGAAACAAATTGCGAAGTTATTCAGTTTTCGAGAGCCTCTTGGGATTTATTTTGTGCCGAAATACCAGAATGGGAGAATTCTTTTCAAAAAATAGTGAATGAAACATTAGTAAATAAAATCAATTTTCAAAGAAGCTTACTTAATCTTGATGCCAAGGATTCTTACTTAAAATTTTTGAAAACCTATCCGTCCATCTTACAAAGAGTGCCTTTAAATCATGTGGCTTCCTTTTTAGGAATAACACCCTTCTCTTTGAGTAGAATTCGAAAATCAATTGCCAGCATTTAGTATTAATTGCCAAATGACAAGTCCGTTAACTTAAAAAAACGGTTCCTTTGCGAATATAATTTAATACAAAAACATATGGAAGCTTTAGAGCAACAGCGAATTTATAGAGTCAAAGCAATGATGCACCGTTTCTTTTCATTGTATGAAAGCAAGAATACCGATTTCTCTTTGGTAAATGAACTACTTTATAAAGATGGTTTTGAATGGTTGAGTCCTAGTGGAAACCTAGAAGGAGTGGCAGCATTTGAAAACAGCTTTAACGAATTGAATAAAGAATGGGGACATTCGCACCGACCGTTTGAAATGGCTGTTACCCTCATTGATGATACGACTGCCTCATTAAGTTTTAACTACATCTATCAGCACGTTCAAGATGGTACTATCGTTTTACACGCAAAAGGTCATTATGAAATTACTTGTATTGACAATGGCGAAGCGTTTCCACGTATTCAAAAATGCAATCTTAGCTTACTAAAAATGATCGAAGTTGGTGGCTTTATTGATATGTTCGAAATGAACAAAACTTTATATCTAGACTATCAACTGAAAGCTGAACAGATCATAAAAGCATAGTTTTTGAAAAGTAAAACCTTAATTAATAGGCAAATTTTTGAATTGCAAAAAAACACAAAGAATTCCGTAAGTATAAGATAAACAGGTGATTAATTGTACACCGTATTATCAGTAGTTTTTATCTTCTTTGCACAGTCAGATGCAATTATTAATCCAGCTGCCATCATAATAATGTCTTTTAAAACCAATCTTCCAGCTCCAGATAGAAAAGGAAATCCAAATTGAGGTGTTGGCATATCGCCTCCTAAATTTGGAACATATACTTCTGGAGTGCTTATGAGGAAAGTTAAAGTAACAATAGACATTCCAAAGGTCAACAATCCACCCCAAAGACCGATTTTTGGAAACCAAATTCCCAAAAGTGTCAAAAATCCTATAATAACAATTGCACTTCCTAACCCATAAGAGAAGGCATATGTATTATTTGATTTATGCCATTCTATATTTTTCTCTACCATTTTACCTTCTGGGTTTTTGTGTAGCATGTATTCTTTAACGGTTTTTCCTTCTTCATTGATGGCTGTTTTGTTACTGTTTTCATAAAAGAAGCTCATTAAGGGGCTATTGGTTACAAAAGGAACTATTCCATCTGCTTCGTATTGATACGCTTTTAGACCACCAATCCAAACCATCACTATAAAAATGGCAATACGAATGAAATTGATAAAGTTGGTTTGACTGTTTATTAGTAAATTAAGTAAGATGTTCATAATTAAATTTTTTTGAGAACAAAATTATACATTATGAATAAGCTAAAGAATGGATTAAAGCGGATGAACAATGGACTATTTTGCCACTATAGAAATCCCTACTTTCTCACGAAAATGAGTGGGAGATAATCCAACTTCTTTTTTAAAATATCTACTAAAATAAAATTCGTCATCAAAATTTAGCTCAATTGAAACTTCTTTTACAGTTTTAAAAGTGAGGTGCAATAATTTCTTCGCTTCTAAAATAACGCGCTCTTGTATGAGTTGCGTTGGTGTTTTTCCAACTTGAAATTTTATTTTTTTACTAAATGAAGAAAGGGACATATTTAATTCATTGGCATAGAATGAAGAATTACGTTCTGTATGAAAATGCAATTCTAACAAACTTTGAAACAGTAGCAGCTCATTTTCATTAGTTGGCTGTGTGATTCTGTTGCCAAGTTGATCATCTTTTTCACTACTACAAATAGCTAATATGAGCTGTAAGTAAGATTTTATAACAGATTCTGAAAACTTCTTATTGGCTCCCACTTCTTTTTCCATTTTATCGATTAGTTGGGATATTTCTTGAAATTTATTTTTATGGAGTGAAATGTAGGGTTGCAAATAAATATTATTAAATAACAATCCATTACAGGCAACATCTTTTTTATGATACTCAATACAATAAAAATCTCCGTGAAATTGTAGTAATTTCACTTTTGAAGAAGTAGCACTGAACCATTTTAAATTTTGATAAGGAGAAAGGAATAAAATAGACTTTCGTTTCGTTTTATATTTTACAAAATTAACCGAAAAATCAGACTCATCATCCAATAAAATAATGGAATACAAGGGAACATTATAATTTTTAATAAAATATTTTGCTTCTATAGATCGTATTGAAAACAAATTTCGATTTTTTTTAATTATTGGCAACGCAAACGTTCTTGTATATGAAAAGTAGCAGATTTATGTGTTCCACTTTTCGGATTAAAACAAAGATAGCAGAAAAGAACCAAACTTTTGGTTAGCTCTTAACTGCTATTTTTTATATAGTTTGTTGGCAACTGGCTTTATTCCGCTTTAATTTTTCCGTTGGTTCTTATATATACTATAATATCGTTCTCTGTTTTATTTTTTGGATAAGCAGGTACATTATGTTTACTTCATCTTTGCTGTAAATATATTTCGAAGCACCGCTAGTTCTTTCTTGTATTTCAAATCTGTTCTTAAGGCAAAATACAACGTGTTTTCGGTTTTTACTTTTCCTTCCCAAACTACAATGATCTCTTTACTCGAAATCTCCTTTTGACATAGAAAATCAGGCACTAATGCCAATCCGTTCTCATTAGATAAACATCGAATGATAGAAGTGATATTAGGCAAAATATAGTTGGGTTTAAAAGAAGGTTTTTTATTGAAATTCTCAAACCAAAAACGTCTAAAATGCTCCATTTCGTTGGAGGAACTATACCAACTCTTTTTCAATAATTCCGCTTCTAAGGCATTCAAATTATTAGCTTCGATCTGCTTTTTTATCTCGGTCGTATCCGTTTTATTTCCTGCAATGAGAATAATTCTTTCTTTCGAAAAAGGGACATACTCCACCGGCGATTTTTTATCATTTTGTTTTCTGGGCGTAATCACTAAATCTAAAATGCCATTATTCAAGTCTTTTATTAAATCGGTATGAGCACCAAATCGTGCCACTAAGTCAAAATCCAACTTCGGAATTTCGGGTTCAATAATGAGTTGGAACATCTCAGAACACATACCAATATTTATAGAAGGATTTGTTTCTTGCGTTGTTCTTTTAAAATGCTGTTCGGCAATTTCCAGCTTGTTCAGCGATTCTATAATGTATTCGTATAAAAATTTTCCATCCTCTGTAGGAATCATTTTTCTCGACGTGCGTTCAAATAATTTTTTCCCAACATAGGCTTCTAAGGCATTCAAGTGCACGCTAACACCAGGTTGAGAGGAATATAAAGCAATTGACGCTTTAGTTAAAGTGCCGTTTTCATATACTTCTTTAAACGTTCTGTACCATTCTAAATTGACCATAACTATTACTATTATAATAAAAAGGTATGATTTGTATTATTTTCACAATACAAAAAAGCAACTTAATTTTGTCCCATAATTAAACAAAGAAAGATGAAAAATATATTTATAATAAATGGAGGTCATCCATTTGCACATTCTGGAGGTCGATTTAACGAAACACTTTTCAATAATACAGTTGGTTACTTTGATTCAAATGAGAATTTTGCTGTAAAATCTACTCAGGTTGGTGACGATTATGATGCAAAGGAAGAAGTAGAAAAATTTAAATGGGCAGATATCGTTATTTACCACACCCCTATCTGGTGGTTTCAGATTCCATTTGGTTTCAAAAAATATATCGATGAAGTTTTTACCGAAGGGCATCAAAATGGAATTTATAAAAGCGACGGAAGAAGCAGAACAAATCCAGATATCAACTACGGAACTGGTGGATTGATGCACGGAAAAAAATACATACTCACCACTAGTTGGAACGCACCCAAAGCAGCTTTTACCTTAGAAAATGAGTTTTTTGATCAAAAAAGTGTTGATGAAGGGGTTATGTTTGGGTTTCACAGAATGAATGCTTTTACAGGTATGGAATTGATAGGTACACACCATTTTCACGATATGGAAAAAAATGCAGATGTACCTCTTGAATTAGAAAATTACAGTGGCTTTTTAAACAAAATTACTTTGAAGATGTAATTAGGATGACTTTCTAAAAGTTGATTTTTAGATCTATAAAACAACTTTTAGTATGCAATCGAGCGAAGCCGAAATCTAGTATTGATTATTGACTTCGCTCGATTTTGTAATTGTTCACGATGAAATTGTGCTTTGAAAATTGAATTGGGAATTAAACTTTGCGGAGCAGAAACCTTAGCGGTTGCCAAATATTTTTTTATTTAAAAATTTTATTTATTTTTTGGACTAGAGGGTAGAAGTTTTCAAAAATTGTTAAATTATTATTTTGTTCTTCAACTTTAAATGCCTCTAATACTTTAGTTTTAAATAGTGACCTCGCATCTTTTCCTTGCTCTGAATTTTCCATAGATTGTCGAACTAAATCGACATTTTCCGAATAGACTTTTGTAAATATTGCATCAGGGATTAAACCTTCTATTGATTTCTTTCCAGTTTCATTTTTTCCAATTATTAAATATTCTTTATTTTCAGTTAAACCTAAAGATTCAAAAGTTTTTTTAGTTTCAGAATATTTATCCATATCTACTGTTACTACAAATCTTTTAAATCTCTCCTTTATAAATCTTAATAATATGTTGTTTTTTATATTCCCTGCTCCGCCATAAGGAAAAATTTCACCATCAAAGTTTAACTTATTTTTTCCGTGCTTTGCATTTTTTAATAATTCAAAATATTCTTTATCTGAAGTTCCTTCAACTAAAATAATATCGCTTTTTTCACTAAATATAGTAGATTTTAAAGGACCAAAATCATCCCCTGAAATACCTAAAGCTAAAGCAAAAGGTTCGTACCAATTTTCTCCTTCTGTATTAACTAACTTTGAACCTTTATCTTTATTTGATAAATCCCTTTCAAGTAGTAAATTAGCTTTTGATTCTTTGTGACTTAATAAATAGGGACTATGTGTTGCAACAATTATTTGTATTTTAAATTCAAGTGCTAAATCTTGTAAAATTCTTCCAAACTCTGCTTGCGCAGATGGATGTAGAAAACTTTCAGGCTCTTCAATAATAACTATAGGTGTTAGTTTTTTATTCAAATTTGTGCTCTCTTGAATACGTTTAGCATTCATTAAATTTAATAAAATAAGAGTTCTGTTTTTAGTTCCTGAACCCCAATCTTCAAGCGAAACTTCAATTCCTTTTTCTTTTAAAGATATTTCGATACTTTCTCTGTCTATATTTAGGTTTGGTATACCTAAAGAAACATCATATTTTTCAGTCAATCTACCCAACAGTGAACTGAACTCTGTTTGATGTTTTTTTAGAGATTTTTTTACCGTCGATTCTAACTGTTGCTTTTTATTTGTAATAGTTTCTAAATCTTCAGTAGTCAGGTAAGAGGACAATGAATCTCTTTTTCTTTGAGAAAATAGGAATGGTTCATTTTCAGTTGAATTATGAAAAATTATACTTTCAGAACTTCTTAAACGATTTAGTAATTCTTCTCTTTTATATTCATCTATAATTTTCACATCGCCAAAATAAATATCAATAATTGTATTACTATTATCGTGTTTATGTTCAGCTTTAATATGAAGAGTTTCATTCTCATTTTCAGAAATCTCATCTTCTTTTAAAATTAATTCTTTAATAAACTTAAAGATTCCAGCATCATTTTCTCTATTTAATTCAATACTTATTTCAATTTGTATTGACTCTTTTGCTTTATCTTTTGTTTTCCAATAAGGAAAGTCAGAAGCATAGTTTATTGGTCCATTTCTAAATGAAGCAAACATTCTCATATCGTATGTTAAAAAGGATAAAATCGTTTTAATTATATTAGACTTACCACAATTATTTTTCCCAGAAAGGGCATTGTAATATGGGTTGAATTCTATTTCAACATCTTCTAAACTTCTATAATTTATCGCTTTAATTTTCTTAATTCTCATAATTTGTAGTAAAATATCTAGTAACGTGTTTAAGCACCTAATTTAGCAATTAAAAACCGAATAGAAAATCTGCAAAGATTTTCGTAACCGAGCTAAAACCAGCCATTAATTATATATGGTGTTGGAAGTAGTTTTTAATTTTCTTTTCAGTTTCTTAAGGTACTTGTGAAAACGATTCTTCTTTTTCCAATGTTCTCCTCTTATCGTACTTTCAATTAATTTTGATTTATAAATATTATAATCTGCTTGGTCTAATTCAACCTGATTGGCTAATATTTGTTTATACCGTTTATTAAAATAAAAAAGGAATGGTGTTTTCGTATTGTCAATTTTAAAATTACCAGAATTTTTAAAGACTGCTAAATCATAAATAATTTGGTAAATAGCTTTAAGTTGTTTTCGTTTTAATTTAAGAGTTAATACATTTTCTTTTCTAACATTTTGGCTAATAAAAGGATCAAATTCGATATTGTAATTCGCATCATTTTTCTTGTATGAATATTTCCATTCTCCATGCTGTATTTTATTACGAATTACAATAGAAGGAATTAATTTTTCTTCTATTAAATCATATAACTTGATAAACCTTTCTTTGTCTTTTATACTTATGACACTTAAATTGATAATATTTCGTTTTCTTTGAGTTGGGGAATTAGGATTATATGGTTGATTTGAAAATGCTTTCCAAAAAGCACAGGTTATTGCTCCAATCCATTGCTCTGCATTTATTCTATCTAATAAACTATTTATTTGTTCATTTTCAAAGGCGCCATGCTCATATAATAACCATTTAATCAAACTTTCACTCCATATAATAATCAACCCAGATAAGATATTAGTTTTGAGGTCAATAATTTGTTCAATATTTTCTTTTTCAGCTAAATCAGGTATGAAACCTTGTTTTTTAATTAATTCTTTAACTTCAGTTTCAGTTAATTTAATTGCCCTTTCAACAGCTAGAGCATTCTCTTTACGTTTAATAAAATCTTGTTGCTTGATTGATAAGGACATATATTTTAATTGAATTTTGGCCAATCCAGCGTGAAAAGAAATTTGCTTTAATCTTTTCACGCTGGGAATCGAACCCACTTTCCTCCAGTTTTTTAATTTTGAAGGGAATGCCCACCTGGGCGTACATGCTATCAAATAGATAGTTCTTAAATATTTTAATATTAGCCAAATCTTGTTGGCACAGTTTTATATTTCTTGATGTAATATTATAGCTGACCATTCTTTTAAAAATTGGAATGCGACACTTTGGACATTTTCAAGTCTGCTTATAACGTCTTCTACATAATCAATTTCTACCGGAATTAGTCCGTGAGCTATATTATTTCTAATTTCATTGTTCTCGTTAATCCATCTGTCATTATTAATATTTGGCCATATAGTAGAATTAGTTCCCCATAATGTTTCAAAACAGTTCCAAATTTGATTTATTATCCCACTTCTTGTTCGGTCATTTGGTGTGTGGTATTTTCCAGCGACCACACTTATAGAGTTCCAAAATGCAAGAAATTTATCAAATGGGTCATCTGTATATAGACCTTTTCTATACCAATTTAAAGCTCTTAAAAAAGCAGTATGTTCTAAATTCAATGTTCTTGAGATTTCGAAACATTGTTTGAACTCTGCTTCATCAATAATAGCACGAACTACGTTTTTGTCAATAAAATTTCTAATATCATTATTGGATGTAAAAACAGAAGTATTCACTTTCAAAGCTAGAACATCAAGCATCTTTCCAATGAAAAGCAAAGCAACTTTATATGCTCTATCTGGGTCAGAAGTGTATACTGTCGAAGAAATTTTAATTCCTTGTTGGTAGGGTTTAATTACGATATCACTTCTGAATACATTTCCGACATCCAATTCTTTATCTGTGTTAAAATCAATAATCTTTGTTGGGATTATTTTACCAAATACAGTTAATTCTACATTATATGTTCGCATTGATTCTTTTTATTTGGTACGTTTAGTCAAATTACTGCCAACTCGTTTATATGTATCATAAAGCCATACAAAGCCACCCAATTATGGGTGCATATGTATCACACCTACGATACTTCATTCATTACGCTAATGTAAGATAAAACAATGAAAATCATTACGTCTATACGAGCAAAACAAACATATGTTAAAAAAATATTCCTCGCACCCCAAAATCCCTAGCCCAGATAGAAGTGGAGCTCTTTTTAATCTTGCCTTTTTTGGCAAGATTAAAAAAGCGGGAACGGATAGCTGGAAATAGCTCCAAAAAAAAACTTCTATCATCAAATTTCACCTAACAAAAAAAAAGAGCTTTTGGACCATGTATTCACATTGGTCGCAAAAGCTCAATTTTCAAATTAAATGGTGTATTAGTTATGCAAGCATAGTCATTTTGTTGACTGCAAATTCGGCAATAGCATCTTTGGCCGCAGTTTGGAACGCTACGTAATGAGGCGTTGCAGAATGCAAAGTAAGTGCCTCAGCATCTTTCCAGTTCTCATACATTGTAAATGTATTGGCGTCGTCATTGTCTTGAAGGCAGTTGTAGTTGATACAACCCGCTTCTTGAACACTACTGGCAACTAATTTTAGTAATTCGGTTTTAACCAATTGTCTATTTTCTTCTTTGGCTACAATTTTAGCCACAACAGTTATTTTACTCATGATTTGTCTATTTTTATGGTAACAAAATTACAGCTTTCAGATGGCTTTACTGCCTAATTTAACGTTCTCTTCTCCGTTAAATTTGGATAGCAAAGCCAATCCATCTGCTGCATTTTTATCGCTATTTATTAGATTTTACTTTGTTCAAGTAATCTGGAACTTCTTTTGAAAGCCAATCTTCGCGCACGGGTACATGTACATCTAGATCCACGGTTTGCTCCAAAGCCCAGAATTCATGCGGTACATTTTCGGGGAAAACAATTACTTCGCCAGCACCAACTTCTACAAATTGTTCTTTGCCATCGATGATCGTTTTAATTTTAACCTTACCCGACATGATGTAGGTGATTTGCTCGTTTGGGTGTTTGTGCCATGCAATATGAGCTCCTTTTTCGAGATTAAAAAGCGTCATTTGGCCCTTTTCTCCATGAAACCACTTGCGCTGAATTCCGTCACCAATAGTTTCTGACTTCATTTTGTCGAAATTGAAGTGCTGCACTTTTGAAGTTGCAACAGAATCTATGGTGTTTACTTGTGCCGCTGTGTTTTGAACGCTACATGCGCTTATCAAAACCGCAGTTGCGATCGCTATTTTTAATTTCATTATTTATTATTAGTTTTTAAAACCTTCTAGAACAATTTTACCTTTTGCTTTTCCTGTTTCCAAGAAGGCATGGGCTTTACGCAAGTTTTCGGCGTTGATGGTTCCGAAATTCTCACCTAAGGTTGTTTTAATGGTTCCGTTGTCAATCAAAGTGGCTACTTCGTTCAAGATATTGTGTTGACCAATCATATCTTCGGTTTGAAACATCGAACGCGTAAACATAAATTCCCAGTGCGTAGAAACCGATTTTGCTTTGAATGGCATGATGTTGAACGATTTTGGATCATCAATGAAACCAAATTTCCCTTGTGGTTTGATCACTTTTACAATCTCTTCAGCATGTTGCTCAGTAGCATTTAAGCTTACAATATAATCTGGAGCGGCAAGCTTATATTTTTCGAATTCTTCGCTCAATTTATTTTGATGGTTGATTACGGTATCTGCACCTAATTCTTTCAACCAATTTGTGGTTTCTTCGCGTGAAGCGGTTCCAACAATTTTTAGTTTAGTCAATTTCTTAGCCAATTGAACCAAAATAGATCCCACACCGCCAGCAGCACCAATAACCAAAATGGATTTGTTGGCGTCATCTTTAGCCACTTCTAATCGGTCAAACAACATTTCGTAAGCAGTAAGAGAGGTCAATGGCAAAGCAGCAGCTTCTGCATAGGACAAACTAGCTGGTTTTTTACCTACAATGCGTTCGTCTACCACTTGATATTCGGCATAACTTCCTTGGCGTGTGATGTCACCTGCGTACATTACTTCGTCTCCAACTTGGAACAAAGTCACGTTTTCACCCACTTTTTTCACGATTCCGGTTGCATCCCAACCAATGATTTTCCAGTTGTCGCCATCGGCAGGCATATTGGCACGTACTTTATAATCAGCTGGGTTTACAGAGATGGCTTTGATTTCGACAAGAATATCTCTTCCAGTTGCTTTAGGCGTTTCTACGGTTACATCTTGTAGTGATTTTACATTATCTACAGGTAAATTTTCTTTATATCCAATTGCTTTCATAATTTTATTTTTGATTTTTTATACTATCATTTTTATAGTGACAAAAGTAAGTATAGTAATTAAAACGCACAAGAACGGTCATAAAGTATAGTAGTGACTATTTTATTTAACTAGATGTATGTTAGGTTATTATAAGGTTAATTTTTTACTATAAAAAGTATAGTGGTGTGATTCATTATAGTGATTTGTTATTACTTTTTTTAAAATTAAGGAGCAGGTATGCCTTAAGCAGAACCGGATTTCTATGTTGTGCTATAGTACAGCATCTTACTTTTATTGTACAAGAAGGAGTTGTAAACTTCCGGACGCTACTAGCAGGCTACTTTTATCCGAAGCTTGTTTAAAATAGTGTAGTATTAGGAGCTAATTCCAGCTATCCGCTATATCTTTTTATTTTTTTTCAAAAAATAAAAAGGATGCCGCTACTATCTGGGCTATGGGAATTGGGCTAACAGGAGTTTTTTTAAAATGATACTATTCATTTTTTTAACTACTTTTTTACCTGAAATTTAATCATTTATGCTAATCGTATTTTTGATTGGTTGATCTGTTTATAGTTAGGAGTTTTACATTTTTTTTAGCCTTGATTCATCGCCGCTTATGTTTTAGTACCTAAAATAAAGCACGCAGCTATGACAATACTAAATTTGTAAACTAGAAACTATTTTCTCCAAATAGAAGTAGGATTATGATTTGGGGATAGTTTAAGAGGCAGAGCTGCTTATTTAAATATAAATCAGTGTTGCCTCCTTAAAAACCGAAAAAAGCGGTAAATTTATAGTATCATTAGTTATTGATTTTTATTAAATACATGAGAATGAAATTCAGATATTGCTCTTATTTTACCATTTTGGTTGTGGTGCTTTCTTGTTCGAAAAAAGCAGAAGGAATACAACCCACCGTTAGTGACGTAACCGAAAGCGTCTATGCATCGGGAGTCATCAAGGCGGACGATCAATACACCGTTTTTTCTACCGTAAATGGTATTCTACAAACTATAAAAGTCACCGCTGGACAATCGATTAGTCAAGGGCAGTTATTATTCGAAATAGAAAGCAAAAAAGCCGACCTTGATACCCAAAACGCGCAATTGACATACCAATTGAGTACAGAAAATAGTCGCTATATTCAGGATCGAATTGCGGAAATAGAAATGAAGGTGGAGGCTGCAAAAGACAAACTGACTCTTGACGAATCTATTTTGAATAGAAATAAAAAATTGAGGGCTCTCGAAGTAATTTCTGAAGTTGATTTTGAAAAAATCGAACTGGCTTATAAAAGTTCTAAAATCAATTACGAAAGTACCAAAAAACAATTGGCACAACTCAAAGCACAATTAGAAAACGATCAAAACCGCAATAGTAACCGACTGAAATACTCGCAAAATTCGCAAAGTGATTACAGTATAAAAAGTGCTTTTACAGGACGTTTATTTGATGTTTTGGTCAAAGAAGGAAGCTTGGTGACCAATCAGACTCCGCTTGCCATTATTGGTAAATCAGATTCGTTTTTATTGGAATTAGAAGTAGATGAAAATGATATGGTTCGAGTAACTATTGGTCAAAAAGTGGTGGTAACGATGGACAGTTACAAAGGACAAACTTTTGACGCTACGGTCGATAAAATTTATCCCATCATGGACGAGCGTTCCCGTACGTTCAAAATCGAAGCGCACTTTGTAAATCCACCTCAAAAACTATATCCCAACTTAACGGCCGAAGGCAATATCGTTATCAAAACCAAGAAGAACGCTATTACTGTTCCAAGAAGTTATTTGGTAGATAACCAATATGTACTGGTAAATGAGGATGAAAAAAGAAAAGTAAAAATAGGATTGAGCGATTACGAAAAAGTAGAGATAGTAGCAGGATTGAAAAAAGAAGAAACTATTTATACTCCCAAAAAGTGAATTACAAACTAATTTTAGATATCGCTATTCACTTGCTTAGAGCCAGACTAAAACAAACTATTGTTGCCGCAGTTGGGGTTACTTTTAGTATTGCTATGTTTATTTCTTTAGTCAGTTTTATGAGCGGCTTGAATGGCTTACTTGATGGCTTAATGCTCAATAGAACGCCACATATCCGAATGTTTAATGAAGTAAAACCATCGGATAATCAACCTTTGTCTTTGTCGAAAGATTACAAAGGAAATACTGTTTTCATTCATTCGATAAAACCAAAAGATAGAGGAAAATCGATCTACAATAGCATGTCGATTATTAGTGCTTTGAAGCAAGACAAACGCATAATTGATGTCGCACCTAAGGTAACGGCTTCGGTTTTATATAATTCGGGAACTATTGAGATTTCGGGTATGGTGAACGGAATCGATGTTTTGGCAGAGAATACTCTTTTTAAGATTAGCGACTATATTAAAGAAGGTAAATTATCAGATTTATTTCAGAATAATAGCATCATTATAGGTAAGGGATTGTCGGACAAAATGTTGCTTTCGGTTGGGGATATAATCAAAGTTTCTACTTCCAACGGTACTTTATCCTCTTTGAAAATTGTCGGAATTTCTGAAACTGGCATTGCCGATATCGATAATATGGCGAGTTATACTTCTTTGGCTACAGCCCAAAAAATAGTTGGTCAGCCTAAAAATTATATCACCGATATTCAAGTTAACTTGTATAAAAAAGAAAATGCAGTGGCTATTGCCCACGAATTTCATACCGTTTATGATGTCGATACTATTGATTATTTAGCAGCAAATGTGCAATTTGAAACCGGAAGTTCAGTCCGAAGCATTATTTCGTATGCAGTTGGGATTGTTTTATTGATCGTGGCTGGTTTTGGGATTTATAATATTTTGAATATGATGATTTACGAAAAAATGGATAGCATTGCAATTCTCAAAGCAACAGGATTCTCAGGCAGTGATGTAAAATGGATTTTTATATCCCTTTCTATAATTATTGGTGTTACGGGAGGTGTATTTGGGTTAATTTTTGGCTTTATCTTTTCGAGTATAATTGATGTGATTCCTTTTTCATCGCCATCAGTCCCTTCGGTAACCACTTATCCCATTGATTATAATGGTAGTTACTATGTTATCGGACTTGTATTTGCACTTTTCACAACCCTCATCTCTGGTTTTTTTCCAGCCATGAAAGCCAGTAGAGTAGATCCGGTTGAAATTATTAGAGGAAAATAAGATGAAAGAAACGATATTAGAAACCAAAGGCTTAATTAAATATTTCTATAATCCCAGCAAATTTCAGGTGATTAAAAATGTCGATTTAAAGATACAGCAAGGAGAGTTTGTTTCGATTGTTGGGAAATCGGGTTGCGGTAAATCGACTTTGTTGTATTTATTATCGACCATGGATACCGATTATGAAGGGCAATTATTCATTCATAATCAACTAATCACAGGTCAATCAGATCAAAATTTAGCGAAAATCAGAAATGAGAAAATTGGTTTTGTATTTCAATTTCACTACTTATTACCCGAATATAATGTACTCAACAATGTAATGCTTCCAGGGTTAAAACTAGGGAAGTATTCTAAGAAAGAGTTAGAGCAAAGAGCGTTGAAGCATTTAAAAACGCTGGAAATTGATCAGCATGCTTTGAAAATGCCCAATCAATTGAGCGGTGGAGAAAAACAGCGCGTTGCCATTGCCCGTGCCTTAATAAACGATCCTTTGATTATCATGGGCGATGAACCTACGGGGAACTTGGATCGAAAAAGCGGGGATGTTGTATTTGATATCTTCAAAAAATTAGCTACCGAGTTCAATCAAACAATCCTAATTGTTACCCATGATCCCGATTTTGCCCATAAAACGGATCGAATTATTACTATGGAAGATGGTAAAATAATTTCGTAAAGATTAGATCTAATTCTAGTGTTTCTACATTTTTTTTAATTTTTAAAATCTATAGTGCTAAATTAATGAATAAATTCTGCTAGCTGACCTAAGTCATTTTAAACAGTGCCTGATTGAGATACTTTTGATGAATATTTACTACACTAGTACTAACATTAAAATCCTAAATCATGAAAAATGAAGTTTTATACAACAGCAACATGCATTTTGAACACGAACAATGGAAAGGGGAATTGGCCTTTTGGAAAGACGAATTAGTATTCTTCAATAACAAATTGAGCGAACTCGTGACTCGCTGGACAGACAAAGATGTATTGGCTCAATTAGAACATTATCAAAACGAATTTGTGTTGCACGGTGGTGTAATCGAAGATCTACAAGAAATTATCGAAAAACACGAGGAGCGTATCGCTGGACAAAGCATGACGGGTGAGAATGCTTTAGATATTCAATCTACTAAAGAGCATTTGGCCTTTAGAGACAAAATAGAAACGCAAAGACATATTTACGCCGAGCTTAAAAAAGACTTTTTTAGATTCCTTGAAAAGTACATGTAATACTAAAAATACTATTTCGTTTCTCGAAAAAGAAGAATAAAAACAAAGGTTGACTACTAATTTTAATTTGGTAGCCAACCTTTTTTTGTAGCAGTACTTTTAGAAATAGAGTTGCAGTTACATTATAAAAATTGTTTGGGCGTGTCCACAAGGGCCGGGCTTTACGCTGCAATTCCTCGCTGCACTCCCGAAAAAAAATCGGGAGTTTGCTGTGGGATTTCCACTTCAATCCCTCACGCAGCCTCTTTGTCGAGATACTGCATTAAATTAATTTTTTATTTTTTGTGAGGTTGATCTAGGTCAGTGCAACCGTTTTTATAACGCCTTAATTTTGTTCTTTGAAAACTTGTCAAGAGTTGTATTCGATAATTGTAAAAGGCATTTTAAATGATTGAATAGTAATTCTATAACATGGTTTTCATCAGTAGTAAACAAAAAACTAACATTTTAAAACAATAAGCATGGCAAATATAATAGTGATTCCGTTTACTGAAGAAGAAAATGCAATAGCAGCTTTACATAAAATTAAAGAACTAGATGGGTATGGAGATATCACGCTCTATGAACACATGATGATTCGTAAAATAGAACACAATCATTACGAAATTTTATTTTACAAAGAACAAGGGGAAGGGTGGCGTACAGTAACAGGGATGGCTCTTGGTGGCTTAGTTGGCGCATTAGCAGGGCCCATAGGACTCGTCGTAGGATTGTATACAGGTACGGTCGCAGGTGCAGCATGGGATGTTAGCCGTCATGATTTTGAGGATGACCTTATCCAGAAAGTGAGTAATAAAATGAACATTGGAACCATCGCAATTATTGCTGAGGTTGGTGAAGAAAGCTCTATATTTATTGACGACGCATTGAAACCTTTTACTTCAGAAATTATCAGAGGTGAAGCCGGACTCGAATTTGATGATTATATCGATGAGAAAATCGAAAAGATCGAAGAAAAAATTGAATTACAACGCAATAAACTTAGAAAAGCAACTGCCGAAGAAAAAGATAAAATTAAAGATAAGATTTCAGATTTAAAAGAAAAAAGGAAATCAAGGATCACAGCGTTCGAAAACAAAAAGAAGTCGGTATTAAAAGAAATAAAAAATAAAACAAAAGATAGAATTAAGAAACTACAATCCCGTCTCGAAGGATATGAAAATGCTATTGAAGATGCCTATTCCAAAGCAAAAATACACAGACTGAAAACAAGGTTGAAAAAGCAACAAAAAAAATTGGGGCAGTTGCTAGGAGATTTTGTTGAAGAAATTACAGATTAAGCAAATCATAAATTAAACTACAATGGGAAAACTGATACTGGTAAGGCACGGAAAAAGTGTGTGGAATATAGCCAACATATTTACGGGCTGGACAGATGTAGACCTTGCTCCAGAGGGAATAGAGGAAGCAAATATAGCGGGTGAAATTATTAAAGAGCACCATATTGCTATTGATATCTGTTATTCCTCTTATCTGAAAAGAGCCATCCGTACAGGACTAATCATTTTGGAACATGCTGATAAGATGCATGTAGATTTTATTAAAAGTTGGAAACTAAATGAGCGCAATTATGGTGCTTGGCAAGGCAGAAATAAAGACGAGGTAAAAAGAGAAGTTGGAGAAGAGCTTTTTTTAAAAGTGCGAAGAGGCTTTGATACTCCGCCGCCTAGTTTGCAACTTACTGATGAAAGGCACCCCAAATTTGATCATTTGTATGATACTGTCAACAGTAGCAATTTACCAGCAGCAGAATCCTTAGAACAAACGGAAGTGCGAGTAGTGGAATACTTTTTTGAGGTTATTATACCTGAATTGGTTAAAGGAAAAACCGTTTTGGTAGCTGCACATGGAAATTCAATTAGAGGATTAATGGCGCATATTGAGAATATTAACTCCTCAGAAATTCCTAAAGTAACTGTGCCAACAGGAGTGCTGCAAGTGTACGAGTTTGACACTAATATGATTTTAAAAAAGAAATACAAACTAGAAGAAAAAAGTAAAATTAAACTTTAATACAACCAATTATGAAAACAAATTTTTTGTCCTTAACCATGATAACATTGATGGCAGGAACTATTTTAACAAGCTGTGGAAAAACAACAAAAGATGATGCATCTGCCGTAAAAGAGGATGTAACAGAACTGAACAAAGATTTAGTACAAGGAGCAAAAGATACAGGTACAGAAACCAAAGAAGCGGTAGAGGCAGACTGGAAAAAGTTTGAAGCAACCTCAAAATTGGCGATCGAAAGTTCAGAAGCTCAGATTAAAGAACTTAGAACTAAAGTAGCAACAGTAAACAAAGCAGAAAAGGTAAAATTGACGGCAAAATTAGATGAGCTGGAAAAAAAGAATGCAGAGTTAAAAGAGAAATTAGAAAAAAGAGGCATAGCATTCAAAGAGGATGTTAATGAAATTAATCAATCTGGAATAACTACAAAAAATGAGACAAATATACTCAGGCCGCTTTATTATTAAAATTTCTTAATTTAATCTCCATTTCTAGCGGAGAAATATAACCTAGAGTAGAATGTAGTCTTTTTGTATTGTACCAATTTATATATTCTTTTAGACACGCATTTAATTGTTGAAAAGAAGAAAAATGATAC
>NZ_AUDN01000023.1 GCF_000425485.1 Flavobacterium tegetincola DSM 22377 | reverse complement strand
AATTGAAGCTAAAAATAGTGAATTGAAAAACGTACACGGTTACGATAGAGCACTATCTTATGGTATTAACAATATGCAAATGCAAGGAGCAATGGCTGTTTTTACAGTAAACTTAAAAAGAATACTCAAATTAATATAGAAAACAGAATGTAAGTGGCCAATAAATAAAAGGACATGGTCTAAGTCAAAAATAGACTTATACAGCCTATAATAAAAAAACAGTTTAAAAAAATAAAACGCTTATAACGGATCTTTAAAATCCAGTTATAAGCGTTTTTTTAGTCTCCAAAAACGGACACTAATCAAAATAGATGATGTTTTTCAGTGCCCTCGAAATTCTAAAAGCTTTTTTTTTACACATACTTGACTTGTACTAAAATCCGTAATTTACACCCACACCAAATACTTGTCTGGTTTGCAATCCACGGAATGCATTGTCATCATAAATAGCTTGAAAAGACAAATTTGTCGACAAATAACGATTGATTTTCATCACAATATTCAATGAATAATCAACATCTACGTTTTTCGTTTCTTCTAAATAATTGGAATATAAATTCAAGATGTTTTCCGCAGAAACGTTAGCCATGATATTCAATTTGTAATATACGGAACCGTAAAATCCAAATTCATACCGCATAGATTTATTTGCGTCTACGCCAAAATAACTTCCATCCACATAACCATTTTGTGAGGTGTAGAAATCATCCACAAAAGTCAGTTTAGAAGTTGCTGGAGCAATATTTATTTTAAGATTAGCATCCTTTTTATATAACATACCTGGTCCAAAAGTCAAATATCCCGGCGATAAAAAGTCTGTGTTTTCTGTTCTAATTTCAGCACCGTTATCGTCTTTACCGTAAATATAACCTTTAGTAATCTGGGTTCTGAAATTTAAAAAAGCCGAGTAAGACCATTTACCTGTTGCCTTTTTACCTAAAATTGAATTTAATTCTAGTCGGTCATCCGTCTTCTTTTCAAACGAAGCATTTTTTGTCTTGACCAAACCGTACGAAGCCATTAATTTATTGTCCCAAGTCCAGTCGTCTTTTGCATATTCCAAACCAAAATTAAGTAAGAAATTTCCAGACAAGTTGTTCTCACCTCCAGCAGTCCAATTACTAAAATTGGATTGATTGAATAAAAGAGACACTTCTCCTTTTGACTTCCAATGACTTGTTGAGTCTGCCACAGTTGCTTCTTGAGCTTGTGCAACGGTCAAAAATCCTAAAAATGCAAACGAACATATAATTTTTTTCATGATTCAGTTTTAAAATTAGTAAAGCAAGTTAAAAAAAAATCCTTTCAAACTTTGCCATCTACTACTACTATTTTTTTGCTTTATATAAAGGAACTGCAGAGCAAGCTTCACCATACATGATGCTTCTTGCGTAAGGTTGTAAATATTTTGCAGCAAAAAGATAGGCACTCATTGGTACTGGTTTCTTTGAACAGCCTTTTATAATCATAGGTTTACCATCATAAATACTGTAATCTATTGTTGCCAAAACATCTTGATATAAAGATGTTTCCAAATCTTCTAAACTACCACTTACAATTTTTTTTGCAAAAGGAGCCAAATACATGGTCACTAAAATAGAAGCCCAGGCTGGAATAATTGCATCCGTTTTACAAGAAATTGCCACCAAATGATCTTGGTATTGTTGCCAATTGTGCTCCATTAATGCCGCACGAAAATCCTTTTCTCTTAGAAGAAATCCTTCCAATAACCATTGTGACAAGTCAATTTCTGTTCGGATTCCTTTCTGATAATAATCTTCTAAATCGAAAACTATTAAAGTGGAATTGGCAACCTTATTTATTATTTCATCCATTGTTTAAGAGTATTCAGTTAAAAAAAGTGATCGGATTGCATGAGAAATCAATGTTCAGTTTACAAGTATTTAGCGATAATAGCGACTGAATACTTGTAAGCTGCACACTGCAAGCTTTCCTAAAGCATCCCTAGTTCTAATTTCGCTTCCTCACTCATCAAATCTTTTGTCCATGGTGGATCAAAAGTGATTTCAACTTCAGCATCTTTTACATGCTCGATACTCTTCACTTTCTCCTCTACTTCGCGTGGCAAGCTTTCGGCAACCGGACAGTTTGGAGAAGTAAGTGTCATTAAAATTTTTACTTCAAAATCGGTATTGACCATTACGTCATAAATCAATCCCAACTCGTAAATGTCAACGGGAATCTCTGGGTCATAAATTGTTTTTAATTTTTTTACAATCGATTCTCCTAATGCATTTGTATCTATTTCTTGTTCCATTTTTATCTCTAATTATTTATAATATACTTCTGTTAATTCTAACTTGCTTTCGAAAGATTCTACTTTGGTTACGCCATAATCACTATTCGCAAAAATGTATCCTAATGATATGTATTTGGATAAATTTTCATCAAAGTCCACCAAATTGTTATAACTTTCTCTTTTACCACTGATTTCCTTCATAAATTCTCCCTTTGTCTTAGAAATTGGCTTTAAATAAATTTGAACTTTATCAAATGGAAACGCATACGATCCAGACGGAAATGCCGTATATTTCATCTTATTTGTATAATCAAATTCTTCCGTAAAACTAAAAAGAGAGTAGTCTTTGTTAAAATACTTTCTAAAAATAGCTTTAATATCAGCGTCATTTCTTTGGACAGTAATCCTTGTTTTATTTGACTTTATATCATGTACACCGTAATACGATTGATTGAGATGGTATAAAAAACTGATTAATTCCTTCTTCTTATCACCTTTAAAATCCTTCAATTCTAATGTAGAATTTAAATATTGAACGGTGGGATTCAGCACTTTTGTAAACTTTAATTTGGGAAAATAATATTTGAAGAGTACCGAATCAGCATAAACGCCCGTTTCATCTATAAGCATTTTTGAACTGCATTCATATTTGAAATGAATTTCAGCAGTACCTTCCGGCATTTTTTCAAACTGCTTTTGCGCAAAGCCAAGGTCAGAACTGCACATCAATAACCCAAATAAAAGTTTTTTCATTGTGTCTAATTGTTTTTTGCTTCAAAACCCAATGCGTACAATTTAATTTGCTTAATCATCGAAACCAATCCATTAGCACGAGTAGGCGAAAGTTGTTCTTTTAAACCAATTTGATCAATAAATGACGTATCCGCTTCAAGAATATCTTTTGGTTTTTGATTGGAAAAGGTACGAATTAAAACAGCAATAATTCCCTTTGTAATTATGGCATCGCTGTCTGCGGTAAATACCAAATTTCCATCGTTCTCCTCCGCGTGCAACCAAACTTTGGATTGACAACCTTTAATAATATTATCGTCTGTTTTGAATTGGTCGTCCACTAAAGGCAAACTCTTTCCTAAATCAATCACATATTGAAAACGTTCGTCCCAATCGTCAAACATAGAAAATTCGTCTATAATTTCTTCTTGTATTGCTTGTATCGTCATCTTTTATTTTTCTGTTAATGCAACTATTTTATTTATAAAATCGGCTATTTCAGCCGGTGGATTTCCATGATCAAATCCTTGTGAACTATAACTTTGACCTTGATAATCTACCGTCAAATTTGCTATTGCCGCACCATCATAAAAACGTTTCTCCGTTGGTGCTTTATAAATTTCTATTTCCTTTAAATTAATCTTTCCATATAAGTCATTCAACTCTTTCAAGTCCAGATCACTCACTACATAATCTTTGGCATCTGAAGTTCTATCGGTATTTAGACTCATTTTATTTCCTTGAATTTGCGCTTTCAAGTAAAATCCTCGTGATACTGCTTGATAAGTAATCGTAGATTTCTCCATTTTTTGCGCCACTTTTGCACCGCAACTTAACAAAACGAACGGAAATAGTAAAGCGATAAGGAATTTCATACACAATTATTTTAGGAAAGCATTGCTTGTGCTTTTTTAATAGCATCCACCATCAAATCAATTTCTTCGGTGGTATTGTAAAACGAAAATGAAGCTCTAATGGTTCCTGGAATCTGAAAGAAACTCATAATCGGTTGAGCACAATGATGACCGGTTCTTACAGCAATTCCTTTTTTATCGATGATGGTTCCAATATCATACGGATGAATTCCTTCAATATTAAATGAAACCACCGATGTTTTCTGGCTCGATGTTCCGTAAATTTTTAACCCTTGAATTTCCAGAAGTTTTTTAGTAGCATACTCCAGCAACATTTTTTCTTGCTTTTGAATGTTTTCAAAACCAACTTCGTTCATGTAATCTATGGCAACGCCAAGTACAATCCCGCCTGAAATATTGGGTGTTCCTGCCTCAAACTTATGCGGTAATTCGGCATAGGTTGTTTTCTCAAAAGTCACTTCCTTAATCATTTCTCCACCACCTTGATAAGGAGGTAACTTATTCAACCAAGCTTCTTTTCCGTACAAAATTCCAGTTCCTGTAGGGGCACAAATTTTATGACCCGAAAAAACGTAGAAATCACAATCTAGATCCTGAACATCCGGTTTTAAATGCGGTGTAGCTTGAGCGCCATCAATTAAAATTGCTGCGTCAAATTTTCGAGCTTTAGCAATCATTTCTCTAATCGGGTTAATGGTTCCCAATGCATTAGAAATATGATTTACAGTAACAATTTTAGTTTTATCCGAAAGCAATTTGTCATATTCACTTTGAATCAATTCTCCTTCCAAATTCATCGGAATAACTTTGAGAATCGCACCTGTTTTCTCGCACAACATTTGCCAAGGTACAATGTTAGAGTGGTGTTCCAAAGCCGAAACTAAAACCTCATCTCCTGGTTTTAAAATTGAAGCAAAACCATTTGCAACCAAATTAATTCCATGTGTGGTTCCTGCAGTAAACAAGACTTCGTGCGAAAATTGAGCATTAATATGCTTTTGAATTTTCAACCTCGATTCCTCGTAAGCGTCCGTTGCCAATTGGCTCAGCGTATGCACGCCACGGTGAATATTGGCATTAATTTCCGAGTAATATTTTGAAATTGCATCTATTACAACTTGTGGTTTTTGGGAAGTCGCGCCATTATCAAAATAAACCAAGGGTTTACCATTTACTTTTTGAGAAAGTATGGGGAAATCAGCACGCACTTTTTGAATATCAAACATAATTATTTAGATAAAATCTAAATACAAAAGTACTAAAATTTCAACTCAACGACGTGTAAAACGGTGTTAATAATTCTATAGAATTGGTTCAGACAATATTGATTTGGTACTTATTTCAACCGTTGGTTTTTAGTAACTACCGCCGCTTCCACTTCCACTGAACTCGCCACCACCAAATTCCATTGGAGCCTGTTCCGAAGACACCGTTTGTGTATTTACATTTGCATTAACTAGAAGAGCTTGGACTGCGGCAAATGCCATTGGATTCAAACTCTTATCTTCCTTGAACGTAATTCCAACCGCACTTTCTTTAAATTTTCGAATGGAAAAATAGACCATCGCAAAAAGGATGCTTCCGCCTACCATCAGCGCTACTTCTACTGGTAAAAAGTAGTAATAATACCGAATACTAGCAAATCCAAGGGACAAAGTCACTAATCCCATCCAAAGAAATACGCGATCCCTCTTTTTTAATCCGATAAAAATATAAAAAAGTGGAAGTGCAAATGTGGCAATGTAAAATAGTTCAGAAAATGGAATGTCTTGATTTGGTACTATTTCCATGCTCAACAAGCTTTCAGACAATTCCCTAACTACAAAATAGTTTAGAGCAGCATAACCAAAAGCCAAACTCATGATTTTTATAATCAGAAACACATTTGTATAAATTAAATTTTTGTTGGACTTCGACATTATGCTTTGTAAGAAGTACAATGCTACAGCGATAATGAATAGTACAATTGGTAGATAGTAAGAGGGTAAAATTCGTTCTTCAATTACTGCATAACCCACCAAGCCAATTAGTCCTATCAATCCAAAAAACACCGACGGTACATGAACATATCGGATCGTGCAGACGATATTGGAAATAACTAATGCAGCCAATGTAGCCGTTACGTCTTCAGTAAAAATTCCAACAGCTATCGTAAAAAAAAGCGTGATTGATAAAATGAATGAATCGTCAAAACCATAAGCAAAATAGTTTCCAATGTAAATAAATTCAGCTGCAACAACGCATCCAATTG
The DNA here is from genome assembly GCF_000425485.1 of Flavobacterium tegetincola DSM 22377. Lineage (GTDB taxonomy): Bacteria > Bacteroidota > Bacteroidia > Flavobacteriales > Flavobacteriaceae > Flavobacterium > Flavobacterium tegetincola. The sequence goes on along the minus strand of NZ_AUDN01000023.1, from coordinate 122,294 downwards.
CACCAACAAGAAACCAAAAAGCAAAAGCCTCTTGGCCAGAAAGCGTGGTTAAAATGAATGCAAAGACACCCAATACAGATGAAATGACAAAATTTCCCAAGAGGAAAAATGCAAATCGCAGTAGAATATTAGAATTGGTTTTTGCTGTAACTGTACTTTTCTTCAGTTGCGCTAACTGTTCTTTTGAAATAAATTCCTGACGTTCCAAAAGCACTAATTCTTCGATAAGAAAATAGTTTTCTATATGATTGTGATTACTCGCTAACATTGATTTTCTTTTTAAAGTCTCTGATTAATTTGACAAACAATATGATGGAACCTATAAAATAAAATGGTGATAAGATGGGAATGAAACCATAAATTAAATCTAAATCAATACTTTCTAGAACTTTAAATAAGAGTATGTTCGCACCAAAATAGCCATAAATCAAAACAAATGAGTACCACGATATGGCTTTAAACTGAACGCTTTTTAAATAAAAATAATACAAAACAGCGGCCAAAATTGCTAGGTATATAATCCAAAATCCATTTTGGAAATAGCCACCAAAGCAACTTAAAGCTAAAAGATGTAAAGCGAACGTGAGTATTACAAAGCTAAAATGCGTTTTCACTGCATACTTATCCGACAAAAATTGCCATAGCATTAATAATCCGCCAAATACAAGTCCCGAAAAGAGTATTCTAGGATCGTCAAAATTATCATTATCGATAAGCGTTTGCACCTGAATGGAAAGACCAATAAAACTTCCCAAAGCTGTAATTCCAATGGTCAAAGCACTTTTATTATCAAAATAATACGCCATACCTAAAGCAGCCACCGCCGAAACTAGCGTTGCCACACTGTAATTACTGTCTTGAAAATTTAAGTTATACTGAAAATAACCAATAAACGTACACATCAGAATCGTTGTAAAAAGCACTAAATATTCATACAGTGGATTTTCAAACTTAACCTCATCTTTAGAAAATCCTACCGCTTTCTTTTTACAAAAATAAAGACAAAGTGCCGTTGCTACTGCAAGTAAAATGAGTAAAATGGTATGCCCAATCGTATCGATATTTTTATAAATAATAATTCCAACACCTGTGGTAAATAATAAAATAGAGATGTAAAGCAAAAAAAGCAACTCATTTCTTATAGAAAATAATTGCAGTTTACTGTATTCCTCAATTGCCTGATGTTGCTCTTTGCTGATTAGGTTTTTGGCGTGTAATAAGTCATAAATTTTATTCATACTTTATGTGGAATTTCTTCAAAGATAAACAAATACACTTTAGTTTTAATTTGTTAAAAAAACTTATCTTGCCTTTCAAAATAGTTTTTAGATGAAAAAAATAGTCAAGGTTGTGTCCGTTTTAATTTTAATTGGCATCTTATATGCCGGTTATACCAATTATCCTAAACTCGAATTGATTTCAGGTTTTTCGGCAAAAAGTGTGGCTTCGGCTCATTTTATAGACCATCGTTCGCTGGAATTGATTGAGAAATCAGACAATGACATCAAACTGATTCGTTTGGCAAATAATAGCATTTTAGATGCAGAAAAATCAGCAACCTCATCTGTTTTTGGTTTGCAAAAAAGGAAAGCTATTTACCGGGAAGGTTTGGGTTCAATGCTTATTGACGAAGATTTTGATGTAACAAAACCTTATTTGGTACCAAATCGTGTTCAACCAAAGATTAATTTTCCGTATCCTTTTGGCACAAATGAACCTAAAGATTCGACTTTTTCAACTGTAGATTATTCTAAACTTCAGAAAGCTGTTGACAATGCATTTGATGAAGGTGATGCTTTCGAAAAAAGAACACGTTCAGTAGTAATTTTGCACAAAGACCATTTACTTATAGAAAAATATGCCGACGGTTTCTCCAAAGATTCCAGAATTTTAGGTTGGTCGATGACTAAAAGTATTACAGCAACGTACTTTGGAATTTTGCAATATCAAAATAAATTTGACATCAATAAACCCGCTCCAATAGCTGAATGGAAAGCTGATGAACGAGCCAAAATTACGACACATAATTTAATCCAAATGAACTCTGGTTTAGAATGGGAAGAAAAATACGACCGGATTTGTGACGCGACAAAAATGCTTTTCCAAGCAAAAGATATGGGTCAAGTGCAACTCGACAAACCACTTTTTGGCAAGCCAAATGCAAGTTGGAATTACTCCTCTGGAACATCAAACTTACTTTCAAAAATAGTGCGAAATCAATTTAAAACCCATCAAGAATATTTGGATTTTTGGTATTGGTCGTTGATTGATAAAATCGGAATGTACTCAATGGTTGTGGAAACGGACATGACAGGAAATTACGTTGGTTCTTCTTATGCTTGGGCAACAACTAGAGATTGGGCAAAGTTTGGATTGCTTTATTTACATAACGGAAATTGGTTAGGAGAACAATTATTTGATGCTTCTTGGTCAAAATATGTAGCAACGCCTACTCCAACTTCTGACGGAAAATACGGCGGACATTTTTGGTTAAATTCGAGTGGAAAATATCCAGATGCTCCTCGAGATATGTATTATGCCAGTGGTTTTCAAGGTCAAAAAGTGATTGTAATTCCATCGAAAGATTTGGTGATTGTTCGAATGGGTTTGACGGATGATGAATCGTTTGACTTTAATGGGTTTTTGAAGGGGGTTTTAGGGAGTTTTGAGAAGTAATTTTCGATTAAAGTTATATTAACCGCAAAGAACACAAAGTAAAAAACCGCAAAGGACGCAAAGTTAATTAATAAACTTTGCGTCCTTTGCGTAAATCGTAGCGAACTTTGCGTTTAAAATCTACAAATCAAATCCCATATTAACGCCTAATTTATTTGCAATAATCTTTGTAATTCTCGCTTTCAATTCAGGTATTTTAATACTTTGAATCACGTCATTCGAAAACGCGTACATCAATAATGCTTTCGCTTCTTTCTTTGGAATTCCACGAGATTGCATGTAAAACATTGCTGTTTCGTCCAGTTGACCAATCGTACAACCGTGGGAACATTTCACATCATCTGCGAAAATTTCCAATTGTGGTTTTGCATTTATTGTCGCTTTATCACTCAATAAAATATTGTTATTTTGCTGAAAAGCATCTGTTTTCTGTGCTTCTTTTTCGACGAATATTTTTCCATTGAAAACACCTGTAGAACGGTCGCCAAGAATCGTTTTATAATTCTGGTGGCTTTCGCAATTTGGCGTCGCGTGTTGCACTAAAGTATGGTGGTCCACGTGTTGTTTACCTTCGATAATAGTAATCCCTTTTAGCGTGCTTTCGATGTGTTCACCTTGATGGTAGAAATTCAAATTATTTCTGGTGATGTTTCCACCAAAAGAAAATGTATGAACCGAAACATTACTTTGTTGCTTTTGCGCAATATAAGTATTGTCTACCAACGAAGCTTCAATCGTATCGTTCTGGATTTTGTAGTAATCTACAATCGCTCTTTTTGCAGCAAAAATTTCAGTTACAGAATTGGTCAATACCGGATTTGAGTTCAACGATTGGTGACGCTCGATGATTTGTACATGTGAGTTTTCGCCCACAATAATCAAGTTTCTTGGTTGAACCAATAGTGCCGCTTCTGTTCCTGTAGAGAAATTGATAATCTCAATAGGTTTATCTGCAACTTTGTTTTTTGGAATGTTGATGTAAGCTCCTTCCATTGCAAAAGCGGTATTCAACGAAGTTAAACTGTCGTCTTTTTGAGCAATTTGGTTGAAATACGTATCAATAATCATTTTGTATTTTGGCTTTGTCAATGCAGAAGCCATCAAACAAACGTCAATCCCATCATGCGTTGTAGAAGACAAAAATGAGCTGAATACACCATCTACAAAAACGACTTTATACGTGTCAATTTCGTGTAAATAATATTTCTTTACATCCGAATATTGAATGCTATTTTCGTTTTTAGGGAATACACTAAAATCGTTTTTCAAAACTGAATTTAACGACGTGTATTTCCAAGCTTCCTCTTTTTTGGTAGGAAATCCATTATTTTCAAAGTTCTTCATCGCATTGATTCGAATGTCGTGCAAGGAGTCATTGACGTCCACACGTTCTTCAAATGCCATGAATGATGATATGAGTTTTTCTTTTAATTCCATAATTTTGTTGTCGGTCGTCAGTTCTCAGTTGTCGGTTCCATACTGAAAACTGACAACTGCGAACTGACAACATTTTTAAACTAGTTTTCCGCTTTAATCCAATCGTAACCACGTTCTTCTAACTCGTGAGCCAGTTCTTTTCCGCCTGATTTCACGATTTTTCCGTTGTATAAAACGTGAACGAAATCCGGAATGATATAATCTAGAAGTCTTTGGTAATGTGTGATTACTAAAACCGCGTTGTTTTCGTTTTTCAACTTATTCACACCGTTTGCCACAATTCGCAAAGCATCGATATCTAAACCTGAATCGGTTTCATCTAAAATGGCGATTTTAGGCTCTAACATAGCCATTTGAAAAATTTCGTTTCTTTTCTTTTCTCCACCTGAAAAACCTTCGTTTAATGAACGAGACAAGAATTTACGGTCGATTTCCAATAATTCTGATTTCTCACGAATTAATTTCAACATCTCGTTTGCCGGCATATCTTCTTTTCCGTTTGCTTTACGGTTCTCGTTAATTGCCGTTTTCATGAAGTTGGTTACCGAAACTCCAGGAATTTCAACAGGGTATTGAAACGATAAGAATACTCCTTTATGAGCTCTCTCTTCCGGAGCCAAATCAGCCAAATCCTCGCCATCTAATGATACAGAACCTTCCGTAACTGTATAAGTTTCGTTTCCTGCAATTACCGCCGAAAGTGTACTTTTACCTGAACCGTTTGGTCCCATGATAGCATGTACTTCGCCAGCTTTGATCTCAAGATTGATTCCTTTTAATATCTCTTTGTCTTCAATTGAAGCGTGTAAATTTTCTATTTTTAACATATTATTCGTAATGTCCTTTAAGTGACAATATATTTAAGATTTCTATATTATTTTCGTCTGTCATTCTGTAAACCAATCGATGTTCTTTGTCAATTCTTCTCGACCACCTATTTGCTAAATCATATTTTAATTGTTCCGGCTTTCCTATTCCAGAATAAGGGTGTAATTGAATATCGTCTATCAATAAAACAATTTTTTTCAAAATTCCTTTGTTTCCTGACTTTGCCCAAAAATCTAATTCCTTTTTGGCTCTGGGAGTTAATACTACTTGCATAAAGCGTGTAGCTCATCCATAGTCATTGTAATCCCTTTACCTTCTTTAATATCTTTTTCACCATCTAGAATTTTTTTTACAAACTCCGGATTATAAAGTTTATCTTCTTTTTTGGTAATTTCAAAACCTAAGGATTTGGCCAATGATTCAAATATGGGCAAATCTTTTTTCTTTACGTTTTTTAATGTAATTTCCATAATATCAGATTTTTAAATTCTAAATTATCCTACTGAACCTTCTAATGATATTTCCAGTAATTTTTGAGCTTCTACCGCAAATTCCATTGGTAATTTGTTCAATACTTCTTTACCAAAACCGTTTACAATTAATGCAATTGCTTTTTCGGTTGGAATTCCTCTCTGGTTGCAATAGAAAACTTGGTCTTCACCAATTTTACTTGTCGTTGCTTCGTGTTCAATTTTCGCTGTAGGATTTTTACTTTCGATGTAAGGAAAAGTATGTGCTCCACAATTATTTCCCATCAAAAGTGAATCACACTGCGAGAAGTTTCTGGCATTATCAGCGTTTGGACTGATTCGTACTAAACCTCTGTAACTGTTTTGTGATTTTCCAGCCGAAATACCTTTAGAAATAATTGTTGATTTTGTGTTTTTTCCCAAGTGAATCATCTTGGTTCCTGTATCGGCTTGCTGGTAATTATTAGTTACGGCAATGGAGTAAAATTCACCTACCGAATTGTCACCTTTCAAAATACAAGATGGATATTTCCAAGTAACAGCTGAACCTGTTTCAACTTGTGTCCATGAAATTTTAGCGTTTTTCTCGCACAAACCTCTTTTGGTTACAAAGTTGAAAACCCCACCTTTACCTTCTTTATTTCCTGGATACCAGTTTTGAACCGTTGAATATTTAATTTCAGCATTGTCTAACGCAATTAATTCCACAACAGCGGCATGCAATTGATTTTCGTCCCGGCTTGGTGCCGTACAACCTTCCAAATAAGAAACGTAACTTCCTTCATCTGCAATTAATAATGTTCGTTCAAACTGACCAGTTCCTCCTTGATTGATTCGGAAATACGTAGATAATTCCATCGGGCAACGAACGCCTTTTGGAATGTAACAGAAACTTCCGTCAGAGAAAACCGCCGAATTTAACGCAGCATAAAAATTATCTTTCTGCGGAACAATTGTTCCTAAATATTTACGAACTAATTCTGGATGCTCTTTAATTGCTTCAGAAATCGCACAGAAAATAATTCCTTTTTCAGCCAATGTCTTCTTGAATGTCGTAGCTACAGAAACAGAATCGACAACGATATCCATTGCTACGTTATTCATTTTCTTTTGTTCATCTACAGAAATTCCTAGCTTTTTATACATCGCCAAAAGTTCCGGGTCAACGTCGTCCAAAGTTTTATTTGGATCCACCGCTTTTGGTGCCGAATAATATGATATTGCTTGAAAATCTGGTTTTGTATAATGAACATTTGCCCATTCTGGCTCAATCATTTGTTTCCAAGCTCTAAAAGCTTCGATTCGCCAGTCGGTCATCCATTCTGGTTCGTCTTTAATTTTAGAAATTGCGCGAACTACATCTTCATTTAAACCAATCGGAAAAGTATCTGATTCTAAATTGGTATAAAATCCGTATTCGTATTCTTTATTTTCTAATTCGACTTTTAAGTCGTCTTCAGTATATTTTGCCATGTTTTTATTTTAAAACCGTCTAAGATATAAAATGCTGATTTACATCTTATTGATTCAATTTTTGTTTTTAAAGAGAAAATGATTCTCCACAACCACAAGTTCTTTGTGCATTTGGATTATTAAACACAAATCCTTTTCCGTTTAAACCTCCCGAATACTCTAAAATTGTTCCTGCAAGATACAAGAACGACTTTTTTTCTACAGCAATTTTTACGTTATTATCTTCAAAAACTTTATCGTTTTCGCCTAATTCTTTGTCAAATTTCAACTCGTAAGACAGACCTGAACAACCACCACTTTTTACGCCAACTCGCACGTAATCAGCAGATGCATCATAACCGCCTTCTTGCATCATCGAAACGATTCTCTTACTTGCGTCATCGGATACTTTAATCATGTTATATTGATTTTGTCTAAATTAAGTGCAAAGATACGTCATTTATACTTTTTAGACCAATGCCTAACATTATTATAACGTATGATTTGATAAGTTATAACTATAACAGCATTCCACGACTTTTAAATCAAAAATATTCTTTAACACCATTCGAAATTAAAAATGCCAATACATTCCATTTTTTGTTCAAAAATGAATCTCCTATCTTTACGAGAATTTTAAACCTTTATCCCAATGAAAATATATCCAATAGAAGCCGGCAATTTCAAATTAGACGGCGGTGCCATGTTTGGCGTTGTTCCCAAAACCATTTGGAACAAAACCAATCCTGCTGACGAAAATAACCTCATCGATATTGCCACACGTTGCATGCTTATTGAAGACGGAAAAAGACTTATTCTGATAGATAACGGAATGGGAAATAAGCAATCGGGGAAGTTTTTTGGATACTATTCACTTTGGGGAACACATTCAGTTGATGCTTCACTAGCGAAATATGGTTTTCACAGAGACGACATTACTGATGTTTTCATGACGCACCTGCATTTTGACCATTGTGGCGGAAGCGTTATTTGGAACAAAGATAAAACGGGTTATGAAGTTGCTTTTAAAAATGCTAAATTTTGGAGTAATAAAGACCATTGGAATTGGGCAACAAATCCGAATCCAAGAGAAAAGGCGTCTTTTTTAAAAGAAAATATTCTGCCAATGCAGGAAAGTGGTCAATTGAACTTTATTGAAAAAGGAACTGAAGCATGGTCTAAAAGTGAGGATATGAATTTTGACATTTTCTTTGCCGACGGTCATACCGATAAAATGATGATTCCAAAAATTCTGTATCAAGAAAAAACCCTTTGTTTTATGGCTGATCTATTGCCAACTGCAGGACATTTGCCTTTGCCTTACGTGATGGGTTATGATACAAGACCGCTATTAACTTTGCCCGAAAAAGAAAAATTTCTGCGTGAAGCTGCTCAAAATAATTACTATTTATGGCTGGAACACGATGCTCATAATGAAATCATTACTGTTGAAGAAACTGAAAAAGGAGTGCGACTCAAAGAAATATTTACTTATAATCAAGTATTTGGCGCTTAGAAATTACATGCTGCAAAGTGTAAAAATTTTGTTATTTTTGAGAAATTGTGTAACAAAATTGCTTCCTTTGGAACTAATATATTGAAAAATCAAACTAATCTATAAAATGAAAAAAATACAATTAACGTATTTATCGTTAGCACTTGCTTTAGCCTTAACAGGTTGTAGTACTACAAAAGTAGCGATGTACAATGTGGATGCCCTTCCTGTAAAAAAGGCAAAAATTACCGATGATCAGTTAAAAAGATGGAGTCACTTGGATGTTTTAACAGACACTATTCCTGGAATGAGCGTTGATAAAGCTTATACCGAATTATTGAAAGATAAAGAAGGCGTAAAAGTTATTGTTGCAATTATTGATTCAGGTGTAGATATCGAGCATCCTGACTTAGCTGCAGCAGTTTGGACCAATCCAAAAGAAATTGCAGGAAATGGAATTGATGATGACAACAACGGTTTCATTGACGACATGCACGGTTGGAACTTCTTAGGAGATATTACCAAAGAAAACTTAGAATATGAGCGAATTGTAAAAGACAAATCAATTGTAGACGAGGCAACTTATAAGAAAGCCAAAGATATTGTAGATAAAAAATCTGCAGATGCTAACAAAGGTCGTACACAATTAGAATCCATGATGATGGGAATTAATAGTGCCGATGAACTTCTTAAAAAAGAGCTTAAAAAAGAGACCTATACCATTGCTGATTTAGAGGCAATTACTTCTACTGATGCAGCAATTGTGCAAAGTAAAGAAGCGATGAAACAAATGCTTTCTTACGGTTTACCGGTTCCGGAATTAAAAGAGGAAATTAAGAAAGAGTTAGAAGGATATATCGCTACGATGAATGGTTCTAATTTAAAAATGGATTACCGTAAAGTTGTTGGAGATAATCCAAACGATCTTACTGATACCAAGTACGGAAATAACAACGTAATTGGACCAGATAAAGGTGAAGCACTTCACGGAACACACGTTGCCGGAATTGTTGCTCAAGGTCGTTATAACAATATTGGAGGAGATGGTATTGCTTCTAACAATGTTGAAATTATGGCGGTAAGAGCGGTGCCAGATGGTGATGAGTACGATAAAGACATCGCTTTAGCAATTAGATATGCAGTTGACAATGGTGCAAAAGTAATTAACGGAAGTTTTGGAAAATCATTTTCTCCACACAAACAATGGGTATATGATGCAATTAAATATGCAGAAGAAAAAGATGTTTTAATTGTTCATGCTGCTGGAAATGATGCTAAAGACATTGATGTTGAAGACAACTTCCCGAATGATTCTGACGATAAAATCACAGAATTTGCTGATAATTTAATTACTATTGGTGCATTAAACTTTGAATACGGCGAAAAAGTCATGGCTAATTTCTCTAATTTTGGAGCTCTTAACGTGGATGTTTTTGCTCCAGGAGTTCAGATTTACGCTACTACGCCAGAAGATACCTACCAATATTTAGCTGGAACATCAATGGCTTCGCCTAACGTTGCTGGAGTTGCTGCTTTGATTCGTTCGTATTATCCAAAACTTTCTGCAAGTCAAGTAAAACACATCTTGATGGATTCAGGAACTAAGATAAATTCAAAGGTTCAAGTAGGTAGAAAAAAAGGAGATTTAAAAGATTTTTCTACTTTATCTAAATCCGGAAGAATTGTAAATGCTTACACGGCTTTGCAAATGGCTGCAAAAATGTCTGGTAAATAATATTTTTGAATTTTGAACACTAACGGAAGGTTCGCGCCTTCCGTTTTTATTTATATAAATTATGAGAAAAACCACAATCACATCCTTATTTCTACTTGTATGTTCGATCAGTTTCGCACAAAGTAATTCGTATTGGCAACAAAAAGCGGATTACAAGATGGACGTGAAAATGGACGTAAAAAATTACACGTACACAGGAACTCAAGAATTAATTTACACCAATAATTCGCCTGATACGTTGAAGAAAGTGTACTTTCACTTGTTTAACAACGCATTCCAACCGGGAAGTGAAATGGATGCACGTTTGCAAAGTATTTCTGATCCTGACCGACGAATGGTTAAAACATTCAAAACGCCTGAAAAAACCACGTATGAAAGTCGAATTAGTGCTTTGAAACCAAATGAAATCGGTTTTTTAAAAGTGTTAGACTTCAAACAAGATGGTCAATCTGCTGAAACAAAAACCATAGGAACCATTTTAGAAGTACAGCTTCAGAAACCTATATTACCCAATCAGAAGTCCACTTTTACGTTTAATTTTGACGGACAAGTACCGCTTCAAATTCGACGTTCGGGCAGAAACAGTTCTGAAGGAATTGCATTATCAATGGCACAATGGTACCCAAAAATGGCCGAATATGATTTTCAAGGTTGGCACGCGGATCCTTACATTGCCAGAGAATTTCACGGCGTTTGGGGAAATTTTGATGTAAAAATTAGCTTGGACAAGGATTATATCATCGGCGGAACTGGCTATTTGCAAAATCCTAATGAAATAGGTTATGGTTATCAAGACGATGGCGTCGTTGTAAAACATTCCAGGAAAACCAAAACGTTAACGTGGCATTTTTTAGCACCAGACGTTCATGATTTTACTTGGGCGGCAGACAAGGATTATATCCACGATACGGCTCAAGTTCCGGGTGGTGCAAAATTGCATTTCTTCTATAAAAACAATCCAGACATAAAGGAAAACTGGAAAAATTTGCAACCAAAAGCCGTTCAATTGATGGAATTTTTCAATGCAAATGTGGGACCTTATCCGTACAAACAGTATTCGATTATTCAAGGTGGCGATGGCGGAATGGAATACGCTATGTCCACTTTAATTCTTGGAAACGGTACAATGCAAGGCTTGCAAGGAGTTACGGCTCATGAAATGGCACACTCGTGGTTCCAATTTGTTTTGGCTACCAATGAAAGCAAGCATTACTGGATGGACGAAGGATTTACTTCTTTTATTTCTGACCTTGCGGAAAATGCCATTAATGAAAAGAAAGTAGATAATCCGTTGGAAGGCTCCTATAAAAGTTATGCTTTTATGGTCAATTCCGGAAAAGAACTACCGCAAACTACGCATGCAGACCGTCATGATGTCAATCAAATTTATAGTATTTCGGCCTACAGCAAAGGAAGTGTGTTTCTAAGTCAATTGGGCTACGTGATTGGAAATGAAAATTTAATGAAAACCCTTCGTCGTTACTACAAGGAATTTGCATTTAAACACCCTACACCAAACGACTTTATCCGAATTGCAGAAAAAGTATCCGATACGCAGTTGGAATGGTATTTAAACGATTGGACACGAACAACAAATACCATTGATTACAGCATTAAGGAAGTTGTTGAAAAGGAAAACAAGACCTCAATCACCTTGGAAAGAATTGGTAGAATGCCAATGCCTATTGATCTTTACGTAGAATACACGGACGGAACTGCCGAAACTTTTTACATTCCGTTACGCATGATGTTTGGCGAAAAACTAAATCCATTTACCAATTTAAAAAGAACGGTTTTAGCAGATTGGGCTTGGAGTTTTGGTACGTACCAATTCTCTATTGACAAGCCTAAAAAGAGCATCAAGCAAATTATAATTGATCCAACAGAAATGATGGCCGATATTGAAAAAGAAAACAATGTTTACATTCAAGAATAAATAAACATTCCAAATTTTAAAGCGAACCCTAAAAAGTTCGCTTCTTTTGTGGAATAGAATTTGTAGTTTTGCGATTCAAAATCATTGACATGAAAATCCTGAAAATTGTAGTTCCTTTCTTTTTATTCTTCTTTGCCATTCAAGATGTTGCTGCGCAAGTGTACCGTTTTAAAGCCGACAGTTTTAGCATTATTGAAAAAAATGCGAACGGAAAATGGGGAAAATGGACCGAATTCAATAACAGTCCAGTAGTCATTTCATTAGATGCAAAAAAGGATAGAATTATTGTGAATTCTAAGGAAATTCAGTTGTACCGCATTTTAGCTTATGGCGAAAAAGTAGTAGAAAATAATTCTGAAACCATTCCGATGAAATGTGCTGACAATGACGGTGGATTATGCACGATTTTAATTGTAACCAAGAAAAATGAAGACAATAGAAAACAGTTTTACATCAACTATGACGATGTGAAAATTGTTTACAATGTCTACGTTTCTAAATAATTACAGCGGTAAAACGATTCCAAAGATATAGTTTAACGTATTAAATCTGAAATTGGTTTATTGCAAATCTGCATTGAAACTGTACGGAAAGTTGGGTTCTTCTGGACTTTCACAAAATAAAATGAAGCTCAGTTTAGCAGAATTAATTTTTATCGCTAATACGATTTAGAATACATACTACCTCGTTTTTTTAAATTATAGCACAATTTGTATACGAATTATCTTATTTGGAAAGCTCTTTTCCAATTTCGCAAATCGCTCTTGAAGCAAATTTAAAATTTCTTTCTTGTCTGACAACGAATACTTTAAATAGTACTAAAAGTAAAAGAAGTCTTACTTTTGGCAAAATCATACCGCTCATCAGAAAAAGTTTAGAAGCTAAAAATACTTTTTTTATCAAACTATTTTAATTCATTTTGATATTGCGGTTTGTAAATTTTTAAGCGCCATTTTTGTACTAACCTTTGTAACTTTGTCTCCTAAAATAAACTGATGACCTTTACGTATCCTAAAAAACACAAACTCAAAAGCAAAACGAGTATTGACTTGCTCTTCTCGAAGGGAAAGTCGGTTTCAAAATACCCGTTGCGGTTGGTTTATGCTGTGGCAAATGAGCAACAAATGGATGGTGAAATGATGAAGATGGGCGTTTCGGTTTCTAAAAAATATTTCAAGCACGCTGTGGATCGCAATTATTTTAAGCGTATTCTTCGGGAAACGTACCGATTGAATCAACACTTATTGCGCGAACACTTGCAAGAACCTTATATTTTTATGTTTTTTTATCAAACCAAAGAGCGACTGACGTACCAAGAAATTGAGCAAAAAACGATTCAGCTTTTTGAGAAATGGGTTTTGGAACTTAAAAAACAGCATGAAAAACCGTCTGTTTGATTTGAAATTTCTTTACAATATTGCTTCAATTGCAAGGATTTTTACTGCGTGAGGAACTTTGTTTTTTGCGTGAGGGATGGCAGAGGAGCTCTTTATTGCTTTGCAGAAAGCAATAAAAGCGGGAACGTACAGCCCGACCCTTTAAGTTCTCGTCCTTCAAGACGAGAACGTAAAGGGGCACGCCCAAGTAAAACTTTTTGTACTTAAATATCAAGGTTTTGTTGTAATCCGCTATTTTTCTGTATTTAATGTTTATTTTAGTAACCAATTTTAATGACACGTTCCAACACATTTAAGCATGCAAATTAATATTAGAAAAAGAATAGTACTTCCTGTGGTAGCAGCGGGTGTTTTTTTTATAAGCACGAGTTTTAAAGATGATTTCTTTGAAATTGCCAAGCAAATTGAAATTTTTACGGAAGTTTTTAAAACTGTAAATATGAATTATGTGGATCAGACCAATCCGGGTCAGATGATGGATAAGGCAATTAAAACGATGCTTGCCGATTTAGATCCGTACACTAATTACTTCAACGAGCAGGATGTGGTTAAGTTTAAAATCAATGCTACGGGAGAATATACCGGAATTGGCGCTGTTATTTCTAGAAAGGAAGGCCAACTGATCATTAGAGAACCGTACAAAGATTATCCCGCCGATAAAGCAGGTTTAAAAGCGGGTGATGAAATTATCCAAATTGGAACCATAAATATTGTGGATTTTAAGGACGATATTTCACAATTATTGAAAGGAGCAAAAAACACAAAGATTGCTATTAAGTACAAACGACAAGGAAAAATTGCAACTACACAACTTGTTTTAGAAGAAGTGGAAGTAAAAGCGGTTCCGTTTTTTGGCAAAGTGGACGATAAGACAGGTTATATTGTTCTAACGCAGTTTAACCGAAAAGCATCAACGGATGTAAAAGCTGCTTTGGAAAGTTTAAAGAAAGACGGTGCCGAAAAAATCATTCTGGATTTAAGAGGGAATCCTGGCGGACTTCTACATGAAGCGGTGAATATTTGTAATTTATTTGTTCCTAAAAATGAAATTATAGTCACCACTAAATCAAAAATTGAACAACACAATAATGCCTATAAAACCACTTTTGAGCCCGTAGATTTAGAAATTCCATTAGTGATTTTGGTAGATGGAAAGAGTGCTTCTGCTTCAGAAATTGTGGCAGGTGCGTTACAAGATTTGGACCGAGCGGTGGTTATTGGGAGTCGCAGTTTTGGAAAAGGATTGGTTCAACGACCAATTGATTTGGTTTATGGAACACAAGTTAAAGTAACCATTTCGCGGTATTATACGCCATCCGGACGCTGCATTCAAGCGCTAGATTACGGTCAGAAAGACGAAAGTGGAAAAGCACTTCGGACGGATGCCAAAAATTACAATGCCTTCAAAACCCGAAAAGGCAGAACGGTTTATGACGGTGGTGGCATTTCGCCAGACATTGCTTTAGAGGAAACCAAATTGAATCCAATTTCAGAGGCTTTGCAGCAAAATGACGCTCTATTTAATTTTGCAACCGACTACTTTTACCGAAATCCTTCGCTTGGCGAAAAAATACCAGTTTTGACTGATGCGGATTACACGGCTTTCAAGCAGTTTTTGAAAAAAGCTGCATTTTCTTTGGATACAGAAACACAAAAGACATTGAAAAAAGCCTTTGAATTGGCACAAAAGGAAGGCATTGATGAATCCATAAAAGCAGAGTACAACCAATTGGCGCTTGCCATTCAGAAAAGTGAAGACGTTTTGATCAACAAGCACCAGAATGAAATTAAAAATTTAATGGTAGATGAGTTGATTTTGCGCTATCAATACCGAGAAGGATTGTATAAATATTATTTAAAAAGCAACTCTGAAATTAAAAAGGCGTCTGCAATTTTAAATAATCCTGCAGCATATAATAAAATACTTTTACAATAATGTTTCGATTTTTAAAATTCATACCGCTGCTTTTCATTGGAATACTACATGCTCAGGAGGAAGTGATTCATTCGGTTTATTTTGAGTTTGACAAATTCAGCTTGAAGTCCGAACAATTGCAAAGCGTGGTGGATTTTATCCGTACTACCGATTCTACCCGAATTGAAACCATCGAGATTTTTGGGTATTGCGACGATCGTGGAAAAGAAGCTTATAATTTTATTTTATCGCAAAACCGTGCGAATACTATTCAACAAGAAATTTTAAAAAATGGGATTACCAACAAGGTAATTGTTACAATTGAAGGGAAAGGCAGAATCATGATTGACGACGATATTGTGGACAATATTCCGGAAGTCCGCTCTAAAAACCGGCGTGTGGATGTGGTTTTGAACTTAAAACCATTGCCTAAAATTCAGCTTCCTGGATTTTACAATACCGTTCAGAAAACCCATGTTATTGGCGATCATATTTATCTAGACGATTTGCTTTTTGACCGCGGAAGTAGTTTTTTAACGTTTAAAGCAAAGTCGGATTTAAGTAAACTTGCACGCGTGTTGCTGCGCAATAAAAACATTCACTTTGAAATTCAAGGACACATTTGCTGTACACCAAAACAGCAGAAAGAAGCGATTGATCGTCATACTAGAAAACGAAAATTATCGCACAATCGAGCGGAAGCTGTCTACAAATACCTAATTCTAAAAAGGGTTCCCAAAGAACGAATGACGTTTAAAGGATATGGTAATACGGTTCCGCTTGGAAAAGGTACTGAGTACGATAGAAGAGTAGAATTGGTAATTACCAAGATCTAGTCGCGTACCATTTCAATATGTTCAATTCCATCTTCTAAATACGTTTCGCTCACTTGCTGAAAACCCAGACTTTCATAAAATTTTTTCAAGTACAATTGTGCGGAAATGGTGATGGGTTGGATTCCAAATTCACTACCCACTGCTGCAATGGCTTCTTGCATTAAATCGAATCCAAATTTATGAGCTCGCGCATTTTCTGATACCACTACTCTACCGATCGATGCGTTGTCAAAGTAGTCGTTTGGTTTAAAAATGCGAGAATAAGCTACAATTCTATCGTCCATTTTGCCCAATACGTGCACTGCTTTCTCGTCTTTACCATCAATGTCTTGGTAAACGCAATTTTGCTCTACAACAAAGACTTGACTTCTTAATTGCAACAATTGATAAAGTTCAAGGGTAGATAGTGCGTTAAAACGCTTTATTTCGAATTGTAATTTCATGTATTTATAAAAATTTGACTGATTTAATAATTGCTTCTAGTTCCATCATTAAATCCCGTTTGGAAGTGGAAGGTGCGTAACAGAAACCTTCAATAATGATAAACTCCTTTTTATTGCGGTCCAATATAGCATAATTGATAAAAGAGCCCGACATGTAATCGCCTTTAAGTTCCCACGTGCCTTTAGTTTCGTAAGCCCTTTTCATGTCGATTACTGTGATATCGAAATACGGTGCGTAGGATTCTTCAGTAATCATTCTGCTGTTATTTTCTTTTCCTTTAATATATCGAGCACCAACTTTATCGCGCATTTCGATGATATTATTCACGATGTTATCATTTTTAAGCAACGTTTTAAAGGGCACTTTATACACTAAAATACTCGTGTTTCCGCTTAAAATTTCTTTCTTCAACCAAATAAAATTAGGTTTTTCCACAACATAATTAAAAGTTGCTGGCACGTCCAACAAGATTTTGAATCGCTTGGTTATTGGCGCATCGCTTAAAAGATTTTCTCGAATTAAAGTCTGACTCCGTTTGATTTCTGTTTCCCGAAAAATAGTTGCAAGAGAATCGGCACTTTCCTCAATGTACTTCAAAATTTCGGCATTTGTCTTTCCCGAAATCACTACCAAATTCTGCGGCTTTAAATACCGATCTTGAATCAATTGGTATTTATTTTGCTCTTCTTTCTTTATTAGAATTATATTGGTGTTGGAATTTCTATTGGCATCAAACAATCGAATTGGAAATTGCTTGATGGTAAAAAGTGGCTCTTCTTGCGGAAGTCCGTCAACAGGTGCGGCAAACTTTTTGCGCAAGCTGTCGCCTATTTCGCCGCTCCAAAGTTGATCATTGATTGCTATAGCAAGCGCATTGATTTCGGCAGGAGCTTCGGGTTTCAATTCCTCTTGTTTCTTACAAGAACTTAAAACTGCAAAAAACAGAACCATAGAAAATACCACAGCAAATTTATTTGGTGATTTGTAAGTGAGCCGTTTTAGATTCGTTTTTGACATACCTCTTTTTACAAAAATAAATTCCTTAAATGGACCAGCCAAATAAGGAATTTAAAATTTATTTTAAAAATTTATTCTTTACAATTTAACTGCTGATCTTTAATTTCATACCCGGTTTCAAATCATTGCCTTTAATTCCGTTCCAATTTTCTATATCAGATACCGTTATTCCAGGAAATTTTTGTGCTATTTTAAATAAAGAATCGCCTTTTTTGACCAAGTAATGTGCTGTTTTTTCAGTAGTAGAAACCACTTGTTTTTTGTCTGATAAAATTAATATTTTCTTCCCTACTACAACATTGTTGTCTTTCAAATCATTCCATTCTTGAAGTGAAGCTACCGACACATTGTATTTCTTGGCTATAGATCCTAAATTATCGCCTTTAATTACATTGTAAGTTAAGAAGTTTTTGATGTCAATTTCATTCTTAACTACGGCAACTTCTTCCGTTCTCAAGACTTTCAGTTTGCTGTCTAATTTTACATTGGAATCTTCTAAGTTGTTCAACTCTTTCAATTCAGCCACCGAAATATTGAACTTTCGTGCAATTGTGGATAAATTATCGCCCTTTTGCACGGTGTAAAACGTTACTTCTTTATCGTCATCATCTGAAGTTTCTACATCAGAAGAAGCGACAGCCGTCTCTTTTTCTTTTTCAACAACTGTTGGCGCTACTTTGGATTTTGGAACAGCTTCCTTTACTATAGAAACAATTTTTAATTTTGAACCTGTATTAATTGTGCTGCTTCGTAGGTTATTCCAACGTTTTAAATCCGAAACGGCAACATTATATTTATTAGAAATTAAACCTAAACTTTCGCCACGACGTACAGTATGGTATTTCGTTTTGGTATTATATTTTGAATTTGAAGCGGTATCATTAGAAGCTACTCTTGAACTAGAAACAAAATAAGGCATTTCAATTTTATCACGTTCTTTATCTATGTAAGCGTAAATTTTATCTTCGTTAGAAGTAAAAACCGCAATTTTTTCTTTTGGCAATCTTAAATAATGAGGCTTATCTGGATAAAAAGGGACCACATTCATTTTATAAACAGGATTTAACAACTGGATTTGCGAAACCGGAACATCCATTAAATCAGCAATTTGCTTAAAGCTCATTTCTTTTCTAACCATTACAGTGTCTGTTTCAAAATGCTTTACTAAAGCGCGATTCGGTACAATTCCGTGTTCTTTGTGGTATTCATAAATATACATTGTTGCTAAAAATGCAGGTACATATCCTTGTGTTTCCTTTGGTAAATATTTTCTGATGTTCCAATAGTTTTGTTGACCTCCAGAACGTCTGATTGCTTTTGCAACATTTCCCGCTCCCGAATTGTAAGATGCCAAAACCAATTCCCAATCCCCGAAAATACGGTACATATTGGTCATGTATTGAGCCGCTGCTTTACTGGATTTGATGGGATCGCTTCTTTCATCAACAAAAGAATCTACATTCAGATTATACTCTTTACCCGTTGCATACATAAATTGCCACAAACCGGTAGCTCCTACTCTAGAAACTGCTTTTGGGTTTAATGCTGATTCTACTATTGATAAATATTTAATTTCTAGAGGAACATTTTGCTTTGCCAATGCTTCTTCGAAAGTTGGAAAATAATACTCTGAAATAGCCATCAAGCGCTCAAAAGATTTTTTTCTGTTTTTCAAAAAGGATTTAATTACGTTTTCAACGGCAGGATTGTATTGAATATTGAAAGGAGATTTGGCATCCATTTCCTTAAAACGTTTTTTCAAAAGTTCCGTAGAAAGTTCATAATCCACTTTTTCATCAATGTCCATTGTGGCAATGTCATTCAGTAGCTCAGGAAAAATATCTTGATTGGTCAATTCTTTTAACCACAAACTGTCTACGCAAGCGGCAACTTCATCATGGACAAAACTGGCTTTTACAGAATCAAGATAGGAAAGTTTTACTAAAGGAGGATTGATTTGAGACGAAACTGAATCTTGCGAAAAAACGGTTCCCGAAATCACTAAGGCAGCGGCAACGACTAAATTTCTTGTATTCATTTATTTATTTTTTGGTTAATTGCTTGCAACAAATATTAAGCCATTACAAGCATTCAAATTTATTTTATAATGCGTCAAAATCTAACTTGGTAGGTATCAAGTTAGATTTCAACCAGATGCATCACAATGCAAACATAATAATCTTATAACAAAATCATTACATGCTATAACTTAAATTTTTTATAATTATTATATTAACAAGAATATTTAATCTAGTATGGCTGCAATTCCTGGTAACGTTTTACCCTCCAACATCTCCAGCATTGCCCCACCACCAGTGGAAACATAGCTCATCTGATCTTCCAAATGAAACTGTTTTACAGCTGCAACAGAATCGCCACCGCCTACTAAAGAAAAAGCGCCGTTTTGTGTAGCCTCTGCAATATATTTTCCTAACGAAATAGTTCCATTAGCAAATTTCTCCATTTCAAATACACCTAATGGTCCGTTCCAAAGAATAGTTTTAGATTCTAAAATTACTTTTTTAATCTGTTCCAATGATTTTGGTCCAGCATCTAAACCTTGCAATCCGTCAGGAATTTCATTTACATTTACAATTTTTGTTTCTGCATCATTTGAAAAAGCGTTTGCTGCAATAACATCAACAGGCAGATGTACTTGAACGCCTTTTTCCTTAGCGATTTTTAAAATTTCTAACGCCAATTCTTGTTTGTCGTCTTCGCAAATAGAGTCACCAATTTTTCCGCCTTGTGCTTTGATGAACGTAAAAGTCATTCCGCCACCAATGATTAAGTGGTCCACTTTATCCAAAATATTTTCAATAACCGTGATTTTTGAAGATACTTTTGAACCGCCTAATACTGCGGTAACAGGTTTTTTAGAATCTTTCAACACTTTATTCAAACTCTCTATTTCGGCTGCTAATAAGTTCCCGAAACACTTTGCATCCGGAAAAAATTGTGCAATAATGGTGGTTGAGGCATGTGCTCTGTGGGCTGTACCAAAGGCATCGTTTACATAAATATCTCCCAGCCACGCTAATTCTTCGGCAAATTCCACGTCTCCTGCTTCTTCTTCTGGATAAAAACGTAAATTTTCTAGTAATAAAATTTGGCCAGTCTGCAAATTATTTGCGGCATCCTGCGCAATTTCTCCTCTGCAATCTGTGGCAAATTTCACCTCGTGTCCTAAAATTTCACTTGCTTTTGCAACAATATGCTTTAATGAATATTTTTCTTCTTTTCCTTTTGGTCTTCCTAAATGCGACATTAAAATAACACTTCCACCATCCGCTAAAATGGCGTCAATGGTTGGTTTTGCAGCTTGAATTCGGGTGGCATCGGTTACATTAAATTCGGCATCCAAAGGCACATTAAAATCCACGCGAACCAATGCTTTTTTATTTTTAAAACTAAAATCTTGAAGGGTTTTCATATTTGCTTGTGTTTTATTTTAATTGAGAAAGACAAATATAGGATTTTTGTATGATTTTAAAAGGTGGCCGAAATGATAGACTGCTCCCAAAATTTTGTGAATTATACTTTTGACTGCATTAATCCTGGCAAAAGTCATCTACAAGCAGCCTTTTTTACTTTTGGCAGGGAAGATTTGATTCCTGCAATGTTTCACTCCACAGTGATTGCTATGCATTAGAAATTACCAGATTCGCTTGGAATTTTTAAATATTATTTGGAACGACATATTGAAATGGATAGCGACCATCACAGTAATCTCGCTTTAGAAAAGACTTTCAAACTTTGCGGTACCGATGCCAATTTTTGGCAAGAAGCCGAAGAAGCATCCATTAAATCAATGCAACAACGACTTGCACTTTGGAACGGCATTCATGATGCTATTGTATTGAAGAAAGAAAAAATGATAACCTCCTAGTGTAACTAACAACTAAAAAACCGTATAAAATAATTTATACGGTTTTAGTTTTAAATCTTCTAATTGGCGTAAATCTCTAATAAATAATATAGGCTTTGTTTTCATTGCATCCAATGGTAAATTCATTGATTCCTTTTTCCAAATCAAATCCTTCAACCATTATTTCATTTATTTTCTGTGAATTTGTAATGGAATCAGATACTTTAATTTTAATAGTCAAACCTTGTTTCAGGTTGTTATTGGATAAACCGTATCCCACTTTTTTACCGTTTTGTGCAAAAGCATCTATTGGTGAAAATTTTTGAAAAGCATCTTCAAAACTAACTTCTACCTTCTTATTTTTCCAATCAGACGCTGCACTTTTTTCAAACACAATGGAATTACTATCGGTCTTAGCTCCACGAGCAACTTCAACTCTACTATTTTCGTCCGTAGAAGAACAGCTCGTAATAATTGACGTTAGAAAAATTACAAAAAATAAGGTTGGGATAAAAAGAAGATTTTTCATAATCAAATGTTTAATTTTGATGGTGTAAAAATACATCGCTTAACTACTGGTAAAAATCCCTATAAGTAGGTATTTTTAAGCAATTTACAACTATTTTATAACATACAACCTATTTTCATGAAATCAGAAAAAGAGAAAATGCTATCAGGTGAAAATTATTCAGCTGCTAATAAAGAACTGGTTAAGGAACGGATTCATGCCAAAAAACTATTATATAAAATCAATGTCACCGAATATTGGATGAATAAAAGTACGCGGAAACTAATTGCAGAACTGTTGTCGAATTCAAAAAATGTAGTTCATATCGAACCTCCATTTCATTGTGATTATGGCTATAATATTGAATGCGGTGAAAATGTTTTCTTTAATGTAAATTGTGTCGTATTGGATTCCATGAAAGTCACAATTGGTTCAAATGTATTATTTGGACCTGGAGTTCATATTTATACTGCCTCACATCCGCTAAATAAATTAGAACGTCAGAATACCGAAATTGCAAAACCAGTAAATATCGGTGATGATTGTTGGATAGGTGGTCAAGTTGTAATTTGTCCGGGTGTAACGATTGGTTCGGGAAGTGTTATTGGAGCTGGTTCTGTGGTTACAAAAGACATTCCTGAAAACTGTTTAGCCGTTGGAAATCCGGCGAAAGTCATTCGGAAACTGAATGAAAATAACGAATTGTAATTTTAGTTCCCGAAATGTTTCGATTTTAACCGTTTTGAATATCTTTGTCAAATGCAGTTTTCAGAAATCATTGGTCAAGAGCACCTCAAAAATCACCTTACTAAAAGTGCAGATTCCGGCCGGATTCCGCATGCTCAACTTTTTGTCGGTCCAGAAGGTTCGGGAACTTTGGCTACAGCCATAGCTTATGCTCAATATATTTTGTGCAAAAATTCTAGTGGCGAAAATGAAGGTGGAAATGAAAGTTGCAATCTAAAGTTTAGCAACCTGACGCATCCGGATTTGCATTTTGTATATCCAACGGTTACTACAACCGACGTCAAAACCAAGCCAAAAAGCATTGATTTCATTACCGATTGGCGCGCTTTTTTAAAGGAGAATCCGTACGGTAGTTTGTTTGATTGGCTCAATTTTCTTGAAGCTGGAAACAAACAAGGGGAAATTCGCGTGGACGATGCACAAGAAATTGTCCGTGTCCTATCGTTGAAATCCTATGAAGGCGGTTATAAAGTGATGATCATTTGGATGGCCGATAAAATGAATATTGCCGCTTCTAATAAATTGTTGAAATTATTGGAAGAACCAACGGATCGAACGTTATTTCTACTTGTTGCCGAAAATGAAGAAGATATTATTCAAACGATTTTATCGCGTTGTCAAGTGTTGCATTTTAATGGTTTAAGCGAAAATAACATTGCCGAAAGGTTAATGACTCAATTTAATATTGAAGAACGCGATGCAAAGAAATTAGCGCACCAAGCTCAAGGCAATTTCAATAAAGCGCTGAAATTAATCAATGAAAATGGCGAAGACACTGCTTTTGAAGAATGGTTTGTGCAATGGGTTCGAGCGGCTTTTCGGGCCAAAGGAAATGCAAGTGCCATTAGCGATTTGATAAAATGGAGCGAAACCATTGCTGGAATCGGTCGAGAGACACAAAAAAAATTCTTGAATTATTGTATTGAAATGTTTCGTCAAGCCTTACTGATTAACTATCAAACCACCAGTTTGGTATACATGGAACCTAAAGTTGCGAAGTTTAAACTCGAAAATTTTGCTCCTTTTGTCAATGGTAGTAATATTGACGCTATTTTTGCTGAACTTTCTGACGCCATTTATCACATCGAACGTAACGGAAATGCTAAAATTATACTGACCGATTTATCTATAAAACTGACTCGTTTAATTCACAAAAAATAAAAATATGATCACTAGTAATATCCCCTTCATCCTTGTTTTACTTTTGTTAGCCGCCACATTTATTCAATCCGGTTATGATAAAACGATGTATTGGCAAGATAATTTAGGTTGGTTAAAAGGACATTTTGCAAAGACACCTATTAAAAATATGGTTCCTGCTTCCCTATTCATAATTCTTGTTTTAGAATTAATTTCTGGAATTTTGTGTTTAGCTGGAATTTTACAATTAATGATGAACAACCAACGTACTTTTGGATTTTATGGAGCCGTAATGAGTTGTATTACCTTGATTTTCTTACTTGTTGGACAACGAATGGCAAAGGAATATGAAGGTGCAAAAACGATTGTGATTTACTTTATTCCGGCAATTATAGCGTGTTATTGGTTGAGTTAAATTAAACGCGATTCAAATTTGCTTTAAACATCTTTAATTCATCCCACGAAAATTCTGAACCGTACTTTTCTTTTAAAGGATTAAGTGATTCTTCGCTGTAGCCGTAAAATGCTTGTTCTAATTTCTCAAGAAGTAATGAAGGTAAAACGTCTTTAATATCTATT
This sequence comes from Flavobacterium tegetincola DSM 22377, assembly GCF_000425485.1. Taxonomy (GTDB): domain Bacteria; phylum Bacteroidota; class Bacteroidia; order Flavobacteriales; family Flavobacteriaceae; genus Flavobacterium; species Flavobacterium tegetincola. The sequence goes on along the minus strand of NZ_AUDN01000023.1, from coordinate 97,814 downwards.
TTTCCGGCTTCAATAAGTTTAGCAATATGTCCAGAAATGGTTTGTTTGGTTAATTTTCGAGCGATAGCAATAGCTTCAATTGAATTATTTTCCAACCACATTTCATGCGTTTCTTCAAAAGTATTTTTCTTCAGGATTTTTTTCTCCTTTTTTGTGGAAGTGTAGCGGTTTTCATCCACATTATCTTCGACTAAAGTTCCTCTTTGATCTTTAAAATCTTCTTTTACCGCTTGCAAAATTGTGCCTTTGTACGTTTTAATTTCATACGAAGTTAAATTATCTTTGTCCATCAATTGTCCCGAAAGCACCACAATAATTAATTTTTGCGCTTTCATTAAACTCAAGACGGTTTTGATTTGTGCATTTTCCAATTCAAGAAGTTCAGTATAAAATCCCTTCGCTTTTTTAAGACGCACTACTTCTTCCATTTTAAATAATAAGTCGTACACCATTTGATCTAAAACAGGCATGAAATAATTATACGCTGCGGTAAAACGTTCTTGTAAAAAATCTAAATCGACCTTTGGTTGTCGGAAAATAGAATGCAGTTGACTTATAAATTTTTGTGCAAGCGGAACTATTTTGTCCAACGCATCGTACTGCTTTTTCGCCCAGACGGCATGCAAAGATTGCGTAGATCTACTTTCATCATTTTTATAAGAAAACAAATGATTGCGCCATTCTTGCAATAAATTTTCCCACTCGAAAGTAGTAGTCAGCGATTTATACAAGAAATGCTGCGTGTCCAATTGCAGTTCATGCGCTAGTTTTTCTTCTGAACACTTATTTTCGGCATATTGCATGACTTCTTTATCATTGGAAAAGCCGTTCATGGTTAATGGAGATAGCAATATAAGACCGTTTAAGGAACGTAATCTAGAAAGCGCAACGTAAGCTTGTCCAGGCATAAAAACTTGCGAAACATCAATCGCTGCTTTGTCAAAGGTCAAACCTTGGCTTTTATGAACCGTTATTGCCCAAGCTAATTTTAATGGAAATTGTGTAAACGTTCCTAAAACTTCTTCTTCGATCTCTTTAGAAGTTTCATTTACAGAATAACGGATGTTTTTCCATTCAAAACGTTCTACTTCAATTACCTTTTTTTCTTCGGGAAATTCAACCAAAACTTCATTTTTAGAAACGGACTTAATCAAACCCATTTTACCGTTGAAGAAATTTTTGTCCGCCGAAGTATCATTTTTGACAAACATGACTTGAGCGCCTTTTTTGAGTTTCAAATCTGCTTCTATCGGGAAAATTTTATCTGGAAAATCATCTACTACGTCGGCTCTTAAAGTAATTTCTGTGCCAACTAATTCAGACAGCGCTTCCTTATTTATGGCGTCCACTTTATGATTATGCGTGGTCAACATGATGTACCCTTCGTTTTTCTTTGGATCAAAATCAAGCTGAACGTACTTGTTAAGTGTGTCGCGTTGTTCCACAGAAATGGTATTGTTACGCAAACTGTCCAGCAAATCAATGAACGTGTTATCGTCTTGCCTAAAAATTTTAGAAAGTTCAAGGTACAAAGGTGGATTTTGCTGCACCACTTGGGAGTGGAAAAAGAATTTTCCGCCGTAATACTTTCGCAATACATTCCATTCTTCATCCTTAATTACGGGAGGTAGTTGCAATAAGTCGCCAATAAAAAGTACTTGAATTCCACCAAATGGAACTTTCTTTTTTCGTACGGTCTGCATCATGAAATCCATGGCGTCCAAAACATCCGGACGCAACATGCTGACTTCATCAATTATCAACAATTCCATATTCTGAATGACTGCTTTTTTAACGCCATTCATTCGGAAATGTCTTCCCAAAGTGTTCTTGTTCTCGAATTTAATGTTATTGGAAAAGTCGTTTTGGAAAATTTTATCAGGAATAAAACCGCCAAAAGGCAATTGGAACATCGAATGAACGGTTACTCCACCTGCATTTAACGCAGCGATACCCGTTGGCGCGACCACCACCACATTTTTATGTGTAGTTTCTAGTATCTTTCTTAGCAACGTAGTCTTTCCCGTTCCTGCTTTTCCTGTTAGAAATACAGAACGATTGGTTTGATTGACAAACTTAAGTACATAATCAGCGGTTGAAGCAATAGTATCCATTTGGCATAGAGATAAGTATTAAAAATATAATGCAGGTATCAAATCTACAAAAAAAAGTAATCCAAAAAAAAACCTCCCCAAAGGAAGGCTTATTCTATTGTTTAGCAAAATTATTTTTTTGCTTCTTCTTTCTCAGCATCTGTAGCAGGCTCTTTCTTTGCATCTGCTGCATATTTTTCATTGATCAATTTAATTACCTCTGCAGTAATATCATATTGATCTTTTGCATATAAAACCGTTGCTGCATCTCCTGTACCATAGATAAAGTCGTATCCTTTATCTTTTCCGTAACCTTTAATAAAAGATTTTACACCTTTTACCAAACTGTCCATTTCGGTAGCACTTTCAGTTTGCAACTTTTGACCCACACTTTGAGCTGCGTATTGCAAACGTTGTTGTTTTTGCTCTAATTCAGCGTTTTTTTGTTGAGCCCATGCCTGACCATTGGCTTGCGCGTTTTTTTGAAAATTAGCTACTTCCGCTTTAAAGTTAGCTTCTTCAACTTCAAATTTCTTTGCTTCCGCTTCCGACTTCGATTTAAATTTTGCTTCTAAATCTTTTGCCTCAGTATACTCTTCCATTAATTTGGCTGTATCCACATAAGCTGTTTTCATTTCGTTGGAAGTGGTAGTTTGCTCTTTGTTACAAGAAATAATTGAAACAGCAAGAGCGATAATCAAAAGTGATTTTTTCATTTTATAAATGTGAAAGTTAATTTTTTATTTGGACGTCAAAAATAGTAAAAAAGTATTGGATTCTGAAATTTATAATTAATCTACTTCAAATGAAGTAATATAGATTTTAATTATGACAAAAACATTTATAATAGTGAAATAACCGAAATATTGAATTAAATTAATTAGTTCTAAGAAACTTTCAAAAAAAAGTAATATTAATTCTTATCCAAAACCACAAACGTGTCTTAAATCGCCTTATTTTGTATTTTTATCATTTTTTATGACGTAAATGATCGATGAATACTGAAAACGCTTCTTTGCTTTCCAATTGGATCTGAGACCCATCACTATTCCTTTAAAAAAGTTCATGTATCCTTTCTTGTATTTTTCAGAAAGCAAGCTTACGTAAAATGCATCCCACTTCATCGGTAGCATTTTAATTACGGTCATGTTCTTTTCTTGAAACAGCACCTTAATCGACTTTTTCGAAAAATGCCACAAATGTCTAGGTACATCAAAAGCCGCCCAATGCCGCTTATAATATTTTGCATCAAAGGATCTGAAGTTTGGAACCGCAATGACAATTGTTCCATTAGGTTTCAAGATCCGCTTTAACTGTTTCACCTGTTCATCTAAATCTGGTACATGTTCTAAAACATGCCACATTGTAATTACATCAAAACTGTTATTTTCCAATGATTGGATATCTGTAGCAAAAATAATCCCTTTATCAGAAGCTACTTTTCGCGCTCCCTCATTGGGTTCTATTCCTGTAACCGTCCAATTGTTTTTCTGTGCCAAATCCAGAAAATGTCCCGTTCCCGCCCCAATGTCCAACAACGCTCCTTTTTCAGGTTGAAACTGCTCGATTACTTTTAATTTATTTTTTAAAGTGAAACTTCGCACAATTTGATACACCTTGCTAAACAATCCAGTTTTCTTATCTGAATGCGAAATGTAATCTTCACTTTCGTAATAATTTGGTAAATCGATCAAGCTTGGTTTTGGAAACGTAATCAACATATCGTATTTTACATCGCGATACAATGCAAAAGTTTCTTTGGAAACCGAAAAGTCTTTGACCGTTAAATAAATCTTTTTAGCGTTATCTGTCATTGCTGAAATATTCTTCTTTTAAAATTTGGAGGTACTTTATGGTAATATTTTGATATAAGGAATTGTCACTTAAACAATCTTCATTGGTATCATTAGTAACAGATAATACAATGAAATCTTCTTGATTTCCCATTTTCGATAGATCAGGAATTTGATTTTTCAATGCAAAATCAAATGTATTTATATATTTCAACGTCTCATCTGAATCGTAAACATGTAGTATGAAATTTTTATCATTCAATACAAATGGTATTTCTCTTTCATTGAGTGTTTGCAATTTATATTGTATTGCCAAAAATTGTTGAAAAGGAATACTCTTTTTATTATTTTCAAAAACAAAGGCCGTTAAACCATCGTATCCTAATATCTCTTTTCCATTTGGAACCAACACATAATCTTCAATAAAGTATTTAGGCTTTTGGATTCCGCAACCAACTGTAATCAGAATTAAAATCAGAATCACAACTAACCTACTATTCACAAGCCTTAACAAAGTTGTTCCACGTGAAACACTCATTTTATCTTCCCATGTAAATAAGCAATACCGAAATATCACTTGGTGAAACTCCGCTAATTCTTGACGCTTGAGAAATGGTGACTGGACGAATCTTCGACAGTTTTTGTTTCGCTTCAATCGACATCGATTTGATTTTTTCGTAATCAAAGTTCTCTGGAATCTTTACATCTTCTAACCGAGTTAACTTATCTGCATTGTTTCGTTCCTTCTCAATATATCCAGAATATTTAACCTGAATTTCAGCTTGCTCTAAAATTTCTTGGTCTACATTAGCGTTAGCAACATATTCTTTTACTTTTTCAAACTTCATTACATCAGCTAAATCAATTTGAGGTCGAGAAAATATCTTAAACATCTTATCCGATTGGGAAACTAAAGCACTCCCCTTTTCCTCTAAAACTGGATTTGCTTCTGCGATACTTACACTTGTTTCTTTGAAGAAATTAACCATCTTCTCTGCTTCATTGAATTTGTGTTCCATTCTTCGCAAACGCTTTTCCGAAGCTAAACCAATTGCAAATCCTTTTGGAGTTAATCGTTCGTCTGCATTATCTTGTCTCAACAGCGTTCTGTATTCCGCTCTTGAAGTAAACATTCTGTAAGGTTCTTCTGTTCCTTTCGTAATTAAATCATCAATTAAAACGCCAATATAAGCTTCGTCACGTTTCAATATCAACGGTTCTTTTTCATTAATTTTCAAATGTGCATTAATTCCAGCCATCAATCCTTGCGAAGCCGCTTCTTCATAACCTGTAGTACCGTTAATTTGTCCAGCAAAATACAAACCTGAAACTAACTTCGTTTCAAGAGTATGTTTCAATTGTGTTGGTGGAAAGTAATCATATTCGATAGCATATCCTGGACGGAAAAATTTGACTTTTTCAAAACCAGCGACTGATTTCAAAGCTTTATACTGAATGTCTTCCGGCAAAGAAGTCGAAAATCCGTTTACATAAACTTCACACGTCTTCCAACCTTCTGGCTCAATAAACAATTGATGTCTTTCTTTATCAGCAAAACGATTGATTTTATCTTCGATTGATGGACAATACCTTGGACCCATACTTTGAATTCTACCATTAAACATTGGCGAACGGTCAAAACCTTCTCTCAAAATATCATGAACATCCAAAGAAGTATAAGTCATATGACAAGAACGTTGATGAACCAACGGTTTTGTTTCGTCCGAATAAGAGAATTTATCAGGCTTTGCATCACCTAATTCTTCATTCATTTTGGTATAATCCAAAGAACGGCCATCCACTCGAGGAGGCGTTCCTGTTTTCATTCTTCCAGATTCAAAACCAGCTTTCACTAAATCTTCGGTAATTCCGTATGCGGCACTTTCTCCAGCTCTACCTCCACCAAATTGTTTTTCGCCAATATGTATCAATCCATTCAAGAAAGTTCCATTGGTTAAAACAACCGCTTTCGAACGGATTTCAGTTCCAAGCGAAGTACGAATTCCTTTTACAACTCCATTTTCAATAATCAATCCTTTCACCATTTCTTGATAGAAGTCAAGATTAGGCGTCCCTTCCAACATCATTCTCCATTCTTCTGCAAAACGCATTCGGTCACTTTGAACTCTCGGCGACCACATTGCTGGACCTTTCGACTTGTTCAACATCTTAAATTGAATCGCGGTATTGTCAGAAACAATTCCTGAATAGCCACCCAAAGCGTCAATCTCACGCACAATTTGACCTTTTGCAATTCCACCCATGGCAGGATTACAAGACATTTGAGCGATGTTCTGTAAACTCATTGTAACCAATAAAGTTTTAGAACCCATATTCGCTGCAGCAGCGGCTGCTTCTGAACCGGCATGTCCGGCTCCAACAACAATCACATCATAAATCTCTTCAAACATCTATTTTCTTTGTATAATTTTAAACCAAATTAACCAATCCATTAAATTGTTCCACGTGGAACAATTAATCTCAATCAAGATACTTGGTTCTTATTGTTCCACGTGGAACATTTGGATTTTCTCTTCTTCTTTAGTTCGCATGTTAACTTCTTCCTCAGGAGATTTATCTTTAAAGCCACAGTAATGCAAAATGCCATGAACTATAACACGCTGCAATTCGTCTGCAAAAGACACCTCGAAATCTTTAGCATTATCAGCAACTCTTTCGACAGAGATAAAGATATCGCCGTGCAATTCGTTTCCGACAGAATAGTCGAAACTGATGACATCAGTTAGTGTATCGTGCTCTAGGTATTCGACATTGAGCTTATGTAGATACTCATCATCACAAAAGATGTAATTGATGTCTCCCTCCTTCTTACCTTCCGATAAAATTACACGAGAGATCCAATCTTCAAAAGCGGACTCGTTACCTAATTCAAAATCTGTTTCGTAGTTAAAACTAATCATTTACATTAAAATATTCCTTAACCTTCTGGCTAAAATTCGAGCGCAAAGGTAAGCTTTGTCGGTTTAATATTTCTATGCTGTTTAAATATTCTTTCAATGCCGGAGTTAGAGCGCCTTTACTACCGTCAAATTGCTTTGTATTGGCTTCAGCTTGCCTTTTCTCTTCCTCCCCTTGCTGTTGCATAGCTTTGTCCAATTTGAGCAATTCGTAATTCAAATTCAAAACCTTCTGCAAAGTTTCATTTTTAAAACCTTCATTAAGCAATTGCTTTTCGATTTCTTTCATCTTATCCAAAGTACCTTGACCACTTCCTGACATTCCCTTCTTGTTCAATTCATTTTGCAAAGCTTCTCTCAATTGTCTTTGCTCTTTGTAAATTTCCATTATTTCCTTGGCATTTCCTTCACCGTTTTCGCCATTTTCACCTTCACCATCTTTACCACCACTACCCGATTGTCCCGGTTTTTGACCTGGCTTCTGACCTGGTTTTTGTCCACTTTCTCCTTCTTTACCTTCACCTTCTTTCTTACCGCTTTCTTTACCTTTCTTCATTCCCTCCTTCATTTTTTCTCCAAGACCTTTTTGCTTCATCATAATATCTGGTAATTGCATCTCCCCTTTTCCGGAGCTTGGTTTTGGCTTGCCTTGACCTGAACCTGAAAGCGACATTTGCATATTATTCAAAACATCACTCAACATATCCGCTAATTTATTTGCAGCTGAAATCGTGTATTGTTGGTGAGACGTACCTCGAGAAACATTGGTTTCAACCAAATTATCTAACGCTTTTTCAATATTATAATGTACGTTTCCAATCTCTTTTGTAATAGTCTCGTTGAGTTGTGGATTACGTAACGATAAAGCAAACAAGCTATCATCTACATGCTGGAATTGCAATCGTAAATCTTGCTGTGTTTTTAAATACTTATTATACGAAGGCGTACCACGTTTCAAATTTTGAAAACTCTTCATCAAGTCTTCTTGTGAAAATGAAAACGAAAGTAAATTATCCATTACTTGACGCAACATCGCAACATCTTCTTCCATTTGTTCTTTGTCGCCACCAGCCGTACTTTCTTCCATCGCACCCGACATTTCGTTCATTTTTTTCGCAGCACTTTTTTGTTTCGGCTTTGCTTTCTTGGCATTGTCTTTCTGAAGTTCTTCTTTCGCTTTTTCTAAATCTTCGTCAATACTTTTCTCTTGCTCTTTGTCCATCGGAATATCCATCGGAGCTTTTAATTCCTCATTTTCCTTTTCCAATTCTTTTAAATCTTCTTGAATTGCATCAAATTCTTTGTTGATTTTATCTTGATTCTCGGCATTGTTCTTATCTTCTTTTTCAGATAATTGTTCTTGTTTCTTTGCAAGCTCTTCCAACTTATCCGCAATTTGTTCTGCTTTATTTTCAACGTAAAAACGCTTTGTAAGTTCCACCAATTGTTCCAAAGTTTTTGCTTGGTTTTTACTGACTTGTTTGAACTGTTCCATTTTCTCAAACAATTCTTCCTGCTTGATTTTATCGTTCAACTTCTGCAATTCGTCCAAAAGCTTTTGATTTTTTTCTAAATCTTTTTGGCTTTCTTCTAATCGTTTTTGCAAAGCTTCTTTGAATTCATCCTTTTTATCCGATTTGATTTTATCCAAATTCTCGTCCATCTTCTTCGTAAATTGTTTCATCATTTCGTCTTGTTGTTTTTGACGTTTGATAAAATCATCTACTTTTTGTTGGTCTTTAAATTCAAGACTTGATTTCTCTTTGTTCGACTTCTGCAGTTTATCTAATTCTGAAAGTTGCTTGTCTTGCGATTTTAATGATTTCTGCAAACCACTAATATTGCTATTTTGTTCTTGCATCAACTCGTCTTGTTTTTCTTGCACCGTCTGAATGCGTTCAGAAAAAACAGTTGATTTTGTACTTTTGAAATTATGCAAAGCATCGTTATCAAAAACTTCGAAATAATATTCATAAGAAACTCCCTCTTCTACAGGTAAATCTCCAGGAAAGCTAAAAATGAATTGGTCAAAAACATCACGCTTTACAGCTAACTCTTTCTTAAATGTTTTGTTCTTTGCATTCGACGGATAATAGACAATTTGCAATTTCGACAAACCGTAATCATCTGAAATTTGACCAACAATTACGTTTTCATCTACTTTTAAACTGTCTGGAACGTTGTTTACAGCAATAACAGGAAATTGATCCTTAATAACGGATAGTTGATAGTTTAATTTCTCAAAGCTTTGAACGTTCTTATTTGAAGTAATAATTTGATATTCTGTGTTTTGTGAAATAATTTTACTCCAATTAAAGCTGTTATTATCAGCTGTAAAAGTAGATTTAGTCTTAAAATCAGTCCATTCTACCATATCTGTGGATTGAGTTGCCATTTTCCACGTAATTTTTGAACCCTCGGGAACAATTGCATTTCCTGTTCCTTGAATGGATTCAGATTTACGATTCAAATAAGATGGAAACTGAATCGTCATTTCGAAATTTGCAATAGTAGGAACTTCCACTACTTTCAATTCGTAATCGTGTGAAGAAACTTTATTGGCTTCCACGTGGAACGAAATGTTCTTTTGTGGTTTTGAAAAAGTATATTCGAAAACTCCTGCTTTGGAAGTTTCCATAAAATAACTTTCATTATCTATATAAACCATCGCGTTTTCAGGAATTACATTTCCAACGGATTTCACTTGAACTGTAAAATCTGTTCCTTCTTGTGTTTGTAAATCTTTATTCAGAATTACAAATTCAAACGGAGCTGGTGGCGTAAATTGTTCTTTGTAATTCACCACACGATTCAAACTTTGGCTAATCATTTTACTATTTCCTGAAAGGTAGAAAAATGCAAAAAACAGAATTGGCAATATCGCTAAAGGAATGTACTTTCTATTTCCTTTGAAATTAACGGCGTTCTGAAATGGAATTGGCTGAAGCGATTTTGCTTTTTGCTCAATTGAAGCGATTAATAATTCAGAAGAATTTTCATCTTTTGAAAGTTGTAAGAAATTAGTAAGCTTGTCACTGACTTCGCCAAAATGATTTCCAATAATGATTGACGCTTGATTGTAATCAATTCCCTTTTTGATTTTGAACAATTGGAATATTGGAAAAAGAATATAACGAACGACTAAAAGAACTTCGACAATAATAAATGTCAAAAACAAAATCGTTCTTCCTACTGGTTTTAGCCAAAGGAAATATTCGACGAAAAGTGTAAACAAAAGGTACAGTAATCCCAAGCCGACGAAAAATAAAATTCCTTTTATCAATTCGTTGGTGTAGAATTTACGGATAAATGCTTCTAATTTCTGATAAATCAATGCTTTGTTTTCCAAATTGAAATCACTTTTAATTATAACCGCTAAAAGTAATGATTTATATGAACTTAAAATGTTAAAAAAAGTTAGTGGTTTTTAAGTTATAAACCACAAATTGCACAAATTTTCACAAATTAATAGTCTTGCAAAGTTCCCGAAACATTGAAATATTCGTATAAAATGAATCTTTAAAAAATGAAAGGGAATTCATGAATCAAAATTATTCGAGTTAGGGATGTGAACGGAGCTCTTTATTGCTTTGCAGAAAGCAATAAAAGCGGGAGTGGCAGCCCGACCCGACTCATTAAACCTTAAAAATTCTGCGTTAGGAAAGAAATGGAGGGGAACTTCCAAGAATTAAAGAAAATGATAGTGAAAATGCTTAAATTACAGGCAATAAGGAATAATTTATGACACAGATTAAAAAGATTTTCACAGATTAAATCATTTTAATCTTTATAATCTGTGGCAATAAAGATTTTACATATCTTATCTTTGCAAAAAAATATACCTAAAATGTCAAAGCAAGTTCGTGTGCGTTTTGCACCAAGTCCAACGGGACCTTTACATATTGGCGGAGTTAGAACCGCGTTATTCAATTATCTTTTTGCTAAAAAACACGGCGGAACTTTCTATTTGAGAATTGAAGATACCGACCAAAACCGATTTGTTCCAGGTGCTGAAGAGTACATTATGGAAGCTTTGGAATGGTTAGGGATTTCGCCTGATGAAACGGTTGGAAAGAACGAAAAATTTGGTCCTTATCGTCAAAGCGAAAGGAAACATTTGTACCAAAGTTATGCCGAACAATTGATTGCAAACGGTTGGGCTTACTATGCTTTTGACTCTTCGGAAGATTTAGACCAATTGCGTAAAAACACCGAAGAACAAGGAAACACGTTCATTTACAATCATACAATTCGGGAACAATTGGACAATTCACTAACCGTTGAAGCGGATAAAGTAGCCGAACGAATTGCAAAAGGAGAAGATTATGTCATTCGTTTTAAAACGCCTGTGAATGAAATTTTAGAATTAAAAGATATCATTCGTGGCGATATAAAATTTGATTCGAATTTACTTGACGATAAAGTTTTGTTCAAAAGCGACGGAATGCCAACCTACCATTTAGCGAATATTGTGGACGACCATTTAATGGAAACGACACACGTGATTCGTGGTGAAGAATGGTTGCCTTCCCTTCCACTCCACTTTTTGCTTTACAAAGCATTTGGTTGGGAAGCTCCTGAATTTGCACATTTACCTTTGATTTTGAAACCTGTTGGAAACGGGAAATTATCAAAACGAGATGGCGATAAATTAGGGTTCCCCGTATTTCCATTAGAATGGAAAACTGCTGAAGGGATTTCATCAGGTTATAGAGAAAAAGGATTTTTCCCAGAAGCTGTTGTTAACTTCTTGGCTTTGCTAGGTTGGAATGACGGAACGGACAAAGAACTATATTCACTTGAAGAATTAGTAGAAGCATTTGACTTGAATCGAGTTCACAAGGCTGGAGCCAAATTTGACCCGGAGAAAAACAAATGGTTCAACCACCACTACTTAATGTTGCAAAGTGATGATGATTTAGCGAAAGCGTTTGCACCTTTCTTATATGAAAAAGGAATTTCTATTGATTACACGACTTTGGTGAAAATTGTAAGTTCAATTAAAGAACGAGCGAATTTTGTAGAAGAATTTTGGGAACTTGGAGATTTCTTCTTCGTAGCACCAGAAAAATACGACGAAAAAGCAACAAAAAATTGGAAGGAAGAAACACCTCTTTTAATGCAAAACGTAGCTGATTTGTTGAACGAAATAGAAGATTTCAGCTCACTGAATGTGGAAACGACTGTAAAAGCTTGGATGACTGAATTTGAAATAGGAATGGGAAAAGTAATGCAACCTCTGCGATTAAGCGTTGTAGGAGCTTTAAAAGGCCCTCACCTATTTGATATCATTGAGATTATCGGGAAAGAAGAAACGATCAAGCGGATTGAAAAAGCAATCGCAAGTTTATAAAACAAATAAATCCTTTTAGAAGTCAAATTTTAAAAGGATTTTTTGTTGAAAATAAGTTGTAACTTTCCCTTCTTATAAGCGACTTATTTAATAAACAATTAAAACCCAAAAGCAATGGATGTATTTTTTTATGTCATTCTCGTAATAGGATTTTTCCTATTTCTCTCTTCATTTTTTACCGTTAAGCAACAAACGGCAGTTATCATCGAACGTTTCGGAAAATTTACAAGTGTAAGAAGTTCCGGTTTACAACTAAAAATTCCGGTTGTAGATAGAATTGCAGGTAGAGTAAATTTGAAAATTCAACAATTAGACGTTATTATTGAAACTAAAACGAAAGACAACGTTTTTGTGAAAATGAAAGTTTCGGTTCAGTTTAAGGTGATTCAAGATAAAGTGTATGATGCATTTTACAAATTAGAATATCCACACGACCAAATAACGGCTTACGTTTTTGACGTAGTTCGTGCTGAAGTTCCAAAATTGAAATTGGATGATGTTTTCGAAAGAAAAGATGATATTGCAATCGCTGTAAAACGAGAATTGAACGAAGCAATGACTACTTATGGTTACGATATTATCAACACATTGGTAACTGATATCGATCCAGATATTCAAGTGAAAAATGCGATGAACCGAATTAACGCGGCTGACCGTGAAAAAACGGCTGCTGAATTTGAAGCTGAAAGTTCACGAATTAGAATTGTTGCAAAAGCAAAAGCAGAAGCTGAAAGTAAACGTTTACAAGGACAAGGTATTGCCGACCAAAGACGTGAAATTGCTCGTGGATTGGTTGAAAGTGTAGATGTTCTGAATAAAGTGGGAATTAACTCGCAGGAAGCTTCTGCATTGATTGTCGTTACGCAACATTATGATACTTTGCAAGCAATTGGTGCTGATACGAATTCGAATCTAATTTTGCTACCAAATTCGCCACAAGCTGGAAGTGACATGTTAAATAATATGGTCGCTTCATTCTCTGCTTCAAACCAAATTGGTGAAGCAATGAAAGAAGGAAACAGAAACCGTATTGCAAATAAAAAAGCAAAAAAGGCTTCTGACGATTTTAAACCTTCTGACGATTATCAGAATTTAAAAGATGAAGAACAACCAGAAGATGGTGATAATTATGATTCAAGAATTTAATTTCGAGAATTAAAGGAATAAAAAAAAGAGGCTTTACGGCCTCTTTTTTATTGAATTAATAATTTCAATTATAGAAATTAATTATGAATTGTGAGCTGCTTTTTTCAACTCTTGTAATTTTTTTTCTAACTTGGCTATTACTTCTTCTGATTTCTCATCTGCATTGTCAACCAAATCATCAAAACCTTTTTCTAAATCTACTTTGGTTTTAGCAAATTTCGTTTTTACGGTTTCAGATAATTCACCAAATTTTTCCATCAAGTCATTTTTTTGACCGTCGTACTTGTCTTTGATTTTACCTCTTGTTTTTTCTCCTTTTTCTGGAGCAAATAAAATTCCTAATCCTGCTCCAATTGCAGCACCCGCTAAAAGCGCTAATACTGTTCCTCCGTTATCTTTTACTGACATAGCTTTGTGTGTTTATTAATTTTTAATAAAGTTACAAACAATTTACGTTAATGTTGTTAATAAGCCGTTAAAGTAGTTTTAATTAATCGTGAAAATAACACAAACGCTATTGCTTAAAGAAAAATCCTAAAGATGGTAATGTTCCATATAAATTTCTTGTTCTTAGCTTAAATCGCCTAATTTAAAGCCACTTTCAATAGTACAAATTGATTAAATATTATAAAACAATCAGAATTTTCAATAATAAAAAAAGCCTGCCAATTGCAGGCTTTTCATCGATTTAAACTATAATCTAGATAGTTTCAGAAATTAGAATTTTAACCTCTTCACTTTTATCTTTTTCTAACATCTCAGTTAATTGATTTTTGAAATGTGCTAAATTTTCAACATCTTGTGTTAAAAGTTGAATCGCTTCCATTCTTACAAATGGAGATTCACTTTTCAAGGACATGCCGTACAATTTTTGCAAAGCTTCCATTTCAACATCTGAAATTTTGATGGCTTTTGAATATTTAAATAACCAATTGGCAAACAAAAGCGAACTTTTATTGTTGTTGGTATTTTTGCGAATCGCGTTTTGCAACAAACTAAAATCAGAAATACTTTCGATATTTTGAGCAATCGCTTGTTCAATTATTTTCTGATTTTCTGCATCAACTTTGAAGTATTTATTGATGTCTTTCAAAGAATTATTGATTGCATTTTCCTCTTTCTTACCTTTTTCTTCCCAAGCGTCTTTAAGTCCAACGGTTTTGTTGAAAATTAAATTTTCAGCTGTGGTATCTTTATCAACCGTGAAATATCCTAAACGTTGAAACTGAAATTTATCTTCTGCTTGAGCGGTTAATAAACTTGGTTCAACATATCCAGTAATTACTTTTAAAGAGTCTGGATTAACGAATTCAAGGAAATCTTTCTCTTTGTGTCCGTCAGGTGTTTCATCAGTAAATAAGCGGTCATAAAGCCTAATTTCAGCTGGAATCGCATGTTTGATGTCAACCCAATGCAAAGTTCCGGCTACTTTTCGTTGACTTGCCTCTGTCCCACTTCCACTTAAAGAATCAATATCGTAAGAAACTTGAATTTCTGTAATATTTCCATCTGCATCTTTAGTGACACTTTCACCTTTAATGATGTACGCATTTTTCAACCGAACTTCTTTTCCTAAAGACAAACGGAAGAATTTATTAGGTGCTTCTTCCATAAAATCTTCTCTTTCGATGTAAATTTCGCGTGAAAAAGGCACTTTTCTGAAACCTGCAGTTTCATCTTCTTGATTATTTTCAGCTTCTAACCATTCCACTTTATCTTCTGGATAATTAGAAATTACCACTTTAATTGGGTCTAAAACAGCCATAACTCGTGGTGCTATTTTATTCAAATCTTCACGAATGCAGAATTCTAAAACAGAAACACTTATTAGGTTTTCTCTTTTGGCAATACCAATGGTTTTGGTAAAGTTTCGAAGTGAAATTGGTGTATAACCACGTCTTCTCAAACCTGAAATCGTAGGCATTCTTGGGTCGTCCCAACCTGTTACATGTTTTTCGTTTACCAATTGTAATAATTTTCGCTTACTTACAATGGTGTGCGAAAGGTTTCTACGGGCAAATTCTCGTTGTTTCGGACGTACTTTATTTTCATCACGAACTTGGTCCAAAAACCAATCGTATAATTCACGGTGTGGCAAAAATTCAAGCGTACAAAATGAATGTGAAACTTGTTCCAAATAATCACTTTCGCCGTGAGCCCAGTCGTACATTGGATAAACGCACCATTTGTCACCTGTTCTATGGTGTGATTTATTGATAACTCTATAAATAATCGGGTCACGCATCAACATATTAGTTGATTTCATGTCGATTTTTGCTCTTAAAATATGAACGCCTTCTGCAAATTCTCCATTTTTCATTCTTTCGAATAAATCAAGATTTTCTGCAACAGAACGGTTTCTGAATGGTCCGTCAATTCCTGGAGTTGTTGGTGTTCCTTTTTGAGCAGCCATTTCTTCAGAAGATTGACTGTCTACATACGCTTTATCAGATTTGATTAACATCACAGCCCAATCGTATAATTCCTGAAAATAATCAGATGCATAACGTTCTTCCGACCACTCGTAACCCAACCATTCTACGTCACGTTTTATGGCGTCAACGTATTCTTGTTCTTCCTTTGCAGGATTAGTATCGTCAAAACGAAGGTTTACAGGAGCTTGATAATCAATTCCTAAACCAAAATTTAGTGCAATAGCACTCGCGTGTCCTAAATGCAAATAACCATTAGGTTCAGGAGGAAATCGAAAACGCAATTTATCTTTCGATAAACCATTTTTTAAATCCTCTTCAATAATTTGTTCAATGAAATTCAATGATTTCTCTTCTGTTGACATTATTTTGTAATTTTGACAAAGATAGAAAATGTTTAAAGTTTAAAGTTTAAAGTTTTTTAAAAATCATTTAAAACAACTTAACTTTGGGGTTGAATAAAAATAGAATGAAATGGGAACGATAAAATTGCAGAATATCCGTGTATATACCAACCACGGTTGCTTGATTGAAGAAGGAAAAATTGGCTCTGATTATATAGTTGATTTGGAAATAAAAACTGATTTACGAAAGTCGGCCGAAACGGATGATTTAAATGATACTGTAGATTATGTGCATTTAAATCGCATCGTGGAAGAAGAAATGGCGATACGATCCAAACTTTTAGAACATGTAGCTCATAGAATTATCAAGCGAATTTTTGATGAAATACCTTCAGTATCTAGAATTTTATTAGCGGTTTCAAAAATAAATCCTCCTATTGGTGGTGATGTAGAACGCGTTACGATTGAAATGGAGGAATACCGTAGTTAAATGATATAAGGATTAAAAGATTGAAAGTTAGAGGAATTTAATTTTAATAAATTTTTTAAACTTTAAACTTTAAACTTTTAAACTTTTTAGTTACATTTGCAATCCGTTTAAACAATGGCGTCGTGGCCGAGCGGCTAGGCTGGGCTCTGCAAAAGCTCCTACTCCGGTTCGAATCCGGACGATGCCTCAAGAAGAGATACAGAAATGTATCTCTTTTTTTTGTGTTTAATTTTTAGGAAAAATTAGATAAAGGCAAGGTTCGAATCCGGAAGATGTCACTAAAACCTTCAAGGAAACTTGAGGGTTTTTTTGTGTTTAAATTTTTAGAAAAAAATAGATAAAGAAGTGTTTCGAATCCTACATTTTTCGCTTTTCCTGCAAGGTCTTTTTTCGACCTTGTAGGTATCAATAACAAGACCTACAAGGTTTTGAAAACCTTGCAGGAAAAGTTGATTGAGATTACTCTTTAATCATTATTTTTATTGGATAAACAACACCTCTGCAAATGTTATGAGGATTTGCATATCGTACGTTTTCAACAGAAAAAATTGCACAAACTTTAAGTTTCTTGATAAGAATCAAAGCTTTAATTTTTAGGAAGAAAAATGATAAAATATAATAAAAAAAAGTGAAATTAAAATATGCAACTTAACAGGATTTAGTTAAGTATTAAAGTTTCTGATTTGGTATCTCCCTTTTGAAAAGTTATAGCTACCACTTTTATTTTATCAATTCCGTTTAAAGTATAATGAGCAGAAAAGCGGAAAGTATTAGTATTATTGTTAATTGAATTGAAAGATGTTTCTTTATAAATATTAGAAAAAGTAGCAACACCTTGACTGTCTGACGCAGCTTGAAAATCAGCAAATAAAGGCTTGTCACCTATTACTTCCCAAGTATCTTGCTCGTATGCGTAAACGGTAAGATTAGAAACAGGCTCCCCTGAAGTTTTTTGCAATGTAATCATTGCCTTTGTTTTTGAGTTACTCGAGCTACTATCATCGCTAGAACAAGCTGTTAATGTAATAACAGCTAAAAATAATCCTAATAATTTTTTCATAATGGCGTGTGTTAATAAATGATAAGGTGCATATTTTAAAATTTCGAAGCAAATATATTTTAAAAATTTTATTAAATTATTAAGTAATAAATTATTTTTTTTCAAATTTTTAATACATTAAAATTAATGTTAACTCAATATTGATAGGGAAAAATCATTCTTATACTTATGGATTGCCATTTTAATAGTGGCTATTGTACCGGAAAGTATCAAATAAAATTTAATAAATATTCATAATTTTAATTGGATAAACAACACCTCTGCAAATGTTATGAGGATTTGCATATCGTACGTTTTCAACAGAAAAAATTGCACCAACTTTAAGTTTATTGATAAGAGTCAATGCATCTTTTGAAAATGTATTACCTTGAACTTTAATTGTAGTTCCTTTTGGAACGATATCAAATTCGTTCACTCTAAAGTATTCACCCTCAAAATCTAAATCGAATTTAAAATCATTAATTCCAATGGATATAACTGAATTTTTAATTTCATCTTTTGTTAGCTCAATTATGCAATTATAGCAATTTTCATTGTTTATTTTAGCCATAATTTGAGGAATATTGGCTATTTTAAAGACATGTTCTTCAATCGAAATTGAATCATCTAAATTGATTATTGTAATAATAACTTTAGATTCTAATCCTTGACCTGGACTTATGGTGTATTTTCCTTTTGAAACTTCCATTAAACCAATTCCTTCAGCAGTAAACGATTTACAATCAGAAACAGCAATTGTTATGGGATTTGCAAATCCTCGGTAAATTGTTTTTACTTTGTCTAATGCAATGACACTTCTTTTTACAGAAACTATTGTATCTAATTGAGCGTTAACGCATAGAGTTGAAAAGAAAAAAAGTACTAAAATATTTTTTTCATATTGGTGGAATTCATTATTCAACTTTTAAAAGAATTAAAGGAATTCGACAAATCATTATATTTCCTAAACTTTCAAACTTTGTTTTAATATCTGAAATTACAATTTTTTGATTACTTTTTAGCAGTTTGTAAACTTCATCAGAAATACGATTTCCTTTAATGACTATCCTTTCCTTTTTAGAAATTTTAATTGTAAATTCAGTTACTTCAGTTTTGTAATCAAGATTTAAATCTCGAAAACTAACATCAATATAAGCATCCTTTAAATCTTCTTTTTTAAAAAGTAAAATACAATTATCACAATAACTTCCATTAATTTTAGTAACTGCATTCGTAAAATTTCTTATGATGAAAGTGTGTTCTTCAACCGAAATGGAATCATCAAAATTTGTAATTGTAACAACAATCTTCGATTCAGTTCCAGCTCCGGGAATTAACACATATTTTCCATTTGATTTTTCTTGTAAACCTATTCCTTCAACTTTAAACGATTTACAATCAGAAACTGCAATTGAAATGGGATTTGCAAATCCTCGGTAAATTGTTTTTACTTTGTCTAAAGCAATTACGCTTCTTTTTGCAGAAATTATTGTATCTGATTGAGCGTTAACGCTAAAACTAAAGAGGAATAATAACAGAAAGTGGAAATTTCTCATATAACGTAATTTTTAAAAAGCCAAAAGATAAAAAGAAGCCTATTGATTGTTTAAATATCCCTGATTACAGTGGTATCCTTTTCTCGCAGTGTTTGCGGGAAAAGATTTAACGGAAAGCAGGATTATGATTTAAAAAATACAGAAAGATTTGATTCTGAAACAAATTCAGAATGGCAAATTATAATCAGAATAATGAAATAAATATTAATCGTGATGCGGTTCGATCTGTTCTAAAGCTTGCTTCACTAATTTTTGGTCACTTGGAAACCAGCCCTGAAGCATGATGGTTATTCCAAAAATAATGAGTAAAACACTGGTAACTTGCTTAATTTTAAGAATATTGGCAGGTGTCATTTTACTTTTTAAACGTTTTGCTAGAAGAATTTTAACAATATCCACAACCAAATAGGTAGCAATTACTGTTGCAAAAAATACCGCTAATCTTGAAGTTTTAAGTTCTAATTGTGGACCAAAAGTGATGAAAATTAACAACCAAAAACCAAGAACTCCAACGTTGATAAAATTAAGCAAAAAGCCTTTTATCAACAATTGGAAATAATTTTTCTTGATGAGTTCAATTTGATCTTTAAAGTCGAGTTTTTTTATGGCATTTTTCTGTTTAACAAAAGAAATAACGCCGTAAGTAACCATTATTAGTCCGCCAAAAATGAATAAGGCGGGCTCGTCTTTTATGTTGTTAATAAGGCGATAACTACTAAAATAGGCAATAGCGATGAAAACTAAATCAGCCATGACTACTCCAGTGTCAAATACTAAAGCGGCCCTAAAACCTTTAATTGCAGCTGTTTCCAAGAGTACAAAGAAAACAGGACCAATCATAAAGCATAGCAAAATACCAAGTGGAATTCCTAATAAAATATCTTCAATCATTGAATGAATTTATCATTGAGCAATCACAAATATACTTGAATTTTAGAAAAGAGCCGACTTTTATACCAACTTACCTTTTACTTTCGTGGATAGAACCACCTAAAGTGGTGCTTTTATTGATTTGTTGTGGACTTCCATAAATGGTGATGTTCCCTCCTGCTCTAACCTTGGCATCCACTAATTCGCTTGCACGAACATCAGCTTCTCCACCTGTTGTAATTTTTACCGTAGTTTGAACAGTTTGCAAATCCACTGCTTGCAAAACGCCTCCTGTACCGATCGAAACATCACTATTGGTAGCAGAACCCTTTATTTTTAAAATTCCACCAGTAACCGCTCTTAAATTGACTTTCTTGACATCTAAAACCAATCGGATTTCAGCACCTTCCTTGGTGTTGATTTTCATTGCCGTCTGTTTTATGGGTGCATCGCAAATTACATAAGAACCTTCACTGGCGTCAATTTCATCAATTTGCTTAAAATATAATTTAGCCGAAATATCATCTCCGTCTAACAGTTTTCCAAACTCCATTCTGATCTTCAACGTTCCATTGTTGTTCACCAATTCTACTTCTTGAGAACGATTTCCGGTAATTTCAATTCTGTTTTCAGTCGAAGGAATCAGCTGTACTGAAATTCGATCAAAAATATTGATTTTGTCAAATTCTCCAAGGTTCTTATTTACTTGAGCAAAACCTAAACTACTAACTACTAACGCTATTAAAACTGCAATCTTCTTCATAAATCTATTTTTCATTTTTTCTAATCAATGTAAAATCCAATTGTTTTTTAACTAAATCTGCATTTTTTACTTTCACAATCACTTCGTCACCAAGTTGTAATAATTGTTTTGACATTTGGCCTACCAAAGCATATTGCTTTTCATCAAACGTGTAATAGTCGTCTTTTATTTCACGGATTCTACACATTCCTTCACATTTATTGGCAATAATTTCAACAAAAATTCCCCATTCAGTTACACCAGAAATAACACCCAAGAACTCTTCGTCTTTGTGGTCTTGCATGTATTTCACTTGCATGTACTTGATACTGTCGCGTTCTGCACTTGTGGCTAAACCTTCCATCGTAGAGCAATGTTGACATTTAGTTTCGTAAACTTCTTCACTTACAGATTTTCCGCCGTCTAAATAAAACTGCAATAGTCGATGTACCATTACGTCAGGATAACGACGAATTGGCGAGGTAAAATGCGAATAATAATCAAAAGCCAAACCATAATGTCCAATATTATCTGTTGAATATTTGGCTTTACTCATCGTTCTAATGGCCAAAGTGTCAATTAAATTTTGCTCTTTTTTACCATTAACATCCGCCATCAATTGATTCAGTGATTGCGAAATATTTCCTTTTTCACGTAAATCAATTTTGTAACCAAATTTTGCAATCAAGGTTTGCATTGCAAATAATTTATCTTCGTTTGGTTCGTCGTGAATTCTATAAATAAACGTTTTCTTCTGTTTTCCAATGAATTCTGCCACTTTTCGATTGGCCAAAAGCATGAATTCTTCAATCAAATGATTCGCATCTTTCGACACTTTGAAATAAACGCCTTCCGGTTCGCCTTGCTCGTCCAAGTTGAATTTTACTTCTACTTTATCAAATGAAATTGCTCCATCAGCCATTCTTTTTCTTCGCAGAATTTTAGCAAGTTCATCCAATTTCAATGTTGCATCGACAATTTCTGGACCCACAATATATTCTTCACCCGTGATTGAAATTTCAGCTGGAATTTTATTTCCTTTGGTTTCAATCATTTCTTGAGCTTCTTCATATGCAAATCTTTGGTCCGAATACGTTACCGTTCTACCAAACCATTCGTTAACAACTTGTGCTTTTTCATCAATTTCAAAAACCGCAGAAAACGTATATTTTTCTTCATTTGGTCGTAAAGAACAAGCAAAATTAGATAATACTTCAGGCAACATCGGCACTACTCTATCCACTAAATAAACCGAAGTGGCTCTTTGGTACGCTTCATCATCTAAAATAGTCCCTTCTTGCAAATAATGCGAAACATCGGCAATGTGAATACCAATTTCGTAATTTCCATTTTCTAATTTTTTAAACGAAAGTGCATCATCAAAATCTTTTGCGTCTTTTGGGTCAATTGTAAAGGTCAACGTTTCTCGCATGTCGCGACGTTTTGCAATTTCCTCTTCAGAAATAGACGTATCTAATTTTTGTGCAAAAACTTCAACTTCAATTGGAAATTCAGCTGGTAAACCGTATTCGGCTAAAATAGCATGAATCTCGGTATTGTGTTCTCCTGGTTTACCTAAAACCTTCACTACAGAACCAAAAGGACTGT
Organism: Flavobacterium tegetincola DSM 22377; assembly: GCF_000425485.1. Lineage (GTDB taxonomy): Bacteria > Bacteroidota > Bacteroidia > Flavobacteriales > Flavobacteriaceae > Flavobacterium > Flavobacterium tegetincola. Next base: position 75,430 of record NZ_AUDN01000023.1, on the reverse strand, counting down.
CGGCTTTCTTAGGCCAATCTTCAATGTGAACTAAAACCACATCACCTTGTTCGGCTTCGCCTAATTTGTCTTTTGGAATAAAAATATCCGTATACATTTTTGGATTTGCCGTAGAAACAAATGCAAAATTCTTTTGGATGTCAATAACTCCTACAAATTCTGTTTTATTTCTTTCAACAACCTCAATCACTTCACCTTCAGGACGTTTTCCTTTTCTACGGTTGTAAACGTAGACTTTCACCTTGTCTTTGTCTAAAGCTCGGTTCAAATTATTGGTTGGAATAAAAACATCTTCTTCCAGTTCTGGACAAACAAAATAAGCGGTCTTACGTCCGGTCATGTCAATGGTTCCTTCGTAATAATCTTGACTTATTGCTTTTACAAGATATCTTCCTGGTTCCGTTTCAACAATTTCTTTTTTAGAAGCTAAAATCTTTAAATCCTTTATAATTTCATTCCGGCCTTTGGTATCGTCTATTTCTAAAAGTGTAGCTATCTGCTTGTAATTAAATGCTCTATTTGCATGCTGTGCTAGTATTTTTACTATTTTTCCAGAGAAATCTTTCTCTTTTTTTCCTAATTTTTTAGGTATTTTACTCATAATCTTTCTATATAATGTTGAAAATTACAAAGAAGATACTTAACTTTCTAACTCGAAAGTCAGATTTAATGAAAAAATAACGTTTATAGGCTTTGTTCATACACCATGGAAGAATTTAAAACCATTGCTATTTTTAATTATCCACATGAGATTGTGGTTTTAAAACACATTTTAGATCAGGAAGAGATTCAATATTATTTTGAAAATGAAACGATGATGAACATTGTTCCTTTTTACGGAAATGCTTTGGGCGGAATTAAACTTAAGATTCATCCCAACGATTTTGAAGTAGTTCAACTTATTTTGAAAGAACTGGAAGACAATAACGATTTAAAAATTGTTTAAGTTGTCAACACTTATTTAAATAATAAAAAAGAAAAGGAAATTTAAATTAATTTTTTAATGGTTATTATAGCGTGTTAATAGCTACTATAACTTTCTTAAAAACGTATGGTAAATCAAGTTATAGTTACTTATTCCGACTTACTAACACTATTATAAATTGTAAAGTGTTCCTTTTCAACGTCTTTTAAAACGTTATTAACAATGGTTGATAACCTGAAATAGAATGAAATTGTAGATAAGTTTAGGTGTTGATATCTGTTAACAAAATCAGAAAGTATGCTGATAACTTTTCTAAAAATAAGCCAAACTTTTGTAGGTTTATAATTACCAATTTTGGATTAAGATTTTTATCCGAACAAACAAATAATAGTTCTGAAATTCTATCTCAACTTATCAACAAAAGTTGTTAATTTAAGGTTAACTGATTTCCAACTCATTAAGAAACGTTATTAACATTACAATTAGTTTACAATTTTATTGCAAAAAAGCATTGATTGTCAAGTAATTATAAATTGTTAATAACGTAAAATACTGATTTTCAACTTAAAAATAAGAAGGCACTTTTTTTGGTTTGTAGTATAACATTAAAGTAAATTTGTAGCACACAACTAATATACATATAATGATGAAAATCGCAATTGGAAATGACCACGCAGGTCCAGAATATAAAAGAGCAATTGTTACGATGCTTGAATCGAAGGGAATCCAAGTAACCAATTACGGAACGGATACTCCAGATAGTGTAGATTATCCTGATTTTGGACATTTAGTAGCTACTGATGTTGAAAATGCTGCAGTAGATTTTGGAATTGTAATTTGCGGAAGCGGAAATGGTATCAACATGTCTGTTAATAAGCATGCAAAAGTGCGTGGTGCTTTATGTTGGATCAAAGAAATTGCGGTTTTAGCGCGTCAACATAATGATGCCAACATCATCAGTATTCCCGCTAGATATACTTCTATAAATCAAGCGGTTGAAATGGTGGAAGCTTTTTTAAATACAGAATTTGAAGGTGGAAGACACCAAACAAGAGTGGATAAAATTGCTTGTAAATAAATACAATTCTATTTTAAAATAATCCTGTAGTAATGCTGCTATTATTGATAGATCAGTTATTACTACAGGATTTTTTCTTTATTTAAATTTAAAACGCTAACTTACTTCATTACCAAATAAAAAAAATGAGTCAACAGAAACCACAACTTAAGAAGCAATATTATCCTATTAACGATACGTTACGAAGTTACCTTCAAAAATATAAAAGACTCACAAAAACTCGGGTTTATTATGATGATTTACTTCGTTTTCAAGGAAGTGTTGGCGTATATGATAAAGAAGATAAAGATACTTTGTGGGTTAGAGTGTATTATAATGAATTTGAAAGGGAAGAACTTGACAACAGTTTAAAGAAAATTTACACTTTATTGCATTCTGATGGTGACGATACCAATTTGGAACACTTGAGCGTTGATAATATTGATTTTTGCACTTTTGGAAATTCAAAACCATTCAGGATCAAAGTTAGAAACATTCTGAATGATAATTACACGCATTTCTACGTAAAAAAGGCGGATGCTTCGCGTATTTTTGGTCTGGAATTAGAGCATATTATTTCGCCAAATACCATCAATTTTTTAGTTTTTGAAGACACTTTAATAGAAGAGCACATTGTTGGAATTCCAGGTGATGTTTTTTTAGAAGAGAATTTAAAGAATTGCAACGAAAATGAAAGAACCCAAATAGCTAAAGAATTTGTTAAGTTTAATGAGCGTTGCATGATTGGATTATTAGGTGATATGCGTTCTTATAATTTTGTGGTGATTCCGATTTATGATTTTGACCAACGTATTTTTAAAATTCGTGCGATTGACTTTGACCAACAAAGTTACGAAGGCAGTTTTAAGCTTTATAAACCCCACCTTTTTAAAGAAAACTATAAATATTCTGAACTGGTTCAAGATCGGTTGAACCCAAAATCTGTTATTCAGTACCAAATTGAAGAACGTTCTGTAATTGTAAAACGATTGGTAGACACGCACGATCGCTTAAAAAGTTTAGTTGCAGCAATGAAATCCACAAAATTGGCACCTTTAGAACACATCCAACAATTGCAGGGAGAAATTTATGAAATGACGCACGACGTTAGTTTTAAAAATGCGACTTCTATGGGAGAAATCGTTCAATCTGCGTTAGATTTTATGATTCGGAATTATAAGGTGGAAGATTAAACAGAATTAATTAGAATTTAGAAGAACTTAATTATCATTTTTGGAAAGCCAATCGCTTTATTTCATTATAAAATCATAACCAATATAAAGTAGGATTATTTGTACAATAACAATACTCCAAAACTTTACTAAATAACTGTTTTTGGAAGTTTTATGCCTGAAATAAAGCATTCCAATTCCTGAACCTAAACTTCCACCAAGGAAGGCTGACATTAAAAGTGTTTTTTCAGAAATACGACTTTTTTTTCTTTTTGCCAGTTTTTTGTCATAACCCATTAATAAAAAAGCAAAGATGTTGATTGCTAAAAGAATGTAAAAAGTGGTCATGAAAAGTGTAATTTTTAAGGAATTTATTTCTGGTAAATTTATTCTTTAATTGTCAATTCACGAATTTAATCAGCAACGATATTCTAAAACAGAAATATTCTTAATATTGAATATTCCATTGCAAACTTTGCGAAAACCGTTGCATCTTTGCGTTAAATTTTCTTACATGAACCAAATTCAATTCATAAAATCTGCAGTTAATACCGCGGATAAAAATATAGAAGCCACTTTAAAATTACTTTCTGAAGATTGTACAATTCCCTTTATATCGCGGTATCGAAAAGATACAACGGGAAATTTAGATGAAGTGCAAATTGAAGATATTGCCAAACTTTCCAAGCAATATGAAGAAATCGTCAAGCGAAAAGATTCGGTTTTAAAAACTATTTTAGAGCAAGGCCAACTATCATCAGAATTAAAAGCCAAGATTGAAAAAAGCTTTGATTTACAAGAGATTGAGGATTTATATTTACCTTTTAAAAAGAAGAAAAAAACAAGAGCAGATCTTGCAAGAGAAAAAGGTTTAGAACCTTTGGCAAAAATCATCATGAGTCAGCATGCAGATGATGTGGATTCTGTGGCTTCAAAATATTTAAACGACATAGTTGCTAATGAAGAGGTAGCTTTGCAAGGAGCTAGGGACATTATTGCTGAATGGATTAACGAAAATATCTATGTTCGGAAGAATTTGCGTCGTTTATTTCAACGGAAAGCATCGGTAACGACGAAAGTGGTTAAGAAGAAAGCGGAGGAAGACGATGCTCAAAAATTCAAACAGTATTTTGATTGGAGTGAAGCGTTGTCAAAAGCGCCATCACACCGTTTATTAGCAATGCTTCGTGCGGAAAATGAAGGTTTCATTAAGTTGAAAATTGAAATCGACAGTGACGAGGCAATCGATTTCATTGAACAAAATGTACTAAAAGGCAAAAATGAGAGTGCAAAACAAGTCCAAATTGCCATAAAAGACAGTTACAAACGCTTGCTAGAACCGGCGATTTCTAATGAAACATTGCAAGAAGCGAAAGCAAAGGCAGATGCGAAAGCAATTGATGTTTTTGCACAGAATTTAGGACAATTGTTATTGGCGCCACCTTTAGGCGAAAAGCGAATTTTAGCTATTGACCCAGGATTTAGAAGTGGTTGTAAAATCGTTTGTCTGGACGAAAAAGGCGATTTATTATACAACGAAACTATTTTTCCGCATGCGCCACAAAACGACACGACGATGGCGATGAAGAAGATTCGGTCGATGGTGAACGCTTATGCTATTGAGGCAATATCCATTGGAAACGGAACGGCCAGTCGGGAAACGGAGTTTTTTATAAAGAAAATTGCCTTTGATAAACCGGTACAAGTGTTTGTGGTTTCGGAAGCGGGTGCTTCGGTTTATTCGGCAAGTAAGATTGCCAGGGATGAGTTTCCTACTTATGATGTGACGGTTCGTGGTTCGGTTTCTATCGGCAGACGACTTTCAGATCCATTGGCAGAATTGGTTAAAATTGACGCAAAATCGATAGGAGTTGGACAATACCAACACGATGTAGACCAAACAAAGTTAAAAGAAGAATTAGATAATACAGTCGTTCGTTGTGTAAATTCAGTGGGAATTAACATCAATACCGCAAGCAAATCATTACTGAGTTACGTAAGTGGAATAGGCGAGAAGATGGCGGAAAATATCGTCACTTATCGTTCTGAAAACGGACCTTTTGAAGACCGAAAACAACTTAAAAAAGTGCCACGTTTAGGCGAAAAAGCCTACCAACAAGCGGCAGCTTTCATTCGAATTAAAGACGGAAAAAATCCGTTAGATAATTCAGCGGTGCATCCTGAAACCTACAAAATTGTAGAACAAATGGCGAAGGATTTGAAAATTTCGGTGAAAGAATTAATTGGAAATAAAGAGCAAATTTCACAAATAAAATTAGAGAATTATGCTACTGCGGAAGTGGGAATTTTAACGCTGAAAGACATTGTTAAAGAGCTTGAAAAACCTGGATTAGATCCAAGAAAAGCCGCGAAAGTTTTTGAATTTGACCCGAACGTAAAAACAATAAAAGATTTGCGAAGCGGCATGATTTTGCCAGGAATTGTAAATAATATTACAGCTTTTGGTTGTTTTGTAGACGTCGGTGTTAAGGAAAGCGGACTGGTGCATATTTCGCAATTGAAGGCCGGTTTTGTAAGTGACGTGAATGAAGTGGTGAAGTTACACCAGCATGTTCAAGTAAAAGTGGTGGAAGTGGACGAGGATAGAAAACGCGTTCAATTGACGATGATTTTGTAATAGAAAAGAAAAGCAGGGAAGTGATACCATTTCTCTGCTATACATTCTAGAACAAAAAAAAATCCCCAAACATAATTTGAGGATTTACGTACTGTACTATTTGTACTATCTATTCTTCTTTCTTCGTCATAGGTGGCGTTTCGTCCTTTTTGGAAGCATTTTTAAATTCCTTGATTCCATTTCCCAACCCTTTCATCAATTCCGGAATTTTTTTACCTCCAAACATTAATAAAATGACCACAACAATTAAAATAATTTCCGTTGTACCAAGTCTTCCCATAATCTGATTATTTATGCTTGCGCAAATTTGTAAATATGCAGCAAAGATAAATAAAATTATGTTGCTGCTATTAATCAGTCGCTTTATTTGCAATTAATGCTGTGTTAAATATAAATCAAATTTTTTTTAGCAATGCAGTTCTGCCAAATTTCGCTACGTGCTTAAATCAAAAATCCTATAAATCACTATATTTGCGATACAAAAAGCAACTATGGCCCTAAAAAGATTTCGAAAAGAGCGTATAAAGAAACAACTGTTCACAAAAAACAGGTTGGTCATCTTGAACGAAGAAACTTTTGAAGAAATTTTTTCACTGAAGTTAACGCTCATGAACGTGTTTTTAGTAGGAAGTTTAGGCGCGGTAATTATCATCTTTGTCACCACTTACATCATTGCTTTTACACCCTTAAAAGAATATATTCCTGGTTATTCCTCTTCAAAATTAAAGCAAGAAGCCACAAATTTAGCGTTAAAATCAGATTCGTTGACTTCACTTTTGCATAATAATGAAATATACATAACCTCTGTTAGAAAAGCACTTACGGGGGATGTGGATTACATGAAATTGAGTAAGGACTCTATAAAACCTGGACTGAATGATAATGCAACATCAAATTTAAAACCTTCAGAAGCAGAACTTGAGCTTCGAAAAAAGGTTGCTTTGGAAGACAAATACAACTTATTTGAAAAAGCTAAACCAAAAGTGGATTTAGTACTTTTTCCACCCGTTCGAGGACCAATTACCGAGAAATACAATGCAAAGGAAAAACACTTTGCTGTGGATATTGCCTTGCCAAAAAACACACCAATTAAAGCTGTGGCAAACGGTACGGTAATATTTGCCGATTGGACGCCAACCAATGGAAACGTGATTATCTTACGGCATAACAATGAAATTTTATCGGTTTACAAACACTGTGAATCACTTACCATTTCGCAAGGAGACGTGGTTCGAACGAGCGAAGTTATTGCTATTGGAGGAAGTTCCGGCGAACAATCTTCAGGAATTCACCTGCATTTTGAACTTTGGAAAGACGGATATCCCATCGATCCAACACAATTTATTGATTTTGAATAAACTATGGTTAAAATAAAAGCATTTGCAGCAAAAATTTTCGCTTCTATTATTTATAATAAGACCCAGAATTGGGCCAAACAGCCTGTTAAAACCCAGCATGAAGTATTTAATAATTTAATCGCTTCTGCTAAAAACACGCAGTTTGGAAAAGACCATCATTTTACTGAAATTCAAAGCTATCGGGATTTTATTAAAAATGTTCCCGTTCGAGATTATGAGGATTTGAAGCCGTATGTGGAACGTGTTGTAAATGGCGAATCGGATATTTTATGGCCGGGAAAACCACTTTATTTTGCTAAAACATCGGGAACGACTTCGGGTGCCAAATACATTCCGCTGACCAAGGAATCAATGCCTTTTCATATTGAAGCCGCTCGAAATGCGATTTTGCTTTACATTCACGAAACTGGAAATGCCGATTTTGTTGCTGGAAAAATGATTTTCTTGCAAGGAAGTCCGCTTTTAGAAGTAAAACACGGTATTAATTTCGGAAGACTTTCTGGAATTGTGGCGCATTTCGTTCCTAATTATTTGCAGAAAAACCGAATGCCAAGTTGGGAAACCAATTGCATTGAAGATTGGGAAACCAAGGTAAATGCAGTTGTTGACGAAACCATTAACGAAGATATGTCGGTCATTTCGGGAATTCCATCATGGGTTCAGATGTATTTTGAAAAATTAAAAGAAAAATCGAATAAGCCTGTGGGCGAATTGTTTAAAAACTTCAATCTCTTTATTTACGGAGGTGTAAATTATGAACCGTATCGTGCGAAATTTGAAAACTTGATAGGAAGGAAAGTCGATAGTATTGAATTGTTTCCAGCTTCGGAAGGCTTTTTCGCTTATCAAGATAGCCAAACGGAGAAAGGAATGTTATTGCTTTTGAAAGCCGGAATTTTTTATGAATTCATTAAATCGGAAGAATTTTTCAACGAAAACCCTAAAAGTTATACGATTGGTGAGGTGGAATTGAATGTAAATTATGTGTTAATTATTTCAACAAATGCGGGATTGTGGCGCTATAATATTGGCGACACGGTTCAATTTACTTCATTGAAACCGTATCGCGTAATTGTTTCGGGGAGAATCAAGCATTATATTTCGGCTTTTGGCGAACATGTGATTGCTAAGGAAGTGGAAGAAGCTTTACAAGAAGCAATGCAAGCAACTTCGGTTCGTGTGAATGAATTTACGGTTGCGCCACAAATTACTCCAGAAACGGGATTACCGTATCATGAATGGTTGATTGAATTTGAAAACGCACCGGATAATTTAGCAGATTTCACCTTGAAAATTGATGATGCAATGCGAAAGCAAAACAGTTATTATGATGATTTGATTGTGGGAAAAGTGTTGCGAAAATTAGTCATCACTTCTGTTGAACCCAATGGATTCAATGCTTACATGAAATCGATTGGAAAATTAGGTGGACAGAATAAAATTCCGCGGTTGAGCAATGATCGAAAGATTGCTGATTTTTTTAATAAAGATAAAATTTAATGGTGCAGAAAATTTGTATTCTAGTGTTGATTTTTATTGGTTTTCAAATGAAAGCCCAAAGCAATTTCCCTGAGATATCATCAGATCAGAAAGTGATTGACACCTATTCTCATTCGGAAATCCCCTTCAGTTCTGGGATAGGAAACAAGTCGATTACGAAGGCTAAATTCTTTAAACATTCCAATAAAATTAAGGAATACGCTACCATCAAAACGGTGGTAGTCAATACAAATTCTGAAATCGAAGAAGCAAAAATGAAATTGCACTTTTACAAAGTTAATTTGGACGGAAGTCCTGGAAATGAAATTACTAATTCTATTATTTTTTCTTGTAAAAAGGGCAGAAATGATAACGCTATTGATGTGACTTCAGAAGAAATTTCGATTCCAACTAACGGAATTTTCATTGGCCTTGAGTGGTTAATTACTGATGAAAATAGCTACAGTGTTGACCAAACTATTTTAGAAAAAAACGTAGTTACTCAAAGTGTAGTGGAAGGTAAAACTTCGGAGAAGGTTTTAAAATATGCACCATCCATTGGCGTAATTCCTTTGCGTAAAAACAATATTTGGGAGTTAAAAGAAGGTAAATGGGTTTCAAGTAATAAGGACAAGAAAAAGTATATTTTAGGATCTAATTCCAATCCTTTTTATAATAAATATTACGGAATGGCAGTTAGTTTAATAGTGACAAAATAATCAAGGATTAATGAAATTTATAATATTGTTTTTAGTTAGCTGTTCTGCATTTGCCCAAACCAAAGGCGCCATCACAGATACCTCAGGAAACCCAATTCCTTATGTCAGTATTTTTGTAGAAAATCAAAACAAAACGGCCACTTCGGAAGAAAACGGCACTTTTAGTATTCAAGTTTCGGCGGATGCCAAGTTAATTTTCTCGGCTTTAGGTTTTGAACGTAAAACCGTTTTGGCTGCAAACGCTGCGAAAGTCGTTTTGGAAAGTAAGACGTTTGAACTAGAAGACGTGGTTATTAAAAAAGCCAGAAGTCCAAGGATTTTGGAAATTGGACAAGTTGAAAATGCCATTTTAGAAGCATTTGACAACGGTCCAAAAATGGATGCCAAGTTCATTCCGTATGTTGAGAAATACAAAAAAACAAAGTGGATTAAGAAAATAAAACTTTTTACTGACAGTCCGATTGAAGGAGCAACTTTAAAACTGCATCTTTATTCGGTGGATGGAAATGGATTTCCCGGCGAAGAATTATTGACGCAAGATTTAATTGTTACGGTAAAAAAGGGAATTTTCCGACATCAATTTGATATTTATGATCTGAATATCCAAATGCCGGAAAACGGGATATTTGTAGCTTTTGAAAAAATGCGCATTGAAAAGAATAAAGTGGAAAAAACGAGTGTAAATCAACAAACGGGAACAACTGAAACTGAAATTTCGTATGCACCCAAAGTAATGTGTTACAGTGTTAGAAAAGCATTTTCATTTACATTCACAGGTGGAAAATGGCATAAAAACAGTAATGAAGACGACTTAGGGAAACCGTTTTCTTTTTACGAACCTTCAATGACGTTACAATTGTCAAATTAAATTAGTTTTTTTGAATGAAAAGAAGAATTCATTCTTCCCTCTCGAAGTAAAGATAAAAATCCTACATTTGTGGGTTATAAAGTAGAAACACGAGTTTGCGCTAGTAAAATGTAATTATCAATTCAAATATACCTCATTTGCAAATGCTAAATTCCTACTTGAGAATAAAAACAAAAGTAAATATGATAGAAATAAAAAATATAACACGTTCAAGAGCACAAGAATCATCAGCAGCAATTGAGCGAATGTACATTACAATGCGCCACTTGTTCAACCGCGGATTTTATAAACCGATGGGAGTTTCGGGAGATACATTGCGGGAAGCATTATTGTCTTTACGACCTGAGATTTATGGATCTATTGCGGGAGATAAAGTGGAATTAAGTGGACTTTTATATGTTATTGAACGACTTCCAATTGGGATTGAAGAATGCCGATTTATCAATTTAACTTCGGACGAAGGCTATTCGCGTTCGCATTTTAAAGCGATTGTTCCACCCAAGAGAAAGAGAAATTGCTATCGTATTGATGAGGAGCAAATGAATGTGGAAATCACTCGTGGACGATCGGATATTTACGATATTTTGACACACTTGACGTTTATTTTTATTGAGTCGCACAAGATTAAAAACGCAGTTTTATTGGACGATAGTGGCGAATTGACTCGCGATTGGTACAAGCTAGAGCAAGCAGTTATGCAAACTAAGAAGCTGACGCAAATCGAGAAGGAGAAAGCGGTTTCGCATTTGTCCCATATTTTAGGCCGCAGTTTTGCTGAGGTTTTAGACATTTATGATGCATTTGCTATAGCAGAAAAACCAGATCGTTTTTTACACGTCATCTATTGGTTGGGGAAATTGGCTTTGGAAGAAGTGTTGCAAAATAACAAAAGAACCATCACGTTCAGTCCGATTTTAAGGGAACGTTTGGGACACCATATTCACGGCGAAATTTGGGCTACTAACATCAAGGAAGTTTTAAAAGACCACAATCTTTTAAACCGACCGATTCATGTAATTAGTGCCAATATGCACAGTGTGATGAATTCTATTTTTGCTACCACGGTTTTAAAAACCAAGTTTAAGGAGAAGTCGGATATGTTTATTTTTGAAGAATTGAGTCGCTCTGGAGCAGATGAGGTTCGATCAAAAGTAGAAGTGGTTGCAAAAGAGGCGGGAATGATTTCGCTTCCTGATAGTTCAGGAACTAATATAGACGTGCAAATCTTTGACACGGCAAAAATTGATTGGAAAAAAACGGCTTTTCCAACGGCAAAAATTGATGCAGATGCTCCGGTAATAATTGTCATGGATTATGCATTTGGAGAACAAGCTTATGAAACCATTGATGAACTATTAAAACCATTCCAAATTGAAAAAGACCGAAAGGTACTTCTTAATGTAGAATCTGTTTCTATCATGGGTAAAGCTGGAATTTTGCAAGGTGGAAAAGGAGACATTATGATTCCTTCGGCTCACATTAATGAAGGAACAGCAGATAATTATTCTTTTGAAAATGAGTTGACTCCAGAAATGTTTGAAGGAAATGACATTGCTGTCTTTGGAGGACCAATGGTGAGTGTTTTAGGTACTTCTTTACAAAATAAGGATTTATTGAAATTTTTCCACGATTCTACTTGGGGTGTTATTGGATTGGAAATGGAAGGTGCTTATTACCAAAAAGCAATTCAGTCGGCATCAAAAATTAGAAAAAGCATCAATCCAAATGTAAAAGTACGTTATGCGTATTATGCTTCGGATAATCCTTTGGAAACGGGAAGTACATTGGCTTCTGGAGGTCTAGGAACAACTGGTGTAAAGCCAACATACCTAATTACCATCAAGATTTTAGAACAAATATTTAATGTAAAATAAGTTTAGAAAATGAATCAACAACTTCCCGATAAAGATCTTGGAGAAATAGATTTGAACCAATTGACCCAAAAAATTGGCAAAAGTATAGGCAATTTTGGCTACTTTATTTTTAACAGCATTCAGTTTTTCATCAAGCATGGAATAGCAATTGTATTGTTGCTCATTCTTGGTCTTGCTGCCGGATTTTATTTAAGTTCTGTACAGAAAAAGTACGATCATAAAATTATAGTATTGCCTAATTTTAATAGTACTGAATATCTGTACAATAAGATCAATTTACTGAATATAAAAATAGAGGACAAGGATACCGTTTTCTTGAAATCCATCGGAATTAAATATCCTGAAAAACTACGAGAAATTAAGATTGAAGCTATAATTGATCCGTACGACTTTGTTAATGGGAAGGAATCCAATATGGAAATGCTTAAACTTATTGCTGAAGACGGCAGTATGGAAAAAGTAGTAAAGGATGAGATGACAAGCATGAAATATGAGTACCATCAAATTTTAATTATCAGTAAAGATAAGATTAATAGGGAAAACACAGTTGACCCGCTGATGAACTTCTTGAATAATAATAGTTATTTTACCTTAATTCAAAAAAATGAAGTGGAGAACTTGAAAAATAAAATCAAGTACACTGAACAGACTTTGAATCAAGTGAATGGCATTTTAGATAATTTTTCTAATGGCGATAATAAGTACGGTTCCGACAGTAAGTTGATGTATTACAACAATGAGAACAGTGAGATTGACAACGTCTTAAAAACTAAAAGTACTCTAGTCAGTGAATTGGGTTACTATAAACTGGAACTGGTAAATACTGAAAAAATCATTCGAGAATTGAGCATTGTTGACAATGTTCAACGTGAAGCTACAATTCCGGTCATGTTACCAGCACTTTTTGTAGGTCTCTACATTTTCATTGTCTTTTTCATTGGATTCTATAAGAAACAAAAAACTAGACAAAGAAGTGAAATAACTGCATAATTATGAAAGGAATTATTCTCGCTGGAGGTTCAGGAACACGTTTGCACCCGCTTACTTTAGCGGTAAGTAAGCAGTTAATGCCTATTTATGATAAACCGATGATTTATTATCCACTGTCTACTTTAATGTGGGCAGGAATCAACGAAATCCTGATCATATCTACACCGCATGATTTGCCACTTTTTAGACTATTGTTAGGCGATGGTTCGCAATTGGGTTGCCGTTTTGAATATGCAGTTCAAGAACATCCCAACGGTTTAGCAGAAGCGTTTATCATCGGAAAAGAGTTTATTCGATCCGATAAAGTAGCCCTAATTTTGGGAGATAATATCTTTTACGGAACCGGTTTAGCAGATTTATTGCAAGCCAATAATGATCCTGATGGTGGAATTATTTATGCTTATCATGTCAATGATCCGGAACGCTACGGCGTGGTAAATTTTGACAATGACGGAAAAGCACTTTCCATAGAAGAAAAACCTCTGAAGCCCAAATCCAATTTTGCCGTTCCTGGAATCTATTTTTACGACAATAATGTAGTTGAAATTGCCTCAAATATCAAACCCAGTTTGCGAGGTGAAATTGAAATAACCGATGTGAACAAAGCATATTTAGAAAATGGAAAACTGAAGGTAAGTATTTTGGACCGAGGAACTGCTTGGTTTGATACTGGAACTTTTAATTCTTTGATGCAAGCCTCACAATTTGTACAAGTCATTGAAGAACGCCAAGGATTAAAAATTGGTTCTATTGAAGAAGCGGCTTTTAAAATGGGATATATCAACGCTGAACAATTGCAAAAAATAGCGCAACCTCTATTAAAAAGTGGTTACGGAACTCATTTACTAAGTCTTATTTAAAAACATGAATTTTATACCTACTACTCTTTCAGGATGTTTTATTATTGAACCTAAAATCATTTCGGATGAAAGAGGTTATTTTATGGAAAGTTTTAATGAAAAAGCATTTCAAATAGGAGTTAATCAGGACGTACATTTTGTACAAGACAACCAATCTTTTTCTTCAAAAGGTGTTTTAAGAGGATTGCATTATCAAACGGGAAATCATGCGCAAGCCAAATTGGTCCGGGTTTTATCTGGAGAAGTTTTGGATGTAGCGGTAGATATTCGTCCCGAATCTGAAACTTTTGGGCAACATGTAAGCATTTTATTATCCGCCGAAAACCAGAAACAGTTTTTTGTACCGAGAGGCTTTGCACACGGGTTTTTGGTCCTGAGTGAAACGGCTACTTTTTTCTACAAATGCGATAATTTTTACAACAAAGAATCTGAAGGAGGCATTATATATAATGATGCAACTTTAAATATTGACTGGCAATTTCGTTCTCAAAACTTAATTATTTCAGAAAAGGATACTTATTTACCCACTTTAGAAAACGCAAAAAAAGCATGGTAGTTTTAGTTACTGGAGCTTCAGGTCAATTGGGTCAAGCGTTGCAAAGTATTGCAAATCAGTATTCGGATATTACTTTTGATTTTTACGCATCATCTGAATTGGATATTACCCATTTGGAGCAATGCAAAAGTGTTTTCCAAAAAGTGAATCCTGATTTTTGCATCAATGCTGCAGCTTATACCGCTGTGGATAAAGCCGAATCAGAACCGGAAAAGGCACGATTAATCAACGTAATTGGTGCTCAAAATTTGGCGAAAGCCTGCAAAGAATCAAACACGGTTTTACTGCATATTTCTACTGATTTTGTTTTTGATGGAACGGCAACAAAATCCTATACAGAAGAAAATACTCCAAATCCTACAGGAGTTTATGGCCAAACAAAATTAGACGGTGAGAAAGCGATTCAAGCCATTTTAGAGCAGTATTTCATCGTTCGAACTTCATGGGTTTATTCTGAATTCGGAAATAACTTCATGAAAACGATGTTGCGACTGGGGAAAGAACGTGATACACTTTCTGTAGTAAATGACCAAATTGGAACACCAACAAATGCTGTAGATTTGGCGAAAGCCTTACTAACAATAATTACTACGTGTCATGTTAAAAATAGTTCAGCATCTGACTACGGAATTTACAATTTCAGCAACGAAGGGCAATGTTCTTGGTATGATTTTGCTAAAAAAATATTTGAAATTCATAAAATTGAAATAGATTTACAGCCTATTCCAACTAGCAGTTATCCAACTCCAGCGAAGCGACCTGCTTTTAGTGTTTTGGACAAAAGTAAGATAAAAACAGTATTTGGTGTTGAGGTTTTGGAGTGGGAGGAATGTTTAAAAAATTTATAAATGGATATATCAGAATTTTCTAGATTAGAAGACAAAAGTAAATACAATAGACATCCTTGGGAAACGTCTAGGAAAAATGTTTTACATACTTTTTTGAAACAATCCAAAATAGCATTCCCAGTTAATAGAATTGTGGATATCGGAAGTGGAGATGCTTACGTGATTCATACATTGGTTAAAAAAAATATGGCAAGCCAATATTTTGCCATCGATACCGCTTATACTCCAGAAGTTATAGAGCAATTAAAGATTAATAACAATAATAGTGAGGTTATTTATGTGCAAAATCTTCAAGAATATTTAGAAAAATATCCGACTGAAGAGCCGAGTCTGTATTTATGTATGGACGTTTTAGAGCATTTAGAAGACGAAAAATTAATTTTAGACGATTTGTTGAAGTCGAATAAAAAGAATCATTATTTTTTTGCAGTACCCGCTTTTCAATCTGTATTTTCTAGTCATGACGTTCTTTTGGGGCATTATCGAAGATATACTTTACCAGAACTATATTCATTATTAAAAAAGAATGAGTTTGAAATAATTGACAAAGGGTATTATTTTACCACATTGCTTATGTTTAGGAAATTAGACAAATTTCTAAAGAAAGACAAGGAAGCTTCAATTGATAATTGGGAAGGCGGTAAAGCAAAAACTTTTTTTATAAACACCTTATTAAAAGCTGATTTTATAACAAGTTTGTTGTTGAAAAAAATTGGTTTTCAAATCCCAGGTTTATCTTGTTATTGTCTATGCAAAAAATAGCAATTATTTTTCCTTGTTATAATGAGGAAAAGAGGCTTAAAGTAGATTCGTTGCTTTATTTATTAGAGCATTCTGATGTAGCTATTTTTTTAGCAAATGACGGAAGTACTGATGGAACTCTCAAAGTTATTGAGAAATTTTCAGCTTCAAATAAAGAACGATGCTCAGTAGTTCATTATGAAAAAAATGAAGGAAAAGCGAATACCATTTATAAAACGGTAAACCATATTTTAGATAAACAAAAATTTGATTTTATCGGTTATTTTGATGCCGATTTTTCTACACCTGTTACAGAGATGATTCGAATGTTTGAAGAGTTACATAAAAATGAAACCTCATTTATTTTTGGATCAAGAGTACTTTTATTAAATGCAGAAATTAAAAGAAAGTGGTACAGGCATATAATAGGGCGAATTGTTGTTACTCTTATCAATTTAAAATTTAAATTGGGAATATATGATACGCAATGTGGTGCCAAAATTTTTTCAAAGGATGCTGCAGTAATTGCTTTCAGTGAAAGTTTTCATACTTCCTGGCTTTTTGACGTAGAGGTTTTTATACGATTGCGTAAAAGTAATTTTTTGCCTAAAGGTCAAGAATTCCCATTAAAAAAATGGAAAGATATCGAAGGCTCAAAATTAGGAATGAATACAAGTTTTAAAATTGTGAAAGAATTGTATTTGCTTTTTACTGAAAATTAAGATATTAAAGTTTAAATTGTTAATTATATAAAATGAAATTACTTATTTGGATTAAGAATAATTATAGTATGACTATAATTATAATTGTAGCAATAGTTTTGAGGTTTTTCAACTTAGATTATCAAAGTCTTTGGGTTGATGAAATCTATACAATGATTGAATCCAATCAAAATTTTACTTTGTCGGAATTATATAATTCAATCGTTACTTCTGACCCTCATCCGCCGTTATATTTTCTTCTAGCATACATTTTTTTTAATATTTTTGGTTATACAGCTTTAGTGTTAAAAGTGCTTTCTGCTCTATTAAGTGTTGCTGGGGTTTACGCAATTTATCTTTTAGGTAAGGAGCTTTGTTCAAAAAAAACGGGTATTTATGCTGCAATATTATTAACTATAAATTTCTTCAGTATATATTACGCTCAAGAAGGTAGAATGTATTCTTTGTTATTTCTAACAACAACATTATCGTTTTACTACCTAATTAAATTTATAAAATTGCCAAACATCAAAACAGCAATTTTATTTTGCATTTTTTCAACACTGATGATATACAGTCATCTATTTGCTTTATTTACTCTCATCTCGCAATACTTAATACTTCTGTATTTTATAATAATATCCGTTAAAGAATCTAGAAAAAAGTTTTTCATATACACTTTAATAATAGGAATTGTAAGTATAGTGATGTATATTCCTGTAATAGGAATTATCTTAAATAATTTAGGAAGAGAATCTATATGGATTAAGATGCCAACTTTGGATGTTTATACCCAATTTTTCAAAGACTTTTTTGGAGAATCGGAATTAGTACTATTTTTAATTGTAATGCTAATTATTGCTTACTTTATTAACTTATTTTCTGTTAAAGAAACTATTGGTTTTAAAACAAATCCTAAAGTAGATAAGTTGACTTTTAGTTTTATAATTATTTCTTTATGGATATTAGTGACCTTACTATTACCTCTTATCAGAACATATACAAGCTTGCCAATACTCATCAACAGATACTTTATAAATATTCTGCCTGCTATTCTTATTTTAATTGCCATCGGATTGAAAAGTATAAAATCGAATATAGTTAAAACAAGTTTTTTATCATTTATTATTATTTTTTCTTTAACTGATATTTTGATTGTAAAAAAATTTTACTTCACACCCTATAAATCACAATTTAGAGAAGTATCTAATTTTATAATAGAAAATAAAAGTTCAGATGAACCTGTTGCAACAAGTTTAGCTCCCTACTTTAATTTTTATTTAAATAATGACAAGTTCAAAACAATAATCATTGATAAACCATTACAATTATTTGTTGATGAAATGATGGTAGATTCAACAAAAAAAGCTTCATTTTGGTATGCTGATGCGCATTCAAAACCCTTTGTATTAAGCAGTGAAGCAACACAGTATCTCGAGAAATACTTTACAATTGAAAACAGTATTGATTATTATGATGCTTGGACAAAACATTATGTTATTGGAGAGAATAAGTTAAAAGAAATTAATGTTAGTAATTTTGATAGATTAATAAAAAAATCAAAAAGTAAAATCAAATACTGGATTGAAAATTTCGAAATTGTTGGAGACTCTATAAATTTATCGGGATGGGCATATATAGAAAGACAAAACTCTATAAAATTACGTACTAAAGTCCTTCTTGTATCTAAGGATGAAAGATGTTTAGGAATCCAAGCTCAAAGTGTATATAGACCAGATGTTTCAAAAGCAAATAAGGGAAATTTTAATTTTGATAATTCAGGATTTCAAACAATTTTGAAAACTGAAAGAATACCGGTCGGGGAATATACAGTAGCAATTATGATAATAAATACCGAAACTAAAGAGGAAGAATTAGTAATGACAGATAAAACTTTTCAAAAAAAATAAATAAATAAATTTTTTAAATTTATGGATTATTTTTTTTTCAATTGTCAATTATTTTAGTTTAGATTTGTACCCTATAAAATTCAGAAATAATGAAATTAAAAACGATTTTAGTATGCCTAGTGCTAACGTTTTGTTTGTATTCTTGTAATGAAAACAAAACATCAAAAGACACAAATGAAACAGAAAAAATTGAAGATGATAAAGAACTTTTTAAGGTAACATTAAGTGCTATTGTTACAAAAGACGATTCTTTTCAATTGTATTATATGGATGATGATAGTCAGCCTTTTGACGAAAATAAATCCTTTTTTATTGATATAAAAGGAAGTCCAGTTTCTCAAGATATTGTTTTTAAATTACCTAAGGATGAACTTCCTAATTTTTTAAGAATTGATTTTGGCGTAAATAAAGAGCAGTCTGACATTGTTATTACAAACTTTAAAATAAATTATTTTGATAAGATTTTTGAAGCAAAAGGTAGTTCTTTTTTTAATTACTTTGTTGTTAACGAACAAACTATCACTAAAGATGTAGCAAATTCTTCTTTAAAGCCTAAAATTCTTGAAAATGGCAATTACGATCCAATAACTTATTCTGAATTGGGTCTTTATGAAGAAATTCAAAAAATAATTAAGTAAAGAGAAAACCTTAAATTGCAAATCAGTTTAAGGTTTTTTTTATGTTAACTATGGATGAGTATACTTCACAAAAGATAAAGATTTCCTCGTTTCTGCTGATGATTATGGTAGTGTTTTTGCACAGCTATAATCTGGATATGAAGCAAGGAAATGCACTTATTTTTGTTGAGAAAGATTTTAACTGGCTGATTCAAAATTTTGTTTCCAATGGAATTACCCGAATTGCCGTACCGTTATTTTTTTTAATTTCGGGATTTTTGTTTGTTCGCTCTTCCACTTTTACTTTAGAAGATTATAAAGTTAAGATCGCAAAACGTTTAAAAACACTGGTTATCCCGTATTTATTTTGGACGCTTTTTGGATTACTAATGTATTTTATCATGCAAAGTATCCCGCAAAGTCAAGGTTTTTTTACCAATAAATTGATTAAAGATTATAATTTGGCGGAATGGCTTAATGCTATTTTTGTCCAACCCATTCCGTATCAGCTGTGGTTTTTGAAAGACTTGATTGTAATGGTGTTCATTTCACCTCTAATTGTTTTGGCCGTTAAGAAATTAAAAATGCTTTATTTAAGTATGATTTTTATTTTCTGGATCTTGAGTCAAGATGCTATTTTCTTAACAAGTGAAGCTCTTTTGTTTTTTTCTACAGGTATTTATCTTTCTTTATTTAGACCTAAGAGTATTGAAGTGAAAAGTGATAAAAACTGCTTAATGATATCCATTTGGATTTTAATTTTAAGTTTGAAAACATTTCTGCCTCTTTTTATAGTGAATGTGTTTTTAGAATCTATTCTATTAAAAGTGTCCATTTTAGTTGGAATTGTTGCATTTTGGTGGTTTTTAGACGGTAGTATTATTCGTTTAGGAAGAAATAAAGTGTTTATATCAATAATGACCTTTTCTTTTTTCATTTACCTCTTCCACGAGCCTTTGTTAACCATTGTAAAAAAAGTTCTTTTCGCAGCGTTATCCATTAATAGTTTAACTAGTTTGATAGTATTTCTTGTAGCACCAGTAATTACCATTTTGATTTGTGTTTTTGTAGGTTTTATTTTTAAAAGAAGTATGAATTTAATATATAGTGTAGCTACTGGAAATCGATAATTAGAAATAGATCAGGCTGGTTTTTCAGAATTTATTTAATGGAATATCTAATATTCTTTGTATGCTAAAAACATATTAAACAGTATATTTGGAAAATAAATGATAGATATAGTTTTAGAATGAAATGTAAAATTTGTAACAATGAATCAAAGGTAATTTTTGATGCAGTTGTCTTATATAAATACGATGTAAAGTATTATCAATGTACTAATTGCGGTTTTGGACAAACAGAAGAGCCTTATTGGCTTGCGGAATCCTACATTAGTCCAATGAATTTATCTGATACAGGTGTTATGTTTAGAAGTGAACGAATGTCTAAAATTACTACAACGTTAATTACTCTATTTTTCAATAAAAAAGGAACTTTTCTTGATTATGCTGGAGGTTTGGGCGTTTTTACACGTCAAATGCGAGATATTGGATTTGATTTTCTTTGGAATGATCCGTATACCAAAAATGAATTGGCCAGAGGCTTTGAGGGAGGTTTAGATCGTAAATACGAAGCAGTAACTACTTTTGAGAGTTTTGAACATTTTGAAAACCCATTGCAAGAAATTGAGAAAATTCTTAAAGTTACCGATACAATCATTTTAACAACCGATTTAATTTCAGTGCCAGCACCTGCCCATAAAGACTGGTGGTATTATGCGTCTGAACACGGACAACACGTAGCATTTTATTCAAAGAAGTCGTTTAAGGAAATTGCTAAAAAATTTGGACTGAACTACTACAATGCAATGAACGTGCATGTTCTGACAAAACAAAAAATTGGATTTTTAGGAACTAGTTTTTTGAAATTTAAATATTCTAAACATCTTTTATACGCTTCGTTTTATTTGATCAATCCATTTATGAAATCAAAATCTATAACAGATATGAACAGTTTTTACATCAAAGAAGAATAAAAACCCCACAGTTAAATTGCAGTCTCTTTTGCAATTCTAAAAAAGTATGAGTGTTTTTAACAAACAGAAAATAAAAGATTTTTTTATATACGGACTAGGACAAGCAATTAACATTGTTAGTCCACTTTTGATATTGCCTTACATCATTTATATTTGTGGCCAAGAAGGTTTAGGAAAAGTAGGAGTTGGAATGTCTTTAGCACTTATTCTCAGCGGAATTATAGATTATGGATCTTATATCAACGGTGTAAAGGACATATCTATTAACAGGACTAATAAGAAGGTTTTAGAATATCATTTTAAATCCATTTACTTATCAAAATTTATCTTGTTAGTAGGTGTTCTCTTCGTTTTTACTTTACTAATTTTATTTGTACCTTTTTTTGAACAAGACAAAAAGCTCTATTTTTACAGCTTTTTTATTGTAATTGGCCAATTTATAAATCCAATATGGTTTTTTCAAGGTATCGAAAATTTTAAACTGATTTCCTTTATAAACGTTACTTCAAAAATTATTTATATTGTTTTAGTCTTTATATTATTACATGAAGCATCTGATTATATTTATGTCAATTTTTTCTTAGGTTTGGGAGCGATAATCGGAAATGTTATTGGTTTAATTTGGCTTATCAAAAAATATTCATTTTCTGTTACTTCCTTCGAACTAAAACCAGCCTTGGATATCATTAAGAATGAATTTAGTTTTAGCGTTTCTCAATTATTTCTTTCGCTTTATCAATATTCGCCTATTCTTTTAATTAGTTATGTGGCTGGAGATTTTGTGGCTGGACAATTTAAAGTTATCGATCAGATTGTTTCAATATTCAAAACCTATTTGAATATGTTCTTCTATTTTGTGTATGCCAATATCTGTTTAGAAATAAGCAAGGAAGTAAAGCAAGGATTAAAGGTATGGAAGCAATATAACGGACTTAATTTTCTATTTTTGTTTTTTATATTATCGGTCTTTTATTATAATGCAGAGTTAATTTTGACTTATTTTAAAATAGACGCTGAAGACTTAGCTAAAAATGTTCTGTATTTCAGAATTGGAATAATTGTTCCGTTTCTTGTTTCCATATCACAGCCTTTAAGACAGTTGATGTTTGCTTTTAGCGAAAATAAAAGTTACATAAGAATTACAATAATTACCACTATTTTAAATTTCATCCTATTATTGCTATTTACAAAATACTATGGTTTAGGAGGTGCTTTTTTATCGATAATACTTATTGAAATTATAATTATCATCGTTTACAATATTATTTTAATGAAACATTTCAAGGGAAACATAACAATTAAAAATGAGAATTAAAATTTCAAAAAATTTACCGTATCAAATTTTGTTTGGACTCTGTATTGGGGTAACTTACCTCAATATTTACGAACTTAATTTTGCAGTATGGGTATTTACTATTGCTATAACGTTTAAGAAAAGTTACAGCATAGATCTTTTAAAATATACCTCATTTTTTGTCGCCATTTTTATAATTGCTTTTATTGCTACTTTCTTTTATGATAACAGTTTTTATGAGTCTATTCGGGATGTTACCTATTTAATAAAACCCATATTAGGCCTGCTAGTAGGATATCAATTGTGTCGAAATTATGATATAAAACCCTTTGAAACCATCATTTACACGGGAGTTGCCATCGCTATTATACATTTGAGTATCTTAATGCACAGTGTTGTAATTTATAGAATAGTTAATATTCATGCTTTAAGAATGCGAGGGGGCTACTTTAGTGATTTTGAGGTATTTTCTTTAATTTTGATTATGTTTTACAAGCAATTAGGCCTGGTTTTTTCAACTCGACAATTTTGGATAATTATTGCTATACTGGCCTTATCATCGTTTATGTATCTTTCCAGAACAAATTTCATTCAGTTTGTCATATTTTATTTGGCAATGAAAGGTTTTTTGTCTTTAAATAAAAAATCTATTGTCATATTCTCACTATTTACGGCATTTTTACTAATCGGATATTCGGTTATTTATAATATGAATCTTTCAAGAAATGGTAAAGGAATGGAAGCCTTGTTGTTTAAAATTAAGAATGCACCAATCGAACCTTTTAAAACAAAAGTAGATCCAAACGATTGGGCCGATTTTAATGACAATTACCGCTCTTATGAAACTATTAGAACGGTAAAGCAAGTAGCAAATACGGGAACACAAGCTATTATTTTTGGTAAGGGACTTGGGGCAACAGTAAACATGGGTAGGGAAGTACGAACCAATGAAGGAACCTTTGTAAGAAAACAAGCCATTTTGCACAACGCCAATTCAACCGTATTTCTAAAAGCAGGCTTGGTAGGTGTTTTTTTCCTAATCCTCTCCGTCGTATACCTATGCCGACAAAAGAAATCGAATATTCCAATTGTACAACAAATAAACGTATTATTGTTCAGTACAGGAATATTTTTAATTGTGGCGAATTGGGTTTTACTAGGATTATATCTCAAGTTGGATAATAAGTCTATACTAATTGGATTTTTAATGTGTTATAGAGAACTTATCATAAAAAGATCGAATCAAGAACTAAAATTAAATAAAGTGAATCATGCAACATAGAATTTTCATCGACTGCCACGTTTTCGATGGAAGTTTCCAAGGAACTACTACGTATTTGAAAGGGCTTTATTTGGAAATGATTAAAGACAGCAACATTCAATTCTTTTTTGCAGCCAATAATCAAGAAAAAATCCAAGCAATCTTTGGCCATCAAGAAAATGTACATTATTTACAATACCGTTCACACAACAAATTTTACCGTTTATTGATTGACATTCCAAGATTAATCAAAGAAAATACAATTGATTTTGCCCATTTTCAATACATCGTTCCACCCATAAAAAATTGCAAATACATAAACACGATTCACGATATTTTGTTTTTGGATTACCCCAATTATTTTCCAAAATCCTACCAAATCAAAAATAAATGGCTTTTTAAATGGAGTGCAAAAAAATCCGATATTAATTTGACGGTTTCAGAATTTTCAAAAAATGAAATTCAACAACATTTTGGAATTCAAGATATTTTAATAACACCAAATGCTGTAGACCCCATTTATTATGAAAGTTATGATAAGGCTGTTTGCAAACAACAAGTAAAAGAAAAGTACAACTTAGATAAATATTGGATCTACATCAGTCGTTGGGAACCCCGAAAAAACCACGATACCTTACTGAAGGTTTTTGTTAAAAATCAATCTTACAAAGAATATTCTCTAGTTTTTATTGGTGATAAATCGATTGAAAATGCAGCCTATAATGAGTATTACCTGACTTTATCAGACGAAATTAAATCCAAAATCCTAACTTTGAATAAGGTCGATTTTCAACAATTACTATTGCTTTTGAGAGGTGCTGATTTGTCGGTTTATCCCTCGTATGCAGAAGGTTTTGGCATTCCGCCTTTAGAATCAATTGCCGCCGGAATTCCTACGGTATGTTCAAACACTACAGCGATGCAGGATTTTCATTTTTTAGACGGAAACCAATTCAATCCGGAAGATAAAGAAAATATGGCGGTAATTATCAGAAAAACTTTAGCGGAGGAATTTGATTTTAATAAAATCGAATTACTTAAAGCCCAATATAATTGGAAGTTATCTGCTGAAATATTATTGAAGGCAATTAAAAATCATTAATTACAAGCTAAGTGTACTATTTAAAAGCCATCTGCGTTTTCATTTGACTTTTAAATAAAGTACTTTTGCACTTCTTTTAAAGAGAATTATTTCATGAAAATAGCCATTCTCGGAACGCGTGGTGTTCCAAATCATTACGGAGGTTTTGAGCAATTTGCCGACTTTTTCTCGGTGTTCTTAGCTAAAAAAGGACATGAAGTGTATGTCTACAATTCACACAATCATCCGTTTCAAGAAAAAATGTACATAGGTGTTCATATCTTACACCAATACGATCCGGAATTTAAAGTAGGAACTGCAGGTCAGTTCATCTATGATTTAAACTGTATTTTAGACTCTAGAAAAAGAAATTTCGACATCATTTTACAACTTGGTTACACCAGTAGTTCGGTTTGGTATTTTCTTTTACCAAAAAAAGCCTTGATCATCACTAACATGGATGGCTTGGAATGGAAACGTACAAAATATTCAAAACCCGTTCAAAAAGTCTTGAAATTTGCCGAAAAATTGGCGGTAAAAAGCAGTGATTATTTGGTCTCAGATTCAATCGGGATTCAAAAGTATTTGCAAAAGAAATACCAAAAGAATTCTACCTACATCGCTTATGGAGCACATCAATTCTTAAACTCCGATGTTTCGATTTTACAGGAATATAAGGTAAAACCACAAGAGTTCAACATGATTTTGGCACGATTGGAGCCCGAAAATAATATTGAAACCATTTTAGACGGCATTGTTTTAAGCAAGACGGAAACACCCATTTTAGTCATTGGAAAACATGAAACCAAATTTGGAGTTTATTTAAAAAATAAGTTCAAAGCCACACCAACTATTCGGTTTCTAGGTGCAGTTTATAATATGAACCATTTGGACAATTTAAGGTATTATTCCAACCTGTATTTTCACGGTCATTCTGTAGGAGGAACCAATCCCTCCTTGTTGGAGGCAATGGCTTCCAGGGCATTAATTATCGCTCATGATAATGATTTTAATAAAGCCATTCTAAAGCAAAACGCACATTATTTTTCTGATGCAGAAGACGTGCAAAAATTAACATCAAAAATCAAAAAAAGTGATAACTTGCAATTTATTGAGAACAACTTCTTGGCAATTGCGCAAGAGTTCAACTGGGATTTGATAAATGGCCAATACTTACAATTATTTGAAAAATCGATTTCTGAAAATCAGTGACTTACGACGGGATAATGAAGTTTTTGTTTTTTTAATTGCATTTATATTAGTAGCAATTCCGCTCAAACATATTGTTGGAAGTATCAGCATTATACTTTTTTTAGTTGCCGTACTTGTCAATTTTAGAAGAAATAAGTTTGCTTTTACCAAAGCATTAGTACTTCCCATTGCTTTTTACAGCATAATGGTGCTGTCGCTTTTATGGACGCGCGATTTCCAACTTTCGTTAGCGGGTTTACAAAAAGAACTTGTTTTTCTGCTGATTCCGATTGCTTTTTTGTTCATGCCCAAATTGACTTTGCCGCAACGCTATAAAATCTTGGGCTTATTCAGCTACGGAATGGTTTTATACTGCATTTATTATTTGGCGAAAGCCGTATTCAGGTTTGCAGCAACGGGCATTAAAGACGTTTTTTTCTACCATGAATTGGTTACCTTAGAAGTCAATGCTATTTACATTTCGGTATTTACTTCATTCGCCTTATTTTACTTTGTCGATAAAAAAAAGAAAAATGACTACACGCGAATCATCATCGGTTTTCTCGCAATTATGATCTTCTTACTTTCGTCAAAAAGCATCATTTTAATCGATTTTATTTTAATAATCTGTTATTATTCGTTCTTCTCTGACGTTCCAAAAAGTGTGAGATTTCTTACTATGACCGCCATAAGTGGTTTTTTATTCTTTTCCCTATTTTTTGTCAAAGAAGTCAGAGAGCGCTTTCTTTTGGAGTACGAAACTGCTTTTGTAGACAATACCATCAATGAAAAAATTGGCAATGAAACCGGAAATGTATACAATGTGAGCTTGCAGCAAGCGTGGAACGATCCAGAATTTCAAGCCAACCAGTTTTTCCCCGGAACCGCTTTACGGGTGTATCAATTTCGAATTTTTACCGAAATAATGCAAGAGGAATCGGTAGTTATGACGGGTTTTGGTCTAGAAGCGACGCAAGAGCAAATTCTAAAAAAAGCCAAACAGTACAAATTATACGACGGCTATGGCGAATTCAATTTTCACAATCAATACACGCAAACTTTTGCAGAACTCGGAATTTTTGGCTTTTTACTACTTATTGCAATGATTTATACTACACTAAAAAAAGCGTATTCAAGTAGAAATTTCTTACATATAGCCTTTGGAATTACGATGATTATCTTATTTTTGACAGAATCATTTTTCTGCCGTCAAAGAGGAATAACATTTTTCATTATGTTATATTGCTTGTTCAATTCCAATTTTCAGGAAAAGTATTTAAAACAGTAGATTTCAGTGAAATGAGTATAACTTTGCCATCGACATTCGGAACAAGGTTTGACACTATAATTTCGAAATTAAAACGAATATAATTCCTCCCTGTTGCAATATCAGGACTATTAAATAATTTTTATAATCTACGTATGAAAACAATTCTTATAACAGGTGCAGCTGGCTTTTTAGGTTCTCATTTGTGCGACCGCTTTATTGCCGAAGGCTATCATGTCATTGGAATGGACAACCTGATTACGGGCAACTTGAAGAACATTGAACATTTATTTAAGCTGGAACATTTTGAGTTTTACCATCACGATATCACTAAATTTGTTACAGTTCCTGGCAAGCTGGATTATATTTTACACTTTGCTTCACCTGCAAGTCCCATTGATTACTTAAAAATTCCCATTCAAACCCTGAAAGTGGGTTCATTAGGCACACATAATTTGTTGGGATTGGCTCGGGTTAAAAATGCGCGAATCCTTATTGCTTCTACTTCAGAAGTGTATGGAGATCCACTGGTTCATCCCCAAACGGAGGAATATTACGGAAATGTAAATACCATCGGGCCACGAGGTGTTTATGATGAAGCCAAGCGTTTTCAAGAATCGATAACGATGGCTTATCACACTTTTCACGGTGTAGAAACCCGAATTTTACGGATTTTCAATACCTACGGACCAAGAATGCGTCTGAACGACGGCCGTGTTATTCCCGCTTTTATAGGTCAAGCTTTGCGTGGCGAAGATTTAACCATTTTTGGAAATGGCATGCAAACCCGTTCTTTTTGCTATGTAAGTGATCAAGTGGAAGGAATTTTCAGATTGCTGCATTCCGATTATGTATATCCTGTAAATGTGGGAAATCCTGATGAAATTACCATAAAAGATTTTGCAGAAGAAATCATAAAGCTTACCGGAACCAATCAAAAAATTGTGTACCGTCCGTTACCTGAAAATGATCCTTTGCAGCGGCAACCCGATATTACCAAGGCAAAACAAATATTAGGTTGGGAACCCACAATCGGTAGGGCTGAAGGGATGAAAATGACGTATGATTATTTTAAATCGCTTTCTACGGAAGAATTGCTCAAGGAAGAGCACAAAGATTTCTCTAAGTTCATCAATTAAATATGAAAAGCAAAACCGGTAGATATTCGGCTTATATTCGTCCGTTTTCGTACGTTTTAGACTTAGCAATTATTAATTTATTTGCATTTCTAACATTGTCGGAAAGGTTTTATTCGCTCTATTTTGCTGTGTTCATTTCAGCGTCGTGGATTATAATCTCGCTCAATATTGGGTTCTATGAAGTGTATCGTTTTACAAAAGTGGTCGCTATCGGAAATCGGATTCTGAAGCAATTTGCACTCTTTACACTTGTTTGTTTTGCCTTTTTAGGAATGTATGTCAAAGATCCTAATCCACAAGACACCATTAAATATACCGTTAGTGCCATTTTACTGATTGCCCTTTTTAAGATTTCTATTTATTATTTTTTACGAAAATACCGAACTTTATATGGCGGAAACTATAGAAAAGTAGTCATTTTAGGAAGTCCGAAAAGAGTGGCACAATTGGCCACTTTTTTTGATGAGAATCTGGATTATGGATACAAGTTGGTTAAGAACTTCTCCACCGAAACCGATAAAAAAGCAGTTATTGAAGCATGCTACAAATTTGTAAAAGAAGAAAAAGTTGATGAAATCTATGTCTCCTTGTTTGATTTGAACAATACACAAGTGAATGACCTAATTAACTTTGCCGACAATAATCTGAAAATTTTAAAGTTTTTGCCGGACAATAAAGAGTTTTTTGCACGAAATTTAAAATTGGATTATTACGGATACATTCCGGTGCTATCGTTGCGAAGTATTCCACTGGACGACGTGATCAATCAGCTGATTAAGAGAGCATTTGACATTGTCTTTTCATTGATTATCATTGTTTTTGTCTTGTCATGGTTAATTCCAATATTAGCTTACTTTATAAAAAAAGAATCTAAAGGACCAGTATTTTTTATGCAAATGCGGAACGGTTTAAATTACAAAGAATTCAATTGCTATAAGTTCCGATCCATGACACCCAACGAAGATGCTGACATTGAGCAGGTTTCTAAAAATGATCCGCGAATTACCAAAATCGGTCGCTTTATGCGAAAAACAAGTATTGACGAGTTACCTCAATTTTTCAATGTATTTCTGGGAGAAATGTCAGTTGTTGGACCAAGACCACACATGGTGAGTCATACAGAAATGTATGCGGCAAAAGTGGACAAGTTCATGGTGCGGCATTTCATCAAACCCGGTATTACCGGACTGGCTCAAACCAATGGTTTTAGAGGAGAGGTAGAAAATGATCAAGACATAATCTACCGCGTAAAATACGACATTTTTTATATGGAAAATTGGTCTTTACTGCTTGATATTAAGATTGTTTTCATGACATTATTCAACGCTATCAAGGGCGAAGCAAAAGCATATTAATGGAAGGGCTCGTTTCCATAATTACACCAACATTCAATTCTGAAGCCTTCATTATAGAAACCATTCGCTCTGTTCAAGAGCAAACGTATCAAAACTGGGAATTGATTATTGTGGACGATGCATCTACAGATGATACAGCAAAAGTAGTAAAGGTAGAAGCTTACAAGGATATTAGAATTCAGTTTCATGAATTGGAAATCAATTTAGGTGCAGGAGTTGCCAGAAATTTCGCCATCGGTAAAGCAAAAGGAAAATACATTGCATTTTTAGATGCCGATGATTTATGGAAATTTAACAAACTCGAGAAGCAAATCTATTTTCTAAATGAAAAGCAAATTCCTTTTACTTTTTCTTTTTATGATTGTATAAATGAAGGAGGTAAATTAATAGGAAAAAGCGTAGAAGCTCCATTAAAACTGACCTACAGACAACTGTTTTTCTGTAATTATGTGGGAAACTTAACAGGAATATACGATACCGAATATTTTGGGAAAATTGAAATTTCATCGGTTCGAAAAAGACAAGATTGGACCATGTGGCTCACTATTTTGAAGAAAATCAAAGTGGCTTACGTTGTTCCTGAAAGTTTAGCCTTTTACAGAGTGCATCAAAATTCTATTTCGGCTTCAAAATTGAAATTATTAAAATACAATTTCAATGTATATCGAAAGTACCATAGATTGAATCTCATCCATTCACTGATCTGTATGGTCGGCTTTTTATTTACACAATTGGTTTTAAAACCTAAATTTGTTAGAAAGGAAGCGTAAAATTAGTTTTTGTAACCGATTGTATTTCGTGGCTTTATCGTGTCTCCCTTATCCGAGAATTCATCTAAATAGGAGAAAATCAATTCGATATTTTTGCTGTTATTTTCTAACTTCTTTTGCATTTCTGCAATATCAAGTCTAATTTCTGTCGTGTTTAGAAGCATTTGCCGGACTTTTGCAAAAATACGCATAATTTGAGTGTTGGTTTGTATCGCTTTATCAATGTTTAAATACTAGATTACATTATAACGCCATGTTCAGTGAAAGCCATTGGTGCATAGCGTAGACCGATATTGTCGGAATTGGTGGTTGCAATTTGCGACCTCCAATTCGCAAATTCTTCTTTTGTCAATTGTAAAATAAAATCTTCGGGAAATCTAAAACTGTTGCGTTTTGCTTGTTCTTTTAAGCGTTTGGTTTCTATTCCATAAAGTTTGGCTAAATCACGATCAAGCATTACTTTTTGATTTCTAATAAAATAAATTTTGTTAGAAATGGTTTCTTCTGATAAAATAGAATTTCCCATAATAACGTATTTGGCGTTTAAAAGCTAATTAGCACTGCTAAGTTATAAAATATAATGTTGATTTAACATGTAATCTAAGTAAATTGAAAGGAGTAGATTTTACAGTTTTAGCACAACAAAACAGGACGATTAAATATAAAAATTTTAATTTGGAGACCATAATTTGTGCACTTCAATGATTTAATTTTACTACTGAATCAAAGACACAAACTGCTTCAACTTACCACTTTTGGACCGTTTTAAAAAGTCTTTTTTACTAAAAATCAACTTCAAATTGGGCTCTAAATAGAGGTCAATCGCTGCCTTTATCTTCTCAATTTGAGTTGTTTCAAGTGCTTTTAAACTAATGTATTCAATTTCAAATGTGTCTGCTTTAAGTTGTTTGATTACAAATTCTTTTACGTTTCCATCATCTTCAATAATACTTTTAGTTACGTAGTAAAACGTCAATCCAGGCGATTTTTTGCCACTCGGTAAAATGGCAATATCATTTGTACGACCAATAAGCTTCTTTAGAATCGGAAATTTCGCAGTACTTTTCTCGTCAAGAATTCCGGTGTCGCCAATCTCGTAGCGAATAAACGGATGGGCTTTATTGTAAAGAGAAGTGACTGCAATTTTACCTTCAATTCCGTGAGGAACAGGTTGGTTATTGTGGTCAAGAATTTCAACAAAAAGCGTCTGAGAATTGATGGCCCATTCTTGTTTGGAATTTTGCATCGCAATAACACCCAATTCAGAAGCGCCGTATTCATTGACAATGGAAATGCCAAATTGCTTTTCGAGTACTACTTTATCAGCGTCAAACAGCATTTCAGAAGTAACGATACAAACCTTCAGCGAAGGACAAATCTTTTTCAGAATTATATTTTTGCTTTCGAGGTATTTTGCAAATAAAACAATTGAACTGGTGTATCCATTAATGTAATCAAATTTTTTGTTTTCAAATTTCTTCAATATCTTTTCCAATTCTGCATCGGACAAGTCAAAGATTGAAAAACGATATCGATTGCTTAAAACATCTTTTAAACGTTCTTTCCGATTGCCGCAATACGCTTTTGGAATTCCGTAAAAACGCGCTTGAAAATCAGTGTTGAAATCGACTGCATGTTGACCAAAAACATGGATAATATGAGCCCAAGTGAGTGCATGAGCCATTCGATCTTTTGCAAAAATAAACGGCGTGCCACTTGACCCCGATGTTTTATTTACAAAAACATTTGGCTCCGAAAAACCTTTTGAAAGCCGTTGCGAAAGCGGTTGCTGTAAGTCGGCTTTGGTTAAAACAGGTAAGTCATTCCAATTTTCAATGTTTTTACCTTTGCATAAATCACTGTAGAAAGAATTATTTTTGAGGTGAAAATGAACAATTTCTGTTTTTTTATTTTCAATAAAATTTTGATAGTCAGTTTCAGGAATCTGAAGTATTGCTTCAAAAGCAGTTTGTGCCTTCTTTATTGGAAAGCCAGCCAACCGAAGCGATAATTCAAAAATTCCCATCAAGATTTAGATTTACTCAAAAATACATATTGTCTATAAGATAGTGCACGAAATGAATAAAATTTTAAAATTATTATTATATCCGTGCAAAACGAGGTATTTTTGCGCTACAACTAAATGACACACAACAATGACTATTTTATTATTAGGATCTGGAGGAAGAGAGCATGCATTGGCATGGAAAATGGCACAAAGTCCGCTTTGTGAAAAAATATTTGTTGCCCCAGGAAATGCTGGTACAGAAGCCTTTGCCACAAACGTAGCGATTTCTCCAACCGATTTTGGTGAGATTAAAAAGTTAGTATTGGCAGAGAGAATTGACATGGTTGTTGTGGGTCCAGAAGATCCTTTAGTTCTAGGAATTTATGATTTTTTCCAAGAAGATCAATTTTTGAAATCCATTCCAGTAATTGGTCCGTCAAAATTAGGAGCAAAATTAGAAGGTAGTAAAGAATTTGCAAAGGAATTTTTACTAAAACACCGAATTCCAACTGCAGCGTATCATAGTTTTACAAAAGAGACATTGGAAAAAGGCTTTCACTTTTTAGAGAGTTTAAAACCACCTTACGTTTTAAAAGCAGATGGATTAGCGGCTGGAAAAGGCGTTTTAATCTTGAGTGATTTGGACGAAGCAAAATTTGAATTGAGCAATATGTTGCTGAATGACAAATTTGGAACGGCTGGTTCAAAAGTGGTCATTGAAGAGTTTTTAGATGGAATTGAATTGAGCTGTTTTGTTTTAACAGACGGTAAAAACTACAAGGTTTTGCCTACAGCTAAAGATTATAAAAGAATAGGCGAAGGCGATACAGGTTTAAATACCGGTGGAATGGCTGCTGTTTCTCCAGTACCTTTTGCAACGCCAGAATTACTTGAAAAGATTGAAAGCCGAATCATTAAGCAAACAATTGATGGATTGAACCATGATAAAATTACCTATAAAGGCTTTGTATTCATTGGGCTTATCATCGTGGATAACGATCCATACGTGATTGAATACAACGTAAGAATGGGTGATCCTGAAACTGAAGTTGTGATTCCGAGATTGAAAACGGATTTAGTAGCGCTTTTTAAAGCGGTGGCTGATGAAACTTTAAACGAAATTGATTTGGAAATTGACGAACGTGCCGCAACAACTATCATGCTTGTTTCAGGAGGATATCCAGAAGAATATCAAAAAGGAAAAGTAATATCAGGAATAGAAACGGTTACCGATTCATTGGTGTTTCATGCGGGAACTAAATCAGAAAACGGACAAGTCTTGAGCAATGGTGGACGGGTTTTGGCCGTTACTTCCTTCGGAACAGATCATCATGAAGCCATAAAAAAATCGTATCAAAATATAAATAAATTACATTTTGACACGATGTATTTTAGAAAAGATATCGGATTTGACCTTTAAAAATAATTTGAACCTGGTTCCTTTATAATTTAAAGGAATTGGGTTTATTATTTAAAAAAGGAATGAGCCGTTGTATCTTGGTATTCTTCATTGTTTTTCTTGTGATTGCGCAATTGCAAGATCCAATACACCATTGCAGAAGCGCAAATAGCCATGAAAATCCAGTTTACTAAGTTGGCAGTGAACCAACTACTAAGCTCTAAAGATCTCAAGAAATCCCACGGAGCTAAAAGAAAATCAACGAATAAAGATGCTATTCCATTAAAAAATGCTTTCATTTTAGTCAAGTATTATATTTACATTTACAAAAGTATAAAATATCCCCATGATTACAACAATTTTTAGCAAATCAAGACCATTTAATTACGTTTTGGTAACCACGTTGCTCATTTTATGCTTCTTTTTGTATCAATTAAAAATTACAGAGTGGTTGCAGTCTGCTGAATCTATTGGTAAGAAGGCTGTATTACTGGGATTATTGGTCGCTTCTCTTTTTATTTCAAATTTTATTACCAAGAAAAATGGATTGAGTAAAGACAATACTTATCCCTTCCTGTTTTTCTTTATGTTTCTGATATTATTTCCCACTACTTTAGGAAATTCAAATCTTATAATCTCCAATTTTTTCATTCTTCTAGCATTGCGAAGATTAATATCATTGCAATCACTTGTAACGCCAAAAGAGAAAATTTTTGACGCATCCATGTGGATTTTTCTAGCCGCCTTATTTCATTTTTGGAGTATCTTATTCATCGCATTGGTATTTTTATCCATTGCTTTGCATTCGGCTCGCGATTATAGAAGTTGGGTGTTGCCTTACATCGCTTTATTTACCATATCAACTTTAGCGGCAGTATTCATTTTGATGTATGATCCTGCTCTTTGGGATTATGTGCTCAAAGGAGCTACTTTTAGTTTTGATTTTGATTATTTTACCAATAAATTTCAAAACATTGCCATCTCCATTTATGCAGCAATCACTGCATTATTTTTGTTTTCGCAAATTGTGGCTTATCCAAGTAAACCATTGGTACATCACAACTCGTACAAGAAAATAATTTTTGCGTTTTTTATCGGCTTTATCATCTACATCGTTTCTCCAGACAAAAACAATAGTGTTTTAATCTATACTTTTATGCCACTAGCTGTTATGGCAACAAGTTATTTTGAAGGAATTAAAATAAAATGGACCCAAGAAGTAACTGCGATTATCGTTGTTGGATTGAGCTTTTTATCGTTTTTTATGCAATTATAGTTTACGGCCGTACGCCAAATCACCTGCATCACCAATTCCTGGAACGATGTAATTTTTAGCATCTAATCTCTCGTCTAACGTAGCAATCCACAAATGATAATTGTCGGGCAACTGCTCTTGCAAGTATGCAATTCCTTCCGGAGCGGCAATAACTACGGCAATATGGATTTCTTTTGGAGTTTCCTTTTCTAATAATTTATTTAAAACGGCAACCATAGACTGACCGGTTGCCAACATAGGATCAATTAAAATTAGATTCTTTTTATCAATTTTAGGAACCGCCTGGTATTCCACTTTAATGTCAAAAGCAGCATCGTTATTATAATGATGGCGGTAAGCCGAAACAAAGCCGTTTTCTACGTTATCAAAGTAATTTAGAAAACCCAAATGAAGTGATAATCCGGCTCTTAAAATGGAACATAAAACCAATTCATCGTCAATTTCGGTCGTTTTTTTAATTCCAAGCGGAGTTTGAATTTCAACAGCACGGTAATTCAAATTTTTACTCATTTCATATGCCATAATTTCACCGATGCGTTCGATATTTCTTCGGAACCGCATGCTGTCATTTTGCACATTGACATTTCTAATTTGTCCAAGAAAGTGATTTAGGACGCTATTTTTTTCTGATAAGTAGTGAATTTGCATGAAAATGAGTTTGAAAGTTCAATTAAACAGGACTATTTTTAGATTGTAAATGTATAAAAAGTATATTTGTCTTTCTAAATTTTAAAATATGTTTTCTAAATTAGCCTATTCCGTTTTTGAACAAAGTATCGCCGATTACCATAAATACGACAATGTTGATCAACCGATCCTTAACCCTTTTCCTAAAGAGAAATTTGAGCATTTGCTGTATTTTAAAAACTGGATTGACACGGTTCAGTGGCATTTTGAAGACATTATTCGTGATCCAAATATTGATCCCGTTGCCGCTTTAAAATTGAAAAGAAGAATTGACGCATCCAATCAAGAACGTACCGATATGGTGGAATATATTGACAGTTATTTCTTGCAAAAATTTGCAGCTGTAAATGTCAAAGAGAATGCAAAAATCAACTCTGAAAGTCCAGCTTGGGCTTTTGACCGTTTGTCTATTTTAGCATTGAAAATTTACCACATGCAAGAAGAAGCCAATAGGGTAGAGGCTTC
Organism: Flavobacterium tegetincola DSM 22377; assembly: GCF_000425485.1. Classification (GTDB taxonomy): domain Bacteria; phylum Bacteroidota; class Bacteroidia; order Flavobacteriales; family Flavobacteriaceae; genus Flavobacterium; species Flavobacterium tegetincola. The sequence continues at coordinate 38,889 of NZ_AUDN01000023.1, read as the reverse complement.
GCAAGAACATAGAGACAAATGTCAAGAGAAATTGAACACGCTTTTAGAACAAAGAAGTGATTTGTCAACGGCAATTGATGATTTATTGACCGATATTGAAAATGGCGATAAATTCATGAAAGTGTACAAGCAAATGAAAATGTACAATGATGATGATTTGAACCCAGTTTTGTATCAGAATAAAAAATAAATTTTGTCCACTACCATTAAACATATAGCAGTCATCCGACTTTCCGCAATGGGAGACGTCGCGATGACTGTTCCCGTTATTAGAGCTTTCGTAGCGCAACATCCTGACGTGAAAATCACAGTAGTTTCGCGTCCTTTCTTCAAACCTTTTTTTGATACGATTCCTGAAGTTCATTTCTTTCCAATTGATTTAGAAAAAAAACACAAGGGATTTATAGGTTTGTTCCGACTTTTTAGGGAATTGAAAGCACTTGGTGTAGATGCCTTAGCCGATTTGCACAATGTGTTGCGTTCAAAAATGGTGACCTTATTTTTCAAGTTAAATGGTTTCAAAACCGCTACAGTTGATAAAGGAAGACAAGGTAAAAAAGAATTGACACAAGCTGAAAATAAAATTTTTAAGCCACTGACTTCAATGGTTCAAAGGCATCAAGATGTTTTTAAAAAATTGGGCCTTTCGATAGATTTAAGCAATCCAAGTTTTCCGAAGTTTGAGAATTTGACAACTGAAAAAACTCAAAAGTGGATCGGAATTGCTCCATTTGCACAATACGATTCGAAAGTGTATCCGTTTGATTTGATGCAAGAAGTAGTGACACTTTTGGCACAAAGCCAAGAAAATAAAATCTTTTTATTTGGCGGTGGAAAAAAAGAAGTAGCGTTACTAAATATTTTGGCTGACGGAAAATCAAACGTGGAAAATTTTGCTGGAAAAGTAAAACTTCCGCAGGAAATGCAAATAATCAGCAATCTAGATGTGATGCTTTCAATGGATTCTGGAAACGCTCACATTGCTGCAATTTTAGGAACCAAGGTAATTACACTTTGGGGTGCGACCCATCCTTATGCTGGATTTATGCCTTTTAACCAACCTTTAGAACGTTGCTTAACTTCAGACAGAGAAAAATATCCGTTATTACCAACTTCGGTTTATGGAAATAAAATCGTTGAAGGCTATCAAGATGCCATGCGAACAATTACCCCCGAAATGGTGGTTGAAAAAGTGAATGAACTTCTATAACCGAAGTTTGTTAATTCGGTTCATCTCAAAAATATAATTTCTCAAATTCCGAATGGATTCTGAATAATCAGGAAGTGCATACCCAAAACGCTCGTGTTCCATTTCCAATTTTTGGATTTCCGCACAACTTTTCACCACTTCTTTCAGCATATCAAGCATGATAAGTTCTTTATTGTTGGATTTTTCAAATTTAAATTCAACCAAGTCATCTTCCAAACTTTCACAATAAGCCAAAAGTTGTTGGACTTCTGGTTCGTCCAACAACAATTTAGCATTTTTGAATATTTCGAGTTTGTTTTTCAATGTGAAAAGTATTAAGATTTAAGTATCAAGTAGTAAGACACGAAATGTATTAAGATAGAAGTATTAAGAATTAAGACTGTGGAAAAGAATTAATTTTTAATCTTCCGTTCCTATCTTTCTATCTTTCTATCTTTTTGTCTTTCTATCTTTCTATCTTTCTATCTTTTTGTCTTTTTGTCTTTTTGTCTTTTTGTCTTTTCGTCTTTCTATCTTTTAATCTTCCGTTCCTATCTTTCTATCTTTTTATCTCTCAATCTTTAAATCCATTCTAAAGACTAAACATCATCATAATCCACATATAGTTCTGCAGAAGTTGGATGAGCTTGACAGGTTAAGATTAAACCTTTAGCAATTTCGCCATCCGTAAGAATCGAATTTTTCTTCATTTCTGCGGTTCCGTGAGTCACTTTTGCAATACAGCTGCTGCAAATTCCACCTTGGCAAGAATACGGAGCGTCTAGACCTTGCTTTAAAGCCGCTTCTAAAACCGTTTGCTTCTGAGACATTTCAAAAGTGGTTTCCTCATCGTCTACTAAAACCGTGATTTTTGTATGTCCTTCAAGCGATTGATCAATTTTATTTTCAGTTGCCGATGAAGTAAACAATTCAAACTTGATGTTTTTCTCCGAAACATTATGCTCTTTCAAAACATCACTTACAATAGTAATCATTTCTTCAGGACCACAAAGGTAGAATTTGTCAAAATCAATGTCTTTGTATTTGTTATTCAACACAAAATTCACCGTAGATTTTTCAATTCGGCCAAAAAGAGCATTATCAGATTTAGACTGGCTGTACACATAATGAACAAAAAAGCGGCCTGTATATTTCAATTGTAAGTCATGCAAAATCTGGTGAAAAATGGTTTCTTCAGGCGATTTATTTCCGTAAACCAATACAAATGTACTTTTAGGTTCGTTGCTTAAAACGGTTTGCAAAATAGACAAAACAGGCGTGATTCCGCTTCCAGCCACAAAGGCGGAGTAGTTTTTTTGGCGGTCCAAATTGGGTTCAAAAGTGAAAGTTCCTTCTGGAGTTCCAACTTCGATTAAATCTCCTGCTTTTAATTTGGAATTTGCCAATTGCGAAAAAGCACCGTTTTTAACTGCTTTTACCGCCACTCGTAATTCACCAGAATCGGGTGAGGAACAAATGGAATATGCACGACGAATTTCAGTACCGTCCAAAGTAATTTTTAGCGTTACATATTGTCCAGCTACGAATTTATAGTTGGGTTTTAATTCGTTAGGAACGTTGAATGCAATAGATACCGACGTGGGAGTTTCCCGACGTACTTCTTGCACATTTAATTTATAGAATGATGACATTAATTTTTTTTGGTAAAGATACTAAATGCTTTAGTTTTCTAAAAATGATAATTATCAGAATTTTTATACATAAGTTTCTAATGTATAAGAATTTTATGTATGTTTGTAAAAGCAAATGAAATTAATTTGATTTCAAAAACAACCAATATGAAAAATTCACAACTATATAAAGGAAGTCTCAACACCATAATCATGAAGCTTCTCGAGGAAAAAGGCAGAATGTACGGCTATGAAATTACGCAAAAAGTCAAGGAAATTACCCAAGGCGAATTGAACATCACCGAAGGAGCATTATATCCCGCTTTGCATAAACTGGAAGCCGAAGGTTTACTGGATGTTGAGATGGAAAAAGTAGATAATCGTTTGAGGAAATACTACAAACTGACTGAAAAAGGTACGACAGAAACCGTAAACAGATTGGCAGAGTTAGAAGATTTTATTAAAAATATGCAATCTATTGTGAATCCTAAATTGAGTTATTGATATGGAATTAGATAAAGAACAAGTAGAATTAATCAATTCATTTTTAGTGAAAAACGAAGTAGTTTTTGACGATATGCGATTTGAAATTATCGATCATATTGCAAGTGATGTGGAAGAAAACTATAGCGAAATTCCCTTTCATGATGCCATTAAAATTGTTTTGAAAAAGTGGGAAACTCAAATTCAACTTTCCGATAGTTTATGGGTGAGTTCAAGAGCTCGTTTTCCGAAAATTATTTTAGGTAAATTGAAGCAGCTGTTTATCCCGCAACTGATCACGTTTGCTGTAATTATGATCGTTGGAGGCATTGTAGATCATAATTTTTCAGAAGTTATTGATTTTTACAGTCAGAACACCAATGCTTTTAGAATTGTTTACGGAATTTGGTTTTTCATTGCCACAGCATTTGGGTTGATTCTATTTTTTTCAAAAGGATTTACAACCTATAAATATGTATTTAAACGTGCTTTTTATTTTGTTTTTTTATGGACCGTTGTCTTTTTTTTAACCTCAAGACCTACTGTTTTATCATTAACTTTTCTGATTGCAAATCTAATAAGCTCTGTTTTTCTATATCAAAATTATAAAGCACATTTCAAATTTATTAAATCAATTTAATATGAAACTTACCAAAGAAAACATTGAAGTTATTAATGCAACATTAATAAAAAACGGAGTTCATTACATCGATATTCGAATTGAGATCATCGATCATTTTGCGTCTGAACTTGAAAAAATGGATGGAGATTTTGAAACAAATTTTCCATTATTACTGGATAACTCAAAAGACTTTTTGAAACAAATGCAGTTGAGTTTCCAGAAATTAGAATTAAGTAATGGTTTCCGAAATTTATTTAGAAATATATTTTCCAAACGGTTTTTGATTGCTTATTTCTTTTTTGTTTTATTCATCGTTTTAGTCGTAAACAACGTTGGAAGTGATCAGTTTTTATATAATTTAGAATTAATTCCGATTCTTCTTCCTGGTCCGATTACATTAATTTTGCTGTATACGACTTTTGCTTCAAAATCAAAATCTCGCGACTTAATTGGCTTGCTTTCAGCTACAAATTTAATTTTATTCAGCTATATTTTTGTTTTTCTTCCATTTATAAGAAGTGGAAGCCTTTGGACGTGGGTTCCTGTTTTTAGCTTTTTTATGGTATTGTCATTTTTCTATTATATTTTTTATTTTGAGAGTAAAAAAGAATATAAATCAAAGTATGAATCGTTATGGAATTAGTGAAAATAAGTAGCGAAGAAGTAGACCAATTCACGGACCAACATTTTGTGAATAGCATTATTTCAGTGTTTGTTGATGCTTTCTAGTAAATTGATTTTACTACATCGTTCTAGTCTTATTCCCAAAAAAGCCGAACAATACTTTATAGAAACCTAAACTAAATATCAATTTTTAAAATAGTTTGTAACAAAAGTCGTTTTTCGGTTACCAATGGAGTAACCATAAAACCAAAACTATGTTTAAAAAATTTTTAATGCTCGAATGGAAAGCATTTTTCCGATCAGCTTCCTTTGCCAAAAATTTAGCACTGAAAATCCTGATGGGTTTTGGAGTTATTTATTTTGCTGTAATGTTCGTGGGATTGGGTGTTTTGGCCTACTATGGTCTTAAAGATAGTTTCCCGGATCCATTGGTCATTATTAATAAATACTTGATTTATTATTTTGTTTTTGACTTGGTTTTCAGATTGGCGTTGCAAAAAATGCCGGTTATGAACATTCGACCTTTACTGACTTTGCCCATTAAATCAGCTACAATAGTTAATTTCTCACTTGGAAAAACTTATTTGTCGTTTTTTAATACACTCCATGCATTTATATTTCTTCCGTTTGCCATTGTTTTAATACTAAATGGATACGATGTGGTAAGCGTCATTTTATGGCTGTTTTCTATTGTATTTTTACTTTATATCAATAATTTTCTAAATATTTTATTGAATAATAAGGACAAGCTTTTTATCCTTTTTCTTGCAATTACGGCACTTTTTGGAGCTTCGCAATATTATGAAATTTTTGACGTCACGCTTTACACAGGGCCATTTTACCAATCCTTTTTTGATATAAAATGGATGATTGCAGTACCATTAATTGTACTTGTAATTTTGTATTTCGTTACCTTCAATTACTTCAAAAGCAATTTATACCTTGATGCAGGATTGGCTTCAAAACATGATATTGCTAAAACAGAAAACTATGCTTGGTTAAACCAATACGGGGTAATGGGAACGTTTCTAAAAAATGACATTAAATTAATCAAGAGAAACAAGCGTTCTAAAACAACTGTTTTTATGAGTGTGATGTTTTTATTTTACGGTCTTTTGTTCTATGGAACTGGAATTGAAGCGTATAATAGTCCTGCAATGCACATGTTTGCTGGAGTCTTTGTTTCAGGAGGTTTCTTGATTACTTTTGGTCAATTTGTTCCTAGTTGGGACAGTTCGTATTACGGATTAATGATGACGCAAAACATTTCTTACCGTGATTATTTAAATTCCAAATGGTGGCTTATGGTTATTGGAACGGCGGTTACTGCAGTAGTCGCATCATTCTATTTGTACTTTGGAATTCATATTTACATGATGATTCTTGCAGGAGCTATTTATAACATTGGTGTAAATTCTCTTTTAGTACTTTTAGGTGGAGCTTACACGAAAACACCAATTGATTTGACATCAACAAAAGGGGCTTTTGGTGATAAAAAAGCGTTCAATATAAAAACAATGTTGATTTCGATTCCGCAATTAGGAGGACCGATGGCATTTTATGCACTTGGACATTATTTGATAAGTCCAAATGCAGGATTACTATTCGTAGCACTTGCCGGAATTCTAGGATTGGCATTCAAAAACAAAGCATTCGATTTGATTGTCAAAATTTACAAAAACGAAAAATACGCAGCTCTAGATTCGTATAAACAAAAAAGCGCATAACCAAAAATAAACCAAACCATGATAAAAGTTAACAATCTTTCAAAAACATATAACGGAACAACCGTACTTAAAATTAATGATTTAGAAATTCCTAAAGGCGAAAGTTTTGGATTAGTAGGAAATAATGGTGCTGGAAAAACTACCTTCTTCAGTTTGCTGTTAGATTTAATTCAGCCGAGTTCGGGCGAAATTATAAACAATGGCGTTCAAGTCAACACCAGTGAAGATTGGAAGCCTTTTACTGCTTCTTTTATTGATGAAAGTTTCCTGATTGGCTATTTGACTCCTGAAGAATATTTCTATTTCATCGGGGATTTAAGAGGTCAAAATAAAGCAGATATTGATGTATTGTTACTAAAGCATACCGAATTTTTCAACGGCGAAATTTTGAACAATAAAAAATATTTGCGCGATTTATCCAAAGGAAACCAGAAGAAAGTAGGAATTATTGCCACTTTAATTGGAAATCCTCAAGTGGTAATTTTAGATGAACCGTTTGCTAATTTGGACCCGACCACGCAATTCCGTCTAAAAAAAATCATTAAAGACTTAGCAGACGATCCCAATGTTACGGTTTTGGTTTCAAGTCACGATTTGCAACATACAGTGGAAGTTTCAAATAGAATTGTTGCCATGCACAAGGGAGAAGTGGTAAAAGACATTAAAACTTCTGCAGAAACTTTACGTGAACTGGAAGAATTTTTTGCGGTTTAAATTTCAATTTTTTGTACTGCGAATTGTACTAGTTTAGCAAGAAAATTGATGGTCAGCTTTTTTATTGGTACAATTGTATCAAACTGAAATCTATAACGTTTTTTTGATTTAAATACCATTGCCCACGGTTTCATCCGTGGGTTTTTTCAATTATAAACGATCTAATTTTAGCCAATTTTTAGTTTTTTAATTTGAATTCAGAAGTTACTTTTCTCAAAAAACAGCTTCTATCTTTACGACATAACAAAAAGAAACGTATTTTTACCCGTTGATATACTAAAATGAACTTTTAAAAGTTAAGAATAAAAACGTTTTACATTGAAAAACAAACTAATTAAATCACTTTTTCTCTTCGGAATCTTCGGAATTTTGATCGCTTGTTCTACCCAAAAGGACCGGTTTTTAAATCGGAAATTCCAAGCTTTGAACACTCAGTACAATGTTTTGTATAACGGAGATTTGGCCTTGGATAAGGGAATTGAAGATTTAAAATCGCAATACAACGATGATTTTTGGCAATTGCTTCCGGTAGAACGGATGGTGGTTTCTAAAGACAATAACTTGCCTGGTGAAAATACAAAAAATGCAAATTTTGAACGCGCCGAAGAAAAAGCTACAAAAGCAATCCAAAGGCGCTCGATGAATATTGACGGCAGAGAAGTAAATTCGCAAATGGATGAAGCCCACCTTTTGCTCGGAAAAGCACGTTATTATGACTTACGTTTTGTTCCAGCACTAGAAGCTTTCAATTACGTTTTGTACAAATATCCTGAAAGTGATAAGATTTACGAAGTTAAAATTTGGCGTGAAAAAACCAATATGCGTATGGAAAATGACGCTATTGCTGTAGTCAATCTTCGAAAGTTGCTGCGCGAAATCAAATTTAAAGATCAAATTTTTGCGGATGCCAATGCTACTTTAGCACAAGCATTTTTAAATTTGGAGGAAAAAGACAGCGCTTTAGTTAAGCTTAAAGTGGCAACGGAGTTTACTAAATTAGATGAGGAAAAAGCGCGTTATCAATTTATTACAGGTCAGTTATTGAATGGAATGGGTCAGAAAGACAGTGCATTTGCTTCCTTTCAATCGGTCATTGACATGAAAAGAAAATCGCCAAGACGCTACGTTATTCAAGCACATTTGCAACAAGCGAGCGCTTTTGATTATAAAAAAGGAGACACCATTGCGTTTTTAGAAAAATTCAACGACTTGCTTGAAGATCGCGAAAACCGACCATTCTTAGATTATCTAAACCATCAAATGGCACTTTTTTATGACAAGCAAGACAATCATAAAGAAGCATCCAAATTTTACAATAAGTCGCTTAAAGCGCAAGGACAAGACCAATATTTAGTAGCCTCGAATTACAGAAATTTAGCAACGCTGAACTTTGACGATGCCAAATATCCGACGGCTGGAAAATACTATGACAGTACACTCACCGTCTTAGATGCACGAACGCGTGAACATAAATCCATCAAGAAAAAACGTGAAAATCTAGAGGATGTTATTAAATACGAAGCAATTGCACAAGCCAACGACAGTATTTTAAACTTAGTGCAAATGTCAAAGGCGGGTCAAACTGCTTATTTTGAAAAATACATTACGGATTTAAAAGCCAGTGACAAGAAAGCTGCTGAAGTGCTAAAAAGACAACAAGAAATTGCGGAAATTAAATCCAATTCAGCACTTTTATCGGAAGACAATCCGGGTGCTGCAATGAAAAACACCAACGGACCTCCACGTGAAATTGGGCCTAAAAGCAATGAAAGTTTTTATTTCTATAATCCATCCACTGTTGCTTTCGGGAAAAATGAATTTCGAAAAAAGTGGGGCAAAAGGAATTTAAACGACAACTGGCGTTGGTCTCAAAATGCGCAATCCAACGATACTAAGAATTTAAAAGAGGAGAAGACCGAACTTTTAGCTGCCGACAAGGAGAAGTTAGTGGACGGTGAACAGGTGGAAAATCCGGCATATACTACGGCTTTTTATATTGAACAATTGCCTACTGAAAAAGCAGCTATCGACTTGTTAATTAAGGACCGGAATTTTGCATATTATCAATTGGGTGTTATTTATAAGGAGAAATTTAAAGAATATGAGTTAGCGGCTGCTAAGCTTGAAAAACTTTTGGAAAACAACCCGGAGGAGCGGTTGATTTTGCCGTCCATGTATAATTTGTTTAAAATTTATGAAATCATTAATCCAGCAAAAGCGTTGGCGATGAAGCAACAAATTGTATCCAAATATCCGGATTCGCGTTATGCGCAAATTATAGCGAATGACGGTTTAAATGCCGAACAATTGAGTCAGACGCCAGAAGCAAAATATGAATCGTTGTATAAAAAGTATGAGATCAATACTGATGTCGCTTTACTTAATGAAGTAGAAGAAGCAATTGATTTGTATACTGGAGATGAAATTGTATCTAAATTTGAATTGCTTAAAGCAACGATTGTTGGAAAATTAAAAGGTGTTGAAGAGTTTAAAACGGCACTTAATTTTGTGGCTTTAAATTACCCAAACAGTCAAGAAGGCAAAACTGCCGAAACGCTGTTGGCTAAAAATATTCCATATTTACAAAAATTAAAATTGAATAGTGAGAAAGCTACGTCGTGGAAATTAGTCTATAAAGTCGCTGATACGCTTAGCACCCAAAACAAATCTTTGATAGACAAAATTAAAAAATTTACGTCAGAAAGAACGGTCGAAAAACTTTCTTATTCCATAGACAACTATTATATGGATGAGATTTTACTGATCATGCACGGAATTCCAACTGAAGAAAAAGCAAAAGACATTGCAACTATTTTGAGAGATTATAAAGATTTTCAAATTAAGCAACCGGTAATTATTGTTTCCTCTGAAAACTATAAAGTAATACAAATTCAGAAAACGTTGGACGTCTATGTAAAAAGTCAAGAGGTAGTGAAAACCGAAATTAAAACCGAGCAGAAGCAAGAAGGTACAACCACGGCTAAATTGGAAGGGAAAACGGAAGGTCAACCAGATGCTAAAACTCAAGTACAAAATGAGACTAAGGCAGAATTAAAGCCAGCTAGCAAAAAAGAAAGCACTCCAGAAGGAAGTTCCGAAAAATTTGGACCTCCGGGATCTATTGAAGAGGTTAGTGAACCAGCTAAAAAACCATAAAATGAGCGATAAAAAAGCCAAAGCTTATACCGAACTTTTAGGAAAAACCAATCGGATTGTAGAAGGAACCGTAATCAACGGGGATATTATTTCGGAAGCAGATTTCAGATTGGACGGCCAGTTAAAAGGAAATTTTACCACATCTGGAAAAATTGTCATCGGACCAACGGGAAGTATTAAAGGAGACGTAATTTGCAAAAATGCAGATATTGAGGGCAACTTTGATGGCATATTGAAGGTGGAAGAAATCCTAAATGTAAAATCAAAAGCCTCTATTAGTGGCGAAGTAACGTGCGGAAAATTGTCGGTACAACCAGGTGCTGATTTTAGTGCTTCATGCGTCATGCAACCTACATCTAAAAAACAAGATTAAATGGAAAATAAACCGCCAGAAAAAAGCACGCCTAGTAAATGGGTGGTGTTTTTGAACATTCCTGTTCAAATGGGAATCATCATTTTTGCGTTTACATATTTAGGAATTTGGTTGGATGAAAAGTATACAGACTCGTCCATTTTTACCATTGTATTATCATTATTATCCGTCTTTATTGCATTGTTTAACGTAATCAGACAAGTAAAAAACATAAATAAAGAATGACAGCACCCTTTTTACAGTTTATAAAACTTTTTCTTCCCTTTGCATTAGTACTTTTTGGACTTCAGTATTTTATCACTTTACAAGTGTTTTCTGAAACTCCTTTCTTTTATTCAACGTGGAGTATTTATCTTTTCCATACCGTTATTACAATTTTAGCATACCTACTATTGCTTTTCATTCATAAAAATTTTCCTGAATATGCAGGCTATACTTTTATGGGGATGGGTGTGATTAAAATGATGGCGTGCGTGATCTTTTTAATACCGATGATCCAATCCGACGTTGTAAGTCGAGTTCCAGATGTTGCCGCATTCTTCATCCCTTACTTTATGTTCCTGTTATTTGAAACTATTTTTGCAGTAAGATTGATAAATAAGTGATAAAGAGGGAATTCATTAAAGAATTGTTCATGGAAAGTTTATTTCGCAAAAAATAATTGATATATTTTCAATTGTAAATTAAATATGTACCTTTGCAAAAATTTTGAATAGTAATATTAGATACACATTTTAATAATGGTAATGTCAAAAAAATCACTTCAATTCCTATTAGCCGCTTTCGTAGCTTGCCTTCCACTTGTTGGAATTGCAAATACTACGGCAGATAGTACAGTTGTTGCTACGGAAGTTGTTGCAGATCAACACGCTGATTCAGCTCATGAAACAGAAGAATTTAACGCGACTCAATTGATCAATTCGCACATTGGAGATTCACATGAATTTCATGTTGCAGATTGGGACGGACATCCTATTAGTTTTTATCTTCCAGTAATTTTATGGACGAATAGTGGTTTGGAGATTTTCTCTTCAGAAAATTTTCACCATGATAATACAGGACATCATGTTGCTGAAATTAACGGACAACAATTTGTTCGTAACAACGAAGTAATTTTTTACAAAGATAAATACGATGCTTTAACAGTAGAAGAGCAAGGAAAAGGTGCTTTCAACTTTGACGCAAGACCTTTGAACTTTTCTATTACAAAGAATGTTTTTTCAATGTTTTTGTCGGCAATCATTATGTTGTTATTGTTTTTGGCAGTTGCTAGATCATATAAGAAAAATTCAAAAGCGCCTAAAGGGATTGCTGGATTTTTAGAGCCGTTAATTACATTTGTAAGAGATGACATTGCTAGACCAAACATTGGTGAGAAAAAATACGCGAAATTTATGCCGTATTTATTAACCATATTTTTCTTCATCTGGATCAATAACTTGATTGGATTAGTTCCTTTCTTTCCATTTAGTTCCAACTTAACAGGAAATATCTACTTTACATTTGTAATGGCATTCATTACATTTATAGTAACAACTTTAAGTGGTAACAAAGACTATTGGGGTCACATCTTTAATACGCCAGGAGTTCCTGTTTGGTTAGCGCCAATTATGATTCCTGTTGAAATTATCGGAATGTTGACTAAGCCTTTCGCATTGATGATTCGTTTATTTGCTAACATTACAGCAGGTCACATCATCATCTTGAGTTTATTTTCATTAATTTTTATTTTCCAAACCGTAGCGGTATCTCCAATTTCAGGAGCATTCGTATTGTTCATGATGGTATTGGAAATGTTAGTTGCAGCGTTACAAGCGTATATTTTTACGTTGTTGTCTGCATTGTTTATTGGTCAGGCTGTAGCAGAGCATGATCATCATTAATACGTATTTTATTTTTTTATTAACTATATAAATTTTTTGTTATGGTATTAGCTGGAATCGGAGCTGGATTAGCTGTAATTGGTGCAGGACTAGGTATTGGTAAAATTGGTGGTTCAGCAATGGACGCTATTGCACGTCAGCCAGAAGCTGCGGGAAAAATCCAAACTGCTATGATTATTGCTGCTGCACTTATTGAAGGTGTTGCGCTTTTCGCAGTAGTTGTTGCGTTAATTACAGTAGCGTAATTAAAATTTAAACTTCCTGTAGCGGTTGGCTTCAGGAAGTTTTTATTTCTAAATTGAAAAAAAATATTTTAAATATAACTATATGAATTTTACTTCACCAGAGAGTTTAATTTTTTGGACTACTACAGTGTTCATCATCTTTTTTCTATTATTGAAAAAATTTGCTTGGAAACCTATTTTAGGAGCCGTAAAAAGTCGCGAAGAGTCGATCAATAATGCTTTGCAATCTGCAGAAGCAGCTCGTAGAGAAATGCAAGATCTTACCGCTACAAACGAAAGAATCTTACAAGAAGCAAGAATGGAACGTGACGCGATGCTAAAAGAAGCACGTGAAATGAGAGAGAAAATGATTGCTGATTCTAAAAATGACGCACAAGCTGAAGGTGCTAGAATGATTGAGCAAGCAAAATTGGCTATCAATGCAGAGAAAAATGCTGCAATGTCAGAATTGAAAGCGCAAGTTTCTACTTTATCTTTAGAGATTGCTGAAAAATTATTGAAAACAGAATTAGCTAACAAAGACTCACAAAAGCAATTGGTTGAGAAAATGTTAGGTGACGTTACCTTAAACTAATACTATGGCAAGTACAAGAGCAGCTATTAGATATGCCAAAGCAATTTTAGACATCGCACACGATAAAGGTGCAGTTCAAGAAGTGGGTGCGGATATGCAATTGATTGCATCTACAATCAATAGCAATCAAGAATTGCAAAACTTTATTAAAAGCCCGACGATTGGTGCTAATAATAAAGAAGGAGCATTGTTAGAAGTTTTTGCTTCAACAAACGCTACCACAAAATCATTGTTTCACTTACTATTTGTGAACAAGAGATTTGGAATTTTGGAAGCGATTGCACTTGAGTATAAAAAATTATTAGACGAAGTAAACAATGTTGAAACTGCAGAAGTAACAACAGCATTTCCTTTGACAGATGATTTAGAAGCTAAAGTATTGGCAAAAGTCAAAGAATTTACAACTAAAACCGTAACGCTACATAATATTGTAGACGAATCCATTATTGGAGGTTTTATTTTAAGAATAGGCGACAAGCAATATAATGCTTCAATTGCCAACAGTTTACACGTTTTAAAAAGAGAATTAAGTAACTAGTTATTTATATAATTATGGCGGACATTAACCCAGCTGAAATTTCAGCAATATTAAAAAAGCAAGTAGAAGGTTTTCAATCTGGTGCAACGCTTGAAGAAGTAGGAACAGTTCTAAATGTTGGAGATGGTATCGCTCGTATTTACGGGTTATCAAATGTTCAATATGGAGAATTAGTAGAATTCGATAATGGACTTGAAGCAATTGTTTTGAACCTTGAAGAAGATAACGTAGGTGTGGTACTTTTAGGACCATCAACAGGTATCAAAGAAGGATCAACTGCAAAAAGAACACAAAGAATTGCTTCGCTTAAAGTTGGTGAAGAAATGGTAGGACGTGTAGTGAACACTCTTGGTTTTCCAATTGATGGAAAAGGACCAATTGGTGGAACTTTATACGAAATGCCATTAGAAAGAAAAGCTCCTGGAGTTATCTTCCGTCAGCCCGTTACTGAACCTCTTCAAACAGGTATTAAAGCGGTTGATGCTATGATCCCAGTGGGTCGTGGACAAAGAGAGCTTGTAATTGGTGACCGTCAAACTGGTAAATCTACTGTTTGTATTGATACCATTTTGAATCAAAAAGAATTTTACGATGCAGGAAAACCTGTATTCTGTATATATGTTGCAATTGGACAAAAAGCGTCTACTGTAGCAGGAATCGCTAAAATGTTAGAAGAAAAAGGTGCAATGGCTTATACAGTTATTGTTGCTGCAAATGCTTCTGATCCAGCTCCAATGCAAGTATATGCTCCAATGGCAGGTGCTGCAATTGGTGAGTACTTTAGAGATTCTGGTCGTCCAGCATTAATTGTTTATGATGATTTATCTAAACAAGCAGTTGCTTACCGTGAGGTATCTCTTTTGTTAAGAAGACCTCCAGGACGTGAGGCTTACCCTGGTGACGTTTTCTACTTACACTCTCGTTTATTAGAAAGAGCTTGTAAAGTAATCGCGAACGATGAAATTGCAAGAAACATGAATGACTTACCAGATTCTATCAAAGGAATCGTTAAAGGTGGTGGTTCGTTAACAGCTTTGCCAATTATCGAAACTCAAGCGGGTGACGTTTCTGCATATATTCCAACAAATGTAATTTCGATTACTGATGGTCAGATTTTCCTTGATGGAGATTTGTTTAACTCAGGAGTTCGTCCAGCAATTAACGTAGGTATTTCAGTATCTCGTGTTGGAGGAAATGCACAAATTAAATCAATGAAAAAAGTAGCAGGTACTTTGAAATTGGATCAAGCACAATTCCGTGAATTGGAAGCGTTTGCAAAATTCGGTTCTGATTTGGATGCAGTTACTTTAAACGTAATTGAAAAAGGTAGAAGAAACGTTGAAATCTTGAAACAAGGTTTAAATGATCCTTATACTGTAGAAGATCAAGTAGCTATTATCTATGCAGGTTCTAAAAACTTGTTGAGAAATGTTCCTGTAAATAAAGTAAGAGAGTTTGAAAGAGATTTCTTAGACTTCTTGAACAACAAACACAGAGACACATTAGATGCTTTGAAAGCAGGAAAATTAGATGACAAGATTACTGGTGTTATCGAAAGTGTAGCTAAAGAAGTTTCAGCAAAATATAACTAAAAAAAGTACTAAGTAAATAGTATTAAGTATCAAGATTATCACGGTACTTAATACTTAATACTTACGTCTTAATACAATAAAGATGGCAAATTTAAAGGAAATCCGTAATAGAATTACTTCCGTTTCATCAACGATGCAGATCACTTCTGCGATGAAAATGGTTTCTGCAGCAAAGTTGAAAAAGGCACAAGACGCCATTACAGCGATGCGACCTTATGCCGAAAAGTTAACCGAATTATTGCAAAATCTTTCTGCAACTCTTGACGGAGATGTGGGTGGAGAATTTACAACGCAACGCGAAGTAAACAATGTTTTGCTAGTTGCTATTACATCAAACAGAGGTTTGTGTGGTGCTTTTAATACCAATGTTATTAAAGCCATCAAAAGTCGAACGGAATTTTACGCAGGTAAAAATGTAGATGTTTATGCAATTGGTAAAAAAGGTAATGACGTATTGACTAAAACGTGTTCCATCACCGAAAATAAAAGCGCTATTTTCGACAATCTAACCTTCGAAAATGTTGCTGAAATTGCAGATGATTTGACACAAAAATTCTTATCAGGTCAGTACGATAGAATTGAATTGGTTTACAATCAATTTAAAAATGCAGCAACTCAAATTGTAATGACAGAGCAGTTTTTGCCTCTTGCACCAATTGTTACTACTGCAGCAGCTACAAATGTGGATTACCTTTACGAACCAGAGAAAGAAGAAATTCTTTTGACATTGATTCCTAAATCGTTAAAAACACAATTGTATAAAGGAATCAGAGATTCTTTCGCTTCAGAACACGGAGCTCGTATGACGGCTATGCACAAAGCAACGGATAACGCAACAGAATTGAGAAATCAACTGAAGTTGACGTATAACAAAGCACGTCAAGCTGCAATTACAAATGAAATTTTAGAAATTGTTGGTGGTGCAGAAGCATTAGCTGGATAATTTTTATTCAAATATTTTATAGATGAGAGCCAACAAATGTTGGCTCTTTTTTTATTGGCGTAAATTAGTAGTTGCGTTTCTTACCAAACTGCATTGAAACTCCTTCAATTAGAACTCTTTTTTAGCAAACCGCTATTTATTGAAGAACAATTGCTGATCCTCAAATAATGGATTATATTTTCGTTCAACTTTATATAGATTTGGCTCTTGCCAAAGATTAAAGAATACTTCATTTTCCACTTTCATCATACGGAAAATAGTGGTAGCATTCGAGTACGCGAAGTAGTCACACGCAATAATTTTAAGTTTTAGTTCAAATGATAGCTTAAAATCACAAACGCTTCGAAATCTTAAATTTAAGTCATACTTAGTGTTTACTGATTATAAATCTGGAATATATGTATCTATAATTCAATAGTATAATACGTGTAGTTCTACATTATTCAAGGATATTTCGTGTAGTGGTCTATAGTTATAGAATAGTTAAATGTTTCCTCTTACAGTTAAGACGTGCTCAAAATTTATTTCTGGGTGACTTACTTTTAGTATATTTGGGATAGTCATCAATAGATTATTTTTAAATTGATGACAATTCTAATCATATAATTTTCTACTATTAACCACTTTTAAAATTATTAAAATATGAGCTCAGAAATTAAATTGTATATGTTTCAGACAGGTGTTTTGAAATGTAAAGAAAACAACATTAAAATGAATGCGTCCTTGGATCCGTATGAGATTCCGGTGCCGTGGTACCTAATTACGCATCCAAAAGGAAATGTAATTATCGATGGTGGAAATGCCGTTGAATGTGCTACAAATCCAATTGAACATTGGGGCGGAATTACGGAAGTGTATTGGCCTGTTATGACAGAAGCCGAAGGATGTGTCAATGTGATAAAAAGTTTGGGTATTGATCCAAACTCTATTAAATATGTGTTGCAGTCACATCTCCACTTAGATCATACCGGTGCTACTGGAAGATTTCCAAATGCCATGCACATTGTTCAAAGGAAAGAATATGAGTATGCTTTTACCGCAGATTGGTTTGCAGCAGGCGGATATATTAGAAAAGATTTTGATCGTCCCGGTTTAAAGTGGAACTTTTTAGAAATTGAAGGAAACGAAATTTATGACGTTTTTGATGATGGTGTTATTAAAATGATTCCAACTCCAGGTCATTCTCCCGGCCACTGTAGCTTTTTGATTACGCTACCTCAAGATGGGTCGATACTACTTACCGTAGATGCGGCATATACCACAGACCATTTTGAAGATAAAGCATTACCTGGATTCTTGGCTTCGGCGGTAGATTCGGTACGTTCTGTTGCAAAATTAAGAGAAATTGCTTCTGTTCACGATGCACTAGTCGTAACCGGTCACGATCCAGACGCTTGGAAAAAATTCAAAAAAGGACCAGAAGAATATTATAAATAAAATTCCGAATTATGAAAACAAGAGCTGTAGTACTACATAAAATAGGTCATGAAAGACCGTATACCGAAACCAAACCATTAGTAATTGAAGAAGTAGAATTAGAAGATCCTGGATACGAGGAAGTTTTAGTCAAAATTAAAGCTGCTGGAATTTGCCACTCTGATTTATCTGTCGTAGATGGTAATAGACCTAGGCCCGTTCCGATGGTTCTAGGTCATGAGGCTGCCGGAATTATAGAAAAAGTGGGAGACCACGTGAAGGGATTTGAAGTCGGAGATCATGTTGTCTTTGCCTTTTTACCTTCGTGTGGACACTGTAAATATTGCCAATCGGGAAGAGCTGCACTTTGTGAACCAGGAGCCGCGGCTAATGCTGCAGGAACGCTGTTAAATGGTGAACGAAAAATCAAGAAAGACGGAGAATATTACTATCACCATTTAGGAGTATCTGGTTTTGCAGATTATTCTGTGGCTTCCATCCATTCGTTAGTTAAAATTGACAAGAAAATTCCTTTTGA
Source organism: Flavobacterium tegetincola DSM 22377 (assembly GCF_000425485.1). Classification (GTDB taxonomy): domain Bacteria; phylum Bacteroidota; class Bacteroidia; order Flavobacteriales; family Flavobacteriaceae; genus Flavobacterium; species Flavobacterium tegetincola. The sequence goes on along the minus strand of NZ_AUDN01000023.1, from coordinate 20,641 downwards.
AGTTGCAGCCGTATTTGGCTGCGCAGTTTTGACAGGCGTTGGTGCAGTTGTAAATACTGCAAAAATGCATGCTGGCGAATCTATTATGGTTGTAGGTCTTGGTGGAGTTGGATTGTCTGCGATTTTGGGTGCAAAAGCCGCTGGAGCTTCAAAAATTATTGCTGCAGATATTAGCCAGTATAAACTAGATGTAGCCAAGGATTTTGGTGCAGACGAAGTGGTAAATTCTGGTGAGAAAGGGGCTTTAGAGCAAGTAAAAACAATGACTGATGACGGACCAGATATTTCGGTTGAATTTGCTGGAGCAATGCCCGCTTTAGATTTTGCTTTTAATGCCACAAATCGAGGTGGCCGAACGGTTACTGGTGCTTTGCCAAATCCCGATGCTCGATTATCACTTAATCCATTAACGTTAGTGGGACAAGAAAAAACGTTGAAGGGTTGCTACCTAGGTAGTGGTGCTCCAAAAGTGGATATTCCAAATTTTATGGCAATGTATCAAGCGGGTCGACTTCCTGTAGAAAAATTAATTACGCACCGTTTGAGGCTAGAAGATATAAATGAAGGTTTTGAAAGACTTGCGGCTGGAGAGGCGATTCGGCAAGTGATAATTTTCGATTAATACTACTTTTTTTAAGAGGTATAAATTTGAAAATGAAATTAACAGACAGCTTATTTTTACTTAGAATAATAGAAATAGCTTTCCTTTATAAAAAGGGTACTATTTTGTAATCAGACTAAAAAGGTTAGAATACTATGAAAACGTATAAAGATTTAATGTTCCATCAATCCTACGTAAATGGCGAATGGAAAGAGAATAAAGCAGATAAAATTGATGTAAATAATCCTGCTGACGGTTCTATTGTTGGCCAAGTAGACAACAGTAATGTCACTACGATGAAGGAAGCTATTGATGCAGCACATCTAGCATTTCCAATTTGGAAAAGGAAGACTGCAAAAGACCGATCCATCATTTTGATGAAGTGGTTTGATCTGATTATGGAAAACAAAGAGGCCATAGCACATATTATGGCCTTAGAATCAGGCAAACCACTTGAAGAATGCAAGGGAGAAATTGGTTATGGTGCCTCTTTCATTCAATGGTTTGCAGAGCAAGCCAAGCGTAACAACGGAACAGTGATTCCAGGTTTTACTGAAGATCGTCGTATTTCTGTAATTCGCTAGCCCATCGGAGTTGTAGGGGCAATTACACCTTGGAATTTCCCAATTGCGATGATTACTAGAAAAATAGCACCTGCTCTTTCCGTGGGATGTTCTGTAATTGTTCGTCCAAGTATTATGACGCCTTTTACCGCTTTAGCATTGGCTCAATTAGCACATGAAGCTGGATTTCCAAAAGGAGTTGTAAACGTGGTTGTGGGTGCTGATTCATCAGCAATGGGAAAAGAACTTTGTGAAAATCCTAAAGTAGCCAAAATATCGTTCACGGGGTCAACAAGAGTTGGAAAAATACTCATGCAGCAATGCAGTGAAGGTCTCAAGAAACTTAGCTTAGAACTTGGTGGAAATGCACCTTTCATTGTATTTAAAGATGCCAACCTGCAAGAAGCAGTGCAAGGTGCTATTGCTGGGAAGTTTAGATTTTCTGGACAAACATGTGTTTGTATCAACAGATTTTTAGTGCAAGAAGAAGTTCATGACGAATTCGTAAAGTTATTTGTTGAAGAAGTTAAGAATTTAAAAATCGGAAATGGTCTTGACGAAGGAGTCAATTTTGGTCCTTTAATTGACGAGAAAGCGATTGCCAAAATGGTGGAGTTTGTAGCTGATGCCAAAGAAAATGGCGGATCTATAAAATTAGGTGGTTCCAAAATCGATGCGTATTTCTTCGAACCAACCATAATTGCAAATGCGACGAACAAAATGCGATTTGCCAAAGAGGAAATTTTCGGCCCAATTGCTCCAATTTTTAAATTCAAAACGGAAGAAGAAGCAATTGAAATGGCCAATGATACCGAATTTGGTCTTGCATCTTATTTTTACACCAATGATCTTAACCGTTCCATTAGAGTAAGTGAAGCTTTAGAATACGGAATGGTAGGACTTAATGCCGGACTAATTTCGACAGAAGTTGCGCCATTTGGCGGTATCAAGCAATCGGGTCAAGGTCGCGAAGGTTCGGTTTATGGATTAGATGATTTTGTGGTTCTCAAATATATTTGTACTGGAAATGTGAAATAAATTTGGAAATCCAACGAATCACAAAGAAGTAGAGTTCGCTAAAACTTCTTTTTGAAGTTAAAAATTTCTTTCTAACGGGATGCTTAAAATCCTGTTAGAAAGAAATTTTTATTTTAAGCACATCAATATAATTTTTTAAGTTGAATTGGTTTCAAATCTTGTATTTGAAAGTACAATTACTAAAAAAGCTAACTAAGCAAAGAATTGTAAAATTACGCTGTCCATTCTCCGATTTTCATGCTCCAATTCCCAATCCAATTTTCCTATCTTTGTCACTCTAAAAAATCAAAACCGCAACTTTGGGATTATTCAAAAACCTCTTTAAGCAAACCGCCATTTACGGACTGGCCACTGTCGTTCCGCGAATGTTGAGTTTCATTCTGGTTCGGCTTTATACGGATTTGCTTCCTGCCGAAGAATACGGTCGCGTGAGTGTGATTTTTGTTTACATTATTTTCTTCAATGTGATATTGGCTTACGGAATGGAAACTTCCTTTTTTCGTTTCTACAATACAGAAGAAAATAAGAAGTCAGTAGTAGAAACTTCGATGGTTTCTATCTTTTGGACCACGATTTCATTTTTAGCCATCGCCTTATTATTCAGGAATTCTGCAAGTGATTTTCTTGAAATTGATGTGCAATACATTACGTATGTCATCTGGATTTTGGCTCTAGATGCATTGGTTATTATTCCGTTTTCAAAGCTAAGAGCCTACCAAAGACCGCTATTTTACGCAGCAATTAAAATTGGAAATGTAGTTGTTAATTTGGGATTGAATCTTTTCTTTTTACTTCTCTTACCTGAAATTGCTTCGGATAGTCCAAAGGGTCTTATTAGCTCAATTTACTTTGAAAATTTCGAAATTGGCTATATTTTCATTTCCAATATTGTGGCTAGTTTATTGACTTTCCTTGTGCTTGTGCCCAACTACTTTCAAATTAAGTGGAAATTTGATTTTTCACTGTGGAAAAGAATGATGAAATATGGATTTCCAATTCTTATTGCAGGAATCGCCTTTGCCATTAATGATCAAGTGGACAAACTTTTGCTCAATTACCTTTTGCCAGCTGATGTAGCAGAGGAACAAGTTGGAATTTATGCCGCTTGTTATAAATTAGGCTTATTTATGGTATTGTTTCGTACAGCATATACGCTGGGAATTGAACCATTTTTCTTTAGCTATGCTTCCAATGAAAATGCCAAACAAACGTATGCAACGATCACTAAATATTTTGTAATTTTCGGTTCATTAATGACGTTAGGAATTATAGTTTTTGCAGATGTTTTAAAATTTATTATGATTCCAAATTCTATATATTGGGATGCAATGGGAGTCGTACCGCTAATTATTTTGGCAAACTTTTTTCTAGGAATTTATACCAATCTTTCGGTTTGGTATAAATTGACAAATCAAACGCATATCGGAGCTTGGATTTCTATCGTTGGTGCTGTTTTAACCTTAGTATTAAACTTTTTACTGATTCCTGTTTTTCAAGAAAATTATGGGCAAGGATTTATGGGTGCTGCAATTGCTACGATTGTTGCCTATGGAATGATGATGTTCATATCCTATGTTCTTGGAAACAAGTATTATCCAATTCCGTACGACATGAAAAAAATCAGTTCCTATCTTGGGATTTCTATCCTATTTTCGGCAGTTTATTTTTATCTTTTCAGAGAAAATTACTTCGTAGGCGTTCCGATGTTAATTGCGTTTACCTATTTTATTTATTACAACGAAAAAGAACTTATCAATCGAATTTTAAAAAGAAAAGTTTAATTTTCGGTTCCATAAAAAAAAAGCATTATGAAAATTAAAATAATCAATAAATCACAACACGAATTACCCAATTATGAAACTTTGGCTTCAGCCGGAATGGATTTAAGAGCCAATATTTCAGAAGCTATTGTATTACAACCTTTAGAACGTGCAATTGTGAAAACAGGTTTGTTCCTAGAATTACCTATCGGTTTTGAAGCACAAGTTCGTCCACGAAGCGGACTGGCTGCTAAAAATGGCATAACAGTTTTAAACGCTCCCGGAACAATTGATGCCGATTACCGTGGAGAAGTTGGTGTAATTTTAGTAAATTTATCCAATGTGCCTTTCAAAATAGAAAACGGAGAACGAATTGCACAAATGATCATTGCAAAACACGAACGTGCTGAATGGGAATCAGTAACAGAATTATCAGAAACCGTAAGAGGCGAAGGTGGTTTTGGAAGCACGGGGACAAAATAGTACATAATTACTAGTATTAAATTTTAAACAAATATAAAATCTTTGTGAACTTTGCGAAAAACCTTTGCGAACTTTGCGTTAAAAATCACAAATCATGAAAATAATAGTACCAATGGCGGGAAGAGGTTCCCGATTAAGACCACACACATTAACAATCCCAAAACCATTAATTCCAATTGCAGGAAAACCAATAGTGCACCGTTTGGTAGAAGATATCGCTGGAGTTTTAAACCAACCTATAGACGAAGTAGCTTTTATCATTCACGAAAGTTTTGGTAAAAAAGTGGAAGAGGATTTGATTGCTATTGCTGAAAAATTAGGTGCTAAAGGAACTATTTATTACCAAAATGAAGCTCTAGGAACAGGTCACGCTATTATGTGTGCCAAAGATTCGTTGAGCGGTCCCGCCGTAATTGCGTATGCAGATACTTTGATTCGTGCCGATTTTGACTTGGATACTTCAGCAGATAGTGTAATTTGGGTGAAACAAGTGGATCAACCCGAAGCTTTTGGGGTTATCAATTTGAACGACAAAAATGAGATCGTGGAATTGGTGGAAAAACCAAAAGAGTTTGTATCTGATTTGGCAGTTATTGGAATCTATTATTTTAAAGACGTCGCAGTTCTTAAAGAAGAATTGCAGTTGGTTATTGACAATAATATCATTCACGGTGGCGAATACCAAATTAACGACGGTATCAAGCAAATGATGGCCAAGGGAATGAAATTCGTTCCCGGAAAAGTAGATGAATGGATGGATTGCGGTAACAAAGAAGTAACGGTAGATACCAATACTAGAATGTTAGGTTTTCTACATGCAGATGGCGAGGATTTAATTGCTTCTGATGTAAAGAAAGAAAATGCAACAATCATCTCTCCATGTTATATTGGCGAAGGCGTTGTTTTGAGAAATGCAACCGTTGGTCCGAATGTGTCTTTGGGTAAAGGTTGTCACGTTATTGATTCTACAATTAAAAATAGTTTAGTTCAAACCCATTCCCACATAAAAAACGCCAATTTAGACAATGCCATGATTGGAAATCACGCTTCATTTGATGGTAATTTTACCTCGATCAGTATAGGCGATTATTCTGTTTTAAATTAGTACAATGAAAAAATTTGTAATAGGACTAGTATTGCTCAGTTTGTCTGGAACCACTTTTGCACAACAAGAGCCGGACGATATTGCTTTGGCAACTAATGAATTTCAATTGTCCTATTACGAAGCTTTGAAACAAAAAGGCATTGAAAACAATGATCGAGCAATTGAATCCTTAAAAAAATGCCTAGTTTTAGAACCCAACAATGCCGCAGTTTATAATGAATTAGGTCGTAATTATCTGAAATTACGCGATTACAAAGCATCTTATGATTCTTTTGAAAAAGCGTTTCAGATTGATCCCAAAAATAGATGGTATTTGCATGGAATGTATGATGTGTGTTTCCAAACCAAAGATTACAATCAAGCGGTGGTTCTTGTTGAAAAACTCGTTGCTTTTGATTTAGGATATAGAGAGGATTTGACTTCATTGTATATGTATACACAGCAATTTGACAAAGCTTTAGCATTGATCAATGAGTTAAATGATACGGTTGGAAAATCAGAAAAGAGGGAAAATTACAAGAAACAAATTTTACAAGACGCACGATTTCAAGGAAGTGAAAAGGATGATTTGTTGAAGTCCATTGCAGAAAATCCAAAAGACGAATCCAATTACATCGCTTTGATTTATCTGTATTCCAACAGCAATCAGGAAGAAAAAGCAATGGAAGTTGCTAAGAAATTGGAAAAAGCTATTCCGGATTCCGATTGGGCTCAAGTGAGTTTATTCAAATTTCACTTGAACAATAATGACGGACCAAAAGCCGTTAAAGCTATGAATCAGATTCTAGATAGCAATAAAATTGACAATAAAATAAAACACCGTGTATTGAACGAGTTTCTGATTTTTGCTAAAAACAATGCAGGTTACGAAGCCGAATTGCAAAAAGCAGTTTCTTATTTTAGTGAAGATAAAGAAGTAGCCGTTGCCAAAGAAATAGGTAAATTTTTTCAAAGTAAAGAGGATTGGAACCAAGCAAAAACCTATTATGCGATGCAATTGTCCAATAATCCAAATGATTTAGAAACGGCATTGTTATTGTTTCAAGCGTACGTAAAATTGGAAGATTTTGAAGCTTTGGCAAAGAAATCCGAGGAAATGACCGAACTTTTTCCTTCGCAACCGGACTTGTATTATTTTGCAGGATTAGCAAACAACCAGCTTAAAAAATTCAGTCAAGCCAAAGATTATTTAGAATCTGGAATAGATTATGTTATAGAAAATAAAGCGTTGGAAATTAATTTCAACATTCAATTGGGTGAAGCATACAACGGTTTGGGCGATCAAAAAAAGAAAGAATTGTATTTTAAGAAAGCCGACCAATTATTAAAAAAATAAAAAAATGAATTCAAAAAAGTGGTTTCCTTTCTTTGCATTACTGTTTCTATTGACAATAAGTGCGTGTAAACCTAAAGCATTTATTACGGAAGCAGATGCGGTTAAACCCTTGAAAGCGGAAAAATTAGTTCGGAGTCATTATGAACTGAATAAAGATTTCAAAACGGCGTACATAAAAGCAGCTGTAGATTATAAAGGCCCAAAAGAATCTTTAAATCTTTCAGCAGATATTAGAATTCAGAAAGACGAGAAAATTCTAATTAGTATCCGTTTTTTCGGAATTACTATGGCAAAGGGACTTATAACACCCACAGAAGTAAAGTATTACGAGAAAAGCGGTGGCAATTATTTTGAAGGCGATTATACTACGTTAAGCAAATGGTTGGGAACCGACTTGGATTTCACGAAAGTGCAGAACATGCTTATAGGTGAAGCTTTTGACAATTTGGAAAACGCAAAATTAGAAAGTTCAGTAGAAGAAGGACTGTACAAATTAGAAGATAAATCGACAAAAAACACATTGAAAACCTTTCTTTTTGAGGCTTCTATGTTTTTAATAAAAAAACAGCAAATTCAGCAATTGGCAGAAAACAGGACGTTGACAGTGGGTTATCCCAGCCATCAACAATACGATAAACTTTCGTTTCCAACAGCCTTGAAAATCGAAGCACTCAATCAAGATAAGAAAACACAAATTGGCATTTTTTACAGTTCTGTTAAATTTAATGACGAAATTTCCTTCCCTTATAGTGTTCCAAGTGATTACGATCGAACTTTTATTGACTAAATTTGCACAAATATTTTTATAAACATGCCAAAATACCTTTTCATACTCGTTTTTTTAATTTGTTCCGCTTCGGCTTGGAGTCAAACGGCTCAGGAAAAATTGGAACAACGTAAAGAGCAGATTCAAAAAGAAATTCGTGCCCAAGAAGCATTGTTGCGCAGTCAAGACAAAAAACAGAAGTCCATTTTAACTGAAATTATTCAGCAAAGGGAAAAAATCCGCTTGCGTGAAAGCTTGATTCGAACTACCGAAAAGCAGGCTAAGATCTTAAAGGACGAAATGTATACCAATCAACTTAAAGTAAATCAGCTCAACCGGGAATTGAAAGTCTTGAAAGCGGATTATGCAAAACTGATTATCAAATCGTACAAAAGTCGTTCGGAACAAAGTAGGGCGATGTTTCTTTTGTCTTCGGAAACGTTTTTGCAAGCTTATAAACGTGCACAATACATGAAGCAATATGCGAGTTTTAGAAAGTCGCAAGGTGAAGAAATAAAAGTCAAAAGTGACAAATTAGTAAGCTTAAATACAAAGCTAGATGCACAAAAGGTAGAAAAGCAAAAACTACTTGTTGAACAAGAAAAAGAACGAATTGCTTTGCAAAAAGAGAAAGTAGAACAAGAAAAACTATCTGCTGCAATTCAAAAAGACAAGAAAAAAATTGGGCAGGAGATCAAAAAGAAACAGCAAGAGTCAAAAGATATTGACCGAAAAATTGACCGTATAATTAAGGAAGCCATTGCTGAAGCCAACAGAAAAGCAGCGGCCGCGATGAAAAAAGCAAATCCAAAAACGACTGTAGCAGAAACACGTGCTATTGAAAAATCGGAGAAAATTGTACTTACGCCAGAGGCTAAAATTATTTCAGATAGTTTTAAAGCCAATAAAGGTAGACTTCCTTGGCCAGTTGCCACGGGCGAAATTACGCAACGTTACGGAGATCAGCCGCATCCAGAATTGAAATTTTTAACAGTGCATAGCAGTGGAATTGAAATTACAACAAGTACAGGCGCTCAAGCACGAGCAGTATTTGGTGGAGAAGTATTTAGTATTCAATATATTTCGCCTGTTCAGAAATCTGTGATCATTCAGCACGGGGATTTCTTCTCTGTGTACCATAATTTGAGTTCGGTAAATGTTGTAAAGGGAGAAAAAGTGTCAATCAAACAAAACATCGGAACTATTAGAACAAGTAGCGAGACCGGCAAAACGGTTTTAAAGTTTTTAATAACTCAGAATTCAGGATACACCAATCCACAACCTTGGTTGAGTGCTAACTAGTAGAAACAGAGCATAAAAAAGGCTTGATTTTGAATTTCAAAATCAAGCCTTATTTTATTGCGGCAAGAAATATAAATTTCTAACTTTTTAACCTCAATTACAAATCATTCAACATCTTAGAAATTTCATCTAATTTTGGAGTCAAGATGATTTCAATTCTACGGTTTTTTGCTTTGCCTTCTGCGGTTTCATTGGATGCCAAAGGAGCATATTCGCCACGACCTGCAGCAGTCAAGCTTTGTTTGTTGATGGATTTATTTTCGCTCAAAATGTTTACAATTGCGGTAGCTCTTTTGGTAGATAAGTCCCAGTTATTTTCAATTTGACCCATCGCTCCAGCAAATTTATCATTGTCCGTGTGGCCTTCAATTAAAACCGTAATTTCTGGATTTTGACCTAAAACTTTGCCCACTTCCACAACGGCTTTTCTACCTTCTGAACCTACATTCCAACTTCCGGTTTGAAACAACAATTTGTTTTCCATAGAAACGTATACTTTTCCGTTTTTCTGTTCAACGGTCAAACCTTTTCCTTCAAAAGCATTTAACGCTTTAGAAAGTGTCGCTTTTAATTTTTTTAAGTTTTCGCTTTGTGCATTAATCACGCCTTCCAATTCTGCCACACGATTGGAGCGTTCTTGAAAATCAGCCATTAATTTGTTCAAGCGCTCTTGTTCTGCAGCCAAAGCTTTCTCTTTAGCTTCAAGTTTTGCAAGTAACTCACGGTTTTTATCCATGTTTGTTTTCAGTGCGTCATCACTGTTTTTTTCTAAAGCGCTGTAGGAGCTTTGAAGATTTTTCATATTATTCTGACCTGCAGTTAAATCAGCCAGATATTTATCTCGTTCTGCTTTGGTCTTGTTCAATTCTTCCTGAAGTGCCGATTGGTCGAGTTCCAACTTGTTTTTGGCCTTCGCCAAATCCTCATTACTATCGCTCATGTCACGACTTTCCTTTTTCAAGTTGGCATATTTGTTTTCCAAATCATTGTACAATTTTTTGGAAACGCAAGAACTTGTCAAGCCTAAAATAAGCAGTCCAACCGAAATTTTTTTGATAATCATAGTTTTAATTGTTTTGGAAAAGTTATTTAATTTCAATCATAACGGGACAATGGTCGGAATGTTTTGCATCCGCCAAAATTACCGCGCGTTCTAATTTATCTTCAAGTGATTTTGCGACTAAAATATAGTCAATTCTCCAGCCTTTATTGTTACCTCTGGCTCCAGCTCGATAACTCCACCAAGTATAATTGTGGGGTTCACTATTAAAGTGACGGAAACTGTCTACAAATCCATTTTGCATAAAAAGGTCCAGCCATTTACGTTCATTAGGCAAAAATCCAGAAGTGTTCTTTAATCGAATTGGATCGTGAATGTCAATGGCTTCGCGGCAAATATTATAATCGCCACAGATAATTAAATTTGGAATTTCCTTCTTCAATTCTGTAATATAATTTTGAAAATCATCCATGTACATGAACTTGTGGTCCAATCGTGCATCATTTGTTCCTGAAGGCAAGTACAAACTCATCACAGAAAAAGCATCAAAATCCAACCGTAAGTTTCGGCCTTCAAAATCCATGTGCTCAATTCCTGTTCCTTCTACAACGTTTTTAGGTTCAATTTTAGATAAGACTGCAACGCCGCTGTAGCCTTTTTTTTGTGCAGAAAACCAGTAATTGTATTTGTAACCTAATTTTTCAAATTCCTCCACAGGAACTTGCTCTTTCATTGCTTTAATTTCCTGTAGACAAATTACATCTGGATTTGCTTGTTCAAGCCAAGTCAAGAATCCTTTGGTTATTGCCGCTCGAATACCGTTTACATTATAAGAAATAATTTTCATTTTATGCCTTTATTTTATGCACTCAAAAGTAAATAAAAAGGATTGATTATTCTAAAATAGGCGAATGTTTATAAGTAGGAATGTTATTTAATGAGTAGTTTTGCTATCTTTGTTTTTCCGCCAATATAAAACAAAACGAATGGGTCTAGTAACTGCAAAGGAAATTTCCAAAGCAATTAACACTGAAAAATACGGTATTTTAGGGCAATTTTCAGGTTGGTTGTTGATGAAAATTCTTAAAATTTCGGATCTTAATGAAATGTATGACCGAAATAAGCATTTATCGGATGTTGATTTTTTAAACGCAATTTTAGACGATTTAAAAATAAAATTTGAGATTCCGGAAGAAGATTTAAAAAGATTACCAAAAGACGGTGCTTACATTACAATTTCCAACCATCCGTTGGGAGGAATTGACGGCATCTTACTTTTGAAATTGATGCTAGAACGGGAGCCTAACTTTAAGATAATAGCTAACTTTTTACTTCACCGAATTGATCCGTTAAAACCCTACATCATGCCAGTGAATCCTTTTGAAAATCATAAAGATGTAAAGTCAAGCGTGGTTGGAATCAAGGAAACTTTGCGTCATTTAAGCGATGGAAAACCATTGGGTATGTTTCCTGCGGGAGAAGTTTCAACGTATAGAGATGGAAAATTGGTGGTGGATAAAGCTTGGGAAGAAGGGGCAATTAAAGTGATTCGGAAAGCACAAGTTCCTGTAGTTCCCATTTATTTTCATGCTAAAAACAGCTGGTTTTTTTACTGGTTTTCTAAACTCGGACCGACTTTTAGAACTGCAAAACTACCATCAGAACTACTGACTCAAAAGGGTAGAATTATTAAAGTTAGAATTGGTAAAGCGATCTCTGTTGCAGAGCAAAACGAACACGTTACAATTGATGATTATCGCGAATTTTTACGCAAAAAAACATACATGTTGGCAAATCCTTTTGAAAAGGAAAGTAAACTTTTGCAAACCCCAAGCTTAAAAATTCCTAAAAAAAAGAAAGAAATTGCCGCTGCGGCACATCATGATAAAATTGTTGCCGAGGTAACAAAGTTGAGGGATGCTGACGCACGTTTGTTGCAAAGTAAGAACTATGAAGTGTTTTTTGCAAAAGCGAATGAAATTCCTACCATTTTACACGAGTTAGGTCGTCTGCGCGAAATTACTTTTAGGGAAGTAGGCGAGGGAACCAATGAGTCTATTGATGTGGATAAGTTTGATAAATACTACCACCACATGTTTCTTTGGGATCAAGATGCACAAAAAATTGCAGGAGCTTATCGAATGGGATTGGGATCAGAAATTTTCCCGAAATATGGTATTGAAGGCTTTTACTTGCAAGAATTATTTCGTTTTGAGCCAGAATTATTTGACATGATGAGCAAATCCATTGAAATGGGTCGTGCCTTTGTGATCAAAGAATACCAGCAAAAGCCGATGCCTTTATTCTTACTTTGGAAAGGAATAATGCACACCACGTTGCGTTATCCAGAACATAAATACCTGATTGGCGGCGTGAGTATTAGCAATCAATTTTCTGATTTTTCAAAATCATTGATGATTGAATTTATGAAGTCTAATTACTATGATCCGTACATTGCTCAATACATCAATCCTAAAAAGAATTACAAAGTCAAACTTAAAGATGCTGACAAAGATTTCATTTTTGACGAGGCAGAATCGGATTTGAATAAATTTGACAAAATAATTGACGAGTTGGAACCAGGTAACTTAAGATTGCCCGTTTTAATTAAAAAATATATCAAGCAAAATGCAAAGGTAGTGGCGTTTAACGTAGATCCATTGTTTAATAATGCGGTAGATGGTTTGATGTACATCCGAATTGCAGATATACCAGAAAGTACAATGAAGCCAGTAATGGAAGAATTCCAAGCAGAATTGGAACGGAAACTAGCTGAAAAAGAACATTAAAAATAGACAGAATTTGTTTCTAATTGAAGTAGTAAACATAACCAATATTCAGCATTCCTGAATAGTCGTTGTTTTTGTTTTCTTTATAGGTGTTACGGTCTGGATTCATACCTTCAATCCAATCTGAAAAGTAATACTTCATTTGACCTTCTAAAACTAAATAGTTGTAATCGGTTAGTTTATACCGAATTCCAACACTTCCTGTAGCAGAAAAAGCGGTTCCACTACTGTTTCTAAAACCAGTCACGTATTTTTCGGGAACTACATTTTGATTATTAATTGGACCTTCAAACGAGTACGCTTTCGCCGAATAATTATTGATTTGTGTTCCGACAGCTACATAAGGACTCCAAGTGGCATCGCTGTAATCATCGGTTTTCCATGGATAAAATTCTAATTGCACACCAACACTACCAATTTTAACGTCGCTTCGCATGGCTCTAAGTTGCTTGCCTGTGTTGGTATTTGAATCGGTAGTTGGACCATAATGTTGCAAATTTACCGCCATTCCCGATACATCAAAACGAACTTTAAAGTTTTCGGCAAAACTAGAACGATTTACATTTAAAGATAAAAAATATACTAAGCTTCCGGAGAACCCAACGTTCTTAGTAGTATTTTCAAAAGTGCCTCTTTCGCCAAAATCACCTTGAAAAAAGACAGGACCACCCATAATTCCTATCTCTTGGTAGGTTCTTCCATATTGGGCATGCACTACAGAAATAGTGCACAATAGTAAGAGCAATAGTAGTTTTTTAGGAAACATATAGCGTTAATGTTGGTAAGCGGACAAATATAAATAATTATTAATACATACAATGAGTTCATATATTAAATATCACATTGAAAAACGAGCGTTTTTAGTAATTTTTGTTAACGTATCGCGTGTGCTTTCTAAAATGCAAATAATCTAAATTCTGGATAAAAATAGTGACAAAGTAGATTTATTTAAAGTATCTTTGCCGATTAAAACGAAAACGTTTTCTTAAACGTTAATAATCTAAAAATCATGTCACAAAGTATTAAGTCATTTGTTGAAGCGGTTGCGAAAAATAACCCTAACGAGCCAGAATTTTTACAAGCAGTTCACGAAGTTGCTGAGACTGTAATTCCGTTTATTGAAGAAAACAAAAAGTATCAGAACAAGATGCTTTTAGAGCGTATGGTGGAAGCTGAGCGTATCATTACCTTCCGAGTAGTTTGGTTGGATGATGCAGGTACTATTCAGGTAAATCGTGGGTATAGAATTCAAATGAATTCAGCAATTGGACCTTACAAAGGAGGAATTCGTTTCCATCCATCTGTAAATTTAAGTATTTTAAAGTTCCTAGCTTTTGAGCAAACGTTCAAAAACAGTTTGACTACTTTGCCAATGGGTGGAGGAAAAGGTGGAGCTAACTTTGATCCAAAAGGAAAATCAGACAACGAAATCATGAAATTCTGTCAAGCATTTATGACTGAATTATACCGTCATATCGGACCAAACTTAGATGTTCCAGCTGGAGATATCGGAGTTGGAGGAAGAGAAGTTGGATTCATGTTTGGTCAATATAAAAGAATTCAAAACGAATTTACAGGTGTTTTAACTGGAAAAGGACCTTCATTTGGGGGTTCAAGAATGCGTCCTGAAGCAACTGGATACGGAAACGTGTATTTTGCAGAAAGCATGCTAAAAACCAAAGGCGATACTATTAATGGTAAAACGATTGTAGTTTCTGGTTCAGGAAACGTAGCGCAATTTGCTGCTGAAAAAGCAACTGAACTTGGAGGAAAAGTAGTTACAATGTCAGATTCTGGTGGATACATCTACGATGCTGACGGAATTGATGCTGAGAAACTGGCTTATGTTCAAGAAATTAAAAACGTAAACTACGGTCGTATTAGTGATTATTTAACCAAATATCCTAATGCTAAATATGTAGCTGGAAAACGTCCATGGGAAGTTAAAGCAGACATCGCTTTGCCTTGTGCTACTCAAAATGAATTGAACAAAGAAGAAGCAGAAATGCTTGTTGCTAATGGTTGTATCTGTGTTTCTGAAGGAGCAAACATGCCATGTATTCCAGAAGCAGTTACTGTCTTTCAAAATGCTAAAATTTTATTCGCACCTGGAAAAGCATCTAATGCAGGTGGTGTTGCAACTTCTGGATTAGAAATGTCACAAAACTCTTTACGTTTAGGTTGGACTAGCGAAGAAGTAGATGAGAAATTAAAACGCATTATGTTAGATATTCACGCATCATGTGTGCAATATGGTTCTGACGCAAACGGACACGTAGATTACGTAAAAGGTGCAAATATTGCTGGATTCGTTAAAGTTGCAGACGCAATGTTAGCGCAAGGAGCAGTATAATTCTTACAATATATTTTAAAAGACCGAATCTGATTCTTCAGATTCGGTCTTTTTTTTTTGGAATCAAATGCAATTTGCGAAAGAAAACACGATTATTTTATTTCAAAATAGAATTAAAAGCCAACAATTTCGTTTGTAGTATATTTGCACTTCAAATCTCATACTGATGAAATATTTTTTCGTAGCCTTAGTCTCAATGCTGCTGATCCAAACGGGTTTTGCGCAAAAAAACCAATCTTGGAAAGGCTATTTTTCATATAACGATATTAAAGACATCGCACAATCTCCAACTCAATTTTTTGCCGCCTCTGAAAACGCACTGTTTTCTAGAAGTACTACTACGGATGAAATCAAAACCACCAATACCGTGGACGGACTTTCGGGTCAAACCATTTCTAGTATTTACCACAGTCCAACTTTCAATAGAACCTTGATTGGATATGAAAATGGTTTACTCATCGTAGTTAATGAAGCAGACGGCTCCATAAAGAAAGTGGTAGACATTATCAACAAGCAGCTTCCGCCCAACATAAAAAAGATCAATCATTTTACGGAATTTGAAGGAATCGCATACTTGTCTTGCGACTTTGGAATTGTACAGTTCAATCTGGCCACTTTGCTATTTGGTGATACGTATTTTATTGGAAACAATGGTGCTGAAATTGCAGTCAATCAAACTACTGTTTTCAATGGATTTATCTATGCCTCTTGCAGTTTTAACGGAATCCGGAGAGCGAATATAACGAGTGCAAATCTTATCAATTTCTCAGAATGGACTGAAATCAATAGCGGAGGATGGAACGGAATAGCACAAGTAGGTGCAGAATTAGTAGCCATAAATACCAGTGGCAACTTACAACGATTTAATGGAGCTTCATTTCAACCCTTTTTACAATTTGCACAACCAGCGGTAGATTTGCGTGCCACTGAAAATCAATTGGCAATAACATTTTCAAATCAAGTTCGGTTTTTTAATGCGACATTGGGACCCATCTTGACTGTAAATGATACGCAGTTAAATCAATTAATTTTGCCAAAATTTACATGTGCCGCAATCATCGGAACCACCGCTTATATTGGAACCACTGAAAACGGTGTCATTACAGCTTCAACAAGTGGCCCCGTTAATTTTAACTACCTGCTTCCGGACGGTCCAATCAGGAACAGCACTTTTGCTATTAACGCTTCTACAGAAAATTTATGGGTTGTTTTTGGCGGACATGATTCGGATTATAATCCTTATAATTACGATAATTTTGGTGGACCAGCTTTATATGGTATTTCAAAACTAGTAGATAAAAAGTGGTTAAACATTCCGCCCACCGAAGTTTTGGGAGCAAAAGCCTTGTCGCATATTTCTATTAATCCAAATAATAAAAATGAGGTATTTATTTCCTCCATGTTTTCGGGTTTATTAAAATTGGAAAATGATGAAGCCTCTATGTTATTTACAGCAACCAATACAGCACCAAACGGATTAGAATTTGAACAAGTGGAAGGAAATCCGAATGATATTAGGATTAACAATGCCGTTTTTGACAAATCAGGAAATCTTTGGCTTACCAATAATAAAGTAGTTAAAGGATTAAAAGTTTTAAAAACAAACGGTCAATGGCAAAGTTTCTCGCTAGAATCCATATTGCCCAAATTACCCGATTTTGGAAGTTTAGTTATTGATAAAAACAATACCAAATGGATGGCTTCCAGAGACGGTGTTTTTGCATTTAATGAAAACGGAAATACTTTAAAAGTAATTACAGAAGGAAGCGAAAACGGAAATTTACCTTCACGCGAAATCCGTACACTTGCCATTGACAACCGAAACCAACTGTGGATTGGTACCAATAAAGGATTGCGCGTTTTATCAAGCGTGGACCGGTTTAATGCTGAGGGTCAGATGACTGCCAACCCGATTATTATCTTAGAGGAAGACGTAGCGCAAGAGCTATTATTTGAACAATTCATCACCAATATTGTCGTAGACGGTGCCAATAATAAATGGGTAGGAACCGCAAATTCAGGCGTATTTCAATTTTCATCAGACGGGCAACAAACCTTACAACGTTTTACCGTAGACAATTCGCCATTGCCGTCCAATACCATTTATGATATTGACATCAACCCAATAACGGGCGAAGTTTTCTTTGCCACACCTCAAGGAATTGTGGTTTACAAAGGAATTTCAACAGATGGAAGCGGCGATTTAAATAACGTCATCGTCTATCCAAACCCCGTTCGTCCCGGTTTTGCAGGAACCGTAAAAATTACAGGATTGCTGGATAAAGCCAATGTAAAAATTACCGATATTTCTGGAAATTTAGTTCATGAAGTTATTTCTGAAGGAGGAACCATTGAGTGGAACACCACCGCTTTTGGCAAATATAAAGTGGCGTCCGGAGTCTACATGATTTTTATAGCCGCGCCAGATGGTGTAGAAACCGCCGTTAGAAAAGTAATGATCATAAGGTAATCTCAATTCCTAAATCCTCCACCCGACAATGTTGGTAAAGACCAAAGCAATCGTTTTATCGGCGTTAAAATTCAATGAAAAGAGTTTAGTAGTCAAGTGCTTTACGCTTTCCGACGGACTCAAATCCTACTTTGTCCGCGATGCGTTTTCAGGCAGAAAAAACAATCAGAAAATTGCTTATTTTCAACCCTTGACCTTGTTAGAAATTGAAGCAGTTCATAAAAATAAAGGAACCCTTGAAAATTTTAAAGAAATAAAAATCAGTCAGCCGTACTCCTCCATTCCCACTGATATTTTTAAGAGTACGATCGTGATGTTCCTGTCAGAAATGCTGCACCATTCCATTCATGAAGAAGAAGCAAATCCGGACTTTTTCTCGTTCCTTGAAGCCGCTTTGATGTGGTTGGACACGCACGACCAAAGCGCTAATTTCCACTTGATTTTATTAATGGAGTCCACCAAATTTTTAGGTTTTTATCCCGAAGATTCTAATCCTGACTATGATTTTTTCGAAATGCGAGAAGGGATTTTCATCCCTTTTGAAAATGTAAGTTGCCTCAACAAAACCAATTCGTACTTACTTAAAAAACTACTCGAATTGCGTTTTGATTCTACCCAAGTTTTATTCAATGCAAAGGAAAGACAAGAGCTACTCAAAATTATTATAGAGTATTACGCCTTGCATCTCGACGGTTTTAGAAAGCCAAAATCTTTGGAGGTTTTAGTAGAAGTTTTTTCTTAACAATACGATTTAAAGTAGCATTAGGAGCGAATCGCTTGAGCTTGTCATTGCGAGCTTAGAAGCAATCTCTTCCATTTTCCCGCTTTCCCTCCACATCTCCCGTAGATTGCTTCGTACCTCGCAATGATTACGGGAGGATGTTCCCTCCAATCGGGGTTATTAAGTAATTTATGATTTATTTAGAATCATTTACACATTCAAGCAAAAATCTTGATTCCACAAAATTTCAGGTTCAAAAACAGGCTTTTTGCTTCATCCATCACCCAAAAAGCGTCATTCATAAGTCAAAAAGCCTGAACAACCACCCAATGTGCCTGATTCACCACCAAAAAAGCCTTTTCGATGAGGTTATCTGCTTCAACGATGAAGCAAATAAGTAGACGGATGAGGGTATTAGAAATTAAACTAGTAAGTATGGATATTGAAAAAAGTTGTGTAAACTTGCGTATATTTGCTAGTTAGCGGTCAGGCTAAAATTGCGCAGGGAAAACTTTATAAATTTAAACACCTATGTCACGAAGAAAAATGCAGAATGGAATATGTCGCATATGTAAAAAAAAACTGATTTAAGTTTTGAACATATTCCTCCGAAAGTTGCATTCAATAAGTATACAAAATTTCAAAGCGTTCCATTTTTGGAATATGCGAAAAATGCACACATTTAAGATTATAAACCTTCAGAAAAATTACAACAAGGAGGAATTGGAAATTACTGTCTTTGTAGAAATTGCAATAGTTTTTTAGGAAACAATTATGTGCCTGATTATTTTAAAATGGCTCAAACTGGAAAAGCAATTTTTCAAAATAAAAATTTTTCAAAGGCTATTTTCACGACGATTGAAATCTCACCACTAAAATTACTCAAACAAATATTGGCAATGTTTATTTGTTTAAATGATGCAGAATTTACCGACGATGAATCAGAACTACTAAATTTTATAAAAAATCCAAATGAAAACAAGTTACCGGAAAAATTTAGAGTATTTATGTATCTAAATAACGTCGGTAAAATAAGAAACTTAACTAATATGTATACTAATCATTTTGGATTAGTAAATGAACTAACATTTCCGCCTTTAGGATTTGTACTTAGTGTTAATTCTAAACATAAATTTCCGCTAACTGAAATAACACATTTTAAAAATATTCCTTTAAATTATATTGGCGAAGTGAAATACACACTTTTAAATCATCCAACCCATTTACCATTTCCCATTGATTACAGAAATCTAGAAGAAATAAATGAAGCGGTTAGAAAAAGTGAATTAATGGAAAAAAATCAAAATATCAAAAGGCCGAACCGCTAACAGCCGTTTCATGAAATGGCGAGAAATGTGCATGCATGACAAATTTCTTTCGCAATAATGCTCCCCCTCTGGTGCTCGATTGCATCGAGTACCTGCTTACCTTTTGAAGCAGATTGTAAGCGTTTGCAAAGCGACTAAGTAAAGCAAAAATCATTCTTCTACACCTGTAAATACACCTGCTGTTGACATGAGTTAAAGTGCAAATGATTTACTGATTAGATAGATATAGAAGGTAGCAAGTATGAATATTGAAAAAAGTTGTATAAACTTGCATATATTTGCTAGTTGTACATAATTTTAAGAAAACTCAATCTGAATGAAAAAAATGAAATTCAACTATTTTGTGTTTGTAATGATGGGAATCGGACTAATAGGAATGTTATATCTTATTAAAAGAAATTCCGACTTCAGTGAAAGCTTAATTAAAATAGATAAGGATAAAAGTTATGATATTCAAGTGGAAAACGCTTATAATGAAAGAGGAGCTTATATTCTGAATAATAAATACTTTATAGCAAGTGCTACTTCCATAATTAGGAACGATTATGGAAATTCAAATGATAAGGCGATTTGGAGACCAAAAAACGCCAAATTTATTCCTACAATATCTAATATTTCTGCTCCTTTTAGAATCCATAAGGAAATTGATAATGACACGGTAAAAATAGATAAAGGAAATAAAACGATTTTACTACTCATGTCAGATGACTGATAAAAAAACTATGTACAACAGCTAAGGTTTCGTTGCGTTCGGAGAACGAACAATGAAACCTGTGTTGAACGGAACCGATTACATGCCGTCAACACTTATGGAGTTATCGTAAAGCGTTTTTAAGAATATCGAGAGGATTAGATGATCCTCTTTTTTTGTGCAGTAAAATGTGGGTCATTTTTTAGTGTTTACCTTCACTTTTGAGCACAGTGCCCTTACCCATTCCAAGTTAATTTTGGTGGGACTTTGCCTTTTGGCTAACGCCAAGATACCAAGCCGGTGGACCTCTCGTGTCAAAAACCAATATTGTATGC
>NZ_AUDN01000022.1 GCF_000425485.1 Flavobacterium tegetincola DSM 22377 | reverse complement strand
GCATCTTGTCCAATTAATTGAGCGATTGCCCAATCAATATAAGGAGCTGAGCTATCTTGTGCATTCTTACTTTCTGCCTTAAAGTCTCTTAATAAAGTTTTGGGAGGATTGGTATCACCCGCAAAACTACATCCCACAAAAGCTACCATTGCGATAGCACTAAAAATAAATTTTTTTATTTTTGTTTTATTTTTTAAATGTATAAAATTTGTGTGTTTAATGCATTAAAGCACCGTGGAATTGTAGCATTATAATTACATATCCAAATTTCATTAGTTACATTTACCAAAATGTATAGTTTATCTTTACATAGCCTCTTTTTTATGCCTCTCTAAGAATAGAACCATCCTCACTAATTGCTAAAGCGGTTTTTATTATAGAAATCTGTTTGTGAATGGCTCCTTCACTAAGGTTAATTTCGGCACTTATTTCCTTAATTTTATATCCTTGTGAAATACAATTTAAAATCGTTCAATTATACTCATTAGCAAACACTTTATTTTCCATATTTTGTGATACTCTTTTTGAATGCCTTCGCTTATTTAAATTTTATTTTCAGAAAGATCCATTAATATTTGTGGGAAATGACTAGCATTGATATCACTTTTAAAAATAAAGGCATCTGGCTTAATATTTTTGTACTACATCAAATACGGTAATACCGTTCATCGCTCCCGTCATTAATAGCACTTTAAATTCAGACATTACGCTCTTGAGGTGCAAAGCTAAATCTCCTCCAGAATATATTTCTTGTTCAGGACAGGGAGGCATACCATAATCAAGAAGTGCCAAATCAAAAACTTTATTTTTTGACAATGTATCATGAATCCTCTGAAAGGTTTCTTCACAAGAAAAACTTTCTGAAAATGTAAGGAATTCATTATTGACAATTTGTTTAAGGATTGTCTGTAAACCCGTAACGGTCGAAGAATGATCATCGGCAATTAAAATATTCAATTAGGGCATTTATCTTTAAGCTATAAATATAACAACATCTAAAGAAACTTTTGTGAGAAATTTCTACATTTTAACAAACGGTAGGGCTGAACTATACTAGTTATTAAAGCTAAATGGTTTTGTCAAATCGTTTTAATTTTAAAATAGATATTGTTTTTCGCTTCAAGAATTAATCCTAGCAATCTATCATAAGCAAGAGGAGTTTAAGCGAAGAAAAATTTTAAATATATCAGATAATGAATAAAATAATTTGCGGATTTCTTCTTATCGATCTTGAATGGGCATTTAAGTCATTTGGCAACAACTAAAATATTTTATTTTTATTATTGAAATATTACAATATTAATTCCCCATACTATAATGACTGTAAATTAATTAGATGATAAATTTGAAAGTACCTATAAAAGTGAATTAACATCAAAATGCTAAAGTTATGAATACTTCAAATGACACAAATCAAAAAATTAAAAAAGACAAAAACTTAAGCGGAACCGACCCCAATCGATATGACAGTAGCCATACCGTTAAAGAGGCTCAAATGCTTAGCGAAGTGAATCCATCAAATTCGTGTACTACTATTTTTGGACGAGAAGCCAACGTAAGTAAATTAGAACGAATGTTAATGGTTGTCGCTGGAGGATATTTATTATACAATGGTCTTTCCGGAAAAAAGAAAAATATAGCTCAAAGTATTGCAGGAACTACAATGTTGGCAAGAGGATTTAGTGGATATTGTCCCATTTATGACGCTGCTGAGAGAATTCAACACCATAAGATTAAAAATATTAATATTCGTACCTCCGTTCATGTCAACAAATCTATTAATGAAGTCTATAATTTTTGGAGAGAATTAGAAAATCTGCCTAAATTCATGAGCCATTTAGAATCAGTAGTGCAAAAAACGCCCTCCATTTCGAACTGGATTGCCAAAGGTCCTGCAGGAATAGGAACCATTCAATGGAATGCTGAAATCATAAACGAAGAAACAAACAAGGTAATAAGTTGGCGTTCATTATCAGAATCCACTATTAACAATGCTGGAAAAGTACTATTTGCAGAAAATGCAAATGGCGGAAGCGATCTTGATATAAACATTTCGTATCATGCTCCATTAGGTGTGGTAGGCGAAGCTACCGCTAAATTTCTGAATCCTTTATTCGAAAAAATGGTTAAAAATGACATCGAAAATTTAAAAACATTTTTAGAAAAACCTTAAGAAACCTCATTCCAAATGAGCCAAATTTTTATAAACTTATAGCGTCTCCTAGTTAATAAAGTTTTCGCTATTTTAAATTAATAAAATGATGAGCAACACAGAAAATAAAAAAGACCGAGAAGATAATCCACGTGACTTGAATTACAAAGATGTAAATTTCGAACCGAGTGCCAAAAAAATCAAAGCACAAGAAAAAATTGATATTAAAGAAAGTGAACTCGGTAGAGAATTGGGACAGCAACCCGCTGATGAACATATTGATAATCGAGTAACTCAAATAGATGATGAAACCACAAAAATGCAGCAACACCAGAAAGAAAAAGAAGACAATTGACAATTAATTTTTTTACTTCTTAAAAAATATAAAAGTCTCCAATTACGGAGACTTTTTACATTTATTGTGGTAAAAGATTATATAACTAATCTTTTGCCGCAGCTCGAAATGCACGCACTTTATCGTGATCAGCTCTCAAAGCCGCCTGTTGTTTTTGAAGAAGCGTAATATGATTTGGACCTAATTTTTCACGATTTTCTAAAACAGATTCAAAGGTTTCCAGTGCTTTATCTTCACCAAATTCACAAGAATCTAAAATAGTAGCTCTATTGTTTCCTGTGAATGCCGCTTTAACGTCCATCCAAACTCTAAAAAAATTTCCAGTAGTACGTGTCCCTTCTTCCATGTCTCCGCCAAGACTTTTTACTTCTAATCGAATTTCCGCTAAGTTCGTCTAACTCATTGCCCTTAAATCTCCAAAAAGACGTAATAAATCAGTGTCTTTCGTTACACCAGCTGCTGTTTCATAGCCTTCTACTCGGTCGTTGTTAATTTCAATTAGCTCATTTAGAGCCGAGATGGTTTTACTGTTTTCCATAACTTATTTTTTTTATTAAGCAAAGAGCAGCATTAATAAATGACCACAATAGAGTGAAATCCTTATGAGACGCGTAAAAAAAATTAAATTTCTAAATTACTTAAAAGCTTCAATGAAATATTCATTGAAGCTTTTTGATATGTACGAAGTGTTCAAGCACTTTCTAAGTCCACGGATCTAAAACCACTTTCACACAACCGTCCGTACGTTTACTAAAAACATCATAAGCCTGCTTGATCTCTGACAGCGGTAAACGGTGCGTGATGATATCATCTAATTTTACTTTTCCATCAACTACGTATTGGAGCAATTTATCTATATGTTTATGCACCGGAGCTTGACCGCCCCGCAATCGCAAACCCTTGTCGAAAAACTGACCAATAGGAAAATTATCATATAAATATGGATATACGCCTAAAACAGAAACAATTCCACCTCTTCGAACAGCACTCATACAAGCTTCCAAGACTTTTACAGAACCTTTTTCAAAATGAAGTACCGCTTTAGCTTTATCAATAATACTTCGGTCGGGTTCAAATCCAACAGCGTCGATACACGCATCTGCACCGCGTCCTTGTGTCAAATCACGAATTTGCTGCACTACGTCTTTTACATTACCCTCCCATAAAATGGTAGCGCTGCCCGTCGTTTGTTTTGCACTTTCTAAACGATATTTCACGGTATCGATAATAATTACCAACGCAGCTCCTCGCAAATAGGCGCTTTTAGCCGCCATTACACCTACAGGTCCGGCACCAAAAATGGCAACCGTTTCACCTCCTTTTATTTCAGCCCAATCAACTCCCGTGTAGCCAGTAGGAAATATGTCTGTTAGAAATAAAACTTGTTCGTCAGTCAAATTATCAGGTACAACACGTGGTCCCACGTTAGCATACGGAACGCGAACATACTCTGCTTGACCGCCATCATAACCGCCATATAAGTCGGTGTAACCAAACATTGCCCCACCTTTCTCAGTCAAAACACCCCCTTCAGGTCCATAATGTTCGGGATTACTATTTTCACAGTGTCCTGGCAAATCGTGATTACAAAAGAAGCAACCACCACAAGCAATAGGAAAAGGAACTATAACACGATCTCCTTTTTTCAAATGCGTAACGCCCCGTCCTACGTCTTCCACTATTCCCATAAATTCATGGCCCAGTACCATCGGTCTAGGCTGAGGAATTCCTCCAGAATAGATATGCAAGTCAGAACCACAAATAGCGGTTGAGGTGACCTTTAAAATAATATCGTCTGCTTCTTTCAAAATGGGATCGTCAACGGTTTCATAAGTAACTAAACCAGGTCCCTGAATAACTGCTGCTTTCATAATTGCGATTTTAAATTTAAGTTTTATAAAATTCTAATAATAATCACAAAATAATTTACACTATTCATTAAATATTTTTTGACATTACAATTTAGTCGTCTGAAATATAAATAGATTAGAATTAGACTTTAATTGCCAATTTAATCTTTAACCCTGTATTTTGAGTTATCTGTAATCTTCTTCAGTTATTCAAAATTATAACAAAAACGCTAAATATTATAACTGAATTTACATACTAGTCTTAGAAATTTGTTAGAGAATGCCAAGCTAATTCTGAAAAAATAAATATGTATGAAAATTCTTAAAACTCAAGTGTTGCGAGGTCCCAATATATGGAGCAATTACAGAAAGAAATTAATCCAGATAAAACTTGATCTTGAAGAAATGGAATCCTTTCCAACTGATTTGATTCCTGGTTTTAAGGATAGGATAATGGTAGCTTTACCTACTCTGATTGAGCATGAATGTTCAGAAAATTGTAGGGGCGGATTTTTCATTAGATTAGAAAGAGGCACTTGGTTAGGACATGTAATGGAACATGTAGCCCTTGAAATTCAGAGTTTAGCCGGAATGGAAACAGGTTACGGAAGAACGAGGGAAACTGCTGTAAAGGGAGTTTATAATATGGTTTTTAGTTACCAAATTGAACAAGCAGGTTTATACGCTGCAAAAGCAGCATTTCGAATTGTAAAAGCACTCGCAGAAAACGAAGAATATCAAATTTCAAATGATATTGAAGAACTTGTTAAATTGCGAAAAAGATATGATTTAGGACCAAGTACAAAAAGTATTGTCGAAGAAGCAGCGCGTCGCGGAATTCCATGGAGAAGATTGGGTAAAGGTTCAAAGATTCAATTGGGTTATGGCAAAAATCAAAAGCAGTTGCGTGCTACGATGACTTGCAATACCTCAGCAGTTGCAGTGGATATTGCCGGTGACAAAGACGACGCCAAAAGACTGCTTTCAGAGGCAGGTATTCCTGTTGCTAAGGGAGATTGTTGTAGAACAATCGAGCGGATGATTGCAATAATAAATAAAGTGGGTTTCCCTATTGTAATAAAACCTTTAAATGGAAACCATGGAAGAGGTGTCAGTGTAAATATTCAAGACCATGAAACTGCAGAACTAGCATTTATTCATGCGCAAGAATACAGTTCATATGTCATCGTGGAAAAATTCATCACGGGAAATGATTACCGCATGCTTGTGATTGATGGCAAATTTGTAGCAGCTGCTATTCGCACTCCCGCTAATATCACGGGCGACGGAGAAGCTAGCGTAAGAGAACTTATAGAGAAAGTAAATAAAGATTCCAACAGAGGCAATGGACACGAAACCGTCCTCACTAAAATTGCATTTGACATGGATACTTTCGTTCACTTGGAACGACTCGGCTACACCTACGAAAGCATTCCCAAAATAAATGAGAAATTAATTCTTAAATCAACAGCAAATTTAAGCACTGGAGGTACAGCAGGAGATGTAACTGATGAAGTTCATCCAGATAATAGATTTATGGCTGAAAGAATTGCGACCCTAGTAGGTTTAGATATTTGTGGAATTGATATTATGGCACCAAGTATTTCTAACTCAATAACACAAAATAATGGAGTTGTACTAGAAGTTAATGCAGCACCTGGTTTTCGCATGCACCTTTCTCCTTCTTCAGGTAAATCACGTAATGTGGCTAAAGCAGTGGTTGATATGTTATATCCGCCAAATAGTTCAAGCACCATACCATTATTTGCAATCACGGGTACAAATGGTAAAACCACCACAACTAGACTCATCGCACATATAGCAAAATCTGCTGGTTACCTTCCAGGATATACAACTACCGACGGAATCTATATCGGTAATTATAAAGTTAAAACAGGAGATACAACAGGACCTTTAAGTGCTGCAATTATCCTGCAAGATCCATTAGTGGATTTCGCAATACTAGAAACTGCACGAGGGGGCTTACTACGTTCTGGATTATCTTTCGAGCAGTGCGATGTCGGAATCATCACAAACATACAAGAAGATCATTTAGGTATTAGCGACATCAATAACCTCGAAGACTTAGCAAATGTGAAAGCAGTTGTCGCACGTAGCGTAAAAAAAGAGGGGTGGGCAGTCTTAAATGCAGATGACAGTCATTGCATAAATATTGCAAAAGAAATCGAGTGCAATGTGGTTTATTTTTCGTTGAAAAGTGATAATCCAATTATCCAGATACATCTGAACAATGGTGGCTTGGCTGCTGTTGTAGAAGATGACGCTATTGTAATCAAAAATGGTATCCACACAATATTTATAGAAAATCTGAATGATATTCCCCTGACGCAAAATGGAACTGCACATTTTATGACAGCAAATGTACTTGCTGCCGCAGGAGCAACTTTTGCATTCGGTTTCACCAAATTGCAAATACAAGAAGGACTTAAAACATTTCTGCCTTCATACGAACAGACGCCTGGTCGAATGAATCTTTTTAAATGCAAAGATTTCAATGTTTTGGTTGATTATGCACACAATCCGCATGGAATGTTGGGACTGAAAAGTTATCTAACTACTATAGAAGCGAATCGCAAAATTGGAATAGTAGCAGGAGTGGGAGATCGCAGAGATGAAGATATTATTGAATTAGCAAAAATTGCAGCTTCAATGTTTGACCACATCGTAGTGAGGCAGGAAAGTGGACTTCGAGGTCGGAAACTGGATGAAATTAATAATTTGATGATTAAAGGAATGAAAGAGGGAAATACAAACATATCCTATGATTTGATAGCCGATGAAAAGGCCGCGATTGCTCATGCTTTGAAAATCGGAAGGCAGGGAGATTTTATAGTTGCTTTGAGTGAAATGTATGACGAAGTAATTAGCGAAATTAGAAAATATCAATAGTGATTTGAAGAAAAGAATTTCGTTCTGTTAAGATTACCCTCAAACATCCCAGAGCAAATTTTAATATGATAACAATCAAATAAATTTTAATAACCCAGAGCGACGATAAACATTTTAAAACACCACCCTATGATTAACTTAACAAATATTGCAATCATCGGAAGTGGTCCTACCGCACTCTACTTGATGAAATACATTTTGAGTCACGTGTCCATTTTAAAGCAGGAGATACAGACTATC
Source organism: Flavobacterium tegetincola DSM 22377 (assembly GCF_000425485.1). Classification (GTDB taxonomy): domain Bacteria; phylum Bacteroidota; class Bacteroidia; order Flavobacteriales; family Flavobacteriaceae; genus Flavobacterium; species Flavobacterium tegetincola. The sequence goes on along the minus strand of NZ_AUDN01000022.1, from coordinate 133,553 downwards.
ACTATTTTTGAGAAAGAAAGTACATTAGGTATGGGAATGCCATATCGACCGAAAACTACTGATATTTATAATCTTGCAAATATATCTTCCGAAGAAATACCGTTGTTAACGATTACATTTGCAGATTGGTTAAGGCAACAAAATGTGGAGACGCTAGCAAAACTAAATATAGGAGATGCAAAAATCAACGATGCGGAAGTGTACAATCGTGTGGCACTTGGGAGTTATTTTGAACATCAGTTTCAGCAATTAATTCAGTCAATAGAATGCAGTGGAATTAAAGTAGTTCGAAATGCCGAAAGTGAAGTGGTAGACATCATTCGAAGAGATAATTCCGAGGTAAGCATTATTACTGCAAATGGAAATTCGTACAATTATACTACAACAATTATCGCAAATGGACATGAATGGAAAGAAAAAGATGTTCAAGAAGTCGGATATTACGCTTCGCCGTGGCCTATTCATAAACTTTTTCCTAAGAAAAACCAATCGTATAATTTTCTAATTGGAATTCTAGGATCTTCATTAAGTGCTTTTGATGTAGTGACTTCACTCTCGCACAGACACGGGTCTTTTAGTAAAGTCAATGGAGCATTAAAATATACTAAAAATGCAGAAAATCCTAAATTCCAAATCGTACTGCATTCTGCGGCAGGTTGGCTACCTCATTTGCAATATGAACAGCAGAAACCTATAAGAGAAATTTACCGCCACTTTAAAAAAATTCAATTGCTTGATTTGATTAATGAACAAGGTTTTTTACGAATTGAAAATTATTTTGATAAACTCTGCCGTCCTGCATTAATCAAAGCTTTTACAAAAGATAAATTAATTGAGATTGCAGAGATGTTGAAGGAACGTTCTTTCACATTTGCGAATCTCGTGGAAGTTATGGCTGAAAGACACATTTACACCAACTCTTTTGAAGGAATGCGCCTGGAAATGCATACAGCCAAAAACTCGGTATACAATAAAATTCCTATTTATTGGATGGAAACATTAGACGACCTGATGTACAGTTTAAATTACCATGCAGAATTATTACCAGCGGAAGACCACATCTTTTTTCATAAAGAGATTATGTCCTTTTTAATGAACGTGATTGCTGCACTACCTTTGCAGTCAGCCGAGATTTTGCTTGCATTGTATGATGCTCAAACAGTTTCTCTAAAGACAGGGAGAGTAACTAATATTCAACATGTAACTACTGAATCACAAACTGAGGTAGAAATTGAGAAAGAAAATGGAGAGGCGGAAACGATAAAATACCAATTGTTTGTCAATTGTGGTGGAGGTAAAAAATTAGAATTAGATAAATATCCTTTTAAATCGCTCGTAGCTCACGGCGATGTAGTTAACGCGACTGCTGTATTTGCAGATAATCAAATCGCAAATGAATCAAAAATAGAGCTAGTTACGTTAAACAAAGACAACCAACAAAGCTTAAAATTATCTGGTATAGCCATTAATGGAAGTTACAACACTATTAACGCTACTGGAGCAACAAATAATAATATTTACGACATTAATTTCACGCATACGGGTGGCTTAAGACCTTATTCCTACGGACTGCAAGCGTGTAGTGCTACAAGTTTAATAGTGGTAGAATCTTGGATAACAAATATTCAACAAGGTGGTGAAATAGGAAATAACATCGATGAGTTAACACAATTGTACGAGGAAAATGACGAGCTATAGATTACGATTTGAATGAAATAAAATAGTTTACATTACAAAATTAAAAAAATAATAGTTATCACATTGATTATGAAAGTTAACGCGAAATATTAAATGTTTAATGAAGATTATAAGTGCGCGAAAATAAAACCATGTTAGTTTTTTATACTTACTAATTCTTTAAGTTTAATTTATGAATCTTGGATTATATACTGTAAAAAGAAAATTGTTTGTAATTCTGAAATTTACAATTTCTAAAAACAAGGGTGTTTATTTTAAAATAGTATTTTTAGCAATGACCTTTTGCAAGCTTTATTTTCTAATAATTACAAAAAATATATGTCATTACAGAAATACAATGAGAAACGAAACTTTAATCAAACAACGGAACCGTCAGGAAAAGTAAAAGGCTCTAAAGACAAGGTGATTTTTGTAGTTCAAAAACACAAAGCCTCACATCTACATTACGATTTCAGACTTGAATTAAATGGTGTACTACTGAGTTGGGCAGTACCAAAGGGTCCATCTTTAAATCCAGATGACAAAAGGTTGGCAGTTTTAGTAGAAGAGCATCCGTATGATTACAAGGATTTTGAAGGCTCAATTCCTAAAGGAAATTATGGAGCAGGCACGGTAATAGTATGGGACAACGGCACATATTTACCATCGGGTATACAAAAAGACGATGCACAGTTAGTACTTACTAATCAATTTAATAAGGGACATTTAAGCATTATATTAAAGGGCAAAAAATTGAAAGGTGCATTTTCACTAGTAAGAATTAAAGGCAAAGAGAGTACGAACTGGCTTTTAATGAAAAAAGAAGATCAACATTCAACTACTAAAAATGTGTTATTACAAGATAAGTCCATTATTTCAAATAAAAGTATAGAACAACTTGAACAACTAAAAACCGATGCGGTGGAAACAATTAGTGAAGAAGTGGCATTTTCCCAACCAATGTTTGCAACTCCAACTGACAAAGCTTTCAATTCCGAAGAATGGATTTTCGAAAATAAATACGACGGCTATCGCATAATTGCAGTTGTAAATGATGGGAATACTGAATTGTACAGTCGTAATAATAACTCTTATAGCGATGATTTTAAATCGTTAATTTCAGAATTGAATACAATAGCACACAACACAGTTTTAGATGGCGAAGTTGTATTAGAAAATGAACAGGGAAGTCATTCTTTCGCAGACTTGCAAAATTATTCAAAAAACAGTAAGGGAATTTTAAAGTATTACATTTTTGATATTCTAAATCTGGACGGTAACGATACAACAACTTTACCGCTTCATAATAGAAAGGAACTCTTAGAAATGCTATTAAAAAAATATGCATTAAAAAATAGTATACTCGCCCCCTATTTAAAAGGAGAGGGAATTAAAAGGCTACAGCAAGCTATTGATGAGAAGAGTGAAGGAATTATTGCTAAGAAATTTGATAGTACTTATCAAACAGGTAAGCGAAGTAATGAATGGCTCAAAATTAAATTAGTGCAACAAGAGGAAGCTATTATAATAGGATTTACAGAACCCTCAGGTTCTCGTAATTATTTTGGAGCTTTACTTCTCGGGCAATATTTCGGCAAGGAATTAAAATATATTGGTAAATGTGGAACGGGTTTCACAGAAAAATTGTTAAAAGAGTTACATGCTAAAATGAACCCCATCATTACTAATTCATCTTCACTAATCAAAAAACCAACCCTGAAAGAAGATGTAATTTGGATAAAGCCCGACTTAGTTTGTCAAGTAAAATTTACGGAATGGACAAAGAAAAAGCATCTTCGTCATCCTGTTTTTTTAGGACTTCGAGCAGATAAATCTTCGAGTGAAATTGTGAATGATTCTGAAAAATCAAATTATAATGAAATTCACGCAACATTTGAAAAATCATATTTAAATACTGAAAACAAAGATAATTTAGAAGTCAAAATCGGAACAGCGAAGTTGCAATTAACGAATCAAAATAAAATTTATTTTCCAGAAAGTGGTATCACTAAAGGGGCAATGATTGAATATTATAATCAAATTTCGAACTTCATCCTGCCTTATATTGAAAACAGACCGCAATCATTAAATCGATATCCGAATGGTATTGATAAACCTGCATTTTATCAAAAAAATATCGATATAGAAAAAGTGCCCTCTTGGCTTCAAACTAAAAAAGTATATTCTGAATCAAATAATGATGAAATTAATTATTTGATTTGCAATGACAAACAAACCTTATTGTACTTAGCAAATTTGGGTTGCATCGAGCTTAATCCTTGGAGTTCTCAATTGTGCAGGCTGAATAATCCTGATTGGGCGATAATCGACATTGACCCAGCGAATGAAAATTTCAAAAATGTTGTTAAAACCGCATTGGTTGTCAAAGAAGTTTTGGATGAATTAGAAGCACCCTGCTACTGCAAGACATCCGGTGCAACAGGCATGCACGTTTACATACCACTGCATGCAAAATACAATTATGAAACGGTTAAGATTTTTGCTAATTTGATTGCATTAGAAGTGCAATCGAGAGTACCACAAATTACGACCCTTGAACGTAGTATCAAAAAGAGGGAAGGAAAAATATATATAGATCATTTGCAAAATAGACGAGGACAAACAATTGCAGCTCCATACTGTGTAAGACCTCAACCCAGTGCCACTGTATCAACTCCACTTGAATGGAGTGAAGTGACATTCGATTTGAAACCGACCCAGTTTACTATTAATAGCGTACTTTCACGCTTTGAAGAAAAAGGTGATTTGTGGAAAGGTGTGTTGACGGAAACGGCAGACATTGAAAAAATCATGAAAAAAATGATTTAAGAAGATTTCTTCTTTTTGTCTTCTAAACTTGCCTTAAGCATTGACATCAAATCATCTTTTTGTTTATGCACCACTTTCATCGGTGTAGCTTTAGTCTTCTTACCTTTGACTTTGGCTTTGATAATTTTTAAAAGTTTTGCACTATACTCATCTTTGTAAGAAGAAATATCAAATTTTTCTGTTAGCTGCTCAATCAATTTATTAGCCATTTCTACTTCCTTTGATTTTGTTGCACTGACTTTTGGCAATTTCATATCTTTAGTTGAACGGATTTCCTGTTCAAATCGAATACGATTCAAGACAATTACATCTTGATATGGTTTTAATATTGCTAATGCCTGCTTGTTGCGAAGTACAAAATTTGTAACTCCTACCTTACCCGTTTCTCTCATTGCATCTCGTAATAGCGAATACGCTTTTGCTGCTCCTTTCAAGGGTTCTAAATAATAGGGCTGTTCATAGTAGAGGCTGTCTATTTCATCTTCATTAGTAAAGCTTAAAATGTCAATAGTTTTAGTCTTTTCCGCATCTGCCGCTTCAAAATCTTCATCTTCGAGTACAACGTATTTTTCGTCCACTTTGTAGCCTTTTACAATGTTTGAGTACGAAACTTCTTTTCCAGTATTTTCGTTTACACGCTTAAACTTAATATTTGCAAGGTCAGATTTATCTAACATATCCAAATCTAAATTAGTTGTTTCAATAGCTGAAACAATTTTAATTGGAATATTTATTAATCCAAAACTTATTGCACCCGACCATATTGACCTCATAAGTATCTATTTAAATTATTGATTCAATTTCGCTATTATTAATAACTATATCACAAATGAGTTCCAATGCATCCTTTGCAATCTCGACCTGATTTCTAGTACTTTCAAATTCTTTGCTTAATTCAAAATTTGGAAAAATGATATGATGCAAATAATATGTTCATTATTATCTTTTGTAGTACTGCGATATTTTTTGAGATAATTAGTTAGGGAAACTTTGACACTTGCTTTTAAATTGTTATCTAATTTGTGAGCCATTATTCTAGCCACTTCTAAAGATTCCTTTACGTATTTCTGTATAACTTTTGCATCAATCCCAAAAAAAAAATCTTTCATATAGTCTTTACATGCTACAATATTTCCAATTAAAAAATTTTCGGATTCCTTCAAGGATGTAAAAAATTGATGAATACTACCATTAGTTGCACCTTCAGCAGAAGCGATATTGCAATTTTTCTCTTTAAGCACATTAATACAATGTTGTAGCTTATCTAGAGTACATTGTTTTATAGGGATTGAACTTTCCATAATTTAATGAATATTTTGGAATTGAGTATCCATGAATTTTCCAGTTGATACAGTACCAAATTCATCCGTCCATTGTGTAATACCATTTTCAATTAGTTCAGGTTCCAAATCCAAAACGGTCTTAACGGGTCCTCCAAATGTTTGCTGTACTTGTTGTCCTATTTGTATCATCTTATATATATTAAAGCGTTAATTGGCGGAAGATAAATTTACAATTACTTGGTAGATTAAATTTTATACTATTTAAAGAAGATGTTTTAAAATTTGAAATTAGAATCTTTATAAAATATTTCAAAAATTATACAAGTACCTTTAGTAGTTGAATATGTAATTTAGTAAAAATTAATTTTCGATTCACCTCCTTTTTAAAAATAGTGCAATCAGAAAGCATAAATTGAACCGCTGCTTGTATAAACGAAGATCACGGGTAGTCAGATTGTCGAAATAGCTGTAACGGCGTATGTCCTTTCCACCCGTTCGGGCATGCAAAAAAAGCCTACGTCTCCACTTTTCAAGGAGAATCAGTCATACGATAATAATACAACAGCGGTCAATTTTTTATTGATAATTTTTCATTTTCTATCTCGTTAACCCACTTTCTTTGGGATAAAGAGCACGTTGGGCACTACTAACATCTTCTTTTAAGCTTTGTTGGGTTCGATATTCATGGATAGGAGAATCAGAGTATCTAGGATCAGAAACAAACGGCGTCTTTGCCATTTTAGTAATTGTTACGGTTGAAAAATGGTAATCTACTTCAACGGTTCCTAATAGTAAATATAGTAGAGCATCAGAAACAGAATGTTATTTTTAAAAATTGAATTATTAAAACCCACTATCTCATTGGCGGCCCAGCTTCACCCAGCTTTTTTTCGAATTCTGCTAATGTCATGAATTTACCTTTGACAGGTTTTGTTATCTTAAGATCATATGTTGGATCTAAATCAATTTTTGTGGCGCCAAAGATTACATTCCGAACTTGTAAACTTAAAATCAATCCTGGCAAACCTCCGTATTCCATTGGCCCGTAAGAGAACGGCAAGGACGGACAATACCATGCAATAACTTGGTGTTTGAAGATGCGTTTGCCATTATCGACAGTATTAAAACTATTAGCACGATAACACAATAAGCCGTTGATGACTTGCGACTCAGTTGTTAATTCCCACTCTCTTTTACTTTCAATATTCACAATCACCAATCCCAATTGCTCATTGTCAGTTTGATTTAAAACTACATTCGAATCTTTTTCATTATAAAATATTCCGTAAGATCCAGAAAAAGCTTTGGCAAACGCAAGATTTTGACCTTCAGACGCCATGGTTTCGACTTCATAATAACGCATTGCCTCCTGATTAAAATCTAAGTTCTAACTCAAGTATTTTGCATTGTCAACCGCACTCATAAAATAACCTGCAAAAGCAGCGTCGCTCTTAAAACCTTCCTCGTCCTCAATTATCAAATTATAGGTAATTCTACCAGATTGTACTTGTGCAAACAAACAAGTTGTAAAAAATAGAAGTATATAAACGAAAAAGTTTTTCATAATTGATTTGGATTTGTACGGAATTACTGATTATTGGATAGGAAATATAATTGAAATTGAATTATTGTAGCATATCATTAAAGATGCGATTTTCTTATCTGCATAGGCAAAATTAGCAGGTACAATTTAAATGAATTTTATATACCTACGCTATTTTCTCACCTAATTTTTCCAGCCAATTTTCCCGATCGTTAACTACAAAGTCGAATTCTTTTCCGTCGTTGGTTTTAATTCGAATGCCGTTATCTACAATTCCAATCGTCTTTCTTGACACAATTTCTACGATACTAGAATAATCAATATCGGTTTGACCCGTTTGAATATTTAATTTATGTGATTTGAAAATGGCTTTTTTATTGGTCAAAAATAATTTTCCACCTACGCTTTCCACGCCACGAAATAAGTTGGCTGGACCTTCATACTCTATTGTCTCATTTTCTGACAGTTCAATTTCTATGGTTTTTCCTGCAGCATGTATCGATTTCTTGCCGTATTTTTTCATCAGCAGTGGAAATCCAAAGCCAATAAATAGTCCAAAAGCGACTCCTTGTATGGCTAAAGTAGTCGGGTTGTAAATGGGTTCGTCAAAATAATCATTAAGCAAATACAAACTACCTGCATAAAATGTTCCCGATAAAATTGAAGTGATTATTTTGATCTTGAACGAAACTTTTGGCATTTCTGATCCTATTTCCATACTTTGAATAATTTTATATTAAACTACAAATAAACTATTTATCCGTTAAAAATATAGAAAATAAGAATACACTTGACTAAGGAAGTTGAATAAATTTAATATTCCGCTCCAACCCTTGTAATTTAGTTCGTTTTACCGCTGAATTTTTAAATACTTTTGAGAATGTATCCGCTGTGATTTCGTGCCAATCTTTCTTTGAAAAAGACAATAAATCAGGATTGGGATGGAATAAGGGTTCTTTGTGCGCTTTTGAAAATCGGTTCCACGGACACACATCTTGGCACACGTCACAACCAAAAATCCAATCGTCCATCTTGCCTTTCATTTCCATCGGAAGAGCCTCTTTTAGCTCAATAGTAAAATAGGAAATGCATTTACTTCCGTCCACCACGTATGGTGCCACAATGGCTTCTGTGGGACATGAATCTATGCAAGCCGTGCAACTTCCGCAATGATCCGTTGTGGCATTGTCATATTCGAGTTCCAAATCAATAATCAGTTCTGCGATGAAGTAAAAGGAACCTATTTTTTGGGTAATTAGATTTGTGCTTTTGCCCATCCAACCCAAGCCGCTTTTTGCCGCCCATGCTTTATCTAAAACGGGTGCCGAATCTACAAAAGCACGACCGGAAACATCGCCAATCTCTGTTTGAATGCTGTATAAAAGTTCATTTAATTTTTCTTTAATGACAAAATGGTAATCTTGTCCGTACGCATATTTTGAGATTTTGTACGTGCCATCGGGTTGCGTTTCTTCGGGAAAATAATTAAGCAATAATGAAATCACACTTTTCGAATCGTCTACAAGTAATGTTGGATTTAGGCGTTTGTCAAAGTTATTTTCCAAATAGTGCATCTGGCCGTTGAAATTGTTCTTCAAATAGGCTTCTAATCGAGGCGCTTCATCTTCAAGAAATCCCGCTTTGGAAATACCACAAGATAAAAACCCGAGGCGCTTGGCTTCGGATTTAATGAATGAAGTTATTTTTGATTTATGAATTATGATATATGATTTAAGAGTTGTGTTGAGCAAAAAACCCTTTAAAAAACGAATTCAGCAGATTAAGATTTCGAATCATTTAGGCGAGTTTTAACTTTCTTTATTGTGGCAACAAATATTGCAGTTAATTCATTTCCTTCTTTCCAAATTAAATTTAAAGTGTCATAATCTGCCCATTTTTTCTCTTGAATAATTTCAATCCAAAATAACGTTTCATCAGCTTCTTCAATTACAATTGTCATTTTTGCGACAAATTCGCGATCGCTTTTAGCTCTGCAAACTGCCCTATAATTCGCTCCAACTGAAGTGCCGCTTTTTGCAATTTGATTCGCAATAACTCTACATGAAATAGTGTTCGGTAATACTTCCACTAAATCGATAATCATTAATGCAAACTTTTTAGTTCTAGCTTATAAGTCAATTGAATTCATAATGTCCTATTTTGATTAAAAAAAGATTAGCCTAACTACCAAACTATTTATTAATAGTGCGTCACTTCAGAAAGCAAGTACTTTTGTTTAAAAGAAATTATCACATAACACTAATAAAAATCTAAAATCGCTTCAGTCTAACAAAATTTAAAAAACGTATTGTTTCTAATTCATAAATCAAAAATCTTAAATCTAAAATCTTAAATTAAAATAACCCTCCTTGAATTCTACTATTAATTTTTCCTAAATGTGTATAAGCTTTTTCTGTTACTTCCCGACCACGAGGCGTTCGCATTATAAAACCTTCTTGAATTAAAAAAGGTTCATAGACTTCCTCAATGGTTTCACTGCTTTCGGATACGGCTGTTGCCAAAGTGGACAACCCGACTGGACCGCCTTTAAATTTATCGATAATGGTATGTAAAATCTTATTGTCCATTTCATCTAAACCAAATGCATCTACATTCAACGCTTTTAACGAGAATCGAGCAATTTCAATATCGATGGAACCGTTACCTTTAATTTGTGCAAAATCACGCACACGTCGAAGCAACGCATTTGCAATACGAGGAGTTCCGCGACTTCTGCCTGCAATTTCCAAAGCGGCTTCATATGATATTGGCACTTTAAGAATGGTTGCACTTCGTTCTACGATTGTTGTAAGTAATTCTTTGTTGTAATATTGCAATCGACTCTGGATTCCAAAACGCGCTCGCATTGGAGCTGTAAGTAAGCCAGAACGAGTTGTAGCTCCAACGAGTGTAAATGGATTAAGATTAATTTGAACCGTTCGTGCGTTTGGGCCTGACTCAATCATAATATCAATCTTAAAATCCTCCATGGCCGAATACAGATATTCTTCCACAATTGGACTTAAGCGATGGATTTCATCAATAAAAAGCACATCGCGTTCTTCAAGATTGGTTAGCAAACCTGCCAAATCACCTGGTTTATCCAAAACAGGACCCGAAGTAATTTTAATACCAACGCCTAACTCGTTGGCTAAAATGTTAGCCAATGTAGTTTTCCCTAAACCTGGAGGTCCATGGAAAAGAGCGTGATCTAAAGCTTCGTTCCGCATATTTGCAGCTTGAACAAAGACTTTAAGGTTGTCTAAAATTTGATCTTGACCTGCAAAATCATCAAACGAAAGTGGTCTGAGTTTGCGTTCTAAATCAAGTTCGTCAGGATTAAAACCGGAATTGGTAGGATCTAAATTTTCATTCATAAGACAAAGATAAACATTGGAATCAATAGAACTAAATTTAAATCAGTCCCAAATTATTTTTGTGCAATTAAGTCGCTCCACTCGTCGTGTTTGTCCATGTAATTTTTAACAAAGGAACAAGAAGGAATTACCAACAAGCCATTTTCTTTACAATAGTTTAAAGCTCCTTCAACTAACTTGCTTCCCACGCCTTTACCACCTAGTTCTTCTGGCACTTCAGTATGTACTAAATCTAAAATATTGGGCTCAATCTTATCAAATTCTATAAATGCAATTTTACCTTCTACTTCTAATTCAAAACGATTGTTTTCTGTGATGTTTACTGTACTCATAAGTTTTTATTTAAAGGTAAAAAAATTAAACAAAAAAAATCCTGCCGAAGCAGGATTTTAATATTTTTATAAGATAAGTTAGTGGTTGAGTACTTCTTCACCTTCCTTCATTGGAACGTTTTGCGGTACAAAATCAACATCCCAACCTGGTTTGCTGTAATCATATGGCCATCTGTACACTTCAGGAATAGCACCAGGCCAGTTTCCGTGAATGTGCTCTACTGGAGTAGTCCATTCTAATGTAGTTGCTTTCCATGGATTCTGAATTGCTTTCTCTCCGTAAAAAATACTGTAGAAAAAGTTGAATAAAAACACCAATGTAAATGCACCACCTATTAAAGCGAAGATGGTTATCAAAACATTTACGTTTTGTAAATCATCAAACAATGGGAAATTTGTATTGGTATAATATCTTCTTGGTAAACCCGCTAATCCAATAAAGTGCATTGGAAAGAACACTCCGTATGCAGAAACTGCAGTAACCCAGAAGTGGACATATCCAAGATTTTTATTCATCATTCTACCAAACATTTTTGGAAACCAATGGTAAATACCAGCAAACATTCCATAAAGTGCAGAGATACCCATTACAAGGTGAAAGTGAGCAATAACGAAATAGGTATCGTGAACGTTAATATCCAAAGTAGAATCTCCTAATATAATTCCAGTTAAACCACCAGAAATAAAGGTAGATACCATCCCGATAGAAAACAACATCGCAGGATTCAATTGCAAGTTACCTTTCCAAATAGTTGTAATCCAGTTGAACGCTTTTACCGCAGAAGGAATTGCAATTAATAATGTAGTAAATGTAAATACAGAACCTAAAAATGGATTCATACCTGAAACAAACATGTGGTGACCCCAAACGATTGTAGATAAAAATGCAATTGCAAGAGTAGAAACAATCATCGCACGGTATCCAAAAATAGGTTTACGTGAATTGGTTGCTAAAACTTCAGAAACAATTCCCATTGCTGGTAAGATAACGATATATACTTCAGGGTGTCCTAAGAACCAAAATAAGTGTTCAAACAAAACTGGTGAACCACCTTGGTAGTGCAATACTTCTCCTGCTATATAAATATCAGACAGGAAGAATGAAGTACCAAAACTTCTATCCATGATCAACAATAAAGCTGCTGATAAAAGAACGGGGAAGGAAACGATACCAATGATTGCAGTTACGAAAAATGTCCAAATTGTTAACGGAAGGCGTGTCATTGACATCCCTTTTGTACGTAAATTAATTACAGTTACTACGTAATTCAAAGATCCCATTAAAGAAGACGCGATGAAAATTGCCATAGCAATCAACCAAAGTGTCATACCCATTCCTGAACCTGGTATAGCTTGAGGTAATGCAGAAAGCGGTGGATAAATAGTCCATCCTGATGATGCAGGTCCAGATTCCACAAAAAGTGAACTGATCATGATTACTGACGATAAGAAAAATAACCAGTAGGAAATCATGTTCATAAATCCGGAAGCCATATCTCGCGCACCAATTTGAAGTGGGATTAGTAAATTACTAAACGTTCCACTTAAACCAGCAGTTAGCACAAAGAATACCATGATCGTTCCGTGAATAGTCACTAAAGCAAGGTAAGCGTCATTTTTTAATACTCCACCTGGAGCAAATTTTTCACCTAAGAAGAATTTAAAGATACCAAAAGCTTCTTCAGGCCATGCCAATTGCATTCTAAAAAGCATTGACATACCAACGCCGATAACTCCCATAATAATACCTGTAATAAGGTATTGTTTGGCAATCATTTTATGATCAATACTGAAGATGTACTTTGTTATGAAAGTATCTTTATGGTGGTGTTCTTCTTCGTGATCGTGAGTGTGTCCTTCTACTGACATATTTTATAATTTAATTTTTTATTAAATAAAGAGATTTAATACGTATTAATTGGCAAGTACAACGATAGGAGCTTCCACCATTGTGGAGTCTGCACTTACAGCCGGAATTACAGCTGGTTCAGCACTTGCTGCTGCTTCTTTCATTTGTTGACTCATCGTAGGCTTTTCTGCCAACCATGCTTTATATTCTTCAGGCGATACAACAGTAATTTTCATTTGCATGTTGTAATGCGATGCTCCACAAATTTTGTTACATAATAACAAGAAATCAAATTCATAAGGATCTAATGCCACTTGACCATTTGCAGCCAAAGCGATACTTTTCTTAGCTCTTAATTTATTGATATTTGCAACTTTATCCGTTATTTTTGGAATTGCTCTATATTCTTCAGTAGTTAAACTTGGAACAAATGCAAATTGAGTAACCATTCCCGGAACACAATTCATCTGTGCTCTAAAGTGAGGCATGTAAGCAGAGTGTAAAACATCTTGCGAACGCATTTTAAAAAGCACTTTTTTACCTTTAGGAAGGTACAATTCAGTAGCCATTTTGTCGTCTTGAGCGTTAGTGTCACCCATATCTACACCTAAGGTATTGATACCTTCAATGTAACGTACATTTGCTTTTCCAAGAACATTGTCTTCACCAGCATAGCGGGCTTCCCATCCAAATTGTTTCGCATACAATTCAATTACAATAACATCCTCTTCTTGCTCATTGACAAACATTATATTGGTCCAAGCGTACAAACCGTAAAGAATTAAACCAGCTAAAACTACAGCAGGAATCGTACTCCAAATCAGTTCTAATTTATTGTTGTCTGCAAAATACAATGCTTTTGCATCCTTAGTACCTCTATATTTAAATGCAAAATAGTGAAGTAACAATTGTGTAATGAACTGAACAATAAAAATAAGAACCCAAGTAATGTTCATCAAGAAATCAACATCAGTACCGTGCTCAGAAGCGGGATTATCTAATACTAATGGACCCCAAACAATTAAACCATAGATCATGAATATGTAGAAGAAAGCAATAAATGCAAACATCAAATATCCTTGAACTTTATTATCCTGATTGTTCGCAACTTGTGAATTATTGGCTGCTAAGCCCACTTGCGTCAAATCGAATATCTTAGTCAATTGCCAAATTGCAACAGCTAATAAAATTAAAACTATAATTACCAACAAACTCTGCATCTGTTTTTACTTTAAATATTAATAATGAAAATGCTTACTTTCCTCAATAAGTGGGTGACGTTTTGGCAAAAGAGGCGACTTCGTCATTGCAGTAAATACTACAAAGATAAATAAACCTATAAAGAAAATCAACGAACTAATTTCAGGTATACCAATAAACCATCTGTCTCCTACAGTTGCAGGCATAATCATCATGAAGAAATCTACGTAATGACCTAATAAAATAATGATTCCAGCCATTGCAATGATCCATGACAAACGTTTGAAATCTGTATTGATTAAGATTAGAACAGGAAAAACAAAGTTCATAACCACCATACCAAAGAACGGCAAGTTGTAATCTTCAATTCTTGTAATAAAATAAGTTACTTCTTCTGGGATGTTTGAATACCAAATTAACATAAACTGAGAGAACCATAAGTAGGTCCAGAAAACACTAATACCGAACATAAACTTCGCTAAATCGTGAATGTGACTTGTATTTACGTATTCTAAAAATCCTCTAGATTTCATGTAAAGCGTAACTAAAGCAATTACTGTAATTCCACTTACAAAGAAACTTGCAAATACATACCATCCAAATAATGTACTGTACCAGTGTGGATCCACAGACATAATCCAATCCCATGACATAATTGATTCAGTAACGATAAAGAATACTAAAAACATTGCTGAGATATTGAAATTTTTCTTGTAGTACAAATTGTCAGTAGCATCATCTTGCAACAAACAATTTTTACGGGAATAAATTTGGTACAAATTCCATCCGATTAAAAATATAGCCGCTCGAATCAACCAAGCAGGAACATTTAAGTAACCTACTTTATTTGCTACAATTGCATCGTAATTTTCATGACCTACAACATCTACTCCATCAACCATCCAAACAAATAGGTGATTAAAGTGCAAACCTGTTAAAACTAAAAGGATAAAAAACACTACAGAACCTACCGGCAAATAAGCTGTAATTCCTTGCATAACTCTAAAAAGAACTGGTGACCATCCTGCTTGTGCAACTTGCTGAATTGCATAGAAAGCTAAAACTCCCAATGAAATCAACATTAAAAATATACACGCAATGTATAATGCCGCCCAAGGTTTATTTTGCAATTGGTGCAATACATGTTCCAAATGTTTTTCATGATCTGCATGTGCGTCATGTGCTTCATGCTTGCTTCCTGCTGCTTCACTATGCGTTGTAGTTGTAACATCAGTTACCACTTGTGCATCATGGTGTCCATCTGCCATTGGTGTAATAGCAATAGTATCCACATGAACAGCATCGCTCATTGTAGCATCATTCTCTCTATGATGACCCGTCTCAGTCTGAGCTACAGCAGTAGTAGTGTGCGTTTCGTTTGTGGTAGTATGTGCTTCAGCACCATCATGACTTCCATGATGTTCTGCCGCTTCTTTATCTAAAATAGCTTCAACGTCTGCTATCGTTTTTGGTGCCATATAAAAACCGTAAGCCATACCTAAAATTCCTAATGCCATTAGGATAAAAGCGAACGTTTTTAATCTGCTTGAAAATGTGTACATATCTTTGATATCAATGTTATACAATTATAATTCGCTCTTTAATTTCATCACATATGCGGAAACCATCCAGCGCTCTTCTTGCGTAAGTTGGTTTGAGTAAGCTCCCATGGAGTTCAAACCGTAAGTTACCACATGATAAACACTACCTTCAGTAATTTCTCGATCCGCGTAACTTGGAATACCAAGAATTTTTTCTCGTTTTACCAAAGTACCTTGACCATTACCATTGTCACCATGACATATAGCGCAATAAATCACAAATAATTCAGCCGCTTTTTGCTCATCTATCTTAGAAGCATCTAAAGGCGATTTTGAATTGGCTTTTGCCAACGCATAACCTTCATTTGTATTTGCGTACTCATAAGGTGTAAAACCTCTTTTTACAGCACCAGCAGGAACTTCTTGAGCCTCTTTTCCATTTGCAAACGCGTCAGACTCTGCATAGGTTTCATAACCTACCGACTCGTACATGTTTGGAAAATATTGGTAATTAGGTGCACTCGAATCCGCACATGAAGTGAAGAACGTTGCGAAACCTAAAACAATTACTATTTTACTTAAGCTTTTCATATTTACTATTAATGCTTTTCAATTACTTTAACTTCTACCGCTCCTGTATTCTGAAAGAAAGCGATTAACTCTTCCTCATTATTATTAACAGATACCTCCATCAAAAAATGATCATCTGTTGTTCTAACGTCTGGATTTTCAGCTTGTTTAAACGGCCACAATCTACTTCTCATATAAAATGTGATAACCATTAAGTGAGCTGCAAAAAATACAGTCATTTCAAACATAATTGGCACAAATGACGGCATATTTTCGATGTAGCTAAAACTTGGCTTTCCACCAATGTCCATCGGCCAATCTTGTATCATGATGAAATTCATCATCCAAGTTGCAAACGACAAACCAATTAATCCATAAATGAATGAACATATTGCCAAACGCGTTGGTGCTAATCCCATTGCTTTATCCAAACCGTGAACAGGAAATGGAGTAAAAACTTCTTCTATGTGATGATGAGCTGCACGAGTTTGCTTTACAGCATCCATCAAAATGTCATCATCATTATAAATAGCGTATATAACTTTATTACTACTCATGGTGTGAATGTTTATTTTCTTCTCTTAATTTTTTATAATTTTCTCCAGATGATTTCAAAATCGTTTTCACCTCTGCTTGTGCAATCACTGGGAAAGAACGTGCGTAAAGTAAGAATAATACGAAGAAGAATCCAATAGTTCCTATAAATGTTCCGATATCAACAAAAGTTGGTGAGAACATTGTCCATGAAGATGGCAAGTAATCTCTGTGCAATGAAGTAACGATAATTACAAAACGCTCAAACCACATTCCGATATTTACTACAATAGAAATAACGAATGAAAACATGATACTTGTTCTTAATTTCTTGAACCACATAAATTGCGGAGAGAAAACATTACACGTCATCATTGACCAGTAAGCCCACCAGTAAGGTCCCGTTGCTCTATTCAAAAATGCATACTGCTCATACTCTACTCCAGAATACCAAGCCACAAACAATTCAGTAATATAGGCTACACCTACTATCGAACCTGTAATCATGATTACAATATTCATCAATTCGATATGTTGTACTGTAATATATGCTTCAAGGTGAGAAACTTTTCTCATAATGATCAACAAGGTATTTACCATTGCAAATCCAGAGAAAACCGCTCCCGCCACAAAGTACGGAGGGAAAATTGTAGTATGCCAACCAGGAATTACAGATGTTGCAAAATCGAATGATACAATGGTGTGCACCGAAAGTACCAATGGAGTTGCTAAACCTGCAAGCACCAAAGAAACTTCTTCAAAACGTTGCCAATCTTTAGCTCTACCGCTCCATCCAAAACTTAAGATAGAATACACTCTTTTTGTAAAAGGAGTAATTGCTCTATCTCTTAGCATTGCAAAATCAGGCAGCAAACCTGTCCACCAGAAAACTAATGATACAGAAAGGTACGTCGAAATCGCGAATACATCCCAAAGTAAAGGTGAGTTAAAGTTGACCCATAATGAACCGAACTGATTTGGAATTGGCAATACCCAATACGCTAACCATGGACGACCCATGTGAATAATTGGAAATAAACCTGCTTGTACTACAGAGAAAATGGTCATTGCTTCCGCAGAGCGGTTAATTGCCATTCTCCATTTTTGACGGAAAAGTAAAAGTACGGCAGAAATCAAAGTTCCTGCGTGACCAATACCTACCCACCAAACGAAATTGGTAATATCCCAAGCCCATCCGACTGTTTTGTTTAATCCCCATGTTCCAATACCTGTAGAGATGGTATAAATAATGCAGCCTAGTCCCCAAAGGAAGGCTATAAGTGCGATTGAAAATACAATCCACCATTGCTTGTTTGCTCTACCTTCAACAGGTGCAGCTACATCTACTGTTATATCGTGATAAGATTTATCACCTATAATCAAAGGTTTTCTAATGGGTGCTTCGTAGTGAGACGACATAATCCTTTATATTGTTACTGATTAATTAATTTTTTTGATACTAAGTATTTCTAACCTTAACGTGATACTGTACATTAGGCTTTGTACCTACATGCTCTAATAAATGATACATTCTATCATCTTCAAGCAGTTTTGCTACCTTACTTTCTTTATCGTTAACATCTCCAAAAACCATAGCGCCAGAAGAACATGCTGCTGAACAAGCTGTTTGGAATTCGCCGTCTTTGATCATACGTCCTTCACGTTTAGCAGCAAGAATAGTAGATTGTGTCATTTGAATACACATTGAACATTTCTCCATTACTCCTCTTGAACGAACATTCACATCTGGATTTAAAACCATACGGCCTAAATCATCATTCATGTGGTAATCAAACTCGTTATTTTTATTATATAAGAACCAATTGAAACGACGTACTTTATACGGACAGTTGTTTGCACAATATCTTGTACCAACACATCTGTTATACGCCATATGATTCTGACCTTGTCTACTGTGTGAAGTTGCTGCAACAGGACATACTGTTTCACACGGTGCGTGATTACAGTGTTGACACATTACCGGCTGAAATGCTACTTGAGGATTATCTGAGGCATGTTCCATTTCTCCAAAACCACCTAAAGATCCTTTATCACCAAATAATCCGTCAAAATCATCTTTCTTCTTGTTATCACCTTCAAAAGTAGTTTCAGAAGAGTAATATCTATCAATACGCAACCAGTGCATATCTCTACTTCGTCTAATTTCAGACTTACCAACAACGGGAACATTATTTTCTGCGTGACATGCAATTACACAAGCTCCACAACCAGTACATGCATTTAGATCTACTGATAAGTTGAAATGGTGACCTACAGAACTATCAAATGAGGTCCATAAATCTACTTCAACTGCTTTTACCGGATTGTGATCTAACGATACCATCGGCTGCAAATTCCAATCTTTAGCATCTTTAGTATTAAAAATCTCTAAAGTAGTTTCCTTAATGATATCTCCACGACCCATCAACGTCTTTTGCAATTGAACGCATGCAAACTCGTGATCTCCTGCCGTTTTTTCAATCGTTACCGACTGAACATTATTAAAGTTTTTATATAAACCGTAAGCATTAACACCTACCTGCATTTCTTCTTTCAGCGCTGCCTTCTTTCCATAACCAAAAGCTAAACCAACAGTACCAACTGCTTGACCTGGCTGAATGATCACTGGAACATTTTCCAATTTCATTCCGTCTACAGTCAATGTAACGTAACTACCATTTAATCCACCATTTGCAACATTATAATTAACTAAACCAAGTTGACTAGATTCTGCATCCGCTTTAGAAATAGTTAAATAATTATCCCAAGAAACTCTTGTAATCGGATCTGGAAATTCTTGCAACCATGGATTGTTTGCTTGCTGACCATCACCTAAACCTGTTTTCGTATATAATACCAATTCCATCGCAACTTTAGCAGCCGATTGAGATAATGCACTAGCTGCACTTCCAAAATCCGCCGAAGCTGTGGTAACTTGAGCACCCATCCCTGCAATTACACCGTCATGAACCACTTTATTCCAACTTGACCCAACGGTATACATTGCTGAATTTGATTTCAAATAATCGTAATACGATGTTTTATTCCCAGTCCACTCCAATAAAATTTCTTGAAGTTGTTTTGTTTGCTTGAACAATGGATTAATCGTAGGCTGTGTTAAAGCATAAGAGCCTTTCACTAGCGCTAAATCATTCCAAGACTCTAAATAATGTGTTGTACCTAATGCAATTGTAGAAGCTAAAGCCGTTTCATCTTCCTTTAAAGAAACTGATACAGAAAGTTTAGCTTTTTTCAAACCATCCGCAAAACTCTTCGCATTTGGCAATGAATAAGCAGGATTCACTCCACTTATTATAACTGTATGAACAGCACCCGCATTTAAATCAGCTAAAAACTGAGTCATCATCTCATTAGAACCTTTTCTAATTTGACGAATTCCAGCACCGATAAATGCTTCACTATTTAAAGCACTATTAATGGCTAATACCAATAACTGTGCATTTTTATCTTCGATTCCTGAAACCAAAAGTCCTTTCGAACCAGAAGCTTTTAGCTGTTGAGCCGCTTTTGAAACTTCAGCCTCAAATTGCTTATCTAATGCAATTGCAACGTTCCCACCAGAGATCACATTATACATGTGAACTAAAGCCATTTTTTGTTGCGCAACTGTCATCGCCACTCGTTTATCAGCAGCAGCACCAGCAAGTGTCATATTAGACTCAAACTGAAAATGCTTAGACATTTTACCATTTTTAGGTACACGTCCTTTCGCATATCCAGAATCGTAGCTTCCACCTTGCCAATCTCCTAGAAAATCAGCTCCGATACCTACAATTGTTTCTGCTTTTGAAAAGTCGTAATCCACTAATCCTCTTTCTCCGTAAGCAGTTTGGAACGCATCCAAAGCCGCAGATGAAGAAACTGCATCGTATATTACATGCTTTGCAGTTGGATTACTAGCTATAAATTCACCTACTAATTTTTCAGTGGATGGACTTGCCAGGGTATTTGTTAGTAAAACTACTTGCTTACCTTCCGCTTTCGCTTCTGCTAAACTCTCTTTTACTTTAGTATTAACAGTACTCCAAGATGCATTTTTACCTTGCATTTTTGGTTCTTTCAAACGCATACTATCATATAAAGATAATATGGACGCATGAACTCTAGCGTTAGCAGCATATTGAGCTCCTTCTAAAGTATTGTTTTCAATTTTAATAGGACGACCTTCTCTTGTTTTTACTAAAAGATTTGCAAAATCAAAACCATCAAACATCGAAGTTGCATAATAATCTGCAACACCAGGTATGATTTGCTCAGGCTGAACTACATAAGGAATAGATTTGATAACTGGACCTTCACATGCTACAAGCGATGCAGCGGCTGTGCTGAATCCAACGTACTTTAAGAAATCACGACGCGTGGTTGAAGACGCTGCTAAAGTTGACTCATCTCCTAAAAATTCATCTGTAGGGATCGCTTCAACAAATTCGTTATTTCTTAACGTCTCAACAATAGAGCTATTTTCGTTTAGCTCCTCAACACTTTTCCAGTATTTTTTGTTTGATGACATCTTATATAAATATTAGCTTCTTAATTATTTTACTTTTTTTGACAAATTGTCTGCCGATTAATTACTAGGTAAGTAATCCGACTTTAGTAGTGGCATTTTCCACATTCTATACCACCCATTTCTGCAGCAGTTAGCTTGTCTTTACCGTATTTTTTTGCCAACTCTGCGTGAATATTTTCATAGTAAGCATTGCCTTCCATTTTCACATTTGTCTCGCGGTGACAATTTATACACCATCCCATTGTAAGTGGAGCAAACTGTTTCATTATTTCATAACCTTCAACAGGTCCGTGACATTTTTGACATTCAATTCCACCAACCGTTACGTGTTGTGAGTGATTGAAATACACGTGGTCAGGTAAGTTATGTATTCTAACCCATTTAACAGGCTTCGTTTTTCCAGTATACATTTGTTTTTCTTTATCCCACCCTACAGCATCATATAGTTTTTGAATTTCTGCAGTGTAAAATTCTTTTGTGTACTCCACATAAGTAGAATCTTTATCCCCTGAAAATTCAGATACACTTTTGTGACAGTTCATACAAACATTCAACGAAGGAATCCCTGAATGCTTACTTGTTCTAGCAGATGAGTGACAGTATTTACAATCAATACCGTTCTCACCAGCGTGAATTTTGTGTGAATAATGAATAGGTTGCAAAGGAGCATAATCTTGATCAACACCAACTTGCATTAAAAAGCCATATACAACCCAAGCTCCAGAAAGCAGCAAAAAGATTGCAGTAACCAATACTAAAAATTGATTTTTTGCGTATGCTTTCCAAATTGGTAATGTTTTTTCTTTCGCAAGAACTTCCATTCCATTTGCTTTGGCTATTTTATTTAGAACACTGCTTACAAGAAACAACATAATAACCAAAATACCCATCACAAGCGCTAAAGCACCTAAGATGACAACATTTGAAATTCCTGAATCAGAAGAAGCACCTGCTTGTGAACCAGCTCCAACCTCTGGAGCAGTTGCCACTGGTAAAGGCTCAGAAGTATAAGCCAAGATATTGTCTATATCAGCGTCAGAAAATTGAGGGTAAGAAGGCATAATCGCCTTATTATTCTCCTCAAAAAGCTTCACTGCGGCAGCATCTCCAGATTTAACCATCGCCTGACTGTTTTTAACCCACGATTTCAACCAGTCATTACTATGACGTTCAGAAATGTTTCTTAAAGCAGGACCGGTCATTTTAGCATCAAGCTTATGACAAGCAGCACAATTTGCATTAAATAATGCTTTACCAGCTGCAGCATCGTCTTGTGAATAGGATGAAGCAGTAAATGTTAGCATAAAAGCTAAACTTAACAGTACAATTCTAGAAATCGAATTATGGTTACCCACGTTTTTCATATTTAAAAATGATTATCGACTAATTATGATATGATTTTATTCCGGTTTGAATTTGGTATAAAACCCTATAAGGTCATTTATATTTTGCACAAAAATACGACTTATGTGCTATTTACAAAACCTTAAATATCTCTTAATTCTTAATTTATAAGGATTCTAAATAAATTTATGTTTTCAGTTTCAAACCAATAGTAGTACATTTGTTTAAAATACATCATGTTATGAAAAAAATCACGCTTAAAAGACCTTTAATTCTTTTAATTTTAACCACTTTTTTAACGATTAATGCAGTAGCACAAAGTAATAAAGTTACTGTTTCTCAAGATCCTAAATTTGAGCAGTTATTGAATGAAAAGCGCAAAATTAATCTCTCAATGGCTACAAATGAGGGATATAAAATCCAAATTTACAATGGCGACAGTGAAAACTCTAAACGCGAGCTAGGACGCTTCAAAAATGATTTTAACAACTTGGATGCCACAATTATTTTTAGCACGCCCTATTATAAAGTTTGGGTAGGTAATTTTAAATCGAAGATTGATGCACAACGCCACCTCATAGAAATTCAAAAGAAGTATTCCAATTCAATCATTATCAAACCAAACAACTAGAAATTAAAAAGCATAAAAAAACCGATAATCAATGACTATCGGTTTTTTTTATGCTTTAAAATGACTTTATTACTTCAATTTTTTCTTTACAGCTACTTCTTGGAATGATTCAATTATATCATAAGGTTCAATATCATTGTAACCTTTAATTTGCATACCACAGTCGTACCCTTTAGAAACTTCTTTTACATCGTCTTTAAAACGTTTCAATGCAATCAATTCACCAGTGTGAATCACTACACCTTCACGAATCAATCGGATTCTAGATGAACGTAATATTTTACCATCCGTTACCATACAACCTGCAATAGATCCCACTTTCGATATTTTGAAAATTTCTCTGATTTCTGCAGTTCCTGAAATCTCTTCTTTCATCTCCGGAGACAACATGCCTTCCATTGCATCTTTCAAGTCGTCAATAGCATCGTAAATAATAGAGTAATTACGGATATCAATTTCTTCTTTATCGGCAAGTTGTCTTGCGTTTCCTGCAGGACGAACATTAAATCCGATGATAATTGCATCCGATGCAGAAGCCAACATAACGTCTGTTTCTGTAATTGCACCTACACCTTTATGAATAATATTAATTTGAATTTCTTCAGTAGACAATTTAGAGAACGAATCAGATAATGCTTCAACAGAACCATCCACGTCACCTTTCAAGATAATATTCAATTCTTTAAACTGACCTAATGCAATACGTCTTCCAATTTCTGCAAGCGTAATGTGTCTTTGTGTTCTAACAGATTGCTCACGCATCAACTGTGTACGTTTTGCAGCAATTTGTTTCGCTTCACGCTCATCGTTATACACTGTAAATTTATCTCCAGCCGTTGCAGCTCCATCTAAACCTAATACTGAAACCGGTGTTGACGGTCCTGCACTCATAATAACTTTTCCACGTTCATCATGCATTGCCTTGATTTTACCGTGGTGTTTACCAGCCAACATGTAATCTCCAACATTCAATGTTCCGTTTTGAACCAAGATGGTAGAAACGTATCCTTTTCCTTTATCCAAGAACGCCTCAACTACAGTTCCTGCAGATAAACGATTTGGATTTGCTTTCAATTCTAAAATTTCAGCTTCAAGTAATACTTTCTCTAATAATTCTTTCACACCTGTTCCTACTTTTGCAGAAATATCATGCGATTGAATTTTTCCACCCCAATCTTCAACAAGTAAATTCATACCTGCTAAACGTTCTTTAATTTTCTCTGGGTTTGCGTTTGGCTTATCAATTTTATTAATTGCAAATATAATTGGAACGCCAGCGGCTTGTGCGTGACTGATTGCTTCTTTAGTAGTTGGCATGATGTCATCATCAGCTGCAACTACAATAATAGCGATATCTGTAACTTGAGCACCACGCGCTCTCATCGCTGTAAACGCTTCGTGACCTGGTGTATCTAAAAATGCAATTTTTTGACCGTTATCCAATGTTACTCCGTATGCACCAATATGCTGCGTAATTCCCCCTGACTCTCCAGCAATAACATTCTCTTTTCTAATGTAATCTAGTAAAGATGTTTTACCGTGATCCACGTGACCCATTACAGTTACAATAGGAGCTCTAGATTCTAATTCTTCGTCCTTATCAATAATTACTTCTAAACCTTCTTCAAGTTCAGTTGTAATAAATTCTACTTCGTAACCAAATTCATCAGCTACAATCGTTAATGTTTCCGCGTCAAGACGTTGGTTCATGGTTACCATGATTCCAAGTGACATACACGTTCCAATCACTTTAGTAATTGGCACATCCATCATGATTGCAATTTCACCTACTGTTACAAACTCAGTAACTTTAATCGTTTTACTTCCTTCATCAAGAGCTCTTTGCTCATCATCAGATTTCTGACGGTGCGTATCTCTCTTATCTCTTCTGTATTTCGCTGCTTTAGATTTACCACCTTTACCTTGTAGTTTCTCTAAAGTCTCACGAATTTGATTTTTAACTTCTTCCTCTGTCGGCTCTACTTTAGCAGTAATTGCTGGACGATTTCCTTTTACAAAACCGGGTCTAGAACTTCTATTTGCCGCAGAACCTGGAGCATTGGGAACAATCTTATTCGGATTTGGTCCGCTTCCTGGAGGTCTTGGCGTAGCAGGTTTCGTAGGAATCCTTTTACGTTTATTTTTATTAGCTGCTGCATTTGCAGCCGCGTTCATACCAGGTTTATTAGGCGTGATTTTTGGCTCTTCTTTTTTCTTTTTAGGCTTGTCAAATTGCGACAAATCAATGGTCTTACCTGTAAAGGTAGTACCTGAAAGCTGCACATATTTAGTAGTTACAGGCTCATCTTCCGCTTTTGCTTCTGGAGCTGCCTCAGCTGCTTTTACTACTTCCGCTGCCTCTTCTTCCTTCACTGGAGCATCTGCAACCTTCTTGATCGTCAGTTTTGGAATCTCAGCTTTAAAAATTTCAGCTTTTGGCGTTTCAACAGTTTTCGCTTCCACTTTTGGAGTTTCCGCTTTTGGAGTTTCAACTTTAGGAGCTTCTACTTTTTTCTCTTCCTTTTTAACGTCCTGCACTTTTGCCACAGGCTCCGCTTTGTCTTTTTCAACCACGGGAGCTGCTGGTGCAACTTCAGGTTTATTCTCAACTGGCTTTTCAGCAGGAGGAGCAGCTGGTGTCGATTTCTTAGGATTAAGATCGATGGAACCCACTTTTTTCAAACCTACAACGTTCGCTTTTGCTTTGATGACTTCATTTTGCTTTTGACGCTCTTCATCAAGTTTACGCTTGTCTTCAATTTCTTTTTCGCGCTCCAATCGCAAAGCTTCTTTTTCTTTTCGCTTTTCTTCACTAACTTCTAATGAAGCCTCTTTTTTCCCCTTATCGCCAGCAAATTGATTTTGCAGGATATTAAATTCCGCATCAGAAATTTTCGCGTTTGGGTTTGCATCAATGGCAATACCTTTATCCTTAAGATAATCAACCGCTCTTTCTAACGAAATATTAAATTCCCTTAAAACCTTATTAATTCTTATTACTCTCTCTTCAGACATAAAAAACTTTTATTATAACTCTTTTTTGTTGTGTTGTTCTAGGGAAAAAACCCCTATTTAGCTATTAAACTCATCATTTAATATTTTCATTACATCCTGAATAGTTTCCTCTTCAAGATCTGTTCTTCTTACTAAATCATTCACATCTTGCTTCAAGATGCTTCTTGCGGTATCTAAACCTATTTTAGCAAATTCCTCAATTACCCACGCTTCAATTTCATCCGAAAATTCTGTCAACTCTACATCATCTTCTTCTTCGGCTACATTACCTTCTCTGATAACATCGAGTTCGTAACCTGTCAATTGTCCCGCTAACTTTATATTATGTCCCCCACGACCAATTGCTTTTGAAACTTCTTCCAATTTCAAGAACACTTCGGCACGTTTATTTTCCTCATCAATTTTGATAGAAGAAATTTTTGCTGGACTTAACGCTCTTGTAATGTACAACTGAGTGTTGGTTGTATAATTAATAACGTCAATATTTTCATTACCCAATTCACGTACAATTCCGTGGATACGAGAACCTTTCATTCCCACACATGCTCCAACAGGATCAATACGATCGTCGTAAGAATCCACTGCTACTTTTGCTTTTTCACCTGGAATTCGAACTACATTTTTAACTAAAATCAAACCGTCAAAAACTTCCGGAATTTCTTGTTCAAACAACTTCTCTAAAAACTTCTCTGAAGTTCTAGACATAATAATTTGAGGCTTATTTCCTTTCAATTCAACGCTTTCAATAATTCCACGTACATTATCTCCCTTTCGGAAAAAATCAGATGGAATTTGTTTTTCTTTAGGCAAAACGATTTCGTTACCTTCATCGTCTACTAAAATTACAACTCTTGGTCGCACATGATGTACTTCCGCAGTGTAAATATCACCAACTAAATCTTTAAATTGCTTGTAAAGATTGGTATTATCGTGCTCATGAATCTTAGAAATTAAGTTTTGGCGTAAAGCCAAAATTGCTCTTCTTCCTAAATCTATTAATTTTACTTCTTCAGAAACTTCTTCTCCAATTTCAAAATCGGGTTCGATTTTTCTAGCATCCGTTAAGGTAATTTCGAGGTGGTCCAAATCCAAATCATCGTCAGCAACGATTACTCTTCTCTGCCAGATTTCCATATCTCCTTTGTCTGGATTGATAATGATATCAAAATTATCATCTGATCCAAATTTCTTTTTCAATGCATTTCTAAACACATCTTCTAAAATTGCCATAAGCGTTACACGATCAATGAGTTTGTCGTCTTTAAACTCTGAAAATGATTCGATTAATGCTATATTCTCCATATAATTAAAATATTATTGTAACGATTGCTTCTTTAATCTCATTGTAAGGAATTTCTTTCCTTTTCTGAACGGTTTCTTTCCCTTTTCCAACTTTTTTCGGCTCCCTAGCTTCCCAAGACAAGACAATTTGTTCATCTGTAGCTTCGTCCAATTTAGCTTCAATTGTAGTTCCTTCTTGCAATTTTACAATTAACATTCGACCTACATTCTTTTTGTATTGACGCACCAATTTCAAGGGTGATCCAACTCCAACAGAAGCTACTTCAAGTGAAAAATCTAATTCTTCCCGATCTAAATTCTGATCTATTGAGCGACTGACGTCAATGCAGTCCTGCAATTGCACACCATTGTCTCCGTCCAAAGTTACGATAATTTTGTTTGAATCCGTTATGGTTAAATCAATCAAAAATACCGACGGCTTCTGCTCAAGACCTTCGTTTAATAAATCTACTACTTTTTCTTTAAATGTCATAATTTTATAAAAAGAGGGAAGCATTGCTTCCCTCATTATCCAACTTTAAATAAATAACGGTGCAAATATAGTGATTTTTTTATAAATGAAAAATCATTGTGTCATCTAAAAAAAATTCCTACCTTTAAATTATCAAAAACAATCTATTCAATTAAACCTTTTTAACATTATTTATGAAAAGAATATTAGTACCCACCGACTTTTCCGAACATGCAAGATACGCTGCTAAAGTAGCTGCGCAAATAGCTCGAAAAAATAACGCTGAAATCTATTTACTTAATTTACTTGACTTACCATCTCACATGAATGATGCCATAAATAATGGCGTTAATATTCCAGAAGTAATGTTATACTTGGCAAAAACGAAGGAACGCCTTGAAGATTTAATGGAAGAATCCTTTTTTGACGGATTGACTGTGTATGCAGATGCACGCTTAGAACGCGCATTTGAAGGAATTGTGACTTACAGTAAAGAAAAAAATTCTGATCTAATTGTCATGGGATCTCATGGTGCTTCTGGATTTCAAGAAATGTTTATTGGTTCTAATACAGAAAAGGTAGTGCGTTCATCAGATATTCCTGTGATCATCATAAAAAGTGAAATGGAAGATTTCAATATTGACAAATTTGTATTTGCTTCTGACTTTTCTGAGGAAATTAAAAAGCCATTTCAAAAATTGGTAGAATTTGCAAACATGTTTGAAGCTAAACTTGATTTAGTAATGATTAACACGCCTAATAGTTTTAAAACAAATGATGTTGCAGAACACATAATGCAAAATTTTGTAAGCGGATTCCCTTTACAAAATTACAGCTTACACATTTACAATGATTCAAATATCGAAAGAGGCATCATCAATTACGCCAATAAAAGCAACTCGGATTTAATTGGGATTGCAACACATGGCAGAACTGGTTTGGCACACTTTTTCAACGGTAGCGTAAGCGAGGACATCGTAAATCACGCGATCAAACCCGTAATTACATTTAGAATTTAAACGAATCCGCAACAATTTCAAGATTAAACTTAGATCTTTCAGGACTTGCAATTGTAGTTTATATAAAAAGGAGTATTATCTGAAAAGGTTTTACTCCTTTTTCATTTTACAATCTTGAATAAGACTTACTAAATCAAGATTACCAAAATAATTTAAAACACGACACGAAGAAGCATCTTCCGACTACTTAAATTAAAATAGCAATCCAATACTACTTACAATTAACTAAACCGTATATTCTAAGCGTCATAAATCACGCACAGCCTAATTACCCAGCTTTCCTCCAAATGCATTTTACCAAAACGACGTAGTATTCAAAATAAAACCTTTTTCAATTGAAATGCATCAGAATATAACTAAAGTACACCTTTGAACATTATTGGGATATTTATGCGCACTAACATTACTCCTACTTTTTCTCCTTTAAATGTGAAGCCATCCATGATATTTTTTATTAGACCTTTAAGATCTAAGTTGACCTGAACGAATTGCAATCCGACAAAAAACCTACTTCAACTGTGCGTAAATAATTTAAAAATACAGCGCTTTCAAATAAGTCAGAAAATAATGAACAAAAAAAAAGTCTATAATCAGTTGAATTTTCAACATCTTATAGACTTTTAAAAGTTGGTCTACTAGGACTCGAACCTAGAAAGACTGCACCAAAAACAGTTGTGTTACCATTACACCATAGACCAGCTTGCTTATTGCGAGTGCAAATTTAGCACAAAAAAGCAATCAACCAAACTTTTTAGCAAAAAAAATTAAAAATTTATTTTTACCATTTCCTTAAGCAAAAAAACATTTTCTTTGTAACTGAAATTTTAAACCTAAATCGTACGACATTATGACGGCATTTAACTTCAAAAAGTGGAACACAATAATGGGTTGGCTTGCATTTGCCATTGCTCTTGTAACCTACTCATTAACTGTAGAACCCACTTTAAGCTTTTGGGATTGTGGAGAATACATTTCAACAGCAGCCAAATTAGAAGTAGGACATCCTCCAGGAGCACCTTTATTTCAAATGATTGGCGCGTTCTTTGCGATGTTTGCATTAGACAAATCTCAAGTAGCATTGATGGTTAATATGATGTCGGTTTTTTCTAGCGCCTTTACGATACTGTTTATGTTTTGGTCGACGTCGATGTTATTAAAAAAACTCATTTCTCAATTTTCTACGGTTGACAAGGACAATTCCATTGCCATTTTAGGGAGTTCTTTTGTCGCATCTTTAGCCTTTACTTTTTCAGATAGCTTCTGGTATAATGCTGTAGAAGCAGAAGTTTATGCAATGGCTTCATTGTTTATAGCTGCATTATTTTGGCTTGGATTACGTTGGGAACAAGATATGGACAAACCAAAAGGAAACCGCTGGTTGCTTATCATCTCATTAGTAATCGGACTTTCGTTCGGTGTTCACTTTATGGCGTTGCTAACCATTCCTTCCATTGGCTTTTTGTATTATTTTAAGCATTACAAAACCATTACTGTAAAGAATTTTATTATTGCCAATATCGTTGTAGTGTTTATCTTGCTATTTATATTCAAGTTATTACTACCTCTGACAATGGGGTTTTTCGGAGAAACCGAAGTCTTTATGGTTAATAATATTGGTTTGCCCTTTGATTCGGGAACCATTTTTGTAACCGTTTTGTTAATTGCCTTTTTCTATTATGGACTAAACTATACCCGAAAAAACAATCAAATAAAATTAAATACGTTGCTTTTAAGCATTCTGTTTATTTTAATTGGCTTTTCTACTTGGATGATGCTACCCATTCGCGCAAATGCAAATGTTGTTATTAATGAAAATAGACCTTCGGATGCTCGTGAAGTTTTAGCCTATTACAATAGAGAACAATACGGTGTAAATCCTTTGTTTTACGGACCACAATTTACTGATATATATGCAGGTTTAGATGCTGAAAATCCATATTTAGACAAAGCCCCAAATTACGAAAGAAACTATAAATCAGGCAAATATGAAATTGTAAACAATTACAAAAATGCTGTTCAAAATAGTGACGACAATCAAAAATCTATTTTGCCTAGAATGTGGAGTCCCGATCATGCTGCAAATTATATGAGTTTTACCAAACCCGTAAAGTTTAGATTGAATCCAGAATACGCACAAGAAAAACAACTGGTTCAGATTGTAAATGAGTTTACTGGCGCTTACAATCAAGGTCAGATTGACATGGACGGTTATAATAAATTTCTAAAAGCGTACAGCGAATATCTTATTATCGAAAAACCTTCGATGGGAGACAATTTAAGCTTCATGGTTGAGTATCAATTTGGATACATGTACATGCGCTACTTATTATGGAACTTTGCCGGAAGACAAAGTGACAATCAAGGAAAGTATGACAATATGGACGGAAATTGGATGACGGGTATCAAAATATTTGACGAAAGTCGATTGGGATCGCAAAGCAACCTTCCATCCGATATTGAGAATAATAAAGGTCGCAACCTGTATTATGCACTTCCATTTCTTCTTGGACTATTGGGATTAATTTACCACGCAAATAAAGACTTAAAGAGTTTCTACGTACTATTAGTTCTATTTCTATTTACTGGACTAATCCTTAAAATTTATTTGAACGAACGACCTTTTGAACCGCGTGAGCGAGATTATGCCTTGGTTGGTTCATTCTACATCTTTGCCATATGGATTGGATTTGGTGTTTACGCGTTATATGAGACCGTCAAAAATTGGCTACAGCCCAAAATTGCTGGTCCAATAGTAATTGCACTATCACTTCTTGCGGCACCTGTTTTAATGGCATCAGAAAACTGGGACGATCACGACCGTTCTGGAAAATACACTGCCTTGGCAATGGCAAAAGCCTATTTGAGTTCTTGTGAACCCAATGCCATCTTGTTTACCATTGGAGATAACGATACGTTCCCGCTTTGGTATGCTCAAGAAATTGAAGAGTTTAGAACAGACGTTCGAATTGTAAACACAAGTTTGTTTATGACCGATTGGTATATTGATCAAATGAAAGCAAAAGCCTATGAATCCGAGCCTTTACCAATATCCTTTTCTCACAATCAATATGTGGGCGATAAATTGGATTACACTATTCATAAACCATTGACAGAAGAACGTTGGGATTTAAAAGCATTTATTAAATTCATTGCTGATGACGACCCAAGAACAATTCTTTCATCGGAAACGGGTCAGAAAATCCACTTTTTCCCTACCAATAAATTGCGAATTCCAGTAAATAAGGAAACTATTATCGCAAACAAGGTAGTATCACCTCAGTTTCATGACTCCATTGTTCCTTACATCGATTTGGATATAAAAGGTCAGGCATTGTACAAAAATCGATTAATGATGTTGGACATTGTAGCCAATAATAATTGGAAACGCCCTATTTACTTCACTGGAGGAAGTTTTGGCGATGACGACTACCTATGGATGAAAGATTATCTGCAATTGGATGGAATGGTCTATAAATTAGTTCCAGTTAAGAATGCACTATCTGAAGCACCAAGTCCATTAGATATGGGACAGATTGATTCTGATAAAATGTATGACATTGTAATGAAATGGGATTGGGGAAATAGCGGAAGCAGTACGATTTACCACGATACAGAAACCCGCAAAAACAGCATTACCTACCGTACCAATCTTGCTCGATTGATGGAGCAGTTGATTAACGAAGGTAAAAATGAAAAAGCAAAAAAAGTGATAGATTTAGCAATGCAAAAGATGCCATTGGAGTATTTTGGTTATTACACTATGCTAGAACCGTTTGCAGCTGGATATTACGAGTTAGGCGAAAAAGAAAAGGCGAGAAAAATATTGACACAATTGATTGGTAAATACCAAGAGAATCTAAAATATTATAATACTTTGAAAGCCAACGAGCAAATGGACTTATACATTGAAATCGTTACTGATATTGAACGCTACAGAGATTTACTTTCTGTAATGAAAGACAGAGGTGATGCAGCATTTTATGAGCAAAATAAATCTTCATTTAACACCTATAACAAAATGTTCTCCCGATTTAAAAGGGACAATGAATAAACCCATTTTTTAGTATATTTATAAAAGCAGCACTGGCAACGGTAGCTGCTTTTTTTTATCTTTACAAAAACGCTAAGTACGATGAAATTCTATTGGATAAAGACGCATTGGCTGGTTAAGACCCTTTTTTCCGGATTTACCTGGTCTTTTGCTACTTCCGAAAAAGTGGTTTACTTGACCTTTGATGATGGACCTATTCCTGAAATAACCGATTGGACTTTAGCTATTTTAGCAAAATACAATGCTAAAGCAACATTCTTCTGTATTGGAGAGAATATTCAGCAACATCCAGAATTATTTAAAAGTGTACAGAAGGCGGGACACTCCATTGGCAACCATACGTACAACCATATGAATGGCTGGCATACCACAAACGATGTGTACCAACTAAATATAGAAATGTGTGCGGATGTAATAAGAGAATTGAGCCCGAATAGTGCGGAGAAACAAAAGCTTTTTCGTCCGCCTTACGGCAAATTGACTTGGAAACAATACAAGTTTCTCAAGGAAAAAAATTACAAAGTAATCATGTGGGATATTCTGAGTGCTGATTTTGACACCAACATTTCTCCAGAAAAGTGTGCAGAAAATGTATTGAAAAACATTCAACCTGGAAGCATCATCATTTTCCACGACAGCATCAAAGCGTCCAGAAACCTGAAACATGTATTGCCTCAAACTCTAGCCTACTTGCAAGAAAATGGATATAAGATGAAAGCTATTGAACTTGCTCCTGAACCAAAGTAATGATAGAATTTGCATCTAATTCGCCGGCTTGACGCCAAACCATTTGCCCTGACTTATAAATCATCAATGTAGGAACTCCTTTAATTCGCAACGCATCGGCGAGTTCTTGGTTTTTATCCACATCAATTTTTATAACCTTAGCTTTATCGCCTAAAGCAGCGGCAACATCACGAATTACTTCATGCATGGCAATGGATTGCTCATTCCACTCGGTATAGAAATCGATTAAAACGGGGATCTCTGCGTTAATTAATTCTCCAAATTTTGACATAAAACTGAAAATTTACTTTAGTGTACAATTACAAATGTACTGTTTTTAACGAATTATGCGACACTTGCGCCTTTTTTTAGTTCAAGAACTGTTATTTCGGGCATAATTCCTACTCTACCGGGATAAGCATGGAAGCCAAAACCACGATTTACATAGACATAACGACCTACATTTTCATATAAACCGGCCCATTGTTTGTATACATATTGAACAGGACTCCATTTAAAAAATCCTGGAATTTCAATACCAAATTGCATGCCATGCGTATGACCTGCAAGTGTCAACTGAAAATGTTTTTCATCTTCTTTTACTTGATATTCCCAATGTGAAGGATCGTGACTCATCAAGATTTTAAAATCCTGAGCCGTTAAACCTTCAGAAGCTTTGCGCAAATCCCCAGCTTGTTTGAAATTTTTGCCCCAATTCTCCACACCAACTAATGCTATGCGTTGGTTGTCTTTTTCAATAAAAGTATGCTCGTTAAGTAATAACTTAAAATCAATTTGCTGATGTAAATCTTTAATTGCTTCAAAATTATCGTCTTTCTGCTTTTTAGAAGGCCATGTTATGTATTCGCCATAATCATGATTCCCCAAGACCGAATATTTACCAAATTCAGGCGTACGAATTCCTTTAAAGGTCTCAATCCATGGATCCATTTCAGTTGCATGAGTATTGACAATATCTCCCGTAAATAAAATTAAATCGGTTTCTTGCTGATTGATTAAGTCAATTGCATACTGTATTTTTTCAGGATTGTCAAAGCTTCCGCTGTGGATATCAGAAATCTGAGTTACCTTAAATCCATCAAAGGCATCTGGTAGATCTGGAAAAAATACTTGCTGCTTGATTACTTTAAAATTATATTTCCCTTCAAAAATACCATAAATCAAGGACGCAAATGGAATTGCAGCAACTACTAAGGCAATCTGACTGACAAATTTCCTACGATCTGGCAAGTAACTGCCCGAATTATCATACTCAACAAAATAATTGGTAATTCCACGAATGATTCTGAATAAATCCTCACCAAACATAATAATCATCAAGAACATTTTGGGCACATAGACAATCAGAAGCAACCCGAAGGTAAAAAGCGATTGCTTATTTTGTCCAACAGTTCGGTCAAATTGCGAGAGCGACCAAATAAAATAAATGACAAGGGCAGCACTTAAAATTTCATATGCCACCAAGATCCACCTGGTTTTTATCAAGGTTTTAAAAGCTTGAAAAGCATAAATTTCTATAAAAGCAACAATGATAATGAAGAATATCCAACGAAACATTTGATTCTATTTTTAGCAAAAGAACAAATTAACACTCTTCAACTTTTATTAATTACGAAAAATTTAACGACTGAAGAAAGCTGAAACCTAAAGTTTAAAATCTTCAAACTTCTTATAAAGACCATTTTTTCGCTCAGCCGAAATTGAAAGTGTATCACCATTTTCCATAATCACCATGCCACCGTCTTGCTTTAAAATCTTTTGGATTCGACATAAATTCACAATATGACTGCGATGAATGCGTAGAAAATTACCCATTGCTTCAAGCCGTTCAAAGTCCGAAATTTTCTTTGCAACGGTAATTCGATGTCGGTCTGTGGTATAGAAATGCGTGTACGAGCCGTCTGCCTTCAAATAAAGAATGTTGTGCAACTCCAAAAAGGTAATTCCATCTCCGGTATTTAAAGCCACCTTTTTATCAAGCGGACTTTCCATATTGGTTTGGAGCGTTTTTAGTTTTTCCAAATCATTATCATTATCCATAATTACTTTATGCAGCGCTTTTTCAAGTGCGTCAATACGAACAGGTTTTAAGATGTAGCCTACAGCCGAAAGTTCAAAGGCATTTATGGCATATTCGCTAAAGGCGGTTACAAAAATGATTTTAAAATTAATCTGACTTTCGTCAAAAAACTTTAGCAATTCCAAACCAGAGTATCCTGGCATCGAAATGTCGAGAAAAACCAAATCCGGCTTACACTGATGAATAGCCGTTACCGCTGAAGGCACATCCTTACTTTCTGCGACAATTATAATATTTGGAAAGTTTTCCTCTAAAATTCCTCGCAAGGAAAGTCGTGCATTTAATTCGTCGTCTACGATAATAGCTTTCATACAGGTTTTGGCTTTAAGTGTGCTTTTAAGTGTACTATATTACGAATAATTTAAGAGAAACCTCTGATAAAATTTATATTTTTTACTTATTTACATTCGGAATATAGATCTTAATTCGTGTTCCCGAGGAATCGTCCGTACTTGTTTTTTTATCAATTATTTCAATATCTATAGTGATTTCAGCAATTTTACTGATCAACTTTACCCTATTGTCGATCGCTTTTGTGGCAAATGAGATGTGTTTTTTAATTTTCTGATTGATAATCTCTGAAGCTTTCCTACCAATTCCATTGTCATCAATAGTAAAACACCACACGTCTTCCAACAATTCCACCCGGATGTCCAACATTTTATGTCCCATTTTATGCATCAATCCATGCTTAATCGCGTTTTCTACAAAGGGTTGAATGATCATTGACGGGATAGTATAATTACTCAAGTCGATGTTTTCTGGAAACGCAATATTGTATTCAAAATCGTCTTCAAAACGTGCTTTCTCTAAAGAAACGTAGAGATCAATGGTTTCAAATTCCTTCTCAATTGTGACCTCATTTTTATCTGACGTGTCTAAAATTTTGCGCATCAAATCTGAAAATTTTCCAAGGTAATCACTAGCTTTACTTTTTTGATTGCTATAAATCAATCCCTGAACTGCATTCAAAACATTAAAAATAAAATGCGGATTCATTTGAGCACGTAATGCCGTCAATTGAGATAAAGCCAACTGTTCCTTTAATTCCTCACTACGTCGCGTTTTTACTTCCGTCCAACGGTAAATTAGATACATCAATGCCAAAATGAATACTACGGAAACGGTTTGAAACCAAATGCGTAGCCAAAAAGGTTTTCCGATTTCAAATTCAATCTCTTGTATCGGTGTGTATCGTTCGCCAATCTTGATGTTGATTTGAAATTTATATTCACCTGGCTTGAGCGCCAGAAAATTAATGTTTTTAGCGGATGAAGAAGAATTGTACCACTTGTCTTCCAAGCCTTTTAAACGATATCGGTACTTATAATTTCCTAAACTTTTATAGTGAATAGTATTGAACTTGATGTTAATGTTGTTCTCGTCAAAATCTAAGATCCGATGTTTTTTTACATTTACCTCTTTATTGTTTACCAAAAAATGAGTAAAACTAAAATTTGGAAGTACAACTTGCTCTAAAATTGATTTGTCAAAATAGAATATACCTTTATTTGTAGCGATGGCAACAATCTGCTGCAACACTGCTACGTCATTGATAGTAACACCTTTAAGACACAAGTTGAGCTGCGCATTTTTTATCCGATTTGTTTTGCCATCATAGTAATCTAAACCTGATTCAGTAACAACCCACAAACGATCGCCTTCTTTGACAATTCGCCGACAGTAATTGTCCGAAAGACCATTTTTATTGGATAAATGTGTAACGATTTTCTTGTCTTTTAGCAGAAAAACACCCCGCTGAGAAGTGGCTACCCAAACCGATCCATCCTCATTTACAAGCATGTCCGCTGCAATGATGGCTTCATTATTATTGGTTCTAATTTCTGTTTCGTTTCCCTTTAAATCATAGACAAATAATCCATCAATAAATCCGTAATAATATTCCTGATCCAAAGGTTGGTATAAAACAGATTTTGATCGCTTATTTCTAAATACAATGGTTTGAGTGTTTTTGGTTCCGTACCTTATGACCTTATATTTATTATTCTTATTTGGAAAATCAGGCAGACCTGTCAAACTTTTAGGAATGATGCCTCCAAAAGAAGGTGCAGCAATTAAAAAGTTCTCACGGGCGTCTTGTTCCAGATATTTCCCAAAATAAACGTCTTTAGCCAATAATTTTGAATTTCCAATTTTAAAAAAGCCGTAATTGGTCAAAAGTGTATCTCCACAGAAGTTAACAAACTCTATTGTATTGTCCCAATTCGTTTCATATTGCATGATGCTTGCTCCTGCAGGTGATATTTCGCTAACTCGACCATCACTAGTTCCTACAAAATAATTGCCATTTGGCCCTTTTTTGACTCGGGTGTAACTCATTTTTTTAGTTGCCGGCACTTGCAGTTCAAACATCTTACGACTCGGCATCATGTACAAACCTTCATCCAAAGTTGAAATCCAATGGTTTCCCTCTAAATCCTGAACAATATCTGTAATCCGACTGTCTCTTAAAAAACCATTTTTAAACGAACGCTTTTCATCGTCATACTGATAAATCCCTTTATTAGTACAAAGCCAAAGATTGTCCTTTGTAGCACTCAATCGGTTCAGGTGCGTTTTATTTATACCGCCAATCTTGAGCGTTATAAATGTATCATCTATGTAACAATTTTTATCTTGGGCTTTAGTACAGTAGGACAATTTGCCCTTATAAATCTCCAAGACTTTTTGATTGTTAATAATAGGTTCTCTCTTGATTAAAATATTATTCCTAAAGACATATAAAAAATAATTTGACGAAACATATAATTTAAGCGATTCTCCATCAAAGACTATGGAGTTGAGGATTTCATCTTTACGTTTACTCACATCGTACAGCGCTGTAAATTTTCCATCCACGTAGTTATATAAAACTGTTGGGGTCAAAATGTATTTAGAGTTACTTGCAATGCAATAATCCACTAAATTATTAGCTGTCTTTCGTAAAAGATTATCGATGTTTTGATCTGCAACCAATTCATCATCATGCAAATAAAACAATTGATTGGCAAAATTTTTACACCATATAATTCCCTTTTTATCTTGCTGAATATTAGTTACGGAACTTCCTAAACTTTCTGGATTTTGAAACTGCTCAAAATGAACGCCGTTGTAGGTCATTAATCCCTTGTCCGTCGCCAAATACAACAGTCCTTCTGTGTCCACAAATAAATCATAAACCACGTCTGAAGTCAGACCTTCCAAAAAAGATAATTTTCGGGTATGTGGCTTCTGACCTAACATATTTTCAGGGATCAGAACGCAAATACTAAGAAATGCAATAAGAAGAAATTGATATAGAAATTGCTTCATGCGAAGTTTTGGTTTTCTAGAAAAATAAAAAAGTTAAAGTTACTTAATTTAACCTTTTAAAAAAGAAGAATTTAAAGTTATGTGAACCAATTCTGCATCCCACTAATAATTCATATTTCTAAAACTCAAATTGGTAGAAAACAACAAAGTTTTGTACATTTGAAATCCATAAAAAACAGATTATGTCAGCTCAAAAACGTTTATTTTTACTAGATGCCTACGCTTTGATTTTTAGAGGGTATTATGCCTTTATCAAAAACCCGAGAATCAACTCCAAAGGAATGGATACGTCTGCCATTATGGGATTCATGAATTCCCTATTGGATGTTATTAAACGAGAAAAACCAGACCATTTAGCCGTTGCTTTTGACAAAGGCGGAAGCCATGTACGCTCCGAAATGTTTGTAGAGTACAAAGCCAATCGCGATGCTACTCCAGAAGCAATTATGTTGGCGCTTCCTTATATACAAGATTTATTACGAGCCATGCACATTCCAATTATTGAAATTGAAGGTTGTGAAGCTGATGATTTAATTGGAACTATTGCCAAACAAGCTGAAAAACAAAACTACCAAGTTTTTATGGTCACGCCCGATAAAGATTTTGCGCAATTGGTTTCTGAAAACATCTTTATGTGGAAACCTGCTCGAATGGGTAATGGAATTGAGATCTGGGGAGTTCCCGAGGTTTTAGCAAAATTTGAAATTGAGCGTCCAGAACAAGTTATTGATTTCTTGGGAATGATGGGTGATGCTGTGGATAATATTCCTGGCTTACCTGGAGTTGGCGAAAAAACAGCAAAAAAATTCCTGAAAGAATACGGTTCTATGGAAAACCTCTTAGAGCACACCCACGAACTAAAAGGCAAGATGAAGGAAAACATTGAAGCCAATAAGGAAAAAGGAATTATGTCTAAGAAATTAGCCACCATAATTACCGATTGTCCCGTTACTTTTGACGAAAAAGATTACGAATTATCTCGCCCAGATATAGAGAAAACCGAAGCTATTTTTCAAGAATTAGAATTTCGACGCATGGCAGATCAATTTGACAGTTTATTTAGAGTAGATCACAATGCGGCTCAAGATGCCAAGTTGTATAAAAAACCTACAGCTAAAACTGACGATCAATTTGATTTATTTGGCGCAAGCACAAATGAAGATGCAGAAGGAAGAATTTCAACCTACACCTCGCTAGAAAACACAGCTCATTCCTATCAAATTATTCAAGGCGATCTGGGAATTAAATTACTGATGCAAAATTTATTGCAACAAAAATCAGTTTGTTTTGATACCGAAACTACGGGTCTTGACGCGCTTCATGCCGAGCTAGTGGGAATTGCATTTTCCTATGAAAAAGGAAAAGGCTTTTACGTTCCGTTTCCAGAAAGTAAAGAAGAGGCACAAGCTTTAATTGAAAAATTACGTCCGTTTTTTGAAGATGATACCATTGAAAAAATTGGTCAAAATTTAAAATATGATTTAAAAATACTGTCTAATTATGATGTGGATGTCAAAGAACCATTATTTGACACGATGATTGCACATTATTTAATTAATCCCGATATGCGTCACGGAATGAATATTCTGTCCGAAACTTATCTGAATTATTCGCCACAGTCTATAGAGGTTTTGCTTGGCAAAAAGGGCAAAAATCAGAAGTCGATGCGGGACATTGATCTTGAAGAAGTAAAAGAATATGCTGTGGAAGATGCCGATGTCACTTTACAACTAAAAGATTTTTTTACAAGCGAATTGGACAAAACGGAAACTAAAACGCTGTTTACCGATATTGAAATTCCTTTGGTAAAAGTCTTAGCTGCGATGGAAACGGAAGGCATCAACCTTGATGTTGACTTTCTAAAAAAGATGTCAGTTGACATGCAAAAAGACATTGATTTATTCGAAAAGCAGATTTACGAAACGGCTGGGGAAAAATTCAATTTGGCTTCGCCGAAACAATTAGGGGAAGTTCTTTTTGACAAATTAAAAATTGGCGGAAGTAAGCAAAAGAAAACAAAGACAGGTCAATATGCGACTGGTGAAGAAGTGCTTTCGTACCTAGCAGATGAACATCAAATTGTGCGTGATATTTTAGAATGGCGTCAAATGGTAAAATTGCAAAGTACCTACATTGATGCTTTGCCAAATCAGGTGGATGTAAAAACAGGTCGCGTACATACGGATTACATGCAAACTGTTGCCGCAACTGGGCGTTTGAGTTCTAACAATCCCAACTTGCAAAACATTCCCATTCGTACAGAAAGAGGTCGGTTGATCCGGAAAGCTTTTATTGCCAGAGATGAAAATTACACATTGCTTTCTGCCGATTATTCTCAAATTGAATTGCGGATTATTGCTGCATTAAGTGGCGAAGAAAATATGATTGCTTCATTTAAAAATGGTGAAGACATTCACAAATCAACGGCTTCAAAAGTATTTAATGTGCCTTTGGAAGAAGTTACGCGTGAACAAAGAAGTCATGCAAAGACCGTAAATTTCGGAATTATTTACGGTGTATCTGCTTTCGGATTGAGCAACCAAACTAATCTTTCACGTGCAGAATCTAAAGAATTAATTGATGCGTATTATGAAAGTTACCCGCGATTAAAAGCCTACATGAATGAGCAAGTGGAAACTGCTAGAGAATTGGGTTATGTACAAACTGTTTTAGGAAGACGTCGTTATTTAAAAGACATCAATTCTCAAAATGCAATGGTTCGAGGTGGTGCAGAACGAAATGCGGTGAATGCTCCAATTCAAGGAAGTGCTGCTGATATTATTAAAATTGCGATGATTAATATCCATAAAAAATTGACTGAAGAAAATTGGAAAAGTAAGATGCTACTTCAAGTACATGATGAACTTGTGTTTGATGTTCATAACTCTGAATTGGAAAAAATTCAACCCATGATTAAGCATGAAATGGAAAACGCTTTTGTCCTTTCGGTTCCTTTAGAAGTAGAAATGGGAAGCGGGAAAAATTGGTTGGAAGCGCATTAAAAGCAAAAAAAAAGCCTTTGAAAATTTATTTAAAGGCTTTTTTAATTGTGATTTTATTGACGACTTATTTATAAGCTTCAAAAATCACCATTACATTTTCGCTTGCAAGTAAAGAATCTACATTAATGCTAAAACCATCTGCGTCAAAAGATGTAAATGCTGCAGAAGTAATTCCGAATGCAACACCGTCTCGATTAGAATATCTTAATCCAATGCAATGCGAATCTGAAGAATAGTTAGAAACTCCATTGATCGAATTTCCACTACCTCCGCCATAGATTACTTGTTGCGTTACGGATCCCGAAAAGCTTAAAGCGTAACCGTTCATAAATCCAAAACTATTGTCTTCTGTAATATCGTTAGGATCCGGATTAGTACTTGAATTATCCGTTTCAACATTTGGATATGCAGTAAAAGTAACTCTTGAAGGCTTAAAAGGAATTCCAGTTATCGAAACATTTCCAGTAGCACTTATAATAAATTCCCCTGAAAAAGTATTGGGATTATTATTCATTAACTGACTCCATTTTGTGCCTTCCCAATAATAAAAACCCGCTGGAGACAATCCTGCTGTTCCTAAGTTGTAAACTAATGTACTTACTACTAAAGCACCGCCTTCAGGGTTAGTAACAGTAACATCGTCTGTTTCGCTCAATAAATTTACTCTAGGCAAAAGCACTCCTTGCGAAGTAGATTTAACATCTAAAGCTCCCTCAGGGGTGATGGTATTAACACCTACTTGCGAAAAAGACTTAACAATGAACAAGAAAAAAACTATCGATACGTAAAAAAATCTCATAATTAAATAATTAAATTAAAAAGCAAAGGTACAAAAAAAAAATATCTTTTTTTTGTACCTTTTTCTGTAAAACTCTTTAAATTAAGAATAGAACTAAAATTAATCACAGCAAAATAGCAAAATTCCCAGCAATTGCTGCAAATAGATTGCACCTGAAAAGTAAATTACAATGGCATTTCCGTGAAATATTTATTTGTTACGGAAAAAATAACCCCTGTATTTAATTTACTAATAGTGTCTTGGTTGCGTTTCCGTATTCTGTTCGCAACACGACCATATAGGAACCGCTAGCTAAATTACTTGTAGTAATTGCATTTGCATTTGAAGTAATAATTTGATTAGCCACTACTTTTCCTAACATATCATAAATCTTTACTGTTGCTTCATTTATGCCGTTTGGCAATGTAATTGAAACAACATCTAAAGCTGGATTTGGGTACATTATAAAACTATTTAATTCAAATTGATCTGCACCTAAAGTTGCATTTGCCACTACCGAACCTCTATTTCCGCCGTGGTACACTAATGTATTACTACTTCCAAACGACCATGCTAAAGTAAGTGCACCTGCATTAAATGGAAAGGTAAAATCTCCAGAAGAAACCCGAGCTCTTGTTGCTACTAACGTTCTAACGCTTCCAGTAACCGTGTTTGCAGTTACGGTCCAGTTTTGTGCAGTAGCGCCACCAGCATCCACCGAAGGTGTTGAAGTATTATTATTAAATGTTCTATCAGTTAAGATATCTGCCCCAATACCAGCAGCTCCTGCATAAATGACGCAATCGCCATTATTAATCATATTACTGACACCAAAACCCAAACCCAAATATCCGGCAGAAGGACCTACAAGTGTCAGCGTAACCAACGTGGATTCCACATCAATTTTTGCCGAATAACCGGTAGTCAACGCCACTGTTCCCGTAGTGTACGATTGCCCAAACGATGCTGTAAAAGCAAGTAAGGCAATAAGTGATAAAGTAATTTTTTTCATAGTTAGTTTGATTTTAGAATTTGTATTAAAGTGTCGTCATCCGCCAGAATTGCATAATCTAATGCCGAATTT
This sequence comes from Flavobacterium tegetincola DSM 22377, assembly GCF_000425485.1. GTDB lineage: Bacteria > Bacteroidota > Bacteroidia > Flavobacteriales > Flavobacteriaceae > Flavobacterium > Flavobacterium tegetincola. The sequence goes on along the minus strand of NZ_AUDN01000022.1, from coordinate 89,471 downwards.
CCTCTGTTGTCTTTGATTTCAGAATTTGCCTTTGCTTGAACAAGCATCTTGGATATTTCATGATTTTTAAACATTGCAGCATAAATCAATGCAGTAGTTCCGTTGTTATCTTTTGCTTCAATATCGGCATTCTTGTTTAGTAGTTGTTGTACAATCGAAACGTTATTCTTTACAACAGCCGCTAATAATGGCGTTCCCATAGAATTATTGTAATTAATATCTGCTCCATTGTGAATTAAAAATGCAGCAACTTCTGTGTTTCCACGATAGCAAGCTAATATTAAAGGAGAATACCCAGCATCGTTTATTTCATTAAGAATTTTTGGATTCTGTTTAAAAAGCGCTGTAACTTCAGCCACAGTGCCCGTTCTTGCGATATCAAAAATATTTTTAGAATCCTTCAACTGCGCATTTACTCCAAAAGAAGTAAAAAGCAAAATCGTATAAAAGTAAAATTTTACCATATTAATTTATTATTATTCAACAATTATTCCTTTACAATAACTAAAACACACTTAACAATCGTTATTTTTACACAAAATGTTTCTGATAAATTTCCAATTAAATCATTTTTTCTCGCACAAACAAATGAAAAAATAGCAAAACTAAAAATACAGACGCATTATTTTTGATGAGAATAAACAACTCCCTTATTATAATACGAAAAAAAAAGCCAAACAGTTTTAATCTGTTTGGCAATTATCTATAAATGGAATGCATCTTATTTAATTATTGACTCGAGTGGAACCTCTTTGGCGTAATTCTGTTTTTATAACCGTTGTTTTACTTGACGTTTCTGTATTTCTTGATTCTAGTTTATCAATTAGTAATCGAGTTGCCGTTTCCCCAATTTCAGGACCATGTTGACTTACGGTCGACAAACTTGGCGTTAACCTTCTGGACCAAACACCATCTGCAAATCCAATAATACAAAGATTTTCTGGAATCTTATACCCGTTTTCCAGTCCCAATTTTAACCCAGAAACAGCAGCATGTTCATCAAGTGCAAAAATACCATCAATCTTCTGAGTTGCAAATAACAGTTGTAACTTCTTATCAAAGTCATCTGATGAATCCGTTAGAAGAATAATATCATTATCAACGGCAATTTTATTTTCTTCAAGTGCATTGAAATAGCCTTTGGTACGGAGTTTTCCGACACTCAAATTATCAATTGTAGAAAGTAGTGCAATTTTTTTGCAACCCGAATTAAGCAAATGTTTTGTGGCAGAAAAAGCAGAATCCAAATCATCTACAATTACTTTATCACAATTAACTTTATCCGTAACCCGATCAAACATCACTATAGGAACATCATCGTTGATGCAATCTATAAAATGCTCAAAGTAATTTTGCTTCTGCGACTCTTCCGAGATAGAAAGCAAAAAACCATCCACAGTACCATTACTCAAAAGCTCCATGGCATGAATCTCTTTCTCCAAAGACTCATTAGAAATACAAGTAATAATATGGTAGCCCTTTTCTTCTGCCACTTTTTCAATTCCGGTAAAGACTTTAGCAAAGAACGAATTTAAAATATTAGGCAGAATAACCCCAATGGTTTTGGTTTGCCGATTTTTTAGATTTAGCGCAACAATATTTGGTTTATAATTTTTTAATTTGGCAAATTCTTGAATTTTTGTTTTTGTGGCATCGCTAATTTCAGCACTGTTATTTAACGCTTTTGAAACCGTGGATACCGAAACACCTAATTCTTTGGCAATTTGTTTTAAGGTCGCTTTTTCTTTCATGAACTCAATTTGAAATGTAAAAATAGAAAAAGAATTGCATTCTTCGGTAGTATTTAAACGAATCAATGAAATCAAAAAATGTCCCGAAAAGAATTTAAAAGAAAAAATACACCGTAAACCCAGAATTAAACATAAGCATCTTCGCATTCTTTTCACCATTACATCTACCAATTTTATATAAGTGATTTTCTATGAAAAATGCCTTTTCCTTATTATTTTTAGTAACGATAAATTAGATCTGATTTGATTTATTAGATCGTTTTCCGAACTAAAAAATTATAATCGTCCTAATAATAAATACTGCAAAGAAATAAGCCTCGCTACCGCGTTCATTTTAAAAAAGATAGCATAAAAATTGATAACTCTAAAATTATCTTTTATAGGTATTTGAAATATAAATAATTAATTGTACTTTTGCACTCCCTTTATTGGGGATGGAATGTTTAATTAAAAATATATTATGGACGCATTAAGCTACAAGACAGTATCAGCGAACAAAGCAACAGTCACTAAAGAGTGGATCGTTGTAGATGCTGACGGTCACAACTTAGGACGTCTTGCTTCAAAAGTCGCAATGATTTTAAGAGGTAAGTACAAACCAAGTTACACACCACACGTGGACTGTGGAGATAACGTAATTGTTATCAACTCAGAAAAAATCAACCTTACAGGTAAAAAAATGGATGACAAAATTTACATGCGTCATACAGGTTACCCAGGAGGTCAAAGAACTTTAACGGCTAAAGTATTGCAAGCAAAAAACCCTGCAACTTTGGTGGAAAAAGCAGTAAAAGGAATGTTACCTAAGAACAAATTAGGAGCTGAACTTTTCAGAAATTTAAATGTTGTTGTAGGTTCAGAGCACAAACAAGGCGCTCAAAAACCGAGAACAGTTAACCTTAACGATCTTAAGTAATGGGAGTTATTCACAAAATCGGTAGAAGAAAAACCGCTGTTGCACGTGTTTATGTTTCGGAAGGAACAGGAGTAATCACTGTAAACAAAAAAGCATTCGCAACTTATTTCCCAACAGCTACTTTACAGTACAAAGTTTTACAACCAATGTCTATGACAGAAAACGTTGAAAACTATGATGTAAAAGTAAATGTATACGGAGGTGGTTCAACAGGTCAAGCAGAAGCTGTGAGAATGGCACTTGCAAGAGTTATGTGTGAAGTTGGCGAAGGAAACAGAGCCATCTTGAAACCAGAAGGTTTATTGACAAGAGATCCAAGAATGGTTGAACGTAAGAAATTCGGTCAGAAGAAAGCTCGTAAGAAATTCCAGTTCTCTAAACGTTAATATTACCGTCTTGTATATTTGGTACAAGACACCGTTTATTTATTATTTAAACAAGATTTGTTGTTCCTGTCGAGGCAGGAATTAGTTTAGCATCTAAATGAAGCCTAAAGCGAAAGCCCAAAGGAACATTGCTAATTCAACAGAACGTAAACTATCACATTAAAATGGCAAACAAAGTAGAAGTTAAAGACTTACTAGAAGCAGGTGTTCACTTTGGACACATGACTAGAAAATGGGATCCGAACATGGCTCCTTACATTTATATGGAACGTAATGGAATTCACATTATCAATCTATATAAAACAGCAGCAAAAATCGAAGAGGCTGCCGATGCAATGCAAAAAATTGCAGCTTCAGGTAGAAAAATCTTATTCGTAGCTACAAAAAAACAAGCAAAAGATATCGTAGCTGAAAAAGCTGCAGCAGCAAACATGCCGTACATCACTGAAAGATGGCCTGGTGGAATGTTGACTAACTTTGTAACTATCCGTAAAGCTGTTAAAAAAATGGCTACTATTGATAGAATGAAGAAAGACGGTACTTTCATGACTTTATCTAAAAAAGAACGTTTACAAGTAGATCGTCTACGTGCAAAATTAGAAAAGAATTTAGGTTCTATTTCTGATATGTCAAGACTTCCTGCTGCATTGTTCGTAGTAGATATTAAAGCAGAACACATCGCAATTAAAGAAGCTCAAAAATTAAACATTCCAGTTTTCGCAATGGTGGATACAAATTCTGACCCAAGAGAGGTTGATTATGTAATCCCATCTAACGATGATGCTTCTAAATCAATCGACAAGATTTTGACTTTAGTAACGAATGCTGTTATCGAAGGAAATGCAAATAGAACTTCTGATAAAGACGAACAAGCAGATGGAGAGAATGACAAACCAGCTGCAAAAGTAGCTCCTGCAAAAGCGGAAGCAGCCGAAACTCCTGCTCCAGTTGCTGCAGCAGAAACTGCAACGGAAGAAGTGAAAACTGAAGAGTAAATCTCAATAAATTCCAATATTAAAATTCCAAATTCCAAAATATATTTTTTTATATCAATTGGGATTTGGAATTTTTGAATTATAAATTTTAAAAAATAAAAAATATGGCAACAATTACTGCTGCAGACGTAAATAAATTAAGACAAGCTACAGGTGCTGGAATGATGGACTGTAAAAAAGCGTTAGTTGAAGCTGACGGAAATTTTGACGAAGCAATCCAAAACTTAAGAAAAAAAGGACAAAAAGTTGCCGAAAACCGTTCTGATCGTGAGTCAACTGAAGGTGCTGCTGTTTGTTTCATCAATGCAGACAAAACAAGAGGAGCTATCATCACTTTAAACTGTGAAACTGATTTCGTAGGTAAAAACGAATCTTTCGTAACTTTAGCTAAAGAATTAGTTGAAAAAGCAATCAATTTTGATACTAAAGAAGCATTTTTAGCTTCTGAATTTAACGGTATGACTGTTGCTGAAAAATTAATTGAGCAAACAGGTGTTATTGGAGAAAAAATTGAAATCGGTGGTTTTGAAATTTTAGAAGGTGCTTACGTTGGAACTTACGTTCACGTAAACAAAATTGCTGCTTTAACAGCAATCTCTTCTGCAATTGATAACGCAGAAGCTTTTACTAAAGATATTTCTATGCAAATTGCCTCTATGGGAGCTACTACATTATCTTACAAAGATTTTGACGCTGCTTTTGTTGCATCTGAAACAGACGCTCGTATTGCAATCATTGAAAAAGAAAACGAAGAAGCATTACGTTTAGGTAAAACATTGAAAAATGTACCTAAATACATCTCTTACCACCAATTATCTGACGAAGTTTTAAAACAAGCGGAAGAAGATGCTAAAGCAGAATTGAAAGCAGAAGGTAAACCAGAACAAATTTGGGACAAAATTATCCCAGGTAAAATGGAGCGTTTTATCTCTGACAACACTACTTTAGATCAAGAAAAAGCATTACTTGACCAAAACTTTATCAAAGACGATAGTAAAAAAGTAGGCGCTTACGTTAAAGAACACAACGTTGAAATCACTGGTTTCAAACGTGTAGCTTTAGGATAAATTCCTTTTGAAAATTAATAAAATAGATTCCTTCATCCGAAGGAATTTGAAATCCCGATTCACTGAATCGGGATTTTTTTTGACTTATACATTTTCCTCCTGCATTCGTTTCAGCATCTAAACCATTTTAAGAAGCTGAAATAAATTCAGCTTGACAAATCAGGCAAGTCAGGATTTCTATTGCAATATCCTGCAATTCTCAGATCTACATATTTTCAGTTACAATCCGTCAAATAAAATTAAATTTTTTGTACCTTGAACTGTGATAATTTTTTATCTATTGAGAAAACGGATTACTGCTGCAGACTAACTATAAAACTTCAAGGTTATGATTAAATTTTGGACATTCGGAATATTGATTTTCATAGTTATAACAATCATCTTGGCAGAATTTACTTTAAAACATTACCGAGAAAAAACTGGAGAAAAAATGTGGAAATTATGGAATGGCAGATCAACTTATTGGCGCCTTTTATCATTAACAAGCTTTGGAATAACAGTAGGAATTATGCTTTTTCTCCATTGGACAGGACTTATTGCTATACAATAATTTAACTAAACCAAAAGAAAATGAAAACACGTTGCTCTTGGTGTGAAAAAGACGATTTGTACCGCAAATACCACGACGAAGAATGGGGCATTCCTGTTTATGACGATGCCAAATTATTCGAATTTTTAATTCTAGAAACGTTTCAAGCCGGATTGAGTTGGCATACGATTTTAAAGAAAAGAGAACATTTCCGCAGCGCCTTTAATAATTTCGATTACAAGATAATCGCCCATTATTCGGAAGAGAAAATTCAGGAATTAATGCTAGATGCAGGTATTATTAGAAACCAATTAAAGATTCGTTCGGCGGTTTCTAATGCGCAAGCGTTTATGAAAGTGCAGGAGGAGTTTGGCAGTTTTTCAAAATACATTTGGAATTTTGTAGATGGAAAACCTATAGATAATAAACCTAAAATACACACAGACATTCCTGCTACTACTCCACTTTCGGATACTATTAGTAAAGATTTAAAAAAACGCGGGTTTAAGTTTGTAGGTTCAACGGTTATCTATGCTCAAATGCAAGCCACAGGAATGGTTAATGATCATGTTGAAGATTGTTGGACTAGGCTTCCGTAAGAAAATCCATAAAATCACTTCTCTTTATTTCTCGCGCACCTAAACTTTCCAAATGATCATTGTGCACTTGGCAATCAATCAACTTATATTTTCTGGTATTTAGGTTTTCCACCAAAGTGATAAAAGCTACTTTTGACGCATTAGAAACTTTAGAAAACATGCTTTCGCCACAAAACACATGCCCTAAATCAATTCCGTATAAACCACCAACAAGTTCATCGTTTTGCCAAACCTCAACGGATTTTGCATAACCGAGTTCGTGTAATTTTACATAGGCTTCAATCATATCCTCCGAAATCCAAGTACCTTGCTGTCCATTTCTACTGATTTGGCTGCAATTGGAAATAACGGCACGGAAATCTTTATTGAATGTAACTTTGAAAATTTCCTTTCGCAAAATATTTCGCATACTTTTAGAAACTTTCAATTCATCGGGAAATAAAACCATTCGCTCTTTTGGTGACCACCATAAAATTGGTTCGTCACTATCAAACCACGGGAAGATGCCACTACGGTAAGCCAACATCAGTCGTTCCGGTGATAAATCTCCGCCTACGGCAAGAATTCCGTGCTTATCGGCTTCGGATACATCGGGAAAGAATAGTTCTTTTAATAAAAAATACATGAGAAAGTATTAAGATGGAAGTATCAAGAATTAAGATTGAGGATGTATTAAGACCAAAGTATCAAGTATTAAAACTTTAGAGTTATGAGAATAAAAAAAAATGCTAATTAGGTTGGAGACCACTAACAAAATTAAAACAAAAGCAAAAGCCATTTTAAATATTATAAAAACATTTAAAATGACTTCAAATCTCATTTTTCCAAGTCTTAGTACTTAATACTAAAATCTTAATTCCTAAAAACCTTGTAGCTCAAGTCTTAATACTTAATTCTCTATACTTAATACCTTCCTAGAATGGCAAATCGTCGTGATCTTCTTCTTTAAACGTCGCTGCTGGTTCAAAAGCTGCGGCAGCTGGCATTGGAGGTGCTTGACCTTGTGGTGCAGAAGCTCCATCTTGTACTTTTCCAATTCTCCATCCTTGGATCGTGTTAAAATAAACCGTTTCTCCTTGTGGATTGGTCCATTCTCTACCTCTTAAGTTGATGTCTACTTTTACGTTGTCTCCTACTTTGTAAGCGTCTAATAAATCGCATTTGTCTTGTACAAATTGTACTGAAATATGCTGAGGATATTGTTCATCCGTAGTCACTACAATGTCTCTTTTTCTAAATCCTGATGAACCCACTTCTTTAGTTTGCTCTACCATTTTCACTCTTCCTGTAACTTCCATATCCTTTATTTATTGTGGTTGCCTTTAGCGAACCTGTTTATACTCTTTTGGCTAATAATAATTTCCAAGCATTTTCAACTTGCTCGTTGTCAAGATACTCTTTAGCTTTTTGATGCACGCTTTCTTCATCATCAGAACTCAAAACGGCTTTTACTTCAAAACTATTTTCTACAAATATATTAATTTCTTCCTTTGTTGGCAACATTTCTACGTTTCCTAACATCCCTAAATCATTACCTGAAAAGACAGGACTTTTTTTAATGAAATCAGGTATTTTATCCACACCAATTCCCAATGTTGACAAAGGTTTTGGCACTTCAAATAATCCTTTATTGGCACGCGAATACCAATTGCCACCCATTCTAGAAACTAAATCTATTTTATATTGGTCGATTGCTCCGTTTTTATCCAAAACATCTTCGCTGATGTGCAATTTTATTACTTCGCAAATTACCAAATTTCCAGCACCACCTTCGGTTCCTAAACTGATAATTTCATTTACTTTACATTCAAACTGAACAGGCGATTCCTTCACTCGAAATGGTCGTACCAAATCCGACTCCAGCATTGTCAATCCCGCTTTAGTAAACTCATTTATACCATCACCATACTCTGTACTTGCGAGCGAAACTTGCTGCACAATATCATAATTCACCACGCTAATTACAACCTCGCGAGTCGCTTCCACATTAAGCAAAGTATGTTTTACCGTATTATTTCTCACTCTTCGCGCGGGCGAAAAAATCAAAATTGGCGGATTAGAACTAAACACATTAAAGAAACTAAAAGGCGACAAATTTGGATTACCATCTGCATCCACGGTACTTGCTAATGCAATGGGACGCGGGCCAACCGAACTTTGCAAATAAGCCTGCAACTGTACACCCGAAATTTCATGTGGTTCAATACTAATCATGGTCCTATAAATTTTTTACAAAGATAATTTTTTGGAACGAATCTTTCGGCATTGTCAATCCGAATTTTCGGAATCTTATCCACTTTCCTGCCGTCGGGCATCGTATTTTATTTAAAAAAAAATAAAAGGATAGTTGCCCACGTTTGGGTTAATCAGATTTTCTTAATCTTTTCAGGATCTTGGGTTGCCTGTTGTGGAGCTTTATGAAAAAAATAAAATCGCAGCGTTAGGACTTTTTTTTTGCGTGAGGGATTTGAGTGGAGCTCTTAATTGCTTTTGGAAAAGCAATTAAAGCGGGAACGGAAGCCCGACCCGACTTTTTCTGGAGGGTCACGCCCAAATGAACATCAGGTTATTTAAATGCAATCTTTTTTTCTCAACCTTTTTTATTACTTTTAAAAAAAATTTACATGCAGTTTTCAGATCAAGCTAATAAAACGCGGTGGATTATCATTGCAGCCTCTTTTGTCATTGTGACCTTAATTTTGTGGAATACGTATGATTTTTTTCAGGTTTTCAAATCTGAAGAACGTCAAAAAATGGAAATCCTTGCCGAAAGCGTTCGAAAAATTAATAAGTCGGACCTGACCACAGACGACTTGGCATTGGAATTATCCATCATTAGTAGTAATAAAACGATTCCGTTTATACTTACCGACGACAAAGGTGCTATTGTAAACAATTCAAATATAGATCCTGCAATTAGCGAAAATCCCGATCAATTAAAGTATTTATTAAAGCAGTTCAAGAAGGAAAATGAGACGATCTTTATAGAAGATTCCTCGCAATATTTGTACTATGGAAACTCGTCTTTATTGACCAAATTAAAATATTATCCATTGGCACTGGTTTTGATCATTGTTTTGTTTGGCTTTATCGTTTACAATTTCTACAGAAGTACTAAAATAGGAACGCAGAACAAGCTTTGGGCAGGAATGGCAAAGGAAACGGCCCATCAAATTGGAACGCCGTTGTCTTCCTTAATCGGTTGGGTGGAAATTATGAAAGCCGATAACGTAGATGAAACTACGGTTACTGAAATTGAAAAAGACATCCAAAGGCTGCAAACCATTACCGACCGGTTTTCTAAAATTGGATCTGAACCTGTTTTAGAACGCATCAATATTGTTAAAGAAACGGAAGATTCTTTATTTTATCTCAAAGCACGTTTTTCAAAGCAAGTTAATTTTTCATTTACTGGTCCTGATTATCCCGTTTTAATGAGTTTAAATCCCGGATTACACAGTTGGACGATAGAAAACTTAGTAAAAAATGCGATTGATGCAATGAAGGGCAAAGGCGATTTAAAGGTAAATGTAATTGACGACAATAAATACATCCGAATTCGAGTTTTGGATACAGGAAAAGGCATTCCGAAAAAAGATTTTAAGCGTATTTTTGAACCTGGTTTTACTACTAAGAAAAGAGGTTGGGGTTTAGGACTTTCCTTGACTAAGAGAATTGCAGAGGAATATCACGATGGAGACATTAAGGTTTTATCCTCCGAGTTGGGAAAAGGAACGTGTATACAAATGAGTTTTAAGATTTCATAAAAAAAGAGAAACTTTCGTTTCTCTTTTTTATTTAATTACTTGATAAAAGTAATGTAATAGTTTCGGTTTTCCCATCTTCATTATAATCTTCTTGAGTAGTTACTTGAAGTTGTGTATCAGTTAATTTTTTTATTTTTGCGTTAGTAATTGAACCGTCTTGGTTTGTAGCTATGGTTTTGCCATCTAAAACCCAACTACCAACTTCTACAAATTCTTGACAATCTTCATTGAAGTAGCTCGTTGCAAAAACTCCTCCTGTTTTAAACATAATATACTCTCTACCACATTCTGGATAGTCAGAATCAGCAGGTATTGTTTGTCCCAGTACTTTAATACTTACTGCATACCACTTCTTGTCAGTAAATTTGGAGGCATCAATTGAACTACCATTATCATCGCTTGAGCAAGAAGCCAAGACTAAAAATCCTAAAGCTAAAGTAAAAATTTTTTTCATCTATTTGTTTATTATATTGGATGCAATAATATTAAAAAAAAACATAAAAAAAACCCCTACCTATAGGGATTTTTGAATTTTTTCTACAAGGTCTTCAAACTCTTCTTTTTCCAATTTTACTTTATTGCTAAAACGCATTTCGTCCATCTCATTCAACGGAATTAAATGTACGTGCACATGAGGAACTTCAAGACCAACAACTGCCATTCCCACTCTTTTGCAATCAATTGCTTTTTCTAGCGCAATGGCAATTTTTCTGGAAAACTGCATTAATTCAAGATATAAATCTTCATCCATATCAAAAATCTTATTGATTTCTTGCTTTGGAATGCACAGTGTATGTCCTTTTGCATTTGGATTTACATCCAAAAATGCTAAAAATTTATCGTTTTCTGCAATTTTGTAAGCAGGAATTTCGCCGTTGATTATTTTGGTAAAAATAGAACTCATAGTACTTTTGTTTAAATTAATCGCGTGAAATTTCTAAGATATCAAATTTTAAAGTTCCGTTTGGGACTGTAATTTCTGCTACTTCGCCCACAGATTTTCCAAGTAATCCTCTTCCAATTGGAGAAGTTACTGATATCTTTCCGGTTTTTAAATCGGCTTCACTTTCGGCAACTAATGTATAATTCATTTCCATGCCATTGGTTTGGTTCTTGATTTTTACTTTGGACAAAACCAACACTTTTGATGTATCCAGTTGCGACTCATCAATAAGTCTAGCATTTGAATATACCTCTTCCATTTTGGCAATACGCATTTCCAACATTCCTTGTGCTTCCTTGGCCGCATCGTATTCTGCATTTTCAGACAAGTCGCCTTTATCGCGTGCTTCTGCTATATCCGCGGAAGCTTTGGGACGCATCACACTTTTTAAATACTCTAACTCTTCCTTCAATTTTTTCAGGCCTTCAGCTGTATAATAGGATATATTACTCATAATTTCGTTATTTATATAAATAGAAAAAATCCCATCGGAACGGGATTTCTTTTCACAAAGATACTTTTTTTATTTTAGTGTAAATTTAATATGCTAAATCATATATAATTCAAAGTTAATTAAATTAAATTTGTTTCAAAGTATTAAACAGAAAACTTTTGCTATGAAAAAACTAATTGTATTGATCACCTTCACATTACTGTCTTTAAGCTGTTCCAGCGACTCCGTTCGCTATAAAAACCCTTTTATTCCGGACTATGCCTTTTCAATAACCATTGATGCCAATTTGCCTTCTTACAGCAAGTTGCTTTCTGCTGTTAATCCGCTCTACATCTTTGACGGTACCTCAGGAGCAAATGGTATTATTGTAATGAAAATTTCTGACACGGATTATCGGGCTTGGGAAGCCAATTGTCCCAATCAATACATCTCAGCTTGCTCAAGAATGCTTATAAACGGCTTAAATGCAAAATGTCCGTGTGACGATATTGAGTACAACTTGTTCAATGGAGTCGGACTTAACGGCGAAGGAGAATACACCATGAAACCTTATCGTGTGGATATTTTAGCAAAGAATGTAATTCGGGTTTCTAATTAAATCCTCCAAAGCCCATCCAATCCCAATAGGAATCGGGATTGGATGGGAATTTGAAATAAGGAGGTCTTAATTTATAATATTGAAGTTTTAAAAAAGTAACGTTATTCCCGCCAAGAAATTAATTCCAGCTTGTGGATAATAACCCGCTCCTTCAACAGTAGAAATACTTCCAGGATTGATACCTTCATCATCAAACGTGTAGAAATACCCATTGCTTTCATACTTGTAGTCAAAGATATTATTCAATAATCCAGTCACTATAATTGATTTGAACACTGATTTTGGTTTAATTTCATAGGAGACACTCAAGTCATTTACCGCATAGCTTTCTAATTTTGAATTTTTGGAATCTATATTTCCCATATATTGATCGCCAACAAATTTAGATAATAATGAAATTTGCATGTTTTTGATAGGCAGAAATGTCACGGCATGTGCTGCAATTAAATTCGGCGAAAACGCAATATCGGTATCGCCTAAATTCTGCAAAACGCCGTCTCTTTCAAATACAAAATCTTGATTTTTATTAGAACTAATCGTCATATTTGGTCTCAAAATCCACTTGTCTGATAAAGCAATTACAGCATCTACTTCAAAACCTAAACGATAACTTTTGCCCGAATTAGTTCGTAATGGTGCTCCAACATCGTTCAAACCTCCCGTTAATACGAGTTGATCCTGGTATTTCATCCAATAGGCATTGATGTTTATTTTTGCTTTTGCTGCATTGTAACGCCATCCCAACTCAAAGTCATTCATCTTTTCAGGCTTTGGATTTCCTCCTTCGTAATCATTACGGTTTGGCTCCCGATTTGCGCGAGCATAAGAAAAGTAGATGTTGTTATATTCATTAACTGTATACGTAATTCCCGCTTTGGGATTGAAAAAATCAAACGTATCGTCCACTAAACCCGTTTCGGCTCCGTTTGCGGTGTAACTTACATTTCTGTACTGCATGTCTCCAAAAAGATTCCATTTTGATGTCAATGCGTAATTTAATTTTGCAAAAACATTCAAATCGTTTTTGGTAGAAAAATCGTTGTAAAACTCATAATTATTTTCCGAAAGAATTACACTTCTCGTCCACAATACATTTCCCGAATGCTTCCCTTCATAACGGTTATAGCCTCCACCAACAATAAAGTCTACTTTTTCTTTCTTGTAATTCAATGAAAAAGTGGTCCCGTAGAAATCATTGTCCAACCATTTTCTTCTGATTAAATCTGTTTTAGTAATGGTATCTCCATTAATGATTTGAGGTTCCAAGCCATAGTCCACTAATTTCTGTTTCTTCTTATAGTTTTCGTAATATCCCAAACCTTTCGTATAATGCAACGCAAAATTAGAACTCCAAGCGTCGCTCCATCTTTGATTCCAGTGCAATTGATAATGGTCTTGGTTGTAATTATCTGTTTCATTATCGTAGAAACGCAACTTTCCATCATCGTCAATGTATTCTCCGGAAGTATTGTAAGTTCGGTCGTTTTCAAGTTTGTCCAAATCTTCAATTCCGTTCCAAGATTGGTACGTTTTTTCAGTTCCACCAAAAACCAAAGCTTTGATTAAGGTATTGTTCTTTAGAAAAGTTCCTTGTAAAAAATAGGATTTCAAGTCAGATTCTGCTCGATCAATGAAACCGTCAGAGTGAATGTTTGACAAACGTCCCGCCAATTCAAAATGATTGTTCATCAATCCCGTTCCAAATTTTACCGTATGTTTTCTGGAATTAAAACTTCCAAAAGAATTGGATATTTCTCCTGAAGATTCTTGATTTACAGCATCCGTCAGTAAATTTAGGCTTGCGCCAAAAGCTCCCGCTCCATTTGTTGAAGTTCCAACACCACGTTGCAATTGAACATTCTCAACAGACGAAACAAAATCGGGCATGTTGACCCAAAATGTACCTTGACTTTCAGAATCATTGTATGGAATTCCATTTACGGTAACATTGACGCGACTCGCATCACTTCCTCGAACGCGAATTCCGGTATAACCAAAACCATTTCCCGCATCCGAAGTGGTTACTACGGAAGGTAGAAAATTCAGCAACATGGGAATGTCTTGCCCCAAATTCCGCTCACGTAATTCTTTTTTGGATAGATTGCTAAAAGGCATTGGTGTTTTGTCACTTGCTCGAACGGCTCTTACCATGACCTCATCCAATTCATTGACTTTCGTGGAATCTTGAGGAACATTTTGTGCAAAAGAGCACATAGAAAATAGCGACAGACTGTAGAAAAACAAGCGCTGTTTAGAAAAAGGTTTGTGTAAACCTGCAAATAATAAAGTTTTCATTCGTAAAATAGATTACGAATAAAAGGGGTAATTATTCAATTGTTAATAAAATGGTGTTGGATTTTCTCGACAAAAAACTAATGTATACTTTAGCCTTTCATCTTTTCCCTAAACAGCATTACCTGTTCTAGGTTCCACGGGTATAATCTCAGCCATTACAGCACCCCTTTGAGACGGGGTAAAAGTAGTACAAAGTTATATGAAAAGCTAATGGAGATTTTAGCAAAAAATTATTCTAAAAATCAGGTCTCTTCCTATTCTTCTTCGTTTCAGAAATACTCTTTTTGTCTTTCAACCTTTTTCTAATTACCGATTTAGGAATTTTGGTAGCTTTTCTAATTTTTTCAATATGCAAACTTTGAGTAATTAAATCAAAAAAACGCTTGGTTACAATAGCTTTGTTTTTAAACTGACTTCGGTCTTCGTCACAATTTAAAATGAGAATATTTTCTTTAGTCAAACGTGTAGAAAGTTTGGAAAGCACCAATGGTTTTTCGTCTTCAAACAAACCTTTAGAATTTTCAACGTCAAAATTCAACACTACTTTTGATGAAACTTTATTCACGTTCTGACCTCCGGCTCCGCTGCTTCGGACCGCTTTAAAAGTGACTTCTGATAAAATTTGTTCTTTATCCATTGGTTCTTCTCTCGTTTTGTTCTCTTTCGTTAATAATTTTATTCCACTCGATGTACGCCATTACTGCGAGAACAGTAAATATAAGAAATTGCAAAGATAAAATACCTAAACCGCGGTAACCATACAGTGGAATGGAAATTAGATCGCCAATGATCCACAGTGTCCAATTCTCAATTTTCTTGATTGCCATGAACCACATTCCGGTAAAAAAGATTCCCGAAGTAACCATATCAATATAATTTTCTTCCAAAATTGGTCGATCAAAGAATTTATAGACGCCATACATCACCACAATTGTCACAAAAAACAATACAAGTCCAATAATTTTTTGCCTATTATTCGTTCTACTAATTTGATACACCGAAACATCATTTTTTGTCCTGGACCAATTGAACCATCCATAAATACTCATAATCGTGAAATAGGCATTGATCGTCATGTCGGCAAAATAGCCTGCTTTGTACAGCAAATACACCGTTAAAATTGTGGCCACTAAACCTGTCGGATACACCAAAATGTTCTCTTTTTTTGCATACCAGACGCTGGCAATTCCAAAAATAAAAACGATAATCTCAATTATTATATCGGCTCTAGGTGTATTTTTATACGGTTCTAAAAAAAACTCAATCATGTGAAATTTGATTAAAAAATTCTATATTAACTTCAAATGCAGTTCCAATAACCACCATTGTGGCTCCATTTTGATACGCCAAATCCAATGCTTTTTTAGTTCTAATTCCACCGCCAACAATGACTGGAATTGCAACCGATTTTGCAACTTTCTGAATCATTTCTTCTGGGACAGATTGAATTGCCCCACTTCCTGCTTCGAGATAAATTAATTTATTCCCCATTAATTCGCCGGCTTGAGCAGTGGCAACCGCTTCAGTACTATCGTGTCGCGATATCGGATTGGTTTTACTCACTACTTCAACAGCCGTTTTTCCGCCACTTTCAATTAATAGGTATGCCGTGGGAATGACTTCAAAATTCATTTTTTTTAATACGGGAGCCGCTTTCACTTGATGACCGATTAGATAATCTGGATTGCGACCGGACAGTAAGTTCAAAAATAAAATTCCGTCTGCATTTTCTACAATTTGTGAAGGATGACCGGGAAAAAGAATAATCGGTAATTGGATAAGCTTTTTAATTTCTTCAATAAGCTGTTCAATAGCTTCAGAAAAAACGAGGCTGCCGCCAATAAAAATATGCGTAGCTGGCGATAGATTGATCTTTTCAGCCAGTTGTTTTATTTCATAGAAATCAATTTTATCTGGATCCAATAATATAGCCAACAAACGTTTTTTGTTTACAAAAGCAGTTACGATTTCTGAATAAATTTTGGTCGTATTTACATTCATTTCAAGCAAAACTAACGGTTTTTTTTGAATCAAAATTCAAATTTTAAAAGATTTATCTTTGTGAAGGTTGAAATAAAAAATGCGATGATACAAAAGGAACTTTTAGAACAATACGGAGCTGTTGAAAAACAATATGAAAAGTCAGATGTGATTTTTGAAGTCAACACTCATGCGCATTATTATTACCAAATCATTTCAGGTGAAGTAAAAATGAACAATTACAATGAGGAAGGAAAGGAATTCATTCAAGGTTTTTTTAAGACGGGCGAAAGTTTTGGCGAGCCGCCATTATTTGTAGACCGACTGTATCCTGCCAATGCCATTGCTACCGAGAATGCTGTTATTCTAACTATCAAAAAAGAACTGTTTAAAAAACTTCTATTAGAAAACCCTGCGGAATCCCTCTCTATCATTGAAAATCTTGCTCAAAGATTGCATTACAAGGCGGTAATGTCTGCCGAAATTGCTTCGGAAGATCCGGAACATCGCGTATTGCAATTCATTGATTATGCCATCAAACACTTTAATTTAAATAAAGACACAAATGGCTACCTCGTAGATTTTACCCGACAACAAATTGGCGACTTGACGGGACTTCGCGTAGAAACCGTCATTCGTACCATTAAATCTTTAGAAAAAAAGCGCTTGCTAAAAATCATAAATAGAAAAGTGTATCGAGAAATGTAGCATTGTGATTCAAGTCATAAATGAAAAGCGGCATGTGTAGTTAAATTTGTAATCAAATAAATTTAACTGCTATGAAATTATATGATAATGCTTTAAAAAGTTTTGAATACAACTTTTTTGCCTACGCTACATTAGCCATTATTGGACAAAGTTGTCTAGGTTCTGCTGCTGCAATGTACACACTTTCGCACGGAACTAGTCCGATACAAATGATCCAACTCTCCTTAATTGTTTTGATTTGCATGAGTGTAAATACCTCAATTTTTGCACAATTATCGGCACGTATAATTTTTTAATTTGGTAATTGCGAGTGTGGTGTCAAGTGTTTTCTTTATCATTGTCAATGCTATAATTATACAATGAAAAACATCGAAAACCGCGAGGACGTTGCTTTACTGGTGCACTCCTTCTATGCAAAAATCAGAACCGATACCGAAATTGGGCCTTTCTTTAACGACGTGATTAAAGATTGGGACGAACACCTCGAAAAGCTCACCAATTTCTGGGAAATGAACCTTTTTGGAGGAAGAAATTACAGCGGAAATCCAATTGAAGCACACATAGAAGTCGACCGAAATTCAGGTGGCGTTATTTCTACGCATGAATTTGGCATATGGCTCAACTATTGGTTTGCTACTATTGACGAACTTTTTGAAGGCGAAAATGCGGATACGCTGAAACGTCGTGCTCGGAAAATGAGTACGATGTTGTTTTTAAATATGTTTAATAGTCGGAGGTAATTACTTCTCAAAAGCAACCACAACAATATAATTTTCCACAATTTCAAATTGAACTTTAAACTCTTTTACTTGATTCTCAAATGTTAAAATGGCACTGGTTTTTCCATCCGCCATTTCAAACGGGAAAACAGAAATATGCTCTTTAAAGCTGATTCCAACTTGGTTTTCAATCTTAAAAACAGACTCTTTCACGCCCCATATTACAGTGCTTTTTTGGATAAAATCGAGTTCTTTCTCTTTTGGAAGGAAGTCGTATTCCGTATCCATGTATTTTTCGGCAATCGTGATGATTTTTTCGCGTTGCATTTCAAGGTCGATTCCTGCAACTTGCTGACTGATGATCAGAGCTGAAAACTCAAAGGAATGTGTGATCGAAATCAATTTTCCATCTATTAGGTTGGGCTTGCCCGTTTCGTCGTAAAATAAATCTGCGTCAGAATAACCGGCTTCTTGAAGGAGTTTTCGAACCGAGAGAAATCCTTTTTGGTGCGACAACGATTTCATGTTATTGACTCGAACCAAACTGATGTCTTTTAAATAGACTTCGTCAAATAAATCTTCGAAGGATTCCGTGATTTGCCAGATGTAGACTTGAGCGCTCTGACCGATGTTGAATTTTTTATATAATGGCATACGTTACGTGATTTTTAGCCCGGATGGAAACGGCATCCTTTTTTTAGATTTTGCCGCGCAAAAATCTAAAAAAAGATACAGTGGACAGCCGGATTAGCTCCTAATAAAAATTATTTTTTGAATTGCGACAATGCGTTTTTGGTAAATTCAGACAACACTAATGTCCCAGAAATTGCCGCTCTTTCGTAAAGTAGCGCATCCCAATTGGACGTGTTTTCCCACAACACTCTTTTCATGTCGGAAAGTGCATCTGGATTATAATGGGCTAATTTTTGGGCTAAAAAATCCACTTCCTTGTCTAAGTCTGCAACAGTTTCGTAGACTTTGGCGTACAATCCTTTCTCCTTTGCCCAATACGCATTTTGCCATTCGTGACCTGCAATGGTTAATTCGGCTAGCGCGGCAATTCCCATTTTTCGTTCTACAGCGGGTGCAATAACGAAAGGCCCGATACCAATAGTCAATTCTGAAAGCTTGATGGATGCGGCTTCTGTGGCAAAAGCATAATCGCAAGCTGCTGCTAAACCAACTCCGCCACCCACGGCTTTTCCTTGAATGCGACCGATAATTAATTGCGAACATTTTCGCATGGCATTGATGACATTGGCAAAGCCAGAAAAGAATTTTTCTCCTTTTTCTAGATCGTCAATTTGAAGTAATTCGTCAAAAGAAGCTCCGGCACAAAATGCTTTTTCGCCACCACTTTTTAAAATAATTACAGAAACTTCTTTATTAACAGAGATTTTATTGAGTTCGTCTGTTAAACGTTGCAATAATTCACTTGGAAATGAATTACTTGCGGGATGCGAAAATTCAATTGTTGCAACTTTATTTTCAATTTGTGTATATAGTGAACCGTGTTCTTGCGTAGCAATCATAGCTTAAAATTTTTATGTAAAATTATGAAATTTAGCTTAAATAAGGCTTGTTCTTTGGAAAAATGGTTGGCAGAGCATTGATTGAATTAAAAATAAAAAGTATTTTTTTAATACACCAAATAAACTATATTTGTTTGCGAATTGGGGATGTAGCTCAGTTGGCTAGAGTGCTTGACTGGCAGTCAAGAGGTCGTGGGTTCGAGCCCCATCTTCTCCACAAAAACCTTGTAAATTTATTTTTGCAAGGTTTTTTTTTGCAATGCAATTTACTGTCAAACAAAAAAACCTTCATTTCTGAAGGTTTTATATTTTTTGGGATGTATTCTTTATTTAGGTAATGGAGCTCCTACTGCAATTTCGCAAAGGTGTCCTGCTTGCCCGTGTGGTGGATTCATTCCTGGTTTTGTAGCCGTTGTTCCAGAAGCCATGTCTACAGGTGTTATTGACGCTTGTCCTTGTGGTGTTGGTGTCATAGTTGGCGCTGGTGCAGTTGGCATTGCTCCTTTTGGAGAACTTAAAGGCGCTCCAACAGCGATGTCGCAACGGTGGTTAGGCTGTCCATGTGGTGGATTCATTCCTGCAGCGGTAGTTACGCCTTGGTTTTGAACCGGATTTGGCGCTTGTACATTTTGTTGGTTGGGGTTCTGAACTTCAAAACTTTGTTCTATATTTTGCGGTTCAGTTCCAACAGTATTTTGATCAAGTACTGGAGTCTCTGAGTTTGCTTGAGGTTCTAAATCTTTTTTGCAAGAAGTAAAAAGGACTGCAGCTAAAAAAGCGCTGGCAAGTATCGGTTTCATATTCATATTAAACGATTTTATTTTTAATAGCTTCAAATATAACGGTTAATAATTGCTATAAAAAAAGATTAACAAAAAAATCGTATAAAAAAAGACTGAATGAACAGTCTTTTTAAAATTTATACTCCGCTTCCGCATTTACAATTTTCGCCACAAGCACAATTATTGCAGTGGCAGTTTGGATTGCTACATCCGTTTTTAGTATCTTTCATAATTAAATATTTAAGGATTATTCGTTTTACAAAGATAAAGGACCGTTGCCGTCTTCATTTTATGTAAATAGAAGCAAAACGTATATAATTTTTGGATTTTTAAATTGAGTCCCTAGTTTTTCGAGTGCTATTTTTTGATTTTTTGAATGTAGAAGGTGTCATTTCAGTGACTTTCTTAAACTGAGCCGATAAATGGTGTACACTGCTAAAGCCTGTTTGAAATGCAATTTCTGTAAAAGTAAGTTGTCTAAAAAGTATTAAAGCTTTTACTTTTTCAATTCTTTGATTGATGAAAAACTGCTCGATGGTCTTACCTTCAGTGTTAGAAAAAAAATCGCTTAAGTAACTGTAATCATAAGGCAGTTTAGAAGTTATAAATGTAGAAAGTGAATCCTTCTGTACCTTTGTTTCTATTTCTAAATACTGAAGTATACTTTTCTTTATATCTTCAATCAATTTAGATCCTCTTGTCGTAATTAATTCAAACCCTAATTTTAATAGTTCCTTCTCAATTGATTTTGACTCCTCAATACTTAAATCATTTTCAGTAATTACTTCGCCAAGAACAATTTCCGCAGTGGGAATATTGAGTTGATTAAAAATTTGCTGGACTGCAAAAATGCAACGGTCACAAACCATGTTTTTAATCAATATCTTTCGGGCATGTAATTTCATGTAATGTTTTTTAACGATTGAACTGATTCAGAACTACAATTCTTTGTAATTAATACGAATGCTAAAGTTATCAAATTCAAGATTAAAGCACGAATACACTTTAGATATTTTAACAATTTAAAAGCACAAATAACTAATAATCAACTGTGTAAAAAAAATAGCACATAAAAAAAAACCGTAATCATCACATTGATAATTACGGTTTTAAAAGTGGTCCCACTTGGAATCGAACCAAGCACCTACTGATTATGAGTCAGTTGCTCTAACCGAATGAGCTATAGGACCAAACTTGCGGTTGCAATATTACGGCTATTTTCGGTTTGGTGCAACTATTTTTTTATAAAAAAAATGAATTTTTACAAGTACAGAAAGACGTTAGAACTACTCTTTAATTTCTTGACACAATTCAATTAAAACACCGTTTGTACCTTTTGGATGAAGAAATGCAACTAGTTTATTATCAGCACCTTTTTTAGGAATTGGATTCAAAACGGTAAAGCCTTCTTCTTGTAGCCGTGCTATTTCAGAAACAATATCTTCCACATCAAATGCGATATGATGAATGCCTTCACCTTTTTTTTCTAAAAATTTTGCAATCGGACTTTCTGGATTGGTTGCTTCTAAAAGTTCAATTTTATTTGGTCCATTCATAAAAAAAGAAGTTTTTACGCCTTCACTTGCAACTTCTTCAAATTTATAAGGTGCTGCGCCAAAAAGCTTCTCAAATAATGCATTGGAAACTTCTAAATCCTTCACGGCAATCCCGATATGTTCTATTTTTCTCATACTATAAGTTTACAGCAAAGTTCGCAAAGATTTTTTAAATCGAACTAAAACATTTAAAAGATGCAAAAACTTTTGAATAAAATGAACCGTCCGAAACTTTAAAACACTCATTTTTACTCTAAATCGTTCTGAATGTTAGGCTTATAATACTAAACAATTCATAAATCAATGCGGAAATACGGTTCTCTAAAAGTTATTTTGTAAATTTGCATCAAAATTAGATAATCTTAAATTAGATACATGAGTACAACAACAATGCCTTTTGTGGCTTTTAAAGTAAAAGATATTTCTCTTGCAGCATGGGGAAGAAAAGAAATTGAATTAGCAGAAGCGGAAATGCCAGGTTTAATGGCACTTCGTTCAGAATATAAAAATGAACAACCATTAAAAGGTGCTCGTATTGCAGGATGTTTGCACATGACGATTCAAACGGCTGTTTTAATTGAAACATTAATTGCTCTTGGTGCAGAAGTGACTTGGAGTTCTTGTAACATTTTCTCTACACAAGATCAAGCTGCCGCTGCAATTGCTGCTGCTGGAATTCAAGTGTACGCTTGGAAAGGCCTAAACGAAGAAGATTTTGACTGGTGTATTGAACAAACGTTATTCTTTGGCGAAGACCGTCAACCATTAAACATGATCCTTGATGATGGTGGAGATTTAACCAATATGGTTATTGACCGTTACCCACATTTAGTTGAAGGAATTAAAGGTTTATCTGAAGAAACTACAACAGGAGTTCACAGATTATACGAGAGAGTAAAAGCGGGAACATTGCCAATGCCGGCCATCAACGTAAACGATTCGGTTACTAAATCTAAATTTGATAACAAATACGGTTGTAAAGAATCTGCAGTTGATGCAGTTCGACGTGCAACAGACATTATGTTAGCTGGAAAAAGAGTTGTTGTTTGTGGATACGGTGACGTAGGAAAAGGAACAGCTGCTTCATTTAGAGGTGCTGGATCTATTGTTACAGTTACAGAGATTGATCCAATTTGTGCTTTGCAAGCTGCAATGGACGGTTTTGAAGTTAAAAAATTAAACACTGTTGTTGGAAATGCTGATATCATCATCACAACTACGGGAAATAAAGATATCGTTCTTGGTACACACTTTGAGCAAATGAAAGACAAAACGATCGTTTGTAACATTGGACACTTTGATAATGAAATTGCAGTAGCTTGGTTGAACACAAACCACGGAGCTTCTAAAGTTGAAATTAAACCACAAGTTGACAAATACACGATCAATGGTAAAGACATCATCCTATTGGCTGAAGGTCGTTTGGTAAACCTTGGTTGTGCTACAGGTCACCCAAGTTTTGTTATGAGTAATTCATTTACAAACCAAACTTTGGCACAAATTGAATTATGGAAAAACAGTGCATCTTACAACAATGATGTATACATGTTGCCAAAACATTTAGATGAGAAAGTAGCAATGCTTCACTTGGCTAAATTAGGTGTTGAATTGGAGACATTACGTGACGACCAAGCTGCGTATATTGGTGTTGAAGTTCAAGGTCCATTTAAACCAGAATATTACAGATATTAGTATTAAGACTTAAGAATTAAGTATTAAGACAGTGGAATAAAGATTAAAACCCTTGCTGAATCGAGTTTTCGATAGCAAGGGTTTTTTTTTGTGCCAAAATAATAAGAGTGTTTTGCAGCAAATTTCGAGATACAATCTTGCTGAATGCATTCATTTTTTATTGTACTTATAAATACAAACTCTTCCTTTTTTGGTTTTGAAAACAAAAAAAATAGTGGTCAACGTGCCGAAATTGCCTTGAAAAGCCACCTGATTTATTTTTTTTGCAAAATATTTTGTAAATTTTTAACATAACGTGTTGGTTGTATGATATTAAAGTTTACATTTGTGGCATTATTAATTATTTTTA
Source organism: Flavobacterium tegetincola DSM 22377 (assembly GCF_000425485.1). Classification (GTDB taxonomy): domain Bacteria; phylum Bacteroidota; class Bacteroidia; order Flavobacteriales; family Flavobacteriaceae; genus Flavobacterium; species Flavobacterium tegetincola. The sequence goes on along the minus strand of NZ_AUDN01000022.1, from coordinate 65,853 downwards.
TTATTACAATGCGTACAGGTACAGTTAAATTTTTCAATGAGTCTAAAGGTTACGGATTCATTACAGACGAAGAAACAGGAAAAGACATTTTCGTTCATGCATCAGGAATTAGAGCGGAAGAACTTCGCGAAGGTGACCGTGTATCTTACGAAGAAGAAGAAGGAAGAAAAGGTAAAGTTGCTGCTCAAGTAGTAGCTCTTGAAGACTAAAAATATATAGATTATTTTTATTACCTCGAAGGAGTAAAAAGCGTTTCAGAAATGAAGCGCTTTTTTTATGGGCGATTGCCAGTTGTAAAAGTGACTTTTTCTCCATTCTGATTGTTATTAATGCAAGAAGTTTTTTAGCAGCAAACTTTAAGTCAACCTTTATTTAACCTCATAAATGCAAACTGATGCTTAAAACCGTTACCTCTATCCTAGCAGTGGATCACAATTTAACTTGAATACATTCTTTACAGCTCTTTACTAACCAAATAGCCCGTGTAAATCAAGTAGAACCCTAAAAGTATAATTCCGTGCCACCTACTGATTTTATTTGATTTGCTTAAAATTAAAGCTCCAAGAACAAAAATTGTTCCTCCAATCAATATGTATATATCCTGATTGAAAACGGAATCAAACGCAATTGGATTGATCATCGTACTCACAGGAATTACAAGAAGTACGTTAAAAACATTGGATCCAATTACGTTTCCAATTGCAATGTCGCTGTTCTTTTTCATAGCGGCAATTACCGAAGTTACTAATTCTGGTAGAGATGTTCCTACAGCAATGATGGTCAAACCAATTATTTTCTGACTCACACCTAATTCTGTGGCAACCAAAATAGCATTATCCACTACTAACTTTCCACCTAAAATTAATCCTGCAAAACCAAGAATAATCAAACCAAAAATAGCATTATTTGATTTTGGAATATAATCTATGTGTTCAGGTATCTCATTTTTCATCTGCTTAAAAATGTAATATAAAAACCCTCCAAAAAGCAGCAACATCACCAATGCGTCCCAACGGGAAATTTCTGAATTAGCACCAACGTAAAAATTATTGGCCAGTAATAAAAATACAATTGCAACAAGAAGTGAAATTGGAATCTCGCCCTTAATCGTGGATTTTTGGACGGCAATAGGATACACCAATGCAGCAATTCCCAGAATAATAAAAAGGTTAAAATTATTACTGCCAATGATATTTCCTAATACAATATCTGAAAAACCATCTGCAGAGGCAACCGAATTTACCACCAATTCAGGTGCCGAAGTTCCAAATGCTACAATAGTTAATCCGATGACCAAATCAGAAACGCCAAATTTTTTAGCTAATGATGAAGCTCCATTGACCAACCAATTTGCCCCATAAATTAAAGCAACAAAACCAACAATTATTAAAATCAGGGATAGTATCATTTGAATTCAGTTTTATGCATTACTAGATTGTAGTAATGAATTTTAGTGCAATTTTTATGCAAATTTGAATAAAATAAAATTAATAAACGATTTTTCAAATCAAAACTCTACAATAATCAATGACATTGGTTTTTAAAGATTTTAAGACACTTGAATTATTAATTTTATTTACAATATATTAGTCTCTAAAACTTTCTATCTTGAGCGAAATTTCGTCAATCTTCCTACTTTTTTCCTAAATTTACCACATGAAATTTCCCAAACGATTAGCGGACAAATTAGACAAAAGAATTTCCAACAATGCACTGCGTCAATTGGGATCTGACACTAATTTAATAGATTTTGCATCAAATGATTATCTGGGTTTTGCACAATCAAAAGCCATTTTTGAGGAAGTTCACACTCTATTAACTGTAAAAAATCTGCAGCAAAATGGCGCCACAGGCTCTCGACTGCTCACAGGAAATCATAATTTATACACAGAGACAGAGCATAAAATCGCTGCTTTTCATGATGCTGAAAACGCGTTATTGTTTAATTCTGGCTATGATGCCAATATTGGATTCTTTAGTGCTGTACCGCAAAAAGGCGATTGCATTTTATATGACGAGTTGATTCATGCTTCCATTCGGGACGGTATTCAACTATCGAACGCATACTCCTATAAGTTCAAGCACAACGACGACGAGGATTTGGAACGTTTGATTTTAAAAGCCAAATCAAATCCCGAAACCACAATTTACGTAGTTACAGAATCTGTTTTTTCAATGGACGGCGATACACCTCCTATTGAAGAAATCGCGAGTCTTTGTAAAAAACACGATGCGTACTTCATTGTTGACGAAGCCCATGCTTTAGGCGTCTTTGGCGAACAAGGCGAAGGATTAGTACAAATGTTGCACTTGCAAAAACTTATTTTTGCACGAATAATCACTTTTGGAAAAGGTCTAGGATGTCATGGAGCTGTAATTTTAGGAAGCGATGCATTGAAATCCTATTTGATAAATTTCGCTCGAAGTTTGATTTACACCACTGGACTTTCACCACATGCAGTAGCTACCATTCAAGTCGCGTATCAACATTTGGTACAAAACATTGAAGCTCGAGAAAAACTGCGGTATAACATCACTATTTTCAATCAGCAAAAACAGTTATTGGGTTTAAAACCATTATTTGTTAGAAGTAAGTCCTCAATTCAATGTGCGGTAATTCCTGGAAATGAAAATGCAAAAAATACCGCTTTTCAGTTGCAAAGTCAAGGTTTTAATGTAAAAGCCATTTTATCGCCCACGGTTCCTGAAGGCCAAGAACGCTTGCGAATTTGTTTGCACAGTTTTAATTCCGAAAAAGAAATCACACAATTATTAGGATTGCTTTGTTCACATCTATTTTAGAAAACAAAAAAACATGGAAGAAAAAATTTTCAATAAAGTGGGTGAATTTCAATATTCAAGCGAGGCGTTTATTTACAAAGCAAAGCTGGAATCGGAAGGCGTAGCCGTTTTTGTGCGTGACAATCACACCATCGATTCTGACCCTTTTTTAAGCAATGCAATTGGCGGGGTAAAGCTGTTTGTTAAAGCCGAAGACTATGAAAAAGCAGTGAAAATCTTTTCTGAAATCAGTAAATTTTCAGTGGATGATGAGGGAAAATTAATCAAATGTCCAAATTGTGGTACCGAAAAAGCCCAATTACTTACCACTGTAAAAAATTTTAAATCCTTATTTTCATTTTTGTTTTCATTTCTAGTAATGGCTTTACCAATCTACAATAAGTATAATTACAAATGTGAAAACTGTAATTTTGAGTTTTAAATTCAAATTCTTGAAAAAATAGAGAAGTCACAAAACCTTATAAACAGTGCGAATATCTGGGTCATTCGCTGCAATCGCGTTTTAAATTTAGATACTTTTAAATAAATTTATGTTTTTTTGTAACGTTTGAATAGTTTGTCTACTTACGAGAGGTAATCAAAAATTCAAACTATTATGAAACCAACATCTATTTTGTCAAAAGGAACAATCTTCCATTATGTATTTCTTTCACTTGCCACTTTAGGACTCAGTTTTTCCCTCATCAATTATTTTATATCAGGCAAACCCAATACAGCATTGTTAATCATAATGACGTGTTTATTTGTAGCGTCTCTTGCCGCTTGGTTTCGAACGTATTTAAGTAAATAACCACCTCAAATTTTCAATAATCCTATTCATTCCAATTTTAAAAACCAATATCATGAAACATTTATTCAAATTAGCTTTAACTGTCATTACTCTTTTTTACAGTATTAATCATCAAGCTCAAACGAAATCAACAGCATTAGAAAACACACTCTTGTGGGAAATTTCGGGCAATGGATTAACGAGTCCTTCCTATGTGTATGGAACTATTCACATGATTTGTGCTACCGATTATTTTTTATCAGAAAAGGTCAAAAATGCATTCCAATCCTCAAAAAAATTAGTTTTAGAAATTGACATGACCGACCCAACTGAATTAGCTGCGATGCAAAGTATGATGGCGGCAAAAGAGCCTTTAGACAAAGCACTTAACGCAAAGCAATTTTCGAAATTAGACGAAATTTTAAAAAAAACAGAAGGACTTTCAATCGAGCAACTCAATTCCTATAGTTTATCAGCAGTAATGAGTATCTTGTCTATGAAAAGTTTTGGGTGTGCTGATTTAAAATTTTATGAAATGGAATTTGTAGCCGATGCTAAAAAACGAAATATGGAAATTGCTGGATTGGAAAAAATTAAGTCCCAACTTTCCACCATAGAAAAAGCATACACTACTGATGAAATGCTGAGCATGCTAGCAGAATTAAGCATTGCAGAAACAACTGCTTCGGTAAATTTCTATAAAGAGGAAAATATAGAAATGCTTTATTCGCAAATGATTGACGAAAAATTAATGAACAAGAAAACCAAATATGAAATGCTTGACAAACGCAATAGAGAATGGGTTACCAAATTGCCCACGCTAATGCAAAAAGAATCATGTTTCATCGCTGTTGGTGCCGCACATTTAGCAGGAGAAAACGGCGTATTGCATTTATTAAAAAAAGCAGGTTATAGAGTACGTCCATTATTGAACTAGTAGTGTTTTGAAAGAAAAAGAGCAAGAATTTTTAAGCCGCATCGAGAAGCATAAAGGAATTTTGTATAAAGTTTCCAAGATGTATATGGACACTATTGCCGATCAGCAAGATTTGTTTCAAGAAATCATCTGTCAACTTTGGAAATCGTACGAATCGTTCCGTAATGAAAGTCAGTTTTCAACCTGGATGTATCGTGTGGCGATAAATACGGCAATTGTTTTCTTAAAAAAAGACAAAAGGAAAGTGGACAAATACGAAATTGCCTCTGATAATATTAAGGAGGAAGAAGGCGACTCCCATATAAAAGAAGATCAGATACAGCATTTCTATAAAGCAGTGCAGCAATTAGAGAAAATTGACAAAGCAATTATATTCTATCAACTCGAAGGTTTTTCTCATAAAGAAATAGGAGCAAATCTAGGAATTTCAGAAGGTAACGCCCGCGTAAAATTAAATAGAGCAAAAGAAAAATTAAAAGAAATTATAAAAAATCAAGGTTATGGATTTTAACGATATACAAAATGCGTGGAACAATGAAAAAACAGAGAATGTCATTGTCCCTGCAGATTTAAAAAAAATACAATCGGCCAATACACCATTAGATGCCATCAAAAAAAACTTAAAAAAGGAGTTTTGGTATCAAATTCTTTCAATTGTGTTCATGGGATTTATACCGCTGCTGTATCATTTTTCACCACAAACCACTGTTTTATATTACTTATTATTTAGCCTTTTTACAGCAGTTTGTGCCTACTATTTTACCAAGTTTTACTTCTTTTACAAAAGATTGAATGCGATAGCACTCAAAACAAAAGACAGTTTATACGAAACCTATTTTGACATTAGGCTCAATATGGAACTCTATAAAACATTTGGATTTGCCTTGACGCCATTCATGATTTTGTTTTTAATTGGATTTTTATACGCTGAATTTTCTAAAACTCCAGGGTTTCAAATAAATGAATTTTCCAATTCACAAATCATAGGTTTATTCTCAATTGTAATTTTCTGCATGCTTTTTATGGGAATCGCATTAGAATGGTGGGTCAATTCGTTCTACGGAAAACATGCCAAAGAAATCAGGTCCGTTTTGGATGAATTAAGAGAAGAATAACCAACTTTTTTGCTACGTCTTCTTTATTTTTGCAGTCGTAACACTATGGCAAATTTAATTTCAACTGCAGTAGTTAAGGAAAACTTACAATAGAAAACCGTTAAAAAAAAGACATGAAAATATTCGTTACAGGAATTTCCACCGACGTTGGAAAAACAATAGTTTCCGCCATCATCACTCAAGCACTAAAAGCCGATTACTGGAAACCCATTCAAGCGGGTGATTTGGAACACTCTGACACACATAAAATCAAGTCCTACGTTTCAAATTCGAAAACCAAATTTTTTGAAAATAGTTACGCGCTAAATACGCCGGCAAGTCCACATTATGCTGCAGAACTGGATGGCATTACCATTGACATCAAGAAAATCACCGAACCAGAAACAAAAAACAATTTGGTTATAGAAGGCGCTGGAGGCATTTTTGTACCTGTAAACACTACGGAAACTATTATTGATTTAATTCAACCCGACTATAAAGTGATTGTAGTTTCTCGTCATTATTTGGGAAGCATCAACCACACTTTATTGACCATTGAAGCATTGCAAAACAGAAACATTCCTGTCGCTGGAATCATTTTCAACGGCGAAGAAAACAAGGCAACCGAATCCATTATTTTATCAAAAACTGGAATTTCTTTTATTGGGAGATTAGAACAAGAACCCTATTTTGACACCAATGTAATCAATGAATATGCAGACAATTGGAGGGAAAACCTTTTGAAGTTGTAACAAAGCTATTTTTCATTAAATTTGAATAAAAAAGAAACTATGATCAACGATATCAATCAATTAGATTTAAACAAGACCTATTCCTATGCGGATTATTTGACTTGGATGTTTCAAGAACGATTGGAATTGTATAAGGGCAAAATATTTAAAATGAGTCCTGCGCCAAGTTTATATCATCAGAAAGTAGCTGGTAACATACACGGGATTCTGTGGACTATATTTAAAAATCAATCCTGCAATCTTTTTGTAGGTCCCTTTGATGTTCGTTTGTTAGACAAGAAAAAATCTACAAGTGACAATGAAATCTATACAGTAGTTCAACCCGACTTATGTGTCGTTTGTGATGAGAATAAATTGGATTCTCGTGGTGCAATTGGAGCCCCAGATTTAATGATTGAAATTTTATCGCCCGGGAATTCCAAAAAAGAAATGACCCATAAATATGAATTGTACCAAGAAGCAGGCGTTTTAGAATATTGGCTTGTAAATCCCACTGATAAAACAATACTCATTTACGTTTTAAAAGACGGAATTTTCGTAGGCCAACAACCTTTAATTGAAGAAAGTATTATTAAAAGTCCCCTATTTCCGCAACTGGATTTTACTATTTCAGAACTATTTAATTAAGGTAAACTTATAATTTCCGACTTTCATTTCTTTTCGCTTTGATTACCTTTGCCGCATGAACATTATCGAAAAAGACCGCCAATACCTTTGGCATCCCTATACCCAACATAAAACTGCCGCTACTCCAATTGCTATTTCCCGAGGAAAAGATGCTTTACTTTGGGACGAGGACGGCAAAGAATACATTGACGCCATTGGTTCGTGGTGGGTCAATCCTTTTGGACATTCCAATACATTTGTTGCCGATGCAATTTATAAACAACTCACTACTTTAGAGCACGTCCTTTTTGGCGGTTTTACACACCAACCTGCTGTTCAAGTAGCCGAAAAACTGCTTCCGATGTTGCCTTCCAATCAGAAAAAGTTGTTTTTTTCTGACAATGGTTCAACAGCTGTGGAAGTGGCAATTAAAGTAGCTTTGCAATATTTTCATAACAAAGGAGAAAAACGCACCACGATCATTTCGTTCGAAGATGCTTTTCACGGCGACACTTTTGCCGCAATGGCAGCCAGCGGAATTTCGCTCTATACCCAAGCTTTTGAAGGCATGTTCATTGATGTCATTCGCATTCCTGTTCCCGTTCTTGGAAACGAACAAGCCAGTTTTGACGCTTTGGAAAATGCCATACAATCGAAACCTTGTGCAGCATTTATATTTGAGCCACTCGTTCAAGGAGCTGCTGGAATGGTGATGTATGCGCCAGAATCGTTGGATCAGTTGATAGAAATTTGCCACAGAAATAACGTCTTAACGATTGCCGATGAGGTAATGACGGGATTCGGAAAAACCGGTAAAAACTTTGCTTGCAATTATTTACAGCAAGAACCTGACATGATTTGTTTGTCAAAAGCATTAACCGCCGGAACCATCCCGATGGCATTGACTACGTTTACCCAAGAATTATTTGACGCATTTTACGACGACGATATCAATAAAGCCTTGTTTCACGGACATACGTTTACGGCAAATCCAACCGGTTGTGCCGCAGCTTTAGCCAGTATGAAATTACTGGAACAACCCGAAATGCAAGCAAACATCAGTAGAGTCAATAGCAAGCATTTGGCCTTTCAAGAAAAGATTAAAAACCATCCAAGAGTTGTAACAACAAGGGTTTTAGGCGTAATATTTGCCGTGCAAATCAAATCCGAAACCAATGAAAGTTATTACGGAACCATGCGAAACAAACTCTACAATTTCTTCATCGACAAAGGCGTTATTTTGCGTCCCGTTGGAAATATTGTCTACATTTTACCGCCGTACATCATCACCGATGAACAATTGCTAAAAGTGTATGCCACCATTGAAGAAGCCATCGAAATAGTTTAATTTTGGAGCTTGATCCAGCTATCCGCTACATCTTTTCCCCGCTAAAGAAGCGGGAAAAAGGATACCACTGCTATCTGGGCTAGGAATTCCATTTTACCACATCCTTTTATTTTGCAAGAATCCATTGCCATCACTGCACTTTCATCGCTTTCTCCCTTAGGAAATAACTCCAAAGAAGTTTGGGATAATTACCTGCAACCGCATCATTTTATCCAATCAAAATCTTTTGGAACTGCCTCTGAATTTGCAGCCACCTTATCAATAGAAAACAAACACTTAATTGAACAATTGCGCAAAAGCGATTCTAAATACAAGTCGCTTGACGATACTGTTCTCATGGCAATTTGGACTTCGCGACAAGCGGTTCTGCAAGCCAATTGGAAAGATAAAGCTGATTTCGGAATCAACATGGGTTCTTCCCGTGGTGCGACCACTTTATTTGAAAATCACTTTCAAGAATTTTTAGAAACTGGAAAAGCACAAACACTAGCTTCACCAACTACAACTTTGGGAAATATATCTTCTTGGGTTGCGCATGATTTGCAATCTGAAGGACCAGAATTATCGCATTCCATCACGTGTTCCACCGGTTTACATGCGGTTTTAAATGGTGTCGCGTGGTTGAGAGCTGGAATGGCAGACGCGTTTTTAGTCGGCGGAAGTGAAGCACCTTTAACGCCGTTTACCATTGCACAAATGAAAGCCATGAAAATTTACGCGTTCCATACACCTTCGGATTTTCCTTGTCGTGCCTTGGATTTTACTAAAACTAGAAATTCCATGGTTCTTGGTGAAGGAGCAGCATCGGTAGGATTAGAATTGGGAAAACGAAGCAATGCATTAGCCTACATTACGGGAATTGGATATGCAACCGAGGTTTTGCAACACGGCGTTTCTGTTTCCACTGAAGCTGAATGTTTTAAAAAATCCATGAAAATGGCGCTTAAAAATAGTTCGGTACAAAGCGTGGATGCAATCGTGATGCATGCTCCGGGAACCATGAAAGGCGATTCCTCTGAATATAAAGCCATCCAGCATGTCTTTGGCGAAAGCCTTCCACTTTTAACCACAAATAAATGGAAAACAGGGCATACCTTTGCCACTTCGGGACTTTTGAGCATGGAATTAGGCTTGTTAATGATGCAACACAATCAGTTTATTCCCGTTCCTTTTGGCGAAAAGCAACATCAAAAAAAGGATATTAAAACGGTTTTAATCAATTCTGTAGGTTTTGGTGGTAATGCAGTGAGTATTTTGATGGAGTTAGACATTTAGTTTTTAAAAGGACAATTTCTATTACCAAACTGAAAATTTTTTCAAGCGATTGATATCAGAATCCCACAACCACATTGGGAAAGTTGCACTATTTCATTTCACTCTTTTACAATTTTTGATGCCGTTCCAATCACTATTTTCTTGCTTCAATGTAGTATTTACTGCCTGTTTTTTTCAGTAAAATGTCTTTAACGACAAAAATTAAATTTAACCTTACTGGACAAAATGAAATAAATTATCTTTACAATGCTGTTGGCGTCAAGTTGGTTAAAAAGGTAACCACAACAAATGCTATGCAAAGTACAGTGCTTACTTCTGTTGATTATGTAGGTGGTTTTCAATATCAGAATAATGAATTGCAGTTTTTCCCAACAGCAGAAGGATATGTGAGCGTAACGAACGGAGATAAATTTAATTATGTTTATAATTACACTGATCATTTAGGCAACTTAAGATTAAGTTATACCGAAGAAAATAATGAACTCAAAATTTTAGAACAAAACCACTATTATCCATTTGGATTGAAACACAGTTATAATCTTGACACAAGAGCTTATGACACTAGAAAAGATGTTTCAGCAGATCCTATATTAATTGCTGTGGATAGAAGTAATTATCAGTATAAATACAACGGCAAGGAGTATCAGGATGAACTTGGTTTGAATACTTATGCTTATGGTTGGAGAGAATACGACCCAGCAATTGGCAGGTTTAATCGAATAGATAGGTTTAGTGAAAAGTACCTTGACACTTCACCATATCATTATACAAAAAATAATCCAGTCTTCTATGTTGATGTTAAAGGAGATTCTCTAGCTGTTTTTAGACCGAACGGTTCCTTTTGGAAAGTTGAAGACGATGGTAAAGAAACGTGGAGTGGAAGATATTACCAAGATAGCAAAGTTAAAAGCAAAAAGGGAAAAACAACAGTTTACGAGTATTCAAATGCCATAAATTTTGATTTTGCCGACCCTGAATCAGATTCGAAGGCAATTAAAGATGGAGCAATTACTCATCTTATTATTGTAACCGATAAAAAGATAGGAGATATATTGGGTGAAGCAGGTGCTTTAGATTCAAAAAACAAGGATAGTTGGAATTACCTGAAAAAAGAAGGTATAGGTGGAGGAAAACTCGATTTTTCAGTTGGTGCGATACCCAATAATTTTGGTGGAGCATCAGCAAGTCAATTTGGTAAATATACCCCGTATCTTTTCTTGCCTTATGGAAGTAACACTGCTCACAATCACTTTAATTTTGGTAATTTTCTATTTGGAGCGTCAGGGTCTGCTATGGGATTTAGTGCCGGAACACTTATGGCTGGAGCTCATTACAATAGTTTAAAGAATTCGGACAGCAACGGATATTCACCGCAACTTGACAGTGCCGATGACCAGCGTTCAATTAAAGCAGGAGTGGAATATTCAACCCAACATCAATTTGGTAATAGAACATGGGATACTAAAAGTGGAGTATCCTCAATGCCTAAATAAAATTTTAAATGAAACTTAAACTTTATATTATATTATCATTAGTATTAGGAATTGTATCCTGTAAGAGTAATAAAGAAGATATGAATAATGTCATTGCAATATATAATGATGAAGATTTTTCATGTTTAAAAAATACTTTTATTAGTATTAGAGGTGGTGTAAATAATGACACTATAATATTACTTATTAGTAAAAGTGATAATGGATGCTCGCCTTACATCGTTACTGTGAATAATCAAACAAAAGAAATTGCAATTATTGACGGAAATTTACCGAAACGCGATTGTAATGGATACTTTACCGACGAGGAAATTGGAAACTATGTTAAGTGTTTTTTTAAATACAATTTTCAAGTTTTATCTGTAGATTTAGAAGGTAATGTTTTCATAAATCCGAATCAAGAGAATCCTCCTTCTTTATTGAGAGTGGAAAAGGATAAAGAGCCAAAAGACATTAAGTACTTTAAATTATACAAGGACAATTGGTATGTAAGAAAGTAAGGGAGTTTCGTATGCCTAAATGTATATAACATGTCAACCCCGATAGCTCGAATTTTCAATCCAAATATAAAAGTAAGTAAAACCAAAAAACCACCCCCACTGGTGCTCGTTTGTTCATTTCTCTGGTGCTCGTTTGCAACGAGTACCTACTTATCAATCAAAAAACAAATAGTAGCGTTTGCAACGCGGACTTATGCTATAAAATTCTTAAAATCCGAACCATTTACTTATCCAACTAATTAAGAGATTCAATATCTTTAAACATAAAAGATGTCCGAGAAATACAAAGTGATTGACAGCACAGTGCCAACCTTCATCACAATAACAATTGCGGACTGGGTAGATTTATTGACACGTCCTATTTATTGCAACATCATTGACGAATCTTTGAATTATTGCATTGAAAAAAAGGGATTAAGTGTACATCCTTACGTGTATATGACCAGTCATATCCATTTAATAGTAACTGCGTTCGAGGGTGCATTACAAAATGTCATTCGTGATTTTAAAAAATTTACCTCTAAAAAATTAATAGAAGCCATCCCTGAAAATCCAGAAAGTCGAAGAGAATGGCTTTTGAAGAAATTTAGTTATGAAGCCAAAAAAATCAGGAAGAGCTAAAAATTATAAAGTATGGAAAGACGGTTTTCATCCTGTTTTATTAGATACTTTAGAAAAAATCGAACAACGTGTAAATTACATCCATTATAATCCTGTTGAAGCTGAAATTGTATTTCATCAAAGGAATTACGTCAATAGCAGTTATAGAAACTATGAAAAAGATAACAATTTATTTTGCAACATGAAAGTTGAGCCGTTGTGGTAAATTTAGTTAATAAATCGTCTTGCAAATCCATGGTATTATTTAGAAATGATAAAGAATACGAGATGCAATTGACCATAAAAGCAATACTAAAAAATTAAAACCAACTCGTAATTTCGGCAAATTTTCGGCAAAATAAAATAAAAAAACTCCTAACTTGCTATAATATAGCTTATTAGGAGTTTTTATGGTACCCGGTGCCGGAATCGAACCGGCACATCAAAGATACTAGAGTTTGAGTCTAGCGCGTCTACCAATTCCGCCAACCGGGCTTAGCTTTGATGAAGTAATTCTTCATCCTGATAAAACAAATATCACTATCTGTTCCTTTAAGACGGTGCAAATGTAAAAAATAATTTTACATATTATCAAAAAAATAGTAGAAATTTTCGACGGCAAGTTCATTTTTATTCCTAAATTTGCACCTCGTTAAAACGACACAACACTAACTAACTACATTCGAGGCATTTATTGGCGTTTTGCACAATCCAAGCGATTACTGCGAAATCAAAAAAATACCAAAGAATAAAAACCTAAATTTAAAATGCTGTACCAAGAACCAGACGCAAAGATATTTGCTTGTTCAGAAAGCGTACATTTAGCGGAGCAAATTGCCGAGAAATACGGTGTACCGCTAGGTAAAGTTACCATCTCAAAATACAGTGATGGTGAATTCCAGCCGTCTTTTGAAGAGTCCATTCGTGGATTAAGAGTATTCCTAGTATGTTCTACATTTCCAAGTAGCGACAACTTGATGGAACTTTTATTGATGATTGATGCAGCCAAAAGAGCTTCGGCACGACACATTACTGCTGTAATTCCTTATTTTGGATGGGCACGTCAAGATCGTAAAGACAAACCAAGAGTTCCAATTGGAGCTAAATTAGTAGCCAAATTACTGGAAACAGCTGGTGCTACCCGAATCATGACCATGGATTTACATGCAGATCAGATTCAAGGATTTTTTGAAAAACCGGTAGATCATTTATTTGCTTCTACTATATTCTTGCCTTATTTAAAAGGTTTAGGATTGGATAATTTGACCATTGCTTCTCCTGATATGGGAGGTTCAAAAAGAGCCTATGCGTATTCTAAGTTTTTAGAGTCCGATGTTGTCATCTGTTATAAACAACGAAAAGCGGCAAATGTAATTGGAACCATGGAATTGATTGGTGAAGTAAAAGGCAGACACGTAGTCTTGGTGGACGACATGATTGACACCGGAGGCACTTTGGCGAAAGCCGCAGATTTAATGATGGAAAAAGGAGCTTTGAGCGTTCGCGCCATTTGTACCCACGCCATTTTATCTGGTGATGCCTACGAAAAGATTGAAAACTCACAATTAAAAGAGTTAATCGTTACCGATTCTATTCCATTAAAGAAAGCATCGAACAAAATTAGAGTCGTAAGTTGTGCTCCTTTATTTGCAGAAGTAATGCTTATGGTTCAACACAACAACTCCATTAGCGGGAAGTTTTTGATGTAGTTTGGACTTGAAAGATGGAAGTCGGAAGTTATAGGTTTGAAATTTGACATTACAGTTGCGTTTTGACATTGAATAAGAATTTTTTATTAATTATATATATTTACAATGAAGTCGATTACAATTAGCGGATCAGAAAGAGAAAGCGTGGGCAAAGTTTCAACTAAAGCCTTACGTAATGCTGGATTGGTTCCTTGCGTTTTATACGGAGGAAGTCAGCCAGTGCATTTTTCAGCAGAAGAAAAAGCATTTAAAACTTTGGTTTACACTCCAAACGCACACACTGTTGTGATTGAATTGGGAACTAAGAAATTCAATGCAATTATGCAAGATATCCAGGTTCACCCGGTATCTGACAAAATCCTTCACTTGGATTTTTATGAATTGCATGATGACAAAGAAGTTACTATTGAAGTTCCTGTAAAAGTTACAGGTGTTTCTCCAGGGGTACTTTTAGGTGGAGTTTTACGTTTGAACCAACGTCGTTTAAAAGTAAAAGCATTGCCAAAAAACCTTCCTGATTTTATCGAAGCTAGTATTTCTGGAATGGAAATGGGTAACAAATTATACGTTACTAAATTAGCGTCTGATGATTACAAACTTTTACACCCAGACAACACGGTTGTTGCTCAAGTAAGAATCTCTCGTGCAGCTATGAAAGCAGCTCAAGAAGCAGCAAAAGCAGCAAAAGGAGCTCCAGCAAAAGGAAAGAAAAAATAATAAAAACCTTTTTATTATTCAAAAGCACCAGTTTTACCGCTGGTGCTTTTTTTGTGCTGCATTTTTATTGTTGACAGGATAGAAAATAGAATATAGAGTAAAGAAAATAGAGTAAAGAGCAAAGAGTAAAGAGGATAGAGGATAGAAAATAGAATATAGAAAGCAACGCTTACGAAACGGATTATTAAGAGTTCTCTAATTTCTTAAATCGGTGTTGCAAGGAAAATAGCAACGGCCGTTTACCTTTAAATGTATCTTATTAGCAAACCTATTTGGGTTCTCCAAGCTCCCCTCCTTTGGAGGGGTTGAGGGAGGATTTCTACAAAACCTTTTCCGTTACTACGCCTCCATTTACCAAAGTCACTTTTACGATTAACGTTTGCTGATTGGCGCTGATATTATTGGTTTCAAAGCGATTGGTGTTGCAGTCCTTGCGTTCAAAAAGCAAGCGACCCATAAGATCATACACCGAAACTGTGGCAATAGTTTCATATGGCGAATGCACAAATAAGTTGGCGTTGTTTTTATAAATCCGTACCGCTTTTACTTGCTGGTCAAAACTTGGATTGCTCAGGTTTTCTTGCGGAACATAACGCAATACAAAACGAGTATTAAACGTTCCCGCAACCGTTGCAAACGTATAATTAGTGGCCTTTAAATCATGTACCACATTTAAAACAGTGTCTTCTAAGTAGATGTCCTGATTTTCCATCAGTCCGTCTACGTGGTCAATACTGATGGTTAGGTTTCCGGTTTGCGTACTCCTATATCCTAACGGAACAGTGTCTTGATTGCTAAACGGCAATGCACGTCCTTGGATTGTTAAGTTTTTGGCTTCTAAAATAGAGTAGAACGTAACTTTATTTCCACCAAAACTATCGCCGTCAAAACGATTATCGTAAGCATTGGTCGCGTTGGTCACATAACCCACTAACAGTTGATTGAACCCTTGCGTTTGTCCTTTTAAGTTCAACCAAACACGGTGTTTCTGATTCGTGATGGTGTTTTCTTCCTCAGCCACTGGCGACCTGAAAAATTGCGAATTGCTAAAGCTATTTCCACTTCCATCGAGACGCATGCTGTTATTAAAAATAGCGGTACTATTAGCGGCACCCTTAACAAAAAATCCTTGACCTGCGGCAATATAACCCAATGGTGCTGTATTACTAACACCAGAATTTGATGCTGCTGTATTTGTACTTCCCGTGTCGTTATAAACAGCGTAATCATTTGGAGTAAATTCTAGAGTTGGTCCACCAGCTGGAGTATTGTGCGTCCAAAAATACAGCGTCCCTCCTATTACATTATTCCCTGAAGCAGCACCGCTATTTGCATCTAAAAACTTATCTGCACTAATTGCTGACGGATAGGGATTTCCGAGTAGGTTCCATAAATTTGTACCCGAAGAGGCTCCTGCCACAGGAACGCTTATCATTCCATTATTGGGTTTACCTATAAAATTTGCTGTAAATGATTGCCCAACAGTTGTAAATGCTGTAGGTGCTTGAACAGTATATCCTCTACCGCCTTGCATTGCTAAAGTTGTACTTAATACCCAATTCTGAACAGCTTCGTCCCAACGATAGAAACGATTGGGATTGGTTCCCGTTGAAACATTGCCTAATGTAAAGCCTTGCACCGGCGAACTCCAATACGTATAGTCAAATTTGACCATAGGTTTTGTAATGCGCTCCATTTTAATAGTTCCTGAATTGAGGGCAATATCTTCATGCTGAACAAGACTTCCACCATTTAAAATAGTAACTTCTCCAGCATTTAGTAAAGCACCCTTGATATTTAAAGTAGCATCCGCATCCATGTGTACAACTCCTGTAGATGTAACTTCACAAGTACAAGCTTTTATATCACCGCCATTTGAAGTAGAATTGTATGTACCTGCAATCACAACTCTTTCTTCAAAAGTGGGAGCTACACCATTTCCAGACCATGCAGTCCCATTCCATGTTTTTTTAGCGATGCGCAGAAGTGAAGCCGTGGTAGCTGCATAACAATTGATACCACTCTCTCTAATTTGACAATAATACTGGTAATCATCAAGTCCTGAGATATCAGAAATAGTCAGAGTTGCACTTGCAGCTCCTGAATATAATGAACCATTGCTAATTTCGCTCCAGGTTCCTGAAGTTCCCAGAACATACCATTGGTAAGCCAAAGGCATACCACCAGCAAACCCTTCTACTCCTGCCACAGTCAATGAAGTGTATTTAATAGCACAGTCAATTACATATTGACCATTGTTCGTAATCGTAGGTGGCAATTTTAAAATAGGTTGTGATCCCACTCCAGTTAAACACTCGCCACTGCCCACACTTTGAGTTGTCCATTCTAAATCGTCAAACAGACTATTGGGATTCAAATACGTGTTTTTCCTTTTTAAATAATATCCTTTAAAATTAGGAGCCCTTACGTCATCAATAAGTACAGCGCCATTCATTAATTGAAAGCCATCATTCTCATTAAATCCAGAACTACCAAAACTCCCGTTACCCGTTGCAGGATAGATACAAAAAGAGGAAGAACTTACCCCTATAACCGCCACTTCACCTGCCGCTATCGTGCCACTCAAGTTTGCATATGTAATATACGTTCCTCCGTATGTTGGTGCTCTTTTTATAGAATATCCATCCAAATTCACAGCAACTCCTGTCCTGTTGTAAAGTGTAACTACGCCACCAGCACCACCATTTTCATCATATACTTCAAAAATAATTAAACCCGAAGCATTCCCTACGCTTGAAGCGCTGGCGTCGCAAGACGCAAGTTGCGTATCAATTACGTCAAATGCTTGCGTTTTAGCACAGCCTGTTGCTAACTGGACTGTAAAGCTACCGTCATTGGCATTTGCAGGAATAACCACTTCAACCTTATTAGATGTAACGGATACTATTGGAAGAGCTATATTATTATAACTAACACTTGCCCCAAGTAAATTAGATGTTGACGATGTAAACGAAACTAAAGTATTGACCGGTCCAGAAGTGGGAAACATTGTAACTGATGGAATAACAGTACACGTTCCTGTACCTTCAATAGCAAACAAATACGGATTTTCATCAGCATCATTATTATCAATACGCACAGTCGCAGTTCTTGTTCCGGCAACAGATGGATTAAACTTGATTTTAAAAGTTGTGGGCATTCCATTAATTACTGGAGTTGTTGCTTGCTGGGTTACTATAAAATCTGTAGGATTTAAACCTTCCATTTTAATTAGAGGCACGCCTGATAAAGATAGCGGAGCGATTCCAAGATTTTCAATAGTATACGTCTTTTCAACTGAATCCGTATTTAATGGTGTAGCTGCAAACAACGTATTATTCAAACCATACGGAGCATCAAATCCATTTGCAATCGAAATGGCACCTCCTTTTACATTCATTTCTGCATTTAATGGTTGAATGACGTTAATTGTATAATCTTCAACTTCGCCGTATTCGAATGAACCACAAGCCGATGGATTTGAATCTTGCTTGGAAATTATACGCATTCTAATATTGCCTGAAGCAGCATTAGTTGGAACATTAATATTCAATGGCGAATTTGAACTAAAACCATCTGTTAAATTTACAGCAGTTCCTAAATCATACTCTTCACCTGATTCAAAAGAACCACTTCTATTCCAATCCATCCAAGCTTTAATATAACTTGTGGTAGCATTATATGTTTTCACTCGTACTGATAAATTATAACTTGCTCCTTTATTTAAAGTAGTTGCTACTGTAGTAAAATCTGAGTATGAAGGAGTTGCTATCGATGAATTATCAATAGTATTGAATGAAACATTTGTAATACCATTTTCCCCTGTATTATTACTTGTAGCACCACAATAACTAATTCCTGCAGTAACACACATTCCTATACCTGCACTCCACTGTGTAGCGCTATTTAATTCGCGGACAAATACTTTATAACAGTAGTTAGTACCTTCCGTCAATCCCGTTACGATTACACTGTTTCCTGTTCCTTTATAAACCACTTTATTTGCTACAGAATACATTGGATTTGCAGTATACGATGATCCATCCCCGGTTGGCGTTAATGTAACTGCACCGACATTAGCCACTACCATATACTCATAACAATCTGCCGAAGCTGGAACCACATTCCACGATACGGTTGATGAAGTAGGAAGTACAGTAGCTGCTACATTTGAAACTTCGGGTATTTTAATACTATAGGACTGATTATAAGAACCAGAACTATTAATACCATTAGCCCATCCTGTGCCTGTTTCTGATGCATATGCAACTACTTTAAAAGTGTACTGTGCACTATTGGTCAATCCTGTTACAGTTACACTTGTTCCACTTCCTTTATACACTGCTCTACCCAACGTGCCATAGGTTGCTGCTAAAGTATAATTGCTATTTGCAGTAAAGTTCGAAGCATTTCCTGCGGTACCTGCAGCCATTTGTGGAACAGTAGCGTTCGTCTGTGCAAAAACAATATATCCTGTCGGTAAAGTACCTGAGGAAGCTTGCCATTTTATGGTCAACTGATTATTTGCAATACACGCTTTTAATTCTAAAGCATTATTAGGCGGACTTGAAAAAATTACACTACCATTTAAATTAACAGTTTTATTAGCTGCCGAAGTGCTTGTTGCTGTTACAACTTCATTGTACGTTCCTGAAGCTAAGCCTACCTTTAATCTAACGTAAATTGTAGTAGAAGCTAAGACTCTAGAAGTTGGAGTTAACGTTATTGCATTTCCAAAACCACTCCCTGAAGTTGTAGAAACTTCATAATTTGCAGGAGCAGAAAGTAAAACATCAGCCGTTAAATCTGTTCCCGAAGCAGTGAACGTTTGCTGCGTTGAAGGACCAGCTGCACCCGTATAATTGAATCCAGATAAAGATGTAGGTGTTAGAACAATAGTAGGTTTAGTAATAGTCAATACGCCACTATTAGCTCCTGTTGTCCAAAAATTATTATTTCTTCCACCATATCTAAACTCGGTACTTCCCGTTACCTTGTAGCGTGAAACATAATAATAAATTCCTGCCGGACGTGTTGCTCCTGCAATGTTTGCTACATACACATCATCGTTAGCCACTTGTTCAAAATGATTTGCGGGAATCCATGTCCAACCCGAGTTGAAAGACGCTGGTGTAGTGGCGTTTGTAGTGGAAATCCCAATCCATGCCGTAATTGCAGCATTTGGACCAGGAGTCTCAGTAAATCCACTTTTAAATACCTTGCTGTATACAATAAAATCAGCCCCCTCAGTAATAGTACCATTAGATGGAAATTGAATGTTTGCAAAATCAACTACATTTGAACTAATATTTAATTGACCACTTAAGTTGGTACTGCCGTTCCAGATTCCACCTGCAGTAGGTAGATTCGAATTATATCCCCCGTAAATCCAAGGCTCAGTTCCATACCTGAAACGAATAGCATAATAATGAGTTCCAAGTGCCAAACCTGAAAAGGTAGATTTATATTCATCATTATTTCCCTTTTGAGCATTAAAAGTGGCAGCTTGCCAATTGGTCCAAGTACTGGGATCATCGTTTACTAAATTATAACCTATCTCTGCCGTAATCCCACTTCCTGCCCCTGCCGCTTCTGTTAAACCCAATGCATATACTTCTCCATAAACATCAAAAGAAGTTCCTTCGAGAATATTTCCTGTTGGCGGAAATTGCAAATTAGCAAATGTGATAGTATGATTAGGCGTCCATTGGGCATATAAAATAACACTCGTGGCAAAGGGATAACTAGCACCATTCGCATAAGAAGTTCCGCCTCCACTTGCAACTGTATTCCATCCAGCGAAGGAATATCCTGTTCTAGTGAAAGTATTCGCTGTAAGGTTAGTTGTAGTATTCGCTGTTTGGTTTGCCATTGTCCCCGTTCCTCCATTTGCGTTGAAGGCTACAGCGTTACCTGCTGTTTCATAAGTAATTGTATAACTTTGAATATATAAACTGTTATCAGTAGCCGCTATGGTTATAACAACATTTTGACCTGATGTAATAGCATAAGCAGTTGGAGTTTTAGTTATATTTGTATAGTTCGCAGTATAAGAGCCATTCCAAGCTGCAGTGCTAAAAGTACTGTTAGGAATTGAAAATATTGAGGTAAGTCCTGCAACTACGTCAAGTGTTCCTTTGCCAGAATTACTATTAGATTTCATCTCTAATACTATACTTGTTATTTTATATCCCGCATAACCACTTAAGGTTAAAATAGCATTTTTTCCACTAGTTATTTGTTTTTCAGTAGTATAAGTCTGTGAATAAGTATGACTTGACCCAACTGGTTTTGTACCACCTTGTGTTGCTGCACTTGTAGAGGTAATAGTATAAGTAGCTGTCTGCCCAAAACTAAACACCGAAACCAAAAGCGTTATTAAAAGTAAAAATTTTTTCATATCAATTTGTTTTATTTACTCTATCATTGGTTTTTTGAACCACCAATCAAGGGAGCATTATTCTATCTGTATCTAATTTTTAGTGCAAAAGCGGTTTTTCTAGCAGCATTGTTTTTCCATAGAAAAATCAAGAGCGCTGGATTTTCAGTGGTAAGCAGTAAACGACTTCCGTTTCTGCGGCAAGGAATAAAAAGCAATACGGCTGCATTCCCTAAACTTCCATCAACGTGCTGACTTCCAAAGTTTGCGAACAACAAAAATAGAAGAATTTTAGATATTTTTAACAAAGTAGTGTAGTATTTATGTTAAATAATTGTACCGTCGTGGCACATGGCAATTTCCGTGGCGCTGCTAGACCTTTAGACTGCTTCGCTTCTGACCTGCTGGACACCGACGCACA
Organism: Flavobacterium tegetincola DSM 22377; assembly: GCF_000425485.1. Classification (GTDB taxonomy): domain Bacteria; phylum Bacteroidota; class Bacteroidia; order Flavobacteriales; family Flavobacteriaceae; genus Flavobacterium; species Flavobacterium tegetincola. Next base: position 44,451 of record NZ_AUDN01000022.1, on the reverse strand, counting down.
GCCGTACCCGAATTGGTTTCGCACAGACGACCTTCTCCTATTCAAAGTACACTAGCGCAAACATTGCTTTGGAAGAAATAAAGATGATTATGCCAAAATTATAGTGGTAGACGTGACAATAATAGATGAATGTGCCATAATTATAGTTATTCATGCCACAAACAACTATAATTGTCACACAATTATAGTTGCCGATGCCATAATCATGTATGTATTTGCCAAAATTATGTATGATTTCGCAAAAAACAATTGAATGTAGAGAAGTCCTCCCAAGAACACCTCATTTTCCAAATACAAACAAAGCAACAGGCCAGCAAACAGCAGGTAGCTTTAAATAACAATGCACATCTCTAGCATTGCAAAAGTAAAAGCAACACTTTCAAATACTAGAGTTAAAATGTTAATTTTGTAATAGTACGCTATATAAGCAAAGAACCGAACTGTAGCTAACTATTTAAATAAAAAACAGATAACAAATTTAAATTCAATTTACATAAATATAACACGATGCACTTTTAGATATAATTACGTGTTTTAACATTTATACAAAAAATTATATAATTAGAATATCGTTATTAACAAATTTACAAATAATGATGTAAAATGGAGTAAAAAAATTAACATTAGCAATAATTAACATTTGCCAATTTAAACATAAATAATAATTTATTCTTATCATTAGAGCGGAAAAAATACCATAACTTTGTGTTTAAGTCGAATTAACTAACAATTACACACTATGAAAAAATATTTTACTTTAGCATGTGTACTTTGCTTTTTTGCAGTTAATGCACAAAATGTAGGAATTAATACTACGAGTCCATCGGCTACATTGGACGTTGATGGAAATGTCAAAATTAGAACGGTTGATGCTGCTGCTGTTGCAACCACGTATGATTACTTAGTTGTTGATCCGACCTCGAAAGAGGTTCAAAAGGTGAATGGGAATTTCGCATCTGCAACAAATACGACGATTGCGAAAGCAAAATTAAATGATGGCTTAAGTTTGCTCAATATCAATATTCTTGGTAGCGATTTTAAAAAAATTGATTTTAACTCTAGCACGGAAAGTATAAACCTTACTACTAATTTTGATCTTGCCACGGGGCAATATACCGTTCCATCCACGGGGATTTATGAGATTTACTTTTATTTTAGATTTGGCACAGGAGTTCAAGCAAATCTACTATCAAATCTGCCAAGTATAGGAATACTTAGGACAGTTGCTGGCAATACCAGTACATTAGATGAAAAGCCATTTTCAGGTGTAAATTTATTAGTTGCAAATGTTACTATTAGCGCCTCCGAGATTAACTCTATATATGAACTTAACCAAGGAGATAAAATTTCTTTCGGATTCGATAAAGGAGGACTTTTATCATTAAGTCTTTTAGGAAGCAGTAGAACTGAATTTGTAATAAAAAAGATTTCAAATTAAAAAAAAATCTTTTACAGTAAAAACATCCTGAGCACGTCTCGGGATTTTTTTTGGAATGTTGGGAGAGGGATGTTGGAAGGCGGAGGATGATATTGCCATTGAAATTTGTATTTTTACACCATGAACTGGTTTACACAATTATTTACAACACAAAAAACAATACCTACAGATTCAATGAAGAAATTTTTAATTGTTGGTTTGGGCAACATTGGTGCTGAATATGTCAATACGCGACACAATATTGGATTCAAGATTTTAGATCACTTGGCACGCAAAGAAGGACTTGATTTTCAGACCGTAAAATTAGGTGCGCTTGCCGAATACAAGTTCAAAGGCAGAACAATGCTGCTGTTAAAACCCAATACCTACATGAATCTTTCGGGGAAAGCCATCAAATACTGGATGGACAAAGAAAACATTCCCGTGGAAAATATCTTAGTCATTACAGACGACTTGAATTTGCCTTTTGGCACGATTCGCATTCGCACCAAAGGTAGCGACGGCGGACACAACGGACTTAAAAACACGCAATTGATGCTCAATACTACGGCGTATCCGCGGTTTCGTTTTGGCATCAGCGACGAATTTAAAAAAGGACAACAAGTGGATTACGTCCTAGGCAATTGGGACGAAACCGAAAAAGCCAACCTACCCGAACGCTTAGATCTTGCCACCGAAATCATCCGATCCTTCGGAACCGCTGGTTTGGAACATACCATGACGGGGTTTAATGGGAAGTGATTTTTGGGTTGTAAGTTGTGGGTTGTAGGTTGTAGGTTGTAGGTTGTAGGTTGGTTGGAAGTTTGTGGTTGGGAGATGGAAGTTGGGATTTGGCAGTTGAGAGATGGAAGTACCATTTTGAATTATAACAAACGCACTATTAAAAATATATAGTATGAAAAAAATATTCTTTTTACTTGTTACCGTTGCTGTTGCAATGGGTTGTAAATGCAAAAAAACGACTGTCGAGCTTGCAGAAAAAAATACTGAAACTACTATGAATAATTGTCCAGCTGATGCTACATGTACTTCTGAGGTTCTTGAAAACAAGATGCTTTCCATTGTAATGGACATTCCTACTTCTAAACCGTACTACAACATCGAATCCAATGAAGGAACAACGGTGTACCGCTTTAAAATGTCCGAAAACGTAGACCAGCAATATGTTGACGGCGGTTACCATGAGGAAATAGTATTCGAACTTCCTTCCGATTTTAAAACAGGCGTGCTCACAGGCAAAGAACTAGAAAACACAAAAGCCTTATTTGGTGTCTTTTGCTACTGCAAAGGAAAAGCAGGATATTACAGCATTACCAAAGGCACGATCACCAAAACCAACGAATCGATTACAATTGAAATTCCTGAAATTGTCGAAGGACAAAAGGTTTTTAAATGGATATTTTAGTGCATCGCAGTTTATAATTGCACAACTTTAATCCTTAAACTAAAACCAGCAACACAATCGACACTAGCGCTAGAAGCAATCCCGCATAGTTCAGTTTAGTAAGCGATTCTTTAAATGCCAGGACGCCAACCAAACTCCCTAAAATAATAACACCCATATTCATTCCCGCGAAGACAGTGGAAGGCGTCGCTGCAAAAGCCTTGTGCGCTTTGAGGTAAAACAAAATATTACCAAAGTTGAACAACCCGACTAGAAAGCCGAACAATACGTTTCTTGGGTGATAGGTTTGCATTTTTTTACTCTTTCCATAAAAAACCGCTATTGTTGTTACTAAAAAAGCAATTGCAAACACAAAGAATAATGAAGTTGTATACGGTACTGCGGTGTAAACGGCTATTTTTTTGAACAAAATATCTATAATTCCAAAACCAATAAAAACCAAAAAAGGATACTTTAAATTGGAACTCTTGGAAGCACTCGGCTTTATCAATATAAAGAACAAAGCAGCGAATCCTACTACCAATGCTACTATTTTTTGCGTACTAAAGGTTTCATTAAACAGCATCCATGCTGCTAGAATAGGAATAAAAAGCGACAACCGTTGGGCCGCATCTGTTTTTACAATTCCGATATTTGCAATAGAAGAAATCAGAAATAGAAAGACTACGGGAAGTAAAACACCCAAAGCAGCATACACTAAAAATGGAGCAGAGGTGTCCATGGCAGTCAGATTTGGTTTAAATGCAACCGCAGAAAAGACCAATGCAAACAAATAATTGAACCACACAATTTGCACATTATTAGTATCGTACCGGCGACTGATTTTAAAAATAACACCCACCGAAACGCTGCAAATGATTCCTAGTAATAAATACAACATCGTTTTATAATTTGGGGCAAAAATAGGGATTTAGGTTTTGGAAAAGCGCGTCTCTACTTTAAAATTCAAAACACAATTCCCACTGAAAAAAGCCCTTTTAATTAGAGCAAACGCAATGCTTGTTCATCCTAAAAACTACCCTAAAGTTGAAGTTCTCATTGACGATTCCTATTTCACAGCGCCAAAGTTACAATTGCAATGCACAATGTCAAAAGTTATTTGCAAAACTATTTACTGAACAGACACCCTACTTAAATGCACTACCAATTTTCTCACTCCCTAGCATCCACATTCGTACCTTTCAACTGTAAACCGACCATAAACAACCGCAACCTACTTCCTCTTCCCTTCAAAAAACCGTTGCATCAATTCCTTTGAATCTTCTGCTAAAACGCCAGAAACCACAACCGTCTTGGGATGCAATTGCGTTCCCATCGCTCGATACCCGCGCTTTTCATCGGAAGCACCAAAAACAATTTTAGTAATTTGACTCCAATATAAAGCTCCAGCACACATTTGACACGGTTCCAATGTAACGTACAAGGTGCAATTTTTAAGATACTTTCCACCCAAAGCGTTGGCTGCAGAAGTTATGGCCTGCATTTCGGCATGAGCGGTAACGTCGTTCAGTAATTCCGTTAAATTATGGGTTCGGGCAATGATCGTATCGTTGATTACAATTAAAGCACCGACGGGAATTTCACCACGTTCAAAAGCCATTTCAGCTTCTTGCAAAGCGCGTTTCATAAAGTAAGCGTCGTCGAAGATGTTTTCCATAACGGCAAAAATAGAAAACAATATTGTAAATTTGACTTTTATTCCAACTATGAAACCTACGCTACTTTCCAACATTGATTCTCCTGCTGATTTACGCCAACTTTCTGAAACAGCATTACCGCAACTTGCCCAAGAATTGCGAGACTTTATTATTGATATTGTTTCGGTAAAGGAAGGACATTTGGGTGCCAGTTTGGGTGTGGTGGAATTGACCATCGCCTTGCATTATGTATTCAATACACCCGAAGATGTACTGGTTTGGGATGTAGGTCATCAAGCGTATGGCCATAAAATTCTGACCGGAAGGAAAAATCAGTTTGACACCAACAGGCAACTGGGTGGGATTTCGGGTTTTCCAAAAAGAAGTGAAAGTCCGTTTGATACTTTTGGCGTAGGCCACTCCTCCACGTCCATTTCGGCGGCTTTGGGAATGGCATTGGCTTCGCAATTGAACGGCGATTTAAATAGAAACCACATTGCAGTAATTGGTGACGCTTCCATTGCTTCCGGAATGGCATTTGAAGGATTGAACCACGCCGGAACTACCGATGCTAATTTATTGGTCATATTAAACGACAACGCTATTGGTATTGATCCAAGTGTTGGTGCTTTGAAGAGTTACCTGACTGCAGTCAAATCCGGAAAAAACCCAAAGCAAAACAACATGATGAAGTCGCTTAATTTTGACTATTCAGGTCCTACTGACGGACACGATGTTTTTGCGATAATCAAAGAATTAAAACGTTTAAAACGCAAATCGGGTCCTAAGTTCCTGCACCTTATTACCACAAAAGGAAAAGGACTCAGTCAAGCAGAAGCCGATCAAGTAAAATACCACGCTCCAGGCAAATTTGACAAACATACTGGCGAAGTCCTTCCTAAATTAGAAACGCATCTGCCTCCAAAATTTCAGGATGTATTTGGGTTGACCCTTTTGGATTTGGCTCGCAAAAACGATAAAATTATTGGAATTACGCCTGCAATGCCTTCAGGAAGTTCCTTGAAGTTCATGATGGACGAATTTCCAAAAAGGGCTTTTGACGTTGGAATTGCCGAACAACATGCGGTCACACTTTCGGCAGGAATGGCCACGCAAGGAATGATCGTGTATTGTAACATCTATTCGTCGTTTATGCAACGCGCTTACGACCAAATTATTCACGATGTGGCGCTGCAAAACTTACCCGTAATTTTCTGTTTGGACCGTGCCGGTTTAGTGGGAGAAGATGGGGCAACCCACCACGGAGTATTTGATTTGGCTTATTTGAGGTGCATTCCAAACATCCTGATTTATGCACCGAGAACCGAAGTGGAGTTGCAAAACATACTTTACACCGCTCAATTGAACTTGTCGCAACCCATTGCCATTCGGTATCCAAGAGGTCGAGGCATTACGGTAGATTGGCAAAAAAAGCATTTAGGAACTTATGAAAAAATAAATATTGGAATTGGAATTCAATTAAAAAAAGGAACTTCCTTTGCTATAATTTCTACGGGAACTATAGGGAATAATGTGACCACTGCATTAGAAACAACTTTAAACGCAGCGTCATTTTCGCATTATCATTTTCCTTGGGTTAAGCCGATGGATGAAAATTTGCTTCACAACATTTTCAAACAATATTCCACAATTATTACCGTTGAAGAAGGTACCGTAAAAGGAGGTTTTGGTGGAGGAATTGCAGAATTTGCAGCAGACAACCAGTACAGTAACCCGCTTCATATTTTAGGTGTTCCCGACTTTTTTATAGAACATGGAACAGTAGATGAGTTGCAACGCATTTGTAAAATAGATGCGAATAGTTTGCAAATAATTTTTGAAAGCCTTTAAAATTACCGACTTTTGCACCTTATTTTTCTGACCTAAATTTAGTACTATGCGATTTTTACCAGTAGCCTTCGGGTTATTTTTCTTATTTTCTTTGAACAGTTTTGCACAAACGGGCGATACGATCACCACAAAACGAGTGGAGACAGTCAAAAAATTAGACTCGGTAAAAGTAGTCCCCTCTCCTTGGAAAAAGGAAAATATTGTGGGTTTTGATCTGAGCGAAATTGCCTTTGTCAACTGGAATGCGGGAGGAAACAGCTCCATTTCTGGATTGTTAAAAGGAACATTTACCAGAAATTATGAAGTAAAAAATCAAAAGTGGTTGAATGAATTGGTCGTGCGCTACGGAATCAGCAAACAAGACGGCGTGGAATTGCGTAAAACGGACGATGCACTTCAATTTAACTCTACCTTTGGCTACCGAAAAGACACCACTTCCAACTGGTACCACAGTGCTAAATTTAATTTCCGTACGCAACTTACAGACGGTTATTCCTATCCAAATACAGAAATTTCAATCTCGGAAATGTTTGCACCTGCTTATACTTTTCTAGGAGCTGGAGCTGAATACAATGATAAGCAAAAGACGATGCAATTGTATTTTTCACCCGTTACAATGAAAAATACTTTGGTTTTAAACCAGCGTTTGGCCAATCAAGGTGCTTTTGGAGTAACCAAAGCCATTTATGATCCAATAACTGAAGAATTGATTCGAGAAGGAAAAAAGTCCCGTACTGAACTGGGTATTTTAGTCATGACCGGTTATAAAAAGGAAATTTTTACGAATATAAAGTTGGACAACCGTCTGAGTTTATACAGCGATTACATCAATAACTTCGGAAATGTAGACGTGGACTGGCAGATGCAATGGGAATTTATTGTCAATAAGCACGTTCGAGCCACTATAAACACACACCTTATCTACGATGACGACATTAAGGCAAAAGAAGAAATTGATGGCGAACAAGTAACTGTTGGCCCAAAAATTCAGCTCAAACAAATGTTAGGCGTTGGACTGACGTATAGGTTCTAAGTGTAAAAAAATCATTTGGGCGTGCCCCCAACCCGAGAAATTTCGGGTTGGCGTCAGGCTGTTCGTTCCCGCTTTTATTGCTTTCTACAAAGCAATAAAGAGCTCCTCTTCCATCCTTCACGCGAAAAATTTAGGTAAAAGACCGCTCTAATTTTCAGCAGTCCTCTAAATCCTTATACTTTCTTCCGACCGTTTATCATTTCAAATAATTCCAAAGCGTTTCCATCCGTCAAGAGCGATACGTAATGACAAATGTGCAATAACCTGCCATATAAAGTTTCCTTTTCGACTTGGAATTTCTCGGGTAACATTTTTAAGATAAGTTGGTCGTAATTGGATAAATTACCCTCATATTGATTGTTCACAGCTGTGATGAATTTATCCAACAAAGTTTGTAGTATTTCATAACCCACAATTTCTTTCTCAATCACTTCCCGACTTTGGTAAATTTTTTCCACGCTCAAATTAATGATGTCCTTCATTTGAGCTTTGTATTTACTTTTATCAGTCAATGCAAAATGGAATTCTCCTTTTAAAATAGCTTCTTCATTTTCAATAAATAAAGCTACGGCATCGTCAATCAATGTACCAATAGCAACGGCACGGAGGTAACTAATGCGGTCTTCCTTTGATTTGAGTTGGTTGAATTTTGGGGTGTCAATACGGTCTTTAACCAGGTTTATTAAATACTCCAACGCATAATCTTCAGAAACCAAACCCAGGTTAATTCCATCTTCAAAATCAATGATTGTGTAGCAAATATCATCTGCCGCTTCCACTAAATACGCTAATGGATGGCGCTGGTAGTGAATTTCGCCATTGCCTGATTTTTTGATAAGACCCAAATCGGTAGCCACTTCTTGGAAAAACAACTTGTCTTGCTGGAAAAAACCGTACTTTTTATCGGCAATTTCTTTGGTTGGTTTCTTAGGTAAGGATTCTTTTGGGTATTTCATGTATGCTCCTAAAGTTGCATACGCCAACCGAATTCCACCCTCAATTCCTTCTCGGCTGCTGCTTAAGACGGAAAAACCATTTGCATTTCCCTCAAAATCGACCAAGTCCTGCCACTCTTTTGCCGAAAGGCGGTTTTGGAAACCTTTCCCCTTTCCTATTTTAAAATATTCACCGATTGCTTTCTCACCGGAATGACCAAAGGGAGGATTTCCAATGTCGTGTGCCAATGAAGCTGCAGCTACGATTGCTCCAAAATCATTTGCTTGATAGCCGTGGATTTCCTGCAAATACGGATATTTTTCAATTATTTTCTTTCCTACCAACCGTCCAATCGAACGTCCAACAACGGAAACTTCCAGACTGTGCGTCAACCGTGTGTGTACAAAATCGGTTTTTGAAAGTGGAATAACTTGTGTTTTATCCTGCAAACTTCGGAAAGCTGCCGAGAATATAATACGGTCGTAATCAACTTCAAATACCAATCGGGTTTCGTCTTGTTCTTTGCGCAAACGCTTGTTTCTGTCGCCTTGCCGTTTTAAAGACAAAAGTTGTTCCCAGTGCATCATTTTTTATAGGTTGTGGTTTGTGGATCTTAGAACTTAAATTTATTGCATTCCTAATTACTCCTTCTCGTTTGCCAAGAAAAAGACTCTTGACTTCTGGTTGTATTTATTATAACTTCGATCGCTTGGATTGGTAATAACGGTTTTGATGTTCACTTCATCTCCAAGTTTAAAATTACTTTCGGTGTATTGGTAATCCAATAAATAGGGACCACAAAAATAATTTCCGTCCGCATCTTTCTCAATAATTCCTGTGTAAACTCCTTTTTCTTTGCTCATTTTATTATTTTTTTCAAATGTAAGAAGATTTGCTTTGGCAAGTAAAACTTTTTCCAAAAAGTGATCTTAAAATTTAAAAAAAAGCAAGTCTCTGGTATTATTTTTCCAAGCCTTCGAGTTCTTTAACTTTTTCATATACCATGGCACTTTCAAAACCTTTTCTAAGCATGAAATCGCAAAACTTTTTTCGCTTTGTTAATCGTACGCGTTCCGTCATGTGTTCCCAATGTCTTTCGGCAAGTGCGTCAAAATTGGTGTAATACATTTCGTCTGTAATTTCCTTCAATCCTTGCTTGATATTGTATTCAGATATACCACGCATTTTAAGTTCGCGGACAATTCTGATTTTTCCCCAAAATTTTATGCGGTGTTTTCCTCTGGCAAAACTACATGCAAAACGCGTTTCATTTAAAAAATCATGCTCAATCAGATGCACAATAATTAAATCAATGGCTTCAGGAATCATTCGTAACGAGTGTAATTTGGCAATTACTTCCTGATGGCAGCGGTCTTGATAGACACAATAATGCTCAGCCTTTCGAGTCGCTTCAACTAACGTATGGGAAGTGGTACCGTGCATGGAATTGTGCTGTTTTGATTTGCATTACAAAATAAAGGAAATTAAATTGAAAAGCACTTGTGAAAGTAGACTTTTGAATCAAGCATCTTCCGATAAGAAACATTTCCGCATCTGTCATTCATTTCAACTATAACGCAACTGTCACACAACAAACCAAATAAAGAAAGGCACCTTAAATAGTTCTATTTAGGATGCCTAACTTTAGTAAATGGCATTAAAGAATCGTTAGTTCATAATGTTCAATAAGCCAATTTGATCATCGGCATTTAAAAGAATTTCGTGGTCGCTGATTACGGTACTTGCCTTGATTCTTGGACGAATTTTGCTTTCCTTGTATGAATAAATCACGTGCTTTTTCATTTCACCATTGGCCTCAACAGACATTAAAAACAAGGCGTTTTTAGAGCTGGACGAAAGCCATGATTTGGTGCTTCGCTTGGTATCTTTATCATCTTCAGCATCACTGTTTTTTTCTAAATCTTCATAAATAATGTAGGTTTTACCTTTGCTATAGGTGGCTAATATCGAAGGATTTCCAGCATTCATCTGATATTTCGGCATCTTAGAAACGGATTCTACAACTGATGTATTACTGATATTTATTACCGCAATATCGCAGTAGTAATAGTAATATGATGTTCTACCGCCCATACCATTTGTACCAGAAGAAGTAACCACCACCAACTTGTATTGTTCGGCCACAACCACAGCTCCACCGTCTTCTCTAAAGAATATATCCTTTACTTTATACGGCACGTAATCTGCTGTCTTTTTAGGTTTCTCGGGATAAAGACCTTCTAATTCGTATTTATTTGCCGTTTTTAATGTTACCGTTTTACTGTCAATTATAGAAGAAAACAATTCATCCGAAATAAGTGTTTTTTTCCCTTTACCAAAAAAACCTTTGTTCAAGATTTTTAAAAAACCCGTGCAAATAATGGTATTGTTTTTACCAGGAAGTACGTCAATGGATTCGATGTCTCTATCAGGATAGTCAAAGTCAAATTCAGTTGCTTTTTCATTTTTATTAAACACCATCAGTTTATAATAATACGCACTTTGGTCTTTCCCTCTCTCGTCTTTTTCCTTATAAATTCGAGCTAGAACAAAAACGTTTCCTAAATTATCAACTCCAACTTGTTCTTTAGAAAAGTTTCTTGCTTTAATAGGCAATACTACAGATTTATCTAGCATTACGTTCTTTAGGCCGGTATCAAATACTTTGAAATTTAAAACACTTGGATCCTTTTTTCTACCTTTAAGTTCATTGTAAACCACAATCTTAGTTGAATCTGGCGAAATACCTCTTGAGCCAAATTCCGTAACGCGTTCTTCAGCCTCATCAATAACAGAAGTCTGCTTACTTGTATTCAAATCCAAATCAGTTACCGCAGCCAAGAGCAGGTTTTTTTCTGTCTTGCGGTTATAATCTTTAATGAAGTGTATAATTTTATCGTTCACAAAATAAGCGCCCGAATACTCATACTTTTTACTATCTATATTAAAATTGACTACTTTTTCGTTCTTCAACTCCATCTTATGGTTATACGATCTGCAAACGAGCTGTTTATCATCGTCTTTGTGCATTGTAAAGTACATTCCGTCTTTCCCTCCTAAGATGGAAACGGTTTCTTTTGTCTTAATTCTTTCAGCCCATCGCAACTCAACCTCTTGAGCATTAGCGCAAATAGTTAACAGGAATAATACTATTTTAAAATTCTTCATAAATTGTTAATTTTTTGTAAAAATAGATTATTTTCGCAATTAATCAATTAAAAATCAAAATAGTGAAAAACATTTTTACCCTTTTATTGGCATGTTCGTTATCTAGTGTGGGTTTTGCACAAGAAACTAAGAAAGACACTGTAAAATCCACAGTTATCAAGGTGTATACGCCACAAGGCCAAGCTAAGAATTCTGCATCAAGCTCTAGCTCGTATTCCTGGGTTGTTAAAACCGACTTATTAAAATTTGCAACGGGAGAAATTCCACTTATATACGAGCGAAAAATCAGCAATAAATTCAGCGTTGAAGGTGCAGCAGGAGTTACATATTCTTTTTTTGAGAATGATTACACGTCACTAATTGATGACGAAAGTGATCGTTTTGACTCCAAAGCAGCTATTGGAAGTGTATTTAGAGGAACGTTAAAATATTATCCTTCATCTGATTATGATGCAATCGAAGGATGGTCTTTTGGTTTACAATTCTTTCACAAAACCAATAATAGAACCTACGATGAAGCGGAAAATGGAAGTTATTCTGCTTTTTTAAATGGCAAAAAGGACAGCAAAATAAGGACTGGTATTGCTTTAATTATCAGTCAGCAATTGTTTCAGGATTCAAACATCTGTTTTGAGTCGTTTATAGGAATTGGCTATGCCAACGTAAAATCAGATTATTACACCAATGGATATAATGAAGCCATTAGTGAATATGAAGTTTCACAAGTAAAAACGGATGAAGGAAATTTAAATGTGCAGTTTGGCTTTCGAATTGGTTTTGGAAATTAACATCCTTCCGAATCACTATTGAAAACGAGTACCTGAGCAAACTTCGCTTTGGTATTCGTTTTATAAATGTGATATTTTGGTATCGACTTGTAATTTCATTAATTGAAAAATTCTCAGAGCACTTTATTGAATTTTTATTATTGAATGCAACTTTACAACAACGAAAAAACCCCAATCTTATTCAGATTGGGGTTTTATTATGATATGAAATCAACGATTATGCTTCGAATGGAAGGATAGAAACGTAAGATTTGTTATCTCTTTTCTTTTGGAACTTCACTAATCCATCTACTCTTGCGTGTAGGGTGTGATCTTTACTGATGTAAACGTTTTCACCTGGATTATGTTTTGAACCTCTTTGTCTTACAATGATATTTCCAGCAATTGCAGCTTGACCACCATAAATCTTAACACCTAGACGTTTTGATTCTGATTCTCTACCATTCTTCGAACTACCGACACCTTTTTTGTGAGCCATGACGTATTAGTTTTTAAGGTTATTATTCTTGAGTTTCTTCTTTTTTAGCTTTAGCTGCCTTTTTCTTTGGCGCTTCAACTTCTTCTTCAGTTACTGGAGTAGCTTCTTTTTTAGGAGCCGCTTTCTCTTTTTTACCACCTGGGATTGTAATACCAGAAATTTGGATTTGAGTCAAATATTGACGGTGTCCATTTCTCTTTTTGTACCCTTTTCTTCGTTTCTTTTTGAAAACGATTACTTTATCTCCTTTTAAGTGTTGTAACACTGTAGCTTCAACAGAAGCTCCTTCTACAGCCGGGGCGCCTAAAGTGATTGTGCCAGCGTTGTCTAACAAAAGAACTTTTGCAAATGAAATTGCATCTCCTTCTTTGTCAGTCAAACGGTTCACATAAACCTTTAAGTCTTTGCTTACTTTAAATTGTTGCCCTGCTATCTCTACGATTGCGTACATAACAATGATGTTTAGTTAATTTTTAAGGTTGCAAATATACAACTTATTATTATAATAGCAATTACATTGAAAAAATAATTAAATTAAAATTGGTAACACCTGAAATTGCGGTGTGTTACTTGTCCATTTCTGCTTAAATTATTCATTTAATAATTGTTAAAGATGTTAAATATATAAAAAAAGGTACATTTGCTGTAACAAACCAACACTTATGTATACTTATACATAAATCAATAACAAATTATTAATCGTTATGAAAAAATCATTAATGGCTTTGAGTACAGTTCTCATGCTTGGAAGTGTGGCTTCAGCTCAAAAAGTAAATTTTGAGGAGTACACTTTACAAAACGGTCTGCATGTTATTTTGCATCAAGACAAATCGGCTCCAGTTGTAATCACTTCGGTGATGTATCACGTAGGTGCTAAAGACGAAAATCCAGAGCGTACTGGATTTGCTCACTTTTTTGAACACCTTTTATTTGAAGGTACCGAAAATATCAAACGTGGCGAGTGGTTCAAAATTGTTTCAGGAAATGGTGGTACTAATAATGCCAACACCTCTGATGATAGGACCTATTACTACGAAGTATTCCCTTCTAACAGTTTAGAGTTGGGATTATGGATGGAATCTGAACGACTTCTTCACCCAGTAATTAACCAAATTGGTGTGGATACTCAAAATGAAGTAGTAAAAGAAGAAAAAAGACTTCGTGTAGACAATTCTCCTTATGGAAACTTATTTACATCAGTTAAAGAAAGTTTATTTACGAAGCACCCGTACCGTTGGGCTCCAATTGGATCAATGGAACATCTAGATGCTGCAACTTTAGAAGAGTTTCAAGCATTTAACAAAAAATTCTATGTGCCTAACAACGCCGTTTTAATTGTTGCTGGAGATATTGATTCTGCACAAACATTAAAATGGGTAGAGCAATATTTTGGATCTATTCCAAGAGGTGCTGAAGTTAAAAAACAAAGTTTTGTTGAAGAGCCTATCACAAAGCAAATCAATGCTACTTACGAAGACCCAAACATTCAATTGCCAATGGTAATTCAAGCGTACCGTACTCCTTCTATGAAGACGAGAGATGCTAAAGTATTGGATATGATTTCTTCTATCTTAAGCGATGGAAAAAGTTCTCGTTTGTACAAGAAATTGGTAGATGAGAAAAAAATGGCTTTACAAGTAGGTGCGTTTAACAACAGTCAAGAAGACTACGGAATGTATTTGATTTACGGAATTCCTATGAGTCCTAACACATCAGAAACACTGACTTCAAACATTGACGAGGAGATTAAAAAAATTCAAACGGAATTAATTTCAGAAAGAGATTATCAGAAATTACAAAACAAGTTTGAAAATCAATACGTAAACAGCAATACAAGCATTGAAGGAATCGCTGAAAATTTAGCAAGTTACTACCTATTATATGGTGATGTAAATTTAATTAATTCAGAGATTGAAATTTACCGTTCCATCACTCGTGAAGAAATCAAAGCAGCAGCTAACAAGTATTTAAATCCAAACCAACGTTTGCTTTTAGATTACGTTCCTGCTAAAGATAAAGCGACAAACTAAGACCTATATCATGAAAAAAACCCTATTTATAGTAAGCTTGTTTTTAACAACTATTATGCAAGCACAAGACAGACCACAACCTAAACCAGGACCAGCTCCAGTAATTAATATTGGAAAGCCACAAACTTTTGAACTTAAAAATGGTTTAAAAGTAATGGTAGTTGAGAACAACAAATTGCCTCGAGTATCTTTTAACTTATCTATTGACAATGCTCCTTACGCTGAAGGTGCTAAAAAAGGTGTAGCAGATTTAACAAGCAGCATTCTTGGAAATGGCACAGCTACAATGTCTAAAGACAAGTTTAACGAAGAAATTGACTTTCTAGGTGCAAACATCGGATTCAGTTTAGGTGGCGCTTATGGAAGCGGATTGTCTAAATATTCGGATAAAATTCTTTCTTTAATGGTGGACGGAGCGTTAAACTCTATCTTCACACAAGAAGAATTGGACACAGAAAGAGCAAAACTTTTAGAAGGCTTGAAAAGCAATGAAAAAAGTGTAGAAGCAGTTGCAGGACGCGTTGAAGATGTTTTGTTTTACGGAAAAACACACCCTAGTGGAGAGTATTTGACGGAGGAAACCATCAAAAATGTATCATTAGCAGACGTTAAAAGTGAGTACAATGCATACTTTGCTCCAGCAAATGCGTATTTAGTAATTATTGGAGATGTTAAATATAAAGACATCAAAAAAGCAGTTACTAAAGCATTTAAAGAATGGAATAAAGCTGCTGCACCATCAGTAACTTATACTGATCCTGTAAATGTGCAGTACACACAAATCAATTTTGTGGACATGCCTAATGCAGTACAATCAGAAATTTCTTTGGTGAATGTAGCTGATTTAAAAATGACAGATCCTGATTACTTTGCTGTTCTTTTAGCAAACCAAGTTTTAGGTGGTGATTTTAACAGTTACCTGAACATGAATTTAAGAGAAGCACATGGATGGACTTACGGAGCGCGTTCAAGCATTCGTGGAAACAAATATGTGGGTAAATTTAAAGCAAACACACAAGTAAGAAATTCGGTAACGGACAGTGCTGTTGTTGAATTTTTCAAAGAAATCAAAAAAATTAGAACTGATAAAGTAGAAGCAGACATGTTGAAAAACGTGAAAGCAGGTTACGTAGGTAACTTTGTAATGGCAATGGAAAAACCAGGCACAATTGCTCGTTACGCACTTTTGACTCAAACACAATCTTTACCAGCAGACTACTTTGAAAACTACGTAAAAAATATCAATGCAGTAACTGCAGACGATATCTTAAGAGTTTCTAAAAAATATTTCTTAGAAGATAACATTCGTGTTTTAGTTACAGGAAAAGCATCTGAGGTTTTGGCAGGATTAGAGGCGTTAAAAATGCCAATCTTCTTCTTTGATAAATTTGGTAATCCAGTAGAAAGACCTACAACTTCAAAAGAAGTTCCAGCTGGTGTGACTATTAAAACAGTTTACGACAATTACATCAAAGCTCTTGGTGGAGAAAAAGCGGTTAAAGCGGTAAAAACAGTTATGATGACTGGTTCTACTTCAATTCCACAAGCGCCACAACCACTTACTTATGTTTCAAAAAGCGACAACAAAGACCGTTTAATGGTTGAAGTTTCCATGGGTGAAATGAGCATGATGAAACAAGTTATTGGTGATAAAACAGGTTATGCTGCACAACAAGGTCAGAAAATGGACGTTCCAGCAGAAGAATTTGCTGCAATGAAAGCAGACGCTAAATTGTTTCCAGAATTAATGACTGCAACTGGAAAATTGACTTCTATTGAGTCTATTGAAGGTTCAGAAGCTTATGTTATTGAAAACGGTAAAACAACTTCTTACTACGATGTAAAATCAGGTTTAAAAGTTGCTGATGCTAAAACGAGCGAGCAAGGTGGTCAAAAATCTGTTGCTACAACGTATTATAAAGATTACAAAGCAGTTAAAGGTGTTATGTTTCCTTTCAACATCTTGATGAATGTTGGTGTAGAATTAGACATCAAATTGTCTGAAGTAAAAGTAAACGAAGGTGTTACTGATGCTGATTTCAAATAATCACTTCTTTTTATAATTAATGAAAGACCGTCAGTAATGACGGTCTTTTTTGTGTTTATAAATTAAATCATTCTCTAACTTAAAAACTAAACTAAAACAGGCTGTTCGACTTGGAGTTGCATATGTAAGTCAATGCATAAATCCAGTTACCGTGGCGACCAATTTCTTATTTTACCCAAATCCAACCAGTGGAATGATCACTGTCAATTCTTACGTTTATAAAGAAGGTAAATAGAATTGTACGATATGAATGGAAGAATTCTATTTACCAAAACAAGTACTTTTCTAAAAAAACAAATTGACCTAAAGAATTTACCACAAGGAACTTATGTTTTAGTAGTTCAAAAAAATGAAAAAAGCGAACGTAGAATTGTGCTTAAAAACTAAAAAAAATTACTTCTTCGCGGATAAATAAATACCAAAAAATATAATTACAGCTCCCACATATTGTATCGGAGTAAATAATTCTTGATCCAAGATTCCCCAGAAAAAGGCCACAACAGGAATCATGTACGTCACAGACGAAGCAAAAACGGGAGACGACATATGAATCAACCGAAAGAAAATAATATTAGCAATACCTGTTCCCACAATTCCTAAAATAGCAATGTAAATCATCGCGTGCTGCACATCACTTTCGCCTACGACTGCAATAAAATCCGTAGACAACAATACCGCAAGTGCCGGAATTACCAACACAATAAAGCTTCCGGTTGTGATTGCTAATGGTTTTACATCAGACAAGTACTTCTTTATCAAATTAATATTAAGCGAGTAACAAAAAGCTGCAAAAACAACCAATAAAGCATACCAATAATTCTGATCCGGATTATTTGCAGCACCATTCGCAATTAATAAAACACTTCCTATCAAACCAATAATAACACCGTAAATCTGCCTTTTTTGAATTTGTAATCCAAAACCTAGTATTCCAATAACCAAAGCACCTAAAGGTGTAAGTGAATTTAAAACTGCTGTTATGGAACTAGAAATTTCTGTTTCTGCAACAGAGAATAGATACACCGGCATAAACGTTCCAACGAATGCTGTTAAGGCAATATATTTCCACTTACCATGCGGAATTGAAGCAATACTTTTAAACCCAATTATTAGTAAAAAGAGCGTAGCAAAAATAATTCGCAGAGAACCCAATTGATAAGGTGTCAATCCCACCAAACCGCGCTTTATTAAGATAAAGGAACTGCCCCAAATTAATGCCAAGACAAATAATAAAATCCACTTCAAGTGCTTTGAAAACATATCTAATTTTTTGATTGGCAAAAATCTAACTTTAAAATGACTTTCAATTGCTTTTTTCATTATTTTTGCAACTAATTTTCAGCTCTTTAATTGAGAATTAGAATCATTAAAAATCACAATAGTTATGAAGAAATCACTTTTTATCTTCGCTTTTTCAGCATTGTTTTTAACGAGTTGCAAAGATACAGCAACTGAGACAACTGCAAAAACATCAGAAATTACAACTGAAGCAACAACAGAAGTAACTCCAGCCGCCTTAATTGGAAAAGTGGAAACGGCAAGCTTTACAATTGATGGAATGAGTTGCGAAATTATGTGCGCTTCTAAAATTCAAAAAGAATTAGCCGCTTCTACAGGTGTTCAAAGTGCCGTGGTTGATTTTGAGAAAAAAACTGCAACAGTGGAATACGATGCAGGTGCAACCACTCCTGAAAAATTAGTTGAAATGGTGGAAGCCGTTAATGGTGGCGATTCGTACAAAGTTTCCAACGTAAAATCTTCCGCAGATCAGGCGATGGTGTTCCAAGAGAAAGAGAAGAAAAAAACACGCAAACAACGCAAAGCAGACGAGAAAACAGCAACAGAATCTAAAACTGCAAAACCAGCTTGTTGTTCTGAAAAGAAAGCATGTTCTGAAAAGAAAGCAACCATGTAATTACTTGCGCTACGTATAAAAAAAGGAACTCAATTGAGTTCCTTTTTTTATATAATATCTTTTCTAATAAATGTAGACTTAAGTAGTGTTTCCACTCCCAAGCTATTCTAGACTTATTCAATTATTACGATAAGACTGAAATTGACTACTGACAAGACCAAATGTAATGCAATACGATATTTACTCATTAATAAAAGCAAGGTTATATTAGCTTATTATAAAGCAAAATACAATCGAATTTACTTCTTCCATTTAAAACTTTCCATCATGTTCTGTAAGTCATTTCGCAAATAACTTGCGGCAGGCATAATGGAATCAAAATTGGGTTTGGCATAAAAATAGACAGAACAATCTACAAAGTATCGTGTACTGTCGGTCAAGTAAAATTGCGCATTTGTAGCTGCATTTCCATTCACGGCATAATACATACCGTACACGTTCTCCTTTTTATTAATAAAAGGCTGTTCAATAATATCATCTGCTTTAATTACATGCTTGTACAAAAGCGATTGTGCATCGCGAAGTAGCGAATCCATATTATTATTTCCCACACGCTTAAAAGTAAGATAGATTGTGGCCTTCATTTTTGGATAGTGAATGGACAAATCGCAATTCTTTTCCGTTTTTATTTTTCCGTCGGCGTTCATATCAAAAGTATACGGACAAGATGGATCGTCAAAAGTTTTATAACTAGCTTCTGGATATTCCAATCTTAAATTAGCGGCTGGTTTAGGCAAAATATCCTCCTTACAACTCACAAGTGTAAAAATTCCAATTGCAATAAGCCAAACTAAAAAACTTTTTTGATTCATTATAACGTATTTATTGTGTTTATCCAGACAGCGAAAATACTATTTTAATATGGTAAATTTACACTAAAAGCTGCTAAAAAGCAGATCAACCGTGGCTATAAACCCACAGTATATATTGGCGTATGCCCAAAAAAAAGCGCGACTAATACATTAGCTTAAAGTTACTTTGATTTGCTTTATCCTTTTCTTGTCCACGAGCTCAATTGTAAATAGACATTTCTCAAATTGCACTTGTTGTCCCTTTTTAGGGAAATTGCCAAGTAGTTCCAATAGAAATCCGGCTAAGGTTTCAGCTTCACCTTTTCGCTCTTCAAAAACAGCTTCGTCCACATCAATAATGCGGTAAAAATCTTTTAAATAAATTTTTCCTTCTACTAAAAAGTTTTTCTCGTCGATCTGTGAAAAATTAATGGCTTCGTCATCAAATTCATCACTGATATCGCCCACAATTTCTTCAATAATATCTTCTAAAGAAACCAAACCAGAAGTACCTCCATATTCATCCACCACTACAGCAAGGTGACTTTTCATACGCTGAAAATCTTTTAGCAAGTTATCTAACTTTTTATTTTCAGGCACAAAAAACGGCGGTCTTAAAAGAGTTACCCAATCAAAATCTTCCTTATCAATATGCAAGATCAGATCTTTGACAAATAAAATCCCTTCTATATAATCAATATTATCTCTATAAACAGGAATTCTTGAATAGCCAGTCTGCACCACTTTTTCCAAAATATCCGAATAATGTTCAGTAATTTCAATGGCAAAAATGTCAATCCGTGGACTCATTACTTGCTTGGTTTCTGTATTTCCGAAAGACACGATTCCTTCCAAAATCTTTTGCTCCTCCGAAGAAGTGTCATCTGAAGATGTAAGTTCTAGCGCTTGAGATAGTTGATCCACAGAAAAATTTGATTTTTCTTTTCCTAGCTTTTCTTGCAAGTACAGCGTGAAATAACGCATCGGCAAACTGATTGGAGACAGTACTTTTTCCAAAAAGGAAATAAAGTAAACGGTTCCTCTAGCAAATTTTATATTGTTTCGGCTGGCAAAAATTTTGGGCAAAACTTCTCCAAAAAACAATATTATAAAAGTGATTGTTGCAATCTGAAGAAAAAATTGCAACCAAAGATAAATTATGGAATCATATAATCCTTTACTAATTGCAAAAAACAAAACGACAATAGCGATGTTCAATACATTATTAGCAACTAATAAAGTAGCCAACAATTTCTTGGGACGTTCGAGCAACTTAGAAATGATTTTCGTTTTTTGCGGATTACTCCGTGCCGATGTATCTAAGTCATGTGCAGAAAGCGAGAAAAAAGCAACTTCAGCTCCAGAAACTAAGGCTGCAAAAAGCAAAAGGATTGCTATTACGACAAATCCTATAAGGACCGTAGGGTCTAAAAGTAAAACTAATTGTAAACTGGGAGGTTCGGGGTCCAAGTGAAAAGGTATTGGTTAATAATTAAAACGGAAGATCGTTTTTAGGCAAATCATCCGATTTACTAGGAGAGGAAATCGTTTTCCCTTCGTCGTTGTCTTTTCTTAAGTTTAAGAACGTAAATTCTGTAACTTGAATTTCAGTAGTATATTTATGAGAACCACTATCATCCTGCCATTGACGGGATTTAATTCGTCCTTCAATATATACTTTATCTCCTTTTGAAAGGTATTTTTCACAAATTTCAGCGGCTTTGTTACGAACCACCAAATTGTGCCATTCTGTAGAATTTAGCTTCTCTCCAGTACTCTTATTAATGTACGTTTCATTAGTAGCCAATGGAAATCTACCGATACAATTTCCCCCATCAAAATAGTGCATTTTGATCTCATCCCCCAAGTGACCTACCAAAATCACTTTATTAACTGTTCCATTCATAATTTCTAGGCTTTTATATATTTCAAATATAGTGATTTTTGATTAGTGCAATAAATCCTTTTTAATAAAGTTTGCAATCACAATTGGAAATGGTAATTTTTTAACCTCTGAAAAGGCTAATCCACTCTGCAAAAGTCCATTTATATTTATTTTCCAAAATTGTATGGAGAGATTTTGATGCGATAATTTATGTCGAATGGGTCCTAAATGCAAACTTTGGACACTTTTTATGCTCAATTCAGCGCCAAACTGAGCTTCACAAAGCTGAATTAACTTCTCCAAAGCAATATCGTCTTCCGTTTCAATAAGTGGAAATTCGTATAAATTATGCCATATTCCTTTTGCAGTTCGTTTCTGCACAAGGGTGTTTTTCGCTTCATCTTCAAAAATCAAGTAATTAAAGAATCGATTGGTCACTTTCGTTTTCTTCGTCTTGACAGGCAATTGGCCAATTTTTCCATTTTTTAGAGCAAGACAAATAGAATTGAACGCACAAATTTCGCAATTCGGACTTTTTGGAACACATTGCAAAGCACCAAACTCCATAATTGCTTGATTGAACAACGCCGGATCGCTTACTGGCATCAGCTGTAACGCTAATTCCTGAAATTCTTTCTTAGCCGAACCACTAGAAATATCCGTTTCCACCTGAAAAACTCGCGACAAAACCCGAAATACATTTCCATCCACCACCGGAACCACTTCTTTAAATGAAAAAGAAGCAATTGCCGCAGCGGTATAATCGCCTACTCCTTTTAGCTGAAGTAACTCCTTATATGTAGTAGGAAACGTACCGTTCAATTGGTCCGCCACATATTTAGCCGTAAAATGTAAATTTCGAGCGCGCGAATAATATCCCAAGCCTTGCCAAAGTTTTAAAACTTGTTCTTCGGAGGCATTTGCCAAATCAAAAACCGTTGGAAATGCATTCACAAAAGCCTCATAATAAGGCAAACCTTGCGCTACTCTTGTCTGCTGCAGCATGATTTCAGAGAGCCAAATTAGGTACGGATCTTCTGTTTCTCGCCACGGCAAATCCCTTTTATTTTGTAAATACCACTTTATTAATTGTTTAGAAAAAATCATGTTATAATTTGAGTTGGCAAAAATAGTAGTTTATGTAATTAAATTTTAATGAATTAGGTTGATATATTGTTTTTTTAATTCTTATATTTGCACTCTCAAAAAAATAGTACATCAATATAAATTGAAAAGAAAATGACGAAAGCAGATATCGTAGCGAAAATTTCAGAGAGATTAGGTCTGGAAAAAGGAGATGTTCAAGCAACTGTTGAAACGTTCATGGATGAGGTTAAAACTTCATTGGAAACGGGTGACAATGTATATTTAAGAGGTTTTGGCAGTTTCATCATCAAAACTAGAGCAGAAAAAACAGGACGTAATATTTCTAAGAACACTACAATTAAAATTCCTGCCCACAATATCCCTGCTTTCAAACCTGCAAAAGTGTTTGTAGAAGGAGTAAAGACGAATAACGAAGCAAAATAAATAATTTATTAATTACAAAAAATCAACCAATTATGCCAAGTGGTAAAAAAAGAAAGAGACATAAGGTAGCAACGCACAAACGTAAAAAACGAGCGAGAGCTAACCGTCACAAAAAGAAAAAGTAGTTTTTAACTACTTTTTTCTTTTTTAACGTTCATTGAAATTGAAAAAAAGATTAAAAGAGAATAGAAAACAGATAATAGACTTCTAATAGTCTATTATCTTTACTCTGTTTTTCTCTTCATCTTCTTTTCACCGGGTACACAAACCTGTTAATTATTGTTTAATCCATCCTAGCTATGATTTCGGAATGAGGATTTATGATTTAGGATTTCAAAATCTACAATCTAAAGTCTAAAATCCTAAATGACAGTTCGGATAAAAATTTACAAGTTGAATAAAGAATTAATCATTCGATCAAGTTCTGACGCTGTAGATTTTGCCTTATTAAAAGATGGAAAACTAATTGAATTACACAAGGAAGAAGAAAAAAGCAACTTTCAGGTAGGCGATATTTTTATTGCTAAAATCAGAAAACCTGTTGCTGGATTGAACGCGGCATTTGTAAATGTAGGCTTTGAAAAAGACGCCTTTTTACACTACCACGATTTAGGTCCAAATTTAGCTTCCCAACTGAAGTTCATTAAACTTGTTACGACAGGTAAAGTAAAAGATTTCATGCTGAAAAATTTTCAGTTTGAAAAAGAGATTGATAAAAACGGCGTTATTACTGATGTAATCAGTGCCAATCAATCCATTTTAGTACAAATCGTAAAAGAACCTATATCTACAAAAGGTCCACGAATCAGTTCTGAACTGTCGTTGGCGGGTAGATTTATTGTTCTCGTTCCCTTTTCTGACCGTGTTTCTATTTCGCAAAAAATCGAATCAAAAGAAGAAAAAGAGCGTCTTAAACGATTGTTACAATCCATTAAACCGAAAGGTTTCGGCGTTATTGTGCGAACAGTAGCCGAAGGCAAGAAAGTCACAGAAATAGAAAAGGACTTGACAACATTACTCGACAGATGGTCGGGAATGTGTAAAAAATTACCAACTGCTCATCATCCCTCAAAAGTATTGGGCGAACTCAATCGAGCTTCTTCAATATTAAGAGACGTATTCAACGACACTTTTAGTGGAATACATATAGATGACGAAGAGTTGTTTTATCAAACAAAGGATTATTTGCAGGAAATTGCTCCTTCAAAACAATCTATTGTTAAGCATTATCAATCGAAAGATACTCCGATCTTTGAAAAGTACAATATAGAGCGACAAATCAAAACCTCATTCGGCAAGACCGTTTCCATGAGTAAAGGTGCTTACTTAATTATAGAACACACGGAAGCTTTGCACGTTATAGACGTGAACAGCGGAAACCGTTCTAATAAAGCAACCAACCAGGAAGACACGGCACTTGAAGTAAACATGATTGCAGCGGCAGAAGTGGCGCGTCAATTGCGTTTGCGAGACATGGGTGGAATTATCGTAATCGATTTTATTGACATGTCGGATCCTGAAAACCGTAAAGTTTTATACGATTTTCTACGCGAAGAAATGAGCGATGATAAAGCAAAGCACAAAATTTTGCCTCCAAGTAAATTTGGCTTGGTGCAAATTACAAGACAGCGTGTTCGTCCAGAAGTGAACATCAAAACAAGTGAAGAAAGTCCAGACCGTGATGCGGGCGAGATTGAAGCACCAATTTTGATTATCGATAAGATTGCTTCGGATTTAGAGTTAATGCTTAAAAAACACAAGAAAGTAGTCTTAAACGTTCATCCGTTTGTAGCTGCTTATCTTGCAAAAGGATTCCCGTCAATGCGTTCAAAATGGTTTTTTGAACACAAGAAATGGATCAAGATAATACCAAGAGACGCTTACACGTTTTTAGAATACCATTTCTTTGATAAAAAAGGAAATGAATTGACCATAGATTAATGCTGAACTTGTTTTAGCATCTCAAAACCGCTTTTCGAAAGATTAGCGGTTTTTTTATACCTGATTTTCATTAGATTAGATGTTAAGTCGGCATAAATTTTTGGCGCGAATTTCACTAATTATCACTAACTTTAGAGTACTGCAGTTAGTGGAATCTGCAAATTCTGTCAGAGCTTAACTCTGTGGTTTCCTGCGAAGTTTTCAAAACCTTATAGGTTATAGATTTAACTTTAATAAATTAATACCTACAAGGTCAAAAAAAAGACCTTGCAGGAAAATGTCAAGCAAGCTCTACTGTTCACCAAAAGCAAAAAGTATTTACAAGAAAAAATTAAAAAAATATTTTTTTTTTAATCTGTGAAAATTCGTGTAATCCGTGTAAAATTTTTCATCACCTCACAATCTCAATCTTCCTGCTGATCTCATTTCCATTGCCATCCACAACGGTAATTCGATGCATTCCGGCTTTCGCCAAAATCGATTTTTCATGGAAAACTGTAGTTGTTCCTTGGAAAACTTCATCCACATACCAATATAAAATAGCATCACTTTGCGAATGAGCGACTTTCAAAATTAAAGGTTGAACTTCACTATTGAAATTCTTTGTCAAATACATCTTACTATTGTTTTTTGGATAAATAAAATCCATTGTACCAGACGTATTTCCCATGCAATCTTCTCGGAAAGGTGGCAACATTTGGTAATCAATATGCTTGCTTTTATAATACCATTGCATCACCGGAGGCAACACAAACCAATATTTCACCACCATATTTGCCACGGATTCACAATTGCTATTCACTCGAAATTTTTCCGAAGAATCCAACTGAATTCGTTTATGATATGTACACAATGCCGATGTTTTCCCTTTCAACGGAATCCATTCTTTTCGCGTTGGGCAACCTTCATTTGCCAGTGAACCACTTTGCACACAAACATCCACTTCTTCCAAATCATTCAACGGCGGTTGAAACCAATTCGACCTTGGAAACAAATTAAAAACGTCAAATAAAATGGGTGCAGCACTTTCAACACCCGTTAGTTTCGGCCTTCCTTCACCTGTTGCATTTCCAACCCAAATACCAACTACATAGCGCGAATCTGTTCCTACAGCCCAAGCATCGCGGTTTCCAAAGCTGGTTCCCGTTTTCCAAGCAATCTTTCTTGCGCTATCGTAAAACCGCCAAGCTTCGTCTTCTTGTGGTCGGTTTACTTCTTCCATCGCTTCATATGTCAGATAAATCGAACCTGCTCCTAAAATACTTTTCTGATAACTTTCTTTGCCAAAATCAACTGTTGTATTCTTTAAAAAACTCGGTTCAGCAAATTCATTCTTCCGATACTTCCCTTGGTTTGCATTGAAATAATTTAAAGTCGACGACATTCCTGCATACGTTCTGCATAAATCCCACAAGTTACTTTCCGCACCACCTAAAATTAGGGACAATCCGTAATGGTTTGCAGGTTTATTTATGGTAGTAAATTTAAATTTCTGCAATTCTTCGTAAAAGGTATTCACGCCATAATCCTGCAACATCAGCACGGACGGAATATTCAATGAACGCGATAATGCCCGTCTTGCCGCAACGGCTCCATCAAAACTTAAATCATAATTTTCGGGCGTATATCCTGAAATTTGTGTCGGAACGTCTGCAATTAATGTATTGGGCAAAATTTTTCCGGCATCCAACATTCCCGCAAACAGTAATGGTTTTAAAATACTTCCCGTGCTTCGCGGTGCATAAATAATGTCTACATCTTTTTTATGTGCTTTATCTGTTGGCGCATTTCCAACATATGCAACCACTTTTCTAGTCTTTACGTCCAGAACTAAAATGGCTAAATTATAGACTTCATTCTGCTTGTATTGATTGTAATAATTTGCAGCCAAATCACTTACGCGAGATTGAACTTCATAATCTATACTACTTTGTATTTTTTTTCCACCATAGGTTTTTGCCATTTTCTGTATTAAATGAGGCGCCAATTCTGGAAGCGGAAAAGGTTTTCCAACTAACGGTTCGGCTAAAGCCAAATTATACGTTTCCGAATCAATCGTTCCATTTACATTTAGCTTTCGAAGCAATACATTTCTTTTTGCTAATAATAGTTCTTGGTTCTTTCCCGGAAAAATCAAACTTGGTGCATTAGGCAAAACGGCTAAAGTTGCACTTTCAGACCATGAAAGTTGATTTGGCTTTAAGCCAAAATACCGCCATGAAGCCATTTCTAGCCCTACCACATTTCCTCCAAAAGGAGCGTGAGCTGCATATAATTCGACAATTTTATCTTTGGAATACCGAAATTCAAGTCGAGTGGCTAAAATAAGTTCGATTATTTTTTCAAAATACGTCCTACTTTGTCCTTTTCGCGCCAAGCGAATTACCTGCTGGGTCAACGTACTTCCACCCCGAACAACTTTCCCAGCTTTTAAATTTTGCAGCATCGCATTGAAAACTGAAACAGGATTAAAACCTGGATGTTGATAGAAATGCTGGTCCTCAAAAGTAACAATACATTTTCTAAATTTTTCAGGAAGTGTGTCATTTTCAGGAAACCGCCATTGACCATCATTCGCAATTTTGGCGCCAAGCAAACGACCTTCTTCACTTTCAACTACCGTTGAATAAGGAACTTTAAATAATGGTGAGGGCAAACTGAAATAATAGACCAGTAACAACGTAAAAAAAACACCCGACTTAATCGGATGTTTTTTTAGGTAGTTTAAAATGGGTGTAAATGCTTTCTTTAACTTCAAAATCAAATTCTGTTTTTCAAATTAAGGTAAAACTTCGATCCAATATCCTTTGGTTCTTGTAATGAAAGTAGCATCATACATTGCCTCACATTGAATTCCAGGCATATAATATTTACCCAAATACGAAGCATTTAAGAGTAATGTAAAGGTTTTACTTTCTGAAGCTTTCAATCCAAAATAGTAATTTGCACGGTCGTCTCTTATGTCGATGTAATCCGCTCGATTGTCTGTTGATGAACCGTAATCCGTGTATCTTGTGTTGACAATTTCAAAACCAGATGGAATAATTTGTGTCAAAGCTACATTTTCAACCGACTCATTTCGTTGATTTCGAATGGTAATTGTAGCGATAAATTCAGTTCCTTGTTTGATACTTTCTACTGAAATTGGATTACCTTTTCTGTCATTATAACTAATGTAAGCCGAAACATCGCTTTGAATTGTTTTCTCTTGACCGACTGGCAAAATTCCAGTATTCAGTAAACGAACGTAAATCGTATTTCCTTTTGTGTTTTTAATGGTTACTGCGTTTCCACCAGTTTTTACAGCCAAATTTCTACTCACAATGGATTTAGAAGATGAAATAGTTTCCTTCAACGGCGTTCCTGAAACTTCTACTCCAATACCTGATTCGCCATTACTTTTCGCAAATAAGCTCATCGCATAAAGTGAATAAGCCGTGGTTTGCGTACTCATCCATTGATCGCTTGACATCTGTTTTGCTAAAATATTGGCCAATCTAAATGCTTTTTGCTTTTCACCTAATAAGATTAAAGTTTCCAAAGCCATGGCTCGATTTCTATCTTCAGAACCGTAATAGTAATACGAATAACGATCGGCAGTTTCTGCAATGGTGCTATTTGCCAATAAGGCTTTTCCTGTTGATTTTTGTCCACTTAAAACATAAGCCGCTGCTAATCTTAATTTTGCTTCGTTTGAAATATCAACCGTTTCCCTCAATCGATTCATCGATGCTAAATCTGCTGAACCTGCTAAAGCTAACGTGTATAATCGGTACGCTTGTGCTAAATCATTGCCATATTGCGGAATGAAACGCCATTTTCGAGCTTCACTCTTTTGGAAACTCAACCATTTACTTTTTAGATTTACAGGCAAAACGTAGCCTTTTTTCTCTGCTTCAATTAAGAAATGTCCTGCATAAGAAGTTGCCCAATCGTCACTACTCCTTGCTCCAGGCCAATACATAAATCCGCCATTTGAAGCTTGCAAATTTGAAATTCTTGTAATTCCAGCAGTCACATTTTTTTGCGTATTTGCTTTCTGTGTCGAAGTCATGTCAACAATATCCGCTAAATAGAGCTGTGGGAAAACGCCCGAAGTTGTTTGCTCCAAACAACCGTGTGGATACTGAATTAAATATTGCAATCTTCGGTTAATATCAATCGTCGGCATGGAAGAAATTTCCAGTTTTGCCAAATTACTTCCCCTCGTGCCGAAAGTTGCCCAATCAATTTTCTTGCTACTGTTGGGTTCAATCACATAATCCTGATAGTCATTTGTTATAGGGTTTGGATTGATTAAATCAATTTCAACCGCAAATGAAGCTTTTTCGCTTCCCGAACTTGCAATGACTTCTATTTTCTCGATTCCGGTTGCTTCACCAACTTCAATGTCAAAATAGGCCATTTTTTCATCTGGTGCTGTAAATGAAATATTCTGTGTTGCCGAGCCCACAACTCGTAAACCTTTGGACATTTTTAGCGAAACGTTTACATTTTTTATTTTTCCTTCCGTGGTAAAAATGGTTACTGGCAATCGTACTCGTTCTCCCGGAGAAATTTTTCTAGGTAAAGATGCCAAAACCATCAACGGACTTCGCACTGGTGTTGTTTTTTCTGCCGCACCGTAAGCGCTTTTTGACGTAGATGCCGCAACAACCATGGTTCGAACTGAACCCACATATTTTGGCAATTGCAATGTATGCGTCGTAGCTTTCCCTTTTTCTAATACAAACGGACCATAATATAGCACAACTGGCTTGAATCGGTTTGCTTTTTTGGCTTTACCGCCAATCATACTTTGATCACCACCAATGGCAAATATCTGATTTACTTTCCCACCGTAAGCGCCGATAATATCATCATAAACGTCCCACGTTTTTACACCTAAAGCGGCTCGTGCATAAAAACTATCCCAAGCATTTGGTGTTTTAAATCGGGTTAAGTCCAGCAAACCTTCATCTACAACCGCAATGCTATAAGTCATGGGTTGACCGTTTTTTTCAGAAACGTTTACAGTAAATTTTTGTTCTGGTTTTAAAACGTTTGGCATTTTAATTACCGGTTCCAACTTACTATTTGGATCTAAAACTTCAATTGCTGTAACACCATACATTCTGATGGGCGAATCATTTTTAGTCGTAGCATGCGGTTGCAAAAGCGTCACGTTAAAATATACGTTTGGCGCCATGTCTTTTGTCAAAGGAATTTCTGCCTTGGTTTCTCCTTTTTTGGTATCTACCCAAATTGTTCTCAACACTTTTGTTCCGTTTTCTATTGAAATCAAAGCACGTCCACCTTCGCTTGACGGAAATGAAATCATTGCTTTTTCGCCTACATTGTATTTCTTTTTGTCGGTTGCAAAAACCAACATATTTGCGCTTGACGCATTTCCATCTTTCGTTTTTCCCGACCAATACGGCCAATCAATTAGCACCGTTTGGGCCGTTGCATGTCCATTGGAACCGTTGGAAACTCGGATCAAATAACGTCCCCAATCGTTTTCCGGCACTTCAAATTGGAAGCTGCCTTTTCCTGCTGCATTGGTTGAAATAGTGAAACTTTTATACGAAGTTGTTGCGTCAGAAGAACTAAAATTGGATAAATTATCATCCGAAGCATCCCACCACCATCTCCATTCTACTTTGTAAACGCGAACTTCGAGATTGCTGACTGATTTTGGACTTCCATTTTCATTGACAGTTTGAACTTCAAAACGGTTGCTTTTTCCCGTTTCAAGCATTCCGTATTTATTAGGTTCAGGTGATTTTATACCTACGTACGTTTCATACGGTGAATACGTCGTGGCGAAAACATCTGTACTTACGTCACCACCTTCTTCATACACTTTTGTAATAACAGCGGCTTTTAAGAATCCGGGTGCTTGAGCCGTTAACTTGGGTTCAATTGAAATGGTTGCTTGACCACTTTCATTTAATTTTCCCGAAAACAGATTGATTTCTTCCGTGCTGAACTTCCGAACTTCATCGTCAAAATCATAATTCGTGTAGTTTTTAAACGTCGTAACTTGCTGTGAAAATTTAGCTTGCACTTCCACTTTTAAATTTTTCGCTACAGCGCCATGCAACCAATTTACTTGCAAATTATTGGTATTTGTACCTCGAGAAGACAGAACTTCTTTTTGAAAGCTATTTTTGATTTTTAATCGGTTGGGCTTAATCGTTTCTACTTTTAAACTTTTATAGAATTTAGCACCACCCACACTAATCCTCGCTTCCCAGTTTCCTGTAGGCGATTCTTCATTGGTAGAAAACTTGAATACGTAATGGTTTGCAGTATTGGTTTTTTTAACGGTTTGATACGCGACCTTACCTCTTGGATCCGAAATGCGCAATTGAATTGGATGATTCGCAGGCAATGGATTTGCAGTATCATCTAAAATAAATGACAGATAAATTGGATCGCCTGGACGCCAAACGCCGCGTTCTCCATAAATATATCCTTTCAGTCCTTTTTGTAACACTTCTCCCGAAACATCAAAATTACTGACCGACAAGGAAGTTCCATCGTCTAATTTGACGTACGTTGTATTTTGTCCGCGCGTTACAATTGCAAAATAAGCATACGTATCCAATTGTGCCTCGGCAAATCCATCTGAATTTGTAGTCAGAGAAGTCAACTTTTGCTGTTGAAAATTATACAAATCAATCGTAGCACCTGAAACGGGATCCGTATTTACAATGTTATTTACGGCAAAGAAATAGGATTTATTTTCGCCTCTTTTTGCAATAACACCTAAATCAGAAGCCAAAACATTAGTACCAATTACGGCATTGTAAAAGTAGGATTCTGAACAAGGGTCTTGACTTTGACGCCAGTCGTAATCATAATATCCTTCATAATAATCGTCGTAGTAATTATCGCCAGAATTGCTATAATTTACATCTTTTTCATCAACTTCTTCGACTTCTTCATCCTCCATAATTTTATCACTACTTGAACAATTATAAAGCGAGTAACCTCTTTTAAATGAAATTTCCACACGATACATCGCTCCTGGAGCTGGTGTGATTAAGGTTGATAAATCCAGTGCATACGTGTTCCATTTACTGGTATCAAATAAATTATTTTGCTTTAAATTAATTGTTTTTTTAGCTACAGGTTGCGCTACTTTCTTCAGATTACGCGAACCATTTAATTCGTTTTCTTGCAGAAATTGAAGTATGGTGTTGGTGTAAATCTTATAGACTTTAACATCCACCGCTTTTAAATTTACCGTTTCAAAATTCAATTTTAAATTGTTTGAACTTGGCAAAATAATTCCGTTTTTCAGAAATCTAACATTTGGTTTTAATTGGTCAAAAAGTACTTTTTCACGGTACGTATTTTTCATTTTTGCACCATATTCATTTTCTATTCCTTGGAAAACTTCGACTAATAATTCGCCCGTTGCCGACGATTCAAAAAATACTTTTAATAGATTTCCTTGCACTGCATATTTTAAATTACGAGCGCCATCAATAGAAACGAGTCCGTCAAAATCTTGGTCTTTTGCCAACGGGTCTGAAAAGTTCAACAATAATGTTTCGCCGGAAATGTGGGAAACTGAAGCATCCACGACTGTAAAATTATTTTTTCCTTTAACCGAATAGTCAATAGAACCTTTTTGGTCAATGTCAAACGAGTTTCCATCATACCGAATTTTTAACGTAGTATCCGAATCGTAGCGCTGCAAACTGTCGATGATGAATTTAAATTCAGATGCAGATCCCGACGATGTTTCGAATTTAAGTTTTAGCTTTTTCCCGTTTTGTTCTGCCGTAATTAATTTAGAAGCCGTTTCAAAATCCAATTTATCGGCTGTTTTAAAACTGGCATTTAAGTATTGATGTGTTGGCGAATAGGATTGAACATCCGCTGTAGTAACAATAAAGTCTTGCTTGATTGTCTTTACTGTAAAATTAAAATCTTCTAATTCTTTAGGCGTTTCTATCAGTTTTGACAAATGCAACGTTACCTGATATTCCGTATCGGATTTCAATTTTTTAGCAGGAATAAAAGCGATCGTACTGGAAGAAAGCGCTACTACTTTTCCATCTACGGAAGGCGAAATGCTGAAAAGATTGCTGTCTAAAACTTCATCCTTTTTCCATTCATCGTTTTGAAACGCAAGCACTACTCTTAAATCGGATTGAGCTGAAATTAAGCCACCCGAAAAATTAGTAACAAAAGTTTTAAAAGTACTGAAATTTGAATTGAATTCGGCAGCCGATTTTTTAGAGCACGATTGAATAAATAGTAGGAAAAATAAGCAATAAATAGCGTGTTTGGTCTTCATATCTGGAAATGGAGCTTGAGTTTAAATGTCGTGTGTCGAATTTTTGTGTAATTAAAATCTGTTAGACTACGTAAATATAAATAATTTAAACAAGTGCAAAGTCAAAACACCAAAAAATAACAATTTAAAAACCAAGAACTGCTTTTGCAATGGAGAAATAAATTAAGATTCCACATATATCATTACTTGTGGTAATAAACGGTCCTGTGGCAAGTGCCGGGTCAACTCCAAATTTATCTAATAATAACGGAATAAATGTTCCAATTAAGGACGCGATAATAATTACAGATATTAATGCTCCCGAAACGATCATGCCTTCCACTAATTCAAGATCTAAAAGAAAATGTCCTCCGACAAATAATATGGACGCTAAAATTACTCCGTTCAGAAGACTCAACGTGATTTCCTTAATTAATCGGTTAAAAGTAGAGCCACTTAACGTATTATTTGCCAAACCTTGTACAATTATTGCCGAAGATTGGACGCCTACATTTCCTGCCATTGCCGCAACTAGCGGTGTAAAGAAAAACAATTTTCCGTGTTCTTCCATTGCTCCTTCAAACAATCCTAAAACGCGAACCGTAATAAATCCACCTAAAAGTGCTAGAACCAACCACGGCAATCGAGCACGTGTCAATTCTAAAATACTATCATCTGCTTCAACATCTTGCGAGATACCGGCTGCTAATTGGTAATCTTTGTCGGCTTCATCTTTAATTACGTCAAGAATATCATCAATGGTAATTCTGCCCACCAAACGTCCCAATTCATCTACCACCGGAATGGCCTCCAAATCGTATTTTTGCATCGTTCGTGCCACTTCAACATCCTCATCGTCAACTTTTGCAAAATTCAATTTCCGGATGTAAATGTCTTTAATCGGTGTTTTTGTAGACGTAGTCAACAAATCTTTTAAAGAAAGTCTTCCCTTTAAACGCTCGTCATCATCCACAACATAAATTGAATGTACGCGAGAAATATTTTCTGCTTGAATCCGCATCTCTTTGACGCAAGTCAAAACATTCCAATTTTCATTGACTTTTACCAACTCTTTGTGCATAATTCCACCCGCGGTATCTTCGTCGTAGCGCAACAAGTCCACGATGTCTTTGGCGTGTTCCACATCCTGCAGCTCGCTAATTACTTCCTCTTTAATTTGTTGAGAAAGTTCGGCAATAATATCTGCTGCATCGTTGGTTTCCAGTTCATCAAGTTCCTCCGCAATCTCTTTAGATGAAAGTCGAGATAAGATATTTTCCCTTAAATCTTCATCTAATTCTAATAAAATCTCCGCCGTCTTTTCACTGTCGAGGATTTTAAAAATATGCGTGGCATCGTCAAAATCAAGTTCATCCAGAATTTCTGCAATATCAGCATGGTGCAAATCGGTAAGCAAAAGTTCCAAATCTCGGTCGTTTTTGCTTTCGATTAACGCGGTTACTTGCTCTAAAAATTCTTTACTAACTTTAAACTGCATCGGCCTCTATTTTTAGGGTAATATTGATAAAATCTGCTACACTTAATTGTTCCGGACGAAGGTCAAAAATTTTATCTTGACGCAATTCATCTGAAAGCTCCATGGTTTTCAAACTGTTTCGCAATGTTTTTCTTCTTTGCTGAAAGCCCGTTTTCACAACTCTAAAAAACATCTTTTCACTACATGGCAATGAAAAATCTTCCTTTCGTGTCAGACGCAATACACCTGATTTTACTTTTGGTGGCGGGATAAAGACGTGCTCGTCCACGGTAAACAAATATTCAGCGTCGTAAAAAGCTTGAACTAAAACCGATAGAATTCCGTACGCTTTGGTTCCTTTTTTCTCACAAATTCTTTGAGCCACTTCCTTTTGGAACATACCTGAAAATTCAGGAATCTGTTTTCGCAATTCGAGTGCTTTAAAAACAATTTGCGTTGAAATATTGTACGGAAAATTACCAATGATGGCAAACTGTTTACCCTCAAAAACTTCGTTGATGTCGTACTTCAAAAAGTCTTTTGCAATGATCTTGCCGTGCAGTTTAGGATAATTTTCATTGAGGTAATCCACAGATTCATTATCAATTTCCACTACGTAAGTCGTCACAGGTTTTTCGAGTAAATATTTAGTCAAAACACCCATTCCTGGCCCAATTTCTAAAATATCTTCGTAGCCTTTCAACTGCAAAGTATCGGCTATATTTTTGGCAACTTCTTCGTCTTTAAGAAAGTGTTGTCCGAGGTGTTTTTTTGCTTTTACTTTTTCCATATTTCTTTTATTAGCCACAGATTACAAAGATTAAAATGATTTTTTTTCTGTAAAAATCATTTTAATCAGTGGCGAAAAATTTTTTAATGCTCTGAAATTACTTCTAATTCCGTTCTAAAAGACAACATTTTATCTCCAAATAAAGTCAGACCTTCGTCTCTCAATTTTGGCGCGTCTTCTGCATAATAACGCTCTAATGTTTCCTTTGAATCGGTAGTATATTGCACAGAATAGGTAATTCCGCCCATTTCCTCTTCAACCAAAACTTTAACCATTCTAGCATTGGTAAATTTTCCAGTGGCAAGAACTTCATTAATGTGTTTTTCTAGCATCCAATTCATCCACAAATCATGAATAGTTTCGTGAATATTTGTTGTTACATTATATATAATCATATTTGTGTTTTTTAAAAATTATGAATTATTATCGCCGCGTATCTCACGGAATTTTCTTCTTGCTTCAATAAAGTAAATACTATCTTGATGATTGAAAATCATTTTTTCATACAACGGTTTGGCTAAATCCGGCTGTTTTAATTGTTGCTCATAAATTTCGGCCGAAAAAAACAGCGCTTCATCCACATAAATTCCCTCTGCGTGAACGTCTAAAATTTGTTTGTACAACCGCAAAGCTTCGGTATAATTGCCAAGCTTTTCATTGATTTTACCCATTCGCAATAAAGTTACGGATTCAATTTCGTCGCCTTTATGTTCGGTCAAGATTTTTGTAAATTGGGCCAATGCCAAATCATTTTTGTTTTGGTACATCAAATAGTCGCCACGGGCAAATTTCTTCAAAGCCACTTGAGCCGAATCTGCCACAGTATTGTCATTGATTAACAAAAAATATTCCATTGCAT
The DNA here is from genome assembly GCF_000425485.1 of Flavobacterium tegetincola DSM 22377. Classification (GTDB taxonomy): domain Bacteria; phylum Bacteroidota; class Bacteroidia; order Flavobacteriales; family Flavobacteriaceae; genus Flavobacterium; species Flavobacterium tegetincola. Next base: position 8,177 of record NZ_AUDN01000022.1, on the reverse strand, counting down.
CGTTTGCAATCAATTGGGTCGATGCCGATTTTAAAATCTTAAATTGACTTTGAGCCCATTGAAAATCACCCTGAAAATAACTCGTTTTTGCTACTTTCAAACTCGCTTCATGACCAATTTGATCGTTTTTTAAATCGTCTTCAATTTGAGAATAATAGATTAACGCTTGATTGTATTGCTCTTGCAAAAGCAAAATATCCGCCAGTTGCATTTTTAATTGAGCTTTTTGGTATTCATTCAATTGAAATTTGAGCGCATTTTTCAACACGTCCTTTCCCGCTTCTGGATCATTTAAATTAAAAGCCAAAAATGCCGCTTGCAGTTCTTGCAATGAAATGGTAAAGGGGCTTACGCCAAATTTTTTCAGCGCGATTTCCAAGTCGGTTTTGATTAAAACATACTCTTTGGCAGTAGATTTCTCAATTCGATTGCGCAGTAGAAATGCAGTGGCAAAAATCTGTAAATCGATATTTTCTGTGTTTTCTAAAACAAAATTGATGATGGATACCGCATCGTCATCCTGATTTTCTTCAATGGCCAATTCAGCTAAACTAACGATATTGGAAAACGATTCAGGATTTCTTTTGTAAATGGCTTTTTCTTGAATAAAGGCTTTTCCATACTCTTTTTGCTGGACAAAAAACCAACTTAAAAACTGATTCCAATATACGTCTTGACTTTTTTGAGTTCTTACAATCAATGCTTTTCGCAACCGATCGGCAAACGAGTCGTCACTCACTTCCATCATAAATCGAGAAAGGTAATTCTGAATATAAATGGTATTTTGAGGATTTTTCTCTCCGTCTTCCAAAAACTTCTCAATCATCAAATCGACTTTACCTTGTTGACCGTACAAAACGGCCATCTGCTGGTTAAAATTAAATTTTGGTTCCAAAGTCAAAGCTAGATTATATGCCTTTAAAGCATAATCCAGTACTGACTTTTTTTCAAAACTTGCTGCAATTGCATAGACATTTGAAGCATTATCATTTATTTTGTCAATGGCTTTATCGTAGAATTTTAAGGCATTTTTATCGTCTTTTTGCAACTGATAATTGTACCCTAATTCAATAAGAAGATTGGGTTGCTTGTACTTATCTAGCCGTTGTTGAATCAAATCTTGCGCTTTTTCAAATTGCGACAATTGTTGATAACACTCGACGGTTCTTTGAAAATAAGTGGAATTACCAGGCTGATTAGCAAGCAATTCTTCATACGAAACGAGTGCTTTTTCAAAATCACCTTTTTCAAAATAATTCGCAGCCAATTGCTCATTTTGGGCGAAAGCCAAAAACGTAAATAACGATAGAACGATGGCAAGAATTTTTCTCATAGGCTGTAAAAAGCAAAAAAAGTACTGATTGTTGAAAAGTAGTACTTTTTGTAATTTTTTAGAGTAAAGGTAACGTTAAAGTTTAGAGACAGTTCCTGATGAAGGTCCTATTAAATTTATTTTTACAATTGTCTCGCAAAGGTTCCAGGACGCAAAGAAAAAAGTTCTGCTTTGCGTCCTGGAACCTTTGCGAGATAAAAATTATTGATTTACAAAATAACAATAGAAAATTCTAATGCTAGTCAATGATATCAAATCCTGTATATTTTCTCAATACTTCTGGAATAACAATTCCTTCTGGTGTTTGATAATTTTCTAAAATACCCGCTAAAACCCTTGGCAAGGCTAATGAACTTCCGTTTAACGTGTGTGCCAATTGAGTTTTACCATTTTCGTCGCGGTAACGCAATTTCAATCGATTGGCTTGAAACGTTTCAAAATTAGAAACTGAGCTGATTTCTAACCAACGGTCTTGTGCCGTAGAAAAAACTTCAAAATCATATGTCAATGCTGAAGTGAAACCCATATCGCCACCACAAAGGCGTAAAATGCGGTACGGTAATTTTAATTCTTGCAAAATCTCTTTTACATGTTCTACCATTCCATCTAAAGCTTTGTAAGAATTATCTGGATGTTCGATGCGTACGATTTCTACTTTGTCAAATTGGTGCAAACGGTTCAAACCACGAACGTGAGCTCCATAAGAACCTGCTTCTCGACGGAAACAAGGCGTGTAAGCGGTATTTAAAACTGGTAATTCTTTTTCACTCAAAATTACGTCGCGGTACATATTTGTTACGGGAACTTCTGCTGTTGGAATCAAGTATAAATCATCCACAGTTGAATGGTACATTTGTCCTTCCTTGTCTGGTAATTGTCCTGTTCCGTAACCTGAAGCTTCGTTGACTAAATGCGGAACTTGCACTTCATTGTATCCTGCAGCGGTATTTTTATCTAAGAAATAATTGATTAAGGCACGTTGCAACTTGGCTCCTTTCCCTTTGTAAACCGGAAATCCTGCACCTGTAATTTTATTTCCCAATTCGAAATCGATGATGTCGTATTTTTTAACCAAATCCCAGTGCGGTTGTGCATTTTCATGCAAAACAGGAATTTCGCCTTCTTCAAAAGCAACTTCATTGTCTTCTGGCGTTTTTCCTTCTGGTACTAAATCAGATGGAAGATTGGGCAAGGTGTATAATTTTTGCAATAATTCTTCGGCTAAAGCATCTGCTTTTTCACCTAATTCTTTGCTTTTTTCCTTTAAAGAAACTGTTTTAAGCTTCAAGATATCTGCCTTTGCTTTTTCTCCTGATTTCATTAAAATACCAATGTCTTTGGATAATTTATTAGATTCGGATAAGGTGTTGTCCAACTCCACTTGGGTTGCGCGACGGTTCTCGTCCAAAGCCACTACTTCCTCCACAATCGTGGTAGCGTCCATATTTCTTTTGGCCAAAGCCTGAATTACTTTTGCTTGATTTTCTCTAATAAATGCGATTTGTAACATGTCTTGATTTTTTATACAGACGCAAATATAATTAGATATTTTGATAATTGGGTAATTAGGGATTGAAAGATAGAAGGATTGAAAGATTGAGGGATTTGAATGTTGAAATATAAGGTCATAATCGTTATATTTGACAGCATTTAGCACACCACTGTAAGCTTTTACATTCAATGAAAAATCAGATAAACACATTTCTAATTGTACTTTCAATCCTTTTTGTGGGCTGTAGCAGTAACAGAGAATTCCCCGAGGTTAAAAATCTTTCAAATTACAAAAACACCGAATTTGCACCAACATTAGAGCAAAAATTAAAGGATGATAAAAATGCTGTTTATTCTGCATCACTACTTTTCGCTTGGGATGAATTGCGCAATCAAATTAAAGACCCAATTGAAATAGGGAACGAATACCCCGATTTAATGGTACTTAATCAATCAGAATCTTTTCAAAACGTCCTTAAAGATGATGAGTATACTGTTTCTGCTGAAATTGAATCTGCCGAAATTAAAGTAACTGCTGCGTTTGACAAAAATTTACCATTTAAATTTGACTTGCAAAGCTTTACTAATAAATTAATTTTTGACGGACAAAAAGTAGCATCCTTTGGCGTTAATGGTTCTGACAAATACCAGATGCTAGAAAGTGTAAGAATTATCTACTACAAAAACGACAACAATTTTATCATTAAATTACTTCCGAAAGACAAAAACCACGAAATAGTATTATTTAAATCTGAAAAGAAATTCAGCACATTGATAGCAATGAATAATGAAATTGCAAGGTGTACTAAAATTGGACTTTCAGAAGAAAAAAATTCAAAATTATATTGGAAATATAGGTTTGAATACGAAGATGAATTGGTCATTCCTAAATTTAATTTCAACATTGAAACTGATTATCCTGTTTTTGAAAACAATAAACTAACAACAAAACTTGACAGCTATACGATAGAATCTGTTTTACAACGAACTGCCTTTATACTAGATGAAAGTGGCGCTAAAATTGAAAGCGAAGCAACTGAAGAAACTACAAGTGAAGAAGGTATTGCAGAAGAAGACATTAAAAAACCAAAAAAGATGCTTTTTGACAAACCTTTTTTGATACTTTTGAAAAGAACGGATAATAAAAACCCTTATTTTGCACTTTGGAATGCAAATGCTGAATTGATGACTAAAGAGTAATATTCAAATTCGCTTTCATTTAAAAGCGCCAAATGGAAACAAAACCTCCAAATAATACGTAAATAGACTAAAAGATATAAGGACTCCAACCTACAAAAAAATTTACCTCATTTTATGAAAAATATACTAGCATTACTACTACTTACAATTACCACCGCTTTTTCTCAAACAACTCCCCATACCACTCATGCCATTGCAGAAGCAGAAATGAAATCGGCTTCGAATACTATGAATTTCGTTGCAAATCCCAATACATTGAATTACGATGTAACGTATCAGAAATTAGAATTTACTGTAAATCCAGCCGTTTATTTCATCAACGGAAAAGTGACCACTACGTTCAAAGCATTATCTGCAATGAGTAGTGTGACTTTTGACTTGACCAATAATTTAACGGTAAGCTCCGTAAAACAAAATAATGTAGCCGTAAGTTTTTCGCAAACAGCCGAAGAGTTGCAAATTACGTTGCAAAACACGCTTGCTGTTGGAAATTCTACTTCAGTAGAAATTACGTATTCAGGTGCGCCATCTACAGTCGAAGCTGCATTTACTATTTCGACTCATTCTGGAACACCTATTTTATGGACATTGTCAGAACCTTATGGAGCGCGAGACTGGTGGCCTTGTAAACAAGATTTAAATGATAAAATAGATGCCATTGATATTTACATTACTGCACCTGCAACGTATGTGAGTGTGGCAAATGGACTGGAAATTTCAAAAGTGACAAATACGAATGGCACAAAAACAACACGCTTTTCGCATAATTATCCCATTCCGGCCTACTTAGTGGCTATTGCCGTTACCAATTACCAGGTTTTTACACAAACTGCAGGAACTTCACCAAGCACATTTCCTATAGTAAATTATTTATATCCAGAAAGTTTTACCTCGGCGTCCAACAGTTTAGCGGTCACCTTGCCTATTATGAATTTATTTGAAAATTTATTTGAAGCGTATCCTTTTGCTGCCGAAAAATACGGTCATGCTCAATTTGGTTGGGGCGGCGGCATGGAGCATTCCACCGTTTCATTTATGGGTAGTTTTGGCAGGGAGTTAATTGCACATGAATTGGCGCATCAATGGTTCGGGAATAAAATAACGTGTGGTTCTTGGAATGACATTTGGTTGAACGAAGGTTTTGCAACGTATTTATCCGGTTTGGTAGTTGAAAATTTAGATGGAAATACACAATTTAGAAGTTGGAAAAGTGGCTTAACTACCAGTATTACCAGTCAGAGTAGCGGTTCTGTGTATGTTCCAGAATCGGACGTTACGAATGTCAATCGCATTTTCAGCAGTCGTTTGAGTTATAATAAAGGAGCGATGGTAGTGAACATGTTGCGTTTTAAATTAGGCGACACGAACTTCTTTCAAGGCATGAAAAATTATTTGGCAGATGCCAATCTTGCCTATAAATATGCACAAAGTACTGATTTAAAATCGCACTTGGAGGCGGCTTCAGGACTGTCATTGACCGAGTTTTTTAACGACTGGGTTTACGGCCAAGGTTATCCGAGTTACTCATTTCAAATTCAAAATTTAAGCAGCAATCAAGTTCAAATCATTGCAAGTCAATCCCAGTCGCATCCATCGGTATCATTTTTTGAAATGCCCGTTCCCGTGCGGTTGGTAGGAGCGAATGGTGAACAGCAAGATGTAGTTTTAAATCACATTAACAACAATCAAATTTTCATTGAAAACGTGCCTTTTACTGTGACTTCCGTAGTATTTGATCCTGAAAAACAATTGATTTCAAAAAACAATCAAGTTACCTTAAGCAGTGGTGCATTTGAGCAAAATACCGCAATTCGTTTGTATCCAAATCCTACGTCTTCGGCACTGAATTTGCAGTTGCCCGACGGAATGAAGATTGAGCAGGTGTTATTTTACAATGCATTAGGCCAGCTCATTTCCTCATCCAATCAAACTTCGTGGGACGTCAGTGCTTTTGCTAATGGCGTTTATTACCTTAAAGTGGTTAACGATTCTGGTGCCAAAACTTTTACCTTCATCAAGGTATAAAAGTATTAACAAACATTTACAGCAGGTCAAAAACTATTAGCGTAAAAATAATGCAGAAAACATTACTTTTGTGCGTTATTTAAAAATCTTAAATTAAGAAATGGAATTACTTATTAAGCTTTCTCAATTTTTATTGAGCTTATCTTTACTAATTGTTTTACACGAATTAGGACACTTTATACCGGCGAAATTATTTAAAACTAGAGTAGAGAAATTCTATTTGTTTTTTGATGTCAAATATTCGCTTTTCAAGAAAAAAATAGGTGGAACAGAATACGGAATTGGATGGCTGCCACTTGGTGGTTACGTGAAAATATCCGGTATGATTGACGAAAGTATGGATACCGAAGCGATGGCCCAGCCTCCACAACCTTGGGAATTTCGATCAAAACCAGCTTGGCAACGTTTAGTCATAATGTTAGGTGGTGTAACTGTAAACTTTATTTTAGCCTTTATCATTTACATTGGTATGGCTTGGGGTTATGGCGATTTGTACATTAATAACAGTGATGTAAAAGACGGTGTTTGGGTCACAAATCCTGTGGTAGAAAAAATCGGATTGAAAACTGGTGATAAAATCTTAACTGTAGACGGCGAAGAAGTAAAGCAGTTTCACGATTTAAATGCTAAATTATTTTTGGCAAGTGAAGTTGAAATTGAGCGCGATGGCGTACGCAAGACCATTGATTTTCCAATAAATTTTATTGATAAAATGTTTCAGGGAGAGCGATCTCCTGTAGTAGAATTGCGAATCCCTTTTGTAGTAGTGAATCCTGAAGAAAATTCAGTGAATGCAAATGCAGTTCGAGCTCGAGATATTGTGGTAAGTTTTAACGGACATCCTGTTAAATACGCAGATGAAGTGTTAGCACAAGTTGACAATTTAAAAGGCAAAACGGTTCCAGCAATCGTAAAGCGTGATGGAAAAGAAGTTCCCGTTCAACTAACCGTTACTGATAGTGCGAAAATGCAAATTGTTTATGCGGGAAGAGTTGGCGCTACTAATCTTGAAAAATTAGGCACGTACCCAATCCAGCGTCAGCAATATAGTTTTGGAGAGTCCTTTGGCGTAGGAATTGAAAAGGGAGTTGACCAGCTTTCTAGCTACGGCGGACAGTTAAAAGCTATTTTCAATCCAAATACAGGCGCCTATAAAGGTGTAGGTGGTTTTAAAGCCATATTTGACATTTTTCCTGAAGAATGGTCGTGGCAAACCTTTTGGAGCATCACTGCACTATTGTCAATTATGCTTGGCGTTATGAACTTATTGCCTATTCCAGCGTTGGATGGCGGACATGTTATGTTTTTATTATACGAAATTATTAGTGGTAAAAAACCATCTGACAAATTCCTAGAGAACGCACAAGTTGTTGGTTTTGTTTTACTTATAGCACTAGTACTTTTTGCAAATGGAAATGATATTTATCGGGCAATTATCAGCAAGTAAAAAAAATTAAAAAAAATTTCAAAAACGCTTGGAGAAACCAAATTTAGCCCTATATTTGCACCGCTTTACAAGTGAAACAAACGTCACTTATTAACACTGAAACGGCAAGTAAAATTGCTCAAGTTAAAAAAGCATAAGTTCTAAAGTACAGTATTGAAAATATAGTAACCTGTAAGGTTATTCCTCTTAGCTCAGTTGGTTAGAACATCTGACTGTTAATTGAGTCCCGATAGCTATCGGGATTGGTTCGAGCTGAGAAATTTAAGTACTATAATTGATATTTTGAAAATACAGTAACCTATACGGTTATTCCTCCTTAGCTCAGTTGGTTAGAGCATCTGACTGTTAATCAGAGGGTCCTTGGTTCGAGCCCAAGAGGGGGAGCAAATCAATCCTGATCAGAAATGGTCGGGATTTTTTGTTTTAAAAAATTAGGTTATTTAGCATGCATACCGTTTATATCTTGCACTCAGAAAAATTAAATCGGTATTACATCGGTTACACTTCTAATATCGATGTTAGACTAGATTTCCACTCCAACGACAGCCAAACAAGAAAGTTTACCTATAAAGCCGACGACTGGAAATTATATTTAAGCATTAATTGCTCTTCTAAGCCTCAGGCATTGGCCATTGAAAAACACATTAAGGCAATGAAAAGCAAAACCTACATTGATAACCT
>NZ_AUDN01000021.1 GCF_000425485.1 Flavobacterium tegetincola DSM 22377 | reverse complement strand
ATAAGCTTATGTACACATTTTTCCCGATAACCTCGGTTATCGGGAGAGAGCTTTCTAGTTCTTCATTGAATATATTAAATTTTCTTTATCTCAGTATGTTAAGATATTATGTAATTGTTCCCGAACTTATCGGGACCCCTTGCAAAACGACTTAAGGTGGTTATTGCGGCGGGGCTCACCTCTTCCCATCCCGAACAGAGAAGTTAAGCCCGCCTGCGCAGATGGTACTGCAATTTGTGGGAGAGTATGTCGTCGCCTTTCTTTATCCTGAATTTATTTTAGGATCTTTAAAAACCCTTATCCTTGCGGATAAGGGTTTTTTGTTTTGTAAAATAGTATAGTTTTGTGTTAACGCTGATAGCTATCGGGGCTCATCGCCTTCCTTTACTCGAACACTGTTATAATTTTTATCAAAGTCTCCATAAAATGAGGCTACTTTTGTTTAAATAGTGCTCGTAGGTATTGTATTTCTCTGATTATATTGAGGAATAATTTATTTTAAAAATTAAATCTTGTTGGTTACTAGTACGTTATCTCTTTTTAGATGGTAAATGGAGTACTGGTTGATTTTATTTTAGCAACTACTATTTTGAATTTCATTTTTATAAAAAGTCTAATTAACTGTAGTTGGACAATTGTTTATGAATGTGGAGGTTCCTTCGTTTATTACAATGGTTTACTTAACGGATTTGCCGCAAGCAATACTATAAGAAGCTAAAATTAATTATCAAGACTCTACTTCGTGCTTTTTAGTACTTTAAAAATAGTGGTATTTAAAAAGCGTTTATAATGCAATTCTTACTACGAAAACGGTAGTCGTATAAAGTATTAAATTAAGGCTTGTTAGCTTTTTGCTCAATTTAGAAGATATTGATTTAAGCTTGCCGTAGTTTTAGCATAATGGACTGTTACCTACCTCATAGATTCACATAATATAGATGATCGTCAGCGGAAAATATAGTAATTGACTTTATTTCAAATAGAATCTTTCACTAAGATACTTCATTAACATTACAGCACTTCACTATTTCGTAATGTGCAGTGGGCTATTATTTACTATGAGAATCTAATACCATAATCTAATCAAGAATACCCATAATTCGGAACAAATTAGCATAGGAATTAAAATATCGATTTTCTAGGTTTATCTGCGAGATTTGGCTCGAAATCAAACTGTTTTCTCGACTATTAATTAAAAACATAGAGCTTTCTCCAAAGGAGAAAAGACGTTCTTCAGATATTAACATCGTTGTATAGTCAGTGATCAACGTCTTTGTTATAGAAATTTGGTTTTGCAATACGCTGATCTCAGTCTGCCCAGCTATTATTTTATTGTCCAATTGCAAGCGTTCGATACTCAAATCCAGCTGTGAGTCTTGTAATTTAAGTTTAGCTAAATTTAAAGTACCACGTTCTTTTCTGAGAAATAGAGGGAATGTAAAATTGACACCTACTTTGTAATCGTTCCACTTGTAATTATCAAAATATGACGGCTCAGATAGATAATAGTAGCCGACATCTAGTTTTGGTAAAAGCAAATTAGCTTTTAATTTTTGATCTAAAGTCAGTATATCAATTTTCCGCTGTAATGCTACTATTTTTGGATGAGTTTCAGATGCAGCATTGGCCGTTGCAATTCGATCAAATGGCAAATCATTAATAATTGTATTTTGCAATGACTCATCTGGGACAATAGTATCTTGAAGTTCAACAGGTACATTATCAATCCACAGGAAAGTAGCAAGTTCTAACTTTGCTTTTGCTAATTTTAATTCTGCTTCCTGAAGATTTATTTTTCTACTTTTAATGATGATCCCTGCCTCAATACTGTCAATGGCAGGCTTATCACCTTGTTCAATCAATGTAATTATTCCTTTCTTTCGTGTTTCGGCGAAAGCCACGTAATCTTGGTATAATTTAAGTTCATTGTGTGCTTTTAGCCAATCAAAATACGCAACTGAAGCTTCATATACTACTTCTATCGCTGCTAATTTTTGTTCGGCTGTAGATAATTGCACTTGTAATTTACCTTTTCGTAAATCCGTCATTCGTTCATTGATCCACAAACCTTGTCCTAGTGGTATTGTAACTCCTACAGAAGTTAGACCGCTATTTGGTGTGCTAAGTTGCGGGTTTACATATACGCCTTCTGCATTATCAAAACTCGCTTTTACTTCAATTCCATACCAAGTCGGGATTTTAAATCTACTATTCAATAAGGAGTAATATTCGGTGGCTTTGAATTGTTTTTTTTGATAATCAACTTCAATTTTCGGATCAAATGCACCTCGAGCCTTCATTAATGTTGCTTCTCCTTCAGCTATTTTTATATTAGCTTGTTTCATTCTGGGATGAAATTTTTTCACATATCCCAAATATTCGGAGTAGGTAAGGATGTTGGAAGTTGATTTTTGACCCTGGACAGCTACGGTACTTGATAGTAGAAGAATTATAGCTATGTTTTTAATTAAACTATTTTTTAGTTGTAACATCCGTTCGCGTTTTTGATTCATAATAATTCGGTGGAAATCCGTTCAATACACGCCATATTTCAAAACCAATTGGAACTGTTTCTAGTAGAGCTAATGTTTGCGCACCAGCACCGATGCTCAATTGTTTAGGCCATTTTGCTTCTTCGCTGTCAGGTGCTATAAGAATTCTGTATTTTCCATTTGGGCTTATAAAATTTTCTATAGCTACGACGCGACCTCCAAATGTACCGTAAGACATATCGGGCCACCCTGAAAATACAATAGTGGGCCATCCATCAAACCAAACGCGTACACGCTCTCCTTTTTTTAATAGTGGCAAATCTATCGGGTTAACATAACTTTCCACGGCAATGTCATAATTCGCGGGCATAATACTTACAACAGGCGTACCTTCCTTTATTACTTCGCCTATTCCTGATTGCAATGCACGGTTTACATAGCCGTCTTGTGGAGCTGTAATGTAGTACATGCCGTTTCTAATGCTGTAATTTACATATTGATTTTCTAACTTATTGACTTGCGCTTGTGTATCGTATTGATTGCTCAACGCTGTAAATTTGTCGCTGTCTGCTTTTGAAATTTTCTCTGAATACTCTGCATTCAAGCGGTTTATTTCCATTTGAGTATTCAAAAGTTCGTTCTGAGCGGTTAGTAATTTGTTTTCTTGGGTAATAATTTTTGCCTGAACTTCTTGTAATTTCAATCGCTTTTCTTCTACGTCTGTCATCGGTTTCAGTCCCTCCTTATTCAATATTGTCGACCTATTGAATTGTGTCAAACTGATTTTTAATTGTGTTTTTACTGCTTCAAGATCAATGCTATCACTTTGAATTTTTAAAATTCCTTGTTTTATTTTATTTCGAGCTTGTTGTAATTTTAGATTTCTTTCTCTTGATAACTGTTCCATTTGCATTTCTAAGGCACCTACTTTTCCGCCATATGATTTTAAGGATGATTTCTTTGCATCCACTTGATCTTGCGTGTTTCCCATTAAATTGGGATCAAAATAATCTTCCTTCACCTCAGATATAAACAATATAGTATCACCTTTTTTTACAAAATCACCTTCTTGAATGTACCATTTCTCCATTTTTCCAGCAATTGAGGTATGAATTGTTTGTGGACGTTGGTTGGGTTTTAAGGTAGTTACAGCTCCCGTTCCAGAAATGTTTTGTGTCCATGGAACAAATAAAATCAATACAGCAAAAATGCAACTTCCCACAATAACTTTATTTAAAGTTTTGTAATGCGGTCTATTGCTAAGTCCTTTTACCGTTTGGTACGTTTGCAGCGATTCCAATTTTCGATTGTAATTTTCCGATAAATTAAGCATTGTTTATTTTTTTATCGTTTATAATTCGGCCCTTTTCCATTGTAATGATTCGGGTTGCTTTTTCTTTCCAATAGGGATTAGTAGAGGTGACAACTACAGACCAATGCTGTTTTGGATCGCAAATAAAATCTATTATTTGTCGGGCCATTTCATCGTCCATCCTCTCGGTCGGTTCTTCATAAAATAGGACGCGTGGCATTTTAATAATACTCCTTGCAATCAATATTTTTTGTGTATTGGAAGAGGATAGCTGGTTACCTTCGGGCAAAATTTCAGTGTCTAAACCGTTAGGTAATGACCTGACGTAAGCGGTTAATTGGGCAGAATCAATTGCCCATCTGATTTGTTCTTCTGTAACTGTTGCATCATTGAAAGTTATATTTTCCAATAATGTTCCTTCAAATAAGGTTTCACCTTGTCTAATAATTCCAATTTGAGAACGGTATTGGGACACGTTTACTTTTCGAAAAGTATCATCATTTACAAATATAGATCCTGAAGTAGGAGCTAGAATTCCCGCTAAAACACGGATTAATGTCGATTTTCCAGACCCATTTTTGCCCGTTAAAATTATCTTTTCTGCGGGCGAAATGTGCAACGAAATTTCCTTTAGTAAATTATCTGCGCTTTCATGAAATTTCATATAGACATTTTCAAGTTCAATACTGATATTAGTATAGCAACTATTGGCTTCAGCTTCGCTTCCTGTTTCATACTCCATGTCGGTTACTTGACCTATTTTTTCCAACGAAGTTAAAACATCATAAAAATTTTCTAACCCAATAATTATTTTTTCTACAGAATTAATTACCAATAGAATTACAATTTCAGAGGCTACAAATTGCCCAATGTTCATTTGCTGCGTTATTACTAAATAGCCGCCAAGAAACAAAAGTCCAGCTGTGATGATAATTTTGAAAAATATCAATTGGGAAAATTGTCTCTTTATAATTGCAAAGTGATGTTCGCGGTATTTCAGATAGTTGCCCACTTTTAAATCGTTTTTAGTTAAAGCGTAATCAAAATTTGATGCAGTCCGAAAACTGTTTTTATTTCGCGCTATTTCTTGCAACCAATCCGCAACTTCGTACTTATACTTCGATTCTTTCAAACTGGTTTTTATCCCAGGATTATAGGAATATTTAAAGATTAAATAGAGTAAACCCACAAGTAGTAGACCAAAAACAATAAAAAATGGATGGTAGAGCGATAATAGGATGATCCCAAATCCAATTTGCAATAATGCCGATGAAAAGTCCAACAGTATTTTAGAAGTTCCTTTCTGAATGGTTAAGGTGTCAAAAAAACGATTGGCAAGTTCCGGTGGATAAATATTGGTATACTTATCCTCAAACTTGATTTTCGGAAGTTTATAAGCAAATTCAAAAGAAGATCGGACAAATATTTTCTGTTGCAGATTCTCTGTGATGCGCAACTGCATGAAGGCTAAAAATCCAACGAGTGCCACACCAAGGACAACAAATATGACCAATACAATCCACGATACACTCACGCGACCACTTTGGATGAAATTTATGATAGCTTGAACTCCTAATGGTAAGGATAAACTAACTAAACCGGCAAATATCGCATAGAAAAAAATTTGATAGATGTCCTTTCGGTCCATATTAAGTAACATGAAAAAGCGCTTTGTGGGATTCATATTTCGTAGTTTAAGAGTCATTTTGTAAATCGACGTGAAAATTTATTCTTCTAATGTTTCAATTGCAACCGCTTATTGGTTTCATGTGAGTGTTTAAGATAGGACGCTGCAGTATTTCTTCGGCCGGAATGAATATGTAATTTTTTATACTGTTAAAATTAGGCAATATATTTGTAGTGCAGTCCTATTCTGATCAAGTAAATTATTGGTAGAGGCGTAAATTCCATTTTTAATAATGGTAGCACGTTGATATACAAAATTCGCGTCGGTATTTCTTTACTTGTAATTGTAATCAATTGGGATTTGTTATTAAGGCTTTTACTTTTATTGTCAGCAATAGTTTGGCGACTTTCACACATGCTTGGAATGGTATCAGGAGGCATTTGGAACTGTTTTTAATTTAACAAGCATTATATGATTCATTCGGGTGCAATAACAAGATGTAGATAGCATTTTTATTTGTAATTAATTTTCTAATTTCTGGCAATAATAACTTTCATCATAATAACTACCTTCTCGTAACATTTAGAATATTCATAGTCAAATTGCTCGTTTATATTAAAATTTATTTTGATAACCTTTGAATAGAATCCTAGGCTTTCAAGTTTTCTTATAAATATGAGCAATCAAACCGCAGTAATGATAGTACACACTTTACAAATGAATCAATATAGCGCAAATGTAATAGCTTTACTATTAGTTACGAAGTATTTTCGCTATAATTAACAGTTGTTCAGGTAAATTATTATAAGCATATTAAGGGATATTGTGCTTAAATACTGCTTTTTCATTGCAGACTTTAAAGAATCATCTTGAAGTAGCGGGTATTTTGTGTATTTTGAGTTTAATCGAATCACTAAAGGTTTAATGTCTTGCGATGCAGGTTGGGCCGACTTCAATTTCCCATGAATTTTGTATAATAGACAGCCTTACTAATGATTATGCAAATGTTTTTGAAAAAATTTCTCAGACAAAGTCAATGTATTTCACAATCTCAGAATTGTAAATTTTGGTGTCAATTAGATCAGTAAGCAGAGAGTCAAATAGTATTTGAACCATCTTTAAATAAACAAAGCGCAGGATTTGCTCAACTGCAAAATTTGTAAAGATTCGGATACGCTTCAATAAAATCTCAGGTCAATTATGAAAGGTATATTTCAAGCGGGCAGTTTCCGAAAACTCATCTTATTAATTGAAAAGAATCAGAAGTAATTTATCAGTGGCAGGTAAATGTTTCCTCAAACCAGATTCTTCTGTTTTGTAAATAATCAAAAAGCATTGACAGTAATCTCGTTTGTTATTATAGCAAATCTACAACGCGTTCCAAAGCCATTCCTCGTGATCCCTTGATGAGAATAGTACTGTTTTCGAAAACTACAACTGATATGTATTTTTGTAAATCTTCAAAAGTTTCAAAAAAATATTGATTTTCTTGATCACTTTTCACGTTGTAAAATTCAGAACCGACGAAATAAAATGTAGTTTCAATATCATTTTTAATGGAGGAAACGAGCGCTCGATGTTCTGATTCACTTTCAGTGCCAAGTTCAAACATGTCGCCTAAGAAAGCAATTTTTCTCGGTGCTGCTATCTGTCTTAAATTTTCTAATGCCACTGTCATGCTACTTGGGTTGGCGTTGTATGCGTCAAGTATCAATTGGTTGCTGCCTTTTTTACTGAGTTGCGAACGATTATTGGTTGGGTTATAGTTTTCGATAGCTTCTTTAATCAATTTTTGGTCCACATGAAAGTAGGTTCCAATCGTTATCGCGGCATTGATGTTGTTGGCGTTGTAAATTCCCACCAATTGAGACTGTATAACGTCCTCCTGAAAAGTGACTGCAACAAATGGATTTGCTTCTATTTTTGAAATGAAAACATCAGCATCCGTTCTCTTCGTAGAAAAAGTAAAAGCGGGAATGCCATTACTTTTTTCAAGCTGAATTGAATCATCTGCATTTATAAATACTTTTCCATTTTGGTTTTTCAGAAATTGATACATTTCACTTTTGCCTTTGATAACGCCTTCATAACCGCCGAAACCTTCTAAATGTGCTTTGCCAAAATTAGTAATATAGCCGTAATCTGGTTGGGCAATATCACAAAGGAATTCAATTTCTTTTTGGTGATTGGCTCCCATTTCTACTATTCCAATTTCGGTTGACGTGTCAAACGAGAGTAATGTAAGTGGTACTCCTATATGATTATTTAAGTTTCCAACAGTAGCTTTTACGCTATATTTTTGTGATAGAACTGCATTGATCAGTTCTTTGGTTGTTGTTTTACCGTTACTTCCGGTTAATCCAATAACTTTTAAGTTTAAATAGTCGCGGTGATATTTAGCCAAATCTTGCAATGTTCTGAGACTATCTTTTACAAGTAGGGTATGACTGTTTTTATAGAAATTTTTATCATCGATCACTACATATTTTGCACCTAAATCAAGCGCCTCATTTGCAAAAGAATTGGCGTCAAACCGATCACCTTTCAATGCAATGAAAAATGAATTCTTTTCAATTTTTCGAGTATCGGTTGCAACAGAACTGCATTCTAAAAATAATTTATGTAAGTATTGAATTTCCATGTTAGGTAGGTGTGAAAACTATAAAAGCCCTAATTAAAGGGCTTTTACAAATATTGAATAACGCTAAATATTAATTTCTAGCAGTTTTTTTAGTTGATTTTGGACCAACGCTTGACATTGCGCATCGGAAACCGATATAATCAGTAGACATGTCTTGTGGGAAATATCTTCTTTGTGCTGGATCCAACCAGTAAGCTCTGTCTCTCCAAGAACCACCTTTGAACACACGAACATCATTATTAATCAATGTTGTTCTTTTATTAGAGGTATCGTATCTTCTTACCATGTTATCTAAACTATCTACAGATACATTATGAACAGGTGAGTCGTACATTCTTTTCTTATCTTTTGAAGGATCAGTTTCTTCTTCTGAACCAAAATCAAAATAACGAGTAGATTGACGGTCTCCATCTCTGTAGTCACGGTTGTCACTAGTAGAGAAGTTTTGTCTCAAATAGGTTTCTTTCTCATCAATTGGCACTTGCGCTATTTGACCAGGGAAATTTCTAGCTACAATTTTACCGTTAGCTAACGTGTCGTAAGCAATAGTTGCTGTAGTTACTAGTTCAACAGTTCCATCTTCACCAATTTTGTTTTTGGTGTAAATATTACCTCTATAGTAATTGAAATCATTCGCTTCATCATCAACCATTGGACGGTAAACATCCGCAACCCATTCTGAAACGTTTCCAGCCATATCATATAATCCAAAGTCATTTGGAGGATACGATTTTACTACGTTCGTAATATCAGCGCCGTCATCAGACCATCCTGCAATTCCACCGTAATCTCCTTTACCTTGTTTAAAGTTGGCCAATTGATCTCCTTTAACTTTTCTCTTACCACTTCTCGTGTAAGAACCTGCCCAAGGATATTTCTTTTGTCCTTGGTATAAGTTGTATTCTCTATTTCCAACATTGGAAGCTGCTGCATATTCCCATTCAGCTTCAGTAGGTAATCTGTATTCTGGACTAATTATTCCAGAACTTCTTGTTGCATAAACGTTTGTAGCTTCTTTTGCTACACCATCAGAACCAGCTTTACCAGCTTTAGCTCTTCCGTTTTTACCTTTAAGAACAATCTCTTCGTTTCCACCAAATGCTTTTGCAGGCGTATTGATATACGTTTCGGTGCTAAATGTACTTTCAGCTGAAATATCGTTGATTTTTGCATCCCTTTTCAAGTAGCCTTCCTTCTCTAAATTAGCTTCATTGACACGGTCTGTTCTCCACTTTGCAAATTCACTTGCTTGAATCCAATTAACTCCTACTACAGGATAGTAAGCATAAGCTGGATGTCTCAAGTAATTATTGGTGTAGATTTCAGCATATCCTAATCGGTTTCTCCAAACTAATGTATCTGGAAGAACTCCGTCATAGATGTTTTTATAATTTTCCTCAGTAGGAGGGAAAACTGTTTTTGTCCAATAAAGGTACTCTGCATACATTGCATTAGTTACCTCTGTTTCGTCCATGTAAAAGGATTGAACGTGTTGTTGAGATGGAGTATTGTTCCAATCATGCATCACATCATCTTGCACTTTACCCATCGTAAATGTTCCGCCTTCTACTAACACGGTACCAGGAGCAGCTTGCTGCTTCTTGTAGTTCGTATTAAATTGGAAACCCCCTTTTTTATCGTTGATTTTCCACCCTGTAGCAGATGAGGCATTTTTTGAGCTGGAATTCTTGCTACAACTAGAAAAACCAACAACTACTGCTAATGATAACATCAGCTTAACCGTCATAATTTTGTTTACTTTCATACTTTGAGTAGGTAATAAATTTCGTGGCGCAATATAACAATTGTCATTTAATTTGCAACAACTTTTTATAAATAATAACAAAAAACCATTTAAATGTTTTCTGTTTAGAATTAGAACGTAAAATTAATTGAAATATTATTCATTTGGACAATCTAAAACAATTAATTTTACGATTCTATAATAAATTTGTACCCGTAGCGTTTTTAAATACAATGAAAAAAATCTTTTTTTTACTCCTATTTGTTTCAATCTTCGCAAATGCCCAGGTTAACGGAGCATTTGTAATTGATTGGAAAGAGTCTTCTACTTACGCAGTAGGGGAATATAAGTATGTTTTGCCGCAATTCAATCCAGAAAATTACTTCTTTAATGAGGTCAATAGGACGCTTGAATTTCGAGTTAATATTCCGACTTCGGGACCAATAAATGAATCCTCTTTGCGGATTTTTAATGTAGTTTACGAAAATATCAATTCGTTAGGTGATGTAGATCCTGCTAAAATGCAAAGTTCTCTAGTGTCAAAAGTTGCAAATGTTAATGCACGATATGATTCCTTCGCTCAAATTTCTTTTGCACCTATCTTAAAGACTGCATCGGGTTATCAAAGAGTAAAGTCTTTTGAATACAATTTAGAAGGAGGGAATTTACCAAATTTGGCTGGAAGAGGAGGTTTCACCGGAATTTCTAATTCAGTGCTGTCAAATGGCGATTGGTATCGCTTCTATGTCGAAAAATCAGGCGCTTATAAAATATCAAAATCATTTTTGCAGCAAATAGGTTTTAATGTAAATAGCGTAAATCCGCGAAGCATTAAGATATATGGTAATGGAGGAAGGATGATTCCTTTGAGTAATGCGGTGGATTATCCTGCAGATTTAGAAGAAAATGCTATTCAAATTATAGGAGAAGAAGATGGTAGTTTTGATGATGCAGATTATATTTTATTTTACGCCGAAGGAATGGACAACTGGAGTGAGGAAAATTTTACACACTTAAACTTATACGATACTAAATCCTATTATTACATTACCGCTCAAGGTGGATTGGGAAAAAGAATGGAAGTGATGCCTGATATTATTTCAAGTTCAACAACGATTACTACCTATGATTCGTTTGACTTTTACGAAAGAGATTTGACCAACATTGTGCGTTTGGGCAGAAGATGGTTCGGCGATGCTTTTAATTTTAACAATGAGCAGACTTTTAACTTTAGTATGCCTAATTTCAGCACAACGGCTCCGTTAGAAATTCAAGTAATTGCGGCTGCAGCTTCGCTAAGTAATTCTTCGATGAGTGTTAAAATCAATGCCGCAGATTCTGGAATGCTGAATTTTGCGGGATTAGGAACTGCAGCTGATGAAGGTTTTGCATTGGATAGTAAGAATTTTTCAGCTCCTGCTGCAGCAAATATTGCGGTTAAGCTCAATTATAATAACAGCGGAGTTCCTAGCGCTAAAGCATATTTGGACTTTATAACCATAAAAGGGAAGGCGAATTTGTCAGGTTTTGGAAAGCAATATCGTTTTCAGTACAATGATGCGGCAACAATAATTGGTTTTGGAACTTACCAATTTTCAACTTCAGCATCAATTGCCCAAGTTTGGGATATTACAGATATATATAATGTAAGAAAAGTAACCAATGATAACGCAAGTAATTTTTCATTTACAGCTGAATTGGGAGAGGTTCGAAAATACATTGCCGTGGATTCTCAGGATTATTTTACTCCAAAGAGGGATTCAAATGCAAAAGTTGTAAACCAAAATATAAAAGGCACGATTTTTAAAAATGCGCAAGGTCAATTTCAAGATATTGATTATTTAATTGTTACCCCTAAATTTTTAAATAGTGCTGCAGAAAAGTTGGCAGCGTTCCACCGTTCTAATTCTGGAATGAACGTAAAGGTGGTTCATTTGGAAAATATTTATACTGAATTTTGTTCGGGCAAACAAGATATTGGCGCTATTCGGAATTTTGTAAAGTACGTGTATCAAAATGCCTCTATACCCGAAAACCGAGTAAAGTACCTCAATCTCTTTGGTGCAGCGTCCTTTGATTTTAAAGATAGAATTCCTAATAATACCAATGTAGTACCCATTTTTCAAGCTTTGGAAAGTAGAAGTGCTGGACCTGCTTCTTTCTGTTCGGACGATTTTTTCGGACTGATGGATCTTAATGAAGGTGTCAATTCAAATGGAAGCGGACTGGACATTGCTGTAGGTAGAATCATTGCATCTGATGCTAAAGAAGCAGATGATATGGTCAATAAAATTATTGATTACCACGATTTAAAATCCTACGGAAGTTGGCGAAATAATTTGATTTTCATCGGTGATGATCCAAGTGCGGAAAAAGATGGCGACAAGCAGTTGCAGTATTTTCAAAATAAACTGGGAGATGAAATTGGCACACAGAAGCCATTTTTGAATGTCAACAAAATTCTTTTAGATTCTTACATACAAGAAGTTGCTGGAGGTGGCGCACGATATCCAAAAGCGAGAACGGATATGTTTGATGCTTTTGAAAAAGGAGCTCTCGTTTTTAATTATCTAGGACACGGTGGCGAAGACGGTCTGGCAGACGAACGAATTTGGGAAAAAGCAGATGGAGAAAATTTGAGAAATCAATATAAGTATCCTTTATTTATAACAATAACGTGCGACTTTTCCCGTTTTGACAATCCGTACAAACAGACGGGTGGCGAAATTACTTACCTCAATCCGCAAGGTGGAGCTATTTCAATGATTACTACGGTTAGGTCCATTGGTCAAGGTGAAGCGCAAGTGTTTAATCCTGTTTTAGCAAAATATTTGTTTTCTTACGATGGAAGTGCTTATGTGTCAATAGCGGAAGCTTTACGATTGGCAAAAAACCAAATGAACAGTAATGTCGTAGTTTATATTGGAGATCCGGCATTGTTTCTAGCAATTGCAAAGCCGAAAGTTATTTTGACAAAAGTGAACGACATGCCAATTACTGGAGCTTTTGATGATTTTAAATCTTTAGGAGTGATGAAAGTGACGGGACAAGTGGTAGATCAAAATAACATTCCGCTTAACGGTTATAATGGTGCCTTGGCTGTGACGGTTTTTGATAAAAATATTTCTAGAAATACCTTGAGAAACGATGGAGTAGAGGCTATGGTTAATGACAATCCATTTACAACCGCTCAAACAATGCCTTTTGTTTCATTAGGAGAAACCATTTTTAGAGGAAATGCAAACGTGACAAATGGTAATTTCGAATTTAATTTTGTCGTGCCGCGTGATATCCGCGTGCCTCTTGGAAATGGACGAATGAGTTTTTATGCCAAAAAGACGAATGCACTTTTGGATCAAACGGGAATCAATACCGATATAAAGGTAGGTGGAATTAATGAAAATGCCGTGGCAGATACAACGCCGCCAACCGTTAAGTTGTACATGAACGATGAATCGTTTGTTTCTGGTGGTATTACAAATGAGTCGCCTATTTTATTGGCTATTTTGGAAGACGAAAATGGAATGAATACGGCAAGTGGAATTGGTCACGACATGATTGCTATTTTGGATGGAGACGAAAGTAATCCGTATTTAGTGACGGATTATTATGAAACTGATTTAGATAATTATAAAAGAGGCCGTGTGAAGTTTCCGTTTAGAAATCTTGAAAAAGGATTGCATACGTTAACTTTTAAAGCTTGGGACGTATATAATAATCCGATTTCAACAGAAATTCAGTTTCTAGTGGTGGGAGATGAATCCTTAACTTTGACAAACGTGTTGAATTATCCAAACCCTTTTGTGAGTTATACTCAATTTTGGTTCACGCACAATAGACCTTTTGAGCCGTTAGAAGTTCAAGTGCAAGTAATGACGGTAACGGGCAAAGTAGTTTGGACTAAAAATCAACTCATTACTACCGAAGGGTTTTTGTCCAGAGAAATTACATGGGATGGTCGAGATGATTTTGGAGACAAAATTGGAAAAGGAGTTTACGTTTATAAGTTGACCGTTAAGTCTACGTTGACAAATAAAAAGACAGAAAAGTTCGAGAAACTTGTTATACTTTAATAATATATTATATTTGTTTAATTATTTTTTTAAAAATGCAGCATGAATAAAAGTTTAATAGTAGTCATTAGTTTGTTTTTTATACAGCAATCTTGGTCTCAAGAATACAGTAAGGTAGTAGGTGTAGGAGTTCCTTTCCTATTGATTGCAGCAGATGCAAGATCGGCAGGTATGGCAGATCAAGGTGTGGCCACTTCCACAGATGCTTACTCACAACAGTATAACCCCGCTAAATACGCGTTTTCGTTAGACAAGCAAGGTTTTTCGGTTAGTTATACGCCGTATTTAATTAATTTGGTCAATGATATTTCACTGGGTCAGGCTACGTATTTCAATAGAATTAATGAACGAAGTGCTTTTGCCGGAAGTATCCGATTTTTTGGATTAGGAAACATAGACTTACGTCAAACGGATGATCCTGATGAAGTAGTAAATACAGTTAATCCTAATGAATTTGCTTTAGACGGATCTTACGCGCTAAAATTAAGCGATCGCTTCTCGATGGCAGTTGCCGGAAGGTACATTCGTTCGTCGTTGCAAATTGCGAGCGATGTGGGAGATGCAAAACCAGCCAGTACTTTTGCTGTAGATTTAGCGGGTTTCTACCAATCAGAAGAAATAGCATACGATAATTTCAACGGACGTTGGAGAGCGGGTTTTAATATTCAAAATGTGGGTCCAAAGATCAGTTATGATAATGATGATTTGAGTACTAATTTTATTCCAGCTAATTTAAGAGTTGGTACAGGATTTGACTTCATACTTGATGATTATAATAAAGTATCTTTGAATTTAGAGGTAACTAAATTATTAGTTCCTACACCTCAAAATCCAGATCTTGATGGCGATGGTGTAATTACTTCTGAAGAACGAACGCAAGCAAATGACGATTACAGAAGAATTGGATGGGCTCCAGGAATTTTTAAATCATTTGGCGATGCACCAGGAGGTTTTTCAGAGGAATTACAAGAGTTGACCTACTCAGTTGGAACAGAGTATTTATACCAAGATTCCTTTGCACTTCGTGCAGGATATTTCCATGAAAACCCAGAAAAAGGGGCGCGACAGTTCTTTTCTTTAGGAGCGGGATTTAAATACAATGTGGTTAAAATTGATGTGTCCTATTTGTTCTCTGCTTCAAAAGTTAGAAGTCCGTTAGAAAACACACTACGTTTTTCATTATCATTTAATTTTGGCGACAAATACGACGAGTATTAATCGTTTTCTATAACTCATTTTAAATCCAAATTCTTGATTGAATTTGGATTTTTTTTCCAATAAATTCCCCAGTTAAATTTAGAAGCTGCTATGAAAAATATTACTATAACTACCAACTTTTTGGTTTTTGATGCCCAAACTGAATTGCCTTCCGAAGCGCAAATTCTTATGGATAAGGCCATCGCTATTCGTAAAACGGCTTATGCTCCTTATTCAAAATTCCGCGTGGGTTGTGCTATCTTACTTGATAATAATGAGGTAGTTTTGGGTTCCAATCAAGAAAATGCAGCTTACCCATCAGGACTTTGTGCAGAACGTGTTGCTATTTTTCAAGCAGGCGCTTTATTTCCTGAAGCTAAAATTTTAAAAATGGCCATTTCTGCCACTGCAGATGAAAAACCAGTTGTAGAGCCCATTCCTCCATGCGGTTCATGCAGGCAATCGATTGCGGAATATGAGATCAGGCAGGAAGCACCTATTGAAATCTTTTTTATGGGTGAAAGCGGTCCAGTGTATCAGTCCGATTCATTGCGAAACTTGTTGCCATTCATGTTTGATAAAAAGTTCTTGTAAATAAAACCAAAAAGACTACATTAAATTTTACTTCTTACTTGGAATGTCTTATTTTTGCGTTCGATTACTACAAGACGATATAAGTGTGAGTAAACTATAACGAAGTAGTTGAGATAAATCACGTCAACAATAAGCAAAAGTAAAATTCAAATGAAAGAAATTACAAAAGAAGTTTATTTAAAATGGTATGAAGACATGCTGTTTTGGAGAAAGTTTGAGGATAAATTGGCTGCACTTTACATCCAGCAAAAAGTTAGAGGATTTCTTCACTTATATAACGGTCAAGAAGCAGTCTTAGCAGGTGCTTTGCATGCTATGGAATTGGGTAAAGATAAAATGATCACTGCATATAGAAACCACGTTCAGCCAATCGGAATGGGTGTAGATCCAAGAGCCGTAATGGCAGAATTGATGGGGAAAAAGACAGGAACTTCCAAAGGAATGGGTGGTTCTATGCATATTTTTTCTAAAGAAAAAGGGTTTTTTGGCGGTCACGGAATCGTAGGAGCTCAAATTCCTGTAGGTGCTGGAATGGCCTTTGCAGATAAATATTTTGGAAGAGACGGTGTAACTTTAACCTATTTTGGTGATGGAGCAGCACGTCAAGGTTCATTACATGAAGCTTTTAATATGGCCATGTTGTGGAAATTACCTGTTGTTTTTATCGTTGAAAATAACGGATATGCAATGGGTACTTCAGTAGAACGAACTGCTAACCATACCGATATTTGGAAACTAGGTTTAGGATATGAAATGCCTTGTGGACCAGTAGACGGAATGAATCCTGTAAAAGTAGCCGAAGCAATGTCTGAAGCTATTGACAGAGCACGTAGAGGCGACGGACCTACATTTTTAGAAATGAAAACATACCGTTACAGAGGACACTCGATGTCTGATGCGCAACTATACCGTACGAAAGATGAAGTAGAAGAGTACAAAAAAATCGATCCTATTACACAAGTTTTAGACGTGATTAAAGAAAACAACTACGCAACTGAAGCGGAAATTGAAGCGATGGACGAACGTGTAAAAGAATTGGTCGAAGAATGTGTAACTTTTGCAGAGGAATCTGATTTTCCAGATGCCAGTCAATTGTATGATGTGGTTTACGAACAAAAAGATTATCCTTTCATCCCTCATAAATTATAATCAATATGGCAACAGTAATAACAATGCCTCGCTTAAGCGATACAATGACAGAAGGAACTGTGGCTACTTGGCTTAAAAAAGTGGGCGATAAAATTAGCGAAGGAGATATTTTAGCCGAAATTGAAACCGATAAAGCAACCATGGAATTTGAGTCATTCAATTCAGGAACTTTATTGTACATTGGAATTCCAGAAGGAGATACCGCTCCCGTGGATGCTCTTTTAGCAATTATTGGAAAAGAAGGCGAAGATGTTTCGGAATTAATCAAAGGAAAATCCGAGTCTCAAGATAAAGCAGATGATACTAAGGAGTCAGAAGTTAAAACTGAAGATGCAAAATCGGAGGTAAAATCTACTGAAGCTAAATCATCTGAATTACCAAAAGGGGTTGTTGTAGTAACAATGCCTCGTTTGAGTGATACAATGACAGACGGAACTGTGGCAACTTGGTTGAAAAAAGTAGGCGACAAAATCAGCGAAGGTGATATTTTAGCTGAAATTGAGACAGATAAAGCAACGATGGAATTTGAGTCTTTCAATGCAGGAACATTATTGCACATTGGTATTCAAGAAGGAGAAACTGCTCCTGTGGATAGTCTTTTAGCAATCATCGGACCTGAAGGAACGGACGTTTCCAGTGTAACTGGAAATTTTTCTAACGAAGGTTCAAAGTCAGCGGATACTAAGGAAGAAGATTCAAAAGAAGAAATTTCTGAAAATAAAGAAACTGCAGGTGCAACTCCGGTTGCTTCAAATAATACTTCAGGTCGAATTTTTGCTTCTCCTTTGGCTAAAAAAATTGCTGAGGAAAAAGGTATTAATTTAAATGACGTTAAAGGTTCAGGGGAAAATGGGCGTATCGTAAAAAGCGATGTAGAACAATTTGCTCCAGCTAAAAAAGAGGAAAAAGCAGCAACTGCTTCAGAATCTAGTGCGGCTTCAGCTCCAGCTCAGTCGCAACCTCAAGCAGCAACTCCAAAAATGGTAGTTCCTGCAGGAGAAGTAGCGATAGAGGAAGTTAAGAACTCGCAAATGCGTAAGATAATCGCAAAACGTCTGTCTGAATCAAAATTTACAGCACCTCATTATTACTTGAAAATTGAAGTAACTATGGATGATGCAATGCAGTCAAGAAGCGTAATTAATGCATTGCCTGATACTAAAGTATCGTTTAATGATTTAGTGATTAAAGCTTCGGCAATGGCGTTGAAAAAACATCCAAAAGTAAATTCGCAATGGAAAGACGAAGCAACTATCATCAATCACCACGTGAATATTGGTGTTGCGGTAGCTGTGGAAGACGGATTGGTAGTGCCTGTACTTAAATTTACTGATTTGATGTCATTGACTCAAATTGGTGGAAGTGTAAAAGATTTGGCTGGAAGAGCTAAAAATAAAAAACTACAACCTGCCGAAATGGAAGGAAGTACATTTACAGTTTCTAATTTGGGTATGTTTGGAATTACCGAATTTACTTCGATTATCAACCAACCGAATTCAGCAATTTTATCTGTTGGAGCGATTGTAGAAAAACCGATTGTTAAAAATGGACAAATTGTTGTAGGAAATACAATGATGCTAACGTTGGCATGCGACCACAGAACAGTTGATGGTGCTACAGGAGCTCAGTTCTTACAAACACTAAAACAATACATGGAAAATCCAGTTACAATGCTTGCATAAGCACTCCGCTGATTTTTACTATATAAATCCCGTCTCGTTTATACCACGAGACGGGATTTTTGTTTATTTTAGCAATCAAATTTCTAATTATGAGGTATATTTATTTTTTATTCGTTGTTGTTTTTTTAGGTTGTAAATCTACTCCCGTATCAGAAACGGCTCCTAGTAGCACAAGTGTAAATAGTGCAATTGATAGCAAAACAGTATCGTATAAAGTGGAAGAGTCCAGCGTGGCTAAGACGTTGAAAACACTTTCTGCAGATGATATGCAAGGTAGGGAATCAGGAACGGAAGGGCTTAACAAAGCGGCAGATTACCTGGCTGATTTATTGAAACAGTACAACGTTAAGCCCTATTTTAAAAATTATCGTGATACATTAACTAATTTTCAAGGCACTACATTTAATATTGTAGGTGTAATTGAAGGTAACGATCCCGTTTTAAAAAAGGAGTATGTGATTTTAGGAGCCCATTATGATCATATTGGAGTTTCACAAAAAGGAGTTGATGGTGATTTTATTAATAATGGTGCAAATGACGATGCTTCTGGCGTAACTGCTGTTGCGGAATTAGCGAAGTATTATGGAGCAAATAAAACAAACAAACGGAGCATTATAATTGCATTCTTTGCCGCTGAAGAAACAGGTTTATTGGGATCATTCCACCTTTCGGCTAAATTGAAAAAGAGCACTATTAATTTATACAGCATGTTGAACTTTGAAATGATTGGCGTTCCTATGGAAGCAGACTATTCTGCTTATATTACTGGTTTCAGTAAATCCAATATGGCTGCGAAGATCAATGAATATGCGGGAAAAAAATTAGTGGGTTATTTACCAATGGAATTTCAATACCAACTGTTCATGCGTTCGGATAACTTTCCGTTTTTTAAAGAGTTTAACGTGCCGTGCCAAACCGTGTCGACTTTTGATTTTAAAAACTTTGACTATTATCATCACGTAAAAGACGAATTTGCTCAAATGGATGTTCCACACATGACGCGTTTTATTCAGGATGTTTTGCCAGTTGTAGAACAAATGACCAATTCAGAGGCCAAGGAGATTCTGCTGAAGTAGATTTTCTGCAAGTGCAAAAGATAGAAGAACAAATAGATTAAAAAATATAGTGTATAGACGTAGATTATTAGAATGTTCTAAAATCTAAAAGAATAAAAGAAGCCGAAAGAATGTTTTCTAGCCCCGATTGGAGGGAACATCCTTTTTTAATGCTGTTGGCTGTAGCCAATGGCACTAAAAAAGAGGTGGAAGGAAAGCGGGAATAGGGTTAAAAGAAAGAGCGCTGATGTGCTTCTAAATTAAATTACAAAATGAAAAATATTATTATTACCGGAACGAGTAGAGGAATTGGAAATGAATTGGCGTTGAAATTTGCCAACGAAGGACACGATGTTTTGGCAATTTCCAGAAAAATAGATACAGTTTTAGCACAACACGAAAATGTAACGTGTCTTTCTGTAGATTTATCTAAAGAAGAGGAATTGCAAAAAATCACTAGTTTTTTAAGCGCTACTTGGAGCCAAGTCGACGTTATTATTAATAATGCAGGTGCAATTATCAACAAGCCTTTTGCAGCAACGAGTGTGGAGGATTTTAGAAAAATATATGAAGTAAATGTTTTCGGGATTGTGTCGCTTACGCAAATTGCCTTGCCTTATTTGAAAAAAGGAAGTCATGTGGTAACGATTAGTTCTATGGGAGGTATTCAAGGAAGTATGAAATTTGCTGGACTTTCGGCCTACAGTTCTAGTAAAGGTGCGGTAATTACGCTGGCCGAATTACTATCTGAAGAATACAAAGAGCAAGGAATTTCGTTCAATGTTTTAGCGTTGGGTTCGGTGCAGACAGAAATGTTGGCAGAGGCATTTCCGGGTTATCAAGCACCGTTATCTGCTTCAGAAATGGCAGATTACATTATGGACTTTTCGTTAACAGGAAATAAATTCTTTAACGGGAAAGTGCTGCAAGTATCCAGTTCAACGCCGTAATTTGAAATGAGATTTTCAATTGCTCGAACGCATCGGATAATTGAAAACCATGAATAGTTTTACATTATTTTAAGTCTAACGTAGTATTTTCAAACCGTGAACATGGAGAACGTTTTGAAATGTACTAAAGAGATTTTCGAGAATCAAAAATGAATGAAACCCTATCAAAATATATTCCTGAGCATTCCGTAAAGCCAATTTTTGAGTTGATTGTGTCCAATCAAGTGCACTTAAAAATTGTACACGAACGTGTAACTCGACATGGTGATTACCGCCGTGGACCTTCGGGCAATCATGAAATCACAGTCAATTCCAATCTGAATCAATACAAATTTCTGATTACGCTAGTTCATGAAATTGCACATTTGGTGGCTTTTGAAAATTTTGGACGCGG
Source organism: Flavobacterium tegetincola DSM 22377 (assembly GCF_000425485.1). GTDB lineage: Bacteria > Bacteroidota > Bacteroidia > Flavobacteriales > Flavobacteriaceae > Flavobacterium > Flavobacterium tegetincola. The sequence continues at coordinate 124,565 of NZ_AUDN01000021.1, read as the reverse complement.
TATCAAACCCCACGGTCAGGAGTGGAAATACAGTTTTCAGCGATTAATGATCCCTTTTATTCGACCGGAGATTTTTCCAAAACAATTGTTGCCACTTTTGGCACGACATTTTAAAAATCCAACAGCAAGTAGTGATACCGATGCAAAATTAGCTTTGGCATTGAAATATTTTGATAAACCAAACGACAATCATTTTGTTTTTAGTCTTCCCGTGGGGAGTATTTTTAGGATTCACAATGGAAAAGTTTTTAAAAAAGGGATTGTGCGCGTCAAGCGATATGAATGTACGGAAGTAAGTTCAGGAAGGGTTTTTTTATTCAACCCTAATGCAGAGGTGGAGTTGCTGAAACCCTCGTAAATACGAGACAAATTTGAGTAAGAATACTTATATTTGCTTAGTTAGAAATACAGCGTCCTTGATCAAGGATTTTAATTTTAAAATTTGAAAATGAATAGCAATTATTATGCAATAATTATGGCTGGTGGCGTTGGTTCGCGGTTTTGGCCGGTTAGTACGGTTGAATTTCCAAAGCAATTTCACGATATGTTGGGCTGCGGCATTACGCTTCTGCAAAAAACATTTTCAAGGTTGGAACAATTAATTCCTGCTGAAAATATTCTGATTTTGACCAATGAAAAATATAATGATTTGGTTTTGGAACAATTACCGATGGTAAACTCCAACCAAATTTTGCTGGAACCTGCCATGCGAAATACAGCACCTTGTATTTTATATGCCACTTTAAAAATTCAGAAATTAAATCCTGATGCAGTTGTAGTTGTGGCACCAAGCGATCATTGGATTGAAGACGAAGCGGCATTTATTGAAGATTTACAAACCGCTTTTGATTTTTGTGAGAAGGAAGATGCTTTAATGACGTTGGGTATTAAACCTACATTTCCGAACACTGGTTTTGGTTATATTGAATTTGATAAAGAAGATATCGATCAAGTTAAAAAGGTAAAACAGTTTCGCGAAAAACCAGATTATGAAACGGCTAAAAAGTTTCTAGCAAGTGGAAATTTCTTATGGAACGGAGGAATCTTTATTTGGAGCATCCGCTCCGTTTTGAAGGCATTTGAAAATTTTCAGCCGCAACTTCTTGCTTTGTTTTCAGAAGGAATTCCGACGTATAATACGGAATTTGAAAATGAATTTATCACTAATAATTATGCACTAGCCGAAAATATTTCCATTGATTACGCTGTGATGGAAGATGCAGACAACGTTTATGTTTTACCCGCCCGTTTTGATTGGAATGATTTGGGAACTTGGGGTTCATTGCATGAAAAATTACCTAAAGACGCTCAAAAAAATGCGGTAGTAAATTCTAAAGTAATTTTAGAAAACGCTTCCAATAACATCATCAGAAGCGATACGGGAAAGTTGATCATTGTAGACGGATTACACGATTACATCATTGTAGATCACAACGACGTTTTACTAATTTACCCAAAAGCAAAAGAACAAGAAATAAAATTACTGATAACTCAGGTAAATGATGTAAGTTAGCACTGCCTACAGATGTAACGTAAACAAACGAATATGCAGAAAACTACACAATCAAAAGTTTCAAGTAAATGCTTTTTTTTATTTTTTCTGCTCTTTAGTTTGCTTGCTCAAGCAAAATTAAGCGACTTTTCACTTTCCGTTTCAAAAACCAATGAAACCTGCGAATCGAATGGTTCGTTGACTTTTTCGGTGCAAAATACAACGCTTGGTGCCGCAATAACGTATTCCATTTATCTTTTACCCAATGTCGTAAACCCTATAAATGTTACTACACAAGGTGGATATTCAGGATTAAATTCGGGGACGTATTTGGTTGTTGCTACTCAAAATTTTTCTGGTCAAAGCAATTCTCAACAGCAAACTGTTACAATTCTTGATCAAGTCGTTCCTTTGGAATATCAATTGGAAGGTGAAAATGCGGTGTGCATTAACAATGGGACCATCAGCGTTATTGTTACACAAGGTCAAGCTATTAATTATGAAATCATTGCGGGTCCAATAGTAAAACCGCTGCAAATTTCAAATGTTTTTACAGAATTGTCAGCGGGTGTATATTTGATACGCGTGTTTGATACCTGCGGAAATGGTGTAGTGCAAACTTATACATTGTTCGAATCTCCAAGTTCAATCTCTATTTCACCAATCAATACAGTTACAGTAGTGGATTGTGAACACGCTATAATCAATCAAACGCTTACAGCTGGAACTGGCGTTATCTTTTATCCGCTTACTATAAATTATACCATAACACTTCCCAATGGCCAGACGGAAGTGATTTCTCAAACTTTAAGTAGTGGTAACGATAATTTTATTGCAATAAATCAAACTATTCCAATCACTATTGGTGAAACGGTATCGTATAGTTTGACCATTTTAGACGGTTGCAGCAATACGTTCAACGGGTCGGGTATGCTTTCAGTTCCTGTATCGGTGCCCAATTTATTCACCATTGCAAACGGTTGTGGTATCAATAATTATAAGGTCCAAAATGCCGCAGCAGTGGTTGTTATTGCAGCTCCAGCCACTTTTCCAAATGCGTTGCCGTTTAATGTGGCTACGTCTGGCAATAATGAATATCCGCTGACCAATTATCTGCCGGGTCAATATGAATTGCAAGTAACAAGCTTATGTGGTGTGGTCAGTACGCTAACTTTTACAGTTGATGCAGCAACAGTTAGTGCTCCTTTTGTCGCCGTCCGACTAGGTTGTGAAAACGGAATGGGATCTCTAAAAATCTTGAGCTCCGTGAATATTGCTTCAGCAGAACTACTTCAAGCACCTACAGCTGCTGGGTTTTCCTTACCAATGGATGTGTCTGACTTATTATTTGGCAGCCCGCTTGCTTTAAATATGAGTAATTTACCAGCAGGTTTTTACAGTTTTTCTGTGGTAAATGAATGTGGTACAACATATAATTTAAGTGCAACAATTGAAAGTTATCAGGAAGTTAAAACAGTCAACGTTATTGAAAATTGCGGTTCATTTGATTTATTTTTAAATCACCTGACCACTCCGTTTGTAGCCATGACGTATCACTTGCAAAAATATTTTGCTATCGGAAATTATTGGGGTCATCCCATCACGGGCTTGATCGATGGTACGCTAATTTTGGCAAATAATGCTACACAATTTAATATTGCGAGTTCGGGAAGTTTTAGAATTATCGGTAAGAATTTCATTTATGGAAATGGAGGGCCGTCTGTAAATTGTGTGTTGCCCATTGGTGAATTTAATTTTTATTCTGTTCCTAAAATTAATTCAGTTTACAGTTTTTCTTGTGATGCGAACGGTCTTGATGTTTTTGTAGATGCAGAAGGAATAAACGACTTAACATACAAAATCATTGCCAAAAATGGATTACCGTTCTTTATAGACAATGTTACAAATCCCCTTTTTACAAGCCTTGCCGTCGGAACTTATACTTTTCAAGTGCAAGATGGATGCAATAACATTTTAATTGGCGATTTTGAAGTAGGAGGGAATCAAATCTTTCCTATCTCGGTAGAAAACGCATGTCCCCAACAAAATGCAAGTTTGTCGGTAACTAATTTGCCTTATTTAAATTATCAATGGTGGAAAGGAACGGACTCTACAAATATTTTGAGTACAACAAATGTTTTAAATGTACCGAATTTCAATCCTACAACGGATTCAGGAATGTATCATGTTAGGGTATATTATGCAGGTGCTACAAATTCATGTATTGATGTACAAATGGATTATCTTATTGACAATGCTGATTATCTTTTAAATGCAGGTGAAAATACGATTACGCAATTTTGCGGAAATCAGGAATCAATTGATTTATTCGAATTGCTAGAAGGAGATCCAAACTTAGAGGGAACTTGGACCGACTTATCAAATACGGGATTGTTGACAGATTCAATATGGAATGCTGCATCAGTGGCATCTGGAATTTATACGTTTAAATACAGCGTTAGCGGACTGTGTAATGCTGAGGTTTCGGTGTTGCTACAAATCACAATTACCGCTATTCCAGAAGATATTTCAATTGTAGTGAATTCTTTAATTTGCAATGGAGAAACAATTGAGTTGACCACTGCACTGATTCCCGATGCAGCCTATTTCTGGCAAGGACCAAATGGATTTACCTCGACAGATCAAAATACAGTAATTGAAAATGCAACTACTGTAAACGCCGGAACGTATTATTTAAGAATAAAATTAGGCAGTTGCGAATCGGAACCTGTTTCCTTCAATGTAGAGTTAACGAGTTTTCCTGATTTCATAATCAGTGCATCGTGTGTCAGCGATAATTCTGACTATGAACTTTTTGCTCAACCAGCAGATACAACACTTAATTCTGAAGATTTTAATTATTCTTGGAGCAGCCCAACAGGTAATTTGGGAAGCACAAATCCAATCTCTATTTTAGGAAGGCAATCTGGAATATATACCGTAATTATAACCGATATAGAAGGTTGTTTCATCACCGTGTCTCAAGAAGTTAAAGGTACAGTATGTAAAATCCCCAAGGGAATCTCGCCAAATGGAGATGGGGATAATGACAGTTTTGATTTGTCAGGGTTTAATGTAAAAAAATTAATTGTGTATTCCCGCTATGGTAGGATCGTCTACGAAAAAGAGAATTACACCAATCAGTGGCACGGTCAAGATTTTAAAGACCGAAACTTGCCTGCTGCAACTTATTATTACTATATCGAAACCGCTTCGGGGGAAGAGCTCGTAGGTTGGGTTTTTGTAATTCGATCGTGATCTTATTTTAAATCCTTTAAATAAGCTTCACGTACTTTCTTAAACAAATTGGAAGAATACACAAATTCCACAACAGCTTCATTTTCGGTAGTAAACATTTCATCTTTATTGCCTTGCCACGCTTTTACACCGTTTTTTAGGAACAAAATGTTATCGCCAATTTCCATAACGGAGTTCATGTCGTGCGTATTAATTACCGTTGTAATGTTGTATTCCTCGGTAATTTCCTTAATCAAATTGTCTATAAGCGTAGAAGTATTTGGATCCAGCCCTGAATTGGGTTCGTCGCAAAACAAATATTGCGGCTTGTTAACAATTGCTCTTGCAATGGCCACCCGTTTCTGCATTCCACCGGAAATTTCAGAAGGCAATTTATGATGCGCATCAATTAAGTTGACCCTTTTTAGTACAAAATCTACACGGTCATTGATTTCGGATCGGCTGTTGTTGGTAAACATTTTCAATGGAAAAGCCACATTTTGGGCTACAGTCATGGAATCAAACAAGGCACTGCCTTGAAAAACCATTCCTATTTCGGTACGCAAAGCACTTTTCTCATCACGTGAAAAAGTAGTGTAATTTCGGCCGTCAAATTCAATTGTTCCAGCGTCTGGCGTGTGAATACCTAAAAGTGTTTTTAATAAAACCGTTTTCCCAGAACCACTTTGACCAATGATCAAGTTGGTTTTTCCCGTTTCAAAGACAGACGAAATACCTTTCAGTACCTTATTTTCACCAAAGGATTTCTCTATGTTTTTTATTTCTATCATTAGGTCAAAAGTAATTGCGTGATGATATAATTTACTAAAATGATGGTAACCGAAGTCCACACAAAAGCTACGGTACTTGCTTTGCCCACTTCAAGCGCGCCACCCTTCATATAAAATCCATGAAAGGAAGGAATAGTAGCTAAAAGTAAAGCAAACAAAAAGGTTTTTATGAAGGCATAAGCAATGTGAAACGGTACAAATTCGTTCTGCAAACCAGCAATAAAATTCTCACTACTCGTAAAACCGCCGTAAACACCGGCCATCCATCCGCCTAACATTCCTAAAAACATAGCAATTCCAATTACAAATGGATACAATAAAAGTGCCATCAGTTTAGGAAAAACTAGATAATTTACCGCATTTACACCCATGACTTCGAGCGCGTCAATCTGTTCAGTGACCCGCATTGTTCCAATACTGGACGTGATAAAAGAACCCATTTTTCCCGCCATTACAATTGAAATAAATGTGGGTGCAAATTCCAAAAGCACAGATTGCCGAGTGGCGAAACCTATTAAAGTTTTTGGAATCAAAGGGTTGGTAAGGTTTAATGCCGTCTGAATGGCAACAACACCTCCAACAAAAAATGAAATAAAGGCAACAATTCCGAGTGAACCAATGATCAAATCGTCAATTTCTTTAATTAACAATCCTTTCATTACCTTCCACTTGGTTGGCTTTCTAAAAATATCTTTCCACATCAGGAAATACCTCCCAATTTGCGACAAATAGCGAACTAACATCATAACTCTAAATATAGGCTAATTTATAAAGAACTTCCGACTTATGGGTAATGAAATTAGAGTTATTTTTTGCGTGATTAAACGGGTTCACAATATCGGTCTTTTCCCTTTTTGATATAAATTAGTTTGCATCAGTATTTGGCATAATTAAATTTTCTTTCAATAGGAATGATTCCGTAGCAAGATCGATATCTGTATTGACGGCGTTTTCTTTAAGGATGATTCTAAAATTGTACTTAATGTAGGGATCAATAATAATCATATTTTGTTGCCTCAACGTATCCGTGACGTTCAAAGATGGATAAAGTACCGGAAGTTTAATCCCTTCAGTAATTATGCTGTCATTAGTCATGTTAAAATTCGATGAAAAACTTTCAAAATAAGGAACATGCTGCCATTCTACCTTTATATTTTCATCATCATAAATCTTTGGACTTGTATCGGGAAATTGTAAGCCGTAAACCACAAATCCCAAAGCCATAGCATTGTAAGTTCCGTGAATGATCATAGAGCGAACCAGCCCATAATTAATGGTAACCCAAATTAAAAGAAAGCCTATACTGATCTGAAATAAAACGATAAATCCTCGATCAAAAGACGCAAAATCCTCTATTTTATAATGAACCAAACCAAAAAGAACGGCGTTTGAAATGCAAACTAGTTTGAAAAGGAATGGCGAATTTGTTTTTTTATACAATACAAACACTATTATAAAGAATACAAATGCCACTACCGCATAATAATTTTCATAAGACATAAGCACAAAACCCGCCATCAATAGCAGGCAAATTATAATGTAAATTTTACTTCTTATAAATGCTGCTCGAAAAGCCAATTCTTCAAAAATAGGAGCCAAGAAAATCCCAGTAACCAATAAAAGTTCGAGCGGAATGGATTCTTTGGAACGGGAATTAGCACTCAATTCTGAAGTGTCAAAGATAAAAAACCCGAAAATCCCTGCTATAAAAAGTACTAGGAATACTGTAAATAGCCATCGCTCTTTTTTAATTTCAATACCTGACGCACTCATAGCTATTTGTTTTTTAGAATGACGAATATACTGAAAAGCAAGGTGAACCCGGTTCTGAAATTTAATTTTCATTTGATAGTTCTTGGAAAGCTTTCTTCATCATGAAATATAAATTTTATAGATCATAACTTATAATTTTCGGAGCACATCGCTTTGGCAATTTCAGAAACCGTATTCCTGCCATCCTCCCAAATCTCCCGATGAAAAATCGGGAGGATTTTCCTTCCTGTCAGGGCTAGCACAACCGCTTTTGGCCCTCTTTTAACTTCCGGCCTGAAGCTACAAAACTTTATTGAATGGTGTCGTACTTTAAACGCTACGATCCATAAATCAACTTGGGATTTTATGACCACTATTTCCACATAATTGCGTAAATTTGCAAGCAATGAAAATCACCGAGCAAATTAAACAGCCCATTTTAGAGGAAATGGAACTTTTTGAAACAAAGTTCCACGAATCCATGACTTCAAAAGTGGCCTTGCTCAACCGAATTACCTATTATATTGTCAACCGAAAAGGGAAACAAATGCGTCCGATGTTTGTTTTCTTAACGGCCAAAATGATTTCAGGCGGAAGCGTAAACGACCGAACGTATCGTGGTGCTTCTGTAATCGAATTAATTCACACCGCTACTTTAGTGCATGATGATGTGGTGGACGACAGTAACAGGCGTCGCGGTTTCTTTTCAGTCAATGCACTTTGGAAAAATAAAATTGCCGTTCTTGTAGGCGATTATTTACTTTCAAAAGGACTTTTGCTTTCCATAGACAATGGCGATTTTGATTTACTAAAAATCATCTCCGTTGCCGTCAGAGAAATGAGTGAAGGTGAGTTATTACAAATTGAAAAAGCCCGCCGTCTCGACATTACCGAGGATATTTACTACGAAATCATCCGACAAAAAACAGCCACACTTATCGCCGCTTGTTGTGCTCTTGGGGCAAAATCAGTCAGCGAAGACCTTGAACAAGTGGAAAAAATGCGCAAATTTGGCGAACTCATCGGAATGGCTTTTCAAATTAAAGATGATTTATTTGACTACACGGATGAGGCAATCGGCAAGCCTACAGGTATTGATATTAAGGAACAAAAAATGACTTTGCCGTTGATTTACGTTTTGAATCACTGTACGTCTCAAGAAAAAAAATGGGTCATCAATTCCATTAAAAATCACAATAAAGACAAAAAACGCGTCAAAGAAGTCATCGCTTTCGTTAAAAACAACAACGGTTTAACGTATGCCGAAGATAAAATGATTGCTTTTCAAACCGAAGCTTTAGCCTTATTAAATACATTTCCAACTTCAGAATATAAAGAAGCATTAATCTTGATGGTGAATTATGTAATTGAACGAAAGAAGTAATTTTTTAGTTTCAATTCAAAAAACACGTTAACTCCGCTTCGTCTGCATTTCTTACATAATACTACTGCAATGCTTAAAGCTGTGTTTATTGCTGAAATTGCTGATAAATAGTTAATAAGAAGCGATTATTAAATCTACATAATTAGCTATTTGCAAGATTGTCAAATGTATTTTAGTCATGCATCCATTTATTCTGTAATTTAGTCTTTACTTATATAAAATCATCATCATGAAAATCATTCTACTATCCATCCTATTTGTCGGTTTTTCTGTAAATGCTCAAAAAGTTGACGAAGTGTACTTCAATCAATTAAAAGAAATTGAACATACTAATTTGGTAGTAACGTATTCTAGAAGTATTTCCAAAATGGGAAATGTTGGCGAAGACAAATTAGTCTTCATCAACACAGAATCAAATAGTACGAAGGAAATAGCTTTTGAGTCGGGGTTAAATATTTCAAATGTGACTGCAAAATTTGACACCAAATCAAGTATGAAATATCAAAACGCTAATTTCATTTTAGTAGAGACGGACTCCAAAGCTGAAAAGACTTATAATAAAATGAGCAATACAATCCGCCAATTGTATTTGATAAAGTTAAATACGTTTGAGACAGTAAAACTTTCCAGTGCCAACTTTTCATTGGTGAATTGGGTGATTAATGAAAAGACAGAAACTTTAGTAATCATTGAATCGGAAATTGGAACTAGAAATTCTTCAGTACAAAAAATTGTAACCATTCCATTAAAAACAGGTCTAGCAGAACAAGTTTATAAAATAAATTAAGCTTCATGCAACCTTTTTAAAATCAATCTCGTCTATAATAATAGAAATCATTTGTACTTATTTCGTTTTCGAAGAATCCTAAACTTAATTTGTACATCGCAAATCAAAAAATGAAAGTAATTCGCTTACATCAAGAAGAACAGGAGATAATCCAACTGGCAGTCGATAAGAATCGGCATGCTCAGCAGCAGATTTATTCGAAGTTCGCTCCGAAGATGTTAAGTGTTTGCCGACAATACATCAAAGATATTCACCAAGCCGAAGATGTAATGATTACCGCTTTTATGAAAGTCTTTGTTAATCTCAAAAATTTTGAAAGCAAAGGAAGCTTTGAGGGATGGATTCGCAGGATAATGATCAATGAAAGTATTTCTTTTATTCGGGCACAAAAGAAAGTCAGCTTTCTGGAAGATGAATATTATAAGGAAGAAGGGTTTAATAATATTGAAAGTAATTTTTCTGTAGAGGATATTCAGTCTTTGATTGACAATTTGCCGGAAGGCTACAAAATGATTTTCAATCTTTACGCAATCGAAGGTTACAAATACAAGGAAATTGCCGAAATGTTAGGAATAAATGAAGGAACGTCGAAATCGCAATTGTCGCATGCCAGAAAAATGTTGCAAGAGTTGATTAACAAAATGAAGAAGTATCAAAATGGAACAGAATAATATAGAAAATCAGTTTAGAGACAAACTCAACAGCAGAGAAATCAAGCCGTCCGAAAATTCTTGGGACCGGTTGGATGCCATGCTAACCGTTGTCGAGAAACCTAAAAAAAACTATCGTTGGATGTTTTTTGCAGCAAGTTTTTTGGGATTTATTATAATAGCAACCGTTTTTCTTAATCAAACCGAAGAAGTGATTGACTCGGAACACCAGAAAGTAGTTTTGCAAGATGTAATTATCGAAAACAATGAAAATGATCTGGAAAAAGAAAATAATTTAGAAAATTTAATAGAAAAGCCAGTAGAACAAAATGCTACAGCGATTGTTTCAATACGTGAAAAAGCTGTGGTTAAGCAAACGGACAAAGAGGCTTTAAAAGTGAAATCAAACCCACTTGTAAAAAAAGAAAAACCAGTACAAATTGCTTTAAGTTCAGAAAATGAAATAATTAAAAAACCAATCAACAGTCAGAAAACGGAAGTTAAAGTGGACGCAAACTCTTTGTTGGCTTCTGTGGAAAACAATCACTCTTCAAAATCAAAAAACGATCCCGTTGCACTATCCGTGAATACTGCTCAACTGCTCTCACAAGTTGACGGCGAACTGGAACTTTCCTTTCGTGAAAAAGTCATCAAATCAGTGAATAAAACGTATAAGGAAGTCAAAATTGCTGTAACTAAAAGAAATTTAGAATAAACAATCATTAATCAAATAAACAATCAATCATGAAAAATTTTACAATTTATCTAGTAGTCTCCTTGTGCCTTTTTTTGGCAAAAGTCCAAGCCCAAGACTCATTTGACATGCGTGTCAGAGCAATTGCCAACAAAATTGAAATGGCAACAAAAGAAGAAAAAGCGGCCTTGAAAAAGGATGTAGAAGAGGTGAATGTACAGCTTGAAAATCGCAGTATTTCAATTGCAGAAGCGGATGAAAAAAAGAAAGTTTTGGCAGAAGTAAGAGCAAAAAACATTGAAAATCGAGTTGCAATTTATCAAAAAGAATTAAATGAATTAGTGCAATTAAAAGTAAATGGAACTATTGCCGATAACGATACTCTAAAAACCAAAGGTGGATTTAAAATCATTTGGGATCCAAAATTCAGTACAAAGAAAGACACTTTAAGTCAGAAAAAAGGCGAAGCCCGAACCACTTCGCAATTTGTCTTTGCTACAGGAATAAATAATTTGGTTACAGATGGAGCAGTTGCCAATTCAGATTTTCGTTATATGGGTTCACATTTTTACGAATGGGGTGTAACCTGGAACACTCGAATTGCAAAAGAAAACAACCTCTTGCACTTTAAATATGGAGTTTCCGTGATGTATAACAATCTTCGCGCTACGGATAATCGCTATTTTGTGGATAACGGAACAACTACAGATTTAGAAGTAAATCCAGTCAACATGAAAGATTCCCGTTTTCGAAATGTAAATTTAGTGGTACCCATGCATTTAGAATTTGATTTTTCCGGTAAAACGGTAAAAGACGGTAAAACATCCTTTAGAACGCATGAAAGTGTACGTTTTGGAATTGGAGGATTTGCTGGTGTTAACCTGAAATCGAAACAAATTATAAAGTATGACATTGATGGATATAAATCCCGAGAAGTAACCAAAGGAGACTTCAATGCCAATGATTTCGTTTATGGTGTAAGCACTTACATTGGTTATAAATCTACGAGTTTGTACTTAAAATACGATTTGAGTCCGCTGTTTGAAGACAATGCCATCGATCAGAACAACATTTCTTTAGGGATTCGTTTTGATTTGCTTTAAAAATTTGTGTTAGTTACTCATTATTTTTAAAAACGTTTCTTTTCGGAGAAGCGTTTTTTTGTTTTATAATTTGGAGCGAATGGCTTGGGCTAGTCAGGCTTCCGTAATCCCGCTTTCCTTCCACATCTTTTTTATTTCCACTGGCTAAAGCCAACGGAAATAAAAAAGGATGTTCCCTCCAATCGGGGCTAATTGGTTTTTTACTTTTACTTTTGATTCCGTAACTTTAAATGTTCCAATAGTTAGATCCTTCAAGATTTAAATCTTTCAGTTCCAGAAGCGCATTAACATCTCCACTAAAATTTGTCATTCCGTAGGAATCTTTTTTAATGCATTTTTATAAGCATTTGCATATATTTACAAAACACCTACCAAATTATAGCGAAGATTCTAGCACTAAAAAATTTCCTCACCAATCAACAATTTGTAATGATAAAGATCGAAAATCAGAAACATCCCAAAGAAGCGTACAACTACGCATTATCTCGAATGTTGGAGAGAGCCTCTTTCTACGGTTTTCGAGCGGTTTTAGTTCTTTATATGGTTGGTGATACAGTGCAAATGACCAATGCAGATGCAATGGTTGTGTATAGTTTGATAATGGGTTCATTAATTTTTTCACCAATCATCGGAGCGCTTTTCGGGGACTTACTGATAGGAAATAAAAAAGCAATACTTCTCGGCGGAATTGCTCAAGCACTTGGTGCATTTTGTTTGTGCATTCCCTCTTTAAATACACTTTATATTGGCTTACTTCTGGTTGTTTTAGGCAGTGGATTTTATACACCTAACATAATTTCAACGTATGGAAAGCTCTATTTAAATAAAACCAAACTACTTGATTCAGGATTTACGCTATTTTATCTCGCTGTTAATTTAGGGTCGTTTTCGGGGGTTATATTACTTGGATACATTGGAGAAACTTTCAGTTATAATAGTGGTTTTATATTGTCTGGTATTCTGATGCTATTATCATTAATTCCAGTTCTTGCATCAAAGGAAAGTGTAGAAAATAAATTTGAAAAAGATAAATACATCATAAAAAATAGGGTTTTTAAAATTGCGATGGTATTGGTACTCGTTGCTTTGTTTTGGGGTATTTATGAAATGGCAAGTTTTCGGATGTTTGAATTGCAAACAAAATTCAGCACTATTTCTGCTTTTCAATGGTCGCAAAATTTATGGCAATCAATGAGTTCTATAATTATGTTGCCGTTGAGTGTCTTCGCAATCTTTTTGTATTCTTATTTTTACAGTTCTCAAATTTTTAAAGTCGTGGTTGGTTTTATTTTTGCAGCCTTGTCTTTCGGAGTATTATTGCTATTACCAGAAATTCCCAGCGAGCAAGATGCGTCACTTTATTTAATTTCCATGCTATTACTTAGTGCGGCCGAAATTCATATCGCACCTGTAGTTCATTCTGTATTGACAAAATTTTCTAATCCAAAGTATCTCGCCATTTTACTTAGTTTGGCTTTCGTCCCCACAAAAGTGGTGTCGCTACTTTTTGCATTTTATAATAGTAATAGCATCGAAGATCCAATTTTTGGATTACAAATGGCAATGATAACAATGGCGTTAATTGGAATAATTGGATTTTTTATGTGGAACAAAAAGAGCATTTGAAATTAAACATAAAGTATGTCTGTGCTTCAGACGATTTTCTCAAGCGGCTTTTTCTTGATATTTGCTAAAATATAAATTTGAATATTCAAACTCGTGGTTCTTCAGCCAAGATCATAACAAATTCCTAGGAAGTAATAAACGTGCAGATTGAAATTTTGAGAAGCGAGTTCTTTAAGCCTCTCATTTTTTTATTCTTTCAAACCTCAAAATTGAATTGCAATCCTCAAATCCCAAATCCTCTAATCTTTCCTCCTCCATCTTACTACTTAATACTTCAATCTTAATACAATTTCCCTACCTTTGCACTCCTTAAATTAAACTATGATTACCCAAGCCACAATTGATACCGTTTTTGAAACCGCTCGAGTAGAGGAAGTTATTGGCGATTTTGTACAATTAAAAAGGGCAGGAAGTAATTTTAAAGGATTGAGCCCGTTTTCGAGTGAGCGTTCGCCTTCATTTATGGTTTCGCCGGTAAAGCAAATTTGGAAGGATTTTAGTTCAGGAAAAGGTGGTAATTCTGTTGCATTTTTAATGGAACACGAGCATTTTACCTATCCAGAAGCCATCCGATATTTGGCCAAGAAATACAATATCGAAATCGAGGAAACCGAGCAATCCGATGAACAAAAAGCAACAGTTGATTTTAGAGAAAGTCTATTCTTAGTATCTGAATTTGCACAAAAATATTTCCACCATACGCTTTTTGAAACGGACGAAGGGAAAGCAATTGGTTTATCTTATTTCAAGGAACGTGGCTTTACATTGGAAACCGTCAAAAAATTCGGATTAGGTTATTCGCCACAAGCTTGGGACGCATTTTCAAAAGAAGCATTGGGAAAAGGATATCAATTGGAGTTTTTGGAAGGAAGTGGTTTGACCATTGTCAAAGAAGATAAAAATGTGTTGGACCGTTTTAGAGCCCGAGTGATGTTTCCCATTCAAAGTATGTCGGGAAGAACACTCGGTTTTGGTGGACGAATTCTAACAAACGATAAAAAAGCAGCCAAATACCTGAATTCTCCGGAAAGTGAATTGTACCACAAGAGTAAAGTTTTGTACGGTATTTATCACGCCAAACAAGCCATTGCAAAGCAAAATAATTGCTATTTGGTGGAAGGTTATACAGATGTAATTCAGTTTCATCAAACAGGGATTGAAAATACTGTGGCTTCTTCAGGAACGGCTTTAACGCCAGATCAAATTCGATTGATCAATCGATTGACTAAAAATATTACCGTACTTTTTGATGGTGATGCTGCCGGACTTCGGGCTTCACTTCGCGGAATTGATTTGATCCTAGAAGAAGGAATGAACGTCAAAGTGTGCAGTTTTCCTGATGGCGAAGATCCAGATAGTTTTGCCAAAAAATACAATTATGAGCAAGTAACCGAATATTTAGAAGCCAATTCTAAAGATTTTATTCAGTTCAAAGCGTCATTATTGATGGCAGATGCCAAAAATGATCCCGTTAAAAAAGCCGATTTGATTCGGGAAATTGTCGTTAGTATTTCCAAAGTGCCGGATCGCATCCAGCGCGAGGTTTATGTTCAAGAATGTTCCAGAATCATGGATATTTCGGAACAAGTTTTAGTAAGTACTTTAGCACAGCTGATTCAAAAAGACGGTATCGAAGCGGAGAAAAAAGGCAGGCAAGATCAGAAATCGTTTCAAGTGGTAAAGGATGAGTCTGCTTTAAATTCGGCTCCAAAGGTGGACATTCAAAATGAAATTGAACGTAAAATCATTGAAATTCTTTTGCTTTATGGAAATGCTGAAGAAGAATTTGAAGATGTTTTATTGCGAAATAATGAAGAAGGCGAAATTGAACAATACACCGAAAAACGCAATTATAAAGTATACGATCGCGTTTATTTAAGTTTGCACGAAGATGAGGTGGAATTGGCAAATCCTCTATTTTTAGACATTTATAACAATATTATGACGTTTTTTCGTCAAAATGAGACCTTCAATACGGAGCATTATTTGATGCAACTTCCGCAAGACTTGGCCCAAGAAGTAACGGACGTTTTAATGGATGATGAAAAGGTAGCGCTGCACAATTGGGAAGCGCAAAACATCATGGTCAAAGATAAATCCCACACCATTGGGCAATATGTTACCGAAACTATTCTGACTTTAAGATGGTTTTTGGTAGATAAAATTATTGAGGAATTGAAGAAAGACATTTTACCGGAACCTGATGCTGATAATTCAGAAACCCTATCAATGGTAATGGATTATTACAAATTGATAGGATCTTTTTCTGCTAAGTTGGGACGAGTGATGTCGCGGTACCACAATTAAAATTATACTATTTCTAATGTCTTTGCCTTATTGACCAAGTCAATTAAATTGGTTACGTTTAGCTTGTTTAGCAATCGCAATTTGTACGTGCTGATTGTTTTTTCGTTTAAATTTAAAAGTTCTGAAATTTCATTGTTCTTCTTACCGTTTATTAAATAACTCAAAACCTCTTTTTCGCGCGACGAAAGTTTACGGTACATACGTTCCTCATTATTCATTCGTGCAGAACTAATGACGCTTTTGTGTACTAAATCACTAAAATAGGTTTTGCCTTCCGCTATTTGCAGAATGGCTTGTTCCACCTTTAAAAGTGTTTCCTTTTTGGAAATAAATCCAGAAGCACCGGCTTTCAGTGAGGTTACACCAAATAACTTTTCAGAGGCAGAAGTGTAAACCAAGATTTTGGTTTTTGGATGTTCCTCCACCATTTTCTTTAACGATTTGATACTGTGCAATCCTTCTAATTCTAGATCAATCAATAATACGCCTGCTTTTCTTGCATCTAAAGAAAGTTCTAATTCTCTTAAATGGTTGAAAGTATCGAGAACTGAAATTTCCGAATGACTTTTAAAATAGCTCTTTATTCCGTGCATAACTACGGGTTGATTGTCGGCAATACTTAAGTTTATCATCATAATTATATGTTTTTGAATAAATTATGATTTGGGGCTTTGCTAAGTTACTAATTAAAAGTTAATATTGCTAAATATTTGTTAATTTTTAATTGATAAACTACCTTTTAATTTTGTACACAGGGATGGGCATCATTTTATGTTGATTGATGCGGTTTAGTCTTTTATAGATTGTAAAAACTTCTAAGGCGCGTCCTTCAAAGTCGGCTGTGGTTTTACCTTCTTCGTCTGCAAGCATTGCTACTTCTAGTTCGTCATACGATGCGCCAAGTTGGTCTTCGTCGGTCCGGTCGTCGCCAAAAAGTCCATCGGTTGGTGCTGCATTTTGGATGGAATCTGGAATGTTTAAATGCATTCCCAATTCATAAACTTCGCTTTTCATCAAGTCGGCAATAGGACTTAAGTCAACACCGCCGTCTCCGTATTTTGTGTAAAATCCTACGCCAAAATCTTCCACTTTATTTCCCGTTCCAGCGACCAAAAGTCCGTCTACTCCAGCAAAATAATAAAGCGTGGTCATGCGAAGTCGAGCTCTGGAATTGGCCAAAGCCAAATTGTATTTGGTTACATCATCGCTTTTTGGAATTGAATTTTGGAAAACGTCAAAGGTTTGAGTCAAATCCACTTCTAAATTTGAAACATTAGGAAATCGATTCTTTAATTGTTCAATATGTGCTCTTCCTCGGGTCACTTGTTTAGCATCTTGATGAATGGGCATTTCTACGCATACGACCTTCAAGCCAGTCATGGCGCAAAGTGTTGAGGTAACAGCGGAATCCACGCCACCTGAAATCCCTATTACAAAACCGTTTACTCTTGCGTTTTCAGCATAGGTTTTTAGCCAATTTACAATGTGATTTGTAACTTCCTCTGGATTAATTTTAATCTTTTTTTGCATCTCATTTTTCGTTTTTAAACCACAAGCACTGTATATTTGCAGTTAAAATTTAGGTGCTATAAATTTATAAAAATCAGCTATACTAAACTACGTATTATGTAGTTTTTATAGTGTTGTTTTGCAATAAGCGAACAAAATAAAATAGAAAAATTACAAATGAAGAAAATATTTTTAGTGTGTACTTTGGCATTTTTGGTCTTTTCATGCAAAGATAAATCGGAAGCTGCAAAAAAAATAGAAGCTGTTCCCGTGGACTTAAAGTTGTCCCGCTTTGATAAAGTCTTTTTTGAAACTCCTGTTGCAGATCTAGAAAAGATGAAATTATCCTATCCAGAATTTTTCCCTAAAGATGTTGCGGACTCGGTTTGGACCAATAAAATGCAAAATACCCAATGGAAAGAATTGTATACCGAAGTTCAAAAGAAGTATGCAGATTTTAAATCGCAGAAGGAAGAAATTGACGCCGTTTTTAAACATGCTAAATTTTATTTTCCCAATACCAGACTGCCAGAAGTGGTGACTGTAATTAGTGAAATGGATTACAATAACAAGGTAATTTATACTGGAGATTATTTACTAATTGCTTTAGAATTGTATTTAGGCAAAGACCACGATTTTTATAAAAGTGAATTTCCTGCATACATAAGGCAAAATTTTGAAGCCTCGCAAATTATGCCCGATGTTGTGACGGCTTTGTCCTACAATCAAATTCCAGAAGATGCCAATAAGAATTTATTGTCTCAAATGATTTTCGCCGGAAAAGAATTATACATCAAGGACTTATTGATTCCTGATTATTCTGATGCAGATAAAATCGGATACACGCCAGAACAAATCCAGTGGTGTCAAGAAAATGAAAGTTATATGTGGCGCTTTTTCATTGACGAAAGTCTGCTGTATGATACCGACCCGAAATTAGGAAACCGATTTATTAACCGGGCGCCATTTTCTAAATTCTATTTGGAAATTGACAATGAAACTCCGGGAAGAGTGGGGACGTGGATCGGTTGGCAAATTGTGCGATCGTATGCCGAAAACAACAACGTAGACATTAAAACGATCTTAACAACAGACGCCGCTACTATATTCAATAATTCAAAATATAAACCGAAGAAGTAGTTTTCAGTGTTCAGATTTTTAGTTGTCAGTATTCAGTTTTCTAGTATTCAATACGTATAGATACACAGATAGCTATTTTTTGACAGCAAATTTCCAACTTTCAGCTTGTTTCTTCCAACCTTTAAAATCTAAAAAAATGACTTCAGAAATAAAATTTTCAATTGACCTAGACGAAAACCGCGTACCAGAAAAACTGCAATGGTCTGCCGAAGATGGTGGTGTAAATCAGCAAGAAGCAAAGGCAATTATGCTTTCCATTTGGGACAGTAAAGCACAAGAAACTTTACGAATTGACCTTTGGACGAAAGACATGCCAGTGGATGAAATGAAAAAGTTTTTTCACCAAACTTTAGTGGCCATGTCAGATACTTTTCAACGTGCCACCGATGATCAACAAATGACTGATACAATGAAAGATTTCTGTGAGTACTTTGCCGAAAAAATGGATTTAATAAAGTAAGATTTGGGTTTGCACAGCTCCGCGTTTTGTCATTCTGAATTTAATTCAGAATCTCAAATGATTAGAGTTGTAACTAAATATAATATGAAAATTGTTCAAAAAACAAAAGGCTTTCTGTGAAGAAAGCCTTTTGTTTTTTTTAATTCTATTTTGATTGTGAAGGAAGGAATAGTGCATAATAAATTACATATAACCAGCCGAAAATTCCATGTACAATAGCCCAAAGCAAACTGCTGTTTCTAGACCAAGAAATTACGATTGCTAAGACTGTTCCGAAACTGACGCCGCTTTTTATTATTTCAACGGACGAATTTCCATCATTAGCAAATGTTGAAATTGTCATCAAAACGAAGAGTGTCGTTAATAGTGTTTTTTGCATTGGATTGGAAATTTAGATTACAACAAATCGTTCTTAAATAAATCTTCATTTATTTCTGCAATGTATTCTAAAACAGACTCCTTACCCAATCCTTCTGTAGCAGAAGTTACAAAGTATTGTGGCATTTCTTCCCAATGGTTGGCATACATTTGTTTCGTGTAAGCGGCAATATGTGAGTCAATTTTAGTTTTGCTAATTTTATCTGCTTTCGTAAAAATGATGCAAAATGGGATTTCACTTTCGCCCATGTAACTCATGAATTCAATGTCGATATTTTGCGCTTCGTGGCGAATGTCAATCAGAACAAAAGCACAAATCAATTGCTGACGTGTTTCAAAATAATCCGTAATAAATTGTTGAAACACCGACTTGGTTTTCTTGGAAACTTTTGCATAACCATAACCTGGTAAATCTACCAAAAACCAATTGTTATTGATTTTAAAGTGATTGATCAATTGCGTTTTCCCTGGACGACCGGATGTTTTTGCAAGGTTTTTATGATTGGTCAGCATGTTAATCAAAGATGACTTTCCAACATTAGACCTTCCGATAAATGCATATTCTGGAATGGGTTCTTTCGGACATTTGTCCACTTCAGAGTTACTAATGATGAATTCGGCAGTATTGATTTTCATGATAAAAGATTTGCGGCAAAGTTAGGTAAAAAAAACAACCACTATTTAAAGTTTTTTATCTTCAAATAGTGGTTTGATATATTGAGTTGAGGTTACAAATTTACTTTTTGCAACCAAGTATACATAATTTCATTAAATTCATCGGGTTGCTCCATCATTGCGGCATGACCACATTTATCAATCCAATGTAAAGAAGAATTTGGTAGCAATTGGTCAAATTCAACGGCAACTTCTGGTGGCGTTACACTGTCGTTTTTTCCCCAGATGATACAAGTGGGAACATGCATTTTAGGTAAATCCTTTGCCATATTATGGCGAATGGCACTTTTGGCAATGGTTAACGTTTTGATCAATTTGATTCTGTCGTTTGCCATTTGATACACCTCGTCTACTATTTCTTTAGTAGCAATTTTAGGATCATAGAATACAGCTTCCGCTTTTTTCTGAATATAATCATAATCGCCTCGACGCGGATAACTGTCACCCATGGCGCTTTCATAAAGTCCTGAACTTCCAGTTATTATCAGTCCAAGCATTTTTTCAGGATACATTTTTGTATGGTATAGCGCAATGTGTCCTCCAAGTGAATTACCTAATAAAATAACGCGATCGTATCCCTTAAATGTGATAAAATCTTTTACGTATTTGGCAAAAGCCTTGACATTTGTCTTTAAAATACTTTGCGTGTAAATCGGTAATTCTGGAATCACAACCTTGTATCCTTTTGCTGGAAAAAATTGGGCAACACCATCAAAGTTACTCAATCCACCCATTAATCCATGCAGAATAATGATTGGAGTTCCTTCGCCAGCTTCGTAATATGTATAGCGACCATCTTTTTTTAATTCGTGTTCCATTCTCGTTATTTGGGCATATTTCCTCGAAAAGTCGAGACGACAAATATAGGATTTATTAAAACAATATCATTTTTTGAAAATTTTTTTTTTAACAAAAGTGAAGGATTTTTTAGAGTGTTTTTTTGTTTCATTTTTAAATTTGTTTCCGTTTGAGATGCATTCAATCGCGCAAATTTCATTACAAATTGATTATCGATTTTGCATTTAAAGTGAAGGTTCAGCAGTTTTGAATAGCGAATGTTTTATTATCAATACAATTCATTAAAATATATCTAATAAAATCTTAATATTCACAAAATCAACATTTAAGATTTGGAAGATGCGAGTGGTAAAACTTATCAACAAAGTGGGAAAAAGTGGTATATTGTGGTAAAATTTTTTATATTTTTGCTTCTTCTTAAACTAATATAACTTGAATTCAATAATCGGGACATACGAATGTAAAGTGGACGCCAAAGGCCGTCTGCTTTTGCCATCGCCTTTAAAAAAGCAGTTAAATGCTTCTTTACAAGACGGTTTCGTGATGAAACGCTCGGTATTTGACAAGTGTTTAGAGTTGTGGCCAATGGCAGAATGGGACTTAATGATGTTAAAAATCAATAAGTTGAATCGATTTAATAAAAAAAATAACGACTTCATTCGAAAATTTATGGCAGGTGTCAAAATCATCGAAATTGATGATTTAGGTCGTTTGTTGATCCCGAAAGATTTAGTGGTTTTTGGTGCTATTCAAAAAGACATTGTGCTTTCCTCGAAGGTGAATATCGTGGAAATTTGGGATAAAGAGTTGTACGAAGAGTCAATTAGTGGTGATGATGTTGATTTTGCTGATTTGGCGGAAGAAGTAATGGGAAATTTAAATGAAGATGGAAATGGAATATCATAATCCAGTTTTACTGAAAGAAACGGTGGATGGTTTAAATATAAAGCCAGACGGCATTTATGTGGATGTAACTTTTGGCGGCGGCGGACATTCAAAGGAAATTTTGAATCGTTTGGGTCCCAACGGAAAACTATTTGCTTTTGACCAAGACGAAGATGCTTTGGCAAATGCATTGCCTGACGAACGTTTTGAATTAATCAATGAGAATTTCAGATTTATAAAACGCTTTTTACGTTTTCATAACGTGCGTCAAGTGGATGGAATTTTAGCAGATTTGGGTGTTTCTTCGCATCAGTTTGACGTGGCAGAACGTGGTTTTTCTACGCGATTTGATGCAGAATTAGACATGCGAATGAGTCAAAAAAACGATTTGAGCGCTTTTAAAGTAGTCAACGAATACGACGAAGCCAATCTACGTCGCGTGTTTTTCGATTACGGCGAATTGAAAAATGCACCTGCAATTGCTAGAACTATTTTGGAATACAGAGAAAATGAAGAAATTAGAAACACAGAGCAGTTGAAACACGTTTTGGGTCGGTTTCTTCCTGCTCATAAAAGCCATAAAATTTTGGCACAAATGTACCAAGCCATTCGCATTGAAGTCAATCAAGAAATGGATGTACTGAAAGAGTTTTTAGAACAATCATTAGAAGTTTTAGCGCCTGAAGGTCGCTTAAGTGTGATTTCCTATCATTCTTTGGAAGACCGTTTGGTGAAGAGATTTATGAAAAACGGGATGTTTGAAGGGGAGCCTGAAAAGGATTTCTTCGGAAATTTTACCGTTCCATTTAAATCCATTGGAAAATTAATTGTGCCAAGTGCCGATGAAATTTACCATAACAACCGTGCGAGAAGTGCGAAATTGCGTATTGCAGAAAAAAAATAATAATGAAAGGCGGAATTTATAATGTTTTAAAAGCGCGATTTTTAGTTGATGAAGACGCCAATAGAAATTGGGGTTTCATCTTATTCGTTATTTTTTTAGCCATTATAATGATTGCAAATACCAATCGCTACGAGTTGAAGATTTTCAAAATAAAAGCATTGGAAAATGAAGTAAAGGAATTGCGGTCTGAATTTGTAGACCGCCGCTCTGAATTGATGGAGCTAAAATTAGAGTCCACCATCGAGAAAAAAATGATTGAAAAGGAGATCAAACCATCATCGGTTCCTCCAGTAAAAATAAAAGTAAAAGCAGAAGAATCCGATAAAAATTTTGTGCAGAAACTATGGCAATAGAAGATAAAAGTATGTCCTACCGAATCTACCTTTTTGCATTGGTCGTGTTAATCATGGCAGGTGCAATTGTGGTTAAACTCACTAATATACAGTGGGTGGAGGGCGACTATTATCGAAAATTAGCTAAAGAACGTTCCGTTAAAAACTTTGTTATTCCTGCAAATAAAGGAAATATCTATTCAGCGGACGGAAGCTTATTGGCTACATCCATTCCAAATTATCAAATTCGTTTTGATGCACTGGCGCCAACCGACGCTAATTTTAATGCAAATATTAATGCGCTGGCAGATTCACTTTCAGTGTTATTAGGAAAATCAAGTAATGAATTTCGAACAAGTCTGAATCGTGCAAAAACCAATAGAAACCGGTACTTCTTGGTGGCTCGTGATTTGAGTTATACGGATTATATGCGTATCAAAAGTTTTCCGCTTTTCAAATTAGGCGCTTATAAAGGTGGGATTATTGTAGAGCAAGAAACGGTTCGTGAGCATCCGATTGGCAAAATTGCTGAAAGAACAATTGGTTACGAACGTGTGGACCATAATGGAAAAACCCGAATCGCTGGAATTGAAGGTGCTTTTGCCGATTATTTGAATGGTAAAGATGGTAAGATTTTAAAGCAACGTATTGCAAAAGGCCAGTGGAAACCGTTGCGCGACAATAATGAAATAGAACCGCAAGATGGATATGATATTGTGTCTACAATTGACGTGTATATTCAAGATATTGCCCACCATGCTTTGTTGAAACAGTTGGAATATTACGAAGCAGATCATGGAAGTGTCGTAGTTATGGAGACCAATTCAGGAGAAGTAAAAGCGATTGCAAATCTAGGTCGCGAGGCAAATGGTAATTATTATGAGAAATTAAATTATGCAATTGGTGAATCTCAAGAACCGGGATCCACCTTCAAATTGATTGATTTAATTGCACTTATAGATGATAAAAAAGCCGATACAAGTACGGTTTATGATACAAACGGTGGAGTAGTAGAATATTACCGAAGACGCGTACGTGATTCTCACAGAGGTGGTTATGGAAAAATAAGTTTGGCTCGTGGCTTTGAGGTTTCTTCAAATACGGTAATGGCTCAAGCGGTTCAAAATGCGTATAAAGACAATCCATCGCAATTTATCAACAGAATTAATAGTTACGGCTTAAATAAACCTTTGGGCTTGCCAATTGAAGGAGAAGGAATTCCTTTTATTCCACAAGTCAAAGGGAAAGGATGGTCAGGAATTACTTTGCCTTGGATGGCTTACGGGTACAATGTTTCAATGACGCCGCTGCAAATGCTAACGCTGTATAATGCTGTGGCAAATAATGGCGAAATGGTAAAGCCAATATTTGTAAAAGAGATAAAAGAGTGGAATAAAACCATTAAGAAATTTGATAAAGAAGTAATCAATCCGAGAATTTGTTCACCAGAAACACTTGCCAAAGTAAAAGCAGTTTTGGCCAATACCGTAAAAAATGGAACGGGAAAAAAATTGTATTCCAAAGATTTCTCAATGGCAGGAAAAACAGGAACGGCTCAAGTAAATTATGGGAAAGGAAAAGGCGCTGACAGTCAAATGTATTATGCGTCGTCTTTTGCAGGTTATTTTCCAGCAGATAATCCAAAGTATTCTTGCATAATCATCATTCACAAACCCAGTAAGGAGAAGGGAATTTACGGAGCTGATGTTGCTGGGCCGGTTTTTAAAAGAATTGCACAGAAAATTTTTACCGATTCTCCCACGATGAATGAAGTAAAAAATCTGAAGAAAAAGGATGTGAAGCAAGAAGCAAGTTACGATTCGTATTACGCTAAAATGCAGAAAAAGCAAGATGTGGTTCCCAATGTAAAAGGAATGACAGGAATGGATGCTGTAGCATTATTAGGAAATTTAGGCATGCGTGTCAAAATTATTGGCCTAGGAAAAGTCCGCAATCAGAGTGTGCTTCCAGGAAATAAAATTGACAAAAACACCCTCATTACATTAGAATTATCATGATGGTATTAAAAGAAATATTATATAAAGTAGCGATAGAATCGGTTCATGGATCGACCGATTTACTTGTGGAAAAAATCGAATTTGATTCGCGAAAAGTGAGTCAAAATGACGTATTTGTGGCCATTCGTGGAACACTTTCTGACGGACATGAATTTATTGAAAAAGCAATCAGTCAAGGTGCAGTTGCCGTTATCTGCGAAAGTTTGCCAGAGAATCTTCAGGCTGGAATAACTTATGTTGCGGTTCAAAATTCGCATTCAGCTTTGGCATTTATGGCAACAAATTTCTACGGAAATCCATCTGCAAATTTGAAATTAGTAGGTGTTACCGGTACCAATGGAAAAACAACGGTTGCTTCTTTACTTTATCAATTGTTTAAAAACGCGGGTTATAAAGTAGGCTTATTGTCGACTGTTAAAATTTTAGTAGACGACGTGGAATATAAAGCAAGTCACACCACACCAGATTCATTGACCATCAATTTCTACCTGAAAGAAATGAACAATGCCGGAGTGGAATTCTGTTTCATGGAAGTGAGTTCGCATGGAATTCACCAAAAACGTACAGAAGGTTTGACTTTTGAAGGCGGAATTTTCACCAATTTATCACACGATCATTTGGATTACCATAGTAATTTCAACGAATACCGTGACGTGAAAAAAGCGTTTTTCGATGGTTTGCCAAAGAATGCTTTTGCATTAACTAATATAGACGATAAAAATGGAAGCGTAATGTTGCAAAACACCGTTGCCAGAAAAAGAACATACGCTTTAAAAACGCATGCTGATTTTAAAGCTCTGATTTTAGAAAATCAAATTTCAGGTTTGCTTTTAAAAATCAATGGAGATGAACTTTGGACGCGATTGATTGGAACTTTTAACGCTTATAATTTACTTGCAATTTATGGAACTGCAATTGAATTGGGCCTAGAATCATTAGAGGTTTTGCGATTGATGTCGGAATTGAAAAGTGTTTCTGGAAGATTTCAGTTCATTGTTTCGGATACTAAAATTACGGCAATTGTGGATTATGCACACACGCCAGATGCATTGGAAAATGTATTGAAAACCATCAATGACATTCGTACTAAAAATGAGCAATTGATAACAGTTGTAGGTTGTGGTGGCGATAGAGACAAAACCAAACGTCCGATTATGGCACAGATTGCCACGCAATTGAGTGACAAGGTAATTTTAACTTCTGACAATCCAAGAACGGAAAATCCTGAAACGATTATTGCTGAAATGGAACTTGGTGTGGAGCCTCAAAATTATAAAAAGTCAATGTCGATTTCTGATAGAAAGCAAGCTATTAAAACAGCTTGTCAATTGGCCACGGCTCAAGACATTATCCTAATTGCTGGGAAAGGACATGAAACGTATCAAGAAATTCATGGAGTTCGACACGATTTTGACGACATGAAAATGGTAAAGGAATTTTTGCAAATGCTACAAAAATAGAACGATATGCTATACTATTTATTTGAATATTTAGATAAAACAAAAGACATTCCAGGAACGGGAGTGTTTCAATACATTACGTTTCGTTCTGCACTTGCGGTTATTTTATCGTTGATTATTTCCACGGTTTTTGGAAAGCGTATTATTAATTTTTTACGCAACCAACAAGTTGGCGAAACGGTACGTGAATTGGGTCTAGTGGGTCAAAATGAAAAAGCAGGAACACCTACAATGGGTGGTTTGATTATTATATTGGCAACGCTGATTCCTGTAATTTTGTTGACCAAATTGGATAATATTTACATTGTTTTATTGATTGTAACCACGCTTTGGATGGGTACAATTGGTTTTATAGATGATTATATCAAGATTTTTAAAAAGGATAAACAGGGACTTAAAGGAGGATTTAAAGTCGTTGGTCAAGTAGGTTTGGGTTTAATTGTAGGTTCGGTTTTGTATTTCCACCCGGGAGTTACCGTTCGTGACGATGCCAATTCTAAAAATACCGCTGCGTATTCCATATCGGCAAATGAGTCTGTATTGATGCAATCTGACGTAGAGGCAAAATCCACATTAACGACGATACCCTTCTTTAAAAATAACGAATTTGATTATGCCGAATTGTTAGCCTGGACCGGAGATAACTACCGCGATTGGGCTTGGTTGATTTTTATTCCGGTGGTGATTTTTATTATTACTGCTGTGTCAAATGGCGCTAATTTAACGGATGGAATTGACGGTTTGGCTGCAGGAACTTCGGCTATTTCGGTTACGGCGTTGGGACTTTTTACCTTTGTTTCGGGAAATATTATTTTGTCCAACTACCTTAATATAATGTATATCCCCGATTCGGGAGAAATGACCGTTTTTATAGCCGCGTTTGTTGGAGCTTTAATTGGGTTTCTTTGGTATAACTCCTATCCAGCAGCTGTTTTTATGGGTGATACGGGAAGTTTAACCATAGGTGGAATTATAGCCGTATTGGCAATTGCCGTTCGAAAGGAAATGCTCATTCCGTTATTATGTGGGATTTTCTTGGTGGAAAATTTCAGCGTAGTGCTACAAGTAGCTTATTTTAAATATACCAAGAAACGTTTTGGCGAAGGCCGGAGAATATTTTTAATGTCGCCATTGCACCACCATTATCAAAAGAAAGGCTACCACGAAAGTAAAATTGTAACCCGATTTTGGATTGTTGGAATTATGCTTGCCATTTTGTCCATAGTAACCTTAAAACTCCGATAAATGAAAAGACTGATAATATTAGGAGGAGGCGAAAGTGGCGTAGGTACAGCAATTTTAGGCAAGAAAAAAGGATACGATGTTTTTGTATCTGATTTTGGAAGCATAAAAGAGAATTATAAAGAAGTGTTGTCCATTAATGGCATCAAGTGGGAAGACAATCAGCATACCGAGGCGTTGATTTTAAACGCAGATTTGGTGATGAAAAGTCCAGGAATTCCAGAAAAAGCACCGATTGTACAAAAGCTTTTGGCAAAGAAGATTCCAGTAATTTCTGAAATTGAATTCGCAGCAAAGTTGACAGACGCCATTCTAATCGGAATTACGGGAAGCAATGGAAAGACAACCACTACAATGTTGACCTATCATTTGCTTAAGACTGCTGGTTTAAATGTAGGTTTGGGCGGAAATATTGGAAAGAGCTTTGCTTGGCAAGTGGCAGAAAATAATTTTGATGTGTATGTTTTAGAGTTAAGTAGTTTTCAACTCGATGGCAGTTTTACATTCAACCCGCACATTGCCATTCTAACTAATTTAAGTCCGGATCATTTGGATCGATACGATTATAAGTATGAAAATTACATCGATTCGAAGTTTAGGATTTTGCAAAATCAAAGTGAATCGGATTATTTTATTTACGACGGCGACGATGAAATGATTGAAAACTGGCTTAAAAACAACACTATTAAAGCACACAAAGTTCCTTTCTCATTGACAAAGAATTATGAAGAAGGAGCATCAATACAAAACACAACAATGAAAATTAACATCGACAATAAAGAATTTACAATGGACACGACACACCTTGCTTTAGAGGGAAAACACAACATGAAAAACGCCATGGCGGCGGCTTCTGTGGCACAATTGATGAAAATCAGAAAGCAGACTATTCGTGAGAGTTTGTCTAGTTTTCAAGGTGTGGAACATCGTTTGGAAAAAGTATTGAAGATCCAAAATGTACAATACATCAATGATTCTAAAGCAACAAATGTAAATGCAACCTTCTTTGCCTTAGACAGCGTTTCTAGTCCAACGGTTTGGATTGTTGGTGGTGTGGATAAAGGAAATGACTATGCTGAATTGATGGAATTGGTCAATGAAAAAGTAAAAGCGATCATCTGTTTGGGAGTGGACAATAGAAAAATCATCGATGCTTTCGGATCTATCGTGGATATGATGGTGGAAGTTTCTACAATGAGTGATGCAGTAAGGACGGCTCAACATATTGCAGAAAAAGGCGATACTGTTTTACTTTCTCCAGCCTGCGCGAGTTTTGATTTGTTTGAAAATTATGAAGACAGAGGACGTCAATTTAAGCAAGCGGTTCAAAATTTATAAAAAATAGAATTCAATAAATATGAAAACGTTAATCAGTAATTTAAAAGGAGATAAAGGGATTTGGTCATTCGTGGCCTTACTTGCCTTGTTTTCGTTTATGCCTGTTTTTAGCGCGAGTAGTAATTTGGCATTCATGAATAATGGTAGCGGAAACACGTTGAGTTATTTGGTAAAACATGCGGTACACATCATCGTTGGTTTTTTCATGATTTACCGTTTGCACAAGATGCCGTACCATTATTACAGAGCCATCTCTAAAATATTATTGCCTTTAGTATGGTTACTTTTGGGGTATACCATGTTCAAAGGAACGGTAATTGATGGAGCCAATGCGAGCCGTTGGATCCAAGTGCCTTTTGTTGGAATTACATTTCAAACCTCTACCGTCGCATCTATTGTTTTAATGATCTATGTTGCAAGATATTTATCCAAAACTAGAGAGACTCCAGTTACATTCAAGAACTCCTTGTGGGAACTTTGGACACCAGTCGGAATCACTTTGGCTCTTATTCTTCCTGCCAATTTCTCCACAGCAGCCTTGATTTTTTCAATGGTTATTTTACTTGTTTTTATTGGCAAGTATCCGTTGAAGTACATTGGTTTAATTATTTTAATGGGCGTTGTAGCATTCTCATTTTTTATTTTGGTGGTCAAAGCGTTTCCAGATGCATTTCCGAATCGAGTGGATACTTGGATGAGCCGTATTGAAAGTTTTACAAGCGACAAACCGGATGAAGATGATTATCAAATTGAAAAAGCGAAAATTGCAATTGCTTCTGGTGGAATTTATGGTGTAGGTCCAGGAAAAAGTGTGCAGAAAAATTTTCTACCACAGTCGTCTTCCGATTTTATTTTTGCGATAATCGTAGAGGAATATGGATTGATTGGCGGACTTGGTGTCTTGCTTTTATACATGCTGCTTTTCTTTAGATTTATTGTTGCCGCACATACGAGCAATTCTATGTTTGGGAAATTATTAGTCGTCGGACTCGGATTCCCGATTATTTTTCAAGCTTTAATTAATATGGGAGTTGCTGTCGAATTATTGCCAGTAACGGGCCAAACTTTGCCATTGATCAGTAGTGGAGGAAGTTCCATTTGGATGACAAGTATTGCTATCGGAATCATTTTAAGTGTGACAAAAAAGGAAGAAGAAATTGTTCAGGAATTGAAAGAGAAAGAGCAACGTGAGGCGGCTTTACAGAAATTAATTGACAAACAGTTAATTGAAGATGAAATGGAATTAAACGTGGCAATGGCTGGAGCTGAAAATTATACCATAGAAGAAACAGGCAATCCAATGGATGCGGTTAAATTCAAATAAAAATAAATAAAGAAAATGCAAAATTTGAAATTCATATTAAGTGGTGGCGGTACAGGAGGACATATCTATCCTGCAATTGCTATTGCCAATGAATTAAAATTGCGTTTTCCGGACGCTGATATTTTATTTGTAGGCGCGAGTAATAAAATGGAAATGCAAAAGGTGCCGCAATCGGGTTACCCAATTAAAGGATTATGGATTGCGGGAATTCAGCGAAAATTTACGTTTGACAATGCGCTTTTTCCTATTAAATTACTGGATAGTTTATTGAAATCGCGAACAATTATCAGACAATTCAAACCTGATGTAGTAATTGGAACAGGTGGTTTTGCAAGCGGTCCTTTACTTCGTGTAGCGGGATTTGCCGGAATTCCAACGGTATTGCAAGAGCAGAATTCATTTCCTGGAATAACCAATAAATGGTTGAGCAAGAAGGCAAGTAAAATTTGCGTGGCTTATGAAAATTTAGAAAAGTTTTTTCCAAAAAATAAAATCGTTCTCACTGGAAATCCGGTGCGTCAAGATTTAACTGGTTTTAAAGAAAAACGAGAGGAAGCGATTGCGTTTTACAAATTAAATCCAAACAAAAAGACGGTTTTAGTTTTAGGTGGAAGTTTAGGAGCAAGAAGAATAAATCAATTGATAGCTAAAGAATTGGTGAATTTTAGTTCGCAAAATGTACAATTGATTTGGCAATGTGGGAAGTTATACCATGACGAATATTCACATTTTAATGAGAAAGAAGACGTGCAAGTTTTGTCGTTTATTGAGCGAATGGATTTGGCCTATGCTGCTGCAGATGTAATCATTTCAAGAGCTGGAGCGTCATCGGTTTCGGAATTGTGTTTGGTGGGAAAACCAACGCTTTTTATTCCATCACCTAATGTTGCCGAAGACCATCAAACGAAGAATGCAAATGCCATTGTAGATAAAGAAGGTGCTTTGATAATTAAGGAAAGTGAATTGGATACGCAATTTACAACAGCGATCAACGCGATCTTAAATGACGATGAATTACAAAAAAAATTGTCTGAAAACATGTTGAAATTGGCAAAACCAAATGCAACAAAAGACATTGTAGATGAAATTGAAAAATTGATTAAGAAATAATACAAAATGAATCTAGATAAAATCCATAATATATTTTTCATCGGAATCGGAGGTATCGGAATGAGTGCTTTGGCACGTTATTTTCATACGCTTGGGAAAAATGTTGCGGGTTATGACAAAACGCCAACGGAATTAACCGATGAATTAATGCAAAGCGGGATTGCCATTCATTTTGAAGATAAAATAGATTTAATACCAGCTGCATTTACCGTTGAAAATACGTTAGTGGTAATTACTCCGGCAGTGCCGAAAGCGCATTCGCAGTGGAATTATTTTATGGAACGAAATTTTGAAATAAAAAAACGAGCAGAAGTTTTGGGGATTATAACTAAAAACACATTCTGTTTTGCAGTAGCAGGAACCCACGGAAAAACGACGACTTCCAGTATTTTGGCGCATATTTTGTTTCAAAGTGGCGTAGATGTAACTTCCTTTTTAGGTGGAATTGTTGAAAATTACAATTCAAATTTAGTGGGAAATGGAAAAACTGTAACTGTTGTAGAAGCAGATGAGTTTGATCGATCCTTTTTGCACCTGCATCCCAATATCGCTTGCATTACGTCAATGGATGCGGATCATTTGGATATTTATGGCGATAGTGCAGCAATTGAAGCGTCGTTTGAAGAATTTGCAAATAAAATTGAAGATAGAGCAAATCTATTTGTCACCACGCAATTGCCTCTTGAAGGGAAGACCGTTGGTGTAAATGAATCAGCCAATTTTGAAGCCATAAATATCCGCATTGAAAAAAGTGCTTATATTTTTGACATCAAAACCAGTAACCAATTGATTACGGATGTTCGATTTGCTTTGCCAGGTAGACACAATTTAACAAATGCGTTGATGGCGTTTGCAATGGCAAAAACGTACGGCGTTTCTGATGAAGATTCTAAAAATGCATTGGCCTCGTTTAAAGGAATTAGAAGACGATTTTCGTATCAAATTCAATCTGAAAAGTTGGTGTATATTGATGATTATGCTCATCATCCCACAGAAATAAACGCAGTGCGTCAAGCGGTTTCAGAATTATATCCGGGACAAAAAGTGCTTGCTGTTTTTCAACCGCATTTGTTCAGTAGAACTAAAGATTTTGTAGATGATTTTGCAAAAAGTTTGTCCGCGTTTGATTCGGTTTTATTACTGGATATTTATCCGGCTAGAGAGTTGCCGATGGAAGGAATTACATCGGAATGGCTTTTGAGCAAAATGACAAATTTATATAAAAAAGTAGTTCAGAAATCGGAAGTAGTTACCGAAATTTTAAAAAGTGACGCTACGGTTTTTGTAAGTATTGGAGCAGGAGATATTGGAGCAATGGTAACGAGTATAAAAAAAGCATTGCATGAAAAAGTTTAATTGGAGAAATCTTTGGATTAATGTCCGAATGCTGCTGATGTTTGCCTTGGTCGTGTTTTTATATTCTTTTACTTCAAACCGAAATGATTTAAGAAAAACACAGAAAACGGTAGTCGAGTTTGTTAACAAAGAAGCTCTTTTTGTCAGCTATGAAGCGGTTAATAAATTGTTAATAGAAAATGGAGAAGAGTTGAAAACTATCGGAAAAGATAAGGTAGTTTTGAATAAATTGGAGAAAATGCTCAATGAACACGATATGATACAAAAGTCAGAGGTGTTTGTAAGTATTGATGGTGTGTTAAAAGCAATGGTAACGCAACGAACACCCATCGCTAGAATTTTCAGTAGAGAAGGATCGTTCTATATTGATAGTAAGGGAAATAGGATGCCATTATCAGGAATTCAAACGGCAAGATTACCACTTGTTTTGGGAGAAATTTCCGGTAAAAATGAAAAGGAAATGTACGATTTGTTGTGGTTTATTTACAACGACGATTTTTTAAAAAAGAACATCACTGGCATCGAAATTTTGCCAAGTGGAAGCTTAAAGATGACGAATAGAAACTATAATTACGAAATTGAATTTGGAAAGACGATGGAAGTCGAGCGAAAATTTGATAATTATAAAGCGTTTTTTCAAAAAGCAGTTCACGACACATTAATCGACACGTACAAAATAATAAATCTCAAGTTTACACAACAAGTGGTGTGTACAAAATAGAATGAATATGGAAAAAGAAACGATTGCCGTAGGATTAGATCTAGGAACAACAAAGATTGTTGCTATGATTGGCAAGAAAAATGAGTATGGAAAACTAGAGATATTAGGAATTGGAAAAGCCAAAAGCCTTGGTGTGGCCAGAGGTGTGGTAAATAATATTACACAAACGATTCAGTCCATTCAGCAAGCAGTTGCCGAAGCAGAGAATCAATCGGGTTATAAAATTAAAGATGTTGTAGTAGGAATTGCAGGTCAACACATTCGTAGTTTGCAGCACAGCGATTACATCAGTCGTAACAACGCGGAAGAAGTAATTGGAGACAAAGACATTGAATTGTTAATCAACCAAGTGCACAAGTTGGCAATGCTTCCTGGAGAAGAAATCATTCACGTGTTGCCACAGGAATTCAAAATTGACGGTCAATCGGAAATTAAAGAACCAGTGGGAATGTACGGAGGTCGTTTGGAATCTAGTTTTCACGTAGTAGTGGGACAAGCTTCTTCCATCAGAAATGTAGGTAGATGTATCCAAAGTGCCGGAATTGAATTGTCAGGAATTACGTTGGAACCTTTGGCTTCAGCTGATGCAGTTTTAAGTCAAGAAGAAAAAGAAGCAGGAGTTGCTTTAATTGATATTGGTGGAGGAACAACAGACTTGGCAATTTTCAAGGACGGAATCATCAGACATACTGCAGTAATTCCATTTGGTGGAAACGTAATTACGGATGATATTAAAGAAGGATGTTCCATTATTGAAAAACAAGCAGAATTGCTTAAAATTAAATTTGGAAGTGCTTGGCCGGGCGAAAATAGAGATAATGAAATTGTTTCTATTCCTGGATTAAGAGGTCGTGAACCAAAAGAGATTTCATTGAAAAACTTGTCCAAAATTATTCACGCACGTGTGGTGGAAATTATTGAGCAGGCTTTCGCCGAAATTAAAGCTTACGGTCATGAAGATCCGCGTAAAAAGTTGATTGCAGGAATAGTATTAACAGGTGGTGGTGCAGAATTAAAGCACATCAAGCAATTGGTAGAATACATCACGGGAATGGATACACGAATTGGATATCCTAATGAACATTTGGCGGGAGATTCAGACGAAGAAATTTCAAGTCCAAGCTATGCTACAGCTGTTGGATTGGTAATGAACAGTATTGCAAATGGAACTGATAGTGCTACCAAATACCAACCTGAAATAATTGAGAAAAAACCAGTTTATCGTGCTCCTGCTGCTGAAATTGAGCGGGAAAAGGAAGAACAAAGAGTAGAGGAAGAAGCAAAGGAAGTTGCGCAAGAATCCACTCAAAACAAGATTTCAAAGACGTTTTTTGATAAGTATTTGGACAAAATCAAGAACTTTTTGGACAACGCAGAATAAGAAAAAAGAAAGCTAGAAAAAGAATATAAATAAAAAATTAAAAACCCAATAATATGACAAGCGAATCAGATTTTGGAAGTATTTCGTTTGATTTACCTAAAAATCAATCAAATGTAATTAAAGTTATCGGTGTAGGTGGTGGCGGAAGTAACGCGATTAACCACATGTTTAAACAAGGAATTAAAGGTGTAGATTTTATCGTCTGTAATACCGATGCGCAAGCTTTGGCTGTGAGTTCGGTTCCAAATAAAATTCAGTTGGGTGTAAACTTAACCGAAGGTCTTGGTGCAGGAGCAAATCCTGAAGTGGGTCAACAATCGGCTATTGAAAGTATTGCTGAAATTGAAAAAATGTTGGACATCAATACTAAAATGGTTTTTATTACTGCAGGAATGGGTGGTGGAACAGGAACGGGTGCTGCACCAGTTATTGCTCAATTGGCTAAAGATCGCGATATATTGACTGTTGGAATTGTAACTATTCCGTTTCAATTTGAAGGAAAAGTACGTCAAGAGCAAGCATTATTAGGAGTAGAGCGTTTGCGTAAGCAGGTGGATTCCCTAATTGTGATCAACAATAATAAGTTGCGTGAAGTATATGGAAATCTTGGTTTTAAAGCGGGATTCTCTAAAGCGGATGAAGTATTGGCGACAGCCTCACGTGGAATTGCAGAAGTAATTACACACCACTACACGCAAAATATCGATTTAAAAGATGCCAAAACTGTATTGTCTAACAGCGGAACTGCAATAATGGGTTCAGCTTCGGCAAGTGGTGAAAATAGAGCAAAAGAAGCAATCGTTTCTGCATTGGATTCGCCGTTATTGAACGATAATAAAATTACAGGTGCCAAAAACGTATTGTTATTAATTGTTTCTGGAACCAATGAAATTACCATTGATGAAATTGGAGAGATCAACGACCACATTCAAGTGGAAGCGGGTCACAATGCCAATATCATTATGGGAGTTGGTGAAGATGAAAATCTTGGTGATGCTGTAGCAGTAACAATTATTGCTACTGGTTTTAATGTAGAGCAACAAAACGAAATTGTAAATACAGCACCAGAAAAAATCATTCATACTTTAGGTGACGAGCAAAAGTTGACACACAATTTGAGTCAAAACGTAATTGAGTCATTTAATTTTTCGCAACCTACGTCCGCATCAAAAAACAATGATGTTATTGTGCATGACTTGATGGAAGATGAAGCGCCAGAAGCTAAAATTGTTCCTGAATTGATCACAGAATTTGCACCAATTGTAACGCAGCCTACATTTTCTTTTGAGCCAGAAGTAATTGAGGAAGTAAAAGCAGTAGAGCCACAATTTGAAGTACAACCACCAGTTACAGAAGAGCCAAAATTCGAATACAATTTAGTTCCTACAACAGAATTTATTAAGAATTTAGATGTGACCTTTGAAATTGTTTCTCCAGCAAAACAAGAAACAGAATTTTACTTTACGGCTCCAGAAGTAAAAGAAATTTTTGTTCGTGATGCACAAGTAGTGATGAATGAAAAAAAGGAATCTGCTTTTTCTTTTGATTTGCCTATCGCAAAACATACTACTGAAAGAGAAGAAGAACGCGCTATTTTTGATTTGACAAACGAAACCAGAAATATTGAAGTAAACAAACCGGTTCAAGTGGTGCCTGTCACGGAGGTAAATAAAACAGGTGTAGTTCGTTATTCTTTAGAAGAGTATATGGAAGTGGAGAACAGTTTGATGGATTCAAAGCCGTTAGATAAAGTAGCAGAACCAGAACGTGAAGAATTGAAAATCACGATGAAAGTGAACGAACCTTCTCAATTTGACAAAAATTACGAATCCATTACGCCAACAGAAATGCCAATCGAAGACGCATTAAGAATGAGAGCGGATGAACGACGTAGAAAATTGAAGGAATTTAATTATAAATTTCACAACAATCCATCGCGTGTAGATGAGTATGAAAAAGAGCCTGCTTACAAGCGCTTTGGAGTAGATTTATCCACACCGAATAACAGTAATAAATCGCGTACTTCATTAGGAACGGACAGTAACGACGACATTCAGTTGCGTTCAAACAATTCTTTTCTACATGACAATGTCGATTAATTAACTCTAACCAAACTTTAATAACCCGAAAAATCTTTTTTCGGGTTATTTTTTTTACCTTCGTTTTGGATTTTGGTATAAAAAGTAGGAGCGAATGTTTAGGGCTGTTATTGTGATTCCGATTGAATGTAACCATCTGATTCATTTTTCCGCTTTCGATGCAATCGCGCCTAGAAAAATGGCAAGGAATTACGCTAAAACAAAAAGTGCTCATTAAGCTCTGATAAAATAGGAGTAGAGTGAGATAATCGAGGCTATTTAGCCCATCATAAATCTAAAATCATAAATCTAAAATTTATAAGCTATGAGTCTTTCTGAAAGAATAATGGACGAAATTAAAACTGCAATGCGTGCCAAAGATACCGTTGCATTAGAATCTTTAAGAGCGGTTAAGTCGGCTATATTATTAGCACAAACAGAGACAGGTTCTAAAGAAGCGATTTCGGAAGAAGATGAAATCAAAATTTTACAGCGTTTGGTAAAGCAGCGTCGCGACAGTGCTGCAATATACATTGAGCAAAAACGTCCTGACTTGGCAGAGCCTGAATTGGCACAAGCTGCCGTGATTGAAAAGTTTTTACCCGTGCAATTGAATGAAATGGAAATTGAAGAAATCGTATCGCGTATCATCAAGGAAGAAGATGCTTCAGGAATGGGTTCGATGGGTAAAGTCATGGGATTAGTTGCTGCGGAATTGGCTGGAAAAGCAGATGGTAAAACAATTTCAACAATCGTAAAAAAGCTTTTGTCGTAAGGCAAAATTATTGTAGATTCGCATTTGAAAATAAAATGGCCCCGTAGTTCAACTGAATAGAATATCAGATTTCGGCTCTGACGGTTACTGGTTTGAATCCAGTCGGGGTCACCATTTTTAAGGGACATTTTGTCCCTTTTTTAATGCTTAAAAATTAGACTTGGATAGTACTGAATTCATTGCGGCTTTTCTAGCACTCATTTTTGTAGTGCTGTCCATTCTGTTGGTGGTCAAGTTAATAGCAGAACCGCTGCACGTTTTAATTTTTAAAAAACCACTTTACGTTCATTATTATCTTTTTCCTAAAAAAATTAGTGAAGCTCAAAAGACAATTTTAAGACGCGAATTTTACTTCTATAACCGACTTTCTAAAAAACGGAAACAGTACTTTGAACACAGAATTAGCACTTTTTTAAACCGCTACCAGTTCATCGGAAACGGAATTTCGGTAGATGATGAAGAAGTTAAAACCATCGTTGCCGGAACCTATGTCATGCTTTCTTTCGGCATGCGGCAATATTTGACAAGCACTTTTGATAAAATCATTATCTATCCAAGTATTTATTATTCAACCGTAAATGAACAGTACCACAAAGGCGAGTTCAATCCAAATTTAAAAGCCATCGTTTTTTCGTGGAATGATTTTTTATCGGGACATCAAATTACAAATAATAACATTAACCTCGGTTTGCATGAGTTTACACACGCGTTGCATTTTGGCGCAAAAAAAAAGCACTATTCCAGCGACGTCATTTTTATTGACGAATTCAATGCAATCTTACAATATTTAGAAGATGCCACATTTAGACAAAAAATGCTAAACGACAACTATTTTAGAGATTATGCATTTCAAAATCAGTTTGAATTCCTAGCCGTTTTATTGGAGCACTTCTTTGAAACTCCAGAAGAATTCAATCGCATTTATCCCGAGTTATTCCTGCACGTTAAACGAATGATTAATTTCCAAAGCTAAAAAAAAGCCTCTCCGAAGAAAGGCTTGTCAAATTTTATCGCAACATCTGTTTTAAATCAGCAATCGTCTGTGTAGGATTTTCCGCTTTAAATACAAAACTTCCGGCAACTAAAACGTCAGCACCAGCTTCCTGCAATTGCTTTGCATTTTTATTGGTAACACCACCGTCCACTTCAATCAATGTCGAAGCGCCGTTTCTTTCAATCATTTCCTTAAGTTGGCTGACTTTTTTGTACGTGTTTTCAATAAAAGATTGTCCGCCAAAACCAGGATTTACACTCATGATGCACACCAAGTCAATGTCTTTAATCACGTCTTCCAGTAAACTCACATTTGTATGAGGATTAATCGCCACTCCAGCTTTCATTCCTTCGGCTTTAATTGCTTGAAGTGTTCGGTGTAAATGGGTACAAGCTTCATAATGTACGCTCAAAATATTCGCGCCTAAATCAGCAAAAGTCTTAATGTATCTGTCTGGGTCCACAATCATCAAATGGACGTCAATTGTTTTCTTGGCGTGTCTGTTGATTGCTTCTAAAACCGGCATTCCATAAGAAATATTTGGAACAAAAACGCCGTCCATAATGTCAATATGAAACCAGTCGGCTTCACTATTATTAATCATTTCCAAGTCGCGTTGCAAGTTTCCAAAATCAGCAGCAAGTACCGATGGCGCTATAAGTGTGTTTTTCATTAGGGGTTGTGTTGTAGTTTTGCCAAAGATACAATTTCAATGGCAATATCAATTTCAATGACAACAACAATAAAAATAATTTTCAAGAGCAGTTGGGCGTTCCCCTACGGGTCAGGCTGTACGTTCCTGCTTTTATTGCTTTTCCAAAGCAACAAAGAGCTCCTCTTCCATCCTTAACGCAAAACGTTGTCTTCCGTAGATCCATTATTCTACAAAAGGCGTATCTTTTAAAATATCTTCTCTTTCATCTTTTTCCAACGGTAATTTCTGATAAATTCTGCTTGTTCTTCAGTAACTAAAAGTGCTTTTTTTGAAGATTTCGCTTTCCAAAAACCATTCAGATAATCAAGAAATAAAAGCGGTTTCTTTTTGCGCAAAGCCAATTTAGCCGACGCAATTGAAGTAATCCAAAATCCATAACCCAAAGTGTAAAAAGCTTCACCTTGTTTGTAACGAGCGGTTTTGCTGTAATTCGCTCCAGTAGGTTTCAAGTGCTTGACGTGTAAAGTTTCGTCTGTTT
This sequence comes from Flavobacterium tegetincola DSM 22377, assembly GCF_000425485.1. GTDB lineage: Bacteria > Bacteroidota > Bacteroidia > Flavobacteriales > Flavobacteriaceae > Flavobacterium > Flavobacterium tegetincola. The sequence continues at coordinate 84,671 of NZ_AUDN01000021.1, read as the reverse complement.
TAATTTTCCAATCGTAGAATTTGCACAATAATTCATCAACAGTATCCCAACCCATTGCAGGTTTTAAACCACCAATTTGCTTAAAAGTTTGTTTTCGATACGCTTTTAAAGCGCCACGAATATGGTCTTTATCCGTTAAGTTTTCTAAAATCCAATTGCCATTTTTCTCAATATAACAAAAACCACCAGCCATTCCAATTCGTTCATCCGATGTAAAATGCGCGATTAAAGTTTCAAAATAATTCAAGGGAAAAATTAAATCCGCATCTGCCTTAACGATAAAATCATAGTTTTCGTCGACAGATTCTAATCCTTTTTGAAACGCCTGAATCACCTTGCTTCCCGGTAAATGAATCGCATCCGATGTTTTATTCACCAATGAAATAAACGGATATTTTTTGGCGAAAGCCGTAACAATTTCTGCAGTTGCATCCGTTGAGCCATCATTTACCACCACCACTTTTGAAGGCAATACGGTTTGTTCCACTAACGACTGAAGCGTTAATGAAATTAGTTGTGCCTCGTTGTAAGCGGGTATGATGATGTAGTAGTTCAAGGAAGTTTAGGGTTTAACTGTCATGGTTGCAAATTGAAACAGAAATTTAATTTCAAAAAATTAACTCATCCAATCTATGTTCTTTTCTCTATATTCTTTTCTCGCTCTGCATAAACCAAATAATATCTTGGAACAAAATACCTCAAAATCGGTCGGAAACCAAGTTTTTTTGTGGGATGCGTAAATTTGATCGAATCGATTATTTTGAAACCGGATTTTTCCAAAAGCCAGTCCAATTGCCAGTCTTCAAATTCGTGGTAATGTCGGTCCCACTGGTCTGTTTTACTTCTGTAAGCCGATTGAAACCACAGTCGCATCGGGATGGAAATAAGAGCTTTGTCGCATTTTACATTTTGCAAAACAGTGTAAGGATTCAGTAAATGCTCAAAAATTTCAAAAGCAGTAAAAACGTCGTAATCTTGAGTTTTTAAAGCCGTTTGATCGTTGTCTAGATCTTCTCCGGTCGTGTTTGAAACTTGGTATCCATGATCCATCATAATCTTGGAGAACGGATTAGTCACGCCCAAATCAAATATTTTTTCAGAAGTCGCAATATGTCTCTTCAGAAAATTTAACGTGAGATTAAAACGTTTATTCGGAAATATTTTTTCGTACATAAAGTAGGTGTCAAGTTCCAAATCATGTTGAAACAGAGGATAAAATTACTATTAAAACAAGAAATTTAAATTTAAAACTTTTTAAATCTGATATACCATTGCGTTAATATTCATTCCTCCACCAACTGAAGCAAAAAGTACAATATCTCCTTTGTTGAGTGATTGATTTTCAATTTCTCCTTTGATTAATAAATCATATAATGTAGGAATAGTGGCTACGCTTGAATTCCCCAATCTATGGATACTCATCGGCATAATTCCTTCTGGAACAGGCTTTTTGTACAGTTTGTAAAAACGTTGAATAATAGCTTCGTCCATTTTTTCATTAGCCTGATGGATCAATATCTTTTTAACTTGACCAATTTCAATTCCACTTTTTTCTAAACAAATGGACATAGCTTTTGGAACTTCTCTTAAGGCAAATTCATAAATTTTACGACCGTGCATTTTGATGTATCGAACGTCAGGATCATGATCCACATTGTATGATTTTCCAAAAAACAAATAATTGGCTTCATCATAAGTATAGGATGCAGATTCATGAGCTAGAATTCCGCCTTTTTCATCAGTATCTTCAATGATTGTGGCACCTGCTCCATCAGAGTAAATCATAGAATCGCGATCGTGCGGGTCTAAAACTCTAGATAAGGCTTCGGCTCCAATTACCAAACATCTTTTTGCCATTCCCGCTTTTATATAAGCATGGGCTTGAATGAAGGATTCGAGCCAGCCTGGACAACCAAATAACATGTCATATGCGACACATTTTGGGTTTTTTATGCGTAAATTATGTTTTACTTTGGAAGCTAAACTTGGTAACATGTCGCCTTGTAAAGCTCCTTTTTTAACATCGCCAAAGTTATGTGCAACGATGATATAATCTAAAGTTTCAGCGTCTAAATTTGCATCAGCAATAGCTCTTTGAGCAGCAATTGTTGCTACGTCGGAAGTATTTAAATCATCAGAAATATACCTGCGTTCTTCAATTCCAGTTATTTCTACAAATTTTTTTGCGATGACGTCATTTGGATGCGGAAAAAGGGTTCCATCGTCATTTAAGAAGACGTGTTGTGCAAAATCTATGTTTGATACAACTTGCGTAGGAATGTAACTTCCTGTACCTGTTATTCTTATGTTCATCTGTCATTTTTTGTAAAGATAAAGGTACTATTTTAAAATGTACTGACAAATAAAAAATACTATGCATGCATATATATTTTCTTTTTTATCACAAAATTTTTTAATTGCGTGGATTTAAGAGCTTTTTTTGGACTCATTATGGATCTTAATTTGCATCACTGTTGCAATACTTAAAGCCTGTGTTTTTATCTTTTCAGCATAAATTCCTTTAAAATTTTCGTCCACTGCAGCGTTAAAATGATTCAACCAAATTTCAAATAATGCGGGTGATAAATATTCTTTTTGATTAATATCAAGATGAATCTTGGTGATATTATTGTGATAACTTCCGCTATTGAAAAGCGATTTTGCCCAGAAAAGCACCAGCACGGGCAGGTGTTCTTGCAGTTTTATTTGTACCACTTTTGTAAAAATGTAGGCAATGGAAGTGTCGTTCAATAACTTTTTATAGAATTCATCAACCAACAAATGGAGGTCTTCATTATTTGCTATATCGTTCATTTTAAATTTTTTACAAAAAAAAAAGAGGCTTTAAATCGAAACTTAAAACCTCTTTCTTTATCATTATTCCTAAATCTAACACTAATTACATATATGCTTCAATTGGAGCACATGAACAGATAAGATTTCGATCGCCATAAGTTTCATCTACACGACGAACGCTTGGCCAGAATTTATTTTCTGCAATATAATCTAATGGAAATGCTGCTGTTTCTCTTGAATAAGGGAAATTCCACGTATCAGCTGTAAGCATTGCCATTGTATGTGGTGCGTTTTTCAACATGTTGTTTTCATCATCTTTTGAAGAAGCTTCAATTTCTCTACGAATTGAAATCATCGCGTCACAAAAACGGTCTAATTCTGCTACATCTTCAGATTCTGTTGGCTCAATCATCAACGTTCCAGCCACTGGGAAAGAAACGGTTGGAGCATGGAAACCGTAATCCATCAATCGTTTTGCGATGTCGGTTACTTTGATTCCTTTTGTTTCAAAACCTCTACAATCCAAAATCATTTCGTGAGCGGCACGTCCTTTTTCTCCTACATATAGAACAGGATAGTGCTCTTCCAAACGCGCTTTCATATAGTTCGCATTCAAAATTGCATATTTCGTAGCATTGGTTACTCCTTCAGAACCTAACATGCAAATGTATCCGTAAGAAATCAAGCAAACCAAAGCCGAACCGTAAGGTGCTCCAGAAATGGCGGTAATGGCTTGATCTCCACCTACTTTTACAAGTGGATTACTCGGTAAGAAAGGAACTAGTTTTTCGTTTACACAAATTGGTCCAACACCTGGTCCACCACCTCCGTGAGGAATTGCGAATGTTTTGTGCAAGTTCAAGTGGCAAACGTCTGCTCCAATAGTCGCTGGATTTGTCAATCCAACTTGCGCATTCATGTTGGCTCCGTCCATATAAACCAAACCACCATTGTCGTGAATGATTTGTGTAATTTCTCTAATCGCACTTTCAAAAACTCCATGTGTTGATGGATATGTGACCATTAAACAAGAAAGTGTGTCTTTATATTGAATTGCTTTTGCACGAACATCTTCTACGTCAATGTTTCCATTTTCCATAGTTTTGGTAACGATAATTTGCATTCCTGCCATCGCTGCCGAAGCCGGATTGGTTCCGTGGGCCGAAGCCGGGATCAAACAAACTGTTCTCTTTTCGTCATTTCTTGATTGGTGGTACGCACGAATAGTCATTAATCCTGCGTATTCTCCTTGAGCGCCCGAATTAGGTTGCAATGTAGTTCCTGCAAAACCAGTAATTACATTCAGTTGGTGCTCTAATTTTTTCAACATTTTGGTATAACCTTGTACTTGGTCTAATGGAGCAAACGGGTGAATTCCGTTCCAATAGGGCATACTCAATGGCAACATTTCTGCTGCTGCGTTCAATTTCATGGTACAAGAACCCAAAGCAATCATGGAGTGTGTCAATGATAAATCTTTGCGCTCTAATTTTTTGATGTAACGCATCAAACTCGTTTCAGAATGGTATTTATTAAATACTTCGTGTGTCAAAAATGACGAAGTACGATTTAAATTTTCTGGATAATTAATGTCTTTAACATTTTCAGTTACTTCAAAAGCTTCTTTTCCTACAGCTTCCGCAAATACAGCAACAATTCCATTTAAATCTGGAAACAATGTGGTTTCGTTCAGTGAGATTGAAATTGTTTCGCTGTCAATGTAAAAAAAGTTAATTTCATTTTTTTCAGCTATTGCTCTCACTTTTTCTGCATCTGCTTTTACAACGATCGTGTCGAAAAAGGCAGTATTGGTTTGATAAACGCCTAATTTATTAAGAGCGTCTGCAAGTGTTGAAGCTTTTGCGTGCACTTTTGTTCCAATGTATTTCAAACCTTTTGGTCCATGATACACGGCAAACATACCAGCCATTACAGACAATAGAACTTGTGCAGTACATATATTTGAGGTTGCTTTTTCTCGCTTAATGTGTTGTTCACGTGTTTGCAAAGCCATTCTTAATGCACGGTTTCCATCTGCATCTTGCGATACTCCAATGATTCTTCCCGGCATAGAACGTTTGTATTCGTCTTTAGTTGCAAAATAAGCAGCATGTGGTCCACCGTAACCCATCGGAATTCCGAAACGTTGCGTAGTTCCAACTACAACGGCAGCTCCCATTTCTCCTGGAGGAACCAATTTCGTTAGTGATAAAATATCAGCAGCAACAGCTACTTTTATTTCATTTTCATTAGCGGTCTTGATAAAATCAGCATAGTCGTATACTTGACCGTATTTCCCAGGATACTGTAAAATAGCGCCGAAAAAATCCGTTGAAAAATCAAATTCTTGGTGATTTCCAACTACCAATTCCACACCAATTGGAGTAGAACGGGTTTGTAAAACGGATAATGTTTGTGGTAAAATTTCTTCAGAAACGAAGAATTTACATACGTTGGCTTTCTTTTGATCTCTAGTTCGAACGTCAAATAACAACGCCATTGCTTCTGCAGCAGCAGTACTTTCGTCTAGCAAAGAGGCATTGGCAATTTCCATTCCTGTCAATTCAATAACCGTAGTTTGGAAATTTAAAATAGCTTCTAAACGACCTTGTGCAATTTCTGCTTGGTAAGGCGTGTAAGCAGTATACCATCCTGGGTTTTCAAAAATATTTCTTTGAATTGCCGGAGGAACAATGGTCGGGTGGTAACCTAAACCGATATATGATTTGAAAACTTTATTGGTGCGACCCAATAACCGAATGTGATTGGCATATTCATATTCAGTCATAATGTGTTCCAATTCCAACGGATTTTTTAGTCGAATGTCAGAGGGAATGGTTTCGAAAATTAATTGATCTAATGTTTCAACTCCTATGGTTTCTAACATTTTAGACAAATCGTTTTCTCTTGGTCCTAAATGTCTTAAAGCAAATGAATCTGTTTTCATAATATGTGTGGTAGTATGTTGTTTTCGTGCGGCAAAAGTACTTATTTATCTTAAAAATTAATTGATTTTTGGCAATGAATTTTTCTATTTTCACAAAGGATTATGCATTGTGTAGTTGGTTTGTTTATTTTTGCTGTAATGCAATTTCTAAAACAACTTTTTGACTTTTATATTCAGGCTAGTATTCACGTATCGGTTTCGGTTTTGTGTTTAGTTTTGATGACCAATCATATGTTTAGTCAACCTTTTGATGTTCCTATGGCTGGTTTTGCATTTTTCGGAACTTTATTCGGCTATAATTTCATAAAGTACGAAGCTTTTTTTCGAGAGAAGTTGCCGTATCGAAAAACGTTAACGCCTACGTTGATTTTAAGTTTGACGGCTGTATTGGCTTCTATTTATTTTTTCTTTCAATTAGAAATTAAAACACAAGTTGCAGCAATTGTCTTTTTTGGACTTACTTTTTTATACACAGTTCCAGTGTTTTCTACAACGAAAAACATGCGAAATTGGTCTGGGATTAAGATTTATATCGTGGCTTTTTGTTGGGCAGGAGTCACTACTTTGTTGCCAATGATGAATTTTGGAATCGAACTGTATCATGATATTTTTATCAAATTCTGCCAACGCTTCCTATTTGTAATTGTACTGATTTTAATTTTCGAAATTATCGATTTAAAAGACGATGACCCAAATTTATTTACCGTTCCGCAGAAGATTGGAATTAAAAAAACCAAGTATTTGGGTTATCTACTATTAATTCCTTTCTACTTTTTAGAATTTCTTAAAACTGCTGTAAACGATATTCAACTGATTGTAAATGTCATTCTAGTATTGGTTACAGCTGGTTTTTTATTTTTTGCCAATGAAAATCGAAGTCGGTATTACACGACATTTTGGGCGGAGAGTATTCCGATATTTTGGTTGGTGTTGCTTATTGGTTTTCAACTTTTATTTTGATTCTGTACATCTCGTAGTTCAAGATGAATTGTTGGTTTTTAAAATAAATTTCTACCAGCCGCCGCCGCCGCCGCCGCCTCCGCCACCTCCGGATGAACCTCCTCCTGAACTTCCCGAACTCCAACTTCCACCTCCAGAACTTGAAGAGGATTGGGATGGTCTAGTACTTGACTCATTAGCAGTATTTGTAAATGAACCAGCAAAATTGTGCATTGAATGTGAATCAAATGGACGCGTTCCAACATACCAAGTTGAATTATATTCAATGGAAGAATTGTTCAACATTGTGGCAAATTTTTCTCCCCAAATTTTATCTACACCTAAAGCCATCGCATACGGAAGAATCATTTCAAAATAAATAGGTGTCATTTCTGGTGGATTTAAAAATGTTAAGCGGTTGGTCTCCGCCGCCGATAGGTACATTTTAAAACCTTCAATTAATGATTTTACACGTAATTTTTCAACACTTGGCATTTTAATAAGTTGCTGAAAGTAAACCAAAGCAAGTAGAGAAACGACGATGTAAATCGTGGTAGCAATTGCTGTCAAGGAGTACCGCGTATTTAGATAAACAGCTCCTGAAATAGTAATAACACCTATTGTAGTTAATACAAATCGGAAAACGCTTCCATAAGAAATTTTAGATTTAAATACACTTAAAATGACCTTTATAAAACCTGAAATAAGGAAAGTTCCCACAATTGCAAATATTGAAATGGATGCAATAGGTACTACATCTTGTGTAAAGTAGAAAGCACCGATAAATATTGAAACAATAAAAATTGTAAAAGAGGGTAGTAGCTTGATGTAGTTATTTTGGTCTTTAATCAAAGTACCGTATTGCTGCTCTAATTTTTCTCTATGCGATGAATATGCCTTTGCAATTTTAGAATTATAATCTCCTTTAAAGCTAACTTTTCCTTTTGAATTAAAGATAGTATTGATGATGGATTGTTCTTCAGGAGCAATTTCCTGGTCTGAAACCTTTAAACGATTTAGTTCATAACTTGTCTTATCAAATAGGCCAAACATTTTTTCTGACATATCAGTAATTTGAATGTAGCCTTTGGTTGCCAAATTCACAATGGAGTACGTTACTGAAGATTCGTCGTAACTTTCATTCATGATCATATTTACCGCAGCCGGTGATAAGGATTCTGGCGGATAAAATTGAGGAACGATGGTTGGCTTTTGAGGGTCTCTTCCAAATTTAACCCAATTTAATACCAGTAAATAAACGAGTACACTAAAAGCACATCCAAATAAAATAACGCTGCCGTAAATTTCTAAAAAAGTAGGAGGAGGTGGAGGAAGTACTATTCCTTTTGGAAATCCAACTGCTACAGTTAGCCCTTCATAATTTTGAAGATTGTTTGCTACAAAATAAGTATGATTCCCAATAATTTTTGAACTGCAATTTGTTTCTGTCGAACCTGAAAAACCTGTATAACACGCCGATTGTATTGCAGTTGTTTTATTTGGTAAAACAATGTTTACAGAAGCTTTTTCAATAGGGAAATTCCATTCGGTTCCAGTTGCATTCCAATATAATTCGTCATAGGTATCAAAAAAACCAATCTGACCTTTTATAGAATATTTTATTTCGTAATCGTGAATTCCTACAGGGATGAAAACATTTTTATCACCTATTTTCAAAGTGAAGTCGTCGGAAGCATCTTCAATATAATTTGATGTTTGACCATTGTGTTTCACCGATTCTAAATCGATGTTGTAGCGAAAAGTTTTTCCCGTTCTGTCACTCCTTGTTTGCGGAATAGTTCTAACAATTCCACGCTCAAATTGACTTCCATTAGCATAAACTTTAATATTCTCGGTAACACTTATTGTTCTGTCCTTGTTGATGATTAAGTCTACATGAAAATTCAATATTCTTTCTTCTTGCCCAAAAATGGAATGAGTAAGAAATAAAAAAAGAAAAATTAGAATGGAGTTGAAGTTGATTTTCATTAAAAAGCAACTTTAGGATTTTCACGTGCTTGAATTTCAATTTCGAGAAATTCTTTTTTCTCAAACTTAAACATATTTGCAATAATTACGCTAGGAAATGTAGTAACTGCAATGTTTAAATCTCTAACCGTAGCATTGTAATACCGGCGTGCACTTTCTATTTCTGTTTCAATTTTAGTTAATTCTGAACTTAATTGCTTGAAATTTTCACTCGCTTTTAGTTCGGGATATTGTTCCACAACAATATTTAAACCTTTTAAGGCTACATTTAATTGTTGTTCAGAAACTTCTTTTTCATGAACGGATGAAGCGTTTACTGCATTATTTCTAGCTTTTACTACATTTTCAAAGGTTGCGCTTTCATGTTTTGCATACCCTTTCACTGTTTCTAGAAGGTTCGGAATTAAGTCATATCTCTTTTTTAAAAATACATCTATGGCGCTCCAGCCTTCTTCAGCAAGCACTGTTAGTTTAATCAACTTATTGTAGGTAATTATAAAATACAGTAGCACTAAAACGACGAATCCTAAAATTAAAGCAATCAACATAATTTCTGATTTAAAGTCAAATATACTTAAAAAGGACTTGTAATTTTACAAACTTTAAAATTTAAAACAAATTCAAAAATGTTCAGCGGTTTTCTTAATAAATTCATTTCTTTCCTTGATGAAAGTGGTAAGATGATTTTTTAAAATAAGTGTATCAAATACGCTTCCAAATATTCCAAAAGGAGTTTCGTATTCAATTTGATCTTCCATTATTGTTTTTCCCTCTTTTTCATAAAAGACATGCTGGTGTTTAAAACTTTTAAATTTTCCTTCCACCATTTCGTCAATAAATGAATGCGGAAATTCCATCTGCGAAATAAGACTTTTATGCGTAAGGTAAATCCCAAAATGCTTTCCACGCCACGTTACGGTTTCTCCTTTATGGATTAATCCTGAAGTTACACCTGCAATTACTGTTTCCTTTGATTTTGAAGTCGATAGTTTGTGAATGTCGATGTTTCTATTCAAGTCGAAAACTGTTTGAATTGAAGCATTTATTTCTGTTTGTAATTTAATTGTGGTCATTTCACAAGGTTTTTTAAGGCTTCTTCTAGCGTTTTAAATCGGAATTCAAAAGCGTTTTTAATTAATCGTTCGGGAATTACATTTCTACTTTTTAAAACCAATTCAGGTTCGGTTCCTATGATTTTTGCACCAAGTTTTAATAGTAATTTTGGCGTAGGAATTCCGATGGAAACATGTAATTCCGTTCTTAAATTGGACATGAAATCTTTATTTGTAATCGGTTGAGGTGAAACGATATTTACTTTCCCAGTCATTTCTTTTTCTATTACAAATTCAATTGCTCTAGCAAAATCATGTTCATGAATCCAACTTATAAATTGATTTCCATTTCCTTGTTTGCCTCCTAAACCAAATTTAGTCAATGTTTTCAGCGGAATAAAAGCACCACCATTTTTACCCAGAACGATTGAAGTTCTTAAAGCTGTTTTTAAAGTTTTCGGCGTTTCAGTTTCAAAAAAAAATTTTTCCCACGCTTTCGCAACATTCATTGAGAAGTCATCGCCAATTTCTCCATTTTCCTCCGTCATTTGTTTGTCTTCCGAATGACGATAAATAGTAGAAGTGGAAGAGTTTAACCAATGTCTCGGTGGATTTTGACATCGCAATACAGCTTCGTTCAAAATTTTGGTGCTATTAATTCTTGAGGTTAGAATTTCATTTTTGTTGGATTTCGTATACCTGCAATCTACAGATTTTCCGGCAAGATTTATCAAGATATCAGCATTTTCTAATTCATTTTCCCAGCCAGAAATAGTTTTTGCATCCCAATTGACATACTTAATAGTATTTGAAACACGAGATTTCCCTCTTGTCAAAACAACTAGTTCATCATATTTATTTTGAAAATGATTCACGAGAACTTGGCCTAAAAATCCCGTTCCGGCGGCAATTACTAATTTTTTCATGATTTATAAATTTAGAAGGATAATCAAAGCAATGATTCGGTATAAAATCCAAGTGAATGTGAGGTTTTTTGGCAGGTGTAGCAATTTAATTCTACGAAAATGTTCATATATCATAAGGTTTACGGTTAACCCAAACCAACCTAAAATAAAGTATTCATTTAGATGTACAAATTGACTTAAAAGCAATACAGGAGTTAGAATTAAACTTCCAATTACGGAAACGGTAACCAAATTTCCAATGTATACTAACTGACTTTGTTTACTTAATTTTTGTATAAAGAGATATTGAAATGCAATTTGTCCCAAAGCTAAAAGTAATTCCCTGACGAAAGTAGCTTTTGGTAAAAACACAATCATCTTTGAGTATTGAAATAAGACAATTGCTGTAAACAAAGTCGCAAAAACAATGTAAGATAATCTGTATTTTATATTGAAAGTTGGAATGCATTCCAAGCCTTTTTCTGCTTTAAGGTCGCTTGGTACGATAACTTTTCTGTTGTACGAAATAAATTTATATAATTTTTTCAACAGAAAATTTACGGGCTTTAAATTCCCGATGCTTTCCATCCAAGGATACGAATTTCCAATTACTTTTAGAAGACTCTCTATTCCGTAAAATACTTTTTTGTTTTCGTTATCGACTAAAGCGATTTCATTTTTAGCTCTTTCCACATCAATAAAAAGGTGTTCTGAACTTGTTATCGTTGTGAAAGATTTTCTTCCGTTCGAGTCTAACATTTTCGTTTTTATAAATCCAGAAGTGTAAATGTTGCACATCGGACAATCTTCATCGTATAGCAATGTATGGTTTTCTAGCGTTTTCATGAGAATACTCGTTTACTTTCAATACTAATTTTAGAACCTTTTGCAACAAAACAAGAATCTGCTTTTAAGTCTTGCAGAAAGGCAAATTCCTTTCCATAAGTCAATTCAAAATCGACAGTTAGTGCATAATCAATTACCTTATATTGTTGCCATCTTGGATGTTTCACTTCGTATTCCACTGTTTTTTGTCGGGGTGGAATGGTGTAACCATAATAATGTTCTGAAATGAATTCGGCTTCGGAGTTTTCTTCAATTGGCATTAATTTTTTCTCTGTTTCTACGGAAATTGAATTTCTATAGTTTTCTTTAAGCCATTCGTATTTAAAAAATCGTGAAGTTTTAGTAACAGTTCGCTCGTGACGCATCGGCAAAGTTTGGTATTGTTCATTATACAAAGTGTTTGCTACGAAAGTAATGGCGTGTTTTGGAACGATTTCTTTTATAAAAACAACGCCACGCCTCCAGTTTCCATCTTCAAATCGCTTGACGTAAAACCGCAAGTTGACTTCTTCAAAGTTGACGTGATACGGGATTTTTATTCCCAAAACCTTTACGTTTTCAAACATAAAACCAATCAAACTGATGTAACATTTGCCGTTGAATAAATCGATTTCGGTGCCTTTTGGAACGTATTTTTCTAATAATTTTGGATCAATTTGATAATTAATAAAGAGTAAATCGTTCCATTCGGCTTTCATGAAACTACATTGTTTAGAAAATTGAAATAATATAATAGTGAAATAAACAGCCAGAGAAATAGGCGTTGCGAATAATAGAAATAAAAGTATTTTGTTTAGAATTGCAACTTTCTCGGCAGCATCCCACCAAAGAACGGAACTGTATAGGATAAAGAAATAGCTGATAACAGCGTAAAAATAAAACTGAATTTTTTTATTTTCCTTATATCCAATAAGCCAGATTAACCCGACAATTAATTGAAAAATAGGCAGCAAAAATGCACCTAGACCAAATGCGGCTGGAAAATAAGAGTCGTCAACGAAGCCTAATAAAAGGTTTCCAAAGACAATAAGGATAAGGGATACGTTTAAAAAATTTAAAATTTTCATAATTTATACATTTTAAACTTTCAGAAAAAAATGAAAGTTTTAATTAAAAAAAAGTCGATTAACGCATGATTTTCATCACCAATCGACCAATCCAGTTGTCTTTAATTTCAGTTACTTTATCAATCATATTGTCGGCTTTCAAAACAAAATCATATAAGTTTTTAGTCTGTTCTACAAAATGTTTGGTTTCCAAAGAGGTTGCTGGATTTATAGAAGAAACGTCTTTTAAAACTTTCAAAGCAGGCTTGATTTCGCGTTTACTTCGTTCTTTGGCAATTTTCACAGCCAATTCGTCCAAATCTTTTTCCGCGGTAAAAAACTCTTTTCGCTCACCCGATTTGTATTCTTTGTACACAATTCCCCAATCCATCAAAGCTCGTAAATTCATACTTGCATTTCCACGAGAAATCCGCAATTCGTCCATTACATCTTCCATAGAAAGTGGTTCGGAAGAAACCATCAACAACGCATGAATTTGCGCCATTGTTTTATTGATTCCCCATTGCGAACCTAAGGCGCCCCAGGTTTGAATGAATTTATTTTTAGCTTCTGCGAATTCCATGATACAAATGTAAATAAAAGTTTTTAAAGTTTCAGTAAAAAATGAAAGTTTAATTTATTAAATTATTTCCATGTAATATTGGTGAATATGTTCACCGAAAACAATATAATATTGGTGAATACATTCACCAAAAATAGTATAATATTGGTGAATAGAAATTATTTGCATATCATTGTATAAATTTTAAGCTATGATTTCTAGAGATTTAACAGCGAGAGTAAAAGGAAAACTAAATAAAGGCAAAGCAATTGTGCTTATCGGCCCTAGACAAATAGGGAAAACAACTTTGGTAAATACATTATTAGAGGGAATTCCATTTCTTTTTTTAGATGGAGACGATGTCGTAGTGGTCGATACATTGGCAAATGCAAATACCGAAACATTAAAGAGTATTATTGGAAGCTATAAATATGTATTTATTGATGAAGTGCAACGTATTCCAAACATTGGCTTAAAATTAAAAATTATTGTAGACCAAATTAAAGATGTACAAGTCATTGTGAGTGGCTCTTCGGCTTTTGATATTAATCATCTGACTCAAGAACCATTGACGGGGCGTAAATTTGAATACCATTTATATCCAATTTCTTGGAACGAATTTGAAAACAATGTGGGTTATATCAAAGCCCAACAACAATTAGAATTGCGTTTATTATATGGAATGTATCCGGATGTCATTAATAATTTCGGAAATGAATATGAAGTTTTAAAAAATCTGGTTTCCAGTTATTTGTATAAAGACGTATTGAGTTTAGCGGGTATTCGAAAATCAGAAGTTCTAGAAAAAATTTTACAGGCATTGGCTTTGCAAGTCGGAAGTGAAGTAAGTTACAATGAAATTGCGCAATTGGTTGGTGTTGATAAAAACACTGTTAGTAATTATATTGATTTGCTAGAAAAAGTTTTCGTGATTTTTAGATTGAACAGTTTTAGTAAAAACCTTCGTAATGAAATTAAAGCCAATCGAAAAATTTATTTTTACGATAATGGTGTTCGAAATATGCTGATTGGGAATTTTAATGTATTGGAATTCCGGCAGGATAAAGGTGCTTTGTGGGAAAATTTTCTAGTTTCAGAACGAATGAAGCTACTTTCATATTCCGATAGTTTGGCAAAACCTTATTTTTGGAGAACAACTACGCAACAGGAAATTGATTATATCGAAACCAATGCTGATGTGGTAAGTGCTTTTGAATTTAAATGGTCGCCCACGAAGAAAGTAAAATTAGTAAAATCTTTTGAAACTGCTTACAATCCGAGTTTCATGGTAGTGAATAAGGATAATTTTAGGCAGTTTTTGAAGTAAAAACCATTAAGATATTAAGAGGATAAAGCGCTTACACTTAATCCTCTTAATATCTTAATGGTTAAAAATTTTTAGAATTAAAGCAATCCAGCTCGTTTTAACAAGGCTTCCGGTTTTGGTTCTTCACCTCTAAATTTTTTATACAAAGTCATTGGATGTTCTGTTCCACCTTTTGAAAGTACATTTTCTTTGAATTTTGTAGCCACTTCTTTGTCAAAAATTCCTTTTTCTTGAAAATAAGCAAACGCATCAGCATCTAAAACTTCTGCCCATTTGTAGCTGTAGTATCCCGAAGAATAACCACCTTGAAAAATATGCGAAAACGAAGTACTCATACAATTTTCGGGAACATCCGGATATAATTTGGTGTTGTCAAATGCTTTTTCTTCGAATGCTTTAACATCCTCAATGATTTGTGGTTTTCCGTGATACGTCATGTCTAATAAACCAAAACTTATTTGTCGCATGGTTGCCATTCCTTCTTGAAAACTCGCACTTTCTTTGATTTTTTCGACAAATTCTTGCGGAATAATTTCTCCGGTTTCGTAATGTTTGGCAAACAAAGCCAACGCTTCTGGTTCGTAACACCAATTTTCCATTACTTGACTTGGCAATTCTACAAAATCCCAATAAACCGAAGTTCCAGACAAACTTGGATAAACGGTGTTGGCCAACATGCCGTGCAAACCGTGTCCGAATTCATGAAACAAAGTCGTAACTTCGTTAAAGGTTAGGAGGGAAGGTTTCGTAGAAGTTGGAGGTGTAAAATTACAAACATTGGAAATATGTGGTCGGTCATTTTTTCCATTTCTAATGGACTGCGATTTGTAAGAAGTCATCCAAGCACCGTTTCTTTTTCCTTTTCTTGGGAAAAAATCGGCATAAAAAACAGCTACTAATTCGTTGTTTTCATCCGTTACTTCGTAAGTTGTAACATCTTTGTGGTACTTTTCAATATCGAAAACTTCTGTAAAAGTTAATCCGTATAGTTTTTTAGCAATGGTAAAAGCACCGTTTAAAACGTTTTCTAATTTGAAATACGGTTTTAACTTCTCATCATCTAAATTGAATAATTTCTGTTTCAATTTTTCTGAATAATAACTTCCGTCCCATTTTTCTAAATGTTCAATTCCATCTAGTTCTTTTGCAAAAGCGTTTAATTCTGCAAATTCTTTTTCGGCAGCTGGTTTTGCTTTTTCCAATAAATCATTCAAAAATGAAATTACTTTGTCTGGGTTTTGAGCCATTCGTTCTTCTAAAACAAAATGAGCATGTGAAGGATAACCCAACAAATTCGCACGTTCGTGACGCAAACGAACGATGTTTTTTACATTATTTTGATTGTCGAATTCATTGTTTTGAAACGCTTTTTTTCCTGCAGCAATAGCCAATTCTTTTCGTAATTCGCGATTATCCGCATAAGTCAAAAACGGAATATAACTTGGGTAGTCTAATGTGAAAACATAACCTTCTAATTCTCTACTTTCAGCTTCTGATTTTGCGGCTTCAATTACACCTTCCGGCAAACCTTTTAAATCGGCTTCATTGGTAACTTGTAAATGATAGTTGTTCGTTTCTGCTAAAACATTTTCTCCATAAGTTAGTTTTAGTTTGGCTAATTGCGTGTCAATGTCGCGAAGTTTTGTTTTTTGTTCTTCATTTAATAAAGCACCATTTCTAACAAAACCTTTGTATTTTTTGTCAAGTAAAGTTTTTTGTTCTGTAGATAAATGCAGACTATCTTTTTCATCGTGAATCGCTTTGATTCTTTTGAATAAATCTTCGTTTAGCGTAATGTCATTGCTGAATTCCGTTAACAAGGGAGAAACTTCTTGAGCAATTTTTTGCATTTCATCCGATGTTTCAGCCGAATTTAAATTAAAAAAAACAGATGATAATCGATCTAAAGCATTTCCTGCAAAGTCCAATGCTTCCAATGTATTTTCAAAAGTTGGAGTTTCTGGATTATTGATTATCGCGTCAATTTCCGCTTTTGCATTTTTTATATTTTCTTCAAAAGCAGGTTTGTAATCCTCCATTTTAATTTGCGAAAATGGAGCTGTTTCGAATTTTGTGGTGAATTGTTTTGTGAGTAGTGTCATGTTTGTAGTAAGATTTGACCGCAAAGTTCGCAAAGATTTACGCAAAGTTCGCAAAGTTTTTAAATTGTTGATTACTAATCGAGTTGAGACTGACCACAAGTGATAGTTTAGCCCAGATAGCAATGAAAATCCTTTTATTCTTTTCTTTAAAAAATAAAAGATTGAAGTGGATAGCTGGAAATAGCTTCTAACAAAAGTATTTTGAATAGCGAATTTTAGTTTCCTCTGCCACTAAATCATGAGAAATGCCTTCGTTGTTTTCCAAAGAATAAATTGCCTCATCAGTTGCATTTTTCTGATTTTGTGTTAAACTGTCGTTGGATTGAATCAAGGATATAATTTCTTCGATTAAAGAAGGATTTTCCAAATTGAGAATAATTTTTGCTAATTCAATTTTTGAAGTTTGAATATCCATAACTGTATTTTTATCAAAGTTACAAATTTATACACAAACTCTGACAGAGTTTTAAACTCTGACAGAGTTGCTAAATGTCTTATTTGCTTAAATTTTCCGAAGCTTTCAACACCGCTTGTTTCAAGCCTTCTTTATAAGCAATCATTTTTTCTAAAATGGCTGGATTGGCACTTCCGATAATTTGAGCAGCAAGAATTCCGGCATTTTTCGCACCATTTAAAGCAACAGTTGCTACGGGAACGCCACCTGGCATTTGTAAAATAGACAAAACCGAATCCCAACCGTCAATAGAATTACTTGATTTTACGGGAACGCCAATAATAGGTAAAGGCGACATGGAAGCTACCATTCCTGGTAAATGTGCCGCTCCACCAGCTCCAGCAATAATTACCGAAATTCCTCTTTTGTGGGCATTTTGACTGAAATCAAATAATTTATCGGGTGTTCTATGAGCTGAAACGATATCAACTTCTGTTTCGATTCCAAACTCTTTTAATATATCGATGGCATCTTGCATCACCGGCATGTCGGAAATGGACCCCATTACTATGGCTACTTTCATAATTTTTAGTTTAAATGTTTAAGGTTTAAAAGTTTAAAGGTTTAAAATGTGCTGAATTGACCAAAATTAATAATCAGAATAATAATTTATTCCTAATCATTTTCAAATTATCTAATTAAACTTATTACCCGAATCGTTTTCTTTACTTCTCCGGCGACTTCTCTAGCTTCTTCCATATCTGCATTTACAATCGTAACATGCCCCATTTTTCTAAAAGGCCTGGTTTCACGTTTGCCATAAATATGAGGAGTTACGCCGTCGATAGCTAATATTTTTTCAATATTTTCATAAATTACATCGCCAGAAAAACCTTCTTCGCCTACTAAATTAACCATAATTCCGTTAATTTTACTTTCAGTACTTCCTAAAGGTAAATCTAAAATGGCACGTAAATGATTTTCAAATTGCGAAGTATAACTCGCTTCAATAGAATAATGTCCCGAATTATGTGGTCTTGGAGCGACTTCATTAATCAAAATTTCATCGTTTTCGGTTTGGAATAATTCCACAGCTAAAAGTCCGACGTGACCAAAAGCTTCTGAAACTTTCAAAGCCAAATTTCTAGCTTTTAATGCAACGGCATCGTCAATTCGTGCAGGACAAATTACATATTCTACTTGATTGGCTTCTGGATGAAATTCCATTTCCACCACGGGATAGGTTTTGATTTCGCCTTTCGGATTCCGAACCACGATAACGGCCAATTCATTTTTGAACGGAACTAATTCTTCAGCTATACATTCTACATCGGGAAGATTTTCCAAATCAGAGGCATGACGAACGATTTTCACACCATTTCCGTCGTAACCAAATTCGGTGCTTTTCCAAACAAATGGAATTTTTAATTTTCCATCTAAAAAAGCAACCATCAATTCTTTTAAAGTGCTGAATGTTGAAAAGTCAGAAGTAGGTAAATTATTTTCTTTGTAAAATGCTTTTTGACGTCCTTTATTTTGAATTCCTCGAAGTGTTTTTGGCGAAGGATATACTTTTAAACCTTCCATTTCAAGTTGTTCTAAAGCTTCCAAATTGACCAATTCGATTTCAAAAGTCAACACATCCACTTTCTTTCCAAAATTATAAACAGTGTCATAATCCATCAAACTACCTTGGAAAAACTGGTTGCATGCCATTCTACTTGGTGCTTCAGGACTTGGGTCTAAAACATACGTTTGAATGTCAAATTTTCGAGTTTCGGACAAAAGCATTTTTCCTAATTGGCCTCCGCCTAAAATTCCGAGTTTAAAATCGGATGAAAAGTAGTTCATGGTGTTGCGTTGTTGTTTACGCAAAGATACTTATACCATTAGTAATTGACAATTGATACGCTATAAATTCTCATTGATTGAACTTCTTGATTGCAGCACGACTTGCAATTTGGTAAGAAGGCAATTGTGAGGCATATTCTTTTTCAATTAAATCACGCAAAGTGTCTTGTAACCATGGAAATTGGCCCGAAAAATGCATCATAATTTTTAAAGCATTTACTTTACAAGCTACTTTTTCATTGCCAATAAACCATTCCAAAGACATTTCAATAAGTGCTTCTTTTTGAAAATTATTTAGCTTTATCTCTGGTGTCAAAACCACAAAATACAGAATTCTCGATATTCCTCTCACGGCTGCACATTTTTTATAGTGTGAGGCTTGCTCAATTAATTGAGGAATATAACTTTCAATAAAAATCGGATTGTCTTCGGTTATGAGTTCTACAATTCGCAAAGCTTTCGGATGGTTATTATAATTCAAATCCGTTGCCATGTTAATTAATTCATCCAGCAAATCCGTATTTCGTAAGACCACATCTTTAATTTTTGTCAAATCAATTTTGGTTGAATTGCATTTTTCTAGTGTTGCTTGTAGCGATAAATCCATAAGGTAAATATAGTTAAAAGAAGCGCATTTTGCCTTTTGAATTAGTTGAATTGAAACCTTGGAAATACAGAATGAGAATGAACTAATTAGTATCTTTGCCACAATTGAAGACCTTATAAAATGATTTATAC
This sequence comes from Flavobacterium tegetincola DSM 22377, assembly GCF_000425485.1. GTDB lineage: Bacteria > Bacteroidota > Bacteroidia > Flavobacteriales > Flavobacteriaceae > Flavobacterium > Flavobacterium tegetincola. The sequence continues at coordinate 65,177 of NZ_AUDN01000021.1, read as the reverse complement.
AAAAAATGACGACAGCCCTTTTCAAGTTCATATTTCCTTTCATAAAGTGGTGGAGCGCTTGGAGGAAATTGCGTCATTTGATATTGATTATCGAGCCAATTATGCCAAAGGTTTACTTAATGAAGTAAAAAAAACGCCTGAATTAATTAGCGGAATTTCCGATTTTTCCAAATTAGAAGAGCATAAAGTCTTGATTCGGCATTTGCTAGCAGACTTGTTTCCAACTGCTTTAAGTGGAAATGAAATTAAAGCAGCTGCGATTCCTTTTCATAATATTTTGTTTAATTATTCCAACCGTTTCCAGGCGATTCTTGAAAATGCAGGTGCAAATTTTGACATGAATATTCGTGAATTTGACGACCAGCAAATTTATGTCATGAGTTGTTGCTTGATTTTACTCAAATATTACAACTATAAAATAGATGTGGTAAAGTCACTTTTTTATGATATTCCAGACAAAAATGGTGTTATATGTCATTACCGAGTTTTGTACAATGTTGATTTTGTAGAGGTTATTCCCACTGAAAAAGCGATTCAACTTTCAATAGAAGAAATTGAAGATTTGATGGACAATTTTGACAATTTTGATTTATGGTGTGAAAAATTTCCGCCAAAAAGTTGGATTCTCAAAGGCTTCGGAATTATGAATTTATATGACGCAACGATTGAAAGCGCCATTTCAAATTTAAAAACCAACCTTCTGGGAAAGAAAGAAAATCAAGATTATATTTCTAAAAATATCCAAACTATTTTCAGGTCGATTTTTAAAGTCGCAGATTTAGAAACCGGTTACACAGCCGTAAATGCAGAAGAAAATCGGTTTGTTAAAGCGCCATTTGACGATAGTTTAAAAAGTTTTATTCTACAAGAAACAGAAACGCGTCATCCGAGTGATTTAATCTGTGATAATTTATTTGATTGTGTCATCAAAAAACACCACTATTTTAGTATTTCCAATTTGGATAAATTTTTGAAAGAAAACCCAAACAATAATTTATTAAAGCATTTTGCGAGTTTAGGAATCAAAAGTTTTCTACTCGTTCCATTGATGTCGAATACTAAATTATTAGGAGTGATGGAATTAGTTTCCTACCAAAAACATCAATTGAACAGCATGAATGCACACAAAATGGATGTTGTAATGCCGTATTTACAAGAAACCATGGAGCGTTTTTATAATGATATTGAGTTGGAAATTGAGGCAGTTATTCAAAAAGAATATACCGCCATTCATCCCAGTGTGTATTGGAAATTTAAAGAGGAAGTGGCCTCACATATTACCGATAAAAATAAACGTGATTTACCTTACAAGGAAATTGTTTTTGAAGATGTTTGGCCTTTGTACGGTCAAATTGATGTTAAAGATTCATCTAAATACAGAAATCAAGCTATTTTAGATGATTTGGAAACACAAATCGACTTGCTTATTGCTCTATTTGAGAAAATTTCTCTGACTAATTCGACAGGAATTATAGCAGCAAATGTATTTGAATTGCAAAATTTTAAAAACAACTTAAACAATACTTTGCAGGCTGATTCAGAAGTGTTGATTCATACCTTTATCCTAAATGAGTGCCATCCTTTATTGGAACAGCTCCGAAATTCTGCTTCAGAAGTTGCGCAATGGGTTTCCAATTATTATGAAAAATTGAATCCGCAAACCAAGTTGGTTTATAATTGTAGAAAAGATTATGACTATACACTTTCGTTAATTAATAAAAAATTAGCGGCTATAATGGATACAGAACAAGAGAAAGTGCAAGCCTTATTTCCCCATTATTATGAACGTTTTAAGACAGATGGCGTAGAACATAATCTATACATTGGTGCGTCTATAAATCCTAAAATCCCATACAAATCTATTTATTTACAGCAGTTGAGGTTGTGGCAGCTTTATGTAATGTGTGAGATGGAACATGAATATTTTTACCTTCGAAAAGAGCTTCCCTACAGTTTAGATGTTACTTCACTCATTTTAGTTTTTAACGCACCTATTTCGATACGTTTCAGAATGGACGAAAAACATTTTGATGTTGATGGCACTTATAATGCAAGATATGAAGTAGTTAAAAAAAGAATCGACAAAGCAAATATCAAAGGAACAACGGAACGAATTACTAAATGTGGACATCTTGTTATTGTGTATTCTCAAAAAGAAGAAGCTTTTGAATATAAGAACTACATCCATTTTCTGCAAAACCAAGGGTTTTTAAATCAAGATATTGAAGAATTTGATGTGGAAGACCTTCAAGGTGTTACAGGTTTGAAAGCAATTCGAGTTGCCGTCAATTATCAAAAAAACAGAAATGATTTATCCTACAATCAACTGTTGGAATCGTATGTGTAATTAGAAAATGTAGACTACAAACTCTTGAAAGCATACACAAAAGCAGCAACTGAAATTAGAATTCCAATCATGAAAACGGTATAAGTAATTCGAAGTAATTTATATTTTCGGTTTAAGACCAATCCCAAGAAATACAAATCTTTAATCATTGTGTCGTAAAGATATTCACCATCTTTCATCATTTCTTTCATTGCCCAAGTGTATTCTTCTAGAGGCATTTTGTAGAAATTTCCAAAAAACAAGAGGTTAACTTCTTTGTTTTCAATTTGTTTTCGGGTAAAAGAACCTCCACTAATTTTGGGTCTTGTGGATAAAATCGCAAAAATAATAGACAATACACTGAAGAAAAGCATTATAAAAGTGGGAACTATCAAATGCGAGTTACTCGGGCTGTCTAATTTTGGAATCAAAGTCGATAAGGCAATGGAAATGATAATCGCATTTACGGAAAGTAAAATATTGGCTTTACTATCGGCAATTTGACTCAATTGCGTGTGATTGTTAAGCGTTACCCGAAACATTGTTTCAATACCACGTTCTGGAGAATCAATTTTTGCTAATTTCTTCTTTGTCAGTAAATCCTTTGGCTTTTTCTTCGCTTTGGCTTTTTTGGCTAATGTTTCAATTTTGTCTTTAAGTATTTTAGCATTTGCATCCTTGATAGGTTGCCAGTTGGCTTTCGCATAAGCGGTATAAAACACATGGACATTGTTAAAAACTTTCTGATTTTCAGTGGACCATTCTAAATCACTGAACTTCATTTTTCTCGTCAAGCTAAATTCATAACGCAATAAGTTGCAGAATTGAAAGTAATTGGGGTTGCCAAAATGCGACCAATCTGCATCGCGAATTATTTTTTCTAATTGAGTTACAGGAATTTCGTCAATTTTTGTCTTTTGAATAAGTTGACTTATTATGCTAATTTTGGACGAGTCGTAATTATGTTCTTCGAGAAAATCGCGTGCAATTTTAATACTCACTTCTTCATGATTTTCAAAACCTTTGATGTATCCGGTGTCATGAAACCATGCAGCAAGAAGCAATACTTCCGCATCATCATCACTTATTCCTTCAGCTTTAAGAAGTAAGCGTGTATTTTGCACCACACCTAAAGTATGATTAAAGTTATGGTAGATATAATCCAAAGATAAATTATCTTTGAATAATTGATTTACAAATTTTTCTGCATTTTCAACAATAGTCATAAAGAAAGAATATCCCGCAAATTATGAAATTATTTCATTCCAATTATAGTTTTAAGTTTTTTAAAGTTTTATTTATATTCGCGTTAACACTATTAACGTTGTCCAGTTGTGCCGTTAAGGAACCTAAATACGGAAAAAACGCACAGCAATTTGCAGTTTCATCTGCAGAAAAATCCGAAATTCAACACACGTTCTACTTAATTGGAGATGCAGGTAATGCAGATAAAGAAGCGGGTGAAAACACTTTGGGCTTTTTGAAAGAAAAATTAAAATCAGCAGATGAAAACAGTACGTTGCTTTTCTTAGGAGATAATATCTATCCAGATGGTTTACCTAAAAAAGACGATGAAAACCGAAAATTAGCGGAGAAAAAGTTAGACAATCAACTGGATTTAGCTAAGGATTTTTTAGGTAAAACAATTTTTATTCCCGGAAATCACGACTGGTATAACAATGGTTTGAAAGGACTAAAAAGGCAAGAGGATTACATAAATGAAGCACTTAAAGAAAAAAAGTCCTTTATGCCAAGAGAAAGTTGTGCGATTGATAAATTATCTATTTCTGATAATTTAGAGCTGATTACAATAGATTCGCAATGGTTTTTAGAAGATTGGAACGATAGTCCAACAATTAACGAAGGTTGCGATGTGAAATCGCGCGAAGAGTTTTTTACAGAACTGGAAAGTGTACTTAATAAAAATCAGTCAAAAACGATGGTAATTGCAATTCATCATCCTTTAATGACTAATGGAACACACGGAGGTCAGTTTTCGCTTGAAAAACAATTGTTTCCTTTAGAATCTAAAATTCCATTACCAATAATTGGTTCGCTGGTCAATTTTTTAAGAAAAACGAGTGGTATCAGTCCACAAGATTTGCAAAATAAAAAATATTCAGAATTGGCCAATCGCATAAAAGCATTGATTCAATCGTATGATAATGTGGTGGTGGTTTCCGGTCACGACCATAATTTGCAGTACATTGAAAAGAATAATGTCAAACAAATTATCAGTGGTTCGGGTTCAAAATTGGAAGCAGCAAGAGCGATTAATGAAAAGGATTTTTCAGCAGGAATGAACGGTTATGCGGTTTTAGAAATTGGTAAAAATGGGGATGCTTTTGTTTCTTTTTATGGTGTGAATCAAAAAAAGGAGCAACTTCTGTATAGCTATAAAGTTTTGTCTGAAAAGAAAGTAACGGATTTGACATTTAATGCATCGGTTCCAGAATTTAAAGAGGCATCTATTTATTCAAAAAATCGGACTTCGAAGAGTGCTTTTTATAAATTTCTTTGGGGAAATCACTACCGCGACGTTTATAGTCAAAACATTAAAGCTCCAACAGTACTTTTAGATACTTTATTTGGCGGGCTCAAACCTTTAAAAGCGGGTGGTGGACATCAATCAAAATCGTTGCGATTGGAAGACAGTACGGGTAAAGAATTTGTAATGAGAGGTTTGAAAAAAAGTGCTACACGATTTATTCAGGCATTGGCTTTTAAAGATCAATCCATTGAAAATGAATTTAATAATACCTATACGGAGGATTTTCTGTTGGATTTTTACACTTCGTCGCATCCTTATACGCCTTTTGCTGTCGGAAATTTAGCAGAAGCCGTTGGAGTAAGTCACGCCAATCCAATCTTGTTTTATGTTCCAAAACAAAAAACGTTGATGGATTTTAACGCAGAATATGGCGATGAATTGTACATGATTGAAGAGCGTCCGATGGAGGAATTTAAAGGCTACGAAAGTTTTGGAAGTCCAGAAAACATTGTGAGTACGGATGATGTTTTAGCCAATCTGATTAAGGATGAAAAGTACGAAATTGATGAAGCATCCTATATTAGAGCACGTCTTTTTGATATGTTAATTGGCGATTGGGACCGTCACTCTGACCAATGGCGTTGGGGAGAATTTCGAAAAAATGAGAAGGTGATTTACAAGCCGATTCCTCGCGATCGCGACCAAGCTTTTCCAAAATATGGTGGTGTCGCGTTGACTATAGTTTTAACTGCACCAGAGTTGCGACACATGCAGGAATTTGCTTCGGATATTAGAAATGTGAAGTGGTTCAATATGGAGCCGTATCCGATGGACCTAAAATTCTTGAAAACCGCAGATGCAAAAGTTTGGAAGGAACAAGCTGATTTCATCAAGTTAAATCTTACAGACGCGGTAATTGATACTGCTTTTGATGTTCTACCCGAAGAAGTTCAAGATGCAACAATTGAAGAAATAAAAAATACGTTACGACTTCGGAAAGAAAAACTGAATGATTTTGCACAAGATTATTTTAAAGTTTTACAACGTACAGCAGTGCTTGTCGGGACCAATAAAAAAGATAAATTCATCATCACTCGATTGCCAAAAGGCAAAACGGAAGTACAAGTTTTTAGATTGAAAAAAGACGGTGAAGAATTTCAATATACGCGTCTTTTTGACAAGAACGAAACTAAGCAAATTTGGATTTACGGCTTGGAAGGCGACGATGTTTTTGAGGTGAAAGGAAAGGAATCGGGTGTCATTCGATTGAAAATTATTGGTGGGGCAAACAATGATTTATATGAAATTGAAAACGGTAAAAGAGTAACCTTATTTGATTATAAGACTAAAAACAATGTCTTTATAATTGATAATAAAACCCGCAAAATAGTAAGTGACAGTTATGAACTCAATAAATACGATTATAAAAAACCAAAGTACAATGCCTTTGCTGGTTATCCTGACGTAGGTTATAATCCTGATGACGGTGTCAAAGTGGGCGTTTCTTTGACTTATAAAGTGAATTCATTTATACGAAATCCATTTTCGCAAAAGCACAATTTACAGGCGAATTATTACTTTGCAACTGAGGGTTATGAATTTAAATATAACGGTGTTTTTCCAAATAGCATCAATAATTGGCGATTAGAAATGGATGCCATTGTTACAACTCCTAATTTTAGTTCCAACTTCTTTGGATTTGGAAATGATACTCAAAATTTGGATGATGATTTAGGAATGAATTACAATCGTATAAAGATGCAAACGCTGGGTTTTGCGCCATCAATTCATTGGCAAGGTGATTTTGGCGCTCATTTTTCTGCAAAATTAAATTTCAGGTCTGTGGAAGTGGACCGAACTGCAAATCGCTTTATTGTGGATAATTTCGCAATTGATGAAGAAGTTTTCAATACACAAAATTTCCTAGCAGCTCAAGTGCGTTATGGTTTTGAAAATTACGACAATGCCTCAATTCCAACAATGGGAATGAAATTTTACGTTGAAGGTGGTTATGAAATAAATCTCAACGAGTCTAATAAAACCGTGCCTTATGCTGAAACGGCTTTAGGATTTAGCCATAAAATCACGAAGGATGACCAACTTGTTTTTGGTACTATGGCCAAAGCTAAAATGTTGTTCAGTAACGATTATTTATTTTACCAAATGGCAGAACTTGGTGGAGATGCGGATTTGAGAGCTTTTCGTTTTCAACGGTTTTCTGGAAAACAATCGTTTTTTATAACGTCAGATTTAAGATATAAAATCGGGAAATTTAAAAACAGTTTGATTCCAGCTCAATACGGCGTATTTGCAGGTTATGATAGCGGTAGAGTTTGGCTTGCCGAAACGAATTCAAACAAATGGCACAACTCAATTGGTGGCGGAATTTGGTTAAACGGCGTGAAGGTTGTTACCGGTAAAGTCTCTTATTTTCATGGTGAAGACGGCGGTCGATTTTCAGTGGGATTGGGCTTTGGATTTTGATAAATTCAGTTGGTATAATTTTCCTCCCGTATGTTTGTCTTTTTCATCAGTGATGTAAAGCGTACTTTCATTAATGAAACAGATGCCTTCTTTTTGTGTTAATGTGGGAAGCGAAATATTTTGCATTGTACCTTTAAAGAAAGAATCTCCGGTAAAATCAGTAAAAAGCCAAACTTGATTTGAGCTCAATAAAGCGACCGTCTTTCCATTCGGACTAATATCAGCACTCGTAATTGCACAGCTGCTGAATTTCTCACAGGATTTAAAAGACGCGATTAAGGTGGCTTTATGATTCCCTGATTCATTTGGAACACGATACAAATGAGTCGTGCCATCAAATTTGGAACTTCTGTTTTTGGTAAACAAATAAAAATTATTTTCGAACACAAAAAAAGATTCTACATCAAAATTCCGTTCTGATTTCTTGGGTGGAAATGCTTTTTGTTCAGGATAATAAAAAGATATAGTACGGACTGGTGTTGCCTCGTTTTTAGTTAAATCTGTTGTAGAAATTTTATAAATGGCTAAATTTTTACGTTCATTATCATTATTTCCAAAGTCGCCAATGTATACGTTTCCTTCATTATCAGAAGTCAAATCTTCCCAATCGTTGTTTTTTACATTTTTGATAGAAATATGTTGAACGATTTTACCTTCTAAATCTAATCCAAATAATTCGGGTTTATTTCCACTGTCTTCAAGTGTCCAAATTAATTTAGAATTAGAAGCGACTTCAACAGCAGATGATTCCTTGATTTTTTTGGGCATTGTAAAAATTTCTTTAAAATCAACATCAGAAACAGTGCTGCTGCAAAATGTGAGCATAAAGAAACTAAGAAAAAAGGGAAGTGTTTTTGGCAACATTTTTATTTTTTTATAAAAGTATAAATAATTTTGCAAGGCAATTTGTATTTTAACAATCTACTCTAAATAGTTAGGCAGAAAAGGTACTAATTCTGAAGCATTCAATAATTAACCGAATATTAATGTCGTATTTTTTTAACTGAAAATGCAATTTTGTAAAAAAATAAAAATACCTTAGTATGAATAGCTAATACTTTGTAAATTTGTCGTTTATTTTAAAATCACACGACTTATGATACAACTTCACGATAAACATTTTGTTCCTTTTATATCTGCCGAAGAAATTGACTTCGCAATCAAGAATATGGCGAAACAAATGGACGACGATTTTTTTGATGAACAGCCCGTTTTCATTGGTGTTTTAAACGGTTCTTTCATGGTTTTGTCTGATTTGATGAAACAATATAGAGGCATGTGTGAAGTGAGTTTCGTTAAAATGTCTTCTTATGAAGGTATGGAAACTACCAACACTGTCAATGAACTAATTGGTTTGAATCAAGATTTAACAGGGAAAACGGTCATCGTTGTAGAAGATATTGTGGATACAGGAAATACAATTGAGGTGCTGAAAGATATTTTGAAAGCAAAAAATGTAAAACATTTTAAAATTGCCACATTATTTTTCAAGCCAGAAGCATATAAAAAAGACATTAAATTGGATTATATCGGTATTCGAATTCCGAATAAATTTATTGTAGGTTTTGGATTAGATTACGACGGTTTAGGTAGAAACTTACCAGAAGTATACCAGTTAAAAGAATAATTTCAAAATACATTCAACAACAACAACAACAACACAACATACCACAACACAATGATTAATATCGTTTTATTTGGAAAGCCGGGTGCGGGAAAAGGTACACAAGCTGAATTTTTAAAAACAAAATACAATCTAACACATCTTTCTACGGGAGATATTTTTAGGTACAATATAAAAGGAAATACAGATTTAGGTCTATTAGCGAAAACTTTTATGGACAAGGGCGAATTGGTTCCTGACGCGGTAACTATTAAAATGCTTGAAAGTGAATGCAATAATAATCCAGATTCAAGTGGTTTTTTATTCGACGGTTTTCCAAGAACACTATCGCAAGCAGAAGCTTTAGATGTGTTTTTAGCAGCTAAAAATGATAAAATTACAGCAACTGTAGCACTTGAAGCAGACGATGAAATTCTTGTAAAACGACTTTTGGAACGCGGTAAAACTTCGGGTAGACCAGACGACCAAGATGAGGAAAAGATCAGAAATCGTTATCAAGAATATAACGAGAAAACAGCACCTTTAATGGATTATTATAAAGGTCAAAATAAATTTCACAGCGTAGACGGAATTGGTTCTATCAATGAAATTACCGAACGTTTAAGTCTTGTGATTGATAGTTTAATATAGTTGTTTTAGATTTGGGTAATGAAACCAAAATGCTAAGACCTTAAAAATAATAATGGAAATACTCATTGTTCTCTTCTTAATAATTCTGAATGGCGTTTTCTCCATGTCGGAAATTGCTCTGATTTCAGCGCGAAAAAACAGGCTGGAAACGGCTGCCAAAAAAGGTAATAACAGTGCAAAAGTAGCTTTGGATTTAGCTAATGCACCCAATAAATTCTTGTCAACAGTTCAAATTGGAATTACGTTAATTGGAATTTTGACAGGTATTTTTAGTGGAGATAAAATCACTACAGATGCAAAGTTATTCATTGAGCGTTTTGATTTTTTAGTTCCCTATTCTGATTCACTTTCTGTGGGGTTAGTCGTAGTTATATTAACTTTTTTCTCTTTAGTCTTAGGAGAGTTGTTGCCCAAAAGGATTGGTTTAAATCATCCGGAGAAGATTGCTAAATTAGTAGCAGTCCCGATGCGGGTAATTTCAATAGTTACGGCACCATTCATTTGGTTGCTTACCATTTCAACTGAATTTCTTTTGAAAGTTTTGATGATAAAACCATCCGCTGACGGTAAAGTGACAGAAGAAGAAATTAAAGCCATAATTAAAGAAGGTACTGAAGGTGGTGAAGTGCAGGAAATTGAGCAGGACATTGTGGAGCGTGTTTTTCATATCGGAGATCGAAAAATAAACTCGCTAATGACCCATCGTAAGTCAGTTATATTTTTGCCATTAAATGCCGATAAAACACACATTACGGAACTGATGTTGCGGGAATTGCATTCTGTTTATCCTGTTTATGGAGAAAATTATGATGACATTGTAGGTTGTGTAGATCTTAAAAGTATTTTTGCAAATATCAATAAGAAATCATTTACGTTAAGTGATATAGTTAAAGAAGCGCCGTTTATGATGGAGCAAACTACAGCTTATAGAGCCTTGGAAACATTTAAACAAAGTGGCATTCACTACGCTTTTGTTTCAGATGAATATGGTATTTTTCAGGGAATTATAACATTAAATGATATTTTGGAGGCATTGGTTGGAAATGCTTCTGATTTTTATAAAGAAGATTTTCAATTAATTGAAAGAGAAGATGGAACATGGTTAGTGGACGGGCATTATTCCTTACACGACTTTTTAACCTATTTTGAATTTGATGAATTGATAAATGATTATGACGTAACAACGGTTAGTGGACTGATTATGACGGAGCTTTCGCGCATTCCGAAGCAAGGCGAAAAGTTAAATTGGAACGGCTTAGAGTTGGAAGTGATAGATATGGATGGCGTGAAGATTGATAAAGTATTGATCAAGACGCTAAAAGAGTAAATTTTGTTTAAAGCACTAATTTTCAAGTAGGTAGAAATACAATAGCACTTGAAGTGGTAGGCTTTAGACTGTTAAAAAAAATATAATGACAGAAGGCAATTTTGTAGACTACGTAAAAATATATGTTTCTTCCGGAAAAGGAGGGAAAGGCTCAACGCATTTACACCGCGAAAAATTCATTGAAAAGGGTGGTCCTGATGGAGGAGATGGTGGACGAGGTGGTCACGTATATTTGGTTGGAAATAAAAGTTTATGGACGCTGTTTCACTTAAAATTTGCACGACACATTAAAGGTGGTCATGGTGGAGATGGTGGTGGTGATCGAAGTACCGGACACAATGGAGAAGATAAATTTATCGAAGTGCCTTTAGGAACTGTAGTTCGCGATAAGGAAACGAACGAGATTATGTTTGAAATTACGGAACAAGGCGAAAAAAGAATTATTGCACAAGGTGGTAAGGGTGGTTTAGGAAACTGGCACTTTAGAAGTTCAACAAATCAGACGCCGCGTTATGCACAACCAGGTTTGCCTTCGGAAGAAAAAGACATCGTTCTTGAATTAAAAGTGTTAGCAGATGTAGGCTTAGTTGGTTTTCCAAATGCAGGAAAATCAACGTTGCTTTCTGTGTTGACTTCAGCTAAACCAAAAATTGCAGATTATCCATTTACAACCTTGAAACCCAATTTAGGAATCGTTGCCTATCGTGATTTTCAATCGTTTGTAATTGCAGATATTCCAGGAATTATTGAAGGTGCCGCGGAAGGTAAAGGATTGGGTCATTATTTTTTACGTCACATTGAGCGGAATTCCACCCTATTATTTTTAGTTCCGGTGGATACGGAAAACATTAAGGCGGAATACGACATTCTTGTAAATGAATTGACAAAGTACAACCCTGAAATGTTGGACAAAGAGCGAATGTTAGTGATTTCAAAATGCGACATGCTGGACGACGAATTGAAAGCAGAGCTGAAGTTGCAACTGGACAAAGAATTAAATATTCCTTATATGTTGATTTCATCTGTTGCGCAACAAGGATTGACTGAATTGAAAGACAAACTCTGGGACATGTTGAACCAAGAGCAAGAATAGATTACAATAAAATAAAATTAAGAGTCAGCGTTATTGCTGACTTTTCTTTGTCAAATAGAATTAGAACTATGAAGGTGCAAATTAAAAGCGCATTTTTAGCAGCTACTTTTGACACTTTAGGAGCGGAACTTGTCTCATTAAAATCGAATGGTAAAGAATACATCTGGGAAGGAAATCCTGCTTTTTGGGACAAACAATCGCCTGTTTTATTTCCTACAATTGGTTCTTTAAAAGACGATACGTATTTCTTTGAAGGAAAAGAATACCATTTGCCTCGACATGGATTTGCAAGAGAAAAAGAATTTGAAGTGAAGTCGCAATCTGACGACAGGATTATTTTTGCATTGAAAGAAGATGCTGAAACACTGCACGTATATCCTTTTCATTTTGAATTGCAAATAGAATACGTCCTCATCGGAAATAAAATGGAGGTGCATTATAGAGTTCAAAACACATCTAATGGGAAAATGTATTTTTCTATTGGAGGACATCCTGGTTTTGCGCTTGCAGAAAATTTTGAGAAGTATTCGCTCACCTTTGAACATCAAGACGATCTGAATTTTTCTTTGCTTGAAAATCATTTATTGTCTGAAGATACACAAGCTTTGAATGTCGTTGAAGCGCAATTGCCATTGCATTTTAGTCTATTTGAAAAAGATGCGCTGGTTTTTACAGACCATAAGATCCAATTCATTCTCATCAAAGAATCAGGCATAGATTTTATAAAAGTGCAATTTAAAGATTTTCCAGATTTGGGTATTTGGACCAAAGTCAATGCGCCGTTTATTTGTATCGAACCTTGGTATGGTCATGCCGATGAAGTCAAAACCAATCAAAATTTAGAAGATAAAGCAGGTATTCAAGTGTTGAATCACGATGAGATTTTTACTTCTGTGTATACTATTGAGATTTTCTAGAAAAAAATATAATTTAGTAAGCAACCCTTATTACAATTTCACATCTATTACAAAAACTATAAAACTATGTTTAAGAAAATTTCATTAGTCGCATTAATGGCAGTTGTATTTGCCAACTGTGATATCAAAGAAACGAATTCTAGCTCTTGTCCTGTTATTATTGGTGTATCTACAACTGCTGTAACAGGTCCTGTAGAAGCTGCTGTAAATGAGACCGTCAATCTTGAGGTTTCCTATAAAACAAAAGCAAGTTGTGGTAGCTTTAGTTCTTTTTATAAAAACCCAAGTGTAGAACCTTTGATAGATATCATCACAGTAAATACGGTATATGATGCTTGTGCTTGCGACGAAGTTGAATCAATTAAGACGCAAAATTATGCGTTTAAAAAGAGTGAAGCGGGCGTTTACATTGTGAAGTTCAAAAAAACTAACGAAGATTTTATAGAACACACTATAACGGTACAATAACTAACTCTATTTAACATTGAAATTCCCGTCTCATTTTTAGAAATGAGTTCGGGAATTTTTTTATACAGTTAGAGTACCGATTGTTTGAATCATTCCTACAAATTTTAATAGGAGGTTATAGTAAGTTTTAAACTTGTCCCGTAATCTTAGGCAAGGTCATTAAATACAGTTGCTCTACTTTTTCACGAGCCCAAGGTGTTTTTCGAAGAAAAGTTAAGCTTGATTTTAAACTGGGATTGTCTGTAAAACATTTAATTTTAATCAATTCGCCCAAGGTGTCAAAGCCATAAAACTGAATTAAAACTTCCAGCATTTTTTGTAAAGTAATGCCATGAAGCGGGTTTTTGGGATTGGGAATTTCCATAATAAGGATGTTGAAATTTTTAATGGTGTAAAAGTGCGTAATTATAGTTAATATTAAAATAAAAAACAGATCAAAATTCAAAACGTATTGACGAATTAAAGGAATGTTGTTACATTTGCAATCCTATGCTAAAGACAGTAAATATATTAAATAAACGCGCGCGCTTTGATTTTGAATTAATCGAGAAGTATACCGCTGGAATTGTGTTGACCGGAACCGAAATTAAATCCATTAGATTGGGAAAGGCAAACATTACCGAGAGTTTTTGCGAATTCAATGAAGCGAATGAACTTTTTGTTATTAACATGTACATCGAGGAATATGCGTTTGGAAACCAATTCAATCACAATGCTCGAAGCGAACGCAAACTTTTGCTGAACAAACGCGAACTGAAGACTCTGGCAAAAAGCGTGCAATCTAAAGGTTTGACTATTGTGCCATTAAAACTTTTTACCAATGAAAAGGGAATGGCAAAACTTGAAATAGCCTTAGCTCGCGGTAAAAAGACCTACGATAAACGGGAATCTTTAAAAGAACAAGATACCAAACGTGATTTGGATCGGATTAAGAAGATTTACAAGTAGGTTGCAATTTTAACTGCAAAGGCCACATAAATATCAAAGTTAAAAATTGAATTTTAATTTCCCATGCCGAATTTATTTCGGCATTTTTTTGTTGTACAACTAATTTAGATTTTCATTTTCTCTTTAATAATATATATTTTGAAGTGTTCAGTGGTTTCAACTTTAGGAAACCTCGGAGTTCAAAATGTATTGAAACAATCGCTTTTAGGTAGGTTGTGGTAAAATAGTTTCGAAAGGTACGATTGCCGTGTTAGGGATGGAAGAGGAGCTCTTTATTGCTTTTTTTAAAGCAATAAAAGCGGGAACGAACAGCCCGACCCGTAGGGGAACACCCAAATTAGTAGCACAACAAAAAGGTCAGAAACAAAAAAAGTCCCAACTTTCGTCAGGACTTTTCTTCGCACTAATAAACTAAGTTAAAAGTCTTATCTCAATCGATCCACAGATTTTACAAGATCTTCATCCTTCTTGATGGCTTTATTGGCCAAGACCAAAAAAACGATAGCAACAATTGGAAGGAACATCCCAATACCTTTCTCAGAAACCGAAGTTTCTCCAGATACCGTTAGTAGACGATACACAAATAACACTAATAAAAATAAATTTGATATGATATTCAATCTGCCCATTACAAATTGATTTTGTCTCTTCTTAAAACTGATAATACTTACTACGGATAACGTTGTACTCAATCCAAACAAAGCTACGTAAATCATTTCACTCATGAAATAAAAATCGCTGATAGTGGTTCCTACCTGTTGCTTCCATAAAGGAAATGCAAAAGGTAAAACTCCAGTCACAACTGCAGCTAAAATAAGGTAAATGGTTTGAATCCGTTGTAGCATTTTCTTTAAAATTCTGACGCAAAAATATATCTTCTTTTTCAGAAATACTATTGTAAGCTAAAATTTTATTCGTAATATTGCAGTATAAACCTATAAGTACTTCATCTTTTAGGGTTTGCAAGCTAAATAAATTTGCACAACAACATCATACTACAACTCCCGTACTAATTAATTCAAATAAACTAAATGTTTGAACTTTCTGCATTAAAACAAATGAAGCTAGCTGAGCTTCAAGACATCGCCAAATTGGCAAAAATCAAATCAGCAGGTGTAAAAAAAGAACTTCTTGTTCAGCAAATTTTAGAGAAACAAAATGCGCCACAAGTGAGTGACGTTTCTGAAGTTGCTGCTCCAAAAGTGGAAGCTACGGCAAAGAGAGCACGAATTGTTCCTAACGCAAATCAAGACGCTGCACCCGATTTGACTCAGGCTCCAATTGAAAAAGAGGGTACTGAACCTGAAGTTGAGGATAAACCTGAAATAGCGCCTGAACGTAAAGTAATTAAGTTCAACAAGGCAAAATACGAAAGTAAGGTAAATGCAGCGGCTGAAAAAAAGGCTTCAAGTGAAGTTGAAAAAGACGAAACTTCTGCTTCTCCAAGTACAAATGCTGAAGCACCGGTAGAAGAAAGCACATCAAAAAAGCCGGTCCACGCTCAGAAAATTAATCCCAATGCAAAGGTAAATACAAAACAAAATACCAATCCGAATGCAAATCCTGCACCGGTGCATAATCATAAAAACAAGAAGAATAATTTTCGCGATGCTGATTTTGAATTTGACGGAATCATTGAAAGCGAAGGTGTCTTAGAAATGATGCCGGACGGTTACGGTTTTTTAAGATCATCCGATTATAATTATTTAGCGTCTCCTGATGATATTTACTTGTCTACTTCTCAAGTCCGACTTTTTGGTTTAAAGACGGGGGATACCGTTAAAGGAGTGGTTCGACCACCCAAAGAAGGCGAGAAATTTTTTCCTTTAGTACGTGTTTTAAAAATCAACGGGCATGATCCACAAGTAGTGCGTGATCGTGTTTCTTTTGAGCATTTGACACCAGTTTTTCCAGATGAAAAATTTAGATTGGCCGAAAAAGAAAGTACGATTTCTACTAGAATTATCGATCTGTTTTCGCCTATTGGAAAAGGACAACGTGGAATGATTGTCGCACAACCTAAAACAGGTAAAACAATGCTTTTAAAGGAAATTGCCAATGCCATTGCAGCCAATCATCCTGAAGTATATTTAATTGTTTTATTGATTGATGAACGTCCTGAAGAGGTTACCGATATGCAAAGAAGTGTACGAGGTGAGGTAGTAGCATCTACTTTTGACCGCGAACCACAAGAACACGTGAAGATTGCAAATATTGTTTTAGAAAAAGCAAAACGTTTGGTAGAATGTGGCCATGATGTAGTAATTCTTCTAGATTCAATTACGCGTTTGGCAAGAGCCTATAATACAGTGCAGCCGGCTTCTGGTAAAGTATTGAGTGGTGGAGTTGATGCTAATGCATTGCAAAAGCCTAAACGTTTCTTTGGAGCAGCTAGAAATGTTGAAAATGGTGGTTCGTTAAGTATTATTGCAACCGCTTTAACTGAAACAGGTTCTAAAATGGACGAAGTGATCTTTGAAGAATTCAAAGGAACGGGTAACATGGAATTACAGTTAGACCGAAAAATTGCCAACAAACGTATTTTCCCTGCAATTGATTTGACATCGTCAAGCACCCGTCGTGATGACATGCTTTTAGATGAAAAAACATTACAACGCATGTGGATAATGCGAAAATACCTTTCAGACATGAATCCAGTGGAAGCAATGGATTTTATCAATGATCGTTTTAAGAAAACAAGAAATAATGAAGAATTTTTGATTTCAATGAATCAAGGATAATTCAGTTTACATAAATTAAAAAACTCCGATACTAGATTCAATTCGTATCGGAGTTTTTTTATGTTTAACGTAGAATGTAAATTAGAGAAAGTGCTTAGTTTACGATCACTTTTTTGACAATCGTTTGATTTTCTGCTGTAATTCGTAAAAAGTAAAAACCTTGTGGAATATTTTCTACAGCATAATTATTATTGATTACAGCTGGTTTTTTAATTTGCTGCATGATTTGTCCGTTGATAGTGATCAATTGAATTTCGTCTAATTGAATTTCTGTAGAAATAGAAATGCGGTGGTTGTTCGTTGGATTTGGAAAAACAGTCAAATTAGCTGCTAAATCAAACGTAGGAGTTGCAAGATAAACACTTGGCCAACGATTTTGTGCCACTTGACCACCCCAAATAAGGGTTGCAAGATACGGATTGTCAATAAATGGATTTCTATTTCCTTGACCGTACGTATTAGCTGTGTTTCCAAGATATGTATTTCTGTTGTCTTCGTACTGTGATACAGGATCTTCGGCGTTCCATTGCAAAAGTAAATCAATCATATTAGTATCAGAGGAATTCACCGTACCTGATGCTACATTTTTTGGCAAGCACTGATTTCCATATCTCAGGTACATGTACATCATCATTCGCGCAACGTCACCTTTCCATTCGTCACCAGGATACCACGTTGCTCCTTGGTTACCGGAAAGACCAGATCCACTACTAAATTTCATACTACCACGTTGTCCATTTCGTTGCACGTCTGATGCTCTCAAATGATGCGCATCTGCTCCAGCGCCAGCCGTACCTAGGTTAGGTGTTCCTAATGATTTTGCATAAGTATGTTCGCGATTCCACTCACAAGTAGATCCTCCGCCGTCGCTGTTTTTATTTCTTCGTCTGTGGTCGTTATCATTACCTGCTGAAGAAGGGCAAATGGATGCACTAAATCCGTAAAGTAGTAAAACATTGCTGTTGGATGTATCATCGGGATCTAAATCGACGACTTTAAGCGCGTTTTCAGCCTCTTGATAGTTTAGAATATTCGTGTGCGTTGAAGTAATTTTCGTACTCAAAGCACTTTTTAATGCAGTGGCACTCTGGTTCCAATTAAAACCGTTATAATAAGTTGATGGAGCGCCTTGCTGAGCGAATAAAACTACAGCATTTAAGAGCAAAACGAAGGTAATTTTTGATTTCATTTAATGAATTTAAGGGCCGCAAAGGTAAATGAATAAATAGGATTTTGGAATTATTTAACATTTGTCCATTAAATAGTATAAAAAAACCAACGGAGTACCGTTGGTTTTGAGTTTTAAAAATAAATTTAAATCTAGTTGATGATCACTTTTTTCACGACAGATTGGTTGTCTTCTGTCAATCTTAAGAAGTAAAAACCAGAAGGTATATTTTCTAAAGTATATACTTTATTGATGGCTGAAGGTTTTTTAATTTGCTGCATAAGCTGTCCATTTACATTGATCAATTGAATTTCATCTAAATCATTTTCAGATTGAATATTGATGCGTTGACTGTTAGATGGATTTGGATAAACCATAACCGTAGCAAGTGAATTGTGTTGTGACGTAGACAATACAGCGCCCCAAATGGAAAATACATATTCAGGATGATCTATAAATGGATTTCTATTAGATTGGTATCCATATATGGCATTGTTTCTGCTAATTTCTTTTGTGCTAACTGGATCCGCAATATGCCATGCATACAACATATCTAAAGCCCACTGCGAAAAAACTTGCGTGTTGGTTCCATTTAACATTGAGTCTCCGTCTGAATCATTTCCAATCCAACCTACAACTGCATCTTGATAACGAGTAGCCATGTAAAAGTAGATACGTGCAAAATCGCCTTTAAATTCGTCAGCTGGTTCAAAAACGGTAGCATTTGGTGATCCTGGAGCTACATTATTTCCTCTTTTTGATCCATTTAATGAAGTGAAATTTGCGTTGCCAACAATTCCATAAGCAAAATTTCCACGAATCCCGTTCACATATTTGTCTGCAGGTACAACGTGAAAAGCGTCATTATGCATTGGCGAAGCATCATCAAACCAACTTTTTGGGAAAGAATGCTCACGGTTGAATCTTTGACACTGTGAAGTTCCGCTACTTCCGGTATCTTGATCTGATCCAAAAGTTAAATTGCAACTGGAATACATATCCCAAACTTTACCGTCTGCGCGAACATCAGAAGTGGGATAAATGGTCCAAAGTGCGCCATAACCTTTGTCAATAGCACCAGTACTAATGATGGTTTTTAATTGTGTTTTTAATGTGTAGCCAGTTCCCGTTGCAGTGTTGTAATAATTTGCAGGTGCCTGAGCAAGTACTACTAACGAAAGAAGAAGTAGTAAGAAAGTGTAATTTTTTTTCATATTGTGTAATTAAGGGTAACAAAAGTAAATGAAAAAAGGAATCATTTTGCGGTTAAAACTACTTATTTTAAATAGTTAGGCAAAATAATTCCTTTTTTGTAAATTGAGTACTAAGACTTGCGTTCCAAAAGTGCCATGTAGAAACCATCATATCCAGATTCTGAAGCTAATATTTTCTGGTCTTTGATGAAGGTAAATTTCTTCCCGTTTTCTGTAGTTAAAAACTTTTCAACTTGTTCTTGGTTTTCTGATGGTAATACGGAACAAGTCGCATACACTAATTTTCCACCCGGTTTTACAATACGAGAATAGCTTTCCAAAACTTCTGCCTGAACTTTTTTGATGTTATCAATGAATTCAGGTTGTAATTTCCATTTCGCATCAGGATTTCTTTTCAAAACACCTAAACCACTACAAGGCGCGTCAATTAAAACGCGGTCTGCTTTCTCTTGTAATTTCTTAATGACTTTCGTCGAATCAATAATTTTATATTCAATATTGAAAGCGCCATTTCTTTTGGCTCTCAATTTCAACTGCTTTAGTTTGCTTTCGTATAAATCCATTGCAATCAGTTGGCCTTTGTTTTCCATTAAAGAAGCCATGTGCAATGTTTTTCCACCTGCACCAGCACACGTATCCACAACTCTCATTCCTGGTTTAACGTCAAGAAAAGCAGCAACTAATTGTGAGTTGGCATCTTGGACTTCAAAATAACCTAACTTAAAAGCCTCTGTTAAAAATACGTTTGCACGTTCTTTTAAAACCAAAGCGTCGTCGTGTCCTTTGATGTATTCAGTGTCAATATCCAAATCCATTAAAATGGCACGTAATTTTTCTTTAGTCGTTTTTAAGGTGTTTACTCTTAAAATAACTTTTGCTGGTTGATTTTGTGCAGCAATTTCCTTGCTCCATTTTTCTTCACCTAATTCTTTTGCACCCAATTCATCCATCCAATCTGGAATAGATTCTCTGTAAACTCTGTTTTTTGAAAGTTCATCAAAACGACCTTTGATTTTTCGTTCTGGAGTTCCTTCCAATTGGCGCCAATCTGGAATTGGAAAACCTCTTAAAACTGCCCAAACCGCAAAAATGCGCCACAAATCATCACGATCAAAAGGCTCTTTTACGTCTGCAATTTCTGAATATAATCTTTTCCAACGCACGACTTCGTAAATGGTTTCTGCTACAAATTTACGATCGTGGCTTCCCCAACGTTTGTCTTTTTTTAGCGCTCTTGCTACCACTTTGTCTGCATATTCTCCTTCATTAAAAATTGCATTTAATGAATCTATAGTTGTGTAAACTAAATTTCTGTGTAATCTCATTCTTTGTATTTGAGGTGCAAAGGTACTGATTTTAGTTTTCCGTCGCAGTTTAAAATTTCAGTATTTAGTGGCAGTTTTCAATCTCAGATTTTGCTCTCTTTATTCAATCACATTTAGTTACAGTTTTCAGAAGATTCCTACTGAACCTGCAACGCTATTTTTTATCTTTTGGAGGTAATTTCAAACTAAGATTTTTTAACCTTACAGTAGTAAACAGAAATTCTGATTTTGCTATTTACACTGCAAAATCATGCTGCAAATCCTATAGGCAACTACAGCTGAAACGTACTATTGAAAACTAATCGTGTTTTCCGTCAAAATAAACAGTCCATTTTCCTTGCACTTTCATGACTTGTTCAATCACTTCACGAACGGCTCCTTTTCCGCCTTTGATATGGGATATATACTTTGAAATTCCCTTAATTTCAGCAACAGCATCTTGAGGACACGTTGGCAAGCCTACCAACTGCATGACGTGATAATCCGGGATATCGTCTCCCATATATAAAACGTGTTCAGGATTGATTTTGTACAAATCAGTATAGGTCTTAAACGTTTTTACTTTATCAGAAGAACCCAAATGAATGTCGTTAATGCCTAGGTTTTGAAGTCGAATTCGGACACCTTCATTCGAGCCACCCGAGATAATGCAAAGATTATAACCGCTTTCAATGGCTGCTTTCATGGCAAATCCGTCTCTGATATTCATGATGCGTAACATTTCGCCAGTAGGGGAAACGTGTACCGAACTGTCGGTCAAAACACCGTCAATATCAAGAACAAAAGTGGTAATGTCGTTTAAAATTTCTTTATAGCTTTTTGCCATTTTCTTGGATGGATTGAGTTAATAATTTATAAATGGATTGCTTGATTGCGTCAGATTTTAAAAAATCAATATGTGCATTAATGGTCTTTTGGTCGTTTCTTTTGGCTGGACCGGTCTGTGCTTCAAAAGGCGATAAATGCGTTACTTTTGCAGCCGTTTCAGCTATTAAAGGTTCTAGTATGGCAAAAGGAATTTGGTTTTCTTGACAAATTTCACTTCCCAGTTGATACATATGGTTGGTGAAATTATTTATAAAAACGGCTGCAACATGCAGTGCTTTGCGTTGCTGCGAATTAATGATGTGGGTTTTATTTGAAATTGCTTTTGCTATCTTTTTCAATACGTCTAAGTCGGAACTAAATTCGGTTTCAATACAGATAGGGATTTCTTTAAAATCTACTTTTTTGCCTTTAGTAAATGTTTGGAGTGGATAAAAAACGCCACGTCGGTTTTGATCGCTCGCGGTGTCTAATCCAACACTTCCAGAGGTATGAACCACCAATTGATTCTTTAATGGAATTTGGCTCGATACTTCAGCAATGTAATCGTCAGAAACGGCGACTATAAAAATATCGGCAGGTGTAAGCTGGTTCCAATCTGAAATAAATTCAAAATCAATGGCAGGATATATCGCTTTTGAAGCATCACGCAGAAATACTTGCTGCACTTTAATTTCTGAATTGTTTAGAAATGCCTTAATCAAATGCTGGGCAACATTTCCGTAACCGATGAAAGTTAGTGTTATCATGTTGCAAATTTATTCAAATAAAGTGAATGGTAGGTTTTAAAAGTAAGGGTTTTCTTAAAGCATGTAAAAAAGCAGGACTGAACTAGTGTTCTGTTTTTTTTGAGAATGGTATTAGATATGATTTTCGATTGAAATAAATGATTGGACATGAGAGAAAGTCTTTTGCGTGAGGGATTTTAGTGGAGCTCTTAATTGCTTTGCAGAAAGCAATTAAAGCGGGAGCGGAAGCCCGACCCGACCTTTTTTGGAGGGGCACGCCCAAATTAGTAATTTGTCAGTAAATCGTATGTCGCAGTGTAAAATATTCATTTGCTGACCTGCAACATTACGAAGTTTAGTATTAAAGTATAAAGTTTTATACAATTTTTAAGATTTACCAAGGACTTGTTGCAATGGCAATACTAACATTTTTACGTACTTTTGCGCCATCTTATAAAAAACTAATTCCACTACCATGGATAAAAAAATCATTTCGGTTATCGGTTCGATTTTATTCTCAACACGTTTAATGGCGCTTTTGTTTATCAGTTTTTCTGTTGCTATGGCAGCCGGAACTTTTATAGAAAGTAAATACAATACAGACACGGCCCGAATCATGGTCTATAATGCCTGGTGGTTTGAAGCAATTATGTTCTTCTTTGTGATTAATTTCATTGGAAACATTAAAAAATACCAACTTTGGAAAAAAGAGAAATGGGCAACTTTAATTTTGCACTTGTCCTTTATTCTTATCTTGGTAGGTGCTTTTGTAACGCGCTACATCAGTCATGAAGGAATGATGCCCATTCGTGAAGGCGAATCGTCCAATGAGTTTTTCTCTGATAAAACGTTCTTGACTATTCTGGTAGATGGGGAATATTTGGGGGAAATGAAACGCAAAACCCATGAAAATCCACTGTTGCTTTCAGCGGCTACTAATAATGATTTTTCCATAGATAGTAAATTTGATAAGATTGATTACGAAATAGAGTACCAAGACTTTGTTATGGGTGCTACCGAGAAAATTGTAGCCGATAAAAACGGTATTCAGTATTTAAAAATGGTGGAATCGGGTGGAGGAGAACGACACGATCATTTCTTGAAATCGGGCGAAGTAGTGAGTTACCACAATGTATTATTTGCTTTCAATAAATTTACGCAAGGCGCCATTAATATCAATACGGAAGGTGAAGTGCATACCATTCAAGCCCCTTTTGAAGGTGATTTTATGCGAATGGCCGATCAACTTAAAGGTAAAGTGGAAATGAATAAAGTGCAGCCGCTAATGATGCGATCGCTGTATAACCTTGGTGGAGCACAATTTGTTTTTCCAGATATGCCAATGAATGGTAAGGTAGAATATGTTTCCAATAACGATTATAAAGATATAGGTACCGATGATGCATTGGTCCTAAAAGTAAAATCAGGTAATGAAGAAAAATCGGTGACACTTTTAGGTTCTAAAGGAAAAATGGGTGTGCCGCAAGTTGTAAAAGTAGGCGAACTGGAATTTACTTTATTCTTTGGAAGTAAAATTTACAACACGCCATTTGATGTGAAACTGAATGATTTTATTGCAAAAAAATATCCAGGAACGGAGAAAAGTTATTCTTCTTTTGAAAGTAAAGTGGAAGTAATTGATGGCTCGGAAAAGTTTGATTATCATATTTACATGAATCATGTACTGGATTACCGCGGTTATCGTTTTTTTCAAGCGCAGTTTGACGAAGACGAAAAAGGAACCATTCTTTCTGTAAGTCACGATTTCTGGGGAACTTGGATCACGTATATTGGGTATTCATTGCTTTATTTTGCTATGATGGCGATCATGTTTACTAAATATTCTCGATTTGCAGACATCAAAAGAAAGTTAGAAAAAGTGAAAATGAAAAAAGCAAAACTGACAGTTATCGCCTTATTTTTAAGTTTGAGTGGCTTTGCGCAAAATCATTCGCAAGAACCTGCCGGTTTAAAAGTAATTGATTCGTTGATTCAAAAATACAAGGTTTCGGATGAACATGCCGAGCGTTTTGGAAAATTAGTAATCCAAGATATCGGTGGAAGGATGAAACCGGTAAATACTTTTTCGTCTGAATTGTTGCGAAAAGTAAGTCATGAAGATGAGTACAAAGGATTAAATGCTGATCAAGTTTTTCTATCCATGACCCAATTGCCAAGTGCTTGGTATCAAGTACAGATGATTTACATGAGCAAAGGAAATGACAGTATTCGGAAGATCATTGGTATTCCTGCTGATCAAGAATTGGCGGCTTTTATTAATTTCTTTGATGATAAGGGAAACTACAAGTTGTCTAAATATCTGGACGCGGCTTATAAAACAGCCAATCCCAACAAGTTTGAAAAGGACTTTGTAGAAACCGACAAAAAAGTCAATTTATTAAGTTCGGCCTTATTTGGAAGTATCTTAAAGATTTTTCCAATCCCAGGAGATGCAAATAATAAGTGGGTTTCCTTTCCGGAATTAAGCGAATCGAACATCAAGGGAATGGATTCTACGTTTACCAAACAAATTATTCCAATCTATTTGGCATCATTGGCAAATGGTACGGAAACAGGGGACTATAAAGAAGCAAATTTTTATCTAGATGGTATTCAAAAGTACCAACGCCGTTACGGTGAAAAAGTCATTCCAAGTGAAGATAAAATCAATTCAGAAATTTTTTACAATAAAGTAAATATTTTTAAGAACTTATTTTACCTCTACATGTTTGGCGGCATCTTGATGATTTTATTGGTAATCGCGAAGATTTTCAATGAAAAAAATAAAGCGCTCACGTTCTTAGTAAACGGAATGCATATTTTTATCGGTTTATTATTCTTGGCACATACCGCTGGATTGATTCTAAGATGGTTTATTTCTGGACATGCACCGTGGAGTAATGCTTACGAATCTATTATTTATGTAGCTTGGGCAACCATGTTTTTTGGATTAGCTTTTGACATGAAATCTAAATTAACTGTAGCGTCATCCGCTTTTGTGACCTCCATGATTTTAATGGCAGCTTATGCCAATTGGGTGGATCCAGAAATCGCAACGTTACAGCCTGTTTTGGATTCCTACTGGTTGATGATTCACGTAGCGGTAATTGTAGCGAGTTACGGACCATTTGCTTTAGGTATGATTTTAGGAACCGTTTCATTGATTTTGATTTTGTTTACCACAGAAAAAAACAAAGAAAGAATGGAATTGAACATCCGCGAAATCACCTACATTAATGAAATGGCATTAACCATTGGTCTGATTTTACTAACCATCGGAAACTTCTTGGGTGGACAATGGGCCAACGAAAGTTGGGGAAGATACTGGGGATGGGATCCAAAAGAAACGTGGGCTTTAATTAGTATCATGGTTTATGCTTTTGTAATTCACATGCGATACGTTCCAGGTTTACGAGGAAAATGGGTGTTTAGTGTAATGAGTATGTTGGCATTTGTGTCCATCTTATTTACTTATTATGGTGTAAATTTCCACTTGGTAGGTTTGCACTCGTATGCTACGGGAGAAGCCAAGTCGTTGAGTTGGATTTGGCAAACTATTTTGGCTATTGCTTTTTTAGGAGCAATAAGTTATCCAAAGTACAAAAAACATTACATGAAAAAATAAGGTGCTACTATACAGATTAAAGGGATTCATTTAAAGTGAGTCCCTTTTTTTATGTTCAAATTTTAAAACTATTTTTAGTAGGATACTTTGGGCGTGCCCCAAAAGGGTCGGGTCTTCCGTTCCCGCTTTTATTGCTTTGCAGAAAGCAATCTCAGAAAAAGAGATTACTTTCTGCAAAGCAATAAAGAGCTCCTCTTCAACCCCTCACGCAAAAAAAAAGCAGCTTACGCACAAAGATTAATGACATAAAAAAAACCATTAAGACTTAATTTACTTAAGATCTTAATGGTTTTAATCGCTATTTTTAAAACGTCTTGCTTTTAAATCTAAACTTTACCTAAAGTATAAAGTTGTTCCAAGTTAGGCGAAACACTTCCTCCAGCAGGTTCCAGCGTAATTCCAAAAGCTTCTGCTCCTGAAGTATTGCTAACGGCAAATAGGCGTGAATCATTTCCTTTAAAGTCATCCAATAATCCAATACTTGTTGGCGTCAATGGATCTAGTTTTAACGACCACACTTGGTATACAAATCCTTCCGGCGGTTCTGGTAATCCAGCAGCGTCTACATAAACGGTCTGTGTATTTTGATTCCAATATACTTTTGCAGCAGATTCTGGCGAAACTGCCTGTCCTCCAAGTGCTACTACCGTATTGTCCTGATCTCTCACTACCGCCAATAAACTTTTGGTTTGCGTCTCCGTCAGTTTCACCGCATTCAATTCCTTGTTCAACGTGTCATTTTCAGTACGAACAAACGCTACTTGGTTTTGAGCAGCATCGAGTTGCGTATATTGCCAACCAATTCCTGCCATTAAAAGTACCGCAGCTGCCCAACCAATGTAGGAGAATGCATTACTTTTAGGTTGCATCGCTACCACTTTTGTGGTATGTTTTTCAATCAATTGTTCTTTGATACGATCATAATTAGCTGCCGAAAGATACGGAGCCATACTGTAAGAAAGACTAATCACTGCCTTCTCAATTGAAATAATTTCGTCCTGAATTTCAGGATATTTTTCTGCCATTTGGGCCACTTCTTGTGTCTCGGATTCGCTTAGCGTCCCGAAAACATAAAGTTCTAAAATACCCGATTCGATATATGCTCTTGCTTCCATCATACTTGTAAAAAGTTTCTTAAATCATTAATGCAATTTCTATTTTGCGTTTTGACCGTTCCCAAAGGAATTTCAAGTTCGTCCGAAGCCTCCTGTTGGGTATAACCTTTAAAAAATAATAGGTTAATAATTTGGATGCACTTTGGCTTTAACTTCTTTACAAATTCTTGAATTCCAATGCTGTCAATCATGTGAGACAATTTGTTACTGTCATCAAGTAGATGTACGAAATTATCGGAAGATAAGTTTTTTCTGCTGTTGTTAAATCCTTTAGAACGTAATTTGTCAATGGTAGTATTACGAGCAATATTGATAATCCATGTAAAAAAACGTCCTTTACTTTCGTTATAGGATTCAATGTTTTTCCAGATTTTCACAAATACTTCTTGCAATACATCTTCTGCTTCTTCACGATCATTGATCAAATTATAAATCACGCCGTAAAGATTTTTAGAATACATATCATACATTAGAGTGAAAGCCTTGTCGTCTTTTTTTAAGATGAGAGGCAAGAGTTCTTCTTGTGTCATGATTTTGAGTTTGTTTGTTTCATAAAACTTTTTTTAAAGATAATTTAAAGTTAGAGAAATACAACAAAAAAAAATGAATTGAACTCATAATTTATAACTTAGTCATAGTGCTTTAACTATTGAGGAAGATGAAATTTAAGGTTTATTTCACAAAAACAGTGTTTAGTTTGTTTACTTTTATCAAAAATAAAATTCAATGAAAAATGTATTTCTTCTTGCATTTACCGCACTTTCATTAGTTAGTTGTATGGAAAACAATGCTCAAAACAAGAAACAAACGGCAATTAAAACTGAAAAAACAATGGAAAAACAAGACATTTACCAATTCAAAGTAACCGATTTGTCGGGTAAAGAATTTGATTTTGCAACCTTGAAAGGCAAGAAAATTTTGATTGTCAATACCGCTTCAAAATGTGGTTTAACGCCTCAATATGAAAATTTACAAACCATTTACGACCAATACAAAGATAAAAATTTAGTAATTGTCGGATTTCCAGCCAACAATTTCGCTTCACAAGAACCAGGTACAAGTGGGGAAATTGCAGAATTTTGCAAACAGAATTACGGAGTAACGTTCCCAATGATGGATAAAATTTCTGTAAAAGGAAGTGACATGGCGCCAATTTACCAGTTTTTAACCGAGAAAAGTAAAAACGGTTTAGAAGATTCAGAAGTACAGTGGAATTTCCAGAAATATTTAATTGACGAAAACGGTCATTTAGCAAAAGTGGTTAAACCACAAACATTGCCAACGGATCCTGAAATTGTAGAGTGGATTAAAGCTTAAAAAGTATTAAGATTTTAGTAGTAAGTACTAAGACAGAATAAAACAGAAAATGGAGATGGTAAATCGACGTTTTCTGTTTTTTTATGCACCAAATATTGCTCAAACTTACAACGTAGAACATACAACCAACAACCTATTATTAAAGCTTAAGTGTCATTAAATTTGCATCCAACCAACGGTCAAACTTAAAACCAACTTCCTTCAGAATTCCCATGGATTGAAATCCAAAACGCTCGTGAAATCGAATACTGTTTTCGTTTGAAGCATCAATCACGCCAATCATAACGTGGTAATTTTCTGCTTTTGCGGTATCAATTAATTGTTGCAATAAAAGCGCTCCAATTCCTTTTCCAGCAAAACCTTCCTTCACATATACGGAATGTTCTACGGTAAATCGATAGCCAATTTTGGTTCGGAACGTATCATAAGTGCCAAATCCTAGAATTTCATTATTTGATTCAACGACAAATGTAGGAAAGCCATTTGCTCTTTTTGTTTCAAAAATCAACGCTTGCTGTTCGAGAGTTCTAGGGTCATAATCATAAATCGCAGTGGTATTTGCAATGGCATGATTTACAATTTCTAAAATTGAAGTTAAGTCGGATGAGGTTGCTGTTCGAATGATGTAATCCATGAAAAAGTTTTGATTTTTGTGTTAAATCATTTCCGTCCGTTTTAATTTTAGAAAATAATTCAATAATGTCAAAATTACTATTTAGCAGATCAAATCCATCGTTCAACACTGTTAAATTTAATCCTAAACCATATAGGTCGTCAAAGGTATATTTAGTAAATTTGTGTTTCAAATTCAGTTCTATGATTTACCCGAAAATTCCTTTGGCACAAAGTATAATCGAAATTTTTACTGCTCGAGGAATCCATCAAATTGTCATTTCACCCGGTTCTCGAAACGCACCTTTAACTATTGGTTTTGCAAGTAACAATACCTTCGAATGTTTCAGTATTGCTGATGAACGTTCGGCTGCATTTTTCGCTTTGGGAATTGCGCAACAAACTCAAAAACCAGTCGTTCTTTTGTGTACTTCTGGTTCGGCATTGTTGAATTATTATCCCGCTTTCGCCGAAGCTTTTTACAGTCAAATTCCATTAATTGTTGTTTCTGCAGACCGTCCTCATGATAAAATTGATATTGGCGACGGCCAAACCATTCGTCAAGAAAATGTTTTTGCCAATCATAGTTTGTTCAATGCAAATTTGCAGGAAAATGTTTCTACTGAAAATGAC
The DNA here is from genome assembly GCF_000425485.1 of Flavobacterium tegetincola DSM 22377. GTDB lineage: Bacteria > Bacteroidota > Bacteroidia > Flavobacteriales > Flavobacteriaceae > Flavobacterium > Flavobacterium tegetincola. The sequence continues at coordinate 35,566 of NZ_AUDN01000021.1, read as the reverse complement.
CAACTCATCAACGAAGCGATTTCAAAAGCCATTTTAGAAAAAGGACCAGTTCATATCAACGTACCTTTTGAAGAGCCTTTATATGAAACTACGGAAGAATTAGTGGTAAAAAGTGAAATCATTCCTGAAATGCAAACCGTTTTAGAGTCAGAAAATTTGACTGAATTTGGAAAAAAATGGAACGCTTCCACTAAAAAATTAGTTTTAGTGGGTGTGATTTTTCCAAACGCAATCCAGCAAAATATAATTGATTGGATGGCAAATGATCCTTCAATTGTTGTTTTGACAGAAACTACTTCGAATTTACACGATGCAACATTTATCAACAATATCGATACGATAATTACACCATTCACCGTTGAAGATTTCGAGCATTTTAAACCTGAAATTCTACTCACTTTCGGAGGTATGGTGGTTTCAAAACGGATTAAAGCATTTTTACGAAAGTACAAACCAAATGAACATTGGCACATTGACCCGTTTCGAGCTTATGATACTTTTGGCGCTTTGACTAAGCATTTTAAAACAGAACCTAATTTATTTTTTGAGGAATTTATTCCGCTTTCGCAAAATGTAGAAAGCAATTATAAATCAGAAATAGATGCAGTGAAGAAATTGCGTCAGATGAAGCAAGATATTTATTTATCAAAAATTCCATTCTCGGATTTTAAAGCTTTTGAGTTGATTATGCCGCATTTACCGCAAAATTCGATGCTGCAAATCAGTAACAGTTCACCCATTCGATATGCTCAATTAATTGATATTCATCCAAGTATTAGTGTTTTCTGTAACCGAGGAACCAGCGGAATTGACGGCTCGAGTTCCACGGCAATTGGAGCTGCATTTGCAACAAGTCAACAAACGGTTTTAATTACCGGCGACATCAGTTTCCTGTACGACAGTAATGCTTTGTGGAATCAATATATTCCTAAAAACTTCAAAATTATCCTTGTCAATAATGGAGGAGGAGGCATCTTTAGGATTTTGCCAGGACATGAAGAAACACCTGTTTTTAACCGTTATTTTGAAACGTCACATTGTTTCACAGCTGAACATTTAGCTAAAATGTTTCAATTTGATTATTACACAGCTTCAAACGAAACGAATTTGTTGGAGAATTTAGATATATTCTTTTCAGCAAATGACAAACCTGCTATTTTGGAAGTTTTTACGCCAACTTTATTGAATGATGGAATTTTGCTTCAGTTTTTTAAGGAACTCACATAAATTTTTTACCGCAAATTGCACAAATTTCCGCAAATTTTAAAGGGGAAATCTGTGAAAATTCGTGCAATCTGTGTAAAAGTCGTTCACTCATTTTAATGAAAATTGATTGAACCCAAAAGCGAATAAAGTTTGTACCTTTGCACTTTAGAAAATAAGTTTATGATTGAGATAGGAAAATACAATACGCTACAAATATTACGGGATACGAAAGTGGGACTCTTTTTAGGAAATCCAGAAGAAGACCCAGATGGAATTCACGATATTTTGTTGCCCAATAAATATGTACCGCATGAATTTGAATTTGGTCAAGACCTGACCGTTTTCATTTACCTTGACCATGAAGAACGTCCGGTTGCAACACTTTTAGAGCCGTATATTTTGCTAAATGAATTTGCACTTTTGCGTGTAAATTATACCAATCAAGTAGGTGCTTTTATGGATTGGGGAATGGAAAAAGACATTCTTGTTCCTTTTAAAGAGCAAGCGCGTCCGATGGAAAAAGGAAAACGATACCTAGTGTATTTGTACATGGACGAAAAAACGAATCGTTTGGTAGCTTCCAGTAAAACCAACCAATTCTTAAATAATGATAATGTAACCCTCGAAAGAGGCGAAGAAGTAGAATTAATTGTTTCGCACATTACCGAACTTGGAATCAATGTAATTATAAACGAACAGCACAAAGGTTTGCTTTATAAAGACGAGGTTTTTGATGATTCCATTCGAACCGGAGACCGTTTGAGAGGTTATATTAAACTCGTTCGACCTGATAATAAGATTGATGTTTCGCTGGAGAAAATAGGTTACGAACGTATTGAGCCAAATTCAGAAAGAATCATGGATGAACTTCGTGCTAGTCGTGGTTTTTTACGCTTGAACGACAACAGCCATCCAGAAGACATCAAAACGGTGTTGCAAATGAGTAAAAAAACCTTCAAAAAAGCGATTGGTGCTTTGTATAGAGACAAACTCATTGAAATTAAAGACGATGGAATTTACTTAGTGAAAGAGTAACTGTTCAATATAGAAAATAAGAAAGCCGTTTTTAGTGATAAAAACGGCTTTTTCTATGACTGTAATTCCGCAAAGTAAATCTTTACACTATTTTTATCTCCGGATTAATTTCGCGTAAAGCGGCAATAAAAACTCCTTTGTTTTTGGGAGAAATATAAATATCATCAAACTTTTCGTAGTAAATAACGAGTCCGTCATTGTCCAAAGCCGGTTTGAGAAAACTCGATACATACCATTTGTTCCAACGTTCTATATTGTGAATATTATCAATTTTATAATTTGTATCGAGTAGCATCCAGATCAATATTCCTGTAACCAAATAAAGAATTGCGACACCTATAAATGGCATTATTTCTGAACTTTCTGAGTTTTCAGGTATAAAAGGTATTACAAATAAAAAAATAATGATAAGCCACAAAAGACTTATCATTATATAGTTTTTTGATGATTTGAAAACCGTCATTACAAGCTCAATTCCTTCTTAGTGTTTTTCAGTAAAGCGTCTTTATGAACCAAAACCGAAATTGCTTTCAACTTTAAATAAGGAACACTCATGTAAATGTAACCCTCGTGGCCAATATACTTTTGGTCATTTCCCCAAGAATTTTTTACCTTATAATAGGTCGTTCCTTTTTGGTCTTTTACTTTACCTACAATATGCATCAAATGGTCGTCTGTCGTATTGAAGTTTTCAAACTCTTGCTGACGAAATTCAGGAGTGATTTTCTTTTCGTTTTTAATTTCTGTCAAAATAGTTTTCTCGTCACTCTCATTTTGAGGAACGACTGCAATTCCGTATTTGCTCGAAAATGTTTTTTCACTAACATCAGCATCTAAAGCCAAAGTATAGCCTTTTTCTAAAGCATTATCGATATTATGTACAAATTCATCCAAGGGCAAGTTGTAAAAAGAACCATTAGAAAAGTTATCTGGAATGTCTAGGATAAAGGTTTTGTAGAAAGGTTCGTTTGTAAAAGAAGTGATGGTAACATAATCATCCAACTTCAGTTTCGTCATCTCCAAGAAACTTTTTGGGGTATATTTTTTACCTTCAAATGTAAATTCAGCTACTTCTTTTCCCATGTAGGAATCTAAAATAGCATTTACTTCAGTTTTCCATTTCGGGTCTAATTTAACTTCAGGGTTTGCATATTTTTTTAGTAAAACTTCCAATTCTGAAACCATTTTAGAATGATCGTATTTCGTAGTAGCCCCCACTAATCCAGAATAAACCTCCTGCGGGACAATTCCTGCAACTCTTGCACTATTAATTACATCGTGATTCAGTCCGCCTTCGCCAAACTGTGCTTTTCCTTGTCGCATCACGTAATTCCACGCTTTCTTAGGATACGTATGACGCACATTATACATCTCTGACAAGTCAATTTTCTTTCCTGTTATACGAATAATCTCCGCTTCTAAGAAAGAAGTAGAAGAAAAACTCCAACACGTTCCAGTGCTTCCTTGCGAAATTACAGGTTCCGCATCGATGTCTTTAACGGTTTGGAATTCATATTTTTGTGCAGAAACAGAGAAGGCAAAAGAGAGTAAAGCTATAGTAATGAAATTGGTTTTCATACGGTTTTTAATTTTTAGTAAGAAGTAAATGTATTATTTTTACGCTAAAATAAGATAAATATGGCAACTATAAATTGGAAAACTGTTAAAGATTTCGAAGACATAACCTATAAAAAGTGCGACGGTGTAGCTCGAATCGCGTTCAATCGCCCGGATGTGAGAAATGCATTCCGACCAAAAACGACGGCTGAATTGATTCAAGCATTTCATGATGCTCAAGAAGACACGTCAATTGGAGTAGTTTTACTTTCGGCTGAAGGTCCAAGTTCTAAAGATGGAATATATTCGTTTTGCAGTGGTGGTGACCAAAAAGCAAGAGGTGCTCAAGGTTACGTTGGTGAAGACGGTTACCACAGACTAAATATTTTAGACGTTCAACGAATGATTCGATTCATGCCAAAGGCCGTGATTTGTGTTGTTCCCGGTTGGGCTGTTGGTGGAGGACACAGTTTGCATGTCGTTTGCGATTTAACTTTAGCGAGTAAAGAACACGCTATTTTCAAACAAACAGATGCCGATGTTACTAGTTTTGACGGAGGTTACGGTTCAGCTTATTTGGCTAAAATGGTGGGACAAAAAAGAGCCCGTGAGATTTTCTTTTTAGGAAGAAATTATTCGGCTCAAGAAGCTTTTGAAATGGGAATGGTAAATGCCGTGATTCCTCATGATGAATTAGAAGACACTGCTTTTGAATGGGCTCAGGAAATTTTAGAGAAATCACCAACGTCTATTAAGATGCTAAAATTCGCGATGAACTTAACCGATGACGGAATGGTAGGTCAACAAGTTTTCGCTGGTGAAGCTACTCGTTTGGCTTACATGACTGAGGAAGCTAAAGAAGGTAGAAATGCATTCTTAGAGAAAAGAAAACCGAATTTTGAAAAGAAATATTTGCCTTAAATATAAGAACAATAAAAGCATTCTAATACATTTTTTCAGAATGCTTTTCATTTTTTAATATCCAGTTCTAAATTAAAATGTTTTCAATTTGGAAATTGTGTAACTTTGATTAAAATTAAAACCTATGACAACGATAACCTTAAAAATTGATAAAAAAACCAAAGCAGGAAAGTTGCTTTCCTCAATGATTGAATTATTATCTAAAGATAGTAAAGGTGTTGAAATAGTTCAAACAACAACTAAATCAGGCTTAGAGGAAGCGCTTGATGACATAAAAAACAATAGAATAAACGTCTATAAAGACAGTGATGACTTATTCAAAAAAGTTTTAAATGTATAAAATCCGTACCACTAATAGGTTTGATAAAAGTTTGAAACTTTGTAAAAAAAGGAATTACGACTTGACTTTATTAAAGGACGTTATCGATTTATTGGCATCTAGCGGAACACTTCCTGTAAAGTACAAAGCACACAAGTTGGTTGGAAATTATAAAGGTTGTTGGGAATGTCACATTAAACCTGACTGGCTTCTAATTTGGCAACAAAATGACGATGAAGTTATCTTGTTACTTATGGACACGGGTACTCACGCTGATTTATTTTAGTTTCCTAAGTATTGAAATTCAGTTCGTCTTCTTTTAATTCGAGCGATTCAAAGGAAATCCTACTCCAAAGAAAAAGCGCACCTTGTCCACATCATTCACCCATGATACATCAAAAGTCACCGGTCCTAAGATCGAATCGTAACCCAGTGTGATACCAGAGGAAATTAGCAATCCCGTATTTCTGAAATCTTGCCATTGGCCTTTTGGTTTGAATACGTTATTTGCATAATTATCAAATTTTCCACTACCAATAACAGCCAAATCTACATGCGGAATTGCATATAATTTTGATTTAAAATTGTATTGCAAACCCAAATTAATTTTGGTGTATTGACTCACTGAAAGCTCACCTTCATCGAGTCCGTTGAAAAGAAAACTGTCTCTTCGTGGATTGTACTGACTTCCACCTAAAGAATATTTGGCTGCAAATCCAAAATTTTCAAAAGAAATGTCATCCGTCTCTTCTGAATCAATCACAAGATAATTTCCCGAAGCACCCAGGATACCCGTAAATTTTGCACTTATCGGAATTCTCTTCTCAAAATCAAATCCAAATTTGGTGTAATTGCTTATAGAACCTTTTTCGTTTGGTGTGTCAACTCCCGAAAATGCGACATCAATTGAATTATTTATTGACCTTCCGATGCTTGCTTTAACAGCGGACCCTTCTACTGCAAATGAAGTTGTACTCATGGTATTGTACTCATAATGCGCTCCAACTAAGATCGTGTTGAAAGAATATTCACTCAATTTAAATTCGCTTCCTCCAGCTTCTGGACGAATTTTTGGAGTTAAATGTGTGTTTTGATAATTTACGTTTAGCCCGATATAGCTGGCCATCGATGTAATATTTCTATTGACTTGGTTTTCAAATTCAAAATAACGATACCGTATTTCTTCCTCAGTTCGGTTATTTAAAAGCACTTCTTGCGTAGTTCTTTGTCCCAAGGCCTCAGTCCGCCACCACCAATTTCTATCCGAACCAAAATTTTTCTGATGCTGCACTCTAAATCGAGGCTGTTCGGCCAAATCAAGCGTAACTAGCGATCGTGATGCGGCACCTAAAATATTTCTACCAGTATAATTAAAGAGAATTCCTACGCCGTGAAAATCATCGTAATGTATAGAACCTTTTACCTGGTGTTTTGAGCGCTCAAAACCATTTAATTGCAATCCCAAGCCTCCTTTGTCAGAAAAAGGCTCAAAAGTAATTTGACTAAAAATGGTGGTTCCCATGGCTCGGTTAATTCCTTCTATAAGTTCTAGCCTGCTGTAAATTTTACCCGGTTGAATGTTGGTTCTTGCCTTTACTAAAGGTAAATTGGTCTTGTCAATTTTGTTGTAAATAATGGTGTCCAATTGAATTTGTTCTTCAACAAATGGCACTTTAGCAACTTTTTGATAATAGGGTTTCAATCGATTTGAAAGTGCCGTTAATTCGACCAGCTTGTCTTTAACAGCGCGTTTGCCTTGTGCAGCAATTTGTTGGTTCTCTTGAAAATCAGTAGTTCCATACGTCAAGTATTCAGTATGATTGATAAGGATGTCGCAAAGCGCTCTGTTCTTAGGATTTTTTAAATGACTGCTCAACATTCCAGCTTGAAAGAGCAGGGCAGTGATGCTTTCCAATTCTTCTTTCTTCATCATTCCGTCACCTACATCACTTCCAATGATGAAGTCGGCTCCTAAGTTTTTTGCAACATCGACAGGGAAATTATTCAAAATTGCTCCATCAATTAGTAAACCATCTTTGTAAGGAACGGGAGAAAAAACGCCTGGAAGTGACATGCTGGCTCTCATGGCTAATGCCAAAGAACCGTCTTTTAATACTACTTCTTTACCTTTGACAATGTCAGTTGCCACAGCACGAAACGGAATTGGAAGTTTGTCAAAATCATTAATTTTATAACTCGGAAAAGTAAGGTTTGTCATAAACTGACGCAAATTTTGATCGTTCAAAAGAAACTTACCAATTTTAACTTTTCCCTTCTCGTAATCCAATTCCACCAGATATCTACCGAATTCAGTCTTTTCCTCGACACTCACATTTTTTAGAGAAACACGTCCGCCAATCAATTGTTCCCAATTGGCTTGCTTTACAATATTGGCAATACTATCGCCCGAATATCCCATAGCATACAATCCACCGACAACACTTCCCATGCTGTTTCCAACAATTAAGTCGGGAACAATCCCTAAAGAATCCAACGTCTGTAAAAGCGGAATATGTGCAATTCCTTTTGCGCCACCACCACTTAAAACTAGAGCTACTTTAGGCTTTTTTTGCTGACCAAAACCTTGGTAAGAAGCTAAAATTACTAGCGATAGAACCGCGTAAAAGAAAGGATTTTTTAAAAGTAAACCTTTTTGCATGATGTGTTTTGTATTCGTGAAATTGAGAAAACGTTGTGATATGAAGTAAAAATACTTTTTAAACCTAAACGTATATTGAAAAAGTCAATTTAGGATTTTATAAAGTTACGGCAAAGATCGCGTATTTAAATGTGTTTCTATTATCGATTTTTTACAATATGTTATGTGATCTCGGGTCTCTGAAAACTTAAAATAACATCAAAATAGGAGTTAATCGATTTACTAATACACCTAAAAAACGGAATTACATCTGTTTTTTCGATGACCAAAATATCGTTGAATTCTAATTTTTAAGGTGCGATATTTTTTGTATTTTTACAAATCAAATTGTGTCGTTCTGTTTTTAAAACACGCATTGCACCTTCAAAAATACCTTTATCTTTTCTATGGAAAATTTTACCAATAGTACTATTGATATCAATCAATTACCGCGTTTTGAAGAAGTAGAATTTCAAAAATTGCAACCCAATTATGGGAAGGTGATCTTTATTAATTTGATCATTGTCTTTACTATATTGGCTGGTGGAGCAACAGTTTTGCATTTTGTAGTGGAAAAAATCAGTAACGAAATGCTGTACATCTGGATAGCGCTAGCGGTTTTGTTTGGCCTTGTTTTATTTTTTTCTAGACTATCTTTTCTTAAAAAAGGTTTTGCTTTCAGGGAACACGATGTACTGTTTAGAAGCGGAATTATTGCTACCAATACCATCATTATTCCTTATAATAGAGTGCAGCATGTGGCATTGCATGAAGGGTGGCTTTCGCGTTATTTTGGCTTAGCTAAAGTCGAAATATTCACGGCAGGCGGTAGTTCAAGTGATATTGAAATACCTGGAATTGAAAAAGAACAAGCCGAAAAAATCAAACAATTAGTGATGGGCAAAATCCAGCAGAAACTTTAATGAAAGCAACCTTTAATCAGCCGCAAAGACAGTCCAAAGTCGGAATTATTGTAATGTTTGTTTATACATTGCAGCAATTTGGGCGCGCTTTATTTCCAATAATCTTAATTTATTTCTTCAAAAGCGAAAATTTAAACATGCTTCTTGTTGTTCCGGGTGTCATCGCACTATTGGCACTTTTAGGACTTTACGCATATCTCAGTTTCTTAAATTTTACATTTTATATTGATGAGGAAAACGAGGAATTCGTGATCAATGAAGGCATCTTTAACAAGACAAAAACGGCGATACAGTTGAGTAAAATTCAACAAGTTAATATCAATCAGACGCTGATTCAAAAAATAATTGGTGTGTATGCTTTAGAAGTAGATACTGCCGGAAGTGCGAAGAAAGAAGGAGCAATTAAAGCGATCTCGCATCAATTGGCTTTGGCACTAAAATCCCGATTGCTTGAAAATGAAGCAAAAATAGTTCAAGAAGTCGCGATAGATTCTGAGGAAATGCCAAAGATTCTTGAAGATCCAAAGCCGTTTATTAAGATCGGATTTGCTACTTTGCTCAAGATTGGAATTACATCAAATTACCTCAGAAGTATTGGTTTGCTTTTTCTTTTTTACAGCTATGTACGCGAAAATCTGCGTAATTTCTCAGAAAAAGATTTTTTAAATGGGAGCCAAATTGATACTTATTTTTCTAAACAAAGCATTTTGCAAGGTGTTTTAACTGCAGGAGTAATTCTAATAATCATCGTTTTATTAGTCAATATCGTTCGTACGGTTGTCAAATTTTTCGGATTTACGATTTCAAAACAAAAGGGTTCTCTACTGTTGAGTTTCGGTTTGTTCAACACAAAAAGTACAATCATCAAACCCGAAAAAGTGCAAATTACCACCATTACAAGAAATTTTTTTCAACGAAAAATGGATATTTTAGAAATTAAAATCCAGCAAGCTAAAAGTGGCGATGCGCAATCGGGAAAAGATAGTATTGAAATTCCGGGTTGCAATGAATTAGAGAAAAATGAAATTTTGAAATTAATTTTCAGCACAATCCCTGAAAAAGGAGTGCTGCTAAAACCCAATTGGAGAAAATTGGTTTTTGGTTTATTTACAGGTATAGTTGTACCGCTTTCCATCTATTTTGGATTTGGATTCTACGTTGAACCTTTAGCATTTGATTATGCGTTTTTGGCCGTCGGATATACTATCTTTGTTGCCGTATTGGTGTACTTTGGATACCGAAACAGCCGACTTTTTGTCAATCAAGAGTTCATCATTTTGCAAACTGGCGCTTGGGACGTGGACAATCGAATCATTGAAATTGAAAAAATTCAAGCATTGACAACGTCGCAATTGTTTTGGCATAAATCGCCCGACATTGGTTCGCTTACGATTCATACAGCAGGTGGCGACATTCAGTTTCAATTGGGGAATTTTACAACTGTAAAAAACTACGTTAATTTATGGCTTTACAATGTTGAGGCCAATAATGTAAATTGGATGTAAGTTGACAAAAGCTAATTTTAAATTTAAAAACGAAGAAATAGCGTTCATCTAAAAGGGATTTTTATCAAAAACTATTCTTAGCAACAGATGAAAGCATATAATTAAAAAACGAAACAAGTATTATGAGACATTGGATTGAAGCAGCACGAGTAAGAACCCTACCACTTTCGGTTTCTGGAATAATTGTAGGAAGTATGTATGCTTTGGCGTATCCTACAGATACGGTTTTTACACCCACAGAGGTTTTTAATTGGCAACTTTTTGGGTTCGCGATGTTAACAACTTTGGGATTGCAAATCTTGTCCAATTTTGCCAATGACTATGGTGACGGCATAAAAGGAACGGACAACGAGCATCGTGTAGGGCCGAAACGCGCCATTCAAAGCGGTGTAATTTCTGCTCCAGCAATGAAAAGAGCCATTATCATCACGTCAATATTAACGTTCATTTCGGCGGTATTGTTGATTTATTTTGCCTTTGGAGTAGATTATATTTGGTATTCACTCATCTTCTTGGTTCTCGGGATTCTGGCCATTATTTCTGCCATTCGATACACCGTTGGAAATACAGCTTATGGATATTCAGGTTATGGAGATCTATTTGTTTTTGTATTCTTTGGCTTGGTAAGTACATTGGGTGTCAATTTTTTATATTCCAAACAACTGGACTGGATTTTGGTGTTACCCGCTGTAGCAATTGGCTTTTTGAGCGTTGGAGTTTTGAATCTCAATAATATGCGTGATGCAGAATCCGACAAAAAGTCTAATAAAAACACAGTTGTAGTAAAAATCGGACTTGAAGCAGCTAAGAAATACCACTATTTTTTAGTCATTTCGGCAATGGTTTTAGTGCTTATTTTTGCTGTTTACATTGATTTCAATAAAGATTGGCAATCCGATAAATTTAATTTTGATAATTACTTCTTTGTCGTAGCTTATTTTCCTTTAATGAGTCACTTAATGACGGTTTACAGAAATAAAAATTCAAAATTATTAGATCCAGAATTAAAAAAATTAGCCATTAGTACTTTTCTGTTATCCGTTCTACTGTCGCTCAGTTTAATTTCTTTTCTCTCCGATTTAATTGTTAACAGCTAATAGTCTACACTTTCAAATCAAATACTATGAAAATTACTTTTTACGGACACGCCTCGTTAGGAATAGAAATTGGTGGATTAAACATTATTGTAGATCCCTATATTTCGCCCAATCCAAAAGCTGCACACATTGATGTCAATGCATTGAAAGCAGATTATATATTACTGACTCATGCTCACGGAGATCATATTGCTGATGTGGAAACAATTGCCAATAACACAAAGGCAACCATCGTTTCCAATGCAGAAATTGCAGGATATTATGCCAATAAAGGTTTTGAAACACATCCGATGAATCACGGTGGAAGTTGGACCTTCGATTTTGGAAAAGTAAAATTTGTTCAGGCCATTCACTCCAGCAGCTTCCCGGACGGAAGTTATGGTGGAAATCCAGGCGGTTTTGTAATTGAAGGCGAACATAAAAATATTTACATCGCTGGAGATACCGCGCTAACGTTTGACATGCAACTCATTCCGCTTCGCACTTCGTTAGATCTAGCCATTTTGCCTATCGGAAATAACTTTACAATGGATGTAGAAGACGCAATCATTGCCTCAGATTTTGTGGAATGCGATACGATTTTGGGCTACCACTTTGACACTTTTGGCTATATAGAAATTGACCACAAAGAGGCTGTAAAGAAATTTTTTGATGCCGGAAAAGATTTGATGTTGCTCGAAATTGGTGCATCAATTGAATTGTAAAATTTTATTGAAGCGGATGGCTTGGGCTCGTCATTGCGAGTTTAGAAGCAATCTCTTCCATTTTTCCGCTTTCCTTCCAAATCTCCCGATAAAAAGTCGGGATCCCGATAACTATCAGGACTTCAATCGGAGCTATGCAGCAAACTTTTCGCTACTATGAAAACACAGTTTATTTATTTCATCGCACTTTTTTTTACCATTTCCCTTTCCGCCCAACAAACCGGATATTGGGACAAAACCCGCGTCACTAGCAAAGAAATTACACTAGGAGCCGGAAACAGAATATCGGTGAAGTCCGAAGATTTTCCCAAAGGAACGACCGAAATCATTTACCGAATTACGCTTCTTGATGACAACCAACAATTAGCAACCAGCTTAGTATCATTGCTAAAATCAGTTCCAGATCCTTCAGGAATCAGTCAAGGTTCTGCAGGTGCCGTTTTCTTAATGTCCAAGATTTCTGGCGATGATAAATGTACGTATGCCTTATTTTCATCAGAAGAAAAGGCAACCAATTACAAAGAATCTGGGCAATCAGACGTTGCTTGCTTTGTTCAAAACACACCTTTGAGCAAGGAAGCAAAATTATTTTCTTTGGAAAATTCAAAATGTTTAAAAGCAAATTCTCAAAATATTTGGTTTGCTTTTGAAAGTCAGAATTGGATTATGAAACAAAAAATTGTTTTAGAAATCGTGCCTTGGGTAGATACTAAACTAAGTAGAGGTTGGAGTCAAGACAATAAAAAATCAATTATTGATTTGTGCAAGACCTCCGACTTAGCAGAATTAATGGGGAATTCTAATGATTTTTGCGTTTGCATTTTAGAACAGTTCATGCAGAAATATACATTTCCTGAGTATCAAAAACTCTTAGCGGCTGAAAAATCAAAAGCGTATAAAGATTTTGGGGCAAAATGTCTTACCAATAAACCAGAAAATCAAGCCATCTTGAATACGGTTCGCATCAGCTCCTTTCAATATTTCAATAGCAAAAAGTACGACCGTGCTATTCGATTGTTAAAAGTCGGACTTATTGACAACGGCAATGGAAAAGTGATGGATTACAACGCTTTGGGAACCTATTACCTTTATTCCAAGCAGTACGAAAAGGCAACACAAGCCTTGCAAGAAGCCGAAAAAATGGACGAAAGCGAATTGTTGATTCAATTGAATTTGGCACACGTTTATCTTCTTAACGACCAATACAATGATGCAAAAACGGTGCATAAAAAGTACAAAAACCAAAATGTTTCGGCTACAGAAAGTTGGATCAACCGTACCAAAGCCGATTTTGAGGAAATGAAAAAAGCAGGAATTCAGTCGGATAATTTTGAGCGTATTTTGAAATTAATTCAGGAATAAATCATGTTGCAAGCTACTTACCAAAAATATGTGCTGGATTTTAAACGCGCTTCGGGAACTTCACGAGGTGTTTTGACACAGAAAGAAACCTGGTTTTTAATTCTTGAAAACGGTGGTAAAAAAGGTATTGGCGAATGCGCAATTCTTCGCGGATTGAGTATTGACGACCGACCGGATTACGAAGAGAAATTGCAATGGGTTTGTCAAAACATTGCTTTAGGAAAACAAAAACTTTATGATGCCTTGACTGAATTTCCATCCATTCAATTTGGCGTTGAAATGGCATTTTTATCAGTAGAAAGTGATCATCCATTAGAATTATTCCCTTCAAAATTTACACAAAGTAGCGAAAGCATTCCTATAAACGGTTTGGTTTGGATGGGCGAACCTGCTTACATGAAGGAACAAATTGAACAGAAAATCGCGGAAGGTTTCAACTGCATCAAACTTAAAATTGGAGCAATTGATTTTAGTAAAGAACTCGAATTATTGCAGTTCATCCGAACCAATTTTGATTCAAATACCATGGAAATTCGGGTGGATGCCAACGGTGGATTTTCGCAAGAAGAAGCACTTTCGAAGTTAACAGAATTGCATCAATTTGATTTACACAGCATCGAACAACCAATTAAGCAACATCAGATTGCTGAGATGAAAAAGTTGTGTCAACAAACACCATTTCCAATTGCATTGGACGAAGAACTCATTGGTGTTTTTTCGCTTGACGATAAAGAACGACTTTTACAAGAAATAAAACCGCAATACATCATATTAAAGCCAAGTTTGGTGGGTGGATTTCAAGGTACTCAAGAATGGATTGCAGTTGCTGAGAAATACAATATCGGTTGGTGGATTACTTCTGCTTTAGAAAGTAACATCGGTTTAAATGCGATTGCGCAATTTACCTTTACACTTCAATCAGCTTTGCCGCAAGGTTTGGGAACGGGCGGTTTGTATACTAATAATTTTGATTCGCCTTTGGAAGTAAAAGAAGGACAATTGTGGTACAATTCTCACTTAAAATGGGCGATAAATGTGCCAAATTTCATTTTTAACCGTTAATTTTCTAGCTCGCAAATATGCAGAGTTTGAAATGTTATCATTTGTGGCTTGAGTGTGATATAATACTTCATGATTTCTATTTTAACATTAAATTTTTTTATCCCGCAAGGACGTGAAGTTCGAGCTGCTTTTCTTTGCGACTTTGCGAGCCAATTTTTTAAACCAGAACCAGAAAAATTCTTAAGCGAAATTACATTTGAACACCGATGCATATTCCCTATCGGCAAAAATTTCTAAAAGAAAAGTTAAAAACTACGCAAACGAGTTAGTTTGCAATCGATAAAGTATTTCAACTTATTTAGATGTCATATATTAGCACCGCAAAAAACAAGTTATCTTGTACTTGCAAAACACTAACTATTTAATTAACATACACATGTTTAAAAAAATTATTTTATTCGTTACCCTTTCGATAATGGTAATGCCGGCAACGGTTAAGGCCGATGAAGGAATGTGGTTTTTAATGTTCATCGAACGTTTGAATCACAGAGATATGCAGAAAATGGGTCTTCAATTGACTGCAGAGGAAATTTATAGCGTTAACAATTCAAGTTTGAAAGACGCAATCGTTCAATTTAACGGCGGTTGTACTGCTGAAATGGTTTCAAGCCAAGGGTTGGTTTTAACAAACCACCACTGTGGATACGATGCGATCGCAGAACTTTCAAGCGAAGAACAAAACTACTTGAAAAATGGTTTTTGGGCAGCTACCAAAAAAGACGAGATGAAACCAAAGTCACTATACGTTCGATTTTTTGTACGTATGGACGATGTTTCTAAAAGAATGTTAGCCGTTGTAAACGACAAAATGACTGAATTAGAGCGTGAAAAAGCTTTAAATCAAGAAATGGCAAAAATCCAGAAAGAAAATGACGGCGGTGGAAAATATACCGTTTCTGTTCGTCCGTTTTTTCAAGGAAATGAGTACTACTATTTTGTATATCAAGATTACACAGACGTTCGTTTAGTAGGTACGCCTCCAGAGAGTGTTGGAAAATTTGGTGGCGACACAGACAACTGGGAATGGCCGCGTCACACAGGCGACTTCTCTCTGTTTAGAGTATATGCGGATAAAGACGGAAATCCTGCAGAATACGCTGCGGATAACGTGCCTTTGGAACCAAAACACCATTTGCCTGTAAGTTTGAAAGGTGTTCAAGAAAATGATTTTGCTATGATTTTAGGTTATCCAGGAAGAACAAACCGTTGGATGCCGGCGGGTGGAATTGACCAGAACGTAAAGTATGCTTACCCTGCTTGGGTTGAAGGTGCTAAAACGGGTATGGACAACATGAAGAAATACATGAAAGTAGACGAAAAAGTAAACTTAATGTATGCTTCTAAATTTGCATCTACTGCAAACTACTGGAAAAACCGTCAAGGAATGATTGATGCTTTGACTAAATTTGGAACAGCAAAAACCAAAGCAGGTCAGGAAGTTAAATTTGACAAATGGGCAAACAAATCAGCAAATAAAGAAAAATACGGAAACGTACTTTCTACAATCAATAAATATTACGCAGCTACAGATTTAAAGTCAGGTCACGATAGTTATTTGATGCAAGCGTTGAGAACGGCTACTTATAGTGTTTTACCAGCTAACTTAGGAAATGGTTTGATTGCTTATGCTGGCGAAAATGAAGCAAAAAGAGCAGAAATGTTGCCAAGACTTCAAGGGGCTTTGGAAAATTATTACGGTGAGTTTTATGCTCCATTAGAAAGAGATGTTTTTGCTGCTCAAATGAATTTGTATGCAAAAAAAGGAGCTGCTTATGGTTTGCCTTCAATGGTTGCTAAATTAAGTGCTGAAAACGGTGGTGATTTTACGCAATTTGTAAATAACGCTACGGAGAAAAGTATTTTTTCAAGTAGAGAAGCAGTGGAGGAGTTTATGAAGAATCCAGATGCAGAAGTGGTTAAAAATGATCCATTGTATCAAATTTCAACGGATTTATTGAACCAATACCGTGCAAAATCGCCAGAATTGGGAGCTATGGAAAATGATTTTCAAAAGTCATTTAGATTATTAGTGGAAGGTTTGAGAGAGTCTAAATTGAATGCAATTCAGTATCCAGATGCCAATTCAACTTTGCGGTTGACTTACGGTAAAGTAAGAGCTTTGCCAGCGGACAAACGTAACGATGCAAAAATCAACAATTACACCACGATGGACGGAATGGTAAAGAAATACAAAAAAGGCGATGCCGAATTTGATATGCCAACCAAAATCATCGAAATGAACAAAGCAAAAGACTACGGTCAATATGCTGATAAAGCAGGTTTCATGCCGGTAAATTTCTTAACGGATAACGACATTACAGGTGGAAATTCAGGTTCGCCCGTATTGAACGGAAAAGGAGAATTAATCGGTCTTGCCTTTGACGGAAACATCGAAGCTATGGCAGGTGACGTTATTTTTGACCCGAAATTACAAAGAACAATTAACGTAGATATTCGTTACGTACTTTGGATTATCGACAAATATGCTGGTGCAAAACACATTATTGATGAAATGACGATTGTGAAGTAATTCAATTTTATTATTATATAGAAAACCCGAAAGTTTGTGCTTTCGGGTTTTTTGTTGACAAAATACAGTTATCATTCATAAACTCCAATCTCTATATTTCAATTGTACGTATGCTGAAATTTTAGAGACAAGAATTAAGGTTATAAAAATCGAAATACAGGACTGCAGAAACCGATTTATTGTTTGATTATTAGAACTGAAATTGCTGTCAAAAATAAGTGTCAAAATAATAAATACAAGCAAAAAAAGCACAATTTTAATTTGTAGCTTATATGCTCTGTTTTGTAAAACAATATTTTGTAAAACATAAAATAATAAAAATAGTAGTAGAAGTTTAAAATTAAATAAAATGTAGAACAGTGTTAAAAATATTGATGAAAAAATATTATAAAAAGTAAATTGATTAAGATTCATTTCCAATGAAAAAAAATCTAACTTTAAATAATGACATAGTGAGTTCACAATAGCATATAGTAATATGCCTAAAAAAGATTCCAATAGAGCAATTATTACTTTCATATCTTGTTTTCTATTTTAATTACATCCTAGACTAGAAATAGGCTGACTACCATTTAGTACATTTTTCACTTTATCCCAATTCGGCCTAAATTTCTTGGGAATATTAGCAACAGCTTGACCATTATTAGATGCAGCTTGTCCACTATTAACGAAATCTTTAATCTTATTTTGAAAATTTATCCACTTATTATCAGCACTGTTAAAAGCAATTTCTTGCTGAATAGCCTCAGCAATAACACCTGGTAAACTTAGCATGGAGCTTCCATGAGTGATCCTATCAACTCCACGTGTATAAATTACCATACGGCCTAAATTATCGGTAAAATAGCCAAATGATCTATTTCCGCTTACAGGATGACTATAAGACCAAGGATCAGTTATGGTTGAAAAGTACCATTCTCCTGTATTTGAGTTGAAATTACTGCAGACAACGCTTCCCATATTTGGAAAGATGTTTATTTGAAGAATAGCTTTTAGTGGATTATTCGACTGCCACAATGCTGTGTCATCTATATTATAATTTGAATCAACAATTGGAGTAAATGTTAAATCGTCAAAAAAATCATTGATATTAGTTCTTATATATTCAAATAATTCTTTTTGAGTAAAAACTTGTCCATTAGGTTTTTTTGGCATTTGGGAAATTGTAACCGGAAAAAAATCCATATTTACAGCAGCGCCATTGTTTGAATCATTTAAAGTTTGAATTGCAGCTGATGAAAACCAACCAGTTTGAGAATCAATAGTATTAATTTTGTCTTTTACTACCTGCGGAACTTCATATTGTGCTATTTCTTGCCATTTTGGTATTTGGTCGCAAGGAATGTCTAAAAGTAAATACGGGTTTGTCTCTAAAGCATTTTTCAATTGAATTGCAGTTAAAGACAACTGTGCATCCAAACACCCCCCACTTCCGTCAGTAATCCCAATAGTTTGACCTCCAACAACTTCTTGACAAGGAGGTGTTGGTACAGTAGGTGTTCCGTCAGGAGTTGCACCACCTCCGCCACCTGGTGAAGGTACATCTACAATTACTTCAACTTCTTCCTCATTCTCATCAGGGCAAGGGCCATAATTTAGCGTAACAATTAAATCCCAATACGTACAAGTTCTACCTTTTCCTGGACCAGAATGTTCATTATCTTGTTCACAGTTCCACTTCGTAGAAACGCTTTGAAGGCAATTTCCTAAACCATTAAAAGAGCGGTTTGCAATTAAAGTGCTCATTGAAATTTCATGTTCTATCTTTGCTACCGTGCCCCTGTATGGCTTTTTAATATCGGAAAGCCAATCAATTTCTGGGGTATATCTCAATAATTCGAGATTAAAAATTTCGTGTTGGCGATTTACATAAACAATTAAGTTATAAAATTCATTGTTTTTTGCAAGTGGGGTAAATGTTTTAAAAGTATAATAAATAGTGTCGTTCTTTGTGATTTTTATAATTTCATCGGTAATTATAGTTAAATCATCATTAGTAACACCTTTACTTTGTGCCAACTGATTATTGTTTTTGTTGATGTCAAAATTAAGTTTTAACTTTTCTGAAATATCACTAGTAGTTATGTTGGAGCTAAAATCCGAAAGTGTAACGTATTCTATTGGACTTTTCAGTCTGCTTTCCTCTTCAAATGTGTCGTCTTTAGTGTCGCAATTCATAAACAGCAATCCAATTAATGATAGAAAAAGTACAATATGACTTATTCTTTCTTTCTTTCTTTCTTTCTTTCTTTCATGATATATGGTTTTAAGTTATTTAGCTGAAATTTATGAAATATTATTTAGAATAGCAAAATGCTGTATTATTTAATCAATCAATTTCTTAACAGATAATGACATTACAGGTGGAAATTCAAGTTCTCCGGTATTGAATGGAAAAGGAGAATTAATCGGTCTTGCCTTTGACGGAAATATTGAAGCTATGGCAGGTGACGTTATTTTTGACCCGAAATTACAAAGAACAATTAACGTAGATATTCGTTACGTACTTTGGATTATCGACAAATATGCTGGTGCAAAACACATCATTGATGAGATGACTATTGTGAAGTAATTTACTTTAGAATTATAAATTAAGAAACCCGAAAGTTTGTGCTTTCGGGTTTTTTGTTACTCTTTTACTATCACTTTACTATTTTCAGAATGTGCCGAAAATTCCGGAGCATACATACTTTGCAAAGTCGAAATTCCATTATTGAAATTTCCTTGATTGGTCACTCTTAAATCGTATTCTAAAACGTAAGTTCCTTTTTGCAATCGGTCGAAAAAGAAGTTCGTGGAAACGTCTTTTGTGCTTTTGTAGTAACTGAAATTTCCTTTCCATTCATGTTTTGAAATCACATCAACAGGTTCTAAACACGAAGCTCGTAAGTCTTTTAAATGAACGAATTCCAAATCATTTTCCGTTTTAATTATCAAGCGAACCGTCAATAGATCGCCCACTTTCAAGGTTTCATTTGTAATCGCAATCAATTCTTCTCCTTTTGAGGTGGTGACTTTTTTGAACAACTTTTTATCAATGGAAATGGTTTGAGTCGAATCTTTCTTGATGATTGCTAAAGACTCAAAATACTGCCAATACAAACCACCAAAACCCGGAACATCTGATTTGTTTTCTATAGAAATACTGCCCATTTCTGGAGTTATTTCTTCTGATTTATAGTGGATTTTTAAATAACCTGCATTTTGTTCGTCCTCTTTATTCGAAGTTTTTTGTGTAAATAGTTTCTCGTCTCCAATTTCAATTTTAGTATTTTCTTTCAGCGAAGTCCAATCACTTCCTTGATTCATTAATGCAAAAACGGCTTCAGTGGTGGATTTTGTAGAAGACCAACGATTGGTTTGCTTGTTTTTAATCAGCCAAACTTTCATTGCGTCAATTGTTTCCTTGTCTTTATCAATTTCGGCGAAAGCCTCAATCAATAAAGCTTGTGTTGCAATACTAGACTGATACCAACCGTAACCCGAATTATTTTCAATCCAATACATGCCAATCTCATCATTATTTGAAACCGTTTCTTTTAGACTTGTAATTACTTTTTGGGCAAAATCCTTTTCATTAAAACGATTCATAATTAAGGCTAACAAACCTTTTTCGTACAATGAATAAGAAAGCCAATCTGTTTTGCATTGTTTCAATTGCAACTGAATTAGTGAATCTGTTTTGGTCTCAAAAGGATAATTTTTCAAATAAAAACTTCGTGTATATAAGTAATTTAGATCTAAAGTAGACGGACGATCTATTTTTTCTTTTTTAGAATTATTTGCAACAAACTTATGGTCTAAATTCGGAATTCCTTTCGAAACAATTGTTTTATATTTCAAACTGTCTGTAGGAAATAGTTGATTCAAATGCCCAATTCCAGCCAAAATGTGTTGCGAAATAAATCGGTCTTCCGTTCCACCGCTAAACCAAGGAAAACCGCCACTCGCTAACATTTTATCTTCTAGTTTTTTAAACGTATCAGTATTGTTCTGCTTTAATGTATTCAAATCCATCAAAACTGCCAATCGCTTATTCTTCTCCGCATCTGATTCGGTGTCTAATAACCAAGGTGTTTCTGCGAGTACAATTGACTTCAATTCTTCATTCATCTCTAATTTCGAAACAACAGATTTGTCGTCATGCCATTTTTTGAATAAATGCTCAATTTGCGGATGGCTTGAAATGATTTTTTCTGCAATACAATTGGCGTAATATTTTGCAAAAACTTGTTCGGAACATTCGTGTTCATACGTCATCAAATACGGTAGCGATTGTAAGGCAATCCACACCGGATTGGACGTATATTCAAAAGTCAACGCATGATTTTGCAAAGTCGTTGACGTATTATTCTTTAGATTTTCAATTGTGAATTCTCGTTTCGTATTTCCTTTGACCCAAATTGGAATACTTTCCGTAATAAGAATTTTATCGGTTAAAACAGGCAAAATGTTTTCTTCACCGTCGCTCACTGTTCCTGATTTTGCAATGACTTTATAACGTAAACCTTGAACGCCCTCTGGAATGCTAACGTTCCATTTTACTACCACACTTTCTTTGGCTTTGCAATTAAAGACTTTCATATTGTCAGAATTCATTGTAATGGAATCAATCGCGGTATTGGTTGCCGCATCAAAAAGCAATAAAATAGCGTTTCCAGATTTCGTTTCGTTGGTCATGTTCACAACTTTCGTTGCAAATTGAATCTCGTCTTTTTCTCGTACAAATCGCGGCATATTTGGCATGACCATAATGTCTTTCTGCGAAATAATATCCGTTTGAAAATAGCCTGTTTCTGCTTTTTTATTATGACCGAATAACCGCAAGCGCCACTTGGTTAAAGATTCGGGAGTGGTAAAACTGAAATTAAGGTTTCCTTTTGAATCGGTAGTTAAGTTTGGATAGAAGAAGGCGGTTTCATTAAAGTTGGTTCTCGTTTTAACTTGTACCAAATCTTTCATCCCAGTTTTAGTGGTGATAATTAAAACGCCATTTGCTCCGCGATTTCCATAAATTGCAGTTGCAGAAGCATCTTTCAAAATGCTTGCTGTTTGTAAATCATCAGGATTTAGATTTTTAAATTGTTCTGAAGTTACAATTTCACCATCAACTACATATAACGGTTCAGATGGATCATTATTTACAGAACTTACGCCTCTAATCATTATCATTGAACTACCTCCCGGTTGGCCGCTACTACTTACAATGTTTAAACCGGCAACTTGACCTTGAAGTGTTTGTAATAATGATGCATTGGGACGCGATGTAATTGTTACCGATGAAAGGCTTAAACTTCTTTTTGTTTTAACAACATCATAACCTTGCACAACAACTTCTTCTAGTTTATTTTCATCTTCTTGTAAGATAATTTTAAAATTTTTCTGACCGTTATAAACAGCTGTTTCATTTTGGAATCCCAAATAGCTAAAGACCAATACTTCGCCTTTTGCAACGGCAATGGTAAAGCGTCCGTCAAAATCAGTTTGAGCGCCACGAGTTGTTCCTTGAATCATCACAACAGCTCCGGGTAATGGAAGTTCTTTTTCAAAAATACTTCCCGAAACCATTGTAGCATTTGCCGGAATGGAAGCGATGCTTTGTACTTTTTCTAAATAACTCTTGTTGACATATTTACTTCGATCTGTAAAATTAAAACCAAACCAATTGAGTTCAGGATCGGGATTATACGGTTTAAAATGACTGGATGTAAAACTTAAATTTCTAAACTGTATCGTGTTATTATACCAATATTCAGTTTGGTAAATAACTTCGGGTAAATTTCTATTCTTGTAAAATTCCTGTACTTTCCAATCGCTAGTTGTAAACTGATCTAAAGAAGAATCATACATGCTGGCCAAAACTTCCGATTGCAATTTTGAATTTTTAAGTACAAAAGACCAATTTTCGAGACTTCCGGGTTCCACTTTATTTCGCATACTCACAATTTCAAATTCGAGGTTATTTGTGATGTCGTCTTTTAAAATTGAAAACTGATCTTCTACATACGTGTTTTCCCATAACGTTGAAAAGTGAAAATGAACATCGTTCCTGTATTTTGCTTTACGCGAAATTTTCACCACGCCGTAGCCGTTTTTTAATTGAGTTACTAGTTCTGATTCTTGCTTATTATCATTATACATTCTTGTTGTAATGTACAAATCAGGTATAACCGATTTTAATTCAAAAACAAAATGTGACGCATCTGACTCAATTTGAGAATAAGTGAAAAGTTCTTTTTTATCGGCTATTTTTATTTTTGAAATGAGTTCAAAGGTGCGATCACTAACAATTTCATTTCCGTTTTGATCGTTCGCTTTAAGGATAATTTTATAATTAGCAGTTCTAAATTTTTTCAAAAAAGACAAGTCAACAACTTTAGATTTTTCAGTGTCAAAATTGATAGTCATAACTTCTTTTTCAGTTATTTCAATATCTTTTTTATCGTAAGCTTCATAAGGAAATAAGCGTTCGAATTCTTTCTTTTCGATGCTTTGCAATTCGGGAAACCGCTCTCTTTGAATTAGAAAATCGGACGCATTTTGTTCAATAAACGTAATACTTCCCTTGGCGTTTATAGGAAAGTCGTTTAAAGTGGTAGCTACTATTTCCATCGAATTTTGATCTTCTTGCACAAGTACAGGTTCAATGACACAGTTGAGTTTAAGCATTTCTTGTCCCACAGCGATTCGGGAAGTTGCCGTTCTTGTTTCGCCATTTAAATCAGTGATGGAAACATTTAAATTATAATTAATAACGTTTACGGTCGCATTTGTGCCAATTTCTAATTCCGCAACAAATTTGATTTCAAAATCACCTTTTTCGTCTGTTTTCGTTTCATTTTCAACGATTTTATATTCATTAGGATTGAAAACATCTTGCATCTCTATATTTTTTGAGAGCGTGTAAGCCACTTTTACATTTGTCAAATTACTTCCTGCCAAAGATTTGGCGTTGCCTTTTATAATTACAGTATCGCCAATGGTATAATTCGCTGTAATTTTGTCAAAAGTGATTTCAAAAGTCGGTCGTTTATATTCTTCCACTTGAAACTTAAAGCCTTGGTAGTTGGAATAGTTGGCATTGTCCCAAAATGAATGTTCGTCTTCTTTTTTGTTATAATAGTTTGAATCAGCCTCGTAATTATCGGGCTCTTCAATCGTAATGCTGAATTCGCCTGTTAGCACATTTTTCGGAATAACATACTCACCCGTAAAGCTGCCAAATTCATTCGTTTGAATGTCAAAGGTTTTAACCTCGTCTCCATTTGCATCTTCAATAATGACATGAACAGTCAGGTTCGGAACCACACTTTTGAAATAGTTTTTATTTTGAAACATATAGCCTTTAAAAAATACCTTTTGCCCTGGGCGATAAATGGCTCTGTCGAAAAAAACCATTGCTTTTGAATCCAATTTTTCGCCGTCGTCTGTGTTGTATTTTTTACTTTTACTATAAGAAGTGTAAAGTGTATCTTTTTCTTTGATCAAAAGCAAATCAGTAGTAGAAGTTGATCCTTTGGAATCCAAAATAAAACGCGCTTTTCCTGTTTTGTCCGATTTAACCGTAGTTTTCTCATTAATGACCACTGCATTTTCAATAGGCTTTCCCGTTTTTCGATCTAATAAATTAAACGCATCAAAATCATTATTTTTCTGCTGCACAAAATTAATAGTAGAAACTTGAATCACTTTATACGCAAAATCGGATTTGGATTTGTGATACGGATTTTTGGTTTCAAAGTAAATTAAATACTGACCTACATCCATAGGATCCATTAAAATTTCAGTCGTATATTCAAAATGATTGTTCTTGGACGGAAGCGTTTTTACAACAGTTTTCTGTGGCTGATGCTGTTTAATATAAGCCGAAACTAAAGCGTCTCGATCGAAAATGTCATTTCTTACACGTCTGTTGTAATCATTTGTGACCTCCAAATTCTTGAAAACGGATACAGGAATTTTATAATAGCTGACTTTCAACGTATCCACATTTTTATAACTTACAAAAGCGCGGTAGTTTTGAAACGGATAAAAAGCACCCGCTAGATTAATGCTCAAACTCTTTTTAAGTAGGGATTCTTTTAACCGTTCGGCAGTTGCTTTTGCGTTGGGGTTTTCTTTCTGATCTAAAACCTCGTCAATGAGAGCTAAAACTTCAGGGTGATAATTTTGTATGCTTTCCTTCGTCGTTATCGAATTGTAAAAAGTGGCAAAATCAACTTTCAAATCTTGAAGTAAATAGGAATCGCTTGTATTTTCTCGCAAAATTTCGAGCTGGGAAAAGTACAATTTTTGGTCACTTATAAATGTTGAAAATCGATGCATCCGCTCGTAGCGCAAAGCATCAATTTCTTTTAAACTGTTTTGTAAAGCATAGCGTTCATTATTTTGAAAAATGGTTACAATGCTTTTTAATTGCTCGTTCGAAATGGTGTCGGCATTTATTTTTATAAATTCAGACGCATCAGCAAGCAACAAAGGAATGATTTTCGCCGCTTTTTTTTCTGCCAAAGCGTTGAAATTTGTAAAATAATACTTCAATGATTTATCCTGAAGAAAATCATAAACCGACCATTTTTTAGCATCCGTATACGGTGAAATTTCAAAAATAGAACCGAATTTTAAAATCGGTGTTTCATGCAATTGCTTGTCGTCTTTTAGTAAAGTTGTATAGATTTTGGCTATTTCAGTTTCAAAATCTTTTCGAGTCCAAGTATTAAAATCAAGCGAGCTGTTGTGTTCCAAATCAGTTCGTGCATTTATTACATACTGATTTCGCTGGTAGTGACTTTCGAGAAGCGTAGCATAAATAAAACTTAGAAGCGCTTTTTTACTAAATTTGGAATTGGCAATTTCAGCTCTAATGTTTTTTACGATCAACGTTTGCGCATTTTCGTCTTGAATTTGCAGAAATTTGGATTGGTAGAAAAAACACTTTATAATCTGATCTTCTAGATTTTTTCGTTTGGCTTTTATGTAAATTTCATCCACTAATGAACTGGCAGATTTAACTTTTCCGTCCAATTCAAACTGGATTACTTCGCGCCATTCTTGTTGAAAATCTTGTGCAAACCCAAATGATAATGTAAAGAATAAAATGAAGAGTAGAAGTTTTTTCATAAGTCCGGTGTATAATGATATAGAGTACAAAAAAGGGCAGAAGGTTGAAATCACAGCACAACATTTTCTGCTAAGCCAATTTACAACATTTGCGACAACGAAAACTACTAAACATTTTAAAAAACCAAATGATATTCAACTCAAATGCGTATTTTTGAAATCAAATATTGTTTCATGCGGACTTTGATTGTTTTTCTACTTTTATTCACTGTAACTATGGATGCATCTGATTTTAAAAAGGCTGAGTTTCTTTTTCAACAGGAGAAATACACCTTGGCACAACCTATTTTTGAAAATATTGTACGGTCAGAACCTAGTAATTATAAGGCGATAGAATATCTAGGCGATATTGCTGGACATTTTAAAGACTGGAATCTGGCATTGAAATACTACCAGAAATTAAAAATTGCTAATCCACAAAATGCCAATTACCACTATAAATACGGAGGCGTTTTGGGTATGAAAGCAAAAGAGGGAAATAAATTTGCCGCTTTAGGAATGCTTGGCGATGTTGAAAAATCATTTTTAACCGCCATTCAATTAGATCCAAAACACATTGATGCACGTTGGGCATTAATTGAATTTTACTTGCAAGTGCCTGGAATTTTAGGCGGAAGTGAGAAAAAAGCACAGAAATACGCCGATGAACTTTTAGTAATTTCACCTGTGGATGGTTATTTATCGCGAGGACATATTCAGGAATATTTTAGCCGTTACTTAAAAGCCGAACCCGAATTTAAGAAGGCATTTGAAATGGGTCAATCCAAAACTACTTTTGAAAAATTATACAATTTGTATAAAAATAAATTAAATCAATCTAAGAAAGCAGAAGCGTTGAAAATTGCTTTTGACACTAAAAAAAATAAATAATGCGGACTCATTTTATAGCAATTGGCGGCAGTGCCATGCACAATTTAGCTTTGGCTTTACACCAAAAAGGAGATCAAGTAACCGGTAGCGATGACGCAATTTTTGAACCGTCAAAAACACGTCTGGATAAAAAAGGATTGTTACCTATGGAAATGGGTTGGTTTCCAGAAAAAATTACTACAGAAATTGACGCAGTAATTCTAGGAATGCACGCCAAGGCAGACAATCCAGAATTGCTAAAAGCACAAGAATTGGGTTTGAAAATCTATTCGTATCCGGAGTTTTTATTTGAACAATCCAAAAATAAAACGCGGGTTGTAATCGGCGGTTCACATGGAAAAACTACGATAACGTCGATGATTTTGCACGTGATGCATTACCACAATATCGAAGTTGATTATATGGTTGGCGCTCAATTGGAAGGTTTTGATACGATGGTGCATTTGACCAAAGAAAATGATTTTATCGTTTTAGAAGGCGATGAATATTTGTCGTCTCCCATTGATTTGCGTCCGAAATTTCATTTGTACCAACCCAATATTGCATTGATTTCAGGAATTGCTTGGGATCACATTAATGTGTTTCCCACTTATGACTTTTATGTGGAGCAATTTGAAACTTTTATTCAAAAAATAAAAAATGGTGGGATTTTAGTGTATAACGAAGACGATGCCGAGGTGAAAAGAGTGGCTGAAGATGCGACAAATCCAATTCGTAAAATCGCTTACAAAACACCAGAATATACCGTTGAAGATGGAACCACTCTATTGTCAACGCCAGAAGGACCAATGCCAATAGAGGTTTTTGGCGCACACAATTTAAATAATTTGGCTGGAGCCAAATGGATTTGCCAAAACATGGGAGTGGATGAAGCCGATTTCTATGAAGCGATTGCTACTTTTAAAGGTGCTTCGAAACGTTTAGAAAAAATAGCCGAAACGAAAACGGCTGTTGCTTATAAAGATTTCGCACATTCCCCAAGTAAAGTAAAAGCGACTACACAAGCCGTAAAAGCACAATATCCCAATCGGAAATTAGTAGCTTGTTTAGAATTGCATACCTACAGTAGTTTGAACGCCGAGTTTCTAAAAGAATATGAAGGAGCACTTGATGCTGCAGATGTTGCCGTAGTTTTCTATTCGCCTGACGCAGTAAAAATCAAACAACTGGAAGAAGTAACTTACGAACAAATTTCAGCAGCTTTCAAAAGAAATGACTTGATTATTTACACCAACCCACAAGAATTTCAAGATTTTTTGCGTGCCCATGATTTAAAAGAAAGTGCATTGTTACTAATGAGTTCTGGAAATTATGGTGGTTTGAACTTTGATGAGGTGAAAGGAATGCTTTCATAGAAAAATTCTTTTTGTAATAATTAAAAACCAATTAACTTTAAGTTAGTTGGTTTTTACTTTTTAAACTTAAAGTGGCCCACAATCTCATAACTAAATAAACAATCCTCTAAAACTTGGCCACCGCCTAGATTATGCACAATTAAAAAACGTTTCCCATCACGCGATTTTAAATGTGTAACAATCCCAATGTGAGGCATTTTACCACCAATCATCCAAGTCACCATTTCTCCTGTTTTGTAATCAGATGGATTGTTAGTGACTGCTAATTTTTGTCCCTTTCTACTAAAAAATGTTTCTAAATTTGGTACCCGTCGATGGTCAATATTCGTATCGGTTTTTCGCAAACCCCAGGTTTTGGGATATTTTGAGAAATTGGCTTTCATATCTTCGTGCACTTCTTTTTGTAAATCAATACCCAGCTTTCGGTACGCTCGAATAATTACATCTGTACAAACGCCTTTGTTTGAAGGAACATCACCGTTTGGGTATTTAATGGAAACGTATGCACCATCATAAGTAACGTTATCTTTAGTTAAAGTAATTGCGGCATTGGATAATTTCCGGTCAAAAGTTATTTCTTGATTTGGAAAAGAAATCATCAAAAATAATCCTAGAGTATAGAGTAATTTCATTAATTTAGTACTTGATTTTCAGATGTTCAAACGTTTGAAAAGTAGTTTTAGTATTATTCAGATAAATTAAAAGCCATGGAACAGACTTCATTTTCAATTAAACAATGGGCCGAAGACGATAAACCGCGTGAAAAATTAATGCTCAAAGGCAAACAAGTTTTGAGCGATGCAGAACTCATTGCTATTTTAATTGGCTCAGGAAGTCGCGACGAAAGTGCTGTTGATTTAAGTAAACGCATTTTGGGCGAAGCCAGTAATTTAAAAGCATTGGGAAAAATGACACTGCAGCAACTCACTAAATTCAAAGGAATTGGCGAAGCAAAAGCCATTACAATTATGGCAGCGATGGAGCTTGGACGCCGCCGTGGTTCTGAAGAGGAAGTCGAACTCAAAAAGATAACGTCCAGCAAGGCAGCATTTGACATCATCTACCCATTTATTGGCGAATTGCCTCATGAAGAATTTTGGATTCTATACCTCAATAATTCCAATAAAGTCATCTACAAATCACAATTGAGTAAAGGCGGAATTACGGGAACTGTGGTCGATATTCGCCTTGTTTTTAAAATGGCATTTGAACAAAATGCAGTGAATTTAATTCTCTGTCACAACCATCCTTCAGGGATTTTGCAGGCAAGTGAGGCCGACAAACAAATTACAAGAAAGCTAAAAGAAGCTGGAAAAATGCTCGATGTAAACGTAATCGATCATTTAATTGTAACTCAAAATGGATATTTAAGTTTTGCCGATGACGGAATTTTATAAGTATAAAACTTACGTTAAATTGTTGCCGAAAATTTTCTAGATGCCTATCTTTCCCAATTGTAAAATTTAACGTTTTCTGCCGATGATTCGTACGCAACAACTTTTATTTCAGTACAATTCCGAAACACAGTTTCAGTTTTCCGATTTGCAATGCAAAGCAGGAGAAGCCACATTGATCACGGGCGCTTCGGGAACCGGAAAAACGACATTACTGCATTTGCTTGGTGGTCTTTTAAAACCAACATCCGGTGCTATTTTTATAAATGATGTCAATATTTGCACACTTTCCGCCAAGAAATTGGATCATTTTAGAGGTCAAAATATTGGTTTGATTTTGCAAAAAGCATATTTCATAGCTTCGTTAACTGTTTTGGAAAATATTGAGCTAGCTTCTTGGTTAACCGATAATACCAAAAAGAGAGAAAAAGCAATCGAATTATTGTCGCTTTTGGGTTTGGAGCAATCGGCATCCAAATTACCGAGTCAATTGAGTGTGGGGCAACAACAACGCGTTTCCATAGCGAGAGCTTTGATTAACCAACCCAAACTCCTTTTAGCAGACGAACCTACTTCCAGCTTAGACGATGAAAACGCAAAAATTGTAGCAGAATTGTTGGCTACTTTATCACAGAAATACAATGCGGCTTTAATTATAGTGACGCACGATCAACGATTAAAAGAACGTTTTAAAACTACTATTGAATTATGATAGCTAAAATTGCCTGGAAAAACAGTTGGTTTAAGCCACTCAACACCGTTTTGAGCATCATACTTTTGACAGCAAGTGTGGCGATTATTTCCCTCTTGATTTTGTTACAGAAACAATTTGAAAAACAATTTTCGAGTAACATTGACGGTGTGGATTTGGTTATTGGAGCCAAAGGTAGTCCGATGCAACTGATTCTTTCTTCTGTTTATCAAATGGACGCGCCAACGGGAAATATCAATTACAAAGAAGCACAAGTCTGGATGAAGCATCCGTTTGTAAAAACAGCAATTCCATTGGCTTTTGGTGATAATTACCGCGGTTTTAGAATCGTGGGAACTACCGAGGAGTACTTAAAAAAATATGAAGCCAACCTAGTTTCGGGTACAATGTTTACTAAAAACTTTGAAGTAGTATTGGGAAGCGAAGTAGCGCGAAAAATGAACTTTAAAGTTGGGGACAAATTTTTTGGGTCACACGGAGATGCAGAAGAAGGAGAAGTTCATGACGAATATGCTTACATCGTTAAAGGAATTGCGTCACCAACTGGAAAAGTGATTGACAACTTGATTTTGTCAAACATTGAAAGCGTTTGGGCCATGCACCATCATGAAGAAGACGCGACCGCTGCAGCAGAACACCAGCATGAAGAAGGCGACGATCACAATCATGAAGAAGCACACGATCATGAAAGTGACCATGAGATTACCGCAGTGTTGGTCAAATTAAAAAATAAAATGGGTTTCATATTGTGGCCGAGATTGATTGCTCAGAATACCAAAATGCAAGCTGCTTCGCCTGCTATTGAGATCAATCGATTGTTTTCGCTGTTCGGAATTGGATTGGAAGCACTCCAATATTTAGCGTATGGAATCATGCTCATTTCTGGAATTAGTATTTTTATCGCATTGTACAATACCTTGAAAGAACGGAAATACGAATTTGCATTAATGCGGGTTTCTGGAGCAAGTCGTTCACAATTACTAATTTTAGTTTTGTTTGAAAGTATTTTACTTTGTGTCATCGGATTTATTTTAGGCACAATTGTTGGTCGTCTCGGACTGTATCTTATTTCCACTTCCACAGAAGAAAATTATAAAATGGCATTCAATCCATTTGAATTTGCCGGAAAAGAAGAAGGAATTTTATTTTTAACCACTATTTTTGTCGGTTTGATTGCGGCAGTGATTCCAGCCGTAAAAGCATATCGACTTAATATTTCAAAAACGTTAGCAAATGCATAAATCAATTTTTATATCCGCTCTTTTATTGTGTACTTTTTTGGCTTCTGCCAAAGAGACTCATTTTAAAAAAATGTCAAATGTAGAATCAACTGCATCCTATTTTATCGCTTCGCCTATAGATTCTTTAAATTGGAAGCTTCTCGGAATGATTAAATTCATCAAAAAAGCAGATAAGGAATACGGAGAAATCATGTATCCTCAAGTGAGTCCTTTATTGAAACAAAAAGCGTCCAAGCGAATTTCGATGAGCGGTTTCATTATTCCTATTGACAATACCACATTTGCATTGAGTAAATTTGTCTTTGCTTCTTGTTTTTTCTGCGGAAATGCTGGTCCAGAAACCATTATGGGAATCAAATTTAAAGGAGCAACTCCTAAGTTAAAAACCGATCAATATGTAACTTTAGTTGGTACTTTTAGAATCAATGAAAATGATGTGGAAGATTGGATTTATCACATTGAGAATGCAGAAATTGTAAAAGGTAAATAATTTGAAAGCACCTATTTTAGACGTTTTCTTTGATTTAGATCATACGTTGTGGGATTTTGAGAAAAATTCTGCAATGACTTTTGAGAAAATTTTACTGAAAAACAACATTCCAGTGGATCCGGTGGAATTTATAAGACACTATTCTCCCATAAATTATAAATATTGGGATCTTTTTCTGGACGATAAGATTTCGAAAGATGAAATGCGGTACGGTCGATTAATTGATACTTTTGCGGCATTAAATGTGCAAGTAAACCAATCGGCTGTGGAGATTTTGGCGGACGAATATATCCAGTACTTGCCTGATAACAATCATCTTTTTGAGGGAACATTTGAACTTTTAGAGTACCTAAAGCCGAAATATAATTTGCACATTATAACAAATGGTTTTCATGATTTGCAAAATTATAAATTGGATAATTCCAAATTGACACCATATTTTAAAACAGTTACGAACAGTGAATCTGCTGGAGTCAAGAAGCCAAATCCCATTATTTATGAGTTTGCCTTGCGTCAAGCGAATGCCAATAGAGAACAGAGTATTATGATTGGAGACTGCATTCACGCAGATGTTTGTGGCGCGATCAATTGCGGAATGGAAGCCATTCTCTTTAATGAAATCCCTCAAATTCTCGAAGATCAAACAATAAGACAAGTCAATCACTTGTTAGATTTAAAAACATACCTATAACAAGGATAAAAAGTAGAATAATGAAACATGCATTTTTAATGGTATTTGGGTTATGTTCGTTGATGGTGTTTTCACAGAAAATCAATGAATTTGAGTTTGTAGTGGTGCCAACTAAATTTGATTTCCAGCGTGACGAAAATGAATATCGACTCAATACATTATTGAAATACCGTATGGAAGATTATGGCTTCACGGCGTCTTATACTTCAGATCAGATGAATACCAATTATACGGACAGATGCTTGTATTTAAACGCAAATGTAATAGACGAAAGCACCATGTTTCTTACCAAGATTTATATCGTTTTTAAAGATTGCAATAATGCGACCATTTTTCAATCGGATATTGGAACAAGTAAAATCAAAGCAAAAAAAGAGGCGTATAATGAAGCATTACAAGATGCATTGCAATCCGTTAAAGCGATAAATTATAAATTTATTGGTAAGAAAAATGAAGCAAAGACACAAGAACCTCAAAGTGAGGTGAACACCGTGGCTCCTGTTACAACGCTGGTTTCTGATAATACTCTTTTTGCGCAACCAATTCCCAATGGTTTTCAGTTAATTGACTCCAGTCCAAAAGTAATATTGAAGATGCATCGTACTTCACAACCCGACTATTTTATGGCCACTTCAGGCGAAAGAAATGGTTTGGTTTTCAAAAAAGACAGTAAGTGGTTTTTTGAATATTACAAGAATGAAAAACTTATTTCAGAGCAATTGATCATTAAGTTTTAAATCCTAAATCCGTTACAATACGTATCTATCCTAAAATTTAGAGTTCAGCGAGTCAAATTACATTTTAAAATCTTCACAAAATAGCTATTAATTGTGTTTTTAAGAGTACTTTTGCGCAAAATTTGCGGTTCCAATTGTAGTCTTTTACTTAGTTCTATGTTCCATTAGAGCTTGTAAGACAAATTGCGAATCAGCAGTGCTATTTTCTAATAAATTATTGAATTAGTTTTAGAAAAGTTGCATCCATCATTGAAAGAAAATAAATTTTTCGACGCGATTAGTATTCGTGTTTTGTAAAAACATTTTGTAAAAGTATACGCCAATTAACCTCCCCCAAAATCTACATTAATTATAACTTGGCCTATTGTGCCAAAAAAAAATCATGAGTATTTCATGAAAATGAGTATGAAAAAGATAATTTTAGCGCTTTGCAGCTTATGCACTGTAATGTCGTTTGCACAAACCTTGAATGATTACGAATACGTTTCGATCAGTCCGAAGTACAATTTTCAACGCACTCCAGATGAGTACCAACTCAACAGACTTTTGAAATGCCAATTGGAAGAGTATGGTTTCAATGTGCTGTACAACTCTGATCTTGCAAATGTACAAGAAAGTGACCGCTGTTATATTTTAAATGCGAACGTTATTCCTAAGAGTAATATCTTTTTATTTAAGTTTATTATCGAGTTTACGGATTGCAATAATTCGGTAATTTATCAATCTGAAATTGGTGGAAGTAGTGAAAAGGACCACCATGATGCATTTACTGCAGCTTTAGATGGTGCGTTAAAGTCGCCAAATCTGTTGAAGTATAAGTACGAAGGTGTCAAAAGACAAATAATACTTACTAATGGCAATGCTTTGGAAATCACTAAAGTTGAACCTGCTTTAGAAGCGATAAGTACATTGCAGCAAAACCCTAGTGCGTCAACAGAAGTAAAAATAGTAGCATCAGCGCTACAAGATGCAGTAAAAGCTGCTAGTAAAGGTAATAATGACGAAATTGCTAAACCAACAGTTGTAAATAAAAATACGTCTACAGTTGCTGTTTCGACGCCTAAAGTAGTGCCGCAAAATCCTGCTGTGAAAATACCGGTTAAAGAGCAGTCTAAGGCCACGCAAATTACTGCGGAAGTTAAGGCAGAAGTTGATTCAAGCAAAAAAGAGGCTATTCAAAAAGAGGATAGTTTTAGTGGAATGCTGCTTTATGCTCAAGCGATTGAGAATGGATATCAGTTGATAGATACAACACCAAAAGTTATTTTAAAAATAACCAATACATTACAAGCGAATTATTATGAGGCTCGAATTGATCAAAAATTCGGTGCAGTATTTATGAAAAATGACCAATGGGTTTTTGAGTATTTTATTGACGGAAGACTGGTTTCAGAGCCGTTGACGATTAAATTCTGCGATTAATATAATTCTGGTGTAATTTAAAGCGGTACTAATTTCAATTTAAAAAATCGAATTACGCATAAATCAAAAGTATAATGCCCCAAACAACAATTAGTTTTTTGGGGCATTTTTATGTAATCTTGCTTTGCTTTACTAACGTGTTTAGAATGTGTAAACCTGCTTTCTGATAAAATGATGTAATAAATTTATTACAAGACGATTCTTTTGAAAATAAAAAATCCCTTCTGAAAACAGAAAGGATCTTTTAGTCGGGGTGGCAGGATTCGAACCTGCGACCTTCCCGATATTGAATCGGGACGCAATAAATATAATGCTTTGTTAACTAATTCAATTATTCTAATTTTACTCTTCCACTTTTTTATGGCTTTTTGGAGTGTCTACCTTTGCTGAGACGAATTTATTGAGCCCATAAAATAGTATATTTGAATTATGGCAAAAGTTTATGAACAAGAATTTAAGGTTATGTTGGTTGAACTATTAAATTCGGGACGAAAAGTACAGGAAGTAAGTGATGAGTATGGCTTGAATGGCAATATGCTGCGTCGTTGGAGACGTGAATATGAAGCTAAATCAGGTGATTTCTCTAAGAAGCGAGACGTCTCGCCAGAGGAACAAGAACTTAAGGCATTGAGGAAGGAATTACGAGAAGTAACGCTAGAACGTGATATCTTAAAA
>NZ_AUDN01000020.1 GCF_000425485.1 Flavobacterium tegetincola DSM 22377 | reverse complement strand
AAAAAAAGAGGATCATCTAATCCTCTTGATATTCTTCAAAACGCTTTACGATAACTCCATAAGTGTTGACGGCATGTAATCGGTTCCGTTCAACACAGGTTTCATTGTTCGTTCTCCGAACGCAACGAAACCTTAGCTGTTGGCGGTAGTTCTTATCTGTCAAAATATTCATATCCGATTTCATTTACTGCACTTACTACTTTACCTTTGTCCGATATTTTATGCATTACGATAATATATTCATCTGATTTTGTGTCGATAAATCCTATTTGAAGTCCATTTTTTCGTAATGGTTTATCAAAATCTTCGAAAACGTTGTCAGAGGATACAGATGCTTTTTTGTCATAATTTACTGAACTAGGTAAATCAATTGATAAATTAAAATTTTCTTTTAATGATGATATCAAGGCCCATTCTAAATCTTCTATTTCTGCTTTCCAATCTAATCTCAAAATAAATGGAATTTTGTTTTCATCCGAAAAGTCCATTACAAAATTAAGTGTTGTCAAATATTCACTGTCTTTGTCATAGTTTTTAAGCTTTTCAATAAAATGAGTGACTTTTTTCTTTTTTGAGTTTAAACCGATGCACATTTCAGTCAATTCTTTATACGCATTTTTTTGAATTTCGGTCAAGAAAGGTCTATTCTCTTCAACTTTCCTAAGTTCATCTTCTTTTTTCTCTTCCTTGTCAATATCAATTTGTTTGTT
Source organism: Flavobacterium tegetincola DSM 22377 (assembly GCF_000425485.1). Classification (GTDB taxonomy): domain Bacteria; phylum Bacteroidota; class Bacteroidia; order Flavobacteriales; family Flavobacteriaceae; genus Flavobacterium; species Flavobacterium tegetincola. The sequence continues at coordinate 150,230 of NZ_AUDN01000020.1, read as the reverse complement.
GTATGTTGTTTCAACAAGCCTTTTAACTTCCAAAATCGTATTTTCTATTTTTGAAATTATTTTGATGTCTATTATTTCTTTATGTAAGTCAGGAATCTGAAACCATTTTATGTCTTTTCCGCCGTTGCATTTACGAATTTCAATTTTATCACCCAATTTTGCAATGAAATAAAATTCAGACGGGAAATTATAATCGTCTTCATCATAAAAAATAATTGCTTTTGGTAAATAGAAATTCCCTTCCGTTGTATTGTAATTTATCCCATCTCTGGAAATTAGTACAGTTTTAAAAATTTCTTTTTTTGATTTTAATAATCCAAAAAAAGAACTACTTAAAACAGGTTCAGTTTCAAATTTGTTACTGTTGGTATTATTGAAAATGAAATCAAATAATTGTAAATTAGTTACATTATTTTCAAAAGCTTGTCCACTTAATTTTTCTTCGTGATAATATATTCTTGCCATAAATTATTCAATATTTGTTCTTCATAGTCGATCTTGTAGAATTACCGCCAACTACTAGATATACTCAAGTCTATACAACTTTTTATATCTTTTCGATTCTCAAATATATACATTTAATCCCAACCCGTCAGAAAAAAAGGTCCATTTCCTAAAAACCACAAAACACTATCAAAATCAACCAAACCGAGTAAAAAAGAACACTAGAACCGCTCAATTAAACGATGTAAAGACTACATTCCGAAACACTTGGATACTATCATAAGCTAAAATTCCTGAAATTACCAAGAAAAAGGTGGTTGGAATTTAAAATTTCAATAGAATAGCAGTCTTTTTTCGCTTAAATTTGAAGAAAATAATTTAGCTTAATGGTTTCATACAATACCAAAGATTGGTTTACCTTCATTTTTCGTTTTCACAAAGGCGACACGTTCAGACAGTTGATTCCTATCATGTTAGCGATTGGTCTGTATTGCGGAATCATAGAATATTTGGAAATCACCTATCTAAATTTGTCTTCGCAGAACAATATTAAAAACATTACCATCATGCATGGTATGTTGGGTTTTGTAATTTCACTTTTGCTGGTTTTCAGAACCAATACGGCTTACGACAGATGGTGGGAAGGTCGAAAACTTTGGGGTACGTTGGTCAATAACAGTCGAAATTTTGCTTTAAAATTAAGTGTGATTTTGACTTCGGAAGATGACAAAACATTTTTTAGAACGATCATTCCGCATTACGCAACTGTTTTAAATAAGCACTTGAAAAATGAGGAAACGGCGTTGCAGCTTTTTGATGATTTAGAATTAGAAATAGATCACAAAATTCACCTGCCCAATCAAGTGGCAATGAAGATTTTTGAGCGCATCAATAAATTATATGTTTCAGGTCAAATTACCGGCGACCAACTGATTGTATTAAATGATGAAATTAAATCATTTACCGAAGTTTGTGGCGCTTGCGAACGCATTAAAAACACCCCGATTCCCTACTCGTATAGCGCATTTATCAAAAAGTTTATTTTCTTCTACATTATGACTTTGCCTTTTGGCTACGCCTTTAGCTTGGGCTATTATGTAATTCCGGTAGTGGTTTTTATCTTCTATGTTTTGGCAAGTTTAGAACTTATTGCAGAAGAAATTGAAGACCCTTTTGGGAATGATGAAAATGATTTGCCTACGCAAAAAATAGCTGAAAACATTAAAAAACATGTGGGCGAAGTGCTTTAGTTAAAATAGTACTTGGTTAGACTATTTTCGGTAGATTTTTTTTATCTTTCAAAATGTAAATTTTTTAAAAATTAAATATGATTCACCAGCATGATAAGTTGCATCTTCCAGCTCTTACAACAGAAAAGTCTTTAAAAACTTTAGTTGAAAATAGGTCTGTATATTCTTTAAATCATTGCGAATTAAACATTTTTGAAACCTACGAAAAGTCAGAGTTGGTACCACTTCAATTTAATGATTTGGTGGTTACAAGCATGATGCGTGGCAAAAAAATAATGCATTTATACGACGATCCCGCTTTTGAATATCTTCCGGGCGAAACCTTGGTTATTCCTGCAAATGTGAAAATGAAAATTGATTTTCCAGAAGCTTCTAAAGAGCATCCTACGCAATGCATCGCGTTAGCAATTGATCGAAACAAGATTACTGAAACCCTTCAATTTTTAAACGAGCGCTATCCCAAAGTGGGAGAAAATCAAATGTGGGAATTGGACTTCCACAATTATTTTTTCTATAACAATATTGATTTGGCCACGACCATAAATAAATTAATGCGAGAATGCATGAGTACTTCAATAACAAAAGATGTGCTTGCAGACTTGACTTTACAAGAGTTATTGGTCCGGATCATACAGACGCAAACCATAAAGGAATTGGACAATCCAAATTTGACTGTGTCTAAAAACAAACCCATAAATTACATTACGGAGTACATCCAGAAGAACTTGAAAGAAGACGTGAGCCTGAAAAAATTAAGCAGCATCACTAGCATGAGTACCACTTCCTTTTACCGGTTTTTTAAACGCGAATTGGGTATGAGTCCACTTGAATTTATTTTAAATGAAAAATTGAAGTGTGCCAAGAAATTACTCAAAAATCCAAGTATTCAAATCAATGAAGTGTGTTATTTGTCCGGTTTTGAAAATGCAAATTACTTTAGCCGACTTTTTAAAAAGCATGAGGGCATGACGCCAAAGCAGTATCAATTACTCCTTGTTAATTAATTATTCAATAAAGTGAACGGGTTCTAAATTTTCTAATTCCTCTTCTGTGAATAGTCTATATTCTATTTGAAACGATTTTTTAAGTGGCGATTCAAGTGAAAATCCACCTGCACCAAAAGCATCAATGACTTTTAAAGTGAAATGTGCATTTTTCCAATATTCGAATAAGTCGTTGTCCACCCAAAATTCGGTTCCTTCAATTTCGCCAATACATACATCGCCCATCCGTTGGTAAAAACCTCCTTTTTCAAAACATTGGGGCTGCGTTCCTTCGCAACATCCTCCCGCTTGGTAGAACATTAAATCACCGTGTTTCTCTTTTAAAATATGTATGAGCTCAATTGCTTTTTCTGTCGCGTCAATTCTTTTTGTCATATTTACGTTATTTTATTAAGAGTCGCAAAATTGCCAGTCACGATTCTCTTTTAAATTGCTTTTACCCTTTTATGTCTATTAAAATTTTTACTTGCTCGGGATTTGAAACTAGCTCTTCAAACCCTCCAGTAACAATATCGTCTAGTTTAATTCGCTTAGTAACGAGCTTTTCTACATCCATTCTTCCTGAATCTATTAGATCGATTACTTGAGGAAAAATATTCCTGTAAGCAATAATTCCTTTAATTGTAATTTCTCGTACTACTTGATCAAATGCATCTAATGTGACCGATTTGCCAAATAGTGCAACCAAAACAGCTGTACCTCCGTTTTTCAAACTTTTAATTCCTCCATCAAAGGAGGCTTGAACACCCGCAGCGTCTAAAAATATATCAACGCCGCCTTTTGTAAGTGTTTTAATTTGCTTTACGACATCTGCGCTTTTCCCATTTATAACTGTGGTAGCACCAATTTCTTTCGCTTTTTCCAGACGTTTCTCGGCTATATCTACGACGATTACATTTGAGGCTCCAGCAGCGATTGCCGCTTGAACACACAGTAGGCCAATAGGTCCTGCTCCATAAACCAAGCACGATTGTCCCATTTTTAAACCACTTTGCAATACTGAATATACTGCAACCGCTGCCGGTTCTACTAAAGCTCCCTGCTCAAAACTCATTGAATCTGGGATCTTATGTATCATATAGTCTTCTACAACAGTATATTTTGCAAATCCCCCATTGGAAGTCAAACCTACAAACCCTAATGGTTCAGAAAGATTGTATTCTCCATTCGAAATAAATGGACTCTCCGGATTTCTAAAGAGGGGCTCGACAACTACACGATCACCAACTTTCAAATTATTTACATCGGTACCGATTTCACTTATAATCCCTGCAAATTCGTGCCCCAATGTCGTTACACCTTGATGTCCGTTTAAAGGATAAGCCTGATCAACTGGAATCAGCATTGGTCCGTGGTTGTATTCGTGTAAATCTGAACCGCAAATACCTGCAAATTGTACTTCGATTTTAACTTGTTGGCTTCCTGTCGTAGGGATTTCTACATCCTCAACTCTAATATCTTTTGCTTTGTGCCATCTTGCAGCTTTCATTGTTGCCATAATGTAAATTTTTATTAATGAAAAGCACCACTTTTCAGCAGTGCTTTTATAAAATTTAAGTATTAAAAGAAACCTAATTTCTTCTTATCATAAGAAATCAACATGTTCTTTGTTTGACGGTAATGTCCTAGCATCATTTTATGATTTTCACGACCTATCCCCGATTGTTTGTAACCTCCAAATGGCGCTCCTGCAGGATATGAGTGGTATTGGTTGATCCAAACTCGACCTGCTTTAATGGCTCTTGGCACTTGATAAATTTCATGTGCGTCCCGTGTCCAAACTCCAGCTCCAAGTCCGTACATGGTGTCGTTTGCAATTTCAATTGCTTCTTCCGTAGTTTTAAAAGTGGTAACAGCTAAAACAGGTCCGAAGATTTCCTCTTGAAAAATACGCATTTTATTATGTCCTTTAAAAATAGTAGGTTGGATGTAATATCCGCCATCTAAATCGCCGCCTAATTTATTTTCATCACCACCAGTCAACAATTCAGCGCCTTCTTCTTTACCTAATTTAAGGTACGACATGATTTTTTCTTTTTGAACTAGAGAAGCTTGTGCTCCAATCATCGTAGCTTTATCCAAAGGATTTCCTGCCACAATTGCTTCTGTTCTTTCAATTACTCTTGACATGAATTTATCATATATATCTTCATGAACAAGTAATCGTGATGGTGCCGTACATATTTCGCCTGAGTTCAATGCAAATAATACTGCTCCTTCAATCGCTTTGTCAAAGAAATCATCATCATGATCAGCCACCGACTTCATGAAAACGTTTGGCGATTTTCCACCTAATTCTAACGTTACAGGAATAATATTTTCTGTAGCATATTGCATTACCAAACGTCCTGTAGCTGTAGAACCTGTAAATGCAGCTTTTGAAACTTTTTTGTTGGTTACTAATGGTCGTCCCAATTCAGCTCCAAAGCCATTCACGATATTGATAACGCCAGGAGGTAAAATATCTCCAATCAATTCCATCAATACTAAAATCGAAATTGGTGTACTTTCTGCTGGTTTTAAAACCACTGTGTTTCCTGCAGCCAATGCCGGTGCTAATTTCCAAACTGCCATTAGAATAGGGAAATTCCAAGGAATAATCTGTGCAATAACTCCCAATGGTTCGCTTAATGCAATAGAAACTGTTTGTGAATCCAATTCTGCAATAGAACTTTCTTCAGCTCGAATTACTCCTGCAAAATATCTGAAGTGATCAACTACAAGAGGAATATCTGCTGCTAAAGTTTCTCTAATCGGTTTACCATTATCAATGGTTTCCACAGTTGCAATAAATTCAAGATTATCTTCAATTTTCTGTGCAATTTTATTTAGTAAAATACTTCGTTCTGTAACCGATGTTTTACTCCAAGTTTCAAAAGCTTCGTGCGCTTTATCCACCGCTAATTCTATATCTTCTTTAGTTGAATGTGCCGCTTGCGTGAACACTTTTCCATCAATTGGAGAAACTACGTCAAAATAATTTCCTTTGACTGGTGCAGTAAATTTTCCTCCTATATAATTATCATACTTTGCCTTAAAATCAGGTCTTTTTGCAGTATTACTCATATTATAATTTTTTACGTTTTCTCAAATTTACATGTTTGTTTCCAGCTTGATTAGCACAATTCGACCAACTAATAGCACATTTTTTCCACATTGATAATTTTAACCTTAATTTATTACATAATTAACAATTTTAACACAATGAATTTTTCGTTATGACATAAATATGTCACTCATTTAAAATTTAAAAAAGGAAATTATTTGTTTTCAACTCCACTTTGCAATGATTATATTTGCATTCGATTTTAAATACCCAAAATAAATTTCAAGCAAATGAAAATTTCTTACAACTGGTTAAAGCAATTTATCAAAACCGACTGGACTTCTGAAGAAACCGCTACTTTATTGACCGATTTAGGTTTGGAAGTGGAAGGTGTTGAGAAATTTCAATCTGTAAAAGGAGGATTAGAAGGCATTGTTGTAGGACATGTTTTGACTTGTGTTCAGCATCCCAATGCAGATCGATTAAAGATCACTTCTGTTGATATAGGTACAGGAACTCCAATTCAAATTGTATGTGGAGCTGCAAATGTAGCTGCGGGGCAAAAAGTGCCTGTTGCAACTATTGGAACTACGCTTTATGATGCAGATGGAAATTCATTTGTAATCAAAAAAGGAAAAATTCGCGATCAGGAAAGTCACGGAATGATTTGTGCCGAAGATGAATTGGGTTTGGGAACAAGTCACGATGGAATTATGGTTTTGGACGAAGATTTGATCGCTGGAACTCCAGCTGCTCAAGTTTTTAATATTGAAAACGATGAAGTTTTTGAAATAGGCTTGACGCCAAATCGTGCCGATGCAATGAGTCACATGGGTGTTGCAAGAGATTTACGTGCGGGAATGTTGCAAAAAAATGTTACCACTGAATTCATCACACCGTCTGTTTCAAATTTTAGAATTGACAAACGAACGCTAAAAATGGATGTTTCCGTTGAAGATGCTAAACTTGCTCCAAGATACTGTGGCGTTACAATATCAGGAATTACAGTGAAAGCTTCGCCAGATTGGTTGCAAAACCGTTTGAAATCTATTGGAATAACACCTAAAAATAATATTGTTGATATTACTAATTATGTCTTGCACGAATTGGGACAACCACTTCATGCATTTGATGCTGCAAAAATTAAAGGAAATAAGGTCATTGTTAAGACGCTTCCTGCAGGTACAAAATTTACCACTTTAGATGATGTTGAAAGAACATTACACGAAGAAGATTTGATGATTTGTGATGAAAATGGACCGATGTGTTTTGCTGGAGTTTTAGGTGGTTTAAATTCTGGTGTAAAAGAAAATACAAGTACTTTATTTTTAGAAAGTGCGTATTTTAATCCTGTTGCTATTCGAAAAACGGCAAAAAGACATACGTTAAGTACCGATGCTTCATTCCGTTTTGAACGAGGAATTGACCCTACAATAACTGAATATGCGCTCAAACGTGCGGCAAATTTAATCATAGAATTAGCCGGCGGAGAAATTACATCTGATATAACCGATATCTATCCGAAAAAACTTGAAGATTACTCCGTAGTTTTTAACTTTAATAAAACGGCAAAAATTATCGGCGAAGAATTGCCAAAAGAAACCATAAAAAAGATTTTAGCTTCGTTAGATATAAAAATTAATAGCGTTTCTGATGTGGCTTTAGGTCTGATTATTCCGAATTATCGTGTGGATGTTCAACGCGATATTGATGTTATTGAAGAAATTTTGCGTGTATACGGTTACAATAATATTAGTTTCTCTAAAAAATTAAATGCTTCTGTATCAAAATCTCCTAAAAATGAGGATTATAAGATGCAAAATAGTGTGGGAAGTTTATTGACCAGTTTAGGCTTTAATGAAATGATGGCAAATTCTCTGACATCGCCGGATTACATCAAATTATCTGATGATTTAAAAGAAGAATTTAATATCACAATGCTGAATCCTTTGAGTCGTGATTTATCGTCCATGCGACAATCCTTATTATTTTCTGGATTAGAAGCGTTGTCTTATAATATCAATAGAAGAGCCACAGATTTAAAGTTTTATGAATTCGGTAAAACGTATCATAAGTTGCCTTCAGGCTACGAAGAGCCAAAGCACTTGACACTTTTTGTTACTGGAAATAAAAATGCGGAATCGTGGACCAATCCACAGAAACCAAGTGATTTCTTCTTATTTAAAGGTTACATTAACAGTTTACTCTCTCGATTTGGAATTGAGAAATTTCAAAGTGAGCCTACCACTTCTGATGTTTTTGCCGAAGGTCTTGCTTACAATTTAGGGACAGAAAAAATTGTAGATTTTGGGACAGTAAAAAAATCAGTCGCTAAATCGTTTGACATCAAACAAGAAGTTTTCTATGCTGATTTCAATTGGAATGCGATTTTAAAAGTGGCCAGTAGTAAAATTAAATTTACTGACATTCCTAAATACCCTGGTGTTCGTCGTGATTTAGCTTTACTCGTTGATGATGCAGTAAAGTTTGATAGTATTTATAAGATTGCACGCCAAACAGAGAAATCGTTATTGAAAAACATCGATCTATTTGATGTGTATCAAGGTGCTAATTTGCCAGAAGGCAAAAAATCATATGCCGTAAGTTTTACCATTCAAGATGCCACAAAGACTTTGACGGATGTACAAATTGACAAAATCATGTCGAAATTACAGAAGAATTTTGAAACAGAATTGGAAGCTGTTTTGAGGTAATATTCTTGAACTAATTTATATACAAAAGGACCTGTAATTGATTACAGGTCCTTTTGTAGTTTAAAACAATGCTACTTTTTGCACTTCAGATAACTTTCGGGATGCACCAACTTGACCAAATAGACGATCTAAAAAATAACCACAGATTAAGAAGATTTACAAAGATTTTAAAATGCGTATAATCTTCTAAACCTGTGGTAAAAAGTTTTAATAATTATTTGAAAATGGTTTCCGCAGTCCACGTAATTCCACTAATATCAGTAAGCTTTAAAGTATATTTCTTTCCTTTTGTTAGTTTTGTAGTATCAATTGGAAGAGTCAAATCAGCTTTAGAACCAAGCGGAATAATTAAACTGTGAATTCCAGGTTTGATTTTGGCTATATAAATATTCTTAATTACATCAGTAGACAGCGTAGCTAATTCATCCTGATTCAGGGCCATGATACCATTATTATCGGCGTCCAATAAATCAATTCCAATCAAGAATGAACCGTAAACATCGACGCCTTCTACTCGATACAATTGAAATTTGATTTCATTTTCACCTATTGTAAAATCGCTGATTTCTACTTTTGGTTTAACCGATTTATTGTGTAAAGTCCCAAAAACACCACCGTGAAAAAATTGATTGGTATATAAAGTGAGTCCAAAAATAAGTAAAGCGCCAGTCAAGATTATGGGTTTTATTTTTGCAAATTGCAATTCACCTGATCCCAACCATTTAAACCAATTGGTTTTTGTGAAATTAAATTTCTTCTGCATAAAATAGTAATCGAGCGAGTAGTAACTACTACCACTAAAGAATAACGTAAAACCACTGGCAATTCCTAGAACACCAATTTGCCATTCGTCAAGGCAAGTCGTACCTATCCAGCCTGAACCCAAAAGAATTCCCATGGCAAGCATGAAAACACCAATACTCATCAAGCGAGTAAAGAATCCTAGTATTAAAAATAGTCCCACAATTCCTTCAATAATGGTAAACGCCACCATGGAATACCAAAGGTGATCTGGATTAGTAACCAAGAATTCAATCATAGGTTTTATGCCTAAAGCATTCGGTATAAAGTGATTGAACTTTTCGCCAATATAGCCCACTTGTTCGGGATCTAATTTATTTTCTAAAACGAGTCGACGCCAAAAAGCAGAAAAGTAAGTCCATCCAATAACGAAGCGAATGGATAATGTAAAAAGGCCCGCCCAATTTTGGGTAGGTATAATAGAAGTATTTTTCATGAGAACATAATTTATAAACGTACTATTTTTAAAATGTCGCGGTAGGAAGAATTATACCACGTCAAATTTAAATTGTTTATAGAGAATGTATTTGGGAGGACGTTGTAAAGCTATCCGTCTGGTAACACTAGGTTTTACAACAATTTTTTCTTCTTTTGAAAGATAAAATGATACTCCATTACTTCTTACAGCTGCAGTAGATGTGGCTTTAAAATCCACCTTTTTGTGTGCCGTAAACGAACTACTTGTACAGCTTGAAGCGACTTTACTTTGATTTAAAGTTTGCTCATACGTAAAACCAAATGATTCAAACAACGATGCTTTCACTTTACAAGGCGTAAGTGCAAATAGAACTACCATTGCGAAAAGTAGTAATCGGTTGTTATGAAAAAATTGTTGTTTCATCGGCAGCAAACATAGGAATTAACTTTAGAAAATTATGTTTCAAAAAGTCAAATATTTGTTAAACTGTACTTTGAAAAATAAGATGAGCCAATGAAAAACCTACTATTTTCGACGTTCATTATTTAAAAAATCTGGACAATTGACCATCAATCAAAAAGTTAATGTCTGATGAAATTTTAAATTTATAATTCAGATATACATATGAAATTGTGATCAAGATGGATTTAAGCACGATATTAATCCAAGGTTCAAAAGGAAATTCCCAAAAATAGAAAAAAGCCAATATGGATGCAATAATGCCGAACGATTTGAGTGTTGTAGGTCCAAAAGGATACAAATTCATCTTCCTTACAATGAACAAAAGTTTAATGGTATTGTAAAAAATTACGGAAATCAAAGTTGCCAATGCACTTCCCGTGATGCCGTAAAGCGGAATGAGCAGCATGTTTAAACCAATCATCATTACGACTAAAATAACGCCAAATAGCAAGACCATTCTGTAATATTTGGTATTTAAAATAATTGCATTATTATTTCCTAAAATTACATCGTAAAATTTGGCCAAACCAATCAGAAATACGGCGCTCAAACCACCAGCATAATCACCTGGAATTATGAGGTACATCTGATTGATATTCAAAAAAATACCCACCAATATCAAACCACCAAATACTTGCAAATTAATTGCACTTTTCTTGTACAACTCATTCAGTTCCTGCATCTTATTTTCACTCATCAACTTGGCTGTAATTGGATAAATAATTTGCAGCATCGCTCTACTTGGCACGACAATAACAGTTGCAATAAAAATTCCAACTGAATAAACGGCAACTTCAGTAATATTTAAGTAACTTGGAATCATGACTTTATCCAAATCCAAAAGAAATACGGCTACACTTCCTGACAAAATAATAAAGAACGAATAACTAAATATTTCTTTTGTGTTTTCTGGTAACGTAAAGTGGAATTTCGGCTTTCTTAGATAAAAAGCGTAACCCAACATTGCGAGCATTTGAATAGCGTAAGCAATTGTAATTCCGTAAATAAATGTAGTTTTATCAATCGTTTGCCAATGCACCAAAAACAATAAACCGGTGGTTATAATTCGGACGAAAACCTCACTTATAAAATTTCCAAACACAGATTTCATGTGGACTTTTACCCAAGCATAGAAAATTTCAAAATACCCCATGAATAATCCGATGATAGGAATGAGCCACAAATACGGTTCGACAATCTTATTTTTATCGGGAAGCAACGAAGCAATCAGATCGTAGCCGAAAAAGGCTATTAAGGAAATGGGAACTATCAATAAAAACGGCATCAAGAGCATAAAACTCATGAAGCGTTCGCGTTCTAAGTCATCCTTATATTTAGAATAAAACCGAATCAACGTACTGTGAACACCAAAAGCCATCAATGGCATCATTATATTTCCCGCGGAAAGCAAAAAAGCAACGATTCCATAATGGGTTTTTCCAAGAAAACTGGTGTATAAAAAAAGTGCATTAACCGCACCAATTCCAAAACCGAGATAGGTAACAACGATGTTTTTAGCCGATTGATTGATTACGATTCCCATAGAATTAGCGTTTCGATTTAATTAATTCGGCCAATTGTTGAGTCAAATTTTTTCGGCTGTATTGCTGCAGCCCAACGGCATGAACATGTAAAGATTGGTTCTTGTAATTTTCGTAGAATGAAAGAATCGATTGCTTCAATGCATCAAACTCATCATACTGATGAAAAACTCCCGTATTAGTTGACTTTATGATACTTTCAAAATCAGAATCTTGAGGTCCCATGGCCAATATTGGTCGTTCAGAAACCATGTATTCAAATAATTTTCCCGGAATAATACTCTTGGTTTTTTCTGAATCTATTTCAATTAACAGTAACACCTGAGACGAGCGTTGATGTAAAACTGCTTCTTGGTGCGAAACATATCCTAAATTATTGACATACGGATCCAACCGAAATTCAGCAATTGTATCTAAAATTTCTTGACTTACCGCTCCAATTAATTTTAGTTCAAAATCGTTTTTAAAGGACGGATTTTCCTTGATGATTTCTTTCAGACATTTCCACAAAATTCGCGGGTTGCGTTGTGATAGAAAAGAACCAATGTGTGCCATGGTAAACTTTTCGTCTAAAGGTACATTCTGAACTTTTTCCACGTCGTAGCCATTGGTAATGACATGAATGGGTTGCTTGGTCAATTGCTGAAACTCTAATTTTGTAGTCGCACTAGTCACTAAAATTGAGTCTGCCGTTTGTAAAACTTTTGATTCTAATTCCTTATGTTTTTGAGCCGAACGAGATGACAATTTTAATTCATCATGGTAACCAATTGTTGTCCACGGATCCCGAAAGTCAGCAATCCAATTCAGGTCCAACTTCTCTTTTAAGCCCAATCCGATTAAATGCAAACTGTGAGGCGGACCTGTAGTAATAATCGTATCGATTTGATGCTCTGCAATGTAATTTTCTAGAAATTTTATAGAAGGCTTTACCCATAAAACACGAGCATCTGGAATAAAAACATTTCCTCGAACATACAATAAAACCTTTTGTAACAAAGATTGTTTTCGTTGTTGCGGAATAATTCCTGAACTGATTTTCTGAGTCGTTTTCTTTGAAAAAAAAGAAGCCAAACCATAAGGTTCAATGATTTTCTTTTTTACGATGACCGCTTTTGTCGAAACCTCGTTTTCCAGCGCTACATCTATAATAGGATACGTTGGATTTTCAGGAACATAAACATGCGGTTGAATTCCAAAATCTGGTAGGTATTTAACAAACTTCAACCACCGCTGAACGCCTGGACCTCCAGCAGGTGGCCAATAGTAAGCGATGATTAGTGTTTTTTTCAAAAGTCAATTTTTAGAGATTGATAGAATAAATAGATTTACACTACGTCTTCTTTAGTTCGTTTTTTTCTTTCAAAATAAATACCTCCGCCTATTAACAGTAGCATCCCCAGTCCACTCAATAATACGATTGTGCTTCCTGTTTTAACCACTTGCGGTTCAAATTTAAATTCAACAGTATGTTTTCCAGCTGGAATTTCTAAACCACGTAACGTATAATTTGTTCTAAAAATTGCAACTTCTTTACCATCAATAGTAGCAATCCAACCTTTAGGATAGTAAATTTCAGAGAAAACAGCCAAACCATTTTGCTTGTTAACCGTTACATATTTGGCATAATTTGGTTTATATTCAATCAAATTAATTGTTGCCAAACTATCCTTACTATACGTTGTTGCTGCTGAAACGGTAAATTCTTTATTATTGATAATGACCTCATTTTTACTGTCAAATTTATCCAATGCTTTCATTTCTGCATCAGCCGAATTGACAAAATTCATTTTTTGGACAAACCATGCATTTCCATTTGCCTTGTCATTTAAAGCTGGAAACTCTTGATTTTTATCGTCAACTTGAATCACATATTTTGTGTTCAACATATTTAAAACTTCCATATTTCCGTTGTCAATTTGATAATTAAACAACTGATCCATTCTCCTTGGTCGAACAGCACTGTAACCCGACAGCGATTTATGGAAGTAAGAAGTTCGCGCTTGCAATCTTCCGTTTACTTCGTATACTCTAAAATTTGATGTGTCTTCTAAAATTTGCAAATCAGATTGTGTAGGTTGAAAAGGTTCACGTACTTCTCTTGCAGAGACAAATCCAGAAGTATCTACATATTTTCGATCTACAAGAACTAAATCGCCCACCATGAAAACTCCAACAAGTAGCACCGTCGTCATTTGTGACAATTTTTCTTGGGTGTAAAACCATAAGAAAGCTAAACCAGCTGCAATTAAAAATCCAGATCGAAGTACATCTGCAGAATACATGTCTTTTCGATCCAATCGCAAAGCATCCATAAAATCAGTTCCGAAGGTTGGATCGCCCGTTTGAGCAAACATTTGTTGCAATCGAGCGTCGATTGGTCCCGCAAAATCAAATAGAAATTTGGAAACAAATAAAAGTGCAACCATTCCTAAACTGACCATCGCTGTTTTTTTCAATGCATCCACTTGTGCTGCTTTTTCTGCTTTGAAAAAACTTTGCAAACCCATAATTGCAAGAATTGGAATACACAGTTCTACAATAACTTGAATAGAAGATACCGCTCTAAATTTGTCATACAAAGGCACAATATCAATAAAGATATTGGTCAATATCGCAAAATTTTTACCCCAAGACAACATCAACGTAAAAATGGCTCCAATTAAAAATGCATATTTGATTTTACGTTTGTCGATGAACATAGCCAGAACAAACAACATGAAAACTACAGCACCAAGATACGCTGGAGCGGCAACGATAGGCTGATCTCCCCAATATGTAGCTCCATAATTTTGCGTAAAATTCAAAGCTTCATCTGGTGAAGCTCCTTTTTTTGAAATAAATTCAAATACATTGGATTCTTTTCCTAATTTCTCAGAATTTCCACCACCGAATAGACGTGGTGCAATAAGGTTTAAACTTTCGGCAATTCCATAACTGTATTCGGTGATATAGTCGTAATCCATTGCAGAAGTCGTTTCATTTTTACTTCCGTCGGGGTTAAAAGAAAGCTCACTTTTGCCACGCATACTAAAATCTGCATACTCGGCTGTCGCCAATAAATTGGTAGCATTGGAACCAATAGCAAAAATTCCGGCTACGGCAAAAATTCCAAAAGCAGTTAAGAGTGGTTTGTATTCCTTGCTTTTAATAAATTGATAACTGTAAAAAAGGGCTACAATTAAAATCAGAATCAATAAATAATAGGTCATCTGAAAGTGATTCGCATTTATTTCTAAAGCGGCGGCAAGCATGGTCAAAATTCCACCAACCACATATTTTCGTTGAAAGACCAAGAGCACTCCCGCCAATACTAACGGCATGTATGCAATTGCATGTGCTTTAGCATTATGTCCAACGCCTAAAATAATAATCATATAGGTAGAAAATCCAAAGGCCAAAGCACCAATAAAAGCTTTCAAAGGATCTACTTTGAGGACTAAAAGTAAGCCGTAAAAACTGAGAAAGTAGAGAAATAAATAATCAGCCGGACGAGGTAAAAATCGAAGGAAATCGTCTAATGCTCCAATATAATCGTTGGGATAATTGGCACCCATTTGATAGGTTGGCATTCCTCCAAAAGCCGAATTGGTCCAGTAGGGCTCTGTATTTTCAGCTGCACGAAAATCGTTTTGCTCCTTTGCCATTCCTGTGTATTGCACAATGTCAGATTGTGACAATTGTTTTCCCTGGAGAACAGGATAAAAATAAAATAAGGAAATGATTATAAATCCAAAAAAGGCTAAAAGATGGGGATAAAACTTATTCAAAAATTTCATGGATGCAGCTTAAAATTAAGGTTTAAAATTCTAATACCAACCACTAAAATCAATAGTTGTAACAGAACTGTGCAAACTTACTCAATTTCTTCATAATCTACATACTCTCCTACTTTTTTGGTAGACTTAGGATTATTAGACTTTTCGGTATCCGAAACGATTTCTTGTTTGCTCGAACGACTTTGCCACGACGTAGGGTCATTGTGTTGTTGCTGAGATTGGTATTGCTGTTTGAACGATTCTTCGGCTTTAGAGACAACTTTCCTGATCACAATTGGAAAAAATAAACGCGCTAAAAATTTTACAATATAATATCCAACTACGAAATATAGTATTACTCTAAGCAGTCCAGTAAAAGAAGCAGTATCCATTGATTAAAATATAAGAGGTCAAATTTAGCCATTTTGAATTTTAAAAATAAATTATCGTTCTTAAATTATTAATAAAATACAGTACTTTTGGGTTTCAATCCAATCTGAAAATTTATTTGATATGATTCAGTACATAAAAAACAGTCTACTAGTTCTCACGGTACTTGCGGGAAATTCTATTTTAGCCCAATATACCGATGCCATTAATTCCAACCGACCTGGAGAGTCTCAGTCCGCATTTTCAGTTGGTCAAACTGTATTGCAAGCCGAAACTGGCGTATACGGTATCAGTCAGGAACATGTACTTCTAGGTACTGAGACAAAAGGAGTGGGTGGACAGTTGGTGCTTAGATATGGTGCCTTTTTTGAACAATTGGAATTTAACGTAGATCTTAAATATCAGTTTGATCAATATAAAACGGCATTAGGGACCGAAAATAGAAATGATTTTAAAAGAATTACTTTAGGTGCCAAATATTTAATTTACGACCCGTACAAAAACTACGAAGAAAAAATCAATATTTTAAGCTGGAAAGCAAACCACAGATTTAAATGGAGGCAGTTTATACCCGCAGTCGGTGTTTACGCTGGTGCTAATTTAAATTTTAATAGCGTTTACTATTCAAGTTTGGAAAATACATTTTCGCCAAAGTTAGCGGTTATCACTCAAAATCAATTTAGCGGCGGCTATGTTTTGGTCATGAATTTCATTGCAGATAAAATTGCTACTGACTTTAATAGCTACGGTTATATTCTTACAATGACAAAAGGATTTAACGATAAATGGTCGGGATTTTTAGAGCATCAAGGTATTATTAGCGATGCTTACACCGATTATAATTTAAGAGCTGGTGCGGCATATTTAATTAAAGACAACATCCAAATTGACGCTAGCATTGGTGGAAATTTTAAAGATACGCCTTCCATCTTTGATGCTGGAATCGGACTTTCTTGGCGTTTTGATAAAAACTACAAACCCATCCTAATCCGAAGTGGTAAAGAAGGGAAAGATAAAGAAAAAGACAAGAAGAAGGAGAAAAAGGAACGCAAGGATAAAGTAGAAACAATTGAAGTAGAGAAACCATAATGATAACTATCAAAGAAGCCAAGAGCAAAGCAGAAATTACTGATTTTGTAAAATTCCCGTTTGACCTATATAAAGATGAACCCAATTGGGTACCCACTATAATTAACGATGAAGTCAATTCATTTGACAAAAATCAAAATCCATTGTTTGATAATGCAGATGCACATCTTTTTCTTGCGTACAAGAACAATAGAATTGTAGGACGTATTGCCGCAATCATTAATTGGGATGAAGTCAATAATCAGGAAAAGAGGAAAGTGCGTTTCGGATGGTATGATGTAATTGACGACATTGAAGTTACAAAAGCTCTACTTGAAAAAGTGTATGAATTTGGCACAAAGAACCAATTAGAATATGTGGAAGGCCCGATGGGTTTTTCAAATTTGGATAAGGTTGGACTTCTTACCGAAGGTTTTGATCAAAAAGGAAATATGATTACTTGGTACAATTTTCCCTACTACATCACTCATTTGGAGAAGCTGGGTTACGTACCTGAAAAAGAATATATAGAAAGTATTTTTCCTTTTGCAAATGTAAAACCAGAAATGTTTGAGAAAGCACAGGAATTGATTAAAAAACGCTATAAATTACGTGCAGCCGATTTTACAAAAATCAAAGATGTGATGCCGTATGTGGACGAAATGTTTGATCTTTTCAATTATTCGTATGCAAAGTTGGCGTCTTTTGTTGCCATTACTGATTTGCAAAAAGAGTACTTTAAAAAGAAGTACATTAGTTTAATCAATCCCGAATACATCAAATTCGTATTTGACGAAAACGATAAATTGATCGCATTTGGAATTGTCATGCCCGACTTTTCCGAAGCATTAAAAAAAGCAAATGGCAAACTGTTTCCTTTTGGATTTTACCACATGTTGAAAGCTAAAAAACACAGTAAAACGGTCTTATTTTACTTAATTGGAATTGCACCCGAATACCAAAACAAGGGAGTCACCGCAATTATTTTTAAACAATATTACGATACATTCACTGAAAGGGGAATTATTGACTGTATCCGAACACCAGAATTGGCAGAAAATACTGCAATTCATGCCATTTGGAAGCATTTTGACCCAAAAATCAACAAACGTAGAAAAACTTTTACAAAGAATTTATAAACTTTATTTGAAGCGCATGTACTATTTCTAGTACAAATTTTCACCAATTTAATCTGTTTACTTTTGTGAAATCTGTGCAAAAGAAATATAACTGTAAAAGGGTTTTTTACAAAATATAACCCACGGTTTTAACCGTGGGAGTCAAGAAAAAACATAAAAATTATCCCAACCAACCGTCACGATCCAAACTTCGGTATTGAATCGCTTCTGCAATATGACTCGATTGAATATCTGGAGCAGCACCTAAATCAGCAATAGTTCTAGAAACTTTTAAAATACGATCGTAAGCTCTAGCCGATAAATTAAGTCGTTCCATTGCGGTTTTCAAAAGTTGATTAGATGTTTCGTCCAAGGCACAATATTCTCGAATTTGCTTTGAAGTCATTTGCGCGTTGTAATTTACTTTTTCTGATTCTTCAAATCGAGCAGTTTGAATTTCTCTAGCTTTGGTTACGCGTTCTCGAATGGTGACGCTGGATTCTGCCTTATTTTTGTCCGACAATTTTTCAAAAGGAACTGGCGTAACTTCAATATGAATGTCTATTCGATCCAATAACGGTCCTGAAATTTTACTCAAATACCGTTGCATTTCATACGGAGATGAAGTTGAAGGCGTACTCGGATCATTGAAGAAACCACTGGGACTAGGATTCATACTTGCCACTAACATAAAGGACGACGGATAGGTGATTGTAAATTTTGCGCGTGAAATGGTCACTTCTCGATCTTCTAAAGGTTGCC
Organism: Flavobacterium tegetincola DSM 22377; assembly: GCF_000425485.1. Taxonomy (GTDB): domain Bacteria; phylum Bacteroidota; class Bacteroidia; order Flavobacteriales; family Flavobacteriaceae; genus Flavobacterium; species Flavobacterium tegetincola. The sequence goes on along the minus strand of NZ_AUDN01000020.1, from coordinate 131,454 downwards.
GCATCACTTCCAATACATCCCTTTTAAATTCGGGCAATTCATCTAAAAAAAGGACACCATTGTGTGCCATAGAAATTTCGCCAGGTTGTGGATAACTTCCGCCGCCGACCAAGGCTACATTTGAAATGGTATGATGTGGACTCCTAAATGGCCTTTGATTCATCAAGCCCACTTCTTTTAATTTTCCCGCTACACTATGGATTTTAGTGGTTTCCAATGCTTCCTTCAACGTCATTGGTGGCAAAATACTGGGTAATCTTTTGGCTAACATTGTTTTTCCTGCTCCAGGAGGACCAATTAAAATAATATTATGACCTCCAGCAGCCGCAATTTCCATGCAACGTTTTATAGATTCTTGCCCTTTTACGTCACTAAAATCAAATTCTGGAAAGTCTAATGTTTTGTAAAACTCTTTTCGGGTGTCAAAAATGGTTGGTTCTAGCGTACTTTTACCTTTGAAAAAATCGATGATTTCTTTTATATTTTCTATTCCGTAAACGTCTAGACCTGAAACTATCGCTGCTTCTTTAGCATTTTGTATCGGCAGAAAAAAACCTTTATATCCCTCCTCTTTTGCTTTTATTGCAATGGGTAATGCTCCTTTTATGGGTTGTAATCCTCCGTCAAGCGAAAGTTCTCCCATAATAATGTATTTGTCAATATCATCCGTTTTTATTTGTCCCGAAGCTACTAAAATACCCATCGCTAAAGATAAATCATAGGCAGAACCTTCTTTTCTTAAATCGGCTGGAGCCAAATTAATAATGATTTTCTTACCCGGCAATTCATAACCGTTGTTTTTTAAAGCAGCGGCAATTCGGTAACTGCTTTCCTTGATGGCATTGTCGGGAAGACCAACGAGGTGGTACCCAATTCCCTTATCAATATTGACTTCAATGGTAATTGTTGTGGCTTCCACTCCAAATACCGCACTTCCATACACTTTAACTAACATGGCACATAGTTTTAACTTTTTAAAATTAGTCATTTTTTCAACTCAAAAAGTAGGATTAGATTAAATTTCTTAAAAATTTGATAAAAAAATTCTGCCCTAAGAAAATTGCACTAATTTTAATAGAAAAATGCTATGGATTTAAAATCAGGATTGCCTTTTTGGCTGATCAAAAACGGATTATCGGAAAACTACGAACGGTTGGAACAAGATATTGAAACCGAGGTATTAATCATTGGTTCAGGTATCACAGGTGCTTTGGTGGCACATTTTCTATGTGAAAATAATGTAAAATGTGTCATCGCAGACCGAAGGATGGAATCTACGGGAAGTACTACCGCAAGTACCGCTCAATTGCAGTACGAAATTGATGAATATTTGTATGACTTAATTGAAAAAGTGGGCGAAGAAGATGCTGTTAAAGCTTATAAAATGTGTTTAGAATCCATTACAACACTGGAGAAAATCGTCAAACAACTTAAAATAGATGTAGATTTTAAAAGAGTTCCATCCCTATATCTGGCTTCAGATGCTAAAGGTAAAAAGCAATTAGAAAAAGAATTTGAAATTAGAAAAAAGCACGGTTTACCTGTACAATATTTGACCGAAGAGATGTTACTTTCAGAATATAACATCAAACGTAAAGCCGCTTTGTACAATAATGAATCAGCTCAAGTGGATACCTATAAATTTTGTCAAGCAATTTTGGATTACCATCGAAAAAATTCAGGATTAAAAGTATACAGTCATACTAATATTGTTGAAATTAAATCAAAAAAAGACGCGATAACAGCTTATACCGACAAGGAGATTAAAATAAAAGCAAAGAAAATTGTAGCTGCACCCGGATTTGAATCGGAAAATTTATTAGATGAAAAAGTAATGCAGCTGGAGTCTACCTATGTTTTAGTCAGTCAACCAATGCATCCTGATGAACTTTGGAAGGAAAAATGTTTGATTTGGGAAACCGCACGACCCTACCTTTACATCAGAACCACCGAAGACAACCGCATAATGGTGGGTGGTTTTGACGAACCCTTCCAAGATCCTAAAAAACGCGATGCTTTAATGGACAAAAAAAATAAAGATATACTCAAGCGTTTTAAAACATTTTTCCCTGAAAGTAAAATAGAGATAGACTTTTATTGGTGCGGCACATTTGGGGGAACAAAAGATGGATTGCCCTATATTGGAGAACATAAAAAACATCCCAACATGTATTTTGCTCTTGGCTATGGAGGAAACGGAATTACTTTTAGTGTAATTGCTGCTGAAATGATAAAAGATATGTATTTAGGTAAACAAACAGAAGAAAATATATTTAGATTTGACCGATAAAAAACAACTAATAATAAAAATACTATGGGATTATTTAATGCAATTTTAGGGAATGCCTCAGAGGCCAATAAAAACGATGTTGAGAAGGAATTTTTGCCGCTTTTAATCGAGGGGGAATCAATTGAAGGCGCTTTCAAAGTGATTCGTGATATGTTTGTTTTTACCAACAAAAGATTGATTTTGGCTGAAAAGCAACTAGTAGGAACAAAAGTGGATTATCTCTCTATCCCCTATTCTAGTATCAAGAAATTCTCTAAAGAAAGTGCTGGAATTATGGATTTAGATGCAGAATTGAAAATTTGGTTGTCGCATGAAGATGAACCGATAAAGAAACAATTTGGAAAAGGTGGAGACAACATTAATCAAGTGTATCGAATATTAAGTATATATGTTTTAAAGTAGAAAAAACTCCTGTTTATCTTTTTAATAATTTAACATAATAGAATCAGATTGTATTTAAAATTTGCTAATTTCGCGTGTTTCTGATGTACAAATCAATGTAAATAGTTTAGCTTCGGGAATGTACTTGATCAATATTACTTCTGGTGATAAATCGATCACTAAGAAGTTCTTGAAACAATAACTTTCACACTATTTTTATTAAAACTCCTCAAAATTTTGAGGAGTTTTTTTTTGACCCATATTAAACACTATTGGAACTTACTCAAATCAACATCTATAGATCTGACTTTTACTTAATCTATTAAAACTCGATAAGTATATTTTTGAGAAGCCATGTACATTAATCAACAATATAAACAAAACTTTTAAACTAATAACCTTTATTTTAGACTTTCAAAAATCTCACAATTCAAATGTAATTTGTACATAAAATTGATTAATTTTGGAACAATTTAAAAAAGTTTAAAAATGAAAAGAATTTTACTATCATTAACATTAGTAGCCTCTTCGATTGCGTTTTCTCAAACATTACAATCTGAGAATTTTAATACATATACTATTGGAAATATGTCAACGGACTTTACAGCCAACACGCCTGGGCAAGGATCTTGGCTGACTCTTTCCTCAAATGGAACAGAACCTACAACATCTACTAACGCCGCGGTGACGAACTTCCAAGTGGTTAGCAATGGGAATATGGGTACAAATGGCCTACAAATTACAAGTCCAAATGGCGACAAAGGATCACGCTACATGTGGAAAAACGGCTTAGATGTATCATGGGCAAACAGAACTGCTGGAAATAATATCATTGAAATCGAATATGATTTTTTTACTGGTGCTGAAACTGAAAGTAGAACACAAGTTGGAATGAGGTTATATGGTATCCAACTAGTACAAGACATTCCTACTACAAGAACACCTGTTGGATTTGCCTATTCAACTAATACTAGAGTTTTATCAGGAGTTGCTTATGCTGCAAACGGAGCTACAAATGGTACGTTTTTAATTAATTTGGGAACAACACCATTAGTACTTGCATCAAATACTTGGTATACCATTGGTTGTTCCTACAACACAATTACAGGAGAAGCAATGTGGAAAACAAGTCCATCAGCCGCTCCAATCAGTCTTCCAGAGGCAAATAGAATTCCAAATATGACACCAACAGAAGTTGATTATCTTCAAGTTGCCGTAAGCGCCAATGCTGCAGCTACGCCACCTGTTCCTGCAAACACTGCTACTTCTACAATCATATTTGATAATTATATTTCAAGAGCTTCTGCAACAAGTACTTTATTGAGCTCTTCTAATTTTGACATTGTTGGAAATGATGTAATTTCGGTTTATCCAAATCCAGCTGCTGATGTATTAAACCTTGCTATCAAAGGTTCAGAAACAATCAACTCTGCTAAGGTTCTAGACTTAAACGGTCGTCAAATTTTTACTAAAACATTTAATAATGTTTCTGACGCACAAATTGATGTAAATGACTTATCATCAGGTCTATATTTAATTAGTATCACTTCAGGTGAAAATACGGTTACAAAGAAATTCTTGAAACAATAGTTCAAAACATTTTATTAAAAACTCCTCAAAATTTTGAGGAGTTTTTTTTTACACTTGTTTTAATGTAAATTTGAGGTTTAAAATAATACCGACCTTGAGAACTACTTTTATTCAAACAGTTGAAAATGCTGACCTTGTAAAAAAACAATTATTACAATGGAGTCAGCAATTTAGAGAAATTATTTTTCTGGATTCCAATAAGAGTAATTCCGAATACTCTACTTTCGACTGCATTTTAGCCACTGACGCTTTTACATCCATTCAGACTGATTTTATAAATGCGTTTGAGGATTTAAATATTTATCAGAAAACCACAAAAGACTGGCTTTTTGGCTATTTATCATATGATTTAAAAAATGATACTGAAAAATTAACGTCCAATAATAACGATGGACTGCAGTTTCCCGATTTGTTTTTTTTTCAACCTAAGAAATTGATTTTCATTAAGGGTAATCAACTTGAATTTCTATACCTCAATGTTTGTGCAGATGAAATGGAATCCGATTATCAGGAAATTATTCACTTGGAAACTACGTTGGAATCAAATAAACCTGAAATTACTATTCAACAAAAAATCTCAAAAACAGAGTATCTTCAAAAAACTGAGAAAATGCTGGAATACATTCATAAAGGAATTATTTATGAGGCCAATTTTTGCATGGAATTTTTTGCTACGGAAATAATACTAGATCCCGTAACTACTTACGACGATTTAAATAAAATATCACAAGCACCCTTCTCGGCTTTTCTGAAGAACAACAAGCATTTTGCCTTTTCTGCATCCCCAGAACGCTACTTAAAGAAAGTAGGAGAAAAGTGTATTTCGCAACCGATAAAAGGAACATCACCTCGTTTTGTCAATAAAGATGACGACGAATTGAGCAAAATTCATTTATCAAATGACCCAAAAGAGCGTTCCGAAAATATAATGATTGTGGACTTAGTACGAAATGATTTATCTAAAACAGCTCAAAAAAATTCAGTTGAAGTAGAAGAGTTATGCAAAATTTACTCTTTTAAACAAGTACATCAAATGATTTCTACTATTACCTCAAACTTAAATCCTGAATATTCGGCTGTAGATGTTATAAAATCTACGTTTCCCATGGGAAGCATGACTGGTGCACCAAAAATTTCGGCAATGCAAGTTATTGAAGAATTGGAAGAAACCAAAAGAGGATTGTACAGTGGCGCCATTGGTTATTTTACTCCTGAAAACGATTTTGACTTTAACGTAGTCATTCGAAGTATTTTGTATAACGCAACTGAAAATTATGCTTCATTTTCAGTGGGAAGCGCGATAACTTCAAAGTCCGAACCTGAAAAAGAATATGAGGAATGTCTTTTAAAAGCACGAGCAATGCGTCTTGTTTTGAATGATAGCGAAGTGCTTTAGATATAAATTTAGTATTTTTGAACATGCTATTAAAATTTCAAAATAATATTGTACACCATTTTCCTTCAATCCATTCTAAGCACTTGCTTTTGGCCGTGAGTGGTGGCATTGACAGTATCGTACTTGCAGCATTATTTCTAAAAAGCAACTTGAATTTTTCAATCGTACATTGTAATTTTAATCTTCGAGCTACTGAGAGTGATTTGGATCAAAAATTTGTTGAAGCGTATTGTTTAGAAAATAATATTCAGTTTTTTACTACTAGTTTTGACACAAAGGCATTTGCCACAGATTACAAATTATCTACCCAAATAGCCGCTCGAAAATTGCGTTACGACTATTTCTACGAAGTTTTACAAAAAGAAAATTTTGACTTTATTGCTACGGCTCACCATTTGGACGACAGTGTTGAAACCTTTATCATTAATCTTTCCCGTGGAACTGGTATCGATGGACTGACCGGCATTCCGCTACAAAATGATAAAATTATTCGTCCATTGTTAAATTTTAGCAGAAGTGATATTGAAAAATTTGCCAAGGTTAATAATATCAATTGGCGCGAAGACGCTTCAAATGCAACCGATTATTACGTAAGAAATAAAATCAGACACCACCTCGCTCCTATTTTGCGTGAGCTAAATCCTTCCTTTTCCAATTCATTTCAGCAAACTTTACAAAACCTGCAGCAAGCACAATCTTTAGTTGATGATGCTTCGCGTATTGTTTACAAAAAAGTAGTTGAAGATGAAGTGGATTATAAGAAAATAAATATTGAAGAACTAAAACTCCTCCCAAACTATAAAGCGTACTTGTATCAGTGGCTTCAGCCTTTGGGTTTTACTGCTTGGCAAGACATCTATGACCTCGTAGATGCAGAATCTGGTAAAAAAATTCTTTCTGAGCAGTATCAATTGCTTAAAAACAGAAACTATCTAATAATTGCTCCGAAAATCGGGAATAGTACTTCTGAGTTTCGTATTCATAAAGGAACGGCCGAAGTTAATTTTCACATAAAACTGCTTTTATGTAAAGTTTCAAAACCTTTTTATAGTACAAATAAAACTATATTTGTCGATGACGAAAAATTGAGTTATCCACTGACTTTGCGACGTTGGAAAACAGGCGATATTTTTCATCCTTTGGGAATGAATGGCAAGTCTAAAAAAGTTAGTAAATTTTTTAAAGATGAGAAACTTTCCCAAATAGAAAAAGAAAATGCGTGGCTTTTATGTTCTGGAACCGAAATTATTTGGGTAGTAGGATTAAGAGCTGATGAACGATTTAAAATTAGTAACACAACAACAACCCTATTACAAATTGATTTAATACAATGAAAAAATTACTTTATATTCTACTAGCTTTTTTTGCAGTTCATTCCTTGTCCGCTCAAATTTTAGATCCTGTAAAGTGGAAAACCAAAGTGGTTCAAAAATCAGACACTGAGTTTGAGCTGATCATGAGTGCAACAATAGAAGACGAATGGCACATGTATTCGCAATATACTCCTGATGGTGGTTCTTTGCCATTTGAATTTACCTATAAAGACACCAAAGGAAATTACGCTACCGTAGGCAAAACAATCGAAAGTCCCTACAAAAAAGTATTCAATGACATTTTTGAAGTAGATGAATATTACTTTGCAAAATCGGCTCAATTTAAGCAAGTTGTAAAAATCACCAATCCTAAGTTAAAAGAAATAAGAGTTAATCTGTATTACCAAGTTTGCAAGGAACAGTGTATTCAGCAAGATAAAGATTTGATTTTTAAATTGCCCGTATTAAAAATCACTGAAAAAGCTGTAGTAGCCGACACAGACGAATCATCCATTGAGCCAATTGTGCCTATTTCAAACAAAAGTACTGTTGATACTTCTGATGTAGAAACGATGAAAGCGGCAGACCAACCTGATACAGCTACAACAGAAACTCCAGCACCTGTTACTGAGGAACAAAAATCAGATGAAATTAATCTCTGGTTGTTATTTTTAGGAACACTTTTGGCGGGAATTTTAGTAACATTCACACCTTGTGTTTTTCCAATGATACCAATGACTGTAAGCTTTTTCTTGAAGCAAAGTGCAGGTGGTGATAAGAAAAAGGGCCGAATTAATGCATTGATGTACGGGTTTTTCATCATCATGATTTATGTTTTGATTTCTTTACCATTCCACATCTTCCAAAGTTTAAGTCCAGATATTTTTTATGAGATTTCTACTAATCCTTACTTGAACATCTTTTTCTTTATCATCTTCTTAGTTTTTGCTATTTCATTTTTAGGTGCGTTCGAGATTACAATGCCTTCTTCATTGGCAAACAAAGTAGATAATGCTTCAAATAAAGGTGGTTTTGCTGGGATTTTCTTCATGGCTTTAACCCTAATTATTGTTTCTTTTTCATGTACGGGACCTGCTCTAGGAGCTGTTATTGGTGGCGTTTTATCTACAGATGGTGGTGCAACTTTACTGACAATTGCTATGTTTGGATTTGGCGTAGGCCTTGCATTTCCTTTTGTGATTTTTGCATTATTTCCAAGTATGATGGGAAGCTTGCCTAAATCAGGCGGCTGGTTAAATACTGTGAAAGTGGTATTTGGTTTTATCGAATTGGCTTTAGCATTTAAATTCTTATCGATGGCAGATTTAGTAATGGACTGGCATTTATTGGAACGCGAAACATTTATTGCCGTATGGATTGCTATTTTTGGTGGGTTAAGTCTGTACCTTTTGGGGAAAATTACTTTGCCACACGACAGTCCCATTTCTAATATATCAGTTGGAAGACTTTTACTAGGGTTGTTGACCCTTACATTTACAGTCTACTTAATTCCTGGTCTTTGGGGTGCACCTTTAAATATTATAAGCGGTTTTCCACCACCTATGAGTTATAGTGAAAGTCCAAACGGTGTAGGCTCTAAAGCTTCTGCAGCCGCTGCAACAACGGCAGAAAGTTTACCAGACCATGCTCAATATGGACCACATAACATCGTCGCCTTTCACAATTATGACGATGGTTTGGCTTATGCCAAAAAAGTAAACAAACCTGTAATGATTGATTTTACTGGCGTTACCTGTGTAAATTGCCGAAGAATGGAAGAAAAAGTATGGTCTAAACCAGAAATTTTATCAATTTTAAAAGGTGAAGTTGTATTGATTTCTCTGTACGTAGATGATCGTACTCCGTTACCTGCTGATCAAGTCTTTGTAAATGCAAATGGAAAAGAGATTGATACTTGTGGAAAAAAGTGGAGTGATTTTGCCATTACAAAATACAAAGCGAACATTCAGCCGTATTATATCTTAATGGGTCATGACGAAGAAAATTTAAATAAACCAGTGGGTTATACACCTGAAGTTGAAGAATACAAATCGTGGTTACGAGAAGGAATTGCAAACTTTAAAAAATAAAGTAAGCACTTAAATTACGGTTCTAAAAATTAACCCACGGTACTAGCCGTGGGTTTTTTAATGAAATGTAATTTATATTATGAGTTATTAAAATATCAAATAACTTGAAATCAAATCATACCAATTAATTTTCGCGCAGCAGTTTGAACGGGATCCCAAACAGGCGAAAATGGTGGTGCATAAGACAAATCTAGATCTATAATGTTTTGCAAAGTAAGTTTATAAGTCAAAGCGGTTGCTAGTACATCAATCCTTTTTGCAGCTCCTTCTTCACCAATAATCTGTCCTCCAAGCAACTTACCCGTTCCTTTCTCAGCAATTAATTTGACAAAAATATCTTTTGCCTCAGGATAATAATGTGCCCGTGTTTTAGACTTGATAATAGTTGATACAAAATCAATTTTTAAGTCTACACATTCTTTTTCTAACAATCCAGTTCTTGCTATTTCATGCACGCAAATTTTGCAAACGGCTGTGGCCACAACTCCTGGAAATTTTAAATCGCCACCAGCAATGTTGGTTCCTGCAACTAAACCTGTCTTATTGGCCACAGTTCCCAAAGCGATGTAAAATGGTTTATTACTTACCAAATGTAACGTTTCTGCACAATCTCCTGCAGACCAAACATTCTTAACATTCGTTTGCTGCTTGTCATTGACTTTAATGGCTTTCTTCTCCGATAATTCAATATTAGAATTAATCAAGAACGAAGTATTTGGAGCGGTTCCCATTCCTAAAATCACTAAGTTGGTCTTGATCGTTTGTTTGTCCGTAACCACGGCTGATACCAACCCGTCTTTCTCTTCGAAGTGATCAAGTGATTCCGAATTGAAAATTTCTACTCCCAAATTTTCTAAGGCTTCATGTACTTTTTTTCCCATATCGGGATCTAAAGTAGACATTACTTCTGGAGCTCTATCCACGATTGTTACTTTCATTCCTCTCAAAATTAAGGCTTCTGCCATTTCTAAACCAATGTAGCCACCTCCAATAATTACAGCACTTTTAGGTTGATGCTTCTTTAAAAAAGTGTCCACCTTACTACCACTAGTCAGCGTCTGAATTCCAAAGATTCCATTTGCTGTATGATTTTTAACTTCAGGGCAAAACGCTTTTCCACCTGTGGCAATTAAGAGCGCATCATACGATTCCCAAAATTGAGTTTTGTCTTTACGGTTGCAGACCAAAATTCTGTTCTGATCCGTGTCTACTTCTAAAACTTCATGAAGTGTTTTGGCTTGAATGTTATACTTTTCAATAAATTGAGTTGGAGATCGCACTATTAACTCGTCCAACTCTTCTACCTTTCCGGAAATAAAATATGGAATTCCGCACGCTGAATACGAGGTGTATTCCGACTTTTCAAAAACGATAATTTCAAAATCAGGTTGTTCTCTTCTCACTTTTGATGCTGCCGACATTCCAGCGGCATCGCCACCTATCACGACTAGTTTTGTTTTTTTCATAGTAATTTTTATTCAAATTTTTAATAGCAAAATATTTGTATAGAAATTTACAAAATTATCACGAGAACCGCGTTAATTTGAGAAAACAATAACTTTATACTAAGTACAATCTATCAAATAGGAAGTAAATTACAAATCTTCGTCCTCAAGGAAGTCATCAATATTAAAAGAATCATCGTACGAATCGGTGGGAGGAATTGCACCAGGAGGATTAAACAAACCCCATTCATCCCACATGTGATTATTTGTATCAAATGATGCAACCCAATCAATGAAGAGCAATCTGAATTCGTCCAATTCGTTTCGCAATAAAGTAACGTATTCAAGATCTTTGAAGTTTTCATGATAACGCAGACTTCCAATCTGTGTATAAAGATGCATGGCGTGCGAGCGGATGATAGCGGAATTTTGCATTCGGATGCTGTATAAATCTCCGCCTTCTGCTCCAGCAATTTTTGCAGCCATGACCATCGCGTCTTCCATAATCATTCCTTTCGAATTTTGCAAAAATGCATCGTCTTCAGGAATGGTTGCCATTAAACCGTTAACCGATGTTACAAGGCTCATCGCTTTTTGGTAAATCGGAATCGAATCTAGTTTTTTCATATAAAGCTGGTATCAAATTACTAAAAAAAATAAAAACTCAATCGTTCAAAGTTCAAAAAAAGTGAAAGAACTGACTTATATTTATACTTTATTTATGAGGATTTCAACTCAAAAATAGTGAATAAAATAATAACTTGCATAAAAGTTTATTTCATGTCCCAAACCAAATCGAATGTTCGAAATTCGCAAGAAGTGCCTCAATTCGTCATTGTTACCGCGGGTATTTTAGAAAAGTTGTCGAAACGACTGACTGTATTATTTGCGGCAAAATTATTTTCTACACCAATCAAACATAAGATGCCAAAACGGGAGTTTGATATGGATAAAAGCAGCAAACAATCGATTCTAAATGTTCCAAATATTGAAAAAAATATTGTCGTTTATGAATTAGGAGCTTCTTCTAAAAAAATATTGCTTGTACACGGATGGTCTGGACGAGGTACTCAACTGTTTAAAATTGCAGAAAATTTAGTGGCTGAGGGATTTTCCGTAGTTAGTTTTGACGCTCCGGCTCATGGAAAATCAGCTGGAAATTCCTCAATAATGTTGGAGTTTATTGCATCGATAGAGGAAATTGATAAAAAATTCGGGCCTTTTGAAGCTGCAGTTGGACACTCATTGGGAGGAATGGCTTTATTTAATGCAGTAAAAGATGGTTTTCAAATTAAAAAATTAATCACCATTGGAAGTGGCGACGTTGTACAAGATATTATCACCGATTTTATTTCAAAATTAAAGTTGAAACCTACAATTGGTCCTTTACTGAGTCAGCACTTTGAAAAAAAGTACAGCAAAACCATGAACAGTTATTCTGCGTATTTATCTGCACAAGAAATTAATATTCCCGTATTGGTTATTCATGACGAGAATGATATTGATGTTCCTGTAAGCGCTTCAATCCACATTCATGATTATCTGACCAACGGCTCGCTTTTTATTACCAAGAAACTAGGACACCGTAAAATTTTGGGCGACGACAAGGTGATTGGCAAAATCATTGATTTTATTAAAAATTAAAAAAAATAATCATGAAACAGTTATTGTATATATTGACCTTTTTATTTGCTATAATTTCATGTCAAAGTCAAAATGGTAGTGTTTTAAAAAATGAAACAATGGAAAAAATCACAGCAGCTTCTACAAAAACAGACGCACAATGGAAAGCAGAATTAACGCGGGAACAGTACCATGTTTTACGAGAAAAAGGTACGGAGCGTGCTTTTACGGGTGAATATTGGAATACATTTGAAGAAGGAAAGTATGTATGTGCGGCTTGTAGTCAAAAAATATTTAATTCAGATTCTAAATTTGAATCCGATTGTGGTTGGCCTTCTTTTGATAAAGCCATTGAAGGATCGGTAGTTTATGTAATAGACAATAGTTACGGAATGAGTAGAACAGAAGTTATTTGTTCCAATTGTAAAGGTCATTTAGGTCATATCTTTGACGATGGTCCGAAAGAAACCACAGGCGATCGCTTCTGTATGAATTCTGTATCAATTAAATTTATTCCAGCAAAAAAATAAAAACTATGAATTACTCCGAAAAAAAAACTGAAGAAGAGTGGAAAGCAAAACTAGGCTTAGAACGCTATCGAATTTTGCGCCAAAAAGGAACAGAATTTCCCAACTCAGGCGAATACAATATGCATTTTGAAAAAGGTACATACTGTTGTGGAGCTTGTGATGAACCGCTTTTTGAAAGTAGTTCTAAATTCAACTCGAGTTGTGGATGGCCCTCATTTGACGAATCCATTCCTGGGAAAATAGAATATATTAAAGACACTACACATGGAATGATTCGCACTGAAGTGGTTTGTGCCAATTGTGGTGGTCATTTAGGACACGTTTTTGACGATGGTCCTTCTGAAACAGGACAACGGTACTGCATCAATTCATTATCGGTAGCATTTAATAAATAAAAAAAAGCCTTTCAAAATTAAAATTTGAAAGGATTTTATAATTGAATCACTTTGTATTAATTGATCAGCAGAAAACTTACGGATACGTTTGCTGTTACCTCTATTTCTCCAACCGCTAAAGTATCTGTTCCACCTAGAATATTGTCGGCCATTTTCATTGCCATCATTTCATAACGTGGACTGGAATAATTATCTTGAGTATTATCAACAATAGTGTAAGCTTGTCCTATTTTTTGCCCTAAAGCTCCTACATAATCTTGCGCTTTTTCCTTTGCGTTTTTAATAGCTGCAATTCGCGCTTTTGTTTTATGCAGTTCAATTTGCGACGATTTAAATTCGATATTTCCAATGTTATTAATTCCAGAATCTACTAAACCTTCCATCAATTCATCATATTTAGCAAGGTCTTTTACCAAAATTTCAATAGATTGTACTGCTACATAATTGTGCTTCTTCTTCTCATAATCGTACTGGTCATTTAAAGATACACGCGTGGTCTGAAAATCTTCTTTTGCAATACCCATCTTTTTGATGTACTTTAAAACGCCGTCTACTTTGGAATCATTGGCTTTTTTGACATCGGCAGCTTTGCTTCCTTTGGTTTCAACCGATACTGAAATACTCACTTGATCTGGTGCCACTTTAATTTTACCCTCACCATTTACCGTAATCATCGGTTTGGTTTCTTGTGCATGAATTTGGCCCAAAGCCATAAAAAAAGTAAGTGCTATTACTAAAGTCTTTTTCATTTTGTTGGTTTTTATAATTAGTTAGTTGAATAAATTCAAAATGCATGCCATTATAATTTTCCCATGCGATCCATAACAAATAAAATAACAATTGGAATGGCTAATGCTACAACATAAAAAGTATTGTTGGTTAACATTTCCGGCTGTTTAATGATCGTAAATAGGTAACCGCCAATAGCTCCACCAAAATGCGCTGTATGTCCAATGTTATCATTTTTAGCACGCATACCATAAATTGAATACAGCAAATAAAGAATTCCAAAAACGTATCCAGGAATGAAAAAATTAATTGTCATTTCTGGTTCTAATAAAATTGCCGAATATAATACTCCAGTAACTGCTCCAGAAGCACCGATAGCACGGTAATTTAAATTATTTTTATGCAAATAAAGCGTCAGCACATTTCCAAAAAGCAAACTTGAAAAATAAATAAGTATAAAAGACAATTCGCCCAAATACGCCACTACTATTGGTGCAAAAAAGAATAATGTTAACATATTAAAAAATAAGTGGGTCATGTCTGCGTGCAAAAATGCTGACGAGAACATGCGTACCTGATCTCCATTTCGGATGCTTCCAATGTGGAAATCATATTTTCTAAAGAACATCAAATCATTGAAACCTTTATAACTGAAAAGAACATTAGCTAAAATAATAACTATTAATGCTGTACTCATAACTTTTTTTTTAAGTTACAAATTTAAACAAATACCCCTGATACGCTGTTATAATTCCACTAAATCCAAAGAATAAAAGTATCTTTGCAAGAAATTACTCTTCTTTATGCAGCTACTTGTTTACATTCTGATGTATCCATTTATATGGTTCATTTCGATCTTACCTTTTAGCCTCCTTTATTTTCTATCTGATTTTATCTGTTTTTGGGTTTACAATGTTTTTGGATACCGGAAAGATACTGTTCGGAAAAATTTAGCGCTTACTTTGCCTCATTTAAATACCAGTGAACGACTAGCCATTGAGCGAAAATTTTACACGCACATGGTAGATATGTTCTTGGAAATGATCAAGACCATGAATATTTCTGATGAAGAAATAAATAAAAGATTTGTCATTACCAACATTGAACTTATTAAAGAATACGAGAACAAAGGTAAAAGTGTGATCTTGATGTGTGCTCATTATGCCAGTTGGGAATGGCTGATCAATATTGCAAAAAAGATGAACTACAGCAGCATTGGTATTTATAAAAAAATCAATAATAAATATTTTGACAAGCTCATTCGCGACATCAGAAAACGTCTAAAAGCGGAGTTGGTTGAAACCAAGAAAACAGTTTCGTTGATGGAATACAACCAAAGAAACGGAATTAAAGCATTTTACGGATTTGCATCTGATCAATCGCCTCAACTTTCTAAAGCAAAATACTGGGATAAATTTATGGGAATTGAAGTTCCCGTATATACAGGTGCAGAAATGCTTGCAAAAAGGCTCGATATGAATATGTTTTTTATTCGTGTCCGAAAAGTAAAAAGAGGTTATTATGAAGCTACCATTGTTCCTCTTGTTGATAACCCTAGAGATTATCCTGATTATGAAATTACTTCTATGTTTTTAAGAGAAGTTGAAAAACAAATCTACGAAGCACCTGAATATTATTTCTGGACGCATAAAAGATGGAAACACAGTCGGTAAGAAAATCGAATAAAAAAAAACTAGAATTTTATATTCTAGTTTTTTTTGTCTAATTATTTTTAAAGAAACCAACGCTCCACAAGATCTTTTTCAAAATCGGTAGCATTTATATGGCTGAATTCATTTGAACATTGATTGTAACGGTAATCAGCAGCCCATTCCTTATGATTTTCTGAAAGTGCAATAATTGCATCAGTCACAAACTGAATTTCAGAAGTAGTCGTTGTAGGATGTATAGACATTCTGATCCATCCTGGCTTTAAAAGTAAATCTCCAGAATCAATTTTAGTAGTTAAGGCATTGGATTGTGCTTCGTCTACATGTAACAAAAAGTGACCGTACGTTCCGGCACAACTGCAACCACCTCGGGTTTGAATACCAAAACGATCATTTAAAATTTTAACACCAAGGTTAAAATGCAGTTCGTCAATATAAAAGGAAATTACTCCCAACCTATTTTTATGTTCCCCCGCTAAAATATGTATATTCTCAACTGATTCAAATTGCGCAAAAATCTGGTCCACAATTTCTTTTTCGCGCTTCAAGATATTATCAATACCCATTTGCTCTTTTAACTGTACAGCCAAAGCAGTTTTAATAACTTGCAGAAAACCAGGAGTTCCACCATCTTCTCTATCCTCAATATTATCTAGGTATTTGTGTTTTCCCCAAGGATTGGTCCAACTTACTGTTCCACCACCTGGATTATCCGGAACCATATTTTTGTATAATTTCTTATTGAAAATTAGTACTCCAGATGTACCGGGTCCACCCAAAAATTTATGTGGCGATAAAAATATTGCATCTAAATATGCTTCAGGATCTTCGGGATGCATATCAATTTGAACATACGGACCTGAACAAGCAAAATCTACAAAACATACACCGTTATTTTGATGCATTAATTTTGCAATTTCATGGTACGGAGTTTTAATTCCAGTCACATTTGAACAACCTGTAACTGATGCTATTTTGATCAATCTATCGTTATACTTTTCTAAAAGAACTTTGAAGTTTTCTAAGCAGAACAAACCGCGTTCGCACGCTGGAACAACAACTACATCAGCAATTGTTTCCAACCACGTCGTTTGATTGGAATGATGCTCCATGTGTGAAATAAAAACAATCGGTCTTTTTTCTTCTGGAATTTGCACAAAAGACTTTAAATCCTCGGGAACCTTTAAACCTAGAATACGTTGAAATTTATTTACTACACCCGTCATACCCGTTCCGTCAGTAATTAAGATATCATCTGAGTTGGCGTTAACGTGTTTTTTTATAATTTTTCTAGCATGATGATATGCCATGGTCATTGCAGTTCCTGAAACGGTTGTTTCTGTGTGGGTATTGGCTACAAATGGACCAAACTCATTCATCAATTTATTTTCAATATTCTGATACAATCTACCACTTGCGGTCCAATCTGTATACACGATTTTCTTGGTGCCGTAAGGAGAAGTGAATTCCTGGTTTATTCCAATAATATTCTTACGAAATTTATCAAAATACGTTTCTAATTCAGTAGTAAAAGTGGTTTCAGTTGAAATCATAATTTTAAAAATTAAATGCACACAAAGGTACTTTAATTTCTCAAGATTTCCTTTTTTAAAGCGGTTTTACACTATTTATAAAAAAAATGTGCAAAAAAAAACCGAGCTTTTAAAAAACTCGGTTTTAATATTATAATTTGTGGTTGCTTATTTTTTAAGAACAACTACTTCGTTCAATTTTGCACTCATTTCCATTGAAATAGCAGAACGCTCCATTTTCAGTTTTCCTGACATGGTTTCAATGACAATTGTTTTTTCAGCTAATTCTGAAATCTTGCCGTGGATGCCACTTTTTGTAATAATTTTATCACCAGCTTTCAATTGACTTTCAAATTCTTTCTCTGCTTTTGCACGCTTTTGTTGTGGACGAATCATTAAAAAGTAAAAAACTCCGATCATTAAAACGTACGGTAAAAATTGCATTATGTCTCCCATTTTCTGTATTCTATTTAAAATTAATTATTCTACAATATTTGCTTTTATGGTCAGTTTTTCTTTGCCAATAGCGGTATTCGTGGTTAAAGTAACCGATTTATTTTGCATTCCTTTTCGATCCATCGGATTAAAAACAACTTTGATAGTACCTTTTCCTCCAGGAACAATTGGTGCTCTCGGAAATTCTGGCACTGTACAACCACATGAAGCTTTAGCATCTGTGATAATCAAGTCGGCATCACCAATATTTGTAAAAGTAAATACTTTTTCAGCTTTATCCGTTCCATTAATAGACCCAAAATCGTGATGAGTTGCCTCAAATCCCATTACGGCATACTTAGCATTCGGATCAATCGTTTTTGATGCTTCCGTATTTTCCGGCATAATTACATACCCGTGTTTGGGTTTTTCAACTGCTGCTTCTTTTTTACAAGAAACAAACGCTAATCCCGCAAGGATAATAAAACCAATCGATTTATAATTCATATCTGAACACTTTTTATTATTAAATTTATAAAAGAAGCTTATTTTGAAACGTATGTTCTACTGTTCTAAATCTACCTAAATTATATTTTTAAAATCTTACATTAAACCTCTTCCCGTTTTTAGCAAGGTATTATTTGCCTGCATTTCCTTAACCAAATTATCTAAAATTCCGTTGATAAAAATACTACTTTTTGGCGTAGAATATTCCTTAGCTAATTCTAAATATTCATTAATAGTTACTTTCACAGGAATAGATGGAAACTTCATGAACTCACAAATGGCCATTTTTAAAATAATGGTGTCAATTTCTGCAATTCGTTCTGTATCCCAATTTGGTGTTTTATCAAAATACTGTTTTGCTAAATCTTTTTCATTTAAAACTGTCTTGCGAAACAAATTTTTAGCAAAATCTTTGTCCTCAATGTCTTTGTACAAGCGAGGCATTCTGATTTCGGTTTCTTCTTTTATTGCTTTTAACTGCTTGATAATTTCGGTATTCACCAATGGAATATCGTCTATCCAAGTCAATTTATTGTCTTCAAGGTAATCGTATAATTTTTCATTAGGAACGATGATATCGGTAAAGATATCTAACACAAATTGCTTGTCTTCTTGAAAATCATTTTCACGATTGGACATGTATTTTGCATACACATCACTTTCTTTGATCAATCGCAACAAAAGCTGGATGTAATCATCATGTGTTTCCCAATTGTCAATTTTTCTATTTTCTAGAGAAAGGGTCAGATGACTGCTTTCTGCTAATAAATGAATGACTTTGTTTTTAATAAATTTGTTGTTCGGATTTCGCTCTTCTGAAGTTACTAAATGTTTTAGACTTGATTTGTGTAAGAACACTTCCTCCATTTTTTTCAACTCCATAAGTGTTGAAATCATTACGAGGTATAAATCTTGAATATTTTCTAAACTGTAGAATAGAAACTTTTCTTCTCTTTCAAGATCACCAGATTGGCTTTGGTGTAATGCATAGATGGATTGCATTACTTTTACACGGATATGTCTTCTGTTTAGCACGGATAAGAACTTTTATAAAATTAACAAAGCGAAAGAGACTTCTTTCGCTTTGCAAAAATAAATAATAATATTGAAACTGCTTCTTATTTAGATGCGTTTTCTTGTTTTCTTTTGTCAATCACTTTTTGTGCCATACGCATTGCTGCATCTTGCGTGGTGATATTACTTTCTTTAGCGAAATTTAAAATTTCTAAAGTTGTATTGTAAATGTTCTCTGTTCTTCTCATTGCTTCTGCACTATCGTATCCTACGATTTCTGCATATACATTGATAATTCCACCTGCATTAATCAAGAAATCAGGAGCATAAGTAATGCCTTTATCTCTTAAAATCTGACCGTGAACTGCATCATTTGCCAATTGGTTATTCGCCGCTCCAGCAATTACTTTCGCTTTCAATTTATTGATAGTCTCATCATTAATTGTAGCACCTAAAGCACATGGCGAATAAATATCTACATCAGCACGGTATAAATCAGCACCTCCAAAGATGGTAGCACCGTATTTATTACTCACTTCTTGCAAACGCATTTGATTTAAATCTGTAATTTTAACTATGGCTCCTTCTTTCGTCAAATAATCTACTAAAGTTTCTCCAACATGTCCAATTCCTTGGACCAAGATTTTCTTTCCACTTAAGTTTTCAGTTCCGAATTGGAATTT
The DNA here is from genome assembly GCF_000425485.1 of Flavobacterium tegetincola DSM 22377. Classification (GTDB taxonomy): domain Bacteria; phylum Bacteroidota; class Bacteroidia; order Flavobacteriales; family Flavobacteriaceae; genus Flavobacterium; species Flavobacterium tegetincola. Next base: position 111,831 of record NZ_AUDN01000020.1, on the reverse strand, counting down.
AGCTGCAGCCTTCATTCCCATGTAAACACCGTAAGCTGTTACTGGCGAAGGATTTCCTGATCCACCTTTGCTTTCAGAAATACCAGTTACAAAGTTGGTTACACTTTTGATATTGTCCATATCTTCAGTTGTAGTTCCAACATCTTCCGCTGTAATGTATCTTCCGCTTAAAGAATTTACATATTCACCAAACTTTTTGATCATCTCTGGTGTTTTGTCTATCTTAGAATCACCGATAATTACGGCTTTTCCACCACCAAGATTTAAACCTGAAATGGCAGACTTAAAAGTCATTCCACGAGACAATCGCAAAACATCATTTAATGCTTCCCATTCGTTGGCATAATTCCACATACGTGTTCCTCCCAAGGCAGGTCCCAAAACCGTATTGTGAATACCAATTATTGCTTTTAAACCAGTATCTTTGTCGTTACAAAAAACAATTTGTTCATGGTTGTCAAATGACATTTGTCCAAAAACTGGATCGATTTTGTGAAGCTCACTCGGTTTTAATACTTCTGTAATCATAGTTGTGACTTATTAAATGATTTTTATGACTTTGTTAAAAAGACGGGGCAAAATTACTGTTTTATTCAAAGTATTGCAATAAATTTGCATATATTTAATAATACAATAATTTTCAGAGCCGAAAGCCAAACATATCAAAATTTAAAATTATACAATTTTTTAACATTTTAATTCAACTAAATCATTTTCGATTCTCTTACCTATGAAAGAACTCCAATTTTTGAATAAATACTTTGCAAAATATAAATATCGTTTTTTGTTCGGTATCCTTATTACGATCGTTGCTCAAATATTTATGCTCTTCACACCAAAGCTGATCAGCAAATCTTTTCAAGCTATTGAAACATCAATGAAAGCGGATACTTTGGTTGACAATACCGCTGTAGCAAGTGAATTATTGCAAAACATCATACTTATTATCATCACCACAATTATTGCAGGAATTTTGACATTTCTGATGCGTCAAACCTTAATTGTAATGTCTCGTTTGGTAGAATTTGACTTAAAAAACGAAGTCTTCCGTCATTATGAAGTTTTAACCCAAAACTTTTATAAGAAAAACCGTACAGGAGATTTAATGAATCGCATTAGCGAAGATGTAGGAAAAGTGCGCATGTATGTTGGTCCTGCAGTTATGTATTCTATAAATACACTAATACGCTTTACGTTTGTAATTGCCTATATGTATAATGTATCGCCAAAATTAACTTTATATACGTTACTTCCATTACCTATATTATCGTATGCTATTTTCAAGTTAAGCGTTGAAATCAACAAAAGAAGTACCATTTTTCAGGAAAATCTATCTAATTTATCCACCTTTTCCCAAGAAATTTTCTCTGGAATTCGTGTGATCAAAGCCTATTCCTTGGAAGCCAACCAGCAAGTAAACGTAGAACGATTGTCAGAAGAAAGTCGCGCAAAAAGTATGCGATTGGCCAAAATAAATTCCATATTCGGTCCCTTGATGATGGCGCTTATTGGCGTGAGTAATTTAGTTGTAATATATTTTGGTGGAATGATGTACATTGACGGCACCATTTCCAGCATTGGAATTATTGCTGAATTTATTTTGTATGTCAATTTACTTACATGGCCCGTTGCCTCTTTGGGTTGGGTTTCGTCGATGATTCAAGAGGCAGAAGCGTCACAAAAACGAATTAATGAGTTTTTAAAAATTGAACCTGAAATTCAAAATAAAAATCCTGAATCCACTCCTATAAACGGTACGTTGGCTTTTGAAAATGTAGGATTTACCTACGAAGACACCGATATTGTGGCTTTAAAAAATGTAAGCTTTTCATTGGAAAATGGTCAAACACTTGCAATTATTGGAAAAACAGGCTCTGGAAAATCAACCATTATTTCATTAATCAGCCGACTTTATGATGTCAATAAAGGAAAAATTACCATTGACGGCAAAGACATTCGAGCACTGAATTTATTCGATTTAAGAAATAGTATCGGGGTCGTTCCACAAGACGCCTTCTTGTTTTCAGATTCTATTAAGAACAATATTAAGTTTGGAAATGAAAATGCTACAGATGAAGAAGTCTATGAAGCTGCGAAAAAAGCAGTAGTTCATGATAATATTATCAACTTCAATTTGAAATATGAAACGGTCCTTGGTGAACGTGGAATTACACTTTCTGGAGGACAGAAACAACGGGTTTCAATTGCACGAGCCATTATCAAAGATCCAAAAATTCTATTATTGGACGACTCACTTTCGGCTGTAGATACGGAAACTGAAGAGCAAATTTTACACAATCTGTTAGAGTTTTGTAAGAACAAAACTACTATTATTGTAACGCACCGAGTTTCTTCGGCTAAAAACGCCGATAAAATCATCATTTTAGAGGATGGTCAAATCATTCAACAAGGCTCTCATAATCAATTATTAAACCAAGAAGGCTATTACAAGGAACTTTATAACAAGCAACTTTCTGAAAAAGAAATGCAGTAATTGTTGGTCATTTAACTTTTTTTTCTGATTTTTGGATACCAATAACAACAAGATTTTAGACAAGAAGCGTTATGAGAGAAAATGATATGTTAGAAAAAGAGGAGATTTTTTCTAAAGTTTTAAGAGCAGGACGAAGAACGTATTTTTTTGATGTAAGAGCTACAAAAGCTGATGATTATTACATTACCATTACGGAAAGTAAAAAATTTACTGAGGAAGACGGTTCTTTTCATTTCAAGAAACATAAAATTTACTTGTACAAAGAGGATTTTACCGCTTTCGCTGAAATTTTGGAGGAAATGACTTCTTATGTTTTAAATCATAAAGGTGAAGAAGTAATTTCTGAACGCCATCAAAAAGATTACAAAAAAGAGTTTTTCTCTGAAAAAGAAGAAACGATTTTAGCAGAACCTAAAATAAATAGTTTTACAGACATTCGTTTTGAAGACATTTAAACAATAGCATACAACCAAACCAAAAAACCACCATTAAGTCTGAAAATCATATGATTTTCAGACTTTTTTATGCAATTGAAGTTCCATTATTAACTCTGAAGTCCGGATTTAATAAAACCACATCTCCTTCTGTTCCAACCGCTCCTAAAACCAAACATTCACTCATAAACTTCCCAATTTGCTTTCTAGGGAAATTTACAATGGCCACAATCTGCCGATTCAGTAAATCATCTTTTGAATAACGTTTGGTAATTTGTGCTGAAGTTTTTAAAACCCCAATTTCACTGCCAAAATCAATATGCAATTGATAAGCGGGATTTCGAGCCGTAGGAAAATCGTTTACTTCAAGAATAGTTCCCACTTGTAAATCTATTTTTTCAAAATCAGGCCAACTAATCAGATCCTTTTTTTCCATAATGCAAATTCGTTAAGTATTTCAAATATACAACTCGAACCGTATTTTTTTAGTACATTTAGCTTCAAATTAATTTCACAATGGCTCAAACTCCTTCTAGCATGTTACCTCTTGGAACGGTGGCTCCTTCATTTAAATTGGAAGACACAAACTCAAACTACCAGTATTCATTCGACGAATTAAAAGGCAGTAAAGGAACCTTGGTCATCTTTATGTGCAACCATTGTCCGTTTGTGATTCACGCCATCGACGAAATTGTAATGATTGCCAATGATTACCGTGTTCAAGGTCTTGGGATTATGGCAATTTCAAGTAATGATGCTGTTAAATATCCACAAGATGGACCTTTGGAAATGACCGAATTTGCTTTTAGAAATAAAATGGAATTTCCTTATTTATATGATGAAACGCAGGAAGTAGCCAAAGCTTTTGACGCTGCATGTACACCCGATTTCTTTTTATTTGATGCTCAAAATCGCTTAATTTACAGAGGTCAATTAGACGATTCCCGACCTGGAAATGGTTTAGCTACCGGAGGAACAGACTTGAGAAACGCGATTGACAGCTTGATTTATAATAGGAATTTGGCTTCTCCACAAAAACCAAGTATTGGCTGTGGAATAAAATGGAAATAAAGGTGAGTTTCTTAAATCATTAAATTGAGACCTAATTTGCATAATACTTTAAACTTTTCTTCTTCTAGCATATCACTTCTAATCTAGCAAAGTCGCAAAGACGCAAAATTTGCATTACAACCTTTGGGACTTAGCGCCTTTGCGAGACCATTTTTTTTATTAAATGAAATGTTTTCAACTCATATAAAAGTAAATAGAAAAATACTGCAAATCATCGCAAGAAATCCTACTCTCTCCTCTTCAAAACCACATTAACCGGCTTATTCACTCTAGCCCCAAATTGCTGTGCTTTTTCTGCCTGAGTCGTACACAAAACGTACATATTAAAAGCAAATAAATTGATAATTTGAGTCTGATAAACAGGTTTTTCAGAAACATCTTCTATTTTAGCACGCATTCCTTCAATAGGAAAATCATTCGTAGTAGCAATGATATAAGTAGCTTTCGAAAAAGGAAAAAACCAACGCACTTTTTCTTCGGTTGAATCTTCAGTTAATTTATTCCCTTTACTGTCAATTTTATAGTTTTCATAAAAGGTCATCACTTCATCACGATGAGTCCAGCTGTATTTATTTCCCGTATTAACCATTTCATTTCCAAAGAAATCAATCAAAGTCACTTTTAGATTGGGAATATTCTCAGGCTTTCCATCTTCGTGAATGTGCAGCACCAAGAACGATGAAAAATCATAACCACAATGTTGTTGTGCAGTTGCAGAGAAAAATCCTAGAAATAAAAAGATATAGAGAATTCGCATTTTGAGTTTTTTTGAAAGTGCTACAAATCTACAAAAAACAAAAATCCCAATGCAAAATTGCAATGGGATTTGTGTTTTAAAATTTTGAGCTTAGATAATACCGTTTACCACTCAAAATTCATAACTCATAATTCTTAATTATTTTACGTCCATTAATTCAACATCAAAAATTAAGTTTGCGTTTGGAGGAATTGCTCCACCTGCTCCTGCAGAACCGTAAGCCAAGTGCGATGGAATAGCAAAACGAGCTTTATCTCCAACACTTAAAAGAGCAATACCTTCGTCCCAACCTGCAATTACATGCCCTTTTCCTAAAGGAAATTCAATTGGTTTTTTTCTTGGGTAAGAAGAATCAAAAACCTTACCATCAGGCAATTGTCCTGAGTAATGTACCGAAACTGTTTTACCAACTTCTGCTTTCTTACCACTTCCTTTGTTAATCATTTTATAACGCAAACCGCTAGCTGTTTTTTCAAAACCTGCAGCAATTTCTTCCATTGCAGCTTCTCCAGCTTCACGTTCTGCAGCTTCGCGTTTGGCTCTTGAACCTTCAAAAGTTCTAAAAGCTTCTACAGCATTCCATTTTTGAGCTTCGTCTCCTACTCTCACAATTTCAACAGACTCTAAAGTATCGCCTTGAGCAACAGTATCTACAGTATCCTGTCCTTCAACAACGTGACCAAAAACAGTATGCTTGTTGTCCAACCAATCCGTAGGAATGTGCGTGATGTAAAATTGAGAACCATTAGTTCCTGGTCCTGAATTAGCCATTGCTAAAACTCCCGGTCTATCGTGTTTCAAAGAAGGATGAAATTCATCGTCAAATTTATAACCAGGATTTCCAGTTCCTTGCCCTTGAGGACAACCACCTTGAATCATAAAATCTGGAATTACACGGTGAAATTTCAATCCGTTATAAAAAGGCTGTCCTTGTGGACGTGCTGTATTTTCTAAATTTCCTTCAGCCAAAGCCACGAAATTCCCTACCGTTCCTGGAGTCAAATCGTGTGTAAGTTTTACTAAAATTGAACCTTTTGGCGTGTTGAATTTAGCATATATTCCGTTTTCCATCGTATTTATTTTTTTTATTAAAGGGCAAATTTACAAATTAATTTCTGAATTGTTAAGTGCGTGTTGCTGTTTTCGTTTTGATTTATAGGTAAACGCATATACAGCAAATGCCAAAGCAGCAAGTACCATTCCGCCTAAACCAACCGCTTCCCATGCTCCTATTTTCCATAAAAACAGTCCGAAAGCAGAACCTAAAGCTGTTCCAAAAAAACTGAACGACATAAAAACGGTGTTCAACCTGTTTCGCGCTTCGGGTAAAATGGAATAGACACGCGTTTGATTTGAAATGTGAATGGCTTGTATACCAATATCAATTAAGATAATTCCGATCACGAGTCCAACAACGCTTTCTGACGAGAAATAGAACACGATAAAGCTCAAAAACATAAGTAAAATACCATAACCAATTGCAATTCGGGAACTTCCTTTATCACCAATTTTCCCAACTAATGGTGCCGCTAAAGCTCCGGAAGCCCCTACAATTCCGAATAAACCAATCGTGGCACTGTTGAAATTAAAAGGAGCTTCGGACAAAAGTAAAACCATAGTAGTCCAAAAAGCGCCAAACTGTGCAAAACTAAACACATTAATTAATGTTGCTTCACGCAAAACGGGTTGTGTTCGTATTAAGGTAAATAGCGATTGAATTAATTGACCGTATGAACCCTCAAATGTGGGTTTATTTTCAGGAAATAGTTTACGGATTACAAAAAACAAGACCAAGCAAACGCCTGCTGCAATCCAAAACATAGAACGCCAGCCCCAGATTTCACCAACAAATCCACTCAAGGTTCGCGATAATAAAATACCCACGAGTAAACCACTCATGATGGTTCCGATCACTTTTCCTCTTTTTTCAGGAGCACTTAACGAAGCGCCAAGCGGTAAAATGAGTTGTGGAACTATAGAAGTTATTCCTATTAATAAGGATGCAATTTCGAGAATGAAGAAACTTTTTGAAAGTGCAGCAAGAATTAAAGCCAGAACTGATGCAAATGTGGTAACTAAAATTTGCTTTTTACGCTCAACTTTATCGCCAAGAGGCACCATTAAGAATAACCCGATGGCATAACCTGCTTGCGTTAAATAAGTGATGCTTCCCGCTTCTGCTTCTGGGATGTTAAATTCATTTGCGATTAGAACGATTAACGGTTGACAATAATACAAATTAGCAACAATAATTCCTGTGGCAACTGCCATGAATAAAACTTTGGATTGTGATAAATACATTTTGCAAAAGTACTCATTCAAATAGGGTCTATTTTTTAAAAGTTTCTTAAAGTTTCTTAAACCATTTACGTAAATTAAGAAACACTTAAATATTGAAAACAAAACGATTTCGTGTTTATAAATGATACCATTTTTGCCATTCCGACAAAGTACTTAATTTTTTTAGCAAGGCAATAATTTTTTAAAGTAAGACCATAAAAAATTCCAACTAATAACTTTTATAGATTAGAATAAATAAAAAAATTAATTGCGTTGAACTCTTATTGTTTAATTCTAATACTACCATTTTTGACTGTCGAAATGACTGCTTAAAAATTACATGATTTAAAATCAAGAGACGCTATCTTTCTACTTTTTGATAAAAATCAGCAAGCAGTTGATTTACATTTGAAAGTCGAAGAGCACAAAGTTGTTACTTCGTATACCTATATATTTCCAAATGAAGATATTTAAATTTTTTAACCTACTTAAAAGTTACATTTAAATGAGAAAATTACAAGCGAAGAAAAGTTAGAGTCAGTCGAGCGTACATCGTAAATTTTCCCGCAATTATAATGTGACAAAAATTATTTTAACCTCATTAAAAAGAATTGCTGAAATCCCAAATCCCCTAGCCCAGATCGAAGTGGAAAGCCCGGAATTAGAAAAGCTAATTTTTTCCTGCTCAAAAAGAGCGACCAAAGGAAGCTCCTTTTTGAGTTTGGAAAAATAGCTTTTCTGATGAGGACTTGAAATGGAGTGCTGGAATAAGCTTCTAAAAAAATTGAACTATAATCTTTCGTTAATCACTCGTCTATGTTTATCCGAAATATTAAATTTGTCTTTTAAAATAAACGAACATGGAAAATATAAAAGGTAAAAAAGCAATTATTACAGGCGGCGGATCTGGACTAGGAAAAGCAACAGCATTGGCTTTCGCCAAAGAAGGAATTGACGTTGCCATTACAGGTAGAAATGAAAAAAACTTGCAGGAAACAGTTTCAGAATTGAAAGCTTTAGGTGTGAATGCCACTTATGCAAGCTTTGATGTAGGAAATCATGCTGAAGTTAAAACGGGAATTGATTCTATAATTAAAGACTTTGGCACGGTAGATATTTTGGTAAATAACGCTGGAATTGCTGCTTTTGGAACATTTTTAGAAATGAGTCCAGAAGATTGGCACGGAATGATCCAAACCAATGTGATGGGAATGTATTATGTAACGCGCGAAGTTTTACCTCATTTAATCAAGAACAATCAAGGTGATATTTTTAACGTTTCTTCGACAGCTGGAATTAATGGAAATGCAGGAACGTCGGCTTATTCGGCTTCAAAATTTGCAGTAATTGGTTTGTCAGAATCATTGATGAAAGAAGTTAGAAAAAACAACATCCGTGTGTGTACTTTGACGCCAAGTACTATTGCATCACAAATGTCACTTGATCTGGGAATTACCGATGGCGATACTGAAAAAGTATTACAACCGGAAGATTTTGCAGAATTAATTGTGAGTGCTTTGCAGCTTTCAAGAAGAGCGATGTTAAAATCAGCTTCTTTATGGTCTACAAATCCATAATAAAAACACATTTCTACGAAAAGCGACTTTAATTCTAGTCGCTTTTTTTATGGCCAAAACTGTGCTAAACTTTGTACCTTTGCAATCTTGAAAATTAAATTATGCGAATCGATATTGTCACTATTTTACCTGAATTATTAAGAAGTCCGTTTGAAGCTTCAATTATGAAACGCGCCATTGATAAAGGATTAGTAGAAGTGCATTTTCATAACTTGCGGGATTATACTACGAACAAGCAAAAGTCAGTTGACGATTATCCGTTTGGTGGTGGAGCAGGAATGGTGATGACGGTGCAACCTATAGACGCTTGTATTTCAAAATTAAAAGAAGAACGTACCTACGACGAAATCATTTATATGAGTCCTGATGGCGAAACGTTGAATCAGAAAATGGCCAACACAATGTCAATGTATGAGAATATTATTATTCTATGTGGACATTATAAAGGTGTAGATCAAAGAGTGCGCGATCATTTTATTACCAAAGAGATCTCTATTGGTGATTATGTTTTGTCCGGTGGTGAATTAGGTGCCTTAGTACTTTCTGATGCTTTGATTCGATTGATTCCTGGTGTTTTAAGTGACGAAACTTCGGCGTTAACCGATAGTTTCCAAGACAATTTACTTTCAGGACCTATTTATACACGACCTGCCGACTATAAAGGTTGGAAGGTTCCAGAAGTGTTGACAAGCGGCCATTTTGCAAAAATCGATAAATGGCGTGAGGACAAAGCCTACGAACATACTAAAAATAGACGCCCTGATTTATTAGAGGATTAGTAGTTTAATTTTTTCCTAAAGTTAGATTGTTCATTTTTAATTCTTTGATAAAATTCTTAACTTTAAGAAAAAACAAAAAATTATGAAAAAACTACTTACAATTTCAACTTTACTATGTCTGTTTTCTTTTGCCAATTTATTTGCGCAAGATATTGTTCCTAAAAAACCGGAAAGTAATGTTCCACTACTAATATCTGAAAATTTTGAGTCTCGGTTTCCTAAAAAAGATCCAGTTTGGTTTTCGCAATATCAAGGGCGCTATGATAATAAGTTGGTATATGAAGCTCGATTTATCTTTGACCGCCGTTATTCCGCTGCGATTTACAATAAAGATGGCGCTATGATTGCGTTTACAGCTACAATTGAAAATAGCGAAATTCCTGAGAAAGCGCTGACTTACATGATGGAAAATTATCCGTATCAAAATATTACCGAAGCGGGAATGGTGGACCGCGGAGCAAATTCCACTGTGGAACTTGGAATTTACATCAACAATCGTTTTACAGTTGTCGTTTTTGACAAAGAGGGAAATTTTATAAAGACTACCTTAGGTTAATTGATTTATCTTATAAAAAAAGTAGGCCTTAAATATTTTTAATTGATTTTTTTACCTACTTTTGCACCCTTATTGGATTAACCTCTGGCGAAAGGCGTGTATGTTGGTCTGATTACAACCATAATTAAAAATTATCATGGCAGATTTAATGAAATTCGTTAGAGACGAATTTACTACAAAAAAAGATTTCCCCGTTTTCGGAGCTGGAGACACTATCACAGTTTTCTACGAAATTAGAGAGGGTGAAAAAACAAGAACACAGTTTTTTAAAGGTGTTGTAATTCAAAGAAGAGGTTCTGGAGCTACAGAAACTTTTACTATTCGTAAAATGTCAGGTTCAGTTGGTGTTGAGCGTATCTTCCCAGTGAATTTGCCAGCTTTGCAAAAAATTGAAATCAACAAAAAAGGTGCAGTTCGTAGAGCTAGAATTTTCTACTTTAGAGAACTTACTGGTAAAAAAGCCAAGATTAAAGATAAAAGAAGATTCTAATTTTCTTTCAATTACTAAAAACTCCGATGCAAATCGGAGTTTTTTTTTGTTTAAAAAACAGGTAATTTAATTGTCTAATTTTAGAATTAGATAATTTATAGTGTCAAAAATTATCAATTCAACAATTCTACCGCGCTGTTTTACCAAATTAATAATTATAATGTTTTCGCTATCAGATACAATACGAATTCAAGCACTTTTTAGTATATTTGTGTCGCATTAAACAAAAATAATTTTTACTTTATGTCAAAACAATCTACTATTTTCTATACCATTACGGATGAAGCGCCAATGCTTGCAACACATTCGTTTTTACCAATAGTTCAAGCTTTTACAGCTCCTGCCGGAATTACAATTACACCCAAAAACATTTCTTTAGCGTCAAGGATAATTTCCAACTTTCCTGATTTCGTTGAAAAAAGCCAACAACAAGAAGATGCTTTATCGGAACTTGGAAAATTAGCCACAACTCCTGAAGCGAATATTATCAAACTTCCTAATATTTCTGCTTCAATTCCTCAATTAAAAGAGGCAATTGCAGAACTTCAATCACACGGAATTTCGGTACCTAATTATCCCGATAATCCAACAAATGACGAGGAAACTAAAATAAAAGCAGCTTATGCTAAAGTATTAGGATCTGCAGTAAACCCAGTATTACGCGAAGGAAATTCTGATAGACGTGCTCCAAAAGCAGTTAAGAATTACGCAAAGAAACATCCACACTCTATGGGTGCTTGGTCTACAGCATCTAAAACAAATGTAGCAAGTATGCCAGAAGGTGACTTTTACGGAAGTGAAAAGTCGCTCACTATTGAAAATCAAAAAAGCTATAGCATTCAATTCGTTGCTCAAGATGGAACAACTACCGTTTTAAAAGCAAATAGTGCATTGACTGCCGGTCAAATTATCGATAGTGCTGCATTAAACATCAATACATTAAAAAAGTTCATTGCGAAAGAAATGACAGAAGCTAAAGCTAAAGGTATTTTGTTTTCTGTGCATTTAAAAGCTACGATGATGAAGGTTTCTGACCCAATCATTTTTGGTGCAATTGTAGAAGTGTTTTTTGCTTCTGTTTTTGAAAAATACGCTGCTGAATTTGCAGAATTGAAAGTAGACGCCAAAAACGGTTTAGCTGCTTTATATACTAAAATTGCAGGTCACCCAAAACAAGCTGAAATAGAGGCTGCTTTAAATAGTGCTTTTGAAAATGGTCCTGAGGTTGCTATGGTAAATTCTGATAAGGGAATTACCAATTTGCACGTTCCTTCTGATGTGATCGTTGATGCATCTATGCCAGCGATGATTCGTAATTCAGGAAAAATGTACAATACGGAAGGAAAATCACAAGATACTTTGGCGATTATTCCAGACCGTTCGTATGCAGGATTATACCAAGCTACAATTGATTTTTGTAGAGAAAATGGTGCATTAGACCCAACAACTATGGGAAGTGTTGCCAATGTTGGTTTAATGGCTCAAAAAGCGGAAGAATATGGTTCCCACGATAAAACATTCACAGCGGCTGCAAGTGGAACTGTTCAAGTTTTAGATGGAGATAATGCTGTTTTATTCGAACAAAAAGTCGAAGCTGGAGACATTTTCAGAATGTGTGAAGTAAAAGATGCTCCAATTCAAGACTGGGTAAAGCTAGCTGTTAATCGTGCACGACTTTCTAATACTCCAGCAATTTTCTGGTTGGATGAAAATAGAGCTCACGACCGTGAATTGACTAAAAAAGTACAATTATATTTAAAAGAATATGATTTAACTGGTTTAGATATCCAAATCATGAACCCAATTGACGCGACTAATTTCTCTTTGAAAAGAATCGTAAAAGGTCTTGATACAATATCCGTAACTGGAAATGTATTACGTGATTATTTAACGGATTTGTTTCCAATTTTAGAAGTTGGAACATCTGCTAAAATGCTTTCTATCGTTCCTTTGATGAATGGTGGAGGTTTATTTGAAACAGGTGCTGGAGGTTCTGCTCCAAAACATATCGAACAATTTATTGAAGAAGGCTATTTACGTTGGGATTCATTAGGTGAATTCTTGGCCTTGGGTGCTTCTCTTGAATTTTTAGGTCAAAATAACGACAATGCAAAAGCAATTGTAATTGCAGAAGCATTGGACATTGCTACGGAACAATTTTTAGAAAATGATAAATCACCCTCTAGAAGACTTGGCGGAATTGATAATCGTGGTTCTCATTTTTACCTTGCTCTATATTGGGCTCAAGGGTTAGCAGCTCAAGATAAAGATGCTGAATTGAAAGCTACCTTCTCTCCTATCGCGAAAGAATTATCCGAAAATGAAGATAAAATTAATGCGGAATTAATTGCTGCTCAAGGTTCACGTCAAGAAATTAAAGGATATTACAATCCAAATTATGAGTTGACAGACAAAGCAATGCGACCAAGTGCTACTTTTAATGCTGCTTTGGCAAAATTAAAATAACATTATATAAAGGATTTTGAAAAAGACGGCTTTTTAAAGGCCGTCTTTTTTTATATTTACAACTTAATTCTAATTACAATCAATGTCATCCCATCACATCGTTCGTGACGACCAAGAACCTGCTTTAATTATTGCAAATGGCGAAAGTTGCAGCCCAGAACTTTTAGGACAATTACTAGAATGGTCGCCGATTGTGGTTGTTCTTGATTCTGCTATGACAAGAGTCGTTGAATTAGGGATTAAAGTCGATGTTTTATTAGGAGATTTCGACCGAAATTTCAATGCAGATAAATATAAAAATGCGCAATATCCAATTGAAATTGTGCATACGCCAAATCAAAACAAAACCGATTTAGAAAAAGCATTTGATTATTTAATTGAACGAAAAATTCCTGCTGTAAACGTAGTTTGGGCAACGGGACGAAGAGCAGACCACACCATTACAAATGTGACTAATATTGTTCGCTACCAAAATGATTTGAAAATTGTAATTCTTGATGATTATTCTAAAGTTTTTCAATTGCCAAGAAAATTTCAAAAATGGTATCCTTCAAAAACGATTTTATCGTTGATTCCAATTGGTTTAGTAGAAGGAATTTCATCCGAAAATTTAGAATACCCTTTGGAAAACGATACCCTAACTATTGGTTACCGAACCGGAAGTAGTAACTCGGTTTTAAGTGATGGAATGGTTACGATTACACATTCTGATGGCGATTTACTATTAATGGAATGCCACGATTAAAAACTAAAATTTCTATGAAAAACCCAAATATAACTATCAAGAAGACAGAAATATTGTCTGATAAATGGGCAAAACTTTCCAAAATAACGCTAGACTACACCAAAGAAGATGGTGAAGTTGAAGAGCAAAAACGAGAAGTCTACGACCGTGGCGATGGTGCTGCAATTTTACTTTTCAACAAAATAAAAGAGACAGTTGTTTTAATAAAACAATTCCGACTTCCTACCTATTTAAACCAAAATGAAAGTGGTATTCTAATCGAAGCTTGTGCAGGTGTTTTAGAAATTGAACATCCAGAAGAATGCATCAAACGTGAAACTGAAGAGGAAACGGGTTATGAATTACATGCAGTAAAAAAAATATTTCAAGCATACATGTCTCCGGGTGCGGTTACAGAAATTATTCATTTCTTTGTAGCCGAATACGATGATGAAATGAGGAAAGGAAAAGGCGGCGGTTTAGCTTCAGAACACGAAAATATTGAAGTCATCGAACTCCCTTTTGAAACGGCTTACAACATGATTGCTTCAGGCGAAATTGTCGATGCCAAAACCATAATGCTTTTGCAATACGCAAAAATTAATCAGTTATGTGTCAATTCGAGCAACAGAAATTCCGAAGAATAATTAATTAGAAATGAACCTTAAAATTCTTGAATTTCCCAATCGAAATCTTTGCCTTTATGAAAACGAACTTAAATTGTTCTATTCAAAATGTACTTTTAAATGGGGAAATAGAAAAACTACTGAGATTTTCGATAACGAAAATAGAAAAATATTTGAGGTAAATTATAACGGATATTTTTACGACAAATTTCAGATAATTTATCAATCAAGCTATTTAAATGGAAAATTAAAATCAGTAGATAATTCAAAAATAATCACAGAAGATGGTGTAATAATTAATCGCAAAAGAATAGGATTAAATATCACAAACTCAAATTTTCATTATTATCTTGGAGCAGAAAAAATAGCGACATCGAAAGTATTGAAATGGGTAAATGGAAAAGTTTTTGAAATGGAAATAAGTACAAACGAAAAAGAATTACAATATCTGTTGATAATTAAATTTCTTATATATGAAAGTGGAAAAGAGTAAACAAGAATAAGCAAACATACAACAGTCATTTGCAACCTAATATAAATCAACTAAATGGAATCTACAGAAAAAAATAATTTGCATCCTAGAAACAGTCACCGTTCACGTTACGACTTTGAACTTTTAGTGCAAACCAATCCGAAATTACAACAGTTTGTTCAAAAAGTAAAAAATACAGACCAACTCACCATCGATTTTGACAATCCTAAAGCGGTTAAAAGTTTGAATAAATCACTTTTGATGCATTATTACAAAGTCGAAAAATGGGATGTTCCAGAAGGTTTTCTTTGTCCTCCTATTCCTGGAAGAGCGGATTATATTCACTACATCGCCGATTTAATTAAAGGAAATAAGGCAGAAATTCCAACAGGAAGTTATGTCAAAGGTTTGGACATTGGAGTGGGTGCCAACTGCATTTATCCATTGATTGGAGCTAGTTTTTACGACTGGGGTTTTGTGGCGACAGATACAAATTTGAAAGCTTTAAAAAACTGTTCGACAATTTTACAACACAATCCTGAATTAGGTGAAAAAATTGCGTTGCAACAACAGTTGAATTCTCGTTTTATCTTCAAAGACATCATCGAACCGGAAGATAAATTTCATTTCACAATGTGTAATCCTCCTTTTCATATGTCAGCGTTGGAAGCGAAAAAAGGAACGACTCGAAAATTAAATAACCTAGGATTACAAAAGGATGCGGTTGATAAAACACCTAACTTTGGTGGAATTTCAGAAGAATTATGGTGTGATGGTGGCGAAGTAAAATTCATTACGCAAATGATTTTTGAAAGTGCCAAATACCAACAGCAAGTGATGTGGTTTACGACTCTAGTTTCAAAAAACGAACATTTGAAAAGTTTGATGAAAGTGCTAGATAAAATTGAACCAACGGAAATCAAAGTCATTGAAATGAAACAAGGTCAGAAAACGAGTCGGATTTTAGCTTGGACTTTTATGAATGAAGGTCGTATGAATAATGGACGATTTGATGAGCAAAAACCTAATGAGGAAAATGATTTTTGATAAAATAAATAAGAAAGCTGTTACAAATTTGAACTAAAATCTCTTGTTTGGAGTTCACAATGTACTAGATCACTTTTGAATAGCAAAGAACAAACGATAAGAAATATTTTGTGCAAAATCTGATTGTTGCTTATCGTTTTAAAAAGTATTAAAATCAAAGATGACCATAAAAACGCTGTATAAAAAAGTAATTCCATTTGTCAAACCTTATAAAAAAATGGTTTTGGCTACCTTATTACTTACTTTTTTAGGGTCATTTGCTGCACAAGTTAACGCCTTAATATTAAAATATACTGTCGATTCCATCAGTGACTTGATGGTTGCTCAAGAACCACTTTCAAAAGGTTTTTATTTGCTTGGTACAATTGCTATCGTTTTATTTTCCAAAGAAATAATATATTCTGCCTTACAATTTGGTCAGAAGTTTTATGGCGAAAAATTGCGTATTTATATTTCTCGCGATATTTCACAAACAATTGTCGAGAAAATTCTAACCTATCGAATGGAGTTTTACACGTCAAGCGAAAACGAAAGTGGAAAATTACAAACCCGTATTGATATGGGAATAAGTAGCATAACCCGACTTGTCCAAAACTTTTTTATCGATATCTTACCGCTTTTTGCAAATGCAATTGTGGCGCTAGGTTTGATGTTTTATGCGAATTTTTATGTAGGATTAGTTAGTTTGTGTATTGTACCTATTTATTTTTACATCAGTCAACTCCAAGCCAATAAATTAAGTGGTTTTAGGATAAGAATGCGGACCTATAGAGAATCAAAAAACAATGGAATTATAGGATTAATTGAATCCATTACTGTGATAAAATCATTCACGAGAGAACCACTTGAAGCCGAGCGTCATCAAAAAATACAATTTGAAATGACTGAAAATCAAATGGCAACAAGGAAAACGAGCTTTTTATTTGAAAGTATTAAAAGTTTTGTAGAACAAATAGGTGTCGTATTCATCATCATTTTAACTGCTTATTTTGTGTTAAATGGGTCAATGACCATTGGTGCGATAATGTTTCACATAATGCTTTTCAACAATGTTTCAGCACCAATCAGGCAATTGCATCGCATTTATGACGAAGTGAACGATGCCTTGATTTATTCTGAAGGCTATTTTGACATTATAGAATCAGACCATCACAAAGAAAATAGCGGAACGTATATTCCTGAAAAAATAACTGGAAAAATTGAAGTTATAGATTTAGATTTTACTTATCCAAATGGTACAAAAGCACTTGAAAAAGTAAATTTTACTATAAAGCCAAATGAAATTTCCGCATTAGTTGGATTAAGTGGTGCCGGAAAAAGTACAGTTGTCAACGTTTTAGATAAATTTTATCAGCCAACTCAAGGAAAGATTTTACTCGATGGAATTGATTTAAAAGAGTATGACACTGATTTTCTAAGAAAAAATATAGGATTAGTTTTGCAAAAGAATCACATTTTTAAAGGAACTATTTCAGAAAATATATGCTACGGAAATCCAGATGCAACGAAAGCGGAGATTGTAACTGCTTCAAAAAATGCTTACATACACGAACAAATAATTGCCCTGCCTAAAGGTTATGAATCTGAAGCCCATTTACTTTCCGGCGGACAACAACAACGCATTGCAATTGCACGATTATTTTTAAAAAATCCACCAATTATATTTCTTGACGAACCTACGGCAAGTCTTGATGCAATTGCTACAGAACAGATTAAAAAATCGATAGATGCAATTAAAAAAGACAGAACTGTAATCATTATTTCTCACAGTATTTCGCAAATTATTGATGCTTCGAACATTATCGTTTTAGAGAAAGGAAAATCAGTAGAAATAGGAACGCATGAATACTTGTATGAACTGAAAGGTGCTTATTATGAAATATTTACAGCTATGGCTAACAGTTTGAATATAGAGAAAATAACACAAACAATTGATTAACGTAAATGCACACTTTAATTAAGTTCGAGCGATATACAGGTATTGTAAATATGATTTTTTGATTTTAAAAATATATTTTTAGTGTTTAAGTACATTTTGAGTAAGGGATAGTAATTGAGCTCTTTTTATTATTGTTTCTTTTTTAAAAATAATAATAAAAAAGCGAGACTGGATAGCCCGAACCTTGTGGTAACGCCCAAAACAGGGTGCAAACCTTCTCCGGCTCCATTCCAGTCAGAAGTTTTAAGTTTTTCTTATTTCTTTATACCGCAAAACATTGCTAAATTTGTATTTCGAAAAAAAGCTACTATGAAATTCAACGTTGTATCCGATTACCAACCCAAAGGCGACCAACCTCAAGCAATTAAAAAATTGGCGGAAGGAATTGAAAATGGGGAAAAATTCCAAACACTTTTAGGAGTTACCGGTTCGGGTAAAACGTTTACGGTGGCAAATGTGGTTCAAGAAGTGCAACGACCCACTTTGGTTTTGGCACATAATAAAACTTTGGCCGCTCAATTGTATTCGGAGTTTAAGCAGTTTTTTCCAAACAATGCGGTGGAATATTTCGTGTCGTATTACGACTATTATCAGCCCGAAGCGTTTATGCCAGTTACGGGAGTTTTCATTGAAAAAGATTTATCTATTAATGAAGAATTGGAGAAAATGCGTTTGAGCACGACGTCTTCTTTACTTTCGGGACGACGCGATGTTCTGGTTGTTGCTTCCGTTTCTTGTTTATACGGAATTGGAAACCCAGTTGAGTTTCAAAAAAACGTAATCACTTTAGATAGGGACCAAATCATCTCTCGAACAAAACTCTTACATCAGCTTGTTCAAAGTTTATATTCACGAACGGAAGCTGAATTTACTCCTGGAACTTTCAGAATTAAAGGTGATACGGTAGAGATTTTCCCAAGTTATGGCGACGAACCGTTTCGGGTGCATTTCTTTGGTGACGAAATTGAAGAAATAGAAGCTTTTGATGCAAAAACCTCGTTAGTGGTTGAGAAATATAAAACGTTGACGGTTTATCCTGCAAATATGTTTGTGACTTCGCCTGATGTTTTGAATGGAGCGATTTGGGAAATTCAGCAAGATTTGGTGAAGCAAGTTGACTATTTTAAAGAAATTGGAAAACACCTTGAAGCCAAAAGACTCGAAGAACGAACGAATTTCGATTTAGAAATGATTCGGGAATTGGGGTATTGTTCGGGTATTGAAAATTATTCGCGTTACCTCGATGGCCGACTTCCGGGAACACGACCGTTCTGTTTATTGGATTATTTTCCAAAAGATTTCTTGACGATCGTGGATGAAAGTCACGTGACGCTTTCGCAAGTACATGCCATGTATGGTGGCGATAGAAGCCGAAAGGAAAATTTGGTGGAATATGGTTTCCGACTTCCAGCGGCAATGGACAACCGACCTTTGCGTTTTGAGGAATTTGAGGCGATGCAAAACCAAGTAATTTACGTTTCGGCAACTCCGGCGGATTATGAGTTGGAAAAATCAGATGGTGTTTATGTCGAACAAATTATTCGTCCCACGGGATTGTTGGACCCGATTATTGAAGTTCGTCCGAGCTTGAATCAAATTGACGACTTAATTGAAGAAATTCAGATTCGTGCAGAAATAGACGAACGCGTCTTGGTAACGACTTTGACCAAAAGAATGGCAGAGGAATTGGCAAAATACTTAACAAAATTGAATATTCGTTGTCGTTATATTCACTCTGAAGTCGATACTTTAGAGCGAATTGAAATCATGCAGGATTTACGAAAAGGGATTTTTGATGTTTTAATTGGTGTCAATTTATTGCGTGAAGGTTTGGATTTACCCGAAGTTTCATTAGTTGCAATTTTGGATGCGGATAAAGAAGGATTTCTTCGAAGCAACCGTTCTTTGACGCAAACTATTGGTCGAGCGGCTCGAAATTTGAATGGAAAAGCGATTATGTATGCCGACAAAATGACGGCTAGTATGCAGAAAACAATTGACGACACGGAATATCGACGAGCAAAACAAATTCAATACAATACAGATAATAATGTCGTGCCAATGGCATTGAATAAGAAAATTGAAAGTGCATTTACGAAAAATAAGTTGGTCGATTATGAATTAGGAAACACAGCTTCCATTGCTGCAGAACCTGATACCACTTATATGAGTAAAGATGCGGTTGATAAATTGATTCGTGAAAAACGAAAATCAATGGAAAAAGCAGCGAAGGAATTGGACTTTATGCAAGCGGCAAAGTTGCGTGATGATATAAAAGCATTGCAAGAAAAAGTATTTTAATTCCGTTGTTCTTTAAATAAAGCATACACTTCATTTGGCTCGATAATTCTGTTTTTCGTCTTGCGAATTAATTCTAAAAAACGTGAAGTTGCTGATGGACTTAGACCCATATCAATAGCAATTTGTTTGATAGCAGTGGCTTCTTTTTCGTGTAAAAAACCGTCAATATGCATCAACAAAGCCAAACGATAAAATTGTTGAATACGTTGTTTTTCAGACTTTATCGGAATTAAAAAATGTTCTTGATGAAACAAATCATTTAATTCTTCTTTTGATATTTTTAATTCATTTGCAACTAAAGATAAAAACTGATATTCACGTTCATGCAATTCGCCATCCACGATAGAAAACGCAATCATCTCGCTCAATAAATTAATTTTTATCGCATACGTATTCATATTATAACTATTTTTAGCTAAATTATTTCTTTTTATTTAAAATCACAAGTTTCCACCTTATGCAAAAGATTTTCATTTTCATAATTACTTTATTTTTTTCTTTAAAGGTTCATACTCAAGAATCTACTGCTTCTGAAAATGTAACTACTTTTGAAATATTTTCACCTGAATTAAATGTGCAGAAAAAAATATGGGTTTATTTACCGAAGGATTATTCAACTTCTAACAAGAAATATCCTGTAATTTACATGCACGATGCTCAAAACTTATTTGATGCAAAAACGTCTTATGTCGGTGAATGGGAAGTGGACGAAACGTTGAATAAAATGAATGCACAAATAATTGTCATAGGAATTGAACACGGAAATGAAAAAAGAATCGACGAATTGACGCCTTATAAAAACGAAAAATACGGCGGTGGAAATGGCGATAACTACTTGGAATTCATTGTAAAAACTTTGAAACCAAAAGTCGATAGTGTTTATCGAACTAAATCGAATACTAAAAACACAGCGATTTTCGGTAGTTCACTTGCTGGATTAATTTCGTTTTATGCAGTTTTAAAATATCCAGAAGTTTTTGGAAAAGCGGGTGTTTTCTCACCATCATTTTGGTTTTCAGAAGAAATTTATACATTGATGGAAAAATCGGAAACTACGAAAGCTAAAATTTTCTTTCTCGCTGGAGATAAAGAAAATGAAACTATGGCTTTGGATTTAAAAAAAATGGTGCGACTACTGGACCGAAACCGTTGTGAATGTTTAAAATTAAATAAATCGGTTATTGTGAAAGACGGAGAACATAATGAGAAACTTTGGAGAGAAAACTTTGAGCAAGCGGTGAAATGGTTGTTTTAGGTTGAATCATTTCTTCCACTTATAAAAAATTATCTCGCTAAGTCCCAAAGCAAGCGTACTCCAACTTTGCGTCTTCGCGCCTTTGCGAGATTTTAACTTTAAATATTTACCAATAAAAACTTAAAAGCGACAATATTAAATCATCCTATCTTTTTACAACAAAATAAAAATTACCTTTACAAAAAATTTCCTTTTATGAACAATAATGATATTTTCAAAAAATTAAGAGTGGCACTGCAATTACGTGACGACCAAATTGTAGATATATTAAAATTAGTAGATTTCAATATTGAAAAACCAGAATTGAACGCACTTTTTAGAGCGGATGACCATCCTAATTATATGGAATGTGGCGACCAAGTACTACGTAATTTTTTGAACGGATTAATTATTCATTTAAGAGGAACCAAAGAAGAGCCTAAAAATGCGATGGATGTGATTTCCAAAAATCGTGATGAAGTAAATAACCGACCTAAAACGGCGAAACCTGCAGGAAGTTCTACTGCACCAAAAGGAAAGCCGTCAGGAAGTGGCAAACCTTATTCTAGCAATAAACCCGTTTCTTCAACAGGAAAACCTGCTTTTAAAGGTAACGACCGATCTAAAAAGAAAGAGCCGAAAATTGAAGTGGTAGAAAAAGTACGTTACAAGAACGGAAAGAAATAAAAATTGTTCTTTTTTGCAAAACTTAAAGAATTATTGGGCTTATTTGGAAAGATTTCGTGCTGAAAACCAAAGTTTAAAAATGCAATTTGATAAAAATCGGGTTGTTTTTATTGGCGATTCTATAATTGAAGGTTGGAATCAACACCCTTTTCTTAAAGAAAATGCTCATTTCATCAATCGTGGAATTGGTGGTCAAACGACCTCTCAAATTTTAGCACGCTTCACAGCTAATGTCATTCAATTACAACCAAAGTGTGTTGTGATTTCTGTTGGAACCAATGACATCGCCGAAAATCAAGGACCAATAACTTTAGAAAAAATACAGCATAACTTCTTGACTATGATTGCTGTGGCGAAAGAGCACGATTTAAAAATAATTTTGTGTTCCATTCTACCTGTTTCTGCTTATTATTGGAATCCAAAAGTTCTTCCAGGAAATAAAATCAGGACTTTAAATGCATTTTTAGCTTCTTTAGCAGATGATGAAATGATTTTTTACATCGATTTTCACACTGCATTGGAAGACAAAGAAAAATTTAATGTGAAATTTACGGAAGATGGAGTTCACCCAAATTTGGATGGATATACTTTAATGTCTGATATCCTTTTAAAATCAAATTACCTTTAAAACTAAATACAATGAAACTCGTTTTTGCTTCTAACAACCCAAATAAAATTGCAGAAATTCAGAATTTAGTCCCTGATTCTATTCAAATTTTAAGTCTTAAAGATATAGAATGTTTCGAAGAAATTCCCGAAACGGCAGATACAATTGAAGGAAATGCAATTTTGAAAGCCAATTATGTTACGGAAAAGTATGGATTTGATTGCTTTGCCGATGATTCAGGATTGGAAATTGATTATTTAAATGGAGCTCCAGGTGTTTTTTCGGCTCGATTTGCAGGTGCACAAAAAAATGACCAAGACAATATCGATAAGGTTTTGTTTGAATTAAAGGAAGCTGACAACCGGAAAGCAAACTTTAAAACTGTAATTGCTTTGAACCTAAATAAGAAACAGCATTTATTTACTGGAATTATCAACGGAAACATTACTACTACACAAAGGGGAACTGAAGGTTTTGGCTACGACCCTATTTTCCAACCTAATGATTACAACATTACTTTTGCTGAAATGAACCAGCAGCAAAAATCTTCCATTAGTCACCGAGGATTGGCGGTGAAGCAATTGCTTGAATTTTTGAAAAAGTAAACTTCAATATTAAAATTTTACCGCAAATTACACATATTCTCACAAATTAAATTTGCGCGAATTTGTGCAATTTGTGGTTTAAAAGAATTTCAGGTATTAGAGAAAAATACATTGGATGAACTACTTATGACTATTTTTGCTATGATTAAACTCCTTCAGGAATAGTCGCGTTAGGGATAGCAGCGGAGCTCTCCCGATTTTTTATCGGGAAGCGGGAGTGTATAGCCCGACCCTTGTGGTAACGCCCAAAGACAATCAAATTATTTTAAAGTTGTCGATTATAGTCGAATTTGATACTATTTAACATGAATAGTACTGTTTTTAACTCTTCAGCCAAGTTAAGTAAATCATAATTTATTGAGTATCAATTATTAACAATTCAATAAAAGATAAATTAACATTAGTTTTTCAGAGATATTTGCCGTACTTTTGCAAAATATTTAAAATACTATATGAATAAATTTGAACAATTAGGATTGAGTGAATCGTTACTGAAGGCGATTTTAGATCTAGGATTTGAGAATCCGACTGAAGTACAAGAGAAAGCGATTCCCCTATTATTGGAAAAAGACACTGATATGGTTGCGTTAGCTCAAACGGGTACTGGGAAAACGGCAGCTTTTGGTTTTCCACTTATACAAAAAATTGACGCTAGCAACAGAAGCACACAAGCGTTAATTTTATCTCCAACACGCGAACTTTGCTTGCAAATTACAAACGGAATTAAAGACTACTCAAAATACGAAAAAGGTATTAATGTAGTAGCTGTTTATGGTGGTGCAAGTATTTCAGACCAAGCCAGAGACATTAAAAGAGGCGCTCAAATTATTGTAGCAACTCCAGGTAGAATGCAAGACATGATCAACCGAGGATTGGTTGACATTTCCAAAATTAACTTTTGCGTCCTTGATGAAGCAGATGAAATGTTGAACATGGGTTTCTACGAAGACA
This sequence comes from Flavobacterium tegetincola DSM 22377, assembly GCF_000425485.1. Classification (GTDB taxonomy): domain Bacteria; phylum Bacteroidota; class Bacteroidia; order Flavobacteriales; family Flavobacteriaceae; genus Flavobacterium; species Flavobacterium tegetincola. The sequence continues at coordinate 87,734 of NZ_AUDN01000020.1, read as the reverse complement.
TCGTAAACATCCTGTCAACAACTCCTGACGATAAAAACACATGGTTGTTCTCGGCTACGATGCCTCAAGAGGTTTCACGAATTGCTAAACAATTCATGCATGATCCAATTGAAATTACAGTTGGTGCTAAAAACTCTGGTTCAGCAACCGTATCTCACGAATTTTACCTTGTAAATGCTCGTGACCGTTACGAAGCGTTGAAACGTTTGGCCGATTCCAATCCAGATATTTTCTCTGTTGTTTTCTGTCGTACAAAACGCGATACACAAGCAGTTGCAGAGAAATTAATTGAAGATGGATACAGTGCTGCTGCATTGCACGGAGATTTATCTCAAGCGCAACGTGACGGAGTTATGAAATCGTTTAGAGGTCGACAAATCCAAATGCTTGTGGCTACAGACGTTGCCGCTCGTGGAATTGACGTTGATAATATTACACACGTTGTAAATTACCAATTACCAGACGAAATTGAAACATACAATCACCGTTCAGGTCGTACAGGTCGTGCAGGAAAATTAGGAACTTCTATCGTTATTGTAACGAAAAGTGAGTTGCGTAAAATTTCTTCTATCGAGCGTATCATCAAACAGAAATTTGAAGAAAAATCGATCCCTTCTGGAATTGAAATCTGCGAAATTCAGTTGTTGCACTTGGCAAACAAAATTAAAGATACAGAAGTAGATAGCGAAATCAATACGTATTTGCCTGCTATCAACACGGTTCTTGAAGATTTGACGAAAGAAGAATTGATCAAGAAAATGGTTTCTGTTGAATTCAACCGTTTCATCAATTATTACAAGAAAACACGCGATTTATCAAATCAATCAGCGGGTCCTCGTGAAGACCGTGGCGATCGTCCGGTAAGCAATTCGGATGCTGTTCGTTATTTTGTAAACATCGGATCAAGAGATAATTTTGACTGGATGCAATTGAAGGATTTCTTGAAAGAAACATTAGATTTAGGTCGTGATGATGTTTATAAAGTAGATGTAAAAGAAGGATTCTCTTTCTTTAATACAGATGCAGAACATTCTGATAAAGTAATGGAGATTTTGAATAATACTCAAATCGAAGGACGAAGAATCAACGTTGAAATTTCTAAAAATGATGGTGGCGGAAGACGTGATCATAACAATAGAGGTGGATCCGGTGGTGGAAGATCTGGTGGCGAAAGAAGTTCTGGTGGAAGATCAGGCGGCTTTGGTCCAAGACGTGAAGGTTCTGGCGGTGGCGGATTCGGTCCAAAACGCGAAGGTGGTTTCAGAAGTGAAAGATCTAGCGGTTCATCAGAAGGTGGATTTGGAAGAAGAAGTGCTGCTCCACGAAGAGAAGGTTCTTCTGATAGAGCGCCAAGAGGCGAAGGTTCAGAAAGAGCACCTAGACGTTCAGAAAGTTTTGGAGATTCTCCTAAACCAAGAAGACCAAGAAAAAGCTAAACTATTTAGTTAATTTTCTTATAATTATAGGCAAACTGCAAGATTGTTTCAACTGTTTTAGTACTTTTAGGGTCTTAAAATAAGTCATGAAATATCTTGCAGTTTTCTTTTTTACTTTACTTTCCTCCTTCCTCTTTGCACAAGAAAAAGTAGAAAGTGCCACCATAAAAGGTATCATTAAAGATGACACTACAGGGCTTTTATTGGCCAATGTAAACGTCATCAATGTAAACACCGTAAAAGGTGCGGTAACAAATGATAAAGGTGAGTTTTCGTTGATGGCTTTTGCCAACGACACGCTACACGTTTCGTTGCTTGGTTTTAAATCCATCAAGGTTAAAGTTACGAACGACTGGATAAAAAATAAGTCGACTACCATTCAGTTGACCCAAAAAGCCTACGCTCTGGAAGAAGTAACGGTCCGTCCTTACATTCTGACCGGTTACCTGGAAGTAGATGCCAAATTAATTCCAACACGAGAAAATTACAGATACAGTATTTCCGGACTATCAGAAGGTTATGAAGCCGGCGAATATTCTCCAAATGCTTTTGGTCGCGTTTTAGGTTCAATTTTTAATCCAGCAGACATGTTGTATAATTTCTTTGGAAAAAAACCGAAAGAATTACGTCGTTTAAAAGAAATGAAAAAAGACGATACCGTTAAAAATCTTTTGGCTTCTAAATTTGACCGAGAAACCATTTCTGCATTATTGGGTGTAACCAAATCCGAAATTGCCGAAATCATGGAACGTTGTAATTACTCCGAAGCATTTGTAAAAAGCGCAAACGATTTGCAAATCATGGATGCCATTAGCGCTTGTTATGAAGAGTATAAGATTTTGAAAAGATAATATAATGAATCACCTGTAATTTTATTTGGGCGTTACCACCAGGGTCGGGTCGTTCGTTCCCGCTTTTATTGCTTTCTTTAAAGCAATAAAGAGCTCCACTTCCACCCCTAACGCGAAATTGGAAAAATGAAAAATCGTTTCTAATTATAATTTAGGATTTTCTTCGTAATATCTAGCTTCAATTCTCTTAATATCTTTAATAGTATTTTTAGCCCATTGCAATCTTTTAACTAAAATTTCTTCTTCAGAAAGCTGCCACTTAATATCCGACTTTCGCAGTCTGCTCGTCAAATTTTGGAGCGTAATTGCCGCAGAAACAGAAATATTCAAACTCTCCGTAAACCCCACCATTGGAATTTTCAAAAAACCATCTGCGTTTTTCAATACTTCTTCAGAAAGTCCGTCACGTTCAGTTCCAAAGAAAAAAGCCGATTTTTGAGTTACGTCAAAATCCTCCAACATGCAATCATTTTCATGTGGCGTAGTAGCAATTATTTGATATCCTTTTGATTTTAAACTTTCAATACAATTGCTAATCGACTCAAAGCGATTGACATCCACCCATTTTTGAGCACCCATTGCAATTTCCTTATCGATGCTTTTGCCAAACTTCTCCTCTACTACGTTCAATTCTTGTACTCCAAAAACTTCACAACTTCGCATTACCGCGCTGGTATTATGCAATTGAAAAATATCTTCCATTGCAACGGTAAAGTGATTCGTACGATTTGCTAAAACAGTTGCAAAACGTTCTTTTCGGTTATCAGTCAAAATGTTTTCTAGGAATTCAAGATATTTGAGGTCAATCATTATTTTAATTTTGGCAAAAATAAGAAAAAATGGTAGCTTTAGACTTTAATCTATGTTCAATATTTGTAATCTAAATTACACTCAATGAATAAATACATTTTAATATTTACCATTTTATTTGTGGGATGTAATTCTAACAAAGTTGAGTTAGACACTATAGATGTAATGGCCTATAATTATATACTCGATTCTGAAGTGCAGAAATTCATTCCAGTACCAATTTTCTACTCGACGATCAATTCATTCGGAAACGCTAAAAACTTAATTAAAATCGATTCAGTCAGTAGTGTAGGTTATGATTCTACTTTAGAAGAAAATTTAGTGCACAAAATAGCTAACGAAACCTTTAAAAGAGATGCCACTTATTTTGAAATGGAAAAATCAGATGACATTTTCATTTGTGACGGACCGATAATTCGTATCAGAATTTCATATACAAATGGAAAAGTAGTGTCGTTTATTTTTCATGATATAAATTACGAACAAACCTCTAAATATCAATTATATAAAACTTTATACGACGAGATAAATAATACTCAAAAAATAAATACTTACAACTCAAAAGAAATAGTTAAACTAAAATTTAAACAAGGTAAATTTTTAAAATATGCCAATAATAAAGACACTTTACTAGTACCATTGCCACCAATATTTCCCCCTGTGCCACCCCTCGACGAAGTAAAGTTTGTAAAACAGCCGAAATAACATTTTTCAAAATTAAACCTAATTAGAATTAATAGAAAAAATAATATGAAAAAGAAACTTGTTGTACTTTCCGGAGCCGGAATTAGCGCCGAAAGTGGCATTCAAACCTTTCGTGACAGCGATGGACTTTGGGAAGGTCATAATGTGATGGATGTTGCCACACCGGAAGGTTACCAAAAAAATCCTAGATTGGTTTTGGATTTTTACAATAAAAGGCGCCAACAATTATTGACAGTGCAGCCGAATGCTGCACATATAATTTTAGCAGAATTAGAGAATGATTTCGATGTGCATATCATTACACAAAACGTAGATGATTTGCACGAACGTGCTGGAAGCTCCAATGTTTTGCACTTGCATGGCGAACTTCTAAAAGTAAGAAGTACACGAAATTCAAATCATATTTTAGACTGGAAAATCGATTTACTAGATTCAGATAAAGACCAAGATGGGTTTAATTTGCGTCCTCATATCGTCTGGTTTGGTGAAGAAGTTCCCGCTTTGGAAGAAGCTGTTCAATTGGTAATGGAAGCTAATTTATGTTTAGTTATTGGCACTTCATTGCAGGTGTACCCAGCAGCTGGATTGGTTGACTTTGTGCCAAACGACGCTACAATCTATTACATCGATCCAAAACCCATCAAAATTCCAAATCTTCGAAATCAATTAGTGGTTTTTGCAAATACCGCTTCGGAAGGAATGCGCTTGTTGAAAGCGGAATTATCAAAATAAAATGGTTGTTTATAATTCTTGATGCTCTTCTTGATTTTTTGTAACGATTTACTTTAATAGCGTAAAATGTATTGGTTCAAAATTTCTACCTTTACATAAGTAGTATATTTGAATATAGTGGTTGTACTTCGTATCAAATTCTATACTGTACAATTAATTTTTTCTACCTAAAAATTATGAAAAACGCTCATTCTCAATGCTGTTCCAATTCTACTGAAGATGAGGAACATTCTCATGACAATTTGGAAGGTCATTCTCACGACCACGGATTAGATACTGACAATAATCTGGCACTATTTGGACCTGCAATGGGTTCATTTATTCTTTTAGCTATCGGAATAGTGTTGGATTATGTACTAAAACCCGACTGGTTTACCGAAACATTCCGACTCGTTTTATATACCTTCGCCTACATACCTGTAGGTTATCCTGTACTAAAAGAAGCGTTTCAAAGCATTAAAAAAGGAGATGTGTTTTCAGAATTCTTTTTGATGGGTATTGCAACATTAGGTGCATTTGCTATTGGTGAATTTCCAGAAGGTGTTGCTGTAATGCTCTTTTATACCATCGGCGAATTGTTTCAAGGTCTTGCGGTAACACGTGCAAAGGCAAATATTAAATCACTTTTGGATTCTAGACCGGATGAAGTAACAGTAATAGATGCTCAAAATAATGCAACTGTTCTTAAAGCTACTGATGTATCCATTGGCCAAATAATGCAACTAAAACCTGGCGAAAAAGTGGCGCTCGACGGTATTCTACTTTCAGAAAAATCATCCTTCAATACTTCTGCCTTAACAGGGGAAAGTGTTCCAGATTCAAAAGTGAAAAATGAAAGCATTTTAGCCGGAATGATCAATTTAAATTCGGTTTCGCATGTTGAAGTTACTGCAAAATTTTCCGATAGTAAATTATCCCACATTCTAAAAATGGTACGCGATGCGACTTCGAGAAAAGCTCCAACAGAATTATTCATTACCAAATTTGCTAAAATCTACACACCGATAGTTGTTGGATTAGCCGTACTAATTACTTTTATTCCTGCACTATTTGTTGAAAATTACATATTCAACGATTGGCTGTATCGCGCGTTGGTATTCTTGGTTATTTCGTGCCCTTGTGCTTTAGTCATCAGTATACCTCTTGGCTATTTTGGAGGAATTGGTGCTGCAAGTAAAAACGGAATTTTATTTAAGGGTAGTAATTTCTTGGATTTAATTGCGCAAGTCAATCACGTGGTGATGGACAAAACAGGTACCATGACCGAAGGGGTTTTTAAAGTGCAGGAAGTGAATTTTAATTCTAAATTTGACAAAAACGAAATTTTAGCCTTGGTTAATGTTTTGGAAAGTCAAAGTTCACATCCGGTTGCAACGGCCATTCATGAGCATGTAGGCACTTTAAATAATGAAATCAAATTCAGCAACGTACAAGAATTAGCTGGTTTAGGTTTGAAAGGCACGTTTCAAAATAATGAGCTATTAGTTGGAAATTTTAAATTGATGGATGCGTTTTCAATCACACATGAGGTGAATGTAGATGCAATAATTTTCACAACTATAGCTGTGGCGTACAAAAATGAATTTGTCGGATACCTCACCATTTCAGATGCTATTAAATTTGAAGCGCAAACTACAATTGATGCATTGAAAACACTTCACATCAAAACAACACTTTTAAGTGGCGATAAAAATGCTGTGGTTCAAAAAGTAGCGCAAACGTTAGGTATTAAAAATGCGTTTGGAGATTTACTTCCGGAAGATAAAGTAACCCATTTGGAACAAATTAAAAAGCAAGACAAGATTGTTGCCTTTGTGGGTGATGGTGTAAATGACGCGCCAGTTGTAGCATTAAGCGACATTGGAATTGCAATGGGCGGTTTAGGAAGCGATGCTACAATTGAAACGGCAGATGTTGTTATTCAAGACGATAATCCCAATAAAATTCCTCTTGCAATTGCTATTGGTAAAAAGACAAAACAAATTGTTTGGCAAAACATTACACTCGCTTTTGTGGTCAAAGGATTGGTCTTGATCCTTGGTGCTGGTGGATTGGCCACGATGTGGGAAGCTGTTTTTGCCGATGTAGGCGTTGCTTTACTTGCGATTTTAAATGCGATTCGAATTCAGAAAATGAAGTTCTAAAAGGTAAATTCTAATGTCGTATAAAAAGTCCGCGTTTCAGACGGAATGATTCCAGGACCTGGATAACCTGTTGCGCGACGTGTAAAATATTTATTATCGGTAAAATTGGTTACACCGGCTTCTAATTTGAATTTTTTCCATTTGTATGAAGCAGAAAAGTCGGCAACGTAATAGGAAGGAATTTCACCGAAAATACCATATGCGTTGTCGTTATCATCAGTAATGCTATTTGTAGCTTCCGTAAATTGAGATGAAACGTACGTCAGTTGCAAACTCGTCATAAAATTCTTGTACCCCACAGATGTTCCTGTTTTCAAATTTAATAGCGGTACAAATTCCACTTCATTGCCCTCAATATTTGGTGCATTTGATTTCAGGTATTCAGAAGTTGTAACTGCTGAATTTGTAAACGCACTCCATACAAATTGATCGTTCTCGGCAAAAAATGTTCGGCTGATACTCCAATCAAACATAGCTTCAAAACCGTATGTTAAAGCAGTTCCTATATTATCACGCAATCGAACAGGTGCTGCACTTCCATTGGGATTTATTGTAAAATATTCACCTATTTTTTCATTGTAATACAAACCAAAAACACTTGCATCAAAACTAACTTTGTCGCCAATCTGACCTCTAATTCCAACATCCGATGTATATCCTTTTTCATCCGTAATATTTTCAGCAATTACCTGACTTGGCTCAACCGTTCTAATGTCATTAAAAGTAACGGAGCGGTAATTTTGTGATACATTTCCGTACAATTCTAATCGGTTTTTCAATTTGTAACTCAAGCCAATTCCCAACAAAATAAAATTTCGGTCCTTGACATTATTCTCGGCAATTGTCTCATCCAAAATAACGTTTCCAGCAAGATCTAAACCAATTTTTCTATAAGAACCTTCGGCTTGAGTTCTGATATTCTCAAATCGAAAACCTGGTGTAACAGAAAATTTTGGAGTGATTCTGAAAATATTTTCACCAAAAACAGAAATGTTTAAATTGGGATACTCATAATTTGATTGATTGGCATAATTGGGAAATTCGCCCGTAGCTAAAGAAAAATCGGCTCCGCTTCCTGAACTTCCTGGACCTTGAATTCCTGTATTCTTGGACTGATAATATTTGGCACCAATTAAAAATGCATTGTTTATTCCTAAAAAATTATGGCGTTTTAAATAACGTGCTTCCGCTCCCCAATTTACAAAATCACCCAGAATCAAATCTCTAACGGTTCCATCCACATCCGGAGTTGAAACCCGATTACTTCTGTAACCCACAGCTTTTCGGCTTGCGTCTAAACCAAACAATTGCAAAGAAAAATCAGCTGTTTCAGAAACTTTATGCTTCAATCGCAATGCATATAAATTCCAATTTACCGCAAACCAGTTGCGTTCCCGATTGCTTTGTAGCGGATCTTCATTAAACATAAAATCGGTTAAACCACCGGCTTGTTTGGCCAAATAATTGAAATGCGTGTAATCAAAATGCACCGACGTTTTAGCATTGAATTGATAATTTAAATTGGCAAAAAAGTTCTTACTGTTGAATTCTGAATTTGGCCTAAAGCCATCACCCTGCTTGAAATTATAAAAAGTGTAATAACTGAATTTGCCTTTAGTACCACTTAATGAAGTAAAATTGGTAAATAAATTATTTGAGCCTACCGTATTTCTAGTTGAAATTTCCAATTCCTTTTTAGAAGGTGATTTGATTTTAAAATTGACTAAACCACCAAACTGTGTTCCGTATTGCAAGGAAGCCGCTCCACGAACAATTTGTATTTCCTCCAATGCTTCGGTTGGCGTTGCGTAATAACTTTCAGGATAACCCAAAACATCAGCACTGATGTCGTAGCCGTTTTGTCTAGTATTAAAATTTGAAGTTCGATTCGGATTTAAACCACGACCGCCAATGCTCAACTGCAATCCACCTTCGGAACCTTCGTTGATTGTTAGACCAACTACTTGTCCAAAAATTTGACGCGGATTATTAATTGCTTTATTTGATGTTAATTTAGCCAGAGAAATGACCTCCGTTTTTTTACCTGCATAAATTGCCGTTTCTTCCACATCTCTCAAACGGTTCAAACTAAATAATTTGGCACGCTGATTTTGAATAACTACTTCAGAAAGATTCGTTATTTCTTGTAAAGTAACTATGAAATTTTCTTGTTCTGAACTAATTGAAGTTTCTAGTAACTCAAAACCGTCTTTATAAAAAGCAATTTGATTGGAAACTTGGTCTTTTATTTCAATGGTAAATTGACCCTTTTCATCGGTCAACGTTTTCGCACCCGAAGTAGTATTGTATACCTCCACGCCAGAAATTACCGCCTTATTAAATTTCTGAACGGTTCCCATAATTTTAGTTTGACCAAAAAGGACAACTGAAAAGAGAAGAAAAAACGATAAACTAAAACCCTTTGATGGAATCATTGAAAGGCAAAATCCAGGTTTTGTGCTGAAATGTATCATGTTCTTGTGCTAAATTTATTGTTGGATCAATGTACCGCTGACTTAAGCGTCCGTTCAATGCGACATAACTTTCGGCAGTGACGATGGGATTATTGATTCCTTGTTTTTTATAATAATTATGTAAGTGATTGGCGTATTGTACGATAAAATCCGGTTGAAACGACATTTGCTTTTCCTGAAATCGGGTGAGAAACGCGCTGTTATCTACATAAATTGTCTTTTTTGAAATGGCGTCTGTGACTTTAAATTCAGTATAACCGGCTTTTTCCATCAACATAACACGCCACGAAAATCGAAATCCTTCTTCCGTCCAAAATAATTCATTTGGATACAGCAAGTACCGAAACGGAAATACCAATTGAAGCAGTAGAAAGAAACTCAAGAAAATCAACTTCGTTTGGTATAGATTCGTAAAAGTGGCTGCTTTAGTTTTATTATTCTCCCAAATGGTAGTAGAAATTTTAAACCAATTTGAAATATAATACAGAATTTTTTTATGGAAATTGGCATCAAAGAAAATCAATGTGCTAATGATCATCACGTAAGGGAATACTCCAATCGGGAATAAAATGCGCGTAAATACGTGAAAAACAACAACAAAGAAAAATCCAAATAAGCGCGTACGTTTGTACAACAAAAGAAATACAATTCCTAAATCGTATACCATACCAAACCAACTGAAGAAATAAGCGACCCATGTTTCTTTTAAATAAGAACCAATCAGCGGCAAGTCGGCATTTGTTGGAAGCCAAATTCTTAATGGCATCGCTTCCATCAACCAATCGGAATTAATTTTTGCCAAACCGGCATAAAAGTACACTACGGCAAGCATTACTTTTAAAATATCAAGATTCCATCGGGGAATTTTGGCGAAAGCCAACTCTTTATTTTGGTAAGCGTCGACCGAAAAATAGGCGTTTGCCGGAAGGAAAATGAGCACAAAACTAACCAGCGACATGAAGTAATAATGATTAAGGTAATAAGTTTTATCCATCAACTCAATGTATGTAAATGCCAAAAAGAAGGTAATTATTGCAATACGGTATTTGAAACCTATTGCCACAAAAAATGCTGCAATACCTGCCAATATGTAAATTAAATATGTGTAATTTCCCAAAGGTTTTATCCATTCAAAACCATAGTAGCTAAAATGAAATTGAGGTTTAATGTAGAACTTTTCAATCCATCCGTACGCTGCAAATCGAATCAGACTCATGAGCATCATTAAACCAAACGCTAGCCTAAAAAAAGCTAGCGTTGCGGTTGATGTGTACGTATTGAGATATGTATGTATGCGTTGATTCATATTAAATTAATCGCCGTCGCCATCAACATAGTCAATTGTAATATTCAATGCTTGCATCATGTCCAATTTAAAATAAATCACATTCTGTTGCAAGGCATCGTAAGCTTCAATCATTTTTGCATTATTAGAACTTACTTGCTGCGCAAAATTATCGTTCAAAGTTTGATTGGAATCAAAGATCACGGCAAATTGATCGTTAATGATCGTACTTAAATTTTGTCCGTTTCTAACCGCTTTTACATCATCCAAGTACGATTTTAAACTTGGACCAGTACCTGAACCATTAAAATCGTTTCCATTAAAGAAATCTTGTTGCGCTTGAATTGACGTGTTTAACAATACTTTTGAAATGTCTTTTTTAAAGAAAGCTTCCACTTTTTCTGGAAATAGATTGCCATTAGAAAATATACCAGCGGCAATTCCAATTTTACCTGTTCGGATGTCTTTTTCAAAGTTTTTAACAAAAATATTGGTCATTTTATTGGTCGAACTACTAACTGCGGTTCCGTTACTTGCAATAAAAGTATTACGATATGCACCATTCCAATCTGCTAAAACAGCTCCGCCTTTTGAATTCAAAGCAGTAACTAAATCTACCAAATAATTTTTGTAAGCATTTGCTTTCGCATTAGTGGTATAGAAGCCAACAATTTCAGTATCCGAATTTCCCAAACCATTCAACAAATAATCTAAAGCTGGAAAACCTTGCTTTGAAAATTGCGATAATAATTCTAGATTATACGTTCCAGCCGTAATATTTTGCTCGATTCCTGCTACATCGGTTGGATACGTATTGGCTGCTTCTTTAAAATTAATATCAGCTGCTTTTCCTACATTAAACAACATTACTTGTTGGTATGCTTTATAAGCTTCGATCCAAGAAGTTCTTGCTAAAGCTAAATTTTCTGCACTAGGATTGGTGTTAAAAGTACTTACATCAGCAGTCAACACAGTCAATTTACTGTTGTAATTTTGAAACGCTGGAATGATCAAGTCATCTGCCCAATGAGTCAATAACGTGGTGCGATTAAAGCTGTCTCCTTGCGAGGTAGAATCCGTGTCACTAGACGAACATGCCGCTAAAGCACTTACAAAACTTACTACTAAAATCAGTTTTTTCATATGAATTTCAAATTTGGTGCAAAATTAAGCATTCAAAAACAATCTATCTGTATTTATTCTAAATTAATTTACTGTACTCGCTTGAGCGACACTAAATCCAAATCGACTCGCAATTTGTGCAGAAATTGCATCTAATTTTGGAGTTAAAGTATCAATGTCCCATAAACCATTTGTACCACTGGTTAATGAAGCCAACATTGTGTTTATTTCTTCCTTACTAAAATAAGGCACATCTGTTCCTGGCTGACGCGTATATCTCAAGGACATAATAAAACCGTAACCTTCAGACAATGCATGAAATGCCTTTGCTCCATTGTCTTCCACTAATTTTACTTTACCTTCTTGCATGTAATACACCGCTCGTACTGCAGCAACTAAAGCCAAATTCTTTTGAATGATATCAATTTGTTGGTCACGCACTACATAATCGTTAGCCACAATTGCTGCACGACCTTTGCGAAATGCAAGATTGATATTTGCGCTTACAGTATTAAAATCAGCATCCGCATTAACTTGTTCAATGTACGAACTCCAGTATTTTAAAGAATTAGTTGACGCAATATCAGCACCGTAAACGTAGCCATACGCTTCATCCCAATAATGTTCCATCGTAGTGAAATTAGCATTTTCAGCTAAAACCTTGTTGCTATTTTCCACACGCGCTGAAGCATTGTCCAATGTATTTACGGATAAATATTGGTTAGAGATTTGATCCATCATCATAGCACCCATCAAACCTTTCAATAAAATTTGCTGTGGTTCCAAACCATTAGCTGCAAAAAGACGCACTTTGCTACCGTCCAAATACGAACCTGCAACTCCTGCAGAAGCTGCATTTCCTTGACTTGCTGCTGCACCATTTGTAAATTGAGTTTCAAAAAATGCTTGAACTGCCGTCTTCTCAACTGTAGATCCACCTCCTAAAAACAAAGTAAAATAATCCGACGATGCTGCTGTTTTACTTTTAATATTTTTTCCAGAACTATTTAAATCTGCCACAGCAAAAGGAGTATTGGTATTACTGAACATATTTTGTAACTCTACCGCATCCAACGCTGTTCCATTTGCCGCTGCCGTATTAAATTTAGCTCCCATTTCGTCCAACATTTGCAAACGCGTTGTTTGACCCGAAAAATCAATTGTAGTGTTTCCGTTTCTTTCGAAAGTATAAGTAGTTGGAATTACATAATTTGATGCATTTGAATCAGTATCATCATTGGAACAAGATGTAAAAAAAGTTAAACTCAATGCTACAGCTCCCAAGGCATAGTTAGAAAATTTCATATAGTTATTTAGATTTAATTAATATAACGATGCAAATGTACAGTGTCAATTTCGGTTCTGCAAGATTTATTTATAGTTATTCTAAATAAATATAAATTTGCAACACGCTAAATATTTTCCGTTGTGCCATCTAGTCTCTTTTTTATTGGTTAATCCGAAGCTTAATTTTTTTAAAACTTCAAAAATTTGTTAAATGCAAAAAGCGTATCTTTGCAAAAAAATAGCGAATGACAACTTTTGAACAATTTAATCTTCCCAAATCAGTACAGAAAGCAATTGATGAATTAGGATTTACCACACCCACTCCTATTCAGGAAAAATCTTTTGCAACAATTATGTCTGGTCGGGATATGATGGGAATTGCTCAAACGGGAACAGGTAAGACTTTTGCATATCTTTTACCGTTATTGAAATTATATAAATTTACCCCTACCAACACACCTAAAATTGTCATCCTTGTACCCACTCGTGAGCTTGTAGTCCAAGTGGTAGCCGAGATTGAAAAACTAACAAAATACATGTCAGTTTCCACCTTAGGGATTTTTGGAGGTGTAAATATCAATACACAGAAAAAAGCCGTTTACGAAGGAATTGATATTTTGGTTGGAACTCCAGGTCGTGTAATGGATTTAGCTTTGGACAGTGTAATTCGCTTTGACGAAACTCAAAAATTAGTCATTGATGAATTTGACGAGATGTTGAACCTAGGTTTTAGAGTACAATTGACCTCTATCCTATCAATGATGGACCGTAAGCGACAAAACATCTTATTTTCAGCAACCATGACGGACGAAGTGGATGCCATTTTGGAAGATTATTTTGACTATCCAGAAGAAGTTACACTTGCAGCTTCGGGAACTCCGTTAGAAAACATTGAACAAGTTTCTTATGATGTAGTCAATTTCAATACTAAAATAAATTTATTAAAACATTTATTGGAAACTGATGAAACCATGCAAAGGGTTCTGGTTTTTGTAAACAATAAGAAGATTGCCGACATGCTGCATGAACGAATTGAGCCCAATTTTGAAGGTCAGTTTGGCGTGATTCACTCTAATAAATCGCAGAATTATCGATTGACTACGATGGCTAATTTCCAAGATAATCAATTGCGTGGAATTATTACCACAGATATCATGGCGCGTGGATTGGACATTTCAAATATTACACACGTAGTTAACTTTGAAATGCCAGAACTTCCTGAATTGTACATGCACAGAATTGGTAGAACGGGTCGAGCAGACGCTACAGGAACTTCAATCAGTATGGTAACGCAGCGCGAGCAAGATTTTAAAGCAGAGGCAGAATTATTAATGAATTATGAAATTCCTACAATTGATTTTCCATCAACTGTAGAAGTGTCTAGTTTGCTAATCGGTCCTGAAAAAGACAAGCAACCAATTAAGTTCTTGATGAAAAAAGTAAACTTAAAAGGCGATGGTGCATTCCATGAAAAGGACAAGAAAAACAAAAAGGTTAATTTAGGTGGTCCTTCAAAAACCAAAAAGAAAACCCACGGTTCTGTGAATAGAAATATGCTAAAAACACAAGCGAAGAAACGTAAGGATAAAAAATAATCGTTTTTACTTTATAATGAAAATGCCCTGAACTAGTACTCTACTATTTCAGGGCATTTTACATTTTACCTAATTGTTATTCTTATTTCAAATGCTTTTCCAAATAATCCAAAACATTTTTCTCAATTCGATCGTTAATATTTGAGATGTCAGCTTTTACAAATTCCTGTCCTGCAATTTTTTCAAATAATTCAATATACCGTTCGGAAACCGAATCGACATATTCTTGAGTCATATCGGGAATTTGTTGACCTTCTTTTCCTTGAAAATTGTTTGCAATCAACCATTGACGCACAAATTCTTTGGACAATTGTTTTTGTTCCTCACCGTTATTTTGACGCTCCTGATAACCTTCCGAATAAAAATAGCGGGAAGAATCAGGGGTATGAATTTCGTCGATCAATACAATTTTTCCATCTTTTGTTTTACCAAATTCGTACTTCGTATCTACTAAAATTAGTCCGCTAGCTGCAGCAATGGAAGTTCCTCGCTGAAATAAAGCACGCGTAAATTGTTCTAAAACCAGATAATCTTCTTCAGAAACAATTCCTTTTGTCAGTATTTCTTCACGCGAAATATCTTCGTCGTGCGAACCATTATCTGCTTTGGTAGAAGGTGTAATTATTGCTTCGGGAAATTTATCGTTTTCTTTTAAACCTTCTTGCATATACACGCCACAAATACTTCTTTTTCCAAGTGCATATTCACGAGCAGCATGACCTGCAAGGTAACCTCTAATTACCATTTCCACCTTAAAAGGCTCGCATAAATGACCAACAGCTACATTTGGATCCGGCGTGGCAATCAACCAATTGGGAACTATATCTTTGGTCAAATCCATCATTTTGGTGGCAATTTGATTCAAAATCTGTCCTTTATAAGGAATTCCTTTTGGCAAGACCACATCAAAAGCCGAAAGTCGGTCAGTAGCAATCATTACTAAAAGTTCATCGTTAATGTTGTACACATCACGCACTTTACCGTGGTATACATTCTTCTGTTTTGGAAAATTAAAAGCAGTTGCTGTTATTGTAGACTTCATTGTAGTTGGTGTTAGTTCCTTCCGTAAACCCTCAAAAAGAGGAATTTTTAGAAAACTTAAGTAGTTAGTTGTTTTTCGTTATTGATATTGCTGTTGCAAATTTAACAAAAAAAGACACCTATAAAAAGTGTCTTTTGAAGTAAAAATAAATTTAATCGTTATTTTCTATTTGCTTGTACGCATCAATCACTTTTTTAACCAATCGGTGTCGCACGATGTCTTTATCGTCTAGGTAAATAATTCCAATACCTTCCACGTCTTTCAGCACCAATAAAGCTTCTTTCAGTCCCGAAATAGTACGTCTTGGCAAATCTACTTGACCTGGATCTCCTGTAATCATAAACTTCGCACTTTTTCCCATACGGGTCAAAAACATTTTCATTTGAGAATGTGTGGTGTTTTGTGCTTCATCTAAAATTACAAAAGCGTGGTCTAACGTTCTTCCTCGCATAAAAGCTAAAGGTGCAATTTGAATGATTCCTTTCAAGATGTAATCTTCAAGTTTTTCATTGGGCAACATGTCGCGCAACGCATCATATAGCGGTTGCATGTACGGATCCAATTTTTCCTTCATATCGCCAGGTAGAAAACCAAGATTTTCACCAGCTTCCACCGCAGGACGAGTCAGTATAATACGCTTTACTTGTTTTTCCTTCAATGCTTTAACAGCCATTGCAACACCCGTGTACGTTTTACCAGTTCCTGCTGGGCCAACTGCAAAAACCATATCGTTCTTGCCCATGGTTTCCACCAATAACATTTGGTTTGGCGTCATTGCCTTGATGATTTTTCCAGCTACACCGTGAACCAGAATTTTGTCCATGTCATTCATGCGTTCAGATGGTTGATGTTCACCTTCAATGACGCGTTCAATTACATTGTTGTCAATGCGATTGTATCGGGAAAAATGCACCAGCAAGCGGTTGAATCGGTTTTCAAATTCGTCCAAGACTTCTTTCTCGCCAAAGGCTTTTAGAGTCGTTCCTCGCGCTACAATTTTAAGCTTCGGATAGTATTTTTTTATCGTTTCAAGATGAATGTCTTGAGCACCCCAAAAGTCTTTGGGAGCGATATCTACGAGTTCAATAGTTCTTTCGTTCAAATGGAATAGTATTTAATTAAAAATAGTCGCTGATAATTATTAGCTTTGCGATTCTCAAATTTAGCATTTTTTTGAGTTCCACAATTTATAAAATTAAACATTTTTATGTCAATAATTACCCTTCTTACCGATTATGGATTAAAGGACCACTTTGTGGGCGCTTTGAAAGGGAAAATTGTGTCGCAATTACCCGATGCGACGCTAATTGATATTTCTCATGATGTGGATCCATTTAATGTAGCCCAAGCCAGTTACCTTATTGAAGCTGCGTATTCCAGTTTTCCAAAAGGAACCGTTCATTTAATTGGTGTAGATGCAGAAATGAATAAGGAAAACCAACACATTGCAATGCAGTGGAACGATCATTATTTCATTGCAGCGGATAACGGTATTTTGAGTATTTTGACCCAAAAAATTACGCCCGAAAAAATGTATGCCATCAACATTCACGATCGGTTGCATCTTGATGCCACGGACCTCGATGTTTTTGTGACCGTAGCAACGCACATAGCCAAAGGCGGCTTACTCAATGTAATTGGAAAAGAAATCAATGCTTTGAAAGTGGTTACACAATTACAAGCTTCTGTAGAAGGAAACGCCGTTATTAAAGGCTGTATTATTTACATTGATCATTTTGGCAATGTAGTAACCAATATTTCAAAAAAATTATTTTTAGAAATTGGTCAAGGCCGGCCTTATGAGATATTTTTTAATGCCAAAGCAGTTATAAAAAAGAAAGCTCCTATAAAAACCATTTATCCTAAATACTCTGAAATCATCAATAACGTGGATTATTCAAACGATATTTACGACGGTCAACGTGTGGCTATTTTTAATGAAGCCAATTATTTGGAATTGGGCGTTTTTAGAAGCAATCCAAAAACAGTGGGCTGTGCGGCAAGTTTGTTTGGATTAAATTACCGCGACACTGTTGAAATTATTTTTAAATAAAATAGTAATTATATGTTTGTACGAATTGTAAAATTATCTTTTCACCAAGAAAATATTCCCGCTTTTCTGGAAAATTTCGAACAAAATAAAGATAAGATACGAAATGCTCCGGGAAACCGTTTATTAGAACTGTATCAAGATAAAGACAATCCCGACTTGTTTTTTACCTACAGTTATTGGGAACACGAATCGGATTTAGAGAATTACCGCCATTCTGAATTGTTTAAAGAAGTGTGGGCGTTTACAAAAAAATTATTCAATGATAAACCGCAAGCCTGGAGTGTGGATAAATTAGTTTCTCTTGTTTAAAGTTTAAAGTTTACGCAACTTTTAAACCTTGAACCTTAAACCTATTAAACAATACGTATGAAAGCCATATTATTTCGTGAAATAAATTCCTTTTTTGGTTCGCCAATTGGTTATTTAGTGATTGCCATTTTCTTAATTCTCAACGGATTATTTCTGTGGGTTTTTGATGGTGATTTCAATATTTTAAACAGCGGATTTGCGGATTTAAGTCCGTTTTTTACGCTGGCACCTTGGATTTTAATATTTCTAATTCCTGCAGTTACCATGCGGAGTTTTTCAGACGAAAGAAAACAAGGAACTTTAGAACTTCTATTGACAAAACCGTTGTCAATTGCAGCAATTGTTAATGGTAAATTTTTTGCCGCTTTGCTCTTGATTGCCATTGCCATTATTCCCACTGTATTATATGTTTGGGTGGTTTACGGTCTTGGATTGCCCGAAGGAAACATTGATTTAGGCAGTACCTTGGGTTCCTATTTCGGACTGTTTTTCCTAATTGCAGCGTATGCTTCCATTGGAATTTTTACCTCTACTCTATCCGAAAATCAAATCGTAGCTTTTATTTTAGCTGTTTTCCTTTGTTTTATTTTCTATTTTGGCTTTGAAGGAATTGCCAGTTATTTTGGCTCGTTTCAATCTGCGGTTTCTGGAATTGGCATGGATGCGCATTTTAAAAGTATGGCCAGAGGCGTTTTGGACACAAGAGATATCATTTACTTTGTAAGTATATCTGTACTATTTTTAGCATTAACGATTTATAAATTAAAAGCACTAAAATCCTAATGACTACTTATACCAAGAAAAATATCAAACATTTAGGACTAACTATCGTTGCTTTAATTATTGTAAACGCTATCAGTTCCCAATTTTTCAAGCGTTTTGATTTGACTTCAGATCAACGCTATACCTTGTCGGAAACGACTTTAAATCTACTGAAAAATGTAAAAGAACCCATCAACATTGATGTGTTTTTGGACGGCGATTTCCCGGTAGAATTTAAACGTTTGCAAAGCGAAACGTATCAATTATTAGAAGAGTACAAAGCGTACAATAGCAACATTATATTCAAATTCAACAATCCAAATGCTGATGAAGCCAATGCAGACCAATTTGCTGCTGAATTAATCGGTTTGGGATTTTCGCCTACGAATATCAACCAAAATAATAAAGGTAAAAAAGAACTCATTCAGATTTTTCCTTGGGCAATCGCCAATATGGGCGAAAAATCAGTTCGAGTACCACTTTTAGTGAATAATTACGGAAATAAACCGGAAGAAAACATCAATAAATCGGTTCAATTATTAGAGTATGCATTTACGGACGCCATTACAAAATTGACTTCAGAAAAGAAAAAACGTATTGCAATTTTAAAAGGTAATGGTCAAATCGCTGATAAATATATGTCGGATTTGCTTTTGAATGCAAAAGAATATTACGCTCTGGGCGAATTCAACTTGGATTCTTTGACCAATGATTTGCCCAAAACGCTAGAAAATCTGAAGCGTTTTGATATGGCTTTGATTGTAAAACCGACGCAAGCCTTTTCGGACGAGGAAAAATATATTTTAGATCAATACATTATGCAAGGTGGAAAAACCATGTGGCTGATGGATCAAGTAACGGTTGATTTAGACAGCTTGCAAAATGCAGACCAGCAAACCGTTGCTTTTCCTAGAAATCTAAATCTAGACGACTTGTTTTTTAAATACGGTGTTCGTATTAATCCGCGATTGGTGCAAGATTTACTTTCTACGCCAATAACCGCCAAGTCAGAAACTGGTGAGGATTTCCCAATAGATTGGTTGTATTCGCCCACGGTAAGGTCGGAAGAAAATCATCCGATTAACAAAAATATTAATTTGGTAAAATTAGAATTTGCCAATCAAATGGATACGTTGAAAAACGGCATTAAAAAGACCGTTCTTTTAAAAAGTTCGCCACAATCCAAGGCAGTTGGTGCGCCAATTTTAATTGGTTTGGATCAATTTATGGACGATTTGGACGAAAGTAAATTTAACGAAGGAAATCAAATTATCGGTACTTTATTAGAAGGTAAATTTACTTCGGTGTACAATAATCGTGTAAAACCCTTTAAAATTTCTGACAATAAAGACCAAGGAGTGGCTACAAAAATGATTGTAATTGCTGATGGCGATATTGTCAATTATATGTACGTCAATAAAAAACCGGTACTGAATGGTTACGACCAATGGACACAACAAGTGTACGGGAATAAAGATTTTTTAATCAACAGTATCAATTACTTATTGGATGACGAAGGTTTAATCAATATTCGAAGTAAAAATGTAGAGCTGCCTTTACTTGATGAACAAAAAGTAAGTGAAAAGTATACGACATCTCAAATAATTACAGTCGGAATTCCATTAGTTTTGCTAGCGGCATTTGGTTTTGCTTTTACGTTCATTAGAAAACGCAAGTACCAATAAAATTTTAAAAATTTACTATTTTAATTAAAGCAATTAAGATATATTTGTGCAATGTAAAATTTTCGCCTACAAAGGGTCGAAGAGATAAAAATAAATGAAAATGAAGTTCATCGTATCGAGTTCGTACTTATTAAAACAATTACAAGTTTTAGGTAGCGTTATCAATAGTAACAATACTTTACCCATATTAGACAACTTTTTGTTTGAATTAAACACAACCGTTTTAACGGTTTCTGCTTCTGATTTAGAAACGACGATGTCATCCACCATCGATATCGATTCCACCAGTACCGGAAGTGTTGCCGTGCCTGCAAAGTTGCTTTTGGAGATCTTGAAAACCTTTCCAGAACAACCGTTGACATTCACCGTTGAAGAAAATAGTACGATTGAAATTAGTTCTAATTCAGGGAAATATGCTTTGGCGTATGCACCAGGTGAAGAATTTCCAAAATCAGTTCAGTTAGAAGATCCATCGGTAACTTTAGTTCCAGCGGGTGTTTTGGCTACAGCTGTTAGCAAAACGATTTTTGCTGCAGGTAACGATGATTTACGTCCTGTAATGTCAGGTGTCTTCTTTCAATTTTCTCCGGAAGGATTGATCTTTGTAGCAACAGACGCACATAAATTGGTAAAATATGCACGAACAGATGTAAAAGCGTCTCAAGTAGCTGATTTTATCATGCCTAAAAAACCATTGACCATTTTAAAGAATATTCTTTCTACTTCTGATGCAGAAATTAAGATTGAATACAATGATTCTAATGCTACATTTTCGTTTGACAACTACATTTTAATGTGTCGTCTAATTGATGGAAAATATCCAAATTACGAAGCGGTTATTCCAAAAGAAAATCCAAACAAATTATTGATCGACAGACAACAATTCTTGAGCTCTGTAAAACGTGTGGCGATTTTCTCTAACAAAACAACGCACCAAATTCGATTGAAAATTGCTGGAACCGAATTAAATATTTCAGCAGAAGATATTGATTATTCTAATAAAGCAGAAGAACGATTGACGTGTGACTACCAAGGTGACGATATGCAAATTGGCTTCAACTCGCGTTTCTTGACAGAAATGTTGACCAACTTACAATCCGACGAAATTATGTTGGAAATGTCTCTTCCCAATCGTGCGGGAATTCTAACGCCAATTGACGGATTAGAAGAAGGAGAAACAGTAACGATGTTGGTTATGCCAGTAATGTTAAATAACTAGTAGAACACTTCTATACATAGAAAAAACCGTAGTGTAATGCTACGGTTTTTTTATGCTTTTACTTGAAAAATAGTATTACCTATTTTTAATTCGAATTAATTTCTCATTCATGAACTCCCGTGCTGCAGAAGGAGACAATTCCGTTCCGTATCCCGAACGTTTGGTTCCTCCAAAAGGTAAATCAGGTTTTGAAGCCGCATGTTCATTGATGAAAACCATTCCTGTATCAATTTTACTTGCTACGTCAATCGCTCTTTCAATGTCCTCACTAAATACTGAACCTCCTAAACCAAAGGTAGAGTCGTTGGCCAGTTGGATTGCCTCATCTTGGCTTTTAACGCGATAAATTACAGCCACAGGTCCAAATAATTCTTCGTGATATGCTCTCATTCCAGATTTGACTTCCGTTAAAATCGTAGGTTCAAAAAAGGCGCCCTCACGGTTCATTAATTTTCCTCCGGCAATTAATTTGGCACCAGCATTTACGGTATCCATTACTTGCTCTAATATATGCTCTGCTGCTTCTTGACTGACCATTGGTCCGGCCGATGTAGCAGGATCCATTGGATCGCCTGCTTTTAAATGAAACAACTCATCACTTAATTTTTCAGTAAATTCATCTGCAAGACTTTCGTGTATAATAATTCGCTTTGACGATGTACAGGCTTGACCCATATTTCCAAAACGTCCGATCATTATTTCTTTCAGTACTAAATCCATATCGGCATCTTCTAAAACTATGAAAGGGTCGCTTCCTCCCAATTCAAGCACCGATTTCTTCAGATTTCTACCCGCATTCTCAGCAAGACTTGCTCCCGCTTTTTCACTACCTGTCAATGACATTGCAACGATTCTAGGATCTTCAGTCAATTTTGCAATTCGACTACTTTCTAAATATAAATTAGTGTAGACTCCTTTTGGCAATCCGGCGTCGTGAAACAAATCTTCAATCATTTGAGCACATTGCGGCACATTAGATGCGTGCTTAATAACCACAACATTTCCCGCCATAATATTGGGTGCTGTCAAACGACCCACTTGATTGAACGGATAATTCCAAGGTTCTACTCCCAAAATAATTCCTTTTGGTGTGTAGCGGATAAACGCTTTTCCGCCGTCGTCGTCAATTTCTTTATCTTTCAGAAATTCTTCGCTATTGGCTGCATAATATGCGTAAACGGAAGCACACATTTCAATTTCGGCTTCACTTTGTTTAATGAGTTTCCCCATTTCAAGTGTAATAATCTGGGCAAGTTCCTGCTTGCGTTCTAACATCAGTTCGGCAACTTTATGCAGGTATTTTGCACGTTCAGCAATTGGTGTTGTTTTCCAACTTTGATATGCTTTGTGAGCTGCTGTAATTTTTTGCTCTAATTCGTCTTCATTTATAGGATGAAATGATTTTACGACTTTGTTAGTGTACGGATTTGTGGTTTGAATACTCATTTTACTACTTTTTTTTTCATTAGCAGCACTAAATTACAAATTCAAAGCCGGAAAGTAGAATGGCTTTGTTTAAGTTTAACAGTTGATTGGTTGAGAAGATCGGAAGATGGAAGCTGGAAAATTGAGTTGGAATTTGGAAGTTGAAGTTAGTAGGCGAAAAAATAAGAGCTACACAGATTGCATAAATTTTCACAAATTAAAAAAGATACATCTGTAAAAATTTGTGCAATTTGTGTAAATAAAACTATCTGTCAATTGAATTCAACTAGATCACGCCCCACTTTTTCATAATAAATGTAGCACTTTTATTTTGACAAATACCGTCGCGTAATTTGTAATCAAAGAACAACTCATTATCCACGATCGCTACTTCAAAGGATTTGTTTACCAACTGATTTGGAAACGCATTAGTAGTCAAACACACTTCCGTATCATGAGTTGCTATAGCTCCAACGGCATTTTTCTGAATCATTTTCTTGATCACTTCAATGGTTCCATTCCGTTTGTCATCTGAATTGGTTCCTCGGAGGATTTCGTCTAGCAACACAAAGGATCGCTCATTTTCTAGGCTGTCCATAATTTGCTTCAAACGCTTGATTTCGGCAAAGAAATAAGAGGTACTGTCGGATAATGAGTCGGATAGTCGCATCGAAACTAATACTTTTAGCGGGTGAATATTCGCTTCCGATGCACAAACGGGTGCTCCCGTTCCTGCCAAAACCATATTGATTCCTAAACTTCTTAAAAAAGTACTTTTGCCCGACATATTCGATCCGGTGAGAATGATGAAATTTTCTTTTGAAAAATTCACGTCATTCCCTATTCTATTTTTTTTATTCAATAAAGGATGACTTAAATCCGTGAAGGCAATGGCGTAATCGTTATTTAATTTTGGAAAAGCATATTCGGGATTGTTGTAGGTGAAATTTGCCAAACTATTGAGCATTTCCACCTCTCCCATGACTTCAATGGCCGACATTAATTGACTTCCGTTCTTTTTCTTCCAATCAATTAGCGCTTTTAGTGTATGAATGTGAAACAGAAAAACACCATTAAAAATAGGCGTAGTTACTAAATTTCCAATACTGTCCAACCGAGCAAATAATTCTGATAGCTTTTTAATTTTGACCGAAGTCTTTTCATTATTTGCAAGCAGTTGATCCTGCAATTGAATTAAATACGGAGACGAAAAAGTACTTTTTTCTATTTTTGACAAAAGTGAGCTGTAATGCAACAAGGTTTTGTCAATATGCTCCGAATTAGCATTTTCGATCATAATGCGTTTAAAGAAATTACCCAGTAAACCCAAGTTGAAAACAAAGATAAAACTACTTACCGATAAGAAAACATATTTTTCTGTAAGAAAGTATGTCGTAATTGCTGCAATAAATAAAAGTGGTGTAACATACGAAAGTACGTGCATGAAAGTTCCAATTGGGGCACTTGGCGCGGTACTCCAATTTTTAAGTTTGGTGTACAATTTCTCGGAATCAGTACTCAACTTGGCAATTGCTTCAAAATCTTGCCTCCAAGTGAGGTCTTTGGCCAATTCCTGAATAGCTTGCTGATTGAGCGATATTTGTTCCTGATTTTGACACGCAAGTAATTGGTTGGCTAATCTTTTCTTACCAATAAAAGTGGCCGTTCGGTTTAAGTGCTGGAACAACGAATCCGGTCCAAAAACATCTAGATCATAGGCATATTCATGCTTAAAATCAATATATTCAGATCCGTTTTCAAAGGGAAGTTTTTGCTCATTGATATAAGCGGCTTCGGCGGTATTGATTTGCATAAGATTTTGATCCAGCTTTCTTTTTAATTCAATCGCTTTGTGAAATCGCATGACGGCGATGAAAACAGCCACAAGTAAGATTCCGATATAGAAATGGAAGGTTTGATACGCTTCAATTGCCAAATAGGCATTTACCAAAAAAAGTACAGCAACTACCACTCTAAATAGACTGATTGCACTGTACTTCCGGGTACGTATTTTTAATTGACTTCGGTAATGGTCTTGTAATTCTTGGTACATTATATCTGGTATTGAAACTTTGACAAATATACTGTAACTACTTCCTAATTACTAAAAAATCAATGGTCGTGTAGTACTAAAAGCGGAATATGAATGTTCATGGCCAATTTTTTAGTCAAACTGGCATGAAAAAGACTGTCCCAGAATCCGCGTTTGTGCTTGGCTACAGCCAATAAATTAATGTGATTGGTTTCTAAAAAATTTAAAATGGAATCTTCTACATTTTCACTTTTAATGGTATGAAAACTCACTTTTTCATCTTTAAAAAGTAATTTCCAGTTGGCCACAATCACATCCTTTACTTCATTGTCTTCGGTTTGAATGAAAATGCATTCGATTTCGGCATCAAACTTTTTAGCGATGGGCAATAATTTTCGAAGCGCTTCTTGTTCCTCATCAGAAAATTGTGTTGTGTAACAAATTTTTCGGATTGGTCTGTAATAGGAGTCGTCTGGAATTCCGATAATGCAAGCATCACTTCCAGTCATTACATTGGCGGTATTACTTCCTAAAAACATCTCTTTAAAACCGCTTGCCCGAGAAGTTCCCATAATCACAAAATTAATGTGTTCTGACTCCACCAAGTTTATGATATTTGACACTAAATCGCCACTTAATAACACATTTTTAATTGGAATGTGTCCCAAATTGTGTCTTTCTGCTACCTCTCTTAAAGCGGGAATTTGATCTTTAAAATTCTCAAAAGAGTTGAGTTCTAATGTTTGGTATACTTCCGCTTGATAAATAGGCACATCTACATAACTCATGTCTAAAATTGGCAAATCGTAAACGTGCAGCGTGGTAATCTCGGCGTCGTACTTTTCGGCCCATTTTAGTGCATATATAAAGGCGTTGTTTGCCTTTTCTGAAAAGTCGGTAGGAAAGAGGATTTTTATCATCGGTTGCGTATTTATGATTTCTGTTATAAAGTTAATCAAAACTTTCATTCGTGCAATGCGAAAAAGGATTAAAAGAAGCCTGAAGATTGTTTTTCTATCCCCGACAGGAAGGAGCGTCCTGCCATAGTCTTTCCAACGTAGGAAGCAATCTAGTGCAGATGCGGGAGGATGGCGGGAACAAGGAATAAAGAATGCCCAAAAGCCGTGATCCAAAAAATTTTTATAGTCCATCAGTTGTATTTATTGCTTGGCTGAAATTGCGTACTTTTGCACAAAATTAAAATGTTATGATTTATCAAGATACGATTGTGGCTTTGGCAACGCCTTCTGGTGCTGGAGCGATTGCTGTAATTCGGATTTCGGGACCGGATGCCATTGTTATTGGAGCATCTGTTTTTCAGTCGGTTTCGGGGAAAGATTTGAGCAGGCAGAAAACACATACGGTGCATCTGGGTCATATTTTGGACGGTCAAAAAGTTTTGGATCAAGTTTTAGTGACCATTTTTAAGGGTACAAATTCCTATACGGGAGAAAATACGATTGAAATTTCGTGTCACGGTTCGTCTTTTATTCAGCAGCAAATTATTCAATTGCTGTTGCGAAAAGGTGGTAGAATGGCACAAGCGGGCGAATTTACATTGCGTGCCTTTTTAAATGGAAAACTGGATTTATCTCAAGCAGAAGCCGTTGCCGATTTGATTTCGTCAGATAATGAGGCAAGTCACCAAATTGCGATGCAGCAAATGCGTGGAGGATTTAGTAATGAAATAGCCAAACTACGAGAAGAATTATTGAATTTTGCTTCGCTAATTGAACTAGAATTGGACTTTGCAGAAGAAGATGTAGAGTTTGCGGATCGGACGCAATTTAATGAATTGGTAACGCGAATTGAGTTTGTGTTGAAACGACTTATCGATTCGTTTGCTGTGGGAAATGTCATCAAGAACGGTATTCCTGTAGCAATTGTAGGCGAGCCAAACGTGGGAAAATCTACTTTACTAAATGCTTTATTGAACGAAGAACGTGCGATTGTTTCTGAAATTGCAGGAACGACGCGGGACACGATCGAGGACGAACTAGTAATTGGCGGTATTGGTTTTCGATTTATCGATACGGCGGGAATCCGCGAAACTACGGATGTGGTGGAAAGTATCGGGATTAAAAAAACGTTTGAGAAAATGGAACAAGCACAGGTTGTTTTGTTTTTGGTTGACGGATATCAGTTGTCTGTTGACAGTTCTCGGTTCTCGGTTAATACGTTAAAAACTGAAATTGAAAAAATAAAAAATAAATATCCGCTAAAGGCGTTGGTAATTGTTATCAATAAATCGGATTTATTGTCGGAGGATGAGCTATCCTTTTTTGCACACGAACTTACAGAACATCACTCGCAATCGACAACCGACAACCGACAACTGATTTCCATTTCTGCTAAAGAAAAAACAGGAATTGATGCGTTAAAGAATACATTACTATCTTTTGTAAACACTGGTGCTTTGCGTAATAATGAGACGATTGTAACCAATTCCCGTCATTACGATTCGTTGATCAAAGCCTTGGAGGCGATTCAGAAAGTACAATGGGGATTGCAAAGCGATTTATCTGCTGATTTGATGTCGCTTGATATTAAGGATGCGTTGTTTGAATTTGGGACAATTACGGGGCAGGTTACGAATGATGAGTTATTGGGGAATATATTTGCTAACTTTTGTATTGGAAAATAAAATCACTTTTTTTAACAAAAAAACACAAAATAAATAGCACTAAAACCCTTGTAAATCAAGGGTTTTTTTATGTTTCATATTTTTTTCATTTTGTAAGATTTTTGCATTTTTTGCTATTTTTTGTACCTATAGTGTACCTCGTTTCAAATTTTTGCTATCTTTGAAAATAAAAATAAATTTTGTGTCCCTTAATTACCCTTATTTATATGTAACTGGGATAATAGTTTTTTACTACACATCATAAATTATCTAAATATGGAAGTAAATCGAGTCTGTGAGATATGTAAAAATGTATTTGTTGCACAAAAAACAACTACTCGTTTTTGTTCTGATAAGTGCCGAGGTAAGAATGGAAAATTAAAAGAAAGGAACGCAAAAATTGAAATCAGCAATGCAGCAACAGCATTAAGTCAGAAGAAAGAGCAAAAAGATGTATTTGATGATATTAAAGAAAAGCAATTCTTAACTGTTAAGGACGCTTCAATA
This sequence comes from Flavobacterium tegetincola DSM 22377, assembly GCF_000425485.1. GTDB lineage: Bacteria > Bacteroidota > Bacteroidia > Flavobacteriales > Flavobacteriaceae > Flavobacterium > Flavobacterium tegetincola. Next base: position 59,636 of record NZ_AUDN01000020.1, on the reverse strand, counting down.
CTACTTAATATGTCTCCAAAAACCGTTTACAGATTGATTGAGCGAGAAGCCATTAATGCGGTACAATTCTCTGAAAGAAAAACACTAATTAGAAGAAGTGACATCGAGAGATATTTTGACAACAACTTAAAAGAAATTGAAAAAAATAAAATTGATCCAAAAGATGAAATTACAATTTATAACTCCTACACCATGCAAGAAATTATTGACAAATTTCAAATTTCAAATGGAGCTTTATACAATATAATAAAACGTTTCAATATCCCTAAAAGGAATCAGGGTAAATTCGTACTAGTAAAAAGAGAAGATATCGATTCCATTTTCACCTAAAATATAAACAAATGGCAACAGTATCACTACGTCAAAAACCAATTGCAAACGGTAGAGCAAGTTTGTATTTAGATTTCTTCCCTGAAATTATAAGTGCAAAGACAGGAAAACCCACTCGCAGGGAATTTTTAAAAATTTACGTTTATTTAAAACCAAAGAATGAGGTTGAAAAAACCCATAATAAATCAATTTTGGAGTTTGCAAATTTAGTGCGCGCCAAAAGGTTAACTCAAATCAAAGATAAAGAGTTTGGTTTTAAGGAAAACATCACTTACAATGTCGATTTCATCGAGTTCTACAATAGTGTCGTTGAGGAATACTACAATAATGGAACTGATTCAAACCATTCAAGTTGGAATGCTTCACTTACTTATTATAAAGCTTTTGCAGGTAATCGACTACTATCACACTTTTTAAATGATGAGCATGTAAGAAAATACAGAAACTTTCTTCTAAAAACAAACAATTTAAGAACTGGCAAAGGTAAATTATCAGTCAATACTGCTTCCTCCTATTTTAAAAACTTTGCTTCTGTTTTAAAAAGGGCTTACAAGAAAAACATTATTGAAAAAGACCTTGCCTCCGAAATTGTTTTTATTAAAGAAGAGCAAACGTATAGAGAATACCTTTCCCAAGAAGAATTAGAAATTTTGTGGGACACACCGTGCGACATGCCAAAATTAAAACACATGGCAATTTTTTCTGCTTTGACTGGCTTACGCTTTGTCGATGTTAAAGCATTGCCTTTTTCTAATATTTATAACGATAAACATCAAGGTAGCTACATTAAATTGAGAGAGAAGAAGACAGGAAATTTATTCAATCATCCCATCTCACAGAGCGTTTTGGACATTATAAATTTGCAACCGAAAGATAACTCGTTAGTTTTTGGCGATGTAAAATACACGGATATTGGAAGACCACTTAAAAAATGGTTGGTGGATTCTGGAATCACAAAGAAAATTTCTTTCCATAATTTTAGACACACTTACGCAACATTACAACTTGCAAATGGAGCAGACATATATACTGTCTCAAAACTGCTAGGACATAAAAATGTTGCAACTACACAGATATATACAAAAGTAATTGATAGCAATAAAATAATTGCAGCTAACCGAATAAATTTGAAATTAGATGGATTATGATTACATTTTAAAAAAGGTCTTCGTCAAGGCTGAATACTTTATAATAAAGCAGTTTAAAGAATTTAAAAATGATGATAGACCATTTCCACATGCTATCGACAGAATTAGATTTCAATTATCCGAAAAATATTATAATAATTTAATTGGCAAAAATTATAACTTATTTGAAAGTTGCTACCGACTTTTCTGTTTTCGCAATGATTACTATAGCAATACAACTTCAATTTCAAAGATAATCGAAAATGAGATTAAAACAGAATTTGAATTAGTTACAAAAGTTAATAGAGCCATTGATAAAAATTATAAAGCAATCGATAATTATGGTTTCAATCGATTCATTTATGATTTAATAACTTATCACAGTTTGCAAAAAATTGAAGAAAGATTAGGTAAAAATAGTGACCTATACGAGCTTTTCTACGATTCGGGAGATTACTCAAGTTTTACTTTAGAATTTTTTGATGGACATGTCATAAATAGTGAATTATACAGAGCCATATTTTCTAAAATTTATCCAGACAAATTTATTCCTTTTGCCATAAAAAACGTAAATGATTATGGAAATTTAAATTGGACAATAATTAGAGAAAATCCTCAAGAGGAACTACAATTGAATGAAGAAAAAGTTTCAAGTAAAAAGATATCTCAAGATTTCGAAAGTGATGAGCAATTACTCGTTTTGAACCTTTGTTTAGCTGAAAAAAACGAAATACCAATTACTGAAAAATTTAAACTTATAATTTTAATCGGAGAAATTAAAGACATATCCATTTTTCACGGAAGTTCGTCAAAAAATGTAGCTTATCACAAGGTTATTAATGGAATTTTAAGAAAGGGCAGTTTAAAAAATATGGTAACCACAATCGATAATATATTTGTCAAAATTACTAATTATGACTTGCCTTTGACAAAACAAACATTAAAAAAACATAGAGCAACTATTATTTCTGAACAAATCAAAACAATGTATCCGAAAAAATAACTACAAATATCATTCATTAAAGCACTGTTTTACAACAATTTAAAGCATCCGTAAGCCATCCATAAGCCATCCCTAAAGTATTTCTTTAGGGATTTTTTCATTATAGATTGCGCCATAATTAACAAGTAAAATAAAAATTATGACCAATTTCAACGCGCTCTTCGAAGAGCTAATTAGAAGTATTTCTGAAAAAGTTTCTGAAAACATTATCAGAACCATCAATGTTACTACGACAGAAGATGAACCGCCATTTATTAGAATAACTGAAGCTGCTTCGCTTATTCACAAAGCAGTACCAACTGTATATGGTTTAGTGCATAAAAACAAAATTCCATTCATCAAAAAAGGAAAGCAGCTCTACTTTGTAAAAGCAGATATTTTGGAATGGGTTAAAAGCGGCACTCAAAAAAATACAACAGATTTAAACCTTGAACTAGATAAATATTTATCGAATAATAGAATCTTTTAACCGTCAATCTAACGTAAAAATAACGCACAATGGAAAATTATTTATATACCTGTCAGTATTGTAGCAAAGAATACAAACCGAATAGAAGAAAGAAACAAAAGTATTGCAGCAATAGTTGCAGGACTAGAGCCTTTGCAATCAGAAAAAATTCAGGTTTAAACCTACCATCAATCGATAGGAAGAAACCTACGAAAACAACTATTGATAAAATGAGTTTAGCAGGTGTGGGAAATGCCGCAGTTGGCACTTTAGCAGTTAATCTTGCCACTTCCCTATTCATACGAGAAGAGAATAAACCCGCTACTAAAAAAGATTTGCAAGACGTCAAAAACCTTTTAACTTCTCGCTATCATGCCGTTTTAAACATGCCGTCACAATCAAACGGTGCAAAACCTTTTTATGATCTGGATACAAAACAAATCATTTATTTAATTAATCGTCAATAATCATCAAAATAATGGAACCAACACTTAATCAAATAGCAACTCATATTGATCGAGCATCAATGTGTAACAAAGATTTTGCAAGAATGCAGCTTGATCAAATCATTACAAAATTGCCTAAACCTATTCAAAATATCATTGAAGACGCTTTCAAATACAAGCGATTTCCGAAAGAGTATCTTTTGAGTTCCATCCTGTTTGCTTACTGTAATGCTGCGGGATTAGCTTTTTCAATCACAGCTATGTCCTATACAAACTATCCGAATTTGTATTTCGCTATCGTGGGAAGTAGAGGTGATAGTAAATCTCCCCCAATGGATTTTGCTACAGATCTGTTAAAAAAACATGATGACGAAAATTATCATGAATTTAATAGATTAAAAGAAGAAGATCCGACAGCTACAATTAAGCGAAAACAGTATTTATTACAAGATGCTACCATCGAAGCTGCATTGTTTGTACATTATAAAAACCCATACTCAATTGGTGTATTTGTTGATGAACTATTCGGCCTGGTTCAAAAAATGTCAAATAAAAACAGTAATGAAGGTGCTGCATGGAGAACATTTTTACTCCAAGGCAATACCAATAAAATGGTAGATATTTCAAGAAAAACTACTGAGAGTTATCGCATTGAAAAATCTTGCCCATCGCTTATGGGTTCAATTCAAAGTCAATTTGTACCAAAACTCTTTGCTGATGGAAATTTGGAAAGCGGACTTATTGACCGCCTCTTATTTACTACAAAATTAACAAGCAATGATGTGGTTTCAAATAAAAAAATAGATGAAGATGTTTTAAATTCTTATACAAAACCACTTAACAACTTGTTGAATTACCGAAATGAGATTGAGAGTGATACAGAAATTGATTCAGTAAATATAAAATTAACACAAGATGCAGAAAAGAGGATACTTGAATATGTACAAAGCCTTATTTATCTTCAAAAAAAGCAGACTGACTACACCTACGAATACATTGCAAAAATGCAAATAAGCATTTCCAAGTTCGTATTACTCGTTCATTTGATTAATCACGCAGAAACATCCAGTTTTGCAACAGTTATAACATGTCAAACTGTTGAAACTGCCATTCTATTAAATGACTTCTATTTTACAAACTTCAAAATTATTTTAGAGGAATTAAAAGAAGATGGATTAAAAGATATAACACCAGATGACTTCGTTCGGTTTGCAATTAAAAATAATAAAACTCAAAAAGAAGTTGTAGACTTTTCTGGAATGCACAAATCTAAAGTTTCACGGCTTTATAGCAAAATCAATGTGCAACTTGCAACTGCAACTAATTAGAATTACAAAATTAAAACATTGTTATTCAGTTTTTTAACAACTTAAAATAAAGTTTTCCAAGTTGCAAGTTGCAGATACAATACCTATGCTTTATGAACTTAATTAAAATAATAGAGGACTATAAATACAGTAGCAAAAGAGAATTAAACCTCGTTACACCGTGCTGCAATAAAAGCAATAATGACGGGAAATTTTCCTCTTTTGCAAATGTGCCTGTAATTTACGGTTATTGCCATTCATGTGGAATTGCGACCTTGCCTCCACAATTATATCAAGATGAAAAAGGAAACCAGTATAGCTGGAATGAATTTTCAAAAAAGTTCGAGTCAGCGGAAATAATGGTACAGAACCAATCCTTTGCAGTTGCGAAAGGTAGCATTGCAAAACCAACTGCAAAATTGCAAAATTACATTCCAGAAGAGGTTCTATGGGAACATTACTACATTCAACCTGAAAACAAACTACTAAAGTATTTACGAGCTAAATACGGTAATGCAAAAGTAGATGATGCAAAGGAAGTTTATGGAATTGGATCAACACCCGATGGCGGAACTATATTCTGGAACATCAATTCAGAGTTGCAAATTCAAAAAGCAAAGGTCTGCTATTATGATGCAAATGGAAAACGAACCAATAAATTTAAAGTACCCTATAAAAATGAAGATGGTTATCATTCCTGTTTATTTGGTGAACATCTTATTTATGATAAATTCAAAGGAGTCGATAAGGTTGTTCTTGTGGAAAGTGAGAAAACAGCGATTGTTGGACACATTAACTTACCACAGTACAATTGGATAGCGTACGGAGGTATAAATGGTTTGACAAATGGCAAACTACAATGTTTAATTGGACATAAAGTAGTTATTATTCCTGACATGAGTGAAAATGCTGCTAGTATTATGTACGATAAAATACCTTATATGCGAAAGCTTGGTATTAATGCATCCATCTGGGATATGACTGATGACAAAAGCGATGATCAGTTAAGATTAGAAGGTTTGTATAATTATGATTTGGAGGATGTTTTTAGGAAAATCATGCATTAGAAAATCAAAGTGCGAAAACTCCACTACTTAAAAAATTTCATTCTGGTTTCTAACAAATTAAAATATTTTTCCTTCATGACTTCAGAAAGAAACGAATATTCAAGAAGCTCTGTCCATTTTGGCAATGCACTCCCCATTTGCAACAGAATAGTATCTATGGTTTTATCGTTCAATTGTAACCGTTCTTTTGCATAATAATCTAAAAAATCGGAAGGTCTAAAATTGCTTTTTTTGCCTTTTAAAGTCAATGCCATTTCCTCCTGTGGATTCTTTAATGATATTGTGGAATTTAAAAAATCATAAACGGGTGTAAGTGTTGTTTTTCCATCTTTGGTAATTAACGAGAAGTTTTTTAAATGCATGTCTTCATTGCCTGTTACGTAACAAAATAATATTCTTTTAAAAAAATCTGCCTTTTCAATGGCAGGAAATGAACAGAATTCATCCAATACTGGAATCAATTTTTCCATTGTAAAATTGTACTTTGTATCTCGTGAATTACCCGTTAATTGAGCAAAATCTTCTGTTGCAAGTTTTTTTCCTTTACCATAACGATCAAAGCGTTTAATAAAATAAGACAAACTTCCATCTTTTGCATAAAGCATTCCGTGGAAAGGCACTTCCAAACCAAACACTTTCGCCATTCGCATAGTCACATCCTCGTTTTCTGGCAATTGTGGAAATAAATCGTTTTGCGGTTTTATAATAAACGTTCCAAACTGATCTACAATTTTAAACTCTTGGTCAACTACCGAAATCGTGGCACTCAATTTAGGTTGAACTCCTTGTATAGAAAGATTTTTTGCTCTATTAACCGCTTCTTGGCGAAGCTCGGATGCCGTGTAAGGTAAATCGTTTAAATGAGTCAGTTTAGGTGCTATCAATCGAAGTCCTTTTTCGCTGTATTTAGCGGTTCCGCATAGTTCGTAGGTAATGAGACATCTATTCATTTTCCAACAATTTTACGGTTACCGCACCAACTAAATCATTTCCTGTTGCAATAAGTTGCGAGAAATAGTCTTTCTGGTCAATTTTTGCAATTCGTAATAAGCCTTCTAGCATAATTCCCTCTGGAAGTAAACCTTCAAAAAAGGGAGGAAACGAATTGTAATCGTACTTTTTATTTGAAGTTGGCATCGTTAACGATACGGCATCACATTCGTAGTCGTTATCGTACTCAAACTGATACGCATTGGACGCTAGTTCGGTTAATACTCCTGCTCTTTTTCCATGAACCAATACAATTGCTTTTCTCATAACTATTTAATTAAAGGGCTTTTAAATTCGACTTTAATATTCAAAACATGAAGAACAGCCATTAGGCTATTCCAGCGAATGGATTCCTTATTTTTTTCAATGTCAAAAACAGTCGTCTTCCCTACTCCTGCTAAATTGGCCAATTCCAACTGCGTAAGTCCTGCTTTTTTTCGATGGTCTTTTATTAAAGTACCTAAATCAAGATTGCTCATTTGTACTGTTTAAGCGGTAAAAGTAGTCAATTTACTCGCTGTATTAAATATTTTAATAGAAAGTAAGTATATTTTACTGTTATTGCGGTAAAGTAGAATTGTAAATAATGCTTTTTGCTTATGAAAAAAGAAAGAGATATTAAATTGCTGCTATGGCGGTAATAATTGCAGGTAGATGCGGTGATTAGAAATGATTACCACAGCAATATTTTAATGTAGCTAAAAATAATTACCCAGATTACATATCTAACTATTTTTAAAAAATTTAGAATTTTCAAAAACATCATCGATAATTTTATCAAGCTTTTTATTGGGAAGTTTATTCAAGTAAGCTTGTATTGTTCTGAAATCAGTATGTCCAAGCATTTCGCTAATAGCGTCAATTGGTGTGTTTTCAAATTTTAAAAATGTAGCAAATGTATGTCTAGCGGTATAAAAAGTTATATTCTTATTAATTTTTACAACTGCCATCATTTCTTTTAAAGCCGGATTAATTTGGCCCAGTAATTTGTGACTTCTATTTTTAATTTGACTTATGGTCATATTTTCATTTAGCAATAGAGGAAAAATATAAGAGTTTAGTGAACTCTTATTGTATTTTTTAAGTATTTCAAAAGAATGATTTCTTAATTTAAAATCTAAATGAACTCCTGTTTTAGCTCGTAAATAAGATAATCTATCATCGTAAGTATTTACATTTGTAAGTTTCAACACCTCAATAAAGTTCATGCCTATGCAGTAAAAGCTGAATATATACATGTCCTTTGCAAATTTTAATCAGTAAATATATTTTATTTTTACTTTCTTTTATTCCCGCTTCATTGGTTACAGAAGTACTTGATTTGTACTACACAAACACGAAAAAACTAGATATAGCAAGGAAAATAACGTATTGTATTGGTAAGTAATCTTTTAATTATTACTGTAAGACGATAACCCTCGAAGGGTTTTGAACCCTTCGAGGGTTGAGGACATTTGTCAATTAATTTTTAGGAAGATTTTTAGTTTAATTGCTTAATTTACTATGCTTGTTGCATGATTATTTTACTGATGAAGTATATTTAATCCATACTTTATATACGCCATACGGTGGGCTTTAGTATATTTTTACCATCTATATGCTATTCTTTGTTTTTCTGTTATTAAATAAAGATGGGCTCAAAGGTCGCTGTGTTATTTAAATATCGCAGATTGAATTTTTCTACTTAATATTTTTTTTTAGACGGATAACCAATATTGAAAATAATTTTCTTGTTACACACTGATTATAAATAATTTAAATAAAATCTTATTCGACTATTTGTTATATTTATCTTTTAAATGGTAGGTTATGGCAAGACAAGTTGGAAAATTTCGAATTACAGGTACTATTGGAGGATTAAATTTTTATTCTAGTGACGGACAAGATTTGGTACGGAAAGCGGGTGGTGGATTTACGCGTGATGCGATAAAAAACATGCCTTCAATGGAGCCTGTACGCCACAATGGAACTGAATTTGGCAACCTTTCTACCGTCAAAAGATTAATACGTGAATCTGTTATAACTTCTTTACCTAAGCTTTTGGAAAGGAAGTGGCACAGTGCATTAGTTTCGGTTTTGACTCAGATTAAAGCGGAAGATTATTTATCTAATCATGGTAGTCGCAGTGTTAAACGCGGACTTAATACGGTTGAAGGAATGCGGCTTTTACTAGATTTTTTATTTACGCCAGATCAATCTTTGGACAATCTGCTTAATAAGCTTCCGATAGCAGAATCATTAGGATTGTCTTATTGTTTAAAAGATTTTGAACTTAACAAATCTATATTTAAAAACGAAGGTACTCATCTGGGTCTGCATTATTTTGTTGTCGATTATGATATTAATACCTTAACTTGGCAGTCTTACTCTGCCGAAAAAATATTGTTATCTAAGGAGCATAAAACAACTTCCCAACTTGATTTTCTAATTTCTAACTTACCTCCTATTCCAGATTTTAGACTGGCTTTTTTAGGTGTTGCGTTATATAAAACTTCTGAGGAGGAAATGATTATGGTTAATGAATTGGATCTGGTGGGTTTGCGGTGTGTTGGTGTTTTTTGTGGGGGTTGATTTTTTGATTTAAAATAATTTAACCCTCGCAGGGTTTGGAACCCTTCGAGGGTTTAACTTCTGCGAGGTACTTTTGATGCATGATGTCTAAAAGTTCTGCTTCCTCTAATGGAATCATTTTTTCGATTATATTTAATAAACCTCTTATGTATATTTCTTTTTCAATGCACTTGTCGTTACTGTTCTCCATGCCTTCTAAAGCGAGCATTGCTGTTTTGAGTAAATCGATGATTAGAAAGAATAGGTCGGAGTAGCCTCCTACATCAATTTGAATGTTGAATATATCTTTACGGATTGCTGATGCTGGTGCTAGCATTGAGAAATATCTTTCTAGATTTTGCGACTCTTTTTCCTGTTTTTTTTTATTCTTTTTCTTGATTACTATTTTATAAGTTTTGGGATTTTTTTAAATTCTCCTCTTGTTTCTGATTCTTTTCTAATTCTAAATAGAATTGGTGCAGTAAATCGAGCGCTTCGCCTTCTGGACAGGGTAGCAGTTGAATTGCAATTTCTAATATGCTGGTTAGGTGAAATGCTGGATCTTCTATCAGACCTGAATTTTCACTGCCGTCATTATGAAGTGTATGTACCGCTATTTGTAATAAGTCCTTGACGGCATAAAGTAAATGCGAGTAGCTGTCAAATTTTACGATTGCCTGATGCATATTGCTTTCATTAGAGGCCGGAATTAACGTCTTGAAAAAAAAGCATTTCTTTAATTCCTCATTAAAGTTTGATGTTGTGGTAGATTCTTGATTTTCCATAATTCATACTTTTTTTGCATTCAGTTTAAAATGATGGTTGTTAATGTTTGATGGTTCAGTTTTGTTTTTTCTCTAAATTAATCATTACAGATAGTACCATCCTTCATTATTACCTGAAACTGATTTTCATTGATATAGTAAGTTCATGTCAGCACTAATTGAGTATTAGTATTGTGTGAGCACTCAATTCACTTCCTGCAACCGCAGCAGTTCAAGATCAACTGCACGACTTGCATGCTCATAAAATGCCAGGTAACGCTGTTGGATAGTCGGTAACTGGGATGTCCTTTTGCCTAAAGATTTTAAATACCGCACATCATGAATGGAGCGAAATAAAGGTTCTACTACATTCAGTTCTTGCTTGGTCTTTCTCGGAAAAAATTGAGAAGCGATTGGGGTAAAAAGGTCGCACAAGTCCAAAAGATAGCCCAAAGCAAAATGGTGCGGTCGGTAACCCAGAAAAGTATGTATAAGCCCCAAACACAGCTGTTCGAGTGCTTGGTGTAAGAAATTGATTTTGAGGATATCGCTACCGTCCTGATCTATTGCTTCTGCTGCATCCATCAAACCTTCTAGTATAATTTTCCGGTTACGCCAATACTTTTCTAGATGTTTAAACTGACTTTTAGTGGCATCCGCAAGATTGAGTGGGGTGGTATTGCTCCAATCTTCGAACCACGTTACTCCTTCAAATACTAGCTGTTGGAAAAAATAGCCTTGGTTGGTTTTGTCTCGTCGCAAATCTCTTACAGTATGGATTAGTAAAGTGACGGTACAACGTCCTCTCGTTTGTATTTTGATAAGATAAGCAAGGTCGGCTGTGGCATTTTGCGGTAGGGTTGGCACTATAACTAGCAAGTAATAGTGGGTGGAATTGGACTGCTTTGCCTTGGACTGCAAACGTGTAGAGCATTCCTTTATTGTACGTTGCTCAAAACAGTAAATACCATAGGTAGCTACTTTAGCTGTAATCAGCGTTGTAATTTGGTTTTGATTGTTGTATTGCTCCTCCTCTATTGTTGGGTTTTCTTCTTGTGGTTCCTGCTTCATTTTGTCTTCTTCACTGCTGTTTTCCAATGTTAAGGTCGAGATTTCTTGCTCTTTTGGCGCATTGTATTCTTGTTGCAATACTTCGAATGAAGTTGTTTCTTTTTTGCGCTTTTCAAGCCCTCTTTCCCGTATAAGTTGGGCAGCATCTAGCAGTTTTACGATATGAATGTAGGCCGTGCTTAGATCCGTGATGTAGTCAACTTGTTGAGGCAGTACTGCTAAAAAGACTATTTCAGCTAATTTATTTTCTAATTCGTGTATGGAGTTTTTGGTAAACGCATTTTGAAATACTTTAAATGGATTATTGTATTCCTCCTTAGTTAATGAAGCTTGATGCAGAACAGACTTGCAATCTGAGGTGGTTTGCTTTACCTGCCATTTTTTGCTTTTGTGGTGCAATCGGGAGCACGCTCTTAAAAAAGAGCGCAAAGCAGCATGGCAAATGAAGAGTTGACTTGGGTAGTCTTTATTATACACTTCCTGTTTTTCTGCATGAAGTACCGCTTGACTTACTATTTGTTTGTAATAGTCGGTACGGGCATGGTCAATGAAAGCGTCAAGGACTTCAAAGGGATTTTTAATTTCATAACACGCCCAAAGTTTTGTTTCATAATTAATTACTTGCTTTTTCATTGTCTTTGCGTTTTAAGATTGAAACCCAAAGTTGGCTTCTTTGCAGAGAATAATCTATTCCGAAAACGACTTAAAAACCTGATTAAAAGGATGTTTTAGAAGAACTGTACTTTATAGGATACAGTAGTACCATTCACCTATATAAACTAAGTGCAGCACTTTACTAATAAAGTATATAAAAAATGCAATAACACAGAAACGTGGGGCGTTAAAAGTTTAAAAGGATAGGATTGAAAGATTGATTAATGCCTCATTTGATCAACCGTTCAACAAGAGCGAACTGATCGTTAAACATTATACATCATCCCAATCGCTGTTAGTCCTCTTTCTTTTCTAACTGTGTTTTTAATTGCTGTCCCTTTTCGGTTAATTGGTATTTTTGGTGGGTGCTGTTCGGTTTATTGGGTAGCGTCATGCACAAGTATCCTTCCTGAATGGCTGGATTCAAATAATTGTCTCTAAAATTTGGATTGTGCTTCAGTTGTAAAATCTCCATTAATTCATGGCGCGAATACGCCTGATCGGTGATCAAAATCAATCTTTGTATCAACGCGTTCACTTGGTCGGTAACTTGATCGGTGACTTGGTCGGTAACTTGGTCGGTGCGGTTCTTTTTATCTTGTGAACTGCTGACTTCCGGACGCCAAATCGTAATTTTAAAACCTGCTCCCAAATCAAATACAGGTTCTACCAATCCTGCTTCTTTGCACAAGCGTAAAATTTCCCCCGTTCCCGTTCCAAAACGTTCAATATAGCCAGCTTGATAAAGCACTTCTGCTAAATGCGGATTTTTGGGATACGAGGCGTGGTCGTTTTTCAAGTTATACAAAGTCAGTTCTGGCGGAAGTGCACCAGGATTACTGATTTCAACACGATCGGCAAAAAGCATCAGTTGCACACTGCCTTTACTTTGGTAATCTCTATGTGCCACCGCATTCACAATAGCCTCAGCAATAACGGCTCTTGGAATTTCATATTGTAAGGGGGCTTGATTGCTTTCAGAACGCAGTCCCACCGCAAGTGCAATTTTTGATAAAATAAAATCAACTGCTTCATCTACCTGTGTAAAAACATCGCCTTTAATAACACGATGGTCCGGAATAGGTTTGGCCACATGTACCCCATGAAAATGAGCACACTTCACCACTGCTGTAGGAAAATACTGTTGCGGATTTGTGCCAAAAGCCAACAAAGCGGAATTGGTTATTTTCTGTTCCGAAAGAAAGTTCAAATGCGAAAGTACCTTGGGCAAAGCAGTTCCTTCGTGCAACGGAAAACCTCTTTTGTAGCGTGCCAAATTGATAAAATGGGCTACTTTATCTGCGTCAATAGCTTCAAACGATGCAGTAGGATGCACCTCCGAATCAAAATCAATACTGTTTAAAATGCCTTTTTGTTGTAAAATGGCAACCAAAGCTTTTGTAACTTCCATAACCAGTTCAGCACTACTGCCAAAACGCTTGTAGGATAAATTGTTCTGAATTTTATGAAACAAAATTTCTTCCTTCGGATGCCGTCCTTCCTCACTTTCGTTTTTTATAAAAGCTAATGAAAATACTTGGTGCTCTTGAGCCCGATCGTACTCCAATTCGGTAGGTGAAATACCCGACGGCGTTTCAAAACCATAATCTGTTCCAATTAAGATCAAAAAAACATCCGCTTGTGCCACTTCTTTCAAATACACGGCACTCGCTTGAGTGCCGTTTGCCGGTAATTTTTCAAACAAGACCGGTTCGAAAAACAAGTGCAAGACCGGATCCACAAGCAAATGCCGGTACACCGCTTCCCGCTCTTGGGTAAACTCACGCTGAACACTAGAAAGAAATACTTTTTGCTTCATAAATACAATCCCTATTTTGCCGTTTTAAAGTTAGTATTTTTAGTTTACTTATTTTGATTTTTATTGCTTATTCCACTCTTATGCTCAAGTTCAAGGTTCCGACAGATTGAAATCCATTGCTACAAGATGCGTCGTTCATTATATACAACGGATTAAAATTTGACATTACATGATACATCGTTTTTTAATTACAACGGATTGAAATCCGTTGCTACAAAATGCATCGTTCTTTGTTTACAACGGATTGAAATACGTTGCCACAAAATACATTGTTTTTTATTTTCAACGGATTAAAATCCATTGCTACAAAATGCATTCTTTTTAATTTTCAACGGATTAAAATCCATTGCTACAAAATGTATTGTTTTTTAATTACAACGGATTAAAATCCGTTGCTACAAAATGCATCGTCTCTACGAGACTAACACGTTACCCTTCTAGAGCCATAGGCTCGCCTCATATTGTAGGGCTGGAATTTATTCCAGCTGTTAGAAACAATCAGATAAATAGAGCCGTAGGCTCGACCCATTTTAAAATCCATTGCTACAAATTGCACCGTTTTTTATTTTCAAAGGATTAAAATCCGTTGCTACAAAATGCATCATTTTTATTTTCAACGGATTAAAACCCATTGCTACAAAATGAACCGTTCTTTATTTACAACGCATTAAAATCCATTGCTACAAAATGCATTGTTTTTTATTTTCAACGGATTAAAATCCATTGCTACAAAATGCATCGTCTCTACGAGACTTACACGTTACCTTTCTAGAGCCATAGGCTCGCCTCATATTGTAGGGCTGGAATTTATTCCCGCTGTTAGAAACAACCAGATAAATAGAGCCGTAGGCTCGACCCATTATAAAACCCATTGCTACAAATTGCATCGTTTTTTGTTTACAACGGATTAAAATCCGTTGCTACAAATTGCATCATTTTTTATTTTCAACGGATTAAAATCCATTGCTACAAATTGCATCATTTTTTATTTTCAACGGATTAAAATCCGTTGCTACAAAATGCATCGTCTCTACGAGACTAACACGATACCCTTCTAGAGCCGTAGTTTCGTTTCTACTGTAAATCGGCAAATATATATCGCTCATCATAGGGTATTTCAAATTTTTCTAGAAAATTCAAATATTCTTCTTTAAAATTTTCTTTCTTATGATGCTCTTCCTGATTCGCTAAATAGTTGTACACTTTTTCTATTTGTGAATGATTATATGAAAATGCACCGTAGCCTTCCTGCCATTCAAATCGATTTAATAAAAAACGATTGTCATTAATATATTTTGATGATTTTGCTTTTACTGTCTTCATTAATTCAGATATAGAAACGGTTGGTTTCAATCCCAAAAAGCAATGTACATGGTCTTCTACTCCATTTACAATTATAGTTTTGCAGCCCGTTTCATTTATTAAATTTCCGATCACGCCAAAAACATTTCTTCTCCAATCTTTATGAAGCACTGCTTCTCTATACTTTACAGCAAAAACTACTTGTATGTATAGCTGATGATAGGTGTTTGCCATAATTTTTGTTTGTATATGTCGTTCCTATGGAACTTAAATATAATTATTTTTATCTTCAACGGATTGAGATCCCTTGCTAAATTATACATGGTTTTTTATATCCAACGGATTGAAATCCGTTGTTACAATATACGTCATTTTTTGTTTGAAACGCATTAAAATTCATTGCTACAAAATGCATCGTTTTTTATTTACAACGCATTAAAATCCGTTGCTACAAAATGCATCGTTTTTTGTTTACAACGGATTAAAATCCATTGCTACAAAATGCACCGTCTCTACGAGACTAACACGTTACCCTACTAGAGCCATAGGCTCGCCTCATATTGTAGGGCTGGAATTTATTCCAGCTGTTAGAAACAACCAGATAAATAGAGCCGTAGGCTCGACCCATTATAAAATCCGTTGCTACAAAATACATTGTTTTTTATTTTCAACGGATTGAAACCCATTGCTACAAAATGCATCATTTTTTATTTACAACGCATTAAAACCCATTGCTACAAAATGCATCGCTTTTTATTTACAACGGATTGAAATCCATTGCTACAAAATGCACCGTCTCTACGAGACTTACACGTTACCATTCTAGAGCCGTAGGCTCGCCTCATATTGTAGGGCTGGAATTTATTCCAGATGTTAGAAACAACCAGATAATTAGAGCTGTAGGCTCGACCCATTATAAAATCCATTGCTACAAAATGCTTCGTTTTTTGTTTACAACGGATTGAAATCCGTTGCTACAAAATGCATCGTCTCTACGAGACTAACACGTTACCTTTCTAGAGCCATAGGCTCGCCTCATATTGTAGGGCTGGAATTTATTCCAGCTGTTAAAAACAACCAGATAAATAGAGCCGTAGGCTCGACCCATTATAAAATCCATTGCTACAAATTGCATCATTTTTTATTTATAACGCATTAAAATCCATTGCTACAAAATGCACCGTTTTTTATTTACAACGTATTAAAATCCGATGCTACAAAATGCACCGTCTCTACGAGACTAACACGAAACCCTTCTAGAGCCATAGGCTCGCCTCATATTGTAGGGCTGGAATTTATTCCAGCTGATAAAAACAACCGATTATTTTAATAGACAAAACCAGCTTTCTTAGTGGATCTTTTTTTATCTTTGATACACAGATTTTAATCCAAATGGCGTTATCTTTGAATCTTTAGAAAATACAATTCGTTATGAAACAAAAAATACACCAAGGAAGAAATGTAAAGCGTTTCAGAGAAATGCTAGGCATCAAGCAAGAAGCATTGGCTTATGCACTGGGAGACGATTGGAACCAAAAAAAGATCTCTATATTGGAACAAAAAGATGTGATTGATACCACAATCCTTACGCAAATCTCAACCTCCTTGAAGATTCCAGTAGTGGCATTTCAGAATTTTGATGAAGAACAGGCGGTAAATATTATTTCTAATACATTTACCAGTAATGATACCTCAACAATCAATGCAATTAATATTCAGCCGACTTTCAATCCGTTAGATAAGATGATGGCACTTTTTGAAGAAAAGGAGAAATTATACGAAAGATTACTACAAGCTGAAAAGGACAAAGTAAGTTACTTAGAAAAGCTTCTTAATAAATAGTGCATCTGCCTTCTAAGCAGGCGGTCTAAATTAAGCGATGCACTAAAGGTTACTGGTCTGAATCCAGTCGGGGTCAAAATAATACAGAATGTAAACTACTTCATCTACATACAAACCCGCAATAGCGGGTTTTTTATTGAACATGCAAATACAACACCGTTTCAATTGTACTACGTCCCTATTCCGATCTTACAACAATAATTATACTAGGATACAATTCAATATCAGTAGTCCTTAAAAACTCAAATCAGTCCTACGGTGATCAAACCATTTATTCAACGCATCAAAATAACGAAATCACAATCATAAGGTTCTAAATCTTTTCAAACGTACCAATGACCGACTCTTTGAACTGTTCGGAAATTCCGACAGGTTCGATTTGTTCCAATTCGTATTATGAAAAAACATTTGGAATAGGCTCCAAATAATACCCGGTTGCAACGCGTACCTACCCTCCTCCTTTATAACCGATACAAAATAGTTTCAATTTGCTACTTCGAATTTTAATGTACACTAATAACCCTCACAGGGTTCCAAACCCTTCGAGGGTTAAAATATACCTACGTACCGCTGTCAAAGAATACGGCCCTATAAAACCTAAACCCTTAAAGCCATCGCCTCCTATTTCGCACTGTTATAAATCAAACGGCCCAATAGGATTTCCCTGCAAATCATATCTTAATGTCGTAACCGCATCTTGTGGAATCTCAAAAAAGGGAACAGTATCCAATTCTTCAGTAAATGCAAATCCACGCTTACTAATGCAATTGTAAGTCGCACCGTCATACAAGTACAATACTTCTCCTTTAATAAAATCACGTTTAAGCCATGAGCATTCGGATTTAAGGACGTCTCTGGTCAGGATATATTTCATGTCTTTATTATTTTTTGATAAAAGAGTTTTTCCAACAATCGTCTTTCATGAGTGCGTTGTTGCAATTCGTTGAAATAGTTCATTAATGTGCCCTACTTGAATCGATCGTCATTCAAGGTAAATTCTTTTACTACGTATTCTTTTAAACGTTGGCTAGCCCAAATACGAAACTGTGTACATTGTTGGGACTTTACGCTGTAAGTAACTGAAATTATAATAATTAGTTGGTTTTGTAGAATAATCGGAAATTCCGATTATTCTAAGAGTTCCTTCTTCAACTAATTCATTTGCAGCCTATCTGTTTAAAATATGCTCGTTGATAGTCGACTTTAATTTACCAATAGAATAGTGCCATATGTTCTTGAGTAAGTCATTCCTCTTCTAGCTGAACATCATTTTAATATTGAATTTTTGATTTAGATAAATGAGAATTCCGCCAGTGTCCAATTTACTCGAATTGTTTTTTTTAATTGCAGCTTTTAATTTCTACCTCAAATTTTTAATAATAGACTTAATAGGGATTCAAATTCTAGAAGATGAGTAGCTACACATTGGGTCTGTAAAATACTTCGTGAATAAATACGATTCTATTAATAAAATGCCTGCCTCTTTCATTTGTTTTTACCGTAATTATATCATGCCGTAATTCGTAGCATCCTAAATTTTTAGAAGTCGTAATTTTGCTGATAAACAGGAATTACAAATTGTACGTTCGCGGCTTGTTTAACATTTACAATTTGTTTCGGCCTTGGATTAATTTTCGTTTACTAATATATTGACTGAATCATAGTCTTTGGCTTAATTATTTCGTGACAATTATTTCCTTCATCAAGTTCCCAAATTTCAACATCATCTGGAATGAAATGCTTGTATTTTTCAACGTAATATTGTCCTAAAGTCTTATTTCTCTTTTCACTACGATGTTTTTCGATAATAAAGATTTTTGTAAAATTTTTAGGTGCTAAATAGAAGTAATACATAGCTTCATTCCAGACTGTCAATTTAGCGCTTGGAACACGGTCCCCTATCGTCCACCTGTGCGTTTTACATTCAATAATTGTCTCGTCATCGCCAATATCAAATTTATGACACTTTTTTATCCCTGAAATTCCAACTTCAACTATTTTGCTTAACGTAAGTTTTCTACCTAATACGTTCTCTAAATAGATTTTTGCAGCATACTCGAAATTTTTTCCTGCAACGGCATTACTACTACTACCAATTCTTTGAAAATTTGTCATAATTTAATAATTATTTACCTCCAGCAAATTTTTCAATAATACTAGTAGGCATTGTTGGTGACGAATCATCTTTTAAAAGTCCTGTATCGGCTCTACTAAATAGTGATTGTAATATTAATTGACGCTCTGCTGGCTCAATGTTTGTGTCTTTTTTTAATGCTAAATAAAAATGTGTTAACTGTTCTCGTTCTTCAGCATCTCTTGATAAGTGGAATGAACTAAATGTCATTTTAGATAATATTTTAATAGTAAAAGCCAGTAATGAAACTATTGTTATTAAGATTATTGACCATTTAATTCCTTTTAAATTATCGTTAAATGTTGTTTCAAAATAAGTTGTTCCTAATAGCATTAATAAGGTAAATAATAAAACGGCAGCTACTACAGACGTTCGAATTAACCAATTTAAATATTTATTTCCCTCTTTTTTAAGTTCAATGGCTCTATCTTTCCAATATTTTGCAGGAGCTTCTAATCTTAGTTTTTCTCTATATAAATCTTCGTTCTCTTTAATTGAATCTGTAGAACTAGTAAAGAAAGTATCAAAACCACTTTGAACGCCACCAAACCAATCTTTAAAATTTTTGTCTTTTTCCTCTTTTAACTTATCTACAGTTTCAAAATGATGTATTAAATTATCTTTAGCATCAGAAATATTGCTATTTAATTGTTGTTCTGCTTCTACAATATAATCGTTGTACTTTATTCTTATTTGTGATAAACTTATTTTTTCATTATTTCTCCTTTTTAATATTTCCGTTTCTCCTTGGTTTTTAAACTCATAAGCTAATAATAAACCTGTAAAGTAGTTATGATCATTTCTATGGTTAAAATTTGTATCTGTTATATAATCAAGAGACCCATCAAAATATGTGCTTTTTTTATTAAAGACTGATATTAAAAAGTCAGTTTCTGGTGCATCATAAATAAAAATAAATTCTCTTCTATTATTATTAGAGGTACTAACTATACTATTTTGAAAATTTCGTAAGTCATTTTCAAAGGAATATTCCTTGATGCTTGAACTTGCTAAATTTATTATGGAAGATTTTAAATTTTCGAAATGTAATTTGGAAGCACGAAAATAAGGTGGTATTTTTTCTATTTTATTCCAACCAATTACTTGCTCATTTATAAATTTATAAATGGACTGCATTCCTTTTAATTCTATTTCAGAATTTAAATGCGGATAGTTAATTATTAATTGTAAACTATTTAATTTGTCTTTATAATCTGATGTTTCAATTAATTTTCTAAAATCTTTTATATCCATATTTATTCCTTTTAATAAAAATCTTCTATCCCTTAAAAACCTCCCTCAAAACACTTTTCAATTACTGCTCATTAAGTTCTTGGTTGTGTTGCACTTCTTGCGCTAAACGATCACATAAACCCAGTAAAGCATTTACTTTTTCTACAATGGCTTTTTGTTATTCGTAAAATTACAGCCATACTCTAATTATTTAATTTACTCTATCTCCATACAAATATCTCTGAAACCCAATGAAAGCATCCCTAATACTCTTTATCTCACCAAGTTCTTTCTTAGCGTCCGCAATCGCTTTGTATTTTAAAACCAATAAAGGGGTAAGTTTTACATCATCCAATTCATCAACACCCTCTTTCACGTATTGTTCCAATACAAAGTTTAAAAACTCTTGTTGTTTCAGATTGTAATCTCCTAACTGGACTTTTGCTCTAGTAGCTCGCTCTAATCTTGGCAGTAAGTCCTTGCTGTAGGCTATGTAGTTTAGCACATCAAACAAGTCGCTTTCTTCTCCATGAACTAGAAGTCGTAATTCTTCCAATTGTTCATTGGTATAGCCTTTTTCGTTTAACTCTACGAGTAATTTTTTTCGAGTGCTTGGCAAGCTCCAAAGTTTACGCAATTCCTCTTCATTGGTAAAGAAACTTGGCAAATCTCCAAACAATTGTTGTATAAATTCTGTGGATGAAATAGGTGTTCCACTCGGACTCCAAAAAGAAGTTTTTACAGTCGAATCTATTTCTCTTTCTTTATTGTCGGATAGCTTAACGCGTATTATTTTGCTTTCAGGAATATCACAAACACAAGGGTAATTTTTGCAAACCTCGCAATCTTCCACTTCCTCTTTTTCGCAAACGCATGGTTTTACTTGACACACTTTGCAAACTCTAGATTTCCCTCCTTCAGGTGGTGTTTCTGGCTCTAAAGGTTCTCCATCCCAAGCTGGGTCTTTAAAATGCTGATGGGCTTGCACAAAATCAAACAACGTAAAATAATCTTTACCATCAAAAAGCCTTGTACCTCGACCTACAATCTGTTTAAATTCAACCATAGAATCTACAGGACGTAATAAAACTATATTTCTAATTTCGGGTGCATCAACTCCTGTACTTAATTTTTGTGAAGTCGTTAAAACGGTCGGAATACTCTTTTCATTATCCTGAAAATCGCGTAAATGTTGTTCTCCCATTGCTCCGTCATCCGCAGTCACACGATGACAATAGTTGATGCTTTTACTGGTCGAAAATTGATTAACTAAATCTCGAATCAAGGCAGCATGTTTTTGAGTAGAACAAAAAACCAAAGTCTTTTGATTTTGATTAATCAATTCCAAGAATTTTTTAACGCGGTATTCTTCTACTTGTTGAATGATAATTTTTCTACCATAATCACGATAAGTAAACGTATCACCAACTTCGGCTTCACCATCTATAATAACATCATCAGCCGTTACAGTATATTCATCATAATTGGTTTGGATTTCTTTTACCTTAAAAGGAGTAAGAAATCCATCATTAATACCATCTTTTAAAGCATAAGTATATATTGGGTCACCAAAATATTTATAAGTATCTGCATTAACGTCCCGTTTTGGAGTTGCCGTTAAACCCAATTGCACCGCAGGAGAAAAGTAGTCCATAATGGCTCTCCATGAACCTTCGTCATTGGCACCACCTCTATGACATTCGTCAATAATAATTAAGTCAAAAAAATCTGGTGGATATTGCCCAAAATTAAAATCAGAACTGCTATACACTTCCATAGGTTCGGCTACTTCTAAATAGTCCATTTCTTCTTCTACCTCTTCTTCCTTTTGCTTGCTGGTCATAAAGGTTTGAAATATGGTAAAGAAGATACTTCCATTAGTAGGCACATGCCCTTTCTTTTTTATCTCTTTCGGACTAATACGAACTTTTATGTTTTCATCTATAACATCAAAAGCACCAAACGAATTAAAGGCTTGGTCGGCTAGTATGTTTCTATCGGCTAAAAATAATATTCTTGGACTTCTAGTAGCATCTCGTTTTAAATTCCATTTGGCATGAAATAGTTTCCAAGCAATCTGAAAAGCGATGGCTGTTTTTCCTGTTCCTGTGGCTAAGGTTAGCAACATTCTGTCTTTCTTTTCAGCAATGCCCTCTAATACTTTAGCAATAGCATTTTGCTGATAATATCGCGGTTGCCAAGTTCCACCACGGTCTTCAAAAGGAATTTCGAACAAGCGTTCTTTCCAATTGGCTATTTCTATTTTGTAAGTTTCTTTTGGAGTAGGATAGGTCATTTCCCACAACTCGTCTGGAGTTGGGTATTTTGGGACTTCACCTTCTGCAGCTTCATCCATGTCTATCTCGTAGATTTGTAAACCATTGGTAGCATAGCTGTAGCGAATGTTCAATCGCTCCGCATAATCCTTGGCTTGACCAACACCATCAGTATAATATAAATCTCTTTTCTTAGCTTCTACAATACCAATTCTTCTGTTTTTATATTCTAAAACATAGTCTGCAAAAAGTGGTGTGGCTCTTCTGCCTTGCCCAATTAAGCGACCTTTAGTAATGGGAAACTCCAAACGCAAACGACTGCCTTCAACAATACCCCAACCTGCCGCTTGCAAAGCAGGTGTAATTAAATCGTGTTTGGTTTGTGCTTCGTTCATAATTAGTGGTTTAATCCCGAAAGGATGTTATTTGATAAGGTGGGACGAAGTCCTGCCGAATGTGAGATAAGTGTGTTAAGCCCTGAAAGGGCGAAATAATTAATCCCAAACATACTGTTCGTCATATTCAACTTCATATTTTTTTAAAAATGCTCTATACTCTTTCTTAAAGTCCTTCTTACTATGATGCTCATGTTGGTTCTTAATATAATTTACCACAACATCTACTTCACTTGGATTTACAGAAAATGCTCCATAACCATCTTGCCAAAAGAAATTTTCCAATCTCTTATCTTTCGTTTTCATCCATTTACTAGAATGAGCTTTTACTTTTTGTACCAAGGTCATCAAAGCCATTTTTTTAGACAACATACATAGTATATGAACATGGTCTGTATAGCCACCAACTATCAATACTGCACAATCTAACTCTTTACAGACACCTCCCAAATAGGCATGCAACTCCTGTTCGTAGGGCGGATAAATTAATTCTTCCCTATGTTTGGTGCTAAAGACTATGTGTACGTAGTTTTTTACTAAAGACTGCCCCATAGTTATGTCACCCTTTCAGGGTTTTTATTCGTTTGTGTTTCATCGGAAGGACTACGTCCATCCTTACTATACTGCGTCCTTTCAGGACTTGTCAACTCTCCTGCAAACGCTTTTTGGAGTATCGATTTTTTTAGGTCTTCCAAATTGTTTAGTTTTTGTTTGTAATGTGATTCAATCTGTTTTGTTTGAATAGATATCTCCTCTATTTTATCGACGATAATTTGTTGTTCTTGTTCTGACTCTGGGAAAGGTATCATTAATGAAGATAACGAGACTTGATTTAAACTTTTAATACCTACACCATTTCCACTGTCAACGAGTTCTTTTATTGTTTTGGCAGTTTTAAGAAAGTGACATAAAAATGTGGGAAGTATAGTGTTTGAATTCAATCGAATTCTGATTGTAAAACCTGAGTGAGATACAATACTACTTACTTCATCTGCTAAAAGTGTTCTTCCAATTAATTTAGGATTTCCATTTGACCGAACAGTTAATATATCGCCTTTCTTTAATTGATACAATTCACTCATTTCTCCATCAAGAATGACATTTTCTAATTCATGAATAGGAACCCAAAAGTTGTTCTTAAAATTCTTTACTCCGACAATTTCTATGGATTGACCTTTGCTGCTATTAGTAAAGTTCATACCATTCTTAAATGTAGCGATTTCTCCAAGTCTTTTTAAATCCCAGTCCTTTTTGTCGAATAATTTTTGCAGGGTGTTTTCAAACAACTCTTTAGCGTTAGCTATGTTTTTTTCAATATTGGCTTTGGCTTGGTCAATGGCTTCAAAGCCTTGGTCTAAAATAGCTACTATTTGTTGTTGTTCTTGTAGTGGTGGAATAGGTACAGGAATTTTAGAATAATGAGAATATCCATAATTCGGTTGTTGTCCTGTTAAATGCAAAGCTAAATTTGATTTAAAATAATTTGATTTAGTTAAATAGTATAAATACTTATTATCTCCTAAATCATTGAAAAACCTTAACCTTAAAGTACTTGTATTAAGCATTAATGGTATATCATTCTCATAAATTGCAGACTTACCCCAAGTAGCACCTGAACAAGCAGTAACAATATCTCCTTTATTTATAGTATAATGTTTATATTTTTCTTCATATTCTTTTAAAGATATATACTTCTGTGATTTTAACAAATCAACGGAACCTTCTAAAATATTTGTTACTGTAATAAATTGAATTCCTTCATCTTGATATTGATGTTTTCTAATTCCAGGACCTTCTTGAATAATTGAAATATCTGATAGAAACGCCCATTGCCAATTTTCTGATATTTCGAATGGTATATCTTTTATAGGATAAATGTGCCCATCCTTTTTATCCATTATTTTTTTTGAAGAAATTAATTCTTTCTTCGCTAATAATAACTCCTTTACTAAGCTTTCTGAATTTGATTTTTCTATTGATTTAATCATCATATCAGCTCTTTAATTGAATTCAAAATAGATTTGGTTTCTTTGTCTAAATACACCATTTCGTCTAGTATTTCCTCTGGGCTTCTTAGGGCAGCTTCTTCGGGTGTGTTTGGGTTTTTTACGCTTAGGTCAAAAGTAGTTTCGTCAATATCGGCTACTTTTAAATTCCACGATTGTTCGGTTTCGGGTTTTGTTTTTTGTTGGCTTACAAAAGCTTCCATATCCTTATCGTTCAAAGGATTGGTTTTTCCCATGTTGCGTCCTGGGTTCAATTGGTAATACCAAATGTTTTTAGTAGGTTCTCCTTTTTGAAAAAACAAGACAACTGTTTTAACTCCTGCACCTGTAAACGTGCCACCTGGCAAATCTAAAATAGTGTGCAAATTAGAACCTTCTAGTAATAACTTACGCAACGCTACCGAAGCATTGTCGGTATTGCTCAAAACGGTGTTTTTAATAACAATAGCGGCACGACCACCTGTTTTTAAACTCTTTATAAAATGTTGCATAAACAAGAAAGCCGTTTCTCCTGTTTTAATGTCAAAGTTTTGTTGCACTTCTGGTCGTTCTTTTCCTCCAAACGGTGGATTGGCAAGAATAACATGATAACGGTTTTTTTCTTGTATATCGCGTATGTTTTCGCCTAGTGTATTGGTGTGTATAATGTTGGGTGCTTCAATACCATGCAAAATCATGTTCATAATCCCAATTACATAAGCCAAGTTCTTTTTCTCTTTTCCGTAAAGGGTATCTTCTTGTAGTGTTTTTAGGTTATCGGTTGTTTTTTCCATGCGTTGGTACAAATAGTCATACGCTTCCACCAAGAAACCACACGAACCTGCTGCACCATCGTATATTTTTTCACCTATTTGTGGGTCAACCACATTTATCATAGCACGAATTAATGGGCGAGGAGTATAGTATTGTCCACCATTTCTACCTGCATTCCCCATGTTTTTAATTTTGGTTTCATACAAGTGGCTCAACTCATGCTTATCCGTAGAAGCACGAAAAGGAAGACTATCCGCATATTCCAAAATCTCACGCAAGTTATAACCCGATTGAATTTTGTTTTTCAATTCCGAGAAGATTTCCCCAATTTTATATTCAATAGTATTGGCAGAATCTGCTTCTTGCTTAAACTTAGCCAAATAAGGAAACAGTTTTCCATCTACAAACTGCACCAAATCAGGTCCAGTCATAGCACTATGATGGTCTAGTTTTCCTTCGGCATCTTTAGGCATAGCCCAATTTGGCCATCGAAATTCCTCTTCTAATATAAAAGTGTATGCTTCTCCTTTTAATTCGGCTTGGTCGGCTTTGTCTTGTTCTAATTCATCTAAATATCTAAGGAACATTACCCAAGAGGTTTGCCCTATATAATCTAATTCACTGTCTGCACCCGAATCTTTGTAAAGAAGGTCGTCTATATTTTTAAATGTTTGTTCGAACATGTATGTTGTAATTTTCTTTTCCCAAACCTACCATTTTTAAACGATTTTAACAATAAGTATTTTTACTCTTGATTGCTTATTTATGCTCCAAATATAAAAACCGTAAAACGATTTGTTTTACGGTTTTCCACATTCTGCTACTTTTATTTTTTACTTTATGTCAAATGATTATCAAAGTCTTTACCTAATACGGCACTGCTTGTTAAAAAACAGTGCGTTAAAAATGAAGAATCAGTTTTTACAACACGTCCCAGTAGCAACCGCTCATGTTTCCTCAATGCATCAACCTTTGCACTAGGTTTCCAAAATGCTACATTAAAATCCTAAGTCGCCGTGCCAGAAATCCTAAATCCCAAAAGGGCATAAAAAAAGCCATTCTTTCGAAAGGCTCTTCTCAATCCAAAAAACAAAACGGTTACATCTCCGCTTTACGCGCATTGATTGCAGTAATAAACGCATCAATTTCGCTAATTTCTACTGTAACTCGATTTAAATCCAACTCTTTTTCAAGTAACGCCAAAACGCCGTAACTTTCTTTTCTGTTGTTCAATAAAAACCTGCGGTACTCCAGCTTTGTTTTTTTCTTTATTGCTTCCTCTTTACTTTTGCCTTCCGGCAAGGTTGCAATAACAGTTTCAGTCGCTGCAATTTCGGTGGCTACCGATTGCAGGTCAGCATCAATCTCAATGGAAGTGGTGCTGTAGTTCAGGGTAAGTCTTTCTTCCGAAAGCTTTTTAAAATTTTGGTCTGCTTTCTCTTTAGCAGCCAACGACAATAATAAATCACAATCTGCAACGGTTGTGATTTGTGCAACAGAATACGCCATAAGCAAAGATTTAAAAAAGTTTATACCGCTATAACCGAAACAACAACTCTTTTAGTATTTGCTTCACAAAGTTTTAAGAATACTTTATATATTTAGACTATTTTTAGTTAAATTATTTATAAAATTTTGCTTGTCGTGCAATATCTGCATTTTCAATTTTAAGTAAAGCCTTGCTTGATGGTGCAAACCATTCTTATCTATTTTATCAGTTGCGGTACGTTTCATCTGCTGCAAACCACTATCTGGAACACCAGGTACCGCTGTGTTTTTGATTTCTAAAGCGGCTATGCATTGCAGTAATTGACCATTTTGACGGTAGGCTTTTTGCATTGTGTCCAGTTGCTTCTGTAAAGCCAGCAATTGAAAGGCGGCTTCATTTAAATATTTTTCTAAAACTACGGCCGCCTTTTCCAATTGTACGTCTTCGAAGGGCATTGACGTACTATTCGGTGTTGCTTCTAACACGTTTAGAAATACTTCCATCTCGGAAAGTTTGACCAAAGCAGCTAACGGCAAGTCGCGTTTACCGTTTTCATACATCGTGAGTTGGCTTCGCGTTACTTGTAAATACACCGCCATTTGCATCTGTGTGACTCCAAATGCATTTCGAATTGCTTTTGAAATTTTCATCGGAACTACTATTTACTGTTGTTAAGTACAAACGTTATTTTGTGTCAAAAATTCTATATCATAAAACTTTGACACAAAGTTGTGTCACTTTTTTATTTTAATTTTTTCTTGACACAGCATTTTTTGCAAAATGAACTGCCGCATTTATAAACGAGTTAATTACAGCAATGGGTACCCACTAATTTGTGAAATTTGCGGTTATGAAATTTTTGGAAGCTAAAGTAAAAAACGCTAAAGTATATTTCTTAAACGCGATCTGGAACCCAAAAATAGTCTGAAAGTCTGCAAGGTGGTACCACGTATTTCCAACCACAAATTACAGCAATCAGTACTCACTAATTTGTGAAATTTGCGGTTATATAATTTTTGAAAGCTAACGTAAAATACGCTAAAGCAAATTTTTTAAAACGCGATCTAGAAACCAAAAATAGTCTGAAAGTCCCCAAGGTGGTACCACATAGTACAGCAATGGGTACCCACTAATTTGTGAAATTTGCGGTTATATAATTTTTGAAAGCTAACGTAAAATACGCTAAAGCAAATTTTTTAAAACGCGATCTAGAAACCAAAAATAGTCTGAAAGTCCCCAAGGTGGTACCACATAGTACAGCAATGGGTACCCACTAATTTGTGAAATTTGTGGTTATTTAATTTTTGAAAGCTAACGTAAAATACGCTAAAGTATATTTTTTTAAACGCGATCTGGAACCTAAAAATAGACTAAAAGTCTACAATGTGGTACCACATAGTACAGTAATGGGTACCCACTAATTTGTGAAATTTGCGGTTATTAATTTTTTGCAAGCTAAAGTAAAATACACTAAAGTATATTTTTTAAAACGCGATCTGGAACTCAAAAAGTAATCTTGCCATTCGGAAATTGCTCCGTGGACTAAGGAAATCTGATTCCCGCGGCATTTTTTGTCCTAGACGATTTGGGTCGACACATTATCACAACAATCGTCGTGTGGCTCCTTATCTACCGTAGAATTAAAGGACTGAAGCTCCAGCGGTCTCCAGCAATGGCTTTACTTTTAGTTCAAGCCAACGACGCTGCATCATTTGATTCTTTTTTTAATCGGAGATTATTTGTAAAAAAAAATTCAAGAATTGCTGCTATTTTGTATTTCCTTTCTAAACAACAGCACAACAGCAAGGACTTCACCGTTTCAAGTAGGTAAAGTTATTCGACCCCATCATGGCTTCAAAATACTGCTTGAGTTCGTTTTCGGCAGTGCCGATGGCTTCGAGTTCTGTAAACTCTTTTTGGATCATAAAATAATCCGTACCAAAAAGAAGCCGCTCTGGATTTACTTTTCCATTTTGCAAGTCGTTGTACAACACCTTCATACATGCGGTATCGCTTAACGTGTAGGAAATATCAGTGTAGGTATTGGGGTAAGGAGTAATAATATGCTCCAAAATAAAGTGGTACCATGAAGTCGCGTTTTCTTCTAACTGGGTCGACTTAGTATGTATTTTTAGTTGTTTCGCATTTTTATTTTTCGAACCCAGTACCTCAACATCACCGCCCAGATGAGCGATACACAATTTCAGCGTAGGGTATTTGTCCAAAACCGGAAGGTAATTGGACGGATGTGAAAACAAGTTGCAAATACGTCCGTTTTCTTTGAAAAATGTATCAGTAGTCTTTTTATAGGCGGCTATTCGTTTGTAAATGACTTGCATTTCAGGATGGCTCGGGTTTAACGACGGTGGCACATCGGGTATCAAAGACCACACTTTTTTGCCTATAAAATAGCTTCCTCCGCGGGTACAATGCGTCATGATGGGAATATTGTGCGTTACGGCATATTCATAAATGGGGTCTAGCCGTGGATCAAACGGGAAAAAACCATTGGGTGGATACAATTTTAAACCCGAAAAAGTATTGGTTTCATACAAGTGCTTGAACTCTTTGAGCTGCATGCTTTCCTGATTTCTAGGGTCCATGCTATAGAAGGGAAAAATGCTATTGGGATAGGTTTTCTTCAATTGCGTCATTTCATAAATCTGCGATTTATAATCTTGGTTGGGTTTGTTTTTGGAATCGGTCATGTAATCCATATCCAAGGTCAACGGAATAAATTTTACATCGGCATAGTGCGATTGCTTGTAGTTGTCGAGCACATACTGCAACACCTCTTCCTGACTGGCCATTACACCAATTTTTAGAAACTGCAGCATTTTTGTGGGAATCAAATAACCCAGCTTTACAATTACCCACGATACGGGCTTGGTTTGAATAAGCCACTTTACAAAAGTCGAAATACCATCACCTACCGAAAGTCCCACTTGCAAAAAATCCTTTGGTGCACATTGTCCGTTAAAGACATGAATGTGCGTGTTGAATCTGTTTGTCATCCTTCTTCATTTATTAGTGTTTATTGCCAAAGGGCATCTTCTTTATGCAGAATATGTTTTCGCTACTCCTGTTTGATAAGGAGCTACAGAAGTCGCAACATCGCTGTATCAACTACTGCACGTGTATCAATTCGGTTTTACCCCAGACCTTCTGATGTTAATTGCTTTCGCCATGACTTCAAACCAAAAGGGAGCTCCAAAACTCAAAGCCAAAGTTGAAATAAGCAACCCCAACAACCACCATAAAAAAGAGGATAAACTACTGAAAATATTGAGAAAACTATTGTATCCATAATAACCAATGGGTAGAGCATTGTCTTCTAGTTCCCGCAACTGCAGCTCTATTCTAAGGTATTCGTTGAGGACCTCATCCCCACGTTTTTTGTCTGAATCCATTGTAAAATTTGAGGCATCTTCGGTGGGATAGGCAAATGATTGTTTTTTTTCGGCAGTCGCATCCGTTGATTTATTTTCGCGGTCCACCGTTCGTTCTGCCACAACCATCATTTTTTTTCGAAGGGCATCGTCGCGGTTGATTTTTTTAACCACGGTAATTGAATCCAAATTAAAACCAACGCAAACCATAAAACTGATGATGTACAAAGATGTTTTTGTTTTGTTTTTATACCAACCACTGGCACGCGACATATAATCGTCATACCAGGTTTTGAGTTGGAAATGCAATTCGGCATACGTGCTCGATTTTTCGAAGTAAAAACGGAGTTGGTTTTTGAGCGGACTGTAGTGCATGCACGCTAGACCTTCTCCAAAACGGACAAATGGCTCGGTAATTCGTTGCTCTTGCATTTTTACCTCAAAAAAAGCCTCTTTATTGCTTGAAGCAAATGGATTATCAAAATAAACACGGTCTGATTGCGAACCAATTACATCAATCAACGCATCGGCAAACAGATCCGAAGAAATATAAGGAGGGTAAAAATCTTTGCTTTTTTTTAACCGGTCGATGGAAAAATGCGCATACAGTGTCGCACCATAACTTTGATTTACAGGATCGTTAAGCAACTTTATAATGGATTGGTAGAGAAACTTGCCTCGTTTTTGTGTTTGATAGGAATACCATTCAAAAACTACTGACACTAAAGAACTGAACAGAAAATAAAATAAGGCCAAGGCAACCAAAATTTCCAATATTTTTGACATTTCCATAAGACAAACGCATTAATAGTTTCTAAATAAGTGCTGAAGGTCAAATGATTCCCAACTTTTCAAAAGTCTTGGGACCTACTATACCGTCTACTTGCAAACGGTTTTTAGTTTGAAATATTTTTACAGCCTTTAACGTTCCAAGATCAAAGCTACCTGTAATCGGTACGTTTAATGTTATGTCTTTTGCATTCAAAGCACGTTGTAATTCAGTTACCATAAAACCTACATTACCACGGCGGAGGTAACTTCCGGAAATAAATTTAGATTTGGCTACTCCTACTGCATTCGCCTCTTCTTGCAAAGCTCCAATCGTGACAGCATCGGCAATTCCTGTTGCATCCATGGCGTTTTTGGTCTGGAAGTCTTTTAGTTGTGTTTCAGTCTGGTTGCCAAAGTAACCGTCAATTTCTATTGTATAGCCTATATCGTACAGGTATTTCTGAATTTGAGTCACTTGTGAACCTCTCGCTCCATTAGCCAATGCAAGAGCGACTGGAGTAACGGCCGTTTCGGAGTAGACGCCTGGGTTGATAAAAGACTTGATGAGATTTCTTGAACGTATGCGTTTCATCACACCGCCGCCGTCGCTGTTATTGGACGTTGAGGTATTTCCTTCCCATGCTTCAATTGCTGTTTGAGCTGCAGTGGTCCATTTGATAAATATCCCAATGTGATCGGCATATCCATTTCCTTCCCAGTCGTAAATTACAATATCTCCGGGTTGCGGATTGGATGTAAGTTTGCCTTTTTCCTTATAATAATTATGAGCAGATTGACAGTGGTGGATGCCGTTTTTGGTTTGAATGTGTCCTAACGGATGTCCTGCGTGGTGAAACACCCAACTCACAAACATGGCACACCATTTTTGTCCGTTTAAAGAAGGTTGGTACCACAAACCATACGCCGTCTTATTACTGTTTGCTGGTGATTCTAACGTTCCGTTTTGCGATTCCGCTTTGTTGAGTACATCTTGTCTAGCCATTGTTTCTCGTATTAAAATTAATTCCCATTACTACAAATTCCGGCACATACACCGTTTGTAAACCATTCGCAACTACGCCTTTAGTTCTTAAATATTTTTTAAATTTACAAAAGATTACGGTCCGATTTTACTTTTTACTGGACAATAATGTTTAAAAATGCAATTTAAATGTTATTAAATGTATATTACCTACTTCAAGGTTTTATAAAGAAGTGCAAGCTGTTATTGGAAGTGCTTATGATTAGACGAGTACAACCCGTTATTATTTTAGGTATTAACCCTCGCAGGGTTTGGAAGCCTACAAGGGTTACAATTTTAAAGGCATTCCTCTTTTTCAAATGTGAAAATTTTAGTTAACACAGTTGCTTTGATCAGAAAAGTGAGATGGCTTTGCTTTTTCGCAAGTCCTTTCTGGTTTAACCCCACCTCTGCTGGGCTGTTTTTTGCCACGAAGTTTCACAAATACTCCTTTGCAGGAACTAAAAATGAACTACTATGATTTGCAGTAGGATGATGAACTACCTGTCAATCAATCTACAGTTATCGCTTTTTTCACCTAATTGCGAATTTTAAATAGGCACTTTATAAACTAATGATTTTACGTTTCCAGTCGTTAGCTGGTCGGTTTACAATATAAACTCCACCCCTAGCAGCGGTGGTCGATTTGAGCAGTGGCCCTGTTTCCACCTCTTCTTCTTTACCCATAATTGTACGAGTAGAGACGGAAATGTGCACATACTTCTGCACCAATTCTGGGGTTAATTCGTGATGTAATGCCTTAAACTTCTTACTCTCAATT
Organism: Flavobacterium tegetincola DSM 22377; assembly: GCF_000425485.1. Classification (GTDB taxonomy): domain Bacteria; phylum Bacteroidota; class Bacteroidia; order Flavobacteriales; family Flavobacteriaceae; genus Flavobacterium; species Flavobacterium tegetincola. The sequence continues at coordinate 26,668 of NZ_AUDN01000020.1, read as the reverse complement.
AGTGCTTGAGAGCTGTCGCTCAATTTTTCATAGTACGGAATAAGATCGTTTGGAATTGTATGGTTTACATCAAAGACTTGTAAATCAAATGGAACTCCAAATTTTTGAGCCGTTACTGCCATTAATTTTGCATATAAAAGTTGCAGGTGCCCATGTACATTTTTCCTTTTACTTATTGCATTAAAGCCTGCACTTAAAGTTTCAAATTCATATTGAATACTCGAAAGCAGCGGCAGAAAAACGGGGTTTACCTCAGTAATATGTTCAACTAGTTTTTTTGCTCCTTCTCTAGTATACGTAGCATCATCATTTATTGTAGCATTTTCGTCCTGACAGGCGTTATAACCGCCGCCAACATCTGAGTGTGCTCCAGGCACAAACAATTCATAGGTATTGTTTATTGTGTTGCATCTACTTCCCTGCTCATCAAGATTAGGAGAAGTAGTACCACTATTATTCTGTATGACGCTTGTAAGCGGAAAGTTTTCTCTGCACTCATGTAGTGCTGCTAAGTGAAAGATGCAGTCTGCCTTAATTGCGGCCAAATCTAAATTGAAATGTACGACTTTTGGAGGGTAAATTATACTCTCTACTGTATCAAATAAGCCAATAAATCCAAATTCAATCGCTTCAAGCTTCTGGTTTTTATCGTTTAAAATTGTTTTGATACGGTCTTTTTTTATTTGATCTGATTGCAAAATGTTGGCGAAATTTCTGGCAAGTGCAGCCCCTCTACTGAACCCAAACAGGTCAAATTTTAAGCAAACGTTTCCCGTTGAAGGTAAAGGATTGAAGTCCGCTATCACTTTCTCAACTGCTTGAAAAGCCTTACTGGTTTTAGCTGATGCGTCATACCCATCCCATATATCAAAGCCGGTTGCCGCGGACATGGTGGAGTCAACCAAACCTTCAAAGGTGCCTATTCCTTCTATATAAAGTGCCTTCTTAGTGTCATTTTGATTTTGCTCTAGATTGCAAAACAACCTGTAAATATTTGTAGGCGAAATATCATAACTTCCTCCCGTTTTAGGAGTTACGTTGCCTTTTTTTTCTCTTTCGTACGCATTCTTTGCGTTGTTTCCTGTGCCGTCAAAGAAAATGCTAATTCGTAATGTGTTGTTGTTTTCCATAATGTTTTTAATTTAAAAGTACCCCACTTTTAAGGGGTACTCTTTGTGTTTATAAGTTTTACCACCCTAAAGAGGCTTCTGACTTTTTAACCTCACCAAGTGCTTTCGCTAATTCTTCTGCTGTAGGAAGTTGTAAGCTGGATTCTCCTCCTCTTTTAAGACTGCTGTCATTTTTCTGAAAAGCTAAAAACTTTTTATAAATTTCATCAATCTCATCCAACTCTTTAGCTATTTGTTCTGCATTTATACCTGATGCTTTTTCATATAGATTTTTTTGATAGAGCTGGATAAAAGTGTTATAGTCCAATACTTGTGCATCAATAGTAGATTTACACATTACAAAAGCACTAATTTGCTCTGCAGAAGTGGACAACTTTTGTACTTTAGTAAATCGTTTCCATGCCATCAAGTCCAAGCGTACTAATGCTCTACCTTCCGCAAAAACAGATGTGAAGTGAATTTCATCTTCACTTCCATCGGAGCTTCCAAATAATGTCTCTACCGCTTTGGTCATTAATGCGCCAACTCCGTTCATTACATTTTCTTTACCACCACTCACAAAATCCGAAATAGCTCCTGTAATTGTTGTAGCTATTGAAGTACTACTATTAGATGCATATGCATGCGTTTGAGAAGTATAGTCAATTATAAATTTTACTGGAATGTCCTTACTAGTTCCTGAACCAGCATTACTAAGCTTTTCTCTCAACAGTAAATTAAAATAATCTGCTTTTGCTTTAGCAAGTGCTGTCATGTTGTCTAATTGAAGATTCAACTCTTTTTTCACTTCTTCATCGGTGGTACTAGCCATTTTGATGGCATCTTTAATAGCTCCCATAATTCTTAAATTTTATATTATTTGCTTACTCTATTTTCAGTTTTCGGCATCCCTGTTTGCGTGTCTTTAACGTTAAAAACTTATTTTCAAATTAACGACAGTAATTTCATTTGATAACAAGGGTATTCTTACGTTTTAATTCACCAGGGTTTTCCCTATCCCATAATAAATCGTTATTTTTGGTTTTCATCTAAATAACATAAACAATGAATACAGAGTTAAAGTCAATCGTCAGTAGCATTTCAAATTGGAATGACTTGAAAAAAGACAAGCAACGTTTTTTTGAAACGATCAGTAAGTACACCGATTTCGAAGTTAGAGTGCCCAAAATGTCAGCATGCCAAGAGCAGTTTCACATTTATTTTGGACTCAAAATAAACGAAGACACTCTGAAAGAAAATGTCGTTATGCATGTTATTTCTGACTTCAATGATCAAAGTGAAACACTGCTAAAACTTGAAAGTATAGAAGATTTTATTTTTACAATTGATCTTAAAAAAAGGGATGGATTATCCCATCCTTATGAAATAGAGGAAGCAGAAGCTATAAAAAGAGCAACTGCTTGGGCAGATGAAGAAATTTTAAGAAAGTGGATTGATGAGCACACTCTTTTTAATGCATTTCTCATCAGCAAAGATGATTTTTTGCTAAACCACAACTATACTGCTCATTTTGGCATGAAAGTAGAAAATGAGGACAGCACGGGCTATACACCGGATTTATTTATCAAAAATCACAGTGAAGCAGACCAAACCTCTTACTATGATTTAGCCCGATTGTGTCCGCCTTACGGTCGAATAGAAAAACTTGGTTTATATACGCTTTCTGTCGATACCAACTAAATGATTGCTTTTACCGTACTAAAAAACATATCGTTATGTACCAGTAGTATTACTATAGTATTGGGTACTTTTTGCTTGTTGAGAAGTATCCTTTCTACCAAGAATCAATCCTTATTCTTTTATTACTTAATTTTATGTGCTTTTTCAGAAATTATTAATCTTTACGGAGCTTATGTCCATAGGGAAACTTTAATGCTTATTCCTTTGTTCAGTGTTCTTGAATTAGTATTGTTTTATCTCTACTTCAAAACACTAGTAAACAGTCGGATTTTAAATGGATTTGTATTTGCAGGAATCTTATTGTGTCATATGGATGTATCCATCATCTATCGTAATCCAACGGCATCTGTATTTGTACTCTCCCGCGTTTTTAATTCGCTTTTTTTTATCCTTTGTGCTCTGTATTCGAGTTATAAATTTACCTTGTCCCCGCGACTGCTTCGCTTAAATTTCAGTATTATATTGTATTTCTCTTTTACTTTTATCTACTTTTTAGTACTCAACTTTCTGATTAACATCCAGGATCACAAAATTTTTATATTATGGATTGCCTACTCTTTACTTTGTGTTTTATTTCATTTATTTTTATTCGTTGATTCATGGAAATATGGAAAAATCCCAAAATATTAATATTTTGGCTCGCACTCATTTTGATTTTCATCCTACTGCTGATTGCCGGTTTTTATACCTTGTATATGAAATCTTTAGCCAAATCGCACCAATTAGAAATCGATAAAAAAAACAGCGAATTAAAAAATCAATTTGAGATAAGTCACTCCATCATTAAATCGCAAGAGGATGAAAGAGAACGGATTGCCCGAGACATGCATGATGGCTTTATGGGCGAATTATTACGCATGCAATTTAAGGTAGAAATGAAACAGGAGCTTACCGCTTCAGAATTGAAAGAGTTGGTATCCAAAACCCGCCGGATCATTCACGATGTAAGTCCACCTATGGTAAATGAAAGCCCTATAGATGTATTGATCGCTTCTGAAGCCGATAAATATGCTGCTTCTTTTCCGTACCAACTTTATAAAAACCGTATCAATTTAGGTTCGAACATGACAGCGGATTACAAAATTAACCTGTTCCGAATTTTCCAAGAGCTGCTTCAAAACACATTCAAGCATTCAAAAGTCAGCCATGTAAAAATTAGCATCTATGAAAGACCAGGGCTTTTGCTCTTTGTTTACCAAGATTGCTGTGTGCTGCAAGCAACTTTGCCGTCTACTGCTGAATTGGGTGGTAATGGGCACAAAAACATTGCGTTTAGAAATCAATATCTGAAAGCGAATTTCAAATTCAAACGCCTAAAAGATAGCGGATTGAAATACCTAATGCTTTTAAAAATTAATTCATGAAAAATACAATTGACATCATAGACGACGATGTACTAACAGTCACATTGCTTTCACAGTTTCTGGAAAGCAATACTAATTTAAAGGTTAGAAACCAATTTCACAATTGCAAAACAGCCTTAGCTTATTATGATAGTAGCAACTTACCCGACTTGATTCTAATTGATTACCAATTAAAGGATGGCACGGGAAATACCGTTGTTTCCTATTTGCGAACAGTCAGCGACGTGTTGCCCATTTTATTAATATCCACTCATTTTCAGGACAATCAGATTGGAAATGTATTAAAAATGGGCTTCAATGCCTATCTCCCAAAAGGACTGCTTCCTACCGAGTTGATGGCTGTTATTAATCAAGTACTGCGAGAAGGTTATTATTTTTCAAAAGAACAGTTGATTTATCTAAAAAGTCAAATCAATGATCACACTCCAAAAATTAATTTGACGGTAAAGGAATTCTTTACGGTACGAGAATTAGAAATCATTCACTTGATAGCCCAACAGAAAACAACCAATGAAATTGGAGCGTTGTTGTTCCTATCGCCCAAAACAATTGAAGGACATAAAAATAATATATTTGTTAAATCGGGTGTAAAAAACACGGCTGGATTGATGCTATACGCGGTAGAAAATGAATTGATTACGATCAAACGCTAATTGTAAAATTTTTCTTGAAACAGGGATAGTTTATTCTGGATATACTAATTTAGCTGAGAGTGTAAGTTAAAAGTAAAAACTTAATTTAACGTACTGCAAATTACAGCTGCACTTACTTCGGTAGTAGCAATTGAATATCATCACGCGAAGTAAATAGTCGAAATTTATAAAATGCCACATTTTCCTCTAATTCACTGTGTTTAAAAACAGTCGAATTATGCTCCGTAATTGTACTGCTGGTTTTTTCAAAAAAGCAAAGCAGTTTGAGTTGATTTTATCAAACCCTTTCTTCTTTTAAACTGCATCTATTTTGAGAGTTTCATCTCCGTTTTGAGAGATTAGTATTTCTTGAGTATTCATAGTACTGGAATGGTCGTTCGCATAATTTGCTATAATTAAGAAAGAAATTTTACTACTAAAGTTGGAAGTGCTTATGATTACAGGACTACAATCCGTTATTATTTTCGGTATTAACCCTCGCAGGGATTGGAAGTCTGCGAAGGAGCAGTATTTATTAAACGATGTTATGTTTATATTAATGCCAATTGCACTGTCCCATTAAAAAAATGTTTAAATACACTATCCTTTCCATCTAAAATAAATTCTTGGTTCTAATAGAATGACCTCGTCTTAAAAATAAAATAGTATCCATTTCTCCACCCGTTACCAAAACCTCTTTCACTTTAACAAACATTTAGTAGTAAGTGTTTGTTGATACTGATTCCAGTACATAGTTTTGCATCCTTTATGGAAAAACCGTCTAAACATATAGCTTTGTTGGTTATTGCACTCCTTATTTGCTGCAATTCACTATTGGCGAATGTTTCTACGCAAGCGGTTTCAACTGCACCATTTCTTGCCATTACAGCTGCTAACTTCAGTAACTTTCAGTCCAGTAAAGCAGTAGAAAATGTGTATTCTAAAAATAATTCATCGGGAGATCAGTTCGTTAAAAATGAATTTTTATCTGAAAATGATGAAGATGACACGGAGCATTTCAGCAGTAAGAAAATTTCAACTTTAATTAATGTTGCATGCTCATACCATAAACAGCGACTGCAATTAATCTTACCTGTACCAAAAAGCTGTACTTCCGCTTTACACCCTATTTTTTTTCAATCAAAAACAGCTTCTTCGCTGTACCTTATTTTCGAGGTATTCAGAATTTGATTGATTGCTTTGCAGCCATTTTAAAGTATTAAAATGCACCTTTTAAAGAGTATTATCCTCACGATAACTCTTTATCTAGGTAAAATTTTTGTGTTGATTTTTAATCTACACTTGATAAAATCCAAAAATTTCGTTTTAAAAAGCAAAAGCAATCATGAAAAAAATATCAATTTTCATAGGTCTTATGGCCTCATTATCTATCCTTAGTTGTAAGGAACACCAAGAAGAAAAAAAAGAAGAACGCATTTTTGAAGTATCTACTCCAATTGTAATGGATACTTTAATTACCAAAGAATATGTATGTCAAATACACTCCATTCGCCATATTGAAGTGCGTTCAATGGAACGAGGATATTTAGAACATATAGCTGTAGATGAAGGTCAAAAAGTTCAGAAAGGCCAAAATCTCTTCAAAATTATGGGTAATATCTATCAAGCTGAACTAGATAAAGCTAAGGCAGAAGAGGATGCTACTACCATTGAATACAAAAACACTAAACTATTAGCCGATAGCAAAGTAGTTTCGGAAAATGAATTGGCACTTTCAAAAGCGAAAGTCAACAAAGCAAAAGCCGAAGTTTTATTGGCACAAACACACTTGGGTTTTACCAACATTAAAGCACCTTTTAATGGTGTAGTGGATCATTTGTTAGCACGAGAAGGAAGCATCTTAGAAGAAGGCGAACTACTTACCACTTTATCAGACAACAGTCAAATGTGGGTGTACTACAATGTTTCTGAAGCAGAATATCTTAATTATATGATGCTTGCTAAAAAAGGTGAAAAAGAAAAAGTGAAATTATTGATGGCCAACAGTCAGGTTTTTAATCAAACGGGAACCGTAGAAACTATTGAAGGAGAATTTAATAACGAAACAGGAAATATCGCTTTTAGAGCTTCGTTTCCCAATCCACAAAACATATTGCGTCACGGAGAAACAGGAACAATTTTGATGACGGTGCCGTTAAAAAATGTTATGATTATTCCACAAAAAGCGACTTTTGAAGTGCTTAACAAACGTTATGTATTTGTAATTGACAGTAAAAATGCGGTACATCAAACAGAAATTACAGTTGGTACCAGTTTACCTAACTTATTTGTTGTGCAAAACGGCTTAAAAACAGGAGATAAAATTTTACTAGAAGGAATTCGCTTGGTAAAAGACAAAGACATCATTAAATACAAACTCGAAGACCCTAAAAAAGTAATGGCGCGTTTAGATGTTTATGCTGAGTAAATTACCCTTTAAAAAAATAAATCATGTTTAAAAAATTTATACAAAGACCCGTCTTAGCAATTGTTATTTCGGTCATAATCGTATTCATGGGGTTGTTAGCAATCAAACAATTGCCTATTTCACAGTTTCCCGAGATTGCCCCTACAACCGTTAATATTTTCATTGCTTATCCAGGTTCGAGTTCAGATGTACTTGTTAAATCTACTTTAATTCCTCTTGAGACGGCCATTAACGGTGTGGAAGGAATGCGGTACATTGCTTCAGATGCTACAAGTGCTGGTGAAGGAACTTTACGTATCATTTTCGAACCAGGAACCGACCCAAATGACGCTGTGGTTAGGGTCAAAACTAGGGTCGATCAAGTGATGCCTTTACTGCCTGATTTGGTTCAAAGAGAAGGAGTTGTAATCACTCCTGTTCAGCCAAGTATGTTAATGTACATCAACTTGTTCAGTAAAAACAAAAACAACGACGAAAAATTCTTGTACAACTACGCTTATACTAAAATGATTCCTGAAATTCAGCGTCTTAAAGGTGTAGCAAGTGCCCAGATTCTAGGAAGTAGAAAATATGCGATGCGGGTTTGGTTGAAACCAGATCGAATGAGAGCCTATAAAATCTCGGCCACCGAAGTCATGGAAGCCATGCAAGAACAAAGTATCTTGGCACGTCCAGGTCGTTTAGGACAAAGTTCCGGTAAAAAGTCGCAATCTTTAGAATACGTGCTTACGTACCGCGACCGTTTTAGTGAACCTGATGAATATAAAAGTATCATTATCAAAGCAAACTCCGAAGGAGAAACCATTACTTTAGGCGACATTGCTGATGTAGAATTAGGGAGTGAATTTTATGATATTTATTCTAATTTAGATGGAAATCCTTCCGCTTCAATCGTTTTAAAACAGACATTTGGAAGTAACGGTAGCGATGTAATTAAAGAAGTAAAAGAAAAACTAGCCGACCTTGGTAAAGACTTACCTCCAGGAGTAGAATATAAAGTGAGTTACGATGTTTCCAATTTCTTGGATGCTTCGATTGAACAAGTACTGCATACTTTGCGAGATGCTTTTATCTTAGTGGCTATTGTTGTATTCTTATTTTTGGGTGACTGGCGCTCGACTTTAATCCCAATTATTGCCGTTCCCGTTTCGTTAATTGGTTCCTTTTTCATCATGCAAATGTTTGGACTTTCTATCAATTTAATTACCCTATTCGCGCTTGTATTGGCTATTGGTATTGTGGTCGATAATGCCATTGTCGTCGTCGAGGCAGTCCACGTCAAGATGCACGAGGAACACCTCTCCCCTTTCAAAGCTTCTCAAGAAGTCCTTGGTGAAATTGGTGGTGCCATTATCGCAATAACTTTGGTGATGGTTTCTGTTTTCATTCCTATTTCGTTTATGTCGGGTCCGGTTGGTGTTTTTTATAGACAATTCTCCATCACAATGGCAGGTTCTATTATCATTTCTGCTGTAGTAGCTTTGACGCTTACACCTGTTTTGTGTGCTATGTTGCTTCAAAATCCGCATGGAAAACCGCGTAAAAAAACGCCTATCAACCGATTTATTGATTGGTTCAACGGAAAATTTGACGTACTTACCAACCGCTATGTTGGGTTATTAAAATACATAGTCAGCCGTCGTGTAATTACTTTTGGAATCTTAATTGCTTTTTGTGTCGGAACTTATGTTACCAATGCCACTTTGCCTGCAGGATTTATTCCTAGTGAAGACCAAGGAATGATTTATGCCATTATTCAAACACCTCCAGGAGCTACTTTGGAAAGAACAAATGATGTAGCCAAAAGATTGCAAGCAGTTTGTGAAAAAGTAGAAGGAGTAGAGTCAGTGTCGTCTCTTGCCGGATATGAAATCATGACGGAAGGACGTGGTTCTAATGCAGGTACTTGTTTGATTAACTTAAAATCATGGTCCGATAGAAAACATACGGTTCATGAAATCATGGAAGAATTGGAAGAAAAATCCAAAGACTTAGGAGCTGTAATTGAATATTTCGAACCACCTGCAGTACCTGGTTTTGGTTCATCTGGTGGTTTCTCATTGCGTTTGTTAGATAAAACCAACGGAACAGATTACCACGAGTTTGATAAAATCAACAATGATTTCCTTGCCGAGCTAGCCAAAAGAAAAGAACTTTCTGGTGTTTTTACTTTTTATTCTGCCAATTATCCGCAGTACAAATTAGATATTGACAATAAAGCCGCCATGCAAAAAGGCGTTTCTATTGGAAGTGCCATGGAAAATTTAAATATTTTAATTGGTAGTACCTATGAACAAGGGTACATTAAATATGGTTATTTCTTTAAAGTATATACCCAAGCCGCTCCAGAATACCGCAAACTCCCTTCTGATTTAGAACAATTATTTGTGAAAAATGAAGCTGGAGAAATGGTTCCGTATTCTTCTTTCATGACCATGGAAAAAACCTTAGGTCCTAATGAAATTACGCGGTACAATTTGTACAATTCGGCTTCTATCCGTGGACTTCCTGCTAAAGGTTTTACAAGTGCCGATGCGATTGAAGCGATTAAAGAAGTCGCCAAAGAGAAATTACCTCATGGTTATGACATTGCATGGGAAGGTTTATCGTATGATGAAGCCAACCGAGGTAACGATGCGTTATATGTTTTTGGAATCGTACTTATCTTTGTTTACTTCGTACTTGCTGCTCAATACGAAAGTTTTTTACTTCCGTTTGCAGTACTACTTTCTTTACCTGTGGGCGTTTTTGGTTCCTTCTTGCTTTTGCAACTCATGGGACTGTCAAATGATGTGTATGCCCAAATTGGTGTCATTATGCTCGTCGGACTTTTAGGTAAAAATGCCGTTCTTATTGTGGAAGTCGCCGTTCAAAAACAAAATCAAGGCGCCACAATTTTAGAAGCCGCTATTGAAGGTGCTAAAATGCGTTTCCGTCCTATTTTGATGACTTCTTTTGCTTTTATTGCAGGATTAATTCCGCTGGTTATGGCTACTGGAGCAGGTGCTATTGGTAACCGTACTATTGGTGGTTCGGCACTTGGAGGTATGTTGATAGGAACTTTATTTGGTGTCATCCTCATTCCAGGACTCTATTATGTATTTGCAAAAATGTCTGAAGGTAAAAGCTTAATCAAAGATGAAAAATTTGAACCCGTTTCAGAAGAACTGATGCGAAAAAGTGATGGAGAAGGTTCGTTAAAAGCCAAACTTAAAGCAATGAACAAACAAATTAAACAATTACTGAAAAAAAATGAAAATGATTAAACCGATTTTCAATTATAAAATACCGCAGTCTGCACTTGCAGTGTTGCTTGCGGTTTCCGTATTACAAAGTTGTGTTCCAACACGGACTATTCGAAGTGAAAAAACAGATTTACCCGATACGTTTTCAAATGCTACAACAAACGATACAACAAGCACTGCATTAATTCAATGGAAATCCTTCTTTAACGATGAGGACCTCACTACTTTAATTGACTCTGCATTGGTACGCAACCAAGAGCTAAACATCATGTTGCAACAAGTAGACATAGCGCGAAATGAAATAAAAACCAGAAAGGGTGAATACCTTCCTTTTCTAGGCATTCAAGCGGCAGGTGAAGTTGAAAAAGTGGGAAGATACACCAGCCAAGGTGCCAACGATGCTACTACTGAAATCAAAGACGGAAAAGAATTTCCAGAACCTTTGACGAATTACAAAGTAGGTGCATTTGCAACTTGGGAATTAGATGTTTGGAAAAAATTACGAAATGCTAAGAAAGCAGCCGCCATGGAATACCTTTCTTCTGTGGAAGGAAAAAACTTTATGGTTACCAACTTGATTGCTGAAATTGCCAATTCGTATTACGAACTTCAAGCGTTAGACAGTAAACTTTCTATCTTAAAACAAAATTTAGAGCTTCAAAATACCGGTTTACGAACGATTCGCTTGCAAAAAGAAGCTGCAAAAGCTACTGAATTAGGTGTACAACGTTTAGAAGCAGAAGTATATAAAAATACGGGCGAATTGTATGCTGTTGAACAGGAAATTGTGGAGGTGCAAAACCAACTCAATTTTCTATTAGGTAGAATGCCGCAACCCATCGTTCGCAATTCCGATACTTTCATCGAAAAGAAAATCGATGACATCAATGTGGGTATTCCTTCACAGTTATTGGCAAATCGTCCAGACATCAGACAAGCGGAATTTGAATTGCAAGCCCGTAAATTAGATACCAAGTCAGCTCGCGCTAATTTCTATCCCAATTTTACACTTAAAGCAGGATTAGGTTTAGAATCCTTTAATTTAAAATACATTACAGAGACTCCTGCTTCTGTAATGTATGGTTTAGCCGGCGATATGGTAGCACCGTTAATTAACAGAAACGCTATTAAAGCGACCTATTACAATGCAAATGACAAACAATTGCAAGCTATTTTCGACTATGAAAAAACCATCTTAAACGCACATATCGAAGTTTTGAATGGCATGTCTAAAATTGCAAATCTAGCTAAGAGCTACGACCAGAAGGAAAAGCAAGTGGAAGCGCTAACCAATTCTATTGCCATTACCAATAAACTATTCCTGTCGGCTCGAGCTGATTATATGGAGGTATTACTAACGCAACGCGATGCATTAGAGTCCAAATTAGAATTGGTTGAAACTAAAAAAGAACAACTTTTGGCACATGTGAACCTGTACAAATCACTTGGAGGTGGTTGGAAATAAACTCCCGTCCATAAAATAAAGTTGGTTATTTATTGTTGTGAAATAGGGTTTTGCTTTTTAATTAAAGCAAGCCCTATTTTTTTTGCACTACTTGACTCTGTTCATGGATTTTATGTATTGCATCCAACTATTTTAAACAGACCGATACACTTTCATCTCGGCAAACATCTTGCTTGATGTATGCGATAACATGTCAAGTATAAATCGCATGATCCTTTACTAAAAATCCCCAAATACCGTGAGCATATCCAATGCTATGTACAGTAGAAAACGATTTGATTGCACTAAAGAAATAAACAAAAAAGTACTACTAATTTTCTACCTATTTTTAAGCTCAAAACCTTCCTAAATGTGTATCATGCAACTTGTGTAATTTTACACTGGCTACAAGGTTGATTCATTTTCACACCAGTCGCGGATTTTAAAGATAATTCTAATTCCTTAAAATCTTATTGTTCCAATTCCTTCAAGATCGTTTTTACATCGCCTTCAGTTGCTGTCAATTTTGCGTTGCAAATTTTAATTAATTCTGTAGCCCGCTTTAATTTGTCCGACAATTCGTCTATGGAAATTGCACCACTTTCCATTTCAGAAACGATGGATTTCAGTTCCTCAAAAGCTGCTGTGTAATTGGGTGTTTCAGTCATTTTTACTTGTATTTACAGTACTTATTAGTGTGCCTTGTTGCAATTGCGTTTCAATACGAGCGCCTTCCTCTAAACCTGCAACATTGCTTATGATTTTTCCATTGAGTCTCGTGATGCTGTACCCTCTTTTCAAGATATTTAAAGGATCCAACAACAGCATTGTTTGTGTAAAATTGGCTAGGTACAAACGCTCTTTTTCTATTTTTAATTGGGTTGCCACTTCTAATTTTAGAGTTGCTTGCTTCAAAATTTGCGTGTTTTCTGCAATACGAAATTGGGCCGTTGTTATAATTTTTTCTTGGATGGAATCCAACTTTTGATTATTTGCTTTAAGAAGCACATCACTCTGCAACAATATCTGATTTTTGAAAACCAAAATTGCTTGCTGATTTTGAACGACTTTATTTTGCGCTACCGCACGAAGCATTTTAAGCTCAGATTGCAATTTGGATCGTTCCAAAATAATCAAATATTTTGCTTTATCCACAATAGTTTGCCGTGCTCTCTTTAGTGGTTCCGAAAAATGATGGAATTTCTGAATTAAAAACTCCGCTATTTTTGAAGGAGTAATTGCATTTTGATACGAAACCATTTCACTCACCGTCAGATTTGTCGCGTGACCAATACCTGTTAAAACGGGAATTGGAAACGTAGCTATGGCTTTCGCCAACTGATAATTATTAAAACACGACAATCCTATATCTGCACCGCCGCCTCGAATAATTACTACCGCATCAAAGTGAGGTAAGACCTTCTCAATGCGCTTCAATTGTGCAGAAATTCCAGCAACCGCCTTTTCACCTTGCAAAATGGAAGGAAAAAGTAAATGAAAGAAGTTATAATTCCATTCATTATGGTCCAAAATAGTTAAAAAATCAGCATATCCTTTACTCGTTTCAACGGAAATTATGGCAATGCGCTTGCACAACAAAGGCATTTTTCTTGTTTTATTTAACTCGAAAATCCCTTCTAATTTTAGCCTGTCAATCGTTTCCTGTTTTTCACGATTCAAATCGCCTAACGTAAAGCTGGGATCGATATCTATAATTTGTAAGGATAGTCCATAGGTTGCATCAAAACTGATTTTAGCCAAAAACAAAATTTTAATTCCTTCTTTCAAAGGTTCTTGAAGCACCTTCAAAAAATTTTGATTGACCTTATAGAAATCGTCTCGCCACAAGATGGACTTGATTTGTGCAATTACCTTTCCGTCTCTTTTCTCTACCAATTCAGGATAACAATGTCCTGAATGACTGTAATAATTCAGCTTGTTTAATTCAGCTTTGATCCAAAAGGCCGATGTATAGCGTTCAGTTATGGTTTTCTGAACACTCTTGGCGACTTCTAAAAGTGAAAAAATCTGACGGTCCTCTATTATTTCAGACATTTTTAAAAATGCTTTTGGAGTAGTTATTCTATTAAAAAGAGCTCTAAGGTATACAATTTACTTACACAATCCTGAACAAAAGGTAACTTAAAAAAAAAGCCTCTCAACTGAAAGGCTTCTTGTTAGGTAGAACATTATTTATTAGTTGCGACTTCTTTTTGTGCTTTTCTATTGGTCTGAGCCGCTTTAATTTCAGTCAGGAAGGGTGAAACTACTTCTTCCAGTTCTTCTGCTGTAATGGTCAAAGCTTTTGGATCCTCAACTAATTTGAGCCAAGGTTTTGGAGCCTCAAAATCATACGAACCAAATATTACAGTGGGCGTTCCCTTCACCTTTACGGTTTCTGCATCAGCCAATACCCATTGATCTGCCCAATCGTACAGTATTTTTGCATCTTTTTCCTGCAATCTCATGCACGAGTGTGAAGCTGGGTATCCAGGTAACGAATATTCATGCCATCCCACTCCTTCTAAATTTTCGACATTAAAATTCCACTTTAATTTCCATTCGTCGTCAAACGTGCTGATGGTTTCTTCTGCTTTCCAGTTGCTGAAAAACAGTCCCGTTGGCGTTTTATGTTTCTTGCTTCCCATATTGGTTGGCCCAGTGTGGATCAATGCACCCTTTTCATACGTTGCAAAAGTCTGCGATGGATAGGAGAAAAATATAATTTTATCTACACTTTGCAATGCTTTCACTTCAAGCGGAAACGGCATATAGTAAGCAATATCACCCGAAAAATCCTTTGGAATTATAATAGAATCCATCGTAGTAATATTTTTAGCGTCCGTACGGTTGGCAGCTAACACTAAGTTCATTTTCTGTGAATCGTCCTTATTTGCCGCGAGCCAATCCTTAGTAAACGCCATTACAAAAGTCGGATCTTTAGGTTCCACTCTTTCGGGAAGCACAACTTTGGTATTTTCCTTGTCTACTTTCGCAGCGCCGTCTGTTGTTTTATCTTTGCAAGAAGTCACAGCGACTAATAAAATAGCGCTAAACTTCAGTAATATCTTTTTCATAATTGTATTCGGTCAGGTGTTTTTTAAACTTTTTTAGTGTGAAAATAGTTGTGAAAAAGCTTCTAATTAGACCTATTTACAACTATTTCTACCAACTGCAATATAATAACAATCACCCTGTGACTGTCTTATACCTTTTCTGAAATAACTTATAAGGTACCCATCCATTTTTCCAACTGATGAACTTGTATTGCATCGATTTCCTACTATAAAGTGTTTTAGTACCGCATGAATTTGATAGAATTACATCATACTGAAGGTTGAATTCTTTCCTTAAAGAATTTCAAAAAACACATCAGGATTTTCAGACATTTTCAACTTGACAATGTACTCTTTGTATTTATTTTTCTTTGCCTCGTCCCAGTTTTTACTATTTGGATCGCTTACCTCTTTTAAAACAATGGTTTGCAAATAACTGAATTCTGTACCCGATTTAATTCCGCTTTCAAAACCAGTTAACCCACTCAAATTGTTGATCCAATATTGAAAAAACCCATTATCTGAAGATTGTACCACGTTTTTCAAGATGATGTAACTTTTCTTGGTTGGCAATTCTCCTTTACGAAAAGAGTCGTATAATTCTTGGGTCACTTTATTAAGAAGTTGCGTATTTTCTTGGATGACCAAAAAACTACTGAACGCGTACAGTGTACGAACGGTTCGATCTCCTGCCTCGTATTTCGACTTTAAGCCTGCAGCGTTAAAGGCTGGAAATAACGCTTTTTTCCCTTCCGAAATTATAAATTCGGCATTGATTTCTGGAGTACTATAATGCAAGAACTTTTTATCTTTGTCGAAGTACAATAACACCGGAACACTGTTAAAATTAAGATGCGCATTCTTCAAAAAAGCGTGCTCCTGCGCAGGCAATTCGTTATAGGTGTTCATCGCATAACTAATGTAATTCGCATTGTAGTATTCGCTCACTTCGCTATCTTCGCGAAGCAATTTCCCCAAACGCTTGCATACCGAACAATCTGAATTAAAATATTCAATGAATACGGGTTTGTTTTGCTGTTGCGTTTTTGAAAAGCAGTTTCCAGCGCTGTTTCAAATACCACTTGCGCTTGCAGCACTGCGAATGTAAAAAATAAGAACAGAACAGATACTTTTTTCATTGCTGGCAATTTTAGTGCATTTTGAGACTGCCAACTTACTACAGTTTGAATGAAATTACAATCTATTTCAGAATACCTTATACTTTTTGATTTCGGCCTTTTAATTCAGCAGTAATTTTATAGAAGCAATTATGATCCCAACTAATCCGCCAACCACGGCACCATTGAGTCGGATGTATTGCAAATCGCTACCCACTTTGCCTTCAATTTGAGCAACTAGTTCTTCATTATCCAGTTTGATTAAACTCGTACGCACCATATTTCCAATCTCGCCATGAAATTTTGTCAGCAGTTCTGAAACCGATTCGGTAATCCAATGGTTGATCTTATCTTGCGCTTCCTTGTCTTGTTGCAAGTCTATTATCATGCGGTTTAAATGGGTTATTAAAAACTGCATTAAACCGGTTTCATTATTTTCCAGTTGTTTGGAAATGGACTTTTTCCAATTGGACATCAAGTGTGCCAGCGTATTTTCGGTCTCCAAGTAAGCAATCAATTTTAGTTTGAGTGTGTCAATGATGCTGATGGCACTTTCGTCGCCTTCCGATAATTTTTGTGCAAATTCAAGCATCCAAGTGTCAAATTTAATTCGGATCGGATGTTGTGGATTTTCTTTGGCTTCGGTTAATAATTCGCTTGTTTTAAACAGTAGTTCAGCGGTAATTTTATCAAGATCGATGCCACCGGTTTTCTTTGCCAGAAATAAAGTTGCTTTCTTAAAGAAACCTTCTTCACCGTATTCTTGAATGGCTTCTTCTAATTTTGAGAGAATTAATTCCTTGCTTTCTACGTTATTCAATGATTTTTCGCTGGCTTCAATGACCAATTCCCACAACTTGTTATGGTCGCCATTGTGAATTGATTTTTCCAAAAAAGCGCCCATAGTAGGTGCCAAATCAATGGCTGCAATTTGTTTGTTGATTATTTTTTGAACGGCATTTACAAATTCGGGACTGTCCATTTCTGCAGTCAATTTCAACGCCATTTCACGAATAAAACTTACCGTTTTTTGCTGACTGTTTGGGTTTTGCAAAAATTCTAAAATGGCCGAAGCCACGTCTACTTCACTTAATTTTTCCGTTATTACTTCGGGAGAAAGCCATTTATTGGTTACCAAATCCACAATACCTTCGGTCAATTTAGTTCTGTTCTTGACAATAATATTGGTATGCTTTCTGATATATGGGATTTTAATTTCATGGAATAATGCCCGAACTGCAAACCAGTCGGCTACACCACCAATGGTTGCCGCTTCAAAACCAGCTCGTGCAATGTTCCAACCTGGATGTACTAAAAATTGAAAATGCAACAGTATTTCAAGCAACACCAATCCCGAAAAGGCGATAATTAGTGAAATAGTTCCGAGATTATTTTTCATTTAAATATATTTAATGCTTCTGTAAGATTGCAATGTATTCGGTAATGGACCTAATTATCTGTACTACAAACGTACACGAATCCACCTCTACTACAGCAGCGACTTCTATCTTTAAATGTAAGAAATTTAATTTGTTCAAACTAGAATTGATGGTCAATTTCACAGAAAAATAGTGTTGTAATTCCATTGATTGATATTTGACACTTGTAAACTGTTTCCTTTAACTGAAGAGTATTCAGTGCATTTTTAAAAGGACATTTCTATACAGATGCGCAAGTAAGCAATGCGGAATTTAGTAAAATACAATCTTCCACTATAAAATCTGAATTAGAGATAACTATTTTGTAAGCAAAACTCTACTAAAAAGCGGGTCTTTTATTTCAAAATACAAGTATTAACACTGCAGCTAATAACTGTTCTTCTTAATTGCGAATTTCGATTAATCTTGCTGTCAATTTTAAAAACAATTGAGCAATTCATAGTCTAGTCTGCGCTAAAATGTATTTAACGATACAAGCCAAATGCTCAAATTGCATCAACCATTTATTGCATAAAATCTGCTTTTTGTAATCCGTTATTAAATTTCACATTGGACCAATTTACTACTATCCAAGGCTCAGCAGTTACCATTGCATCCCAGTTGGAGGCTTTGTATCTGCGTTTTGTAGGCAATAACAACCCTTCGATATTCTCGTATTCTAGCTCCATCAATAATGGGTCAGCCTTTCCGAAATCCATAACGGTAAAAAGAAACTGGTCCACTAACTGGGTCTTTTTATTGATGTACAATTGGTAAATATCTGTAGGCTTGTTGTCCTTTGCTTCAAAACTCACTTTGACCACATCGTACGTAGCATCACCTATTTTTTGTTCTTTTATATATTCGTATTGTAGTCCGGGGTCCGTCAATTTCTGCATCATTGTAAACCAATAAAAATTGGTCGGACGATTAAAGGCCACTTTTTTCAAAGCTTCAGCATCTGTAATAGCTACGCCTTCATGCTTTAGCCAATAGGTAGTTCCATCGTAACCTTGCTCTATAAGTCCAGGATATTGAGTCAGCGTTCGCTCGTGTTTTTGATAAGCACCATATGATAATTCTCCGTCAAAGAGGTATTGTTCTTTTACTACATCTTCCATACCATCCGGCGTTTTATAAGAGTAAGTATACACCACATCTTTCTTATCCCTAAGTTGCATGTAATCTCCTACTTTCTGAGTCATATCGTATACCAATTGATGCGCTTTATTTTGAAAAGTTGGCGCAGCTTCTTCCGTTACAGTAACAACCGATTCCGTCGCTTTTTCTGATGGGTTTTCTTTACAAGAAAGGATAGTAAATGTGGATACGATGCCAAGTAGTAAATAGATTCTCATTTATGGATGCTTTGTAAATTAAAATTAATCATTTTTCATGCCCTTCAGCTTTAGAAAAATTATCTGTTTGTCGCTATTGATTTTTCAAATATATACGATAAATGCTACAATAAAAACGATTTTAAAAAAGTAACCTAACTTTAACATCGGGAAATGCGTGACTTTGTGGTACACTTTTGAAACTGAAATACATCAAGTTGCAAGGTGTCCATTATCTTTTTATTTAGCGTTGCTGCTCCTCTATTGGTTCTTCCACTACTTGCAACTTCTTGGTATGTTTATTTATTTTAAATTGTAGTAAAGTTACCATCGCGATAAAAGTTATCGCAATAATCAGCAATAATTTATTGATTTCGGGCATTATGGAAGCCACATTACCGCCGTAAAAAGCAATTTTTCTGAATCCACTTAAAAATTGCGTCAGCGGAATAAATTGGGCCACATTCGCAATTGCACTTGGAAACGCTGATGTGGGCCATGTAAATCCGCTTAGTACAAATGCGGGAGTTGAAATGACCATCAAAAGTTCCGTTGCTTTCAACTGGCTTGGAATGGCCAACGAAAACAGCATTCCAATACACATTGATGCCAAAGTCAACAGGAACACCAAAAGCAGCATGGGGAAATTGAATACGTCTGCTTCAATTTTAAAATAGGGAATAAAACTACTTACAATCCCCCACATGATTGGAATCATGATGAAAAACGGCGTCGCTTTTACAGCAATATGGTATAATGAAAGTTTGCTTTCCTGCACCAAACTGCCAAAATAATTGTCTTCAAAATCTCGGGCAAAAACCAGTGCCATGGCTAGAAAGATAATTTGCTGCATGATTGCCGCAAGCATTCCCGGTAGCATAAAAGTAACATAGTTGCCACTAGAATTATAGAGTTTATTGAAATTAATCTTAAAACTTTCGTAAGTAGCGGCGGCTTTTACAGCAGGAATACCTGATTTTTTTAATCCTTCGATTTCAATACCAGCATTTAGGGTCATCAGTACTGATTGAATCCCTTTACTCGCTGTGTTGGCGTTTACGATATTGGCCATATTCAAATCAACGCGTATTTCGGGATGCCGTTTTTGGAAGATATCTGCTTCAAAATTAGAAGGTACGGTGATTACCGCGGCATATTCTTTTACAGGCATATCTGCTAGGATATTTCCCGGCGAATATCGAATATCGCTTACATACAAGACTTCATTGTCTGAAAACGCGTCAATGATTTTATCAGAAGTCGGGCTGCGGTCTTGGTCCACAATCACAATAGGCAAATCAACCACTTTTCCTTGTTGGTACACATATCCAAATATGATTCCATAAAAAATAGGCGCTCCAATAAAGATGGCAAGCAAGACATTATTGGAAAAAATGCGTGAAAATTCGACCCGGACTAATCTGATAAAATCATTCATACTGTTATTATTTTAGAAGAATAGTGGCGTTTAGAAAGAACGACTGGTCGGTTATTTTTGACGTAGGAAGTATCTTTAATTCATAAATGGATTCTGATAAATCATACAAAGGAGCAGTGCTTGTTACATCGGCATACGCTGCAATTTGCTTGATGACTACTACTTCGCCTGCCGTTTCTGTTTTGGTATATGGATTGACCAACGTAACCTTATTCCCTACCTTAAAATCATATATTTTTGATTCGGGAATGGTAAATCTAAAGTACATGCTGTTTTTTTCATACCCATTGAAGAGTGTGAAACCTGGCGTTAAAAGTTCGCCCACATGCAAGGAGATTGTTTCGATGGTCATGTCAGCTGGAGCAATCAAATACTTTTCACTTTCCGCAGAAAGCACTTCCTCTTTTGCCCCAACGGCACGGTTCAATTGTCCCTTGGCCTGGTCTAGTTGTTCGCTTCGAGCACTTGAACCTATTTCTTTTCTTTTGGCATTCAATGAGGAAACTTGTGCTTTTGCCATTTCCAGTTTCATTTTTACTTCGTCCAATTGCTGTAAACTAACGAGTGAATCTTTGTACATTGCATTCAGTCGGTTGAAGGATTCTTGCGCAAAATTCAATTGGGCTTTTCCGGCGTCAATCTGACCGTCAATTTGACTCAACTGTTCTGCCGTGGCACCTTTACTCGCCATATTCAATTGGCCTTGAGCCGAAGTAATTGCCCCTTCCGCCTGCATCATTTTCGCGTTGACTTCGGGAATATCTATAAAAGCAAGCGTATCTCCTTTTTGAACGGTTTGGCCTTCTTTTACGTACAATTTACTAACTCTACCGGCAAGTTTGCTACTTACGGCAATGGTTTCAAACTTTACTTTTCCCTGATAACCTGTTATGGTTTCTTTTCCACATGAAGTTGCAAGTCCTATTAGGATGGTCAAAGGAATTATTTTTAGAATAGCTTTCATTTTTAAACTTTTTTCAGGTGATTAATACGCGAGAACTCCTTTTGCAAAAAGAAGATTGGCAACCGCTCTTCTTTGCTCAAAATAAGATTGCTGCAATTTAAAGTGGGCTTTTTCCACTTCATTTAACGCATCTAAAACTTCTTTTATTGACGTCAATGCATTGCGGTATTGCTTGTCTACCATTTCGTAGGTTTCTTCTGCTAACTCAATTTCTTTTTGAATCATGTCCGTATTTTGTAACGCTGCTTCGTATTCCAATTGGGCTTTGACCACGCTTAAAGCAATCATTTCATCTGCTTCTTCTACTTGTTGGCGGTATTTCTGGCCTTCAATCAACGACTGTTGGCTTTTCAGCCGCGATTCGTTTGCATCAAAAACATTCCACTTGATGCCGACACCAATGTACCATCTGGGGTCAAACAACGATAAATCGTTTTCTAGAAATTCATAATGTCCTTTTAGTGCTAATTTGGGAATGAAACTGCTTTTTTCCATCTTGGACTTAAATAACGTTGCCTTTTCAGCTTCCTCCAATGCTTTAATTTCATTTCTTTTCTCTGTTTTGCCAGAACCTTCAATAGCGAAGGGTTGCAAAGTTGGTTCAAGCAGCATCAGCGTTTCTTTACTTTCATTGGTAAGTTGGTGCAAGACTTCAATAAGCAACTGTTTGTTCTGATTGAATTCTAACATTTTACCTGCGAGTTGCAATTGTGCCAATTCTATTTTCTTACGACCAATAGGTGTTGCCAATCCGTTTTCAATTGCTTTTTTGACATAAAACTCTTGCTCTTTTAGATAGTTTTCAGAAGTCGTCAGTACTTTTTTTGATGCATATACTAAAGCCAGTTTGTCGTAAGTTTCAATAATATTCAGTGCAATTTTATCCTTTTCGGCCAAAGCCAAATACTGCAACGATGCCTCTTTGGATTTACTTGCTTTGAATGCATTACGTGCTTCCAGTCCCGTGAATAAAACCCAGTCCACATCAACAGATGATTTTAAAATGTCTTTGTTCTGCAAATTGGGAACAGCTTCTAGCGGAAATCCATCTGGAAAAGCACTGTTAAACGGTATACCGGTGGCTTCTTTAATCAATAGCTTCTGGGTTGCCAATAAAAGATTTTGAGTATTGTCGTCAAAGGTGATGTCGTCGTCCAGTCGGGTGTAACTTCCGTTGAACGTTACTTTGGGAAGGAATACCGATTTCGCTTTGGTCTGGTCGATTCGCGCTTGAGCAGCGTCAAAATTTTTAATTTGCACATTATGGCTTTTTTCCAAACCTTTTGTAATCAATTTTTTTAATTCGGGGTCTAATTGTTGGGAACATACCACCGAAGTCGTAAAGAACGAAAAGAAGAGAAAAAGTCGGCTTGTTGAAAGTAATTTTATTTGCATAACAAATAGCAATTTATAATTCTTACGTAAATTTATAAAAAGTAAAGCGGCAATTCATTTTAATGCTTTACTACTTCATTAAAAAATCAGTTAAGCATTGCAACCTCAACACCAGCTGCTTAACCATATAAGGAAACAAATACGGTCAACACTTTGCAGTTTGACCGTATTTGTTTCTTCTATTATTTCAAAAATGCTTCCTCTTTGTAGGCAGGATTTGGATACTGATAAAATCCTTCACCGGTGGCAACGCCGAGTTTATTGGTATCTATAAAGTTTTCCTTTAAAAAGGCTACCGTTTTGATTCTAATTGGGTCCTTTGTTTTTTCGGCATTCATTTTTATAACATTGTATAAAGTAGTAATCCCAACGACGTCTACCATTCCAAATGGACCTGCAGGAGCGCCGGTTGCTTTCATCCATGTTTTATCAATTGTGTGCGCATCGGCCACTTCGCTTAATAGTAAATCCGTAGCGGAATAAAAGAAAGGCACCAACATTGAGTTGATGATGTAACCCGGTTGTTCCTTTTTTAGAGGCAAAGCCAGCATTCCAATAGCTTTGGAGAACGCAACAATATCCTCAAAAACTTTTGGGTCGGTCCCGGGATGTCCCATAATTTCTGCGGTATTGTGTTTCCAAATACTGTTGGCAAAGTGCAATGCAAGAAATTGCGAAGGTCTTCCCGTTGCGTCTGCAAATTCACTAGGCAACATGGTAGAAGAATTGGTTACAAATACCGTTTTTGCAGGAGCGACCTTTGCTAGTTTTTCGTAAAAGCCAATTTTGATCGTTGGATTTTCAGGCACCGATTCAATCAGTAAGTCGGCATTTTTTACCGCTTCCGCTAAATCTGACGAATAAGTTAAATTATCAAATGTTTGCTTTAATTGTTCTGGTGTCGCATTCAAATCTTTGGTAAATTCCTTGCTCAGACCGTCAAATTTAGCTTTGGCACGTTCTAAAGCGGCGTCATTAATATCATAAACTGTGACTTGAAAACCATGAAAAGCGGTTTGGAAGGCAATTTGAAATCCCAAAACGCCACTTCCTGCGACTGTAATATTTTTGTAGTTCATCTTGTAGTATTTATTTTGTGTTTATAATTCGATTTTGTAGAAAAGTGTCTAATTTGACGCTTGTTTCTTTGGTAGTGAAGACTATTTTAAAACAATTCCTGTAGAAATTTCACAAGGATAACTTTAAATATGTAGGCTAAAATTATGTTGCAAAAAGGTCAGTAATCTGTAAAAAATATTTAGACAGTACCGTTTCACGAATTTACGAAATTTAGCCCGTTAAATTGTATGTAATTTCTAATAGATCTTACAAGTTTGAAAACTATATGGAGATCATCAAATAAATGTAAAGCGTGAAAAATAGAGAACCTCCTTTTTGAAAGTTTTTTCCCGTTCTACTAGGTTGTGGTATAAATGTAATCCATCCGGAATTATAAACGGTGCCGTGAAATAGTGCAACTCTAAAATATTGGTTTTCAAAAATTAACATGTTCGTATCCAATACTTTACTTAAAGATTTATTGAAGTGTTACAAATCATACGAAAGTTGCAAATGCAAAAGCTAAAATAATTTGACAAAGAAAAAATGAAATGGATGAGCGTTTGCGTCAACAGTTGCTCCACT
This sequence comes from Flavobacterium tegetincola DSM 22377, assembly GCF_000425485.1. Taxonomy (GTDB): domain Bacteria; phylum Bacteroidota; class Bacteroidia; order Flavobacteriales; family Flavobacteriaceae; genus Flavobacterium; species Flavobacterium tegetincola. The sequence goes on along the minus strand of NZ_AUDN01000020.1, from coordinate 2,375 downwards.
TCACTTCAAATTATTCTCATATGATTTTCAAAACTAAAAACATACGGCCAGAAGTAAGTGACTGACCGTATGGATTATTTATGTGTACTGTTCACAAAAATTAGTGCTGTTTTTTGTTGCAAAAAGAGACGTGAGCCTGCGTTAAAAATACGCAAAATAACACTGTATTTTCATTTTAAAAATTGATGCGAAACTGCAAAATTTTTAAAATGATACACCATTACAATGCATGGCACTGCGGTACCGATCTTAGAAACATGAAAGGTCGCATGAATGAGACAGGAATTACTGCATTATTTTTTAATTGGCATCCAATCTCCGTTGGAAATGAGTCGCTCCCAAAGTGGATCTGGAATTTTAAGTGCCGATTGGTCGTTGAGATCCAATTCGGTTTTTATCTGATCCGTTGTATTGTTTTCTACTTTTATTAACCATTTTGGGTCCATCAACAATTCTCTTGCCATTGCAACTAAAGGAATTCCAGTATGCAAAACGCGGGTTACTTCTTCTGGTGTGTGGATATTTCCAACACCAATCACCGGAAGTTTGGCACCCACTTGCGCTGCGATAAGCTGTGTTCTAGGCGTTGCATCAGTCGTGTCCCGTATTGAACCTCCCCAGAAATCCATTACCGAAACATGCAGATAATCTAGTTTTTTCATTGCAAGCGCTTCCACCAATTGCAGTGTATCCTTGATTGTAATGCCTGGATTTTCCGCTTCTTCTGGCGAAATACGGTACCCCACCAAAAATGGTCGTGGCGCAAGTGCTGCTGCTTTTAAAACAGCATCTGTTACCGCTAGTGGGAAATTCATTCGGTTTTGTAAGCTTCCACCCCATTTGTCGGTTCTAAGGTTGGAATGCGGCGAAAAGAATTGCTGAATTAAATAGGTATTCGCACCGTGGATTTCCACACCGTCAAAACCGGCCGCGATTGCACGACGCGTGGCTTCTCCATAAGCGGCAATTGTTTCCTCAATTTCAGTCGATGTCATTTCTCTTGGTACTTGAGCGTCTTCGCGTTCTGCAGCAACCGCACTAGCACTGATGGATTGGCCGTCCGCCAATTCTTCGGGAGCCGACATTCGTCCTCCGTGGTGGATTTGGAGTACGGCTTTGTTGCCGTTTTCTTTTAAAGTCGTTGCGATTCGTTGTAAACTAGGAATCATTACATCCGTATCTACTCCGATCTGGCCGTGAAATGCTTTTCCTTGTTTAGTTACGTACGCACAAGCGGTAAGTAATAATCCAGCCGTCTGGTTGCGTTCGCGGTAATACTCAATTTCTGCATCGTTGGTTGTCCCGTCGTCGTTTCCGGAATAGGTGGTCATTGGAGCCATTACAATGCGACTCGTTATTTCAATACCTGAAACAGGAAAAGTAAAAGGCGAAAGGATATTTTTAGTACTTGAATTCATTTTTGTTTGTAAATTTTAATTAAACAACGTTTGGGATTTGGTCAGAACACCATTCTATCGGACGATTTTCAGGTTGCTATCGCTTGACACTGCCGCAGTGGTTCTGCAGTTCCTTTTGCAAAAATACGAAGTGTGGAAACAAACAGTTGTTTAAGGAACGTTAAAGAATTTCAGGTTGACATCTGGTATGCTATTGAGTAGTTGCTATTAAGCATTAACATTCCACACATGTTATAAAGACGCTATATATACGCTATAAAAGTATCTTACATCACTATTTAGTAGTAACTTAGTTCCTGTAATAAAATTCGACAAGTATGGCAAAGCAAAAAGGAATCATTCAGTTGGAAGGCACTTTGGGCGGTATCAATTTTTATATGCGAAAAGGTGTTGCTGTGGCGCGAAAAAGTGGTGGCGGTTTCAATGGAAAAGCGATAAAAAGTAAGACTTCGATGGTACGCGTGCGCGAGAATGGCAGCGAATTTGGCGCCGCTTCTCGTGTTAAAAAATTGCTTCGCTTGTCTTTGCAAGAGTATTTATTGCACAGTATTGACGGCACGCTGCACGGAAGAATGATGGCGCTTGTACAAGAAATTAAAGTCTGCGACTTGTCTAGTGCACGTGTTGAACTAAACCTTCGGTAGCGTATTACCTGAAAATGTTAGTCCTTTGTAAAACTAATTAAAAATTAATTACAATGACAAAAAAAAGCAGATGAGTTAGTTGGATCCAACACAATTCTGAGTCGAGCCGTTGCTCAAGTTCCTGAATTTGCAGAATTACTTCACCGATTTGAACGAGCGATGTCCATTTTAGGCAGGAGCGACAGTACCTACAGGAATTATGCCCAACATGTTGCATCAATAGCATTGCACTTTGGTAAAATCCCAACCGAATTGGATGTAGAGCAAGTCCAAGAATACTTGTATACGCTCCAAAAACGTTCCAAAACACCTT